>NZ_JCAUAV010000001.1:0-1504932 GCF_059692115.1 Paenibacillus sp. J31R30 | reverse complement strand
GATAACGCCTCCTAAGGTGAGTTCTGAGGGCTGCAACCCAGTACATACTCATCGTAGCGAGGCGTTCTTTTTTCTGCAAATTCAATCTATTAACACCTACAGGAATGTTAACGGGCAGAATACGTTGGTATCTAGGCTATAGAATGAGGATATAATGGGGGCATAAATACTAAATGAAAAGAAGTGATTCCCGTGTCTGTTAATGAATACTTAGAATCATTGTTAAGGGAAACTGTTTTAGAGTTTGTAAATGGTGATTTTGATAAGATTAGTGCGAAACTCATAGATGAACTTACGATTGAGGACATAAAAGAAGAGTTAAATAACTGGGGTGAACTTACTCCACCTCCTGATTCAGCATATAGAGATGATACTAATCGTATTGGATACAGCGATGGGTCAGGGTATGTCATTGAATTTGAACTATGGATAGATAATCAAAAAAGTGATTTGACATTAACTTGTGAGGTGCGATGATGAAGCATAAGAACTATGAAAACTTATACATTGTATACAGACAAATCAATGTCGAGATTTCTAAATGTCTTAAAAGAAAACTATCCAGGTATGAAGTCAGTATTGATTATGGATTGGATACCAGAACAAGGTGAAGATATACTTTCCTTGTTGATACGAACACAGTAGTTCAAATTGAACTTGATCGATATGAGATTCAAGCGGAACCTATCATAAGTACTAATCAAGTAGCTGAAATTATAAAAGGTCTTCGTAAAGGGGCTCAGATTAAACTAGCTGTCGCTATTGACCTAGCTGAGCATGCACTCTAAAGTAAATAAATGAGTGGCAACCCTCAACTAACGGTGAACTATAGTTGAACAAACATATATAGACTGCCGAGCGTATCCTGCAGATATTTTAGAAAGGGGGGGCTACATGGTAAATTTCGATAATTTCCAAGATCATAATGTCTTAGAAGATTTGGATTTAGAAAGCAAGTTAATATTATTTTTGGGGAATTTCCACCAAGATATGGGCTCTGTTGATGTGGCATTAGGATCATATCTTAACGAACAAAGTGAGAAATGGATTAAAATCACTTACGATTGTTGCAATGAGTTTTTAAATGACCATACAAAGACACAAACTGAAAAAGAACTCTTTGTAATGGATAATACACAAATCTATTTTCCTTTCATTGAAATGACCCCATTAGAATGGATCGAGTATGTAATTCATCGTATTGAAGAACGTCTTAAGAAATAATTTTCTTTGCACTGTTAAATTAAGCTATATGGGAACTTTAACGCGGCGATGGGACTATCCATCGCTTGTTTTCGTTTCTGTCGCTCTGCTCAACTATCGGGCAGTTATCTTCAGTGTTGACAAAGGGAATCTTCTGTCCTTTTGGTCACATGAAACTAAACTTTGAACGGTGTCGAGCTGATATCTAAAATAATAAGCCAGGAATAACCACAGTTAAAATTAGCGATAAAAATGGGATCGTTGAATTATTTAGATTAGGACTCTATTTATTTTGTCCAAGCAATTTAATATTTTTATCATAAGATAATTAGAAATTAGAAAAAAATTCCATAATAAAGAGGTTGTATAGCGATTGTACATTACTAACCTCAAATCATAAGGAGGTGTAAGTACTTTGAGTAAACTTGCTCAGTTAATGAATGTAATAATAGCAGTGGATATTATAGTTATTAAAAAAATTGAAGTCAAATATTTTAATGGTGTCGAATACAAATTAAAATTCGATGAAGACGATGACTCAACTGAAAGAGAAGCCGAACTTGAGGATTTTTTAGAAGTCATTGATTGGATTCAGGTCGAAGAAATTGAAATTGAACTGTACAGTGGAGGAAAAATAGAAATCGAATTTCCTGATGATTCGATATGTCCGACAGGAGCTACAGGTGCGACAGGAGCAAATGGAGCAAATGGAGCAACAGGTGACACAGGTGCAACAGGCGCTTCGGGTGCGACAGGAGCGACGGGTGCGACAGGAGCGACGGGTGCGACAGGAGCGACGGGTGCGACAGGAGCGACGGGTGCGACAGGAGCGACGGGTGCGACAGGAGCGACGGGTGATACGGGAGCTACTGGTGCAACAGGAACTACTGGAGCAACAGGAGCAACAGGTGACACGGGAGCTACGGGTGCAACAGGTGAAGCAGGAGCAACGGGTGAAGCAGGAGCAACGGGTGAAGCAGGAGCAACAGGAGCAACGGGAGCAATGGGAGCAACAGGAACAACGGGAGCAACGGGAGCAACAGGAGCAACAGGAGCAACAGGAGCAACAGGAGCAACAGGAGCATCAGGAGCATCAGGAGCAACAGGAGCAACAGGAGCAACAGGAGCAACAGGAGCAACAGGAGCAACAGGAGCAACAGGGGCTACCGGAGTTACAGGAGTTACAGGAGCAACAGGTGACACGGGAGCTACGGGAGCTACGGGAGCAACAGGTGAAGCAGGAGCAACAGGTGAAGCAGGAGCAACAGGAGCAACGGGAGCAACAGGAGCATCAGGAGCATCAGGAGCAACAGGAGCAACAGGAGCAACAGGAGCAACAGGAGCAACAGGAGCAACAGGGGCTACAGGGGCTACAGGAGTTACAGGAGGTACAGGAGGTACAGGAGGTACAGGAGTTACAGGAGCAACGGGAGCAACAGGAGCAACAGGAGCAACAGGAGCAACAGGAGCAACAGGAGCAACAGGAGCAACAGGAGCAACAGGAGCAACAGGAGCAACAGGGGCTACAGGAGGTACAGGAGGTACAGGAGGTACAGGAGGTACAGGAGCAACAGGAGCAACAGGTGACACGGGAGCTACGGGAGCTACGGGAGCAACAGGTGAAGCAGGAGCAACGGGAGCAACGGGAGCAACGGGAGCAACAGGAACAACGGGAGCAACAGGAGCAACAGGAACAACGGGAGCAACAGGAGCAACAGGAGCAACAGGAGTAACAATAACTCCGGCTTATGGATATGTTACTAAGACGAATCCAACAACTGAAGTATATAGTATTGGTGTTCCAATTCTGTTTGACACTCCTGGTCCTTTAAATTCCGTAGCTTTCATTTCACCATCCCGTTTGCAAATTCTTATAACTGGGATCTATCATGTGCAATATGCTGCTTCCTCTATTCAAAGTTCAAATTCTACTGCGACTATTGCCTCTGTTTATTTAAGGATAAGAGTTAATGGAGGAATACCTGTAACCCCCCAGTATCAGAGCAGATTGGAACTCCAACCTTCAGTTTTTATATCTCATAAAATTCCACAACATGGTTCAGCTATTTTACCTTTAAGTGCAGGAGATCTTATAACAATTGTACCTGATGGATCTAACAACAGTGTGTATGACACGGCATATTTACAGGTAATACAAATTGTATAAAGACGCCAAATATATGGTTGAAGCCCTTCCTATCGAGTGAACACACAATAGTATCGGACGAGTTTCAAGTTTTTGTTCGCTCAATGTACGATAATACTGATACACAGAGTCGATGCAATACTCCCGTTAAACACGATTTTAGACTCACATCAGCATCAATTTTTTGAACAGTATTGGCGAAAATATCTTCAGAATAGATGATAATATAGGGACACGAGTGTCTGGTGACAAGAACATATATGCTTAAGAAGCCGCTAACCGAGGCTTTTTTCATTTTAACGATATATGTTCTTGTCAAAAGCCAGTGACAAGAACATATATCGTTAGCCGACTTAGGACAAGAACTTGCATTGTTACCCGCGATTGATAATATTTCTCAATGAGTTTCAATTTATAGCTCACTTTTAATCAAATGCAAGGCTTTTGCAGGGCTCTCAATATCGGGGCCTTTTTTATTTATGGGATCAATTTCTTGTCAAAACCAGACGACAAGAACTTGATCCCATTTCCGTAATTCCTCGTAACGCAACCTAGCCTTTAGGCTGTGCCTGAATCTTGCGGGCGACCCGCTGACCGAGCCCGGCATCTGCTTGGGTGAGGTAGCCGAGTACGAACGTTTGCGTGCTGGGAGAGACAGCAGCCAGATTGGCACCCAGGTTATCGACGAGATGCTCCTGCTGAATTGGCGGAAGCGCCCTATAATACTGACCAGCCTGCGTAAAATCATCCTGCTTCGGGATATCGGATCGCGTCAGGCGTCCTTCAACAAATCTCCCGTTGCCGCTGGTGATCTGCGAGTCAGGCGTCCAGTTCAACTGATGATTAATCGGAATGCTACGGAAATCCGGTCCAAGCCGCCGCCGCTGCGAATCCGTGTAAATATTGGCGCGGCCTTGCAGCATTTTATCGTCGGAAAGTTCAGCGCCTTCCAGCAGGTTGGATGGGGAGAACGCGAGTTTCTCCACTTGCTCCTTATAATTGCTCGGATTGCGGTTCAAGACCAGCTTCCCGACCGGGAGCAGCGGGTACTGCCGTTCATCCCACAGCTTCGTATCGTCTAGCGGATCATAAGGGAGGGCGACCTCGTCTTGGGGGTTCATCAGCTGCACGTAGAGCCCGTATTCAATCGTCTTGCCAGCGTGCAGCGTGTCATACAAGTCTTGCGCGGCACAATCCGGATTCTCACCTGCGAGCCGGGCCGCTTCACTGCTGTCAATATACTGCGTGCCGGCGAGAGGCAGCCAATGATATTTGACGTAGCTTCGGAAACCTTGCGCGTTGACCCAGACGTATGTATTGACGCTGTGGCCCGGAATATGGCGCAGACTCTTGGCCGTGCCCGCGTCGGAGAAGAGCCAGAGGATAAGATGGGTCGCTTCCGGCGCCCGGGCGATGAAGTTCCAGAAAATTTCCGGGTTAATGAGGTTGTTAACGGGCGACGGCGAGAGCGCTTTAACCGCTTCCGGGAAACGGACGGCGTCCCTGACTAGGAACACGGGGATATGATTGAAGACCAGATCGAACACGCCATGATCCGTATAGAACTTTGTGGCGAAGCCACGTATGTTTCGGGACGTATCCGGCGTGCCTTTGTTGCTGACGGCCAGCGAAAATCTCACCGTGACAGGGACTTGCTGTCCCGGCTGCTGCAGAAAACAAAGCTTCGTGTGCGCCGACATGGCATGCGTCGTCTGAAAGTAGCCGAACGCGCCGCAGCCTTTGACGTGCACGGGCCTTTCCAGCAAGGTCGAATGCACGAATGTCTCCAGCGTTTCATGCAGCAGGCTGTCCTGTTCGAGGACGGGGCCTCGTTCGCCGACCGTTTGCGAGTGCTGTGCAGGCGGAGTCTGGCCCGGCCTGTTATCCGTGGCGATGGTCATTATTCTCGTTCATCCCTCTACCTCCTTTGGGTATATAGAAAGGTATGAGGAGGGATGCTTTTGCATGATTGAAGAACGACAGAAATATTGTTCTAAAATCGAGGAGAGTTTCATTCAAAAACAACATTATACAAATAGTTTACATTGGGGTTGGCAGCGACTTAAAGATCCACAATATGTGTTGAGAATGGTTAACACTTCTAGTAGATATTTAAAGTACTTTATTAATGATGATAGGGTTTGGTTTATTGTAGAGGATTACAAAGATAAAATGTGGCTATATGAAGGAGATACAAATTTTATTATAAAGAATGTTATTCCTGAACTTGTGCATCTAAGGGAACATTATTTAATTTCAAAAAAGTACAAGTGGTTATTATGCGTTAATCATCATGATATTGTGTTCGGATCAGGGTTAGAGGTAGTAAATAAGATGAAAAAGTTTGAGCAAATGAACTCAGAAGAAATTATTAGGACTTGATTGGTTCGCATTAATGGAACTCTTGCCCATACTTGATTACGCTAACGAGGAACGATAGTTGAATTAACCGCCTTTTCAAAGGGCGGTTTTCTTTAGGGCTAAAAACAACATTAAGGTTTAACATAGCCTAATATTTTAATGGCAGGATAGTTGAATCATTTCACAAATATCTCAAATATCGAGAATTTGAGAAGTTCATAAGGCGTTAACTGCACCTTCTGAAAGGAACCTAAAATGGATAATAGAAATCGTGAAGCTTATACGCGGATGCTTTTTTATGTGTTTTTACTCTTAAGAAGCTTATCCAATACAAAAAGGATGGACTTGTGGAAACCTTGGGAGTGGGTTCGACTCTATAGGAACATGAAGAAGATTAATTCTGTTTCAGATGCTTTTCATAATTTACCATATTTATTGTACGAAGATAGCTTTAGTGAAGAACAGTTTTGGAATTCCCTTTCAAGAGTCCTACCAATAGAATATGAATATTTAAAAGAAGATTATGAAGAAGTATATCAAGGAATTTACTCAATACCGTTTGAATTATCATTACCATGGGAAGTAATTAGCAATACAAATAGTAACTGGAGATATGTAAAAGAACTATTAACAGAGATAATGGATAGAGATTTTTTAAATTATTGTAAGGTATATGCAATTGCACAAAGAATTGATAACGATGATGTGTTATTTAGGGTAGTTGAAGATAGAACAGAATACTTTCTTGTTGCCCACCTAACCTGGAATAGATCCATTCCGAAAATGCAGAAATACGACTCCATTGATATATGGAAAGAACAATGTATGGATAAAGATAACCAAGATTATGTGTAGTTGCTCGAAGTAATTTATAAAAGCAGAATTAGGCAGACGACCTGTACCGCTTAACCGCATCGAATTTTTAAGCTAACGGTTGATGTTTGTTGAATACTACTCATATAGCGGCAATTGGTCACACGATCGGCTGCCGTTGTCTATTGAGGTAACGGGTAGGTTAGTTTCAACGTCCTAAGTGGATATAGAAAAAGTCTTTATATTCCATATAAAGGAAAAAACCAATTTATGAAGAATATAATATTCATATGGCAAATCATAATGAAGTTAAATGGAGATGAAGTGTTTATGTACATTTATCATGCGGTCCCAAAAAATATGATTGGTACAAAGTTAAAGTCTTTGAATGTTTTAAAAGAAACGAATTCAGAGCTCTACGAACAGTACATAACCAAATACAAACCTAACAGACTAATCCTCTTGGAAAGAATGGTTCCTAAATTAAACTGTTTATGGAATGATGTAATTCATTTTCTCCCAATACACCCCAATTTAGTTTACAAAGGGTTAGTTGAGGCAGGTGGAAACCCTGAAGTTACATTTAATCGTTTATTTTATAAGATTCCGATTGCCAAAGTTGATGATGAGGTAACCATTGCTCTTTATAAATATAGTAAAGCAAACTTCAAAGGAATATTTGATGAAATCGACAATTCGGAAATACAGTTGTTAGATGACATCCATGATGGATATAGAGAACTGGATAGCTTACCGGAAGTAACTGTTGACTATTATAGAGAGCAACTAAGTTTAGGAAATAGATTTGGTTTGTATCATTTTGTTCCTCATATTTTTATTAGAGGAGAAGTGGATATTGAAAATGTAGAGATAATTGATTGGAGTGAGAACCCTAATATAGCAATGGTCTAGATTGAAGTAACTGGGAACCATAGCTTAATACTGAATATACCAGGCAGCCAACATTACCGGCTGCCTTTTCTCCGTTAACGGGCAGAAATGTTCAATACTATATAAGAGGATTATGACTATAAACTGAAGAATAAACGGTATTACAGTGAAGAGAAACAAGTATGGAGGAGTATTCAGTCTTCTAAAAAGGCAGGTGAATTTATGCAACTGATCAAACGGATAACGGATAGTGATATTCTAGGTACTATTCCTGAATTTATGGACACGGTATCTCGCTATGGATCAAGAGGTGTCTTAGTTGATAACATGTTGAACGTTGCCATGATGTATATGTCAAAAACTAACTTTTACAAGTTACCTGGTGGAGGGGTAGATGAAGGCGAAAATACTGATGACGCATTTTTACGTGAAATCAAGGAAGAGGCTGGTTATGAAGCTGAAATTATTCATAATTTAGGGTATATCGAGGAGCATAAAAAAAGAAATGATTATATGCAGTTCTCCTACTGCTATATCGCAAAAGCACACAATAGTGTCAGTAATACAATGCTTAGTGAAAGCGAAATGCAATTGGGTATGGTGGTTAAATGGATGACACTAGACAAAGCATTAGAAGTGATGAATTATTCGCTTCTAAATTGTGCTGATTATTCATCTAAATTTATGATATTTCGAGATAAGACTATACTTGAAAAAGCAGTGAAAATATTAACTGGAAAAATCGATCACTCAACTAACTGGGAACGATAATTCAGTCACACAGGGAGTAGGTCGCCGTCGGCAACTGCTCCTTTTCAGTTAAAGTAACGGGCAGAAAAATGATGCATCTTTAAGTGAAACAAGGGTATTTGAGCATCGTATTGAATACATTAAATAATTAAATAAGATTGTAATGAGAAGTATGAATGTCATGATTTTTATACCTTATAGGGAAGGTGAATTCGTGGACGTAGATTATGATAAAATCAAAGAGCTATTACAAAATAGATTTCTAGATTGGGATATATATTATGAAAAATCAGGAATTACTTTCTGGATAAGTTTGAATGATGGAAAGTTAAATTATTATGAAATACAAGTAGTACCTGGCATAGGAGTAGGTTTAACAAACAGAATGAATATTCTTCCCCTCGATATTTCTTTTAATAGTCACGATTTAGCTTTTGACACAATTGAAGAAGCAGTTGATTATCTTGATAAGCTTGTTCACAACTAATTCATGTTGAACTAACGGATAAATATAGTTCAATCACAATATTACGGCAGCAGATATGCGTTTAGCACTCTTTTTTCAATGAAGTAACTGGCAGTTCAATATAAAGGGGGTATGAGATGAGTAAAAATAAGGTATTTATATCACTTCTCGTACTTTTAGCATTTTTATTCGGATATGTGGTTCGAGGGTTGACGAGTATAAATAGCTTCTCACACAAATGGGTCGTTTCATCAGAACCCCCGTTACCAAGTATAAAAATAAATGGAACTGATATTCCTGTATTTCAAGGCTCATATAGTTGGTGTAGCAGTATTTCTTTGGTTTTACAGAGCTGCAAATCTGTAGATATGATTTCAGCTGAAGATACCCTAAAAGAAAAGAAGGCTGAGCCGTCTATTGTAACCCCAAATGCATTGATCGAGACCAAAGCTCCTAAAGGTATTAAAGAATTCACATTAACTCGTCGTAATAATAAAGACAACAATGATCCATATCGAATACCATCTGAGAAAGGAATTTATTATTACAACATCCATTGTGATTGGTTTGCAGACCAAGGAAATGCGGAATTCTTTTTTGCTGTAGAGGTTAAGTAGTTGCGATTTTAAACTAACGGGACACGTATGTTTAATAATTATGGGGAGTTGCCTAGCAATCTGCTCATGTTATTGAAGTGAGAGGACAATAGAGATGAAAATAAATATAATCTTATTGAAAGTATTAGTTGCTCTTTTACCGAGCTTAACATTAATTTTCTTCTTAACTTACTATTTTCCAAACACAGGATTAGGTAGAATAATCGCATTTCCGTTAATTTTTGTTATAAATACAGCCTTAATAACTGTAGGAATAACCATTATTCATCGATTGAGGCAGCCTCTAATAACTGCTAATTGGGTGTTGATTTTACTATCTACTTTGGTAGTTACCATTTTGATTTATCCTCAAGAATATGGTCCAAGTGTAATTAGTCAATTGTGGAGTAAGATGCCCATCGGGCGTTGAACTAACTGAGAACGATAGTTCAAAACAAAACGGTTGCCACGGGGCAACCGTCATTGCGCTAACGGGCAGTAGAGCGGAATGGTAAATGTTATAATTAAAGACAGAAAGCGCAGCTAAAGGGGGATGAATATGAATTTCAAAGTGGAAATAAAGGAGAATCTCTTCGATAGCCTTAACCAACAACTGCTTGAAATACAAAATCTTGTTTCTGCATCGGCAGCATCTGTATTGATAATTCAAAATGCCGTTATTGTCAACGAGTGGTACTCTGGAACCCACGAACGCACAGCACATAGTCGGAAAGTGGACGAAAAATCTCAGTTTAATATTGGATCGACCCGTAAGACGTATTTAGGGTTCGCTATTAGTCTTGCGCTTTATGAAGGAAGAATAAAAAGCATTAACGATTCTGTCTCTGATTATCTTGATGATCTTGACAAAGACGTGGTTGCTGGCACAACCATTCGTCATCTTTTAACACATACACATGGTTTGAATGGACCATTGGAAAGAATGTTCCCAGCAGGGAGCGATTGGAAATATAATAACGCAGGCGTCAACCTTCTTATCAGGGTTGTCCAAAAAGTGTTCGACCGCTCCTTAGCTCAGGTCGTTGAAGAAGAGGTTTTGAAGCCATATGGGCTCTCCAAAACAGGGTGGAGAAAAGAAAACAATGAGCACCTCGTTTGGGTAAACGAAAACTATGCGGGAGAACAAGGAGGCGAAGCGAACCTCTTTGTTAGTACGCGGGAACTGGCATTTTGGGGATACTTGCATCTTACAAAAGGGAATTATGAAGGGGAACAAATAGTTCCTAAGCCCGTTTTTGAACAAACGGTGAGGATAATTACTCCATCCGCACTTGACGATACTTTGCCGCGAAATGGTTTCTTTTGGTGGAGACAGGATAAGCCCCGCCCGATGTCAGAACTCGGAGGACAACTTCCAATAGGGTCATTTCAATCACTCGGGATATTTGGGAATGCACTGTTGGTTATACCTGAACATAATGTAGTGGCAGTGCGAATGTTAAATCAGACCGAACGCAGTCCCGCAGGTTATGATTATTTAAAGGATATAAAAACTTTTGGAAATAAGGTTTTGGAGTGCATTTTGACTCAGGATGCATTACGCTAACGGTGAACGTTAGTTGATTAGCGATTTGTTTCATACACTTGTCTGAAGTACTTCAAAACTTAATTGGATTTCATCTTTTGTGAGTCCGATAACCACTTCAAAACTTTAATGACTCCCAACAACTTGTGTTGGAAGACATTAAAGTTAGACATTAAAGTCTTGAAGTAATCTCACATTATTTAAGGTCTTGAAGTAAAAAACTAAGTTTTGAAATTAAATAGGCGTTCACTCTATTGGGTGAATGCCTATTTAATTTTGTGTATGGAGGGTAATCCAGAATAGGGAAACTCTTATTCTGATCAAATGAACGCTTCCTGCGGGTAGTGGAAATAGCGCAATTTGGGAAACAACACACTGATTTCTCATTTACATTTTCTTGAGAACTAGTTAACACGGCAATAATAATGGGCTGGTAAGCTTGATTTATCAATAAGTCAAATTATTTTACTAAGAGAAATCGGCAACAATGGCGTGCTCTAAAAGGAGGATTATAGGTTTGAAAGAGAAGAAGTGGAAAACGAACATGGCGGGTTATGTGCTGCTCGCGCCTTCCTTGCTGGTGATTGCTATTTTTGTTCTCATCCCTATTTGTTACAGCGCTGGGTTGAGTTTATTTTCTTGGGATATGCTGCGGCCCACTCCAACTTATATCGGATTGGAAAATTATCAGAAACTATTTACGAATGCAGAATTTTATCATTCTTTGAAAATTACGTTTCTGTTCGCAGCGATGACCGTTCCTACGTCCATGCTGATTGCGCTAATCTTTGCATTGCTGCTGGACAAAGGTTCGAAGAAGCTGATGGTGACCTACCGTTCCATGTTTTTTGCACCGATGGTCACGTCTACCGTAGCTATTTCCGCTGTATGGATGTTTATTTTTCATCCGGATTATGGGCTGGCCAATGCTATATTGGAAAGCTTGGGGTTTCCCTCGCTACGTTGGTTAAATGACACGAACACGTCGCTCATTTCTCTGGCTATTATGTCGATTTGGAAGACGCTTGGCTACAACATCATTATCTTGCTTGCCGGGCTTCAAAATACGGATTCAAGCGTTTTAGAAGCAGCAAAAATAGATGGGGCGAATGAATTTCAAATCATCAAGCGGATCCGTATTCCGCTCCTAATGCCTTCCATTTTTCTGTTGCTGATATTGCTGACGATTGAACAGTTCCAGACTTTTACACAAGTAAATGTGATGACGAAAGGTGGTCCGGCCAAGAGCACGGAGTTGATCGTCGTTCAACTTTACCATTATGCTTTTGAGTTATTTCAAATGGGCTATGCTTCAGCGATATCCATGGTAATTTTTGGCATTGTGTTAAGTTTGGTGCTGATCCAAATGCTTGTAGTAGGCCGCAAAGTTCACTACCAATGATTGATAAAGGAGCGAATGAAGATGGAAACATTGTCACCGGCTACGGCATTGGAGAAGCACTCCATTACGCCTCACGATGATCAACCAACAAGACCCAAATCCATAGCAAAGCCGAGTCGATCCACAAAGGTCAGACTCAGCGCTTGGGTTACGCATTTAGTACTTTTCGCCTGTGCGTTATTTATGATACTTCCGTTTATCTGGATGTTCTTAGCGGCCGTAAAGTCAACGGAAGAAATATTCTCTGGCTCATTTCTTAGTTTACCAAAGGTTTGGCATTGGGAGCATTTTGTACAGGCTTGGAAGATGGCACCGTTTAGCCGCTTCTTTGTGAACAGTTTTGTGATGTCGGTAGGGGTTGTGCTAGGCCAGATTATCACATGCTCGATGGCCGCA
This sequence comes from Paenibacillus sp. J31R30, assembly GCF_059692115.1. NCBI lineage: Bacteria > Bacillati > Bacillota > Bacilli > Caryophanales > Paenibacillaceae > Paenibacillus > Paenibacillus sp. J31R30. The sequence goes on along the minus strand of NZ_JCAUAV010000001.1, from coordinate 1,492,362 downwards.
TTTGCGTTTTCATGGGTACCTTTGAAGGGGAAAAATATTCTTTTTATTTTAGTGGTAGCTTCGACGATCGTTCCATTTGAGTCAACCATGATTCCTTCTTATCTGGTGATCAAGGAGTTTGGGTGGATCAATAGCTATGCCGGACTAATTGCACCAAGTATAACAAGCGTGTTCGGCATATTTTTACTGCGGCAATTTTTCATGACGATTCCCCGTGATCTGATGGATGCTGCGAGAATGGACGGGTGTGGTCATTTCCGTACACTGCTACAGGTTGTGATGCCAATTTCCAAAACCGTCTTAGCAACGCTCAGCTTGTTTGCCTTTCTGCATGCATGGAACAACTACTTGTGGCCACTCCTTATTACAAATTCTTCGGAAATGCGGACTGTTCAGGTAGGACTTCGCTATATGATGGACGTGGAGAAGGGTATCCAATGGCCTCATTTAATGGCTGCGTCTACATTCATTATTATGCCTGTGCTTCTGTTTTTCCTGTTAACTCAAAGATATTTTGTTAGAGGGGTGATGCATTCCAGCGTGAAGTAAGCGTGAAGTGGTAGGTTGTGTCATAACAGAGATAGATTATCGGATAGGTCTGATCATTAATTAAATCTAAATTAAGTGGAGGAAATGAACTTATGAAAAAGGTTTTAGTAGTAATGATGTCGCTTTCCATTATTGGCTTGACAGCATGTGGCGTAGCCAAGGACGCCCAAACCAGTACTGCGACAACTAATGTTCCAGCAACGGCAAATTCGTCTGAACAAAAACAAGTGACACTAAGCTTATGGACAACGAACAAGGATATGCTAGCAGAACAGGTAAAAGCTTTTGAAGCGCAGCATCCTAACGTGAAAATAAAGGCTGAATTTATGGGCGGCTACGATGAAATGGCCCAGAAGGTTATGGCCGCAGTCGTTTCGAACACTCTTCCCAACGTCGTGCAGCTTGGTCAACGTTACGGGATTCCGCAAATGGCTGACAGCGGGAAGATGATTCCAATTGAGCAATTTATTAGCGATCAGGAGAAAAATGATGTATACCCTGCGTTCTGGGACCGTTTCCGTTACAAAGACAAACTTTGGACCATTCCGTTCAATAGCAGCACACCAATGTTATACGTTAATAAAACGCTGTTGGATCAAGCAGGATTAAAAGCACCGAACACATGGGATGAGTTGGTTACAACAGCTAAGGCTTTAACTAAAGACACGAACGGCGATGGAAAAATGGATGTTTGGGGTTTTAACACAGCGGCCGATTCCCCTTGGTATTTCCAACCGATGACTTGGAATCGCGGTGGCACGATTATCGACAAGAACGGAAAGGTGACGGTCAACGGCAAAGAAGCCGTAGAAGTACTTAAATCATTCCAGGATTTGGTCAATGTGGACAAAGCGATGGCACCGAATCAGCACAAAACCGCGGAAGAGGATTTTGCGTCGGGCAAACTTGCTATGATCTATAAATCCGGATCCGCGTTAGCTGCAACGCAAGATCAGGTTGGTAAGAAATTCGAGGTTGCTGTCGCTTTCCTTCCTATGATTAAGGATCGTAATGTGCCAATCGGTGGAAACAGTCTGGGTATCTTTAAGTCTACACCGGAAATGGAAAAAGCGTCATGGGATTTCGTTTCGTTCGCAACCAATACAGAGAATGCGGCGAAATTCAGCATGTCGTCGGGGTATGCGCCGATTAAAAAATCAGCGACGGCATCCGAACCGTTCCAAAAGAAATTGAAGGATGACCCTAGTTTCAAAACGATTATGGATCAAAACCAATATTTGAGAAACCAACCTATGCATCCTGCTGATTCACTAATCTGGAACGGTCTGGTCACCGCGCTCGAAACTGTGGAAGGGGATCCGAAGGCTGATCCGCAAAAAGTATTAGATAAGTTGCAAGCCGATGTAGATGGTTTTATGAAAACTTATAAATAAGGGAGTGGTTCGACAATGTTTATGAATTTAGCTCATCGTGGAGCCTCGGAATACGCACCAGAAAACACGTTTGCCGCCTTTTACAAAGGGATCGAAATGGGTGCCAATGGGATAGAAACTGATTTGAAAATGACAAAAGACGGTGTACTGATTTTATTTCATGACAATGAGCTTCAGCGCACCACCAACGGTCAAGGACTCCCTTCGGAATATACTTGGAAGGAGCTCCAAGAGCTCGATGCCGGTTCGTGGTTCTCACCCCTTTACACAGGTGAGCGACTGGTATCGTTTGAACAGTTTCTGCATTATTTCGCCAGGAAAAATATTATATATGCTTTAGAGTTGAAAGACAAAGGAATTGAGCGCTCTGTTCTAGAAATGATCAATCAATACGGCATCCGGAACCAATCGACGGTTACTTCTTTTTCGTACGATAATATCAAAGCCATGCGAGAGGCGGACTCTGACATAAGGATTGGACATTTGATCCGCAAAATTGATGTGGAAGCCATCGAGAGGCTGAAGGAAATCAACGCACAGCAAATTTGCCCATCCACCGAGCTGCTTACGGAAGAGGATGTCTTCCTAGCCAAATCAAACGGTCTAGAGGTTAGAGCATGGGGCGCATTTACCATGGAGCTTATGCATCATGCCTTGAAGTGCGGCGTCGACGGGACGACCATCAATTTCCCTGATAAGCTTACAGAAGTCATAACCATGCAAGAGGAGCCTAAATAGGAGGAAATACATTTGAACGAGGATTATAACAGCTTCCGATGGATGAAGCTTCATAACCAGAAAAAAGTGCTGGAGCTCCTCCATCAAGAGAAACTTATTTCACGCATTGACATTGCGCGAAGAGGCAATCTTCAGAAACAGACGGTGACCAATATTGTAAACGAACTGCTAACCGATCAATTAGTCACTGAGGAAGCTGTCCTTGCAAAAAAGGGGGTCGGGCGCAAGCCCGTCCTTCTTCGTTTGTTAGGGGAGAACCTGATTGCTGTCGGTGTTGAAGTAACGAAAAGCTACGTATCCGGTATGGTTATGGACTACAATAAGACGGTAATATATCAACATAAAATTATTTTTCCAGTACCTTTTTCTACGAATGAACCTTCATTTCAAGGGGAAGCTCTTCTCGATGCATTGATCGATCTTATCGACTTATTACTTGAGCATGTTCCTCATTCTGGTAAAAACCTAGGAATCTGTGTGGGAATTCAAGGAATTATTGACCCCGTCAAGGGTGAGGTGATTCATTCCCCTTATTTAGGATGGCACCATGTTGCTGTTAAGCAGCGCTTGGCAGAAAGGTACCCCGTACCTGTTTACGTTGAAAATAACGTTAGAGCTTTTGCCCGAGGAGAGGTCTGGTCGAGAACCGGGGAGAACGGTGCGGGTTTGAGCCATGCTTTATGCATTTACTTGGACGAAGGCGTCGGAGCGGCATTGGTTATGAACGGGCAAGTCTATACCGGAGCGAGTCACTATGCGGGTGAAATGGGCCACATGAAGATTAGCGCGGGCGGTCCCTTGTGTTATTGCGGACAAAGAGGTTGTCTCGAAGCTTATGTTTCCGTACAAAGAATTATGAATGAGCTTAATTTGACTGGCGGGGCGTTTTCTCAAACGATAAAGCGGCTTGAAGATGGGGATACAATGGCTCTTGCTGTATTAGAAGAAGTGGGACGGCACATTGGCTTCGTCATTGGCAATGTCTTAAATTTACTGAATTCTGCAGCGGTTATCATCGGGGGAGAGTTGACACTGGCATCCCGTTGGATTCAAGCGTCGTTAACCCAGACGTTAGGTCATACAGCAATTGCCACAATAATTGAAACGCCGATTTATTTTTCCGACTATAGTCGTAACAACTGTGCCTTGGGTGCAGCCGCACTCGTATTTCACGAATGGCTATTGCAATCGGGAGCCTGCAAAGGATGATAGTCAAACACCGCAATACGCTGTTGTTCTTCAGCTCGTTCTACTTTCTTTACTATGGAACTACGGCATTTAGTATGATTTACCTGCCTATTCTTTTGAAAAATAAATCACTACTCCCTGGAGAAATCGGAACGCTGCTTGGTATTGCTCCCATCGTCTGCCTGCTCGCACAACCGTTTTGGGGTTGGTTTAGCGATTCAATCGGCGGTGTGAAAAAGATTGTTTTACTTTGCATGGCAGGACTTACCTTCGGACTTGGAATTCTTCTGTTATTAGACAGTTCTTTGGGCTTATATACGAGTTTAATAATTTTCATGTTTTTTTCATGTTCGGTCGTACCTTTAACAGATTCATGGAATTTGACGCTGAGCACTCAAAATGGTTATACATTCGGCAGTTTGCGAATTTGGGGCAGCCTTGGTTTTGCTGCAGTCGCTCCATTTATGGGTTTGGTGACTTTTAAGTTCGGATCCACGGGGCTTTACGGTCTTTTTGTTGTGTCAATCCTTTTTGCTATGGTCGTTCTACTTCCGATTCCGGACGAAAAACGGCAGAAACCGGCTAGAGTGAATTTGCTGGTAAAGTTAGGAGCGCTCAAGAAGCCAGCGATTTGGACGGTTCTGCTGCCCTTATTTGTACTTGGCACAGGGGGACGCGCTGTTGATAGTTTTATCAGTATTTATATGACGCAGTCGGGGGTGTCAGAGCTGTTTGTGGGGCTTAGCTGGACATTAGCTGCTTTGAGTGAGATTCCGTTCTTTTATTTTGTATCGCGATGGATAGAAAAGATGGGGCCAATTCGGATATTAGCAGCGGCGTCTGCGGTTTATGCGGTTCGATGGTTCTTACTGTATATGTTCAGCGGCAGCGGAATATTCTTTGCCGTGCAGTTATTTCAAGGTGGTTCCTATGCGTTGATGTATGTCGGAGCTATGACATTTATTCGTTCGCAATTCCCGGAAACCCTTCGTTCTACGGCACAAATGATGACCTCGGTATGGTTGTTCAGCTTACCAGGGATTTTTGGGAACGGATTAGGCGGAATTGTGTACCAAACAGCACCACAGGCCTTATTTTTGTGTGCTTCCGCTTTAGCTTGTGTCGCCTTCATGATGTTACTTTTGTTTCCCCGGTACCAAAGGTTGTTTTCATGCAAAAAAGTTGAATAAGACTACAATCAAATTCCCATCCAGTTTCTTGAGGTTAAGATAGATTGAAGTTTACTTGAGTATTTACTGTTGGATTAGCAAAATGGCTAATCCAACAAGCGATATCACAATAAACAGGGAGCAAACTGCCGTGGCAGCCGCTCCCTGTTTTCATTCAAGTAACGGGCAGATTACGTAAATAGTCATTTATGGTAAAATACCCTTAAAAGGGGGGAATAGTCTTGGATGATAATATCTGTAAAGCAGTTGCAAATGGTGAAATCGAGTACGTAAAATCCCTTATTTATAAAGGTATTAGTGCAAATTATAAGTGTATAAATAGTGGACATTCCTTACTAAATATAGCTGTAGAAAATGAACAAGTAGAGGTAATAAAATTCCTGCTTCAGAACGGGGCGGATATAAATTTAAACAGTTTTGAAGGGTGGACGCCATTACATGTAGCGGTGGATATATCCATAGACGGTACAATTCAAGCGGGTGGAAGTCCTGGAGAGGAACCAAAAGAATTAATAAAGTATTTGTTGGATTATGGTGCGGATAAGACTATCTTGGATTGTAACGGTAAAACCCCAATAGATATTGCAAAAGATTATAACTCACAAAAAATAATAGAATTCTTAGCAAACTACTAGCTCTCAGTTTGCTAACGGAAGTTTGCTTCAACATGGAAAGCAGGTTATAACATGAAATTTCAGCAATTAAATATTGGATGGGGAGCAGAACCTAATGCTCCTGACCCACAAATAGAAATTGATAATACCCTAGGTAATTTGAAATTGATATTTTATTTGAATCCATTCAAGTATAAGGATGTTGAAGAAGATACAAGGGCTGAAAACGAATTTAATAATTGTTATATGTTCAGATTAGGGTCACCAAATGATGAAGGATTCTACAAAGGGAAATGTAGATTTTCAAAAACAGGAATTAAATGGGGAGAATTTTATCAACTTGAAGAAAAAGATTGGAAAAACAAATTTCCAGAAGACAAGGTAATGGTGTTGAAGCAACCGAAAAATGAAGAGGAATTATTACATTTCCTATTTTACTTTAGGGATGAAACATTTGAATGCTTGGCTAATGATTTCCAATATAAGATTTTTAAAAGGATGATTAATGATTCCAATTAATATCGAGTCATGGAACTATCGAAAGAACGATAGTTCCAACCTAAGAGTGGAGGTAGTTATGCTAGATTTAAATAAGTCTTTAGAGGTGAGGTAATCGATGGGGAAAATTGGGGAGATCCTGAGGAGGGAGCCACTGGTTTGATAAGAAAGTGTCTTACATTAAGAAGAAAACCTCTTAAGGACTTTACAAATGATGATCTTACCCGGATGATATTACAAAAATTTCCTCTAAATTACCTTGTCCCTATAGCCATTACAAGATTAATTGATAACCCGTTGAACTCCGGAAATTATTATACGGGAGATCTCTTATGTTCACTACTAAAGGTTAATCAGGATTTTTGGAAGGATAATTTAGAACTTAAAGAAGAATTCGATTTGATTGTATTTCATTTTCTCCAAGCGTATGAGACAATAATTCCCCTTATAAAGGATTATCAGGATAAAAACGACTGAAGAAAATACTTCTGGATGTTGGTTTTAGTATTTAACTATCGATGATCGATAGCGTAATGCATGCAGAGAAACGGCAACCAACGTAATGGCTGTTGTTTTACGAGGGCAGGTTAGTATAATCACTAGAATTTGAGTAGTTCGTAAAAAAACTATATGAGAGTCTTTACAAGAGGGAGTGATGCTGTATCGAATGGATTCAACTGGAGTTTTTCGCAGGCCATCCCTACGGATACATGAAATTGCGTTATCAGCCCGACGGTATGATGGAGTACACTTGCAACGGAGAGGACTTGCCGTACGCCCTTCCGAACGGACACCGATGGATGGCCTCCAAGCGAGTCTACCAAAACCTTGCAAAGGTTATTCTGTCCCGCCCGTGGGAGCAGGAAGTTGATACGCGTCTGGAGCAAGGGATGGTGTGCGATGGATGGACGGATATACTTACTTGGTCGATTAAGGGAATAACGGAAAAGCAAACCTTTGTTATCGGCAAGGGGCCTGTCGGTCTGCTCAAAATTATGGAGCGGATTCAGCGATTTGCGAAGGATGCGGAGAAGAACTATCCTAACCATATCGTGGTCGTTATGGAATCGATTATCCAGCAGAAAAATATAGGGAGTATTTGAATGAAGCACATTTAAGATTACGTAATAAGCTAGTAAAGTTAATTCAAGATAAAAAACTGGTTGTGGTTGACTCTAGTTTTTGGCAACGTTCAGAAAGGGATGAACTTAAACAGCTTATTGAAAACTCTGGAGGTAAATGGAGACTTATTTATTTGAAAGTACACCCTGATGAATTGCGAAAGCGCCTTAAGAAACGAAGCGAACGTTTTGATGCAAATGCAGCTTTTACTATAACTGAAGAAATTTTAACAACCTTTCTTAACGGATTTGAAGAACCAAGTGATGAAGGGGAAATTTTGTTATAGAAAATTAGAGAAAGTTCCGTATAACATGTCTTAACAATTAAGTAAGATTTCAGATGGGTTACTTTTATATATGTTCTTGTCACCCGACAACCGACAAGAAGATAATATGGGCATACCAAGACTTAAATCACACTTACTTACATATACTTACATATGTATAAAATACGGATTTTGTGAAGAAGTAGTTATAAAGAATTCCCCAACCAGACGATTGCTGTTGTTTCTAAGTCGTCCTACGACACTATTGCTGTTTCTTTCTAGATTCTTCGTTACCCCCCATAGAAACAAAGAAGCCACGATGATATTATCATCGCGGCCACATCGCGGCCAACTACTTAATTAAACAATTTGGGACGGTTTCTCGCTTCAACATGTGTTCTCGATACTCAGTCGGTGTTAATCCTGTGTATTTTTTAAAAGTTCGCAGGAAGCTCCTCGTATTCGCATAACCTACTGCATCCGATACATCATTTACTTTAATCGACTTATCTTTCAATAGCTCCATGGCAGCCTTGATGCGAATCTCAATCATATAATCGATAAAATTGCTCTCTGTGTGATCTTTAAACAATCTGCTGATATAAGGAGGAGTCAGATGAAACATGCTGGCCAGTCGTTCCAAAGATAGATCATGCTCTTGATAATGCGTACGAATATAATCCAGCATTCGCTCAATCGTCTCATTCTTCCCGCGTTGGCTGCGCTTTTCCTCTATTTGTGATGCCAAGCCCTCGAGAATATCGCCGACCAACTGTTCCGCTTCCTTCCAGTTTTCACACTTTGCGATACGCTCATAAATGCTGCTTAATGGCCCCATCGATATTTCTGGTTCAATCCCAATCGCACTTACGGTTTGCAGTGACTTCATCATGAGATCGTAACACAGCTGCCTAATCAGCTCCGGTGGAAGATTACTTTCGACTGATGCACGAAAGGTATCTGACAAGTAAGCAAGCATCTTACCGCGATCGGTCTGCCTTAAAGCTTCCATGACTGGATCAGACATTCGGCTGAGCTTGTAATAATCTTGTCGGTCTGGTGGCTGTAAATCGTCTACAGATATCACCGAGTGCTTACCGAAAATCATTTTATAGAGTAGTGCCTTTTGTGATTCATCGAACGAACGTGGTATCTCCTGCATATCCATACGGCATGTGCCTACACCAACCGTCACTGACAAACCGAATTGTTTTTTCATAATATCGAGAATCAATTCAAGAATGACCAATGTCCGCAAATGATTTTGCTCTGGGTCACCTTCAGCAAAACTTAGCAAGACGGCTGCCCTGCCGCCTCCTAAGTCAATAGCTGCTCCCGCATGCTCTGATCGAATCAGCTCTTCCGTAACATTACAGAACATATAGGTGTACAAGGCTTCGTCACGCGGTGACAGTTGTTCTCCATCTTTGCTAATTTCTGCTGTACACACAAGGAAGCGCTCCGGATACATGCGTATCCCCTGAAACTCCAAATGATGATACACCGCATGGAAATCAGAACGACTGCCATTCAATAGCTCCATTATGATCTTCCATTTGAGCATTGGCTTCGAATCCCTCACATGCTGCTCCAAGTGATCACGGTCTGTTAGGATTTCATCGAAAATATGCTCTAAGCTGCTAAGTCCAATGCTCTCAGTCCCCTGTCCTCTTCCCTTCTTCATACCAGACATCTTGCCTGCTAATCGGTCTAACGGCTTAAAGGTCCAGCGATTCACATAGAACAAGGCAGACAACGCGAGGCCGAACATGATAACGGCAAAAATGAGCAGCAGATTGCGTGTAACTTTAAGGGGTTCAAATACCGTCGTTTCCGGCATAATGCTGACAACTTTCCATCCCGTATATGCACTTGTCCGATAAAATACAGACTGCTGCACGCCATCCAATTTAACGTTAAACGAACCGCTATCCGAATCTGTTAGTATCGTAGTTATATAGGGTAACGACTTCATATTGCGGTAAAGCTGAGTTTTATCATCATGAGTAACGACGTTCCCTTCTGCATCCAGAATGAAGAAATGACCGGGATGACCATCCTCATAGATCGTCTTAATCATTTGGAACAATTCATCCTCTTGAATACTAATGGCCATGAGACCCTTCCTAAAGCCGGGACTGCTGAGGGCAGGAAAACTACGGACCAAGGTAATTACATCCTCTGTTTTTTGTCCATCCCATACTTTCTGGGTCGACAACCACTTGAAATATTCCGGCATATCCAAATATTGGGCTAACCAATTAAACTCTGTCGAGGCTTGTTTTAAAAAGGTTTCTTCGGTCATTAAATCTCCGCTGACATGAGAATAAGCAAAAACAGAGGAGTAATTCGGATTATTCGCGATAAAATCCCTTAGCCTTGTAGTCAGTGTGTAATGGATACTGTATCTTTGTGCATCATCACTATAGCTATTATTCATAAAATAAATAAACTCCAACCCCTCGGCCATGGAGAGCAAATCCTTTTCCGTCTGGCGAAAGGCACCTTCGATCTTGGAGTCGACTTGTTTCAATAGTGCAAGATTCGTATCTTTCAAATCCTTTTGCAGCCTACCCACTGTCCCCGTATAGGACAGCCAGAAGGTTAGGCTGATAATAAAGAGGAATACGATGCCATAAATCATCATGGCCTTCGCAGAAATACTGTTTCTCATGGTAGGCCCTCCATTCGGTCGTGCATTTGTTCTTATTGTATCATTAACACGACCTTCAGGAGGAAGATTCATCCATTAATTAATGGAATTCACAGTTACGTTCGCCAGAGAGTAGATAAACAAAGGTGCTCCTGTAAGAGGTACGCTTACAACTCCCGAAACTGCAGCGATATATTTATAACTTCCATCAATGCCAACAATCGTTACTCCTGGTTCAGTCGTCTCAATAACGGCTGTTCGTGAATTGGTACTTGTTGTTTGCCAACTGGCATCCCATAAAGATGTGATGTATCTATTCTTATTCTCATCCCAGAATTGATAGCCATAATAAGGATTAGCAATGCCTGGTACCACACCTAGATAGTTTGCATTTTTTAACACTCTAATCAAAGTGTAGTAACCGTAATAACTCTCCTTAGGCTTACCATTCCAGTCGATCAATCCTAAGTTATGCTCCAAGTTATTCGTCTCCGTGCCATCATCGGCAAAATCGTACCAGTGCATTGTACGAATTCCGTTTGCAATGGCATGCATATAGGCTCTAGCCAAATAATTACGTTGGGTCGCACGATCAACTTTTTTCAAGTAGCTTCCGCCTGTGTAAGTGCTCCACCCTAATTCCGTAATAACAATGGGTTTGTCTCCATCACCGTGGCTCGTCATCGTGTCTTTCAATTCCTTCAGCGTGTCGAGTAGCTTCTCTGGAGTACCTTGATCAAGTCCAGGGACGGCTGGATATTCATATTTGACATAAGGATGAACATCCATGACATCAAAATAGGTCTTCACTAAAGCACCATTCTGCCCATCCGAATTATAGAAATCGTCCAGCCAATTCAAACCTTTGGTCGCATCTAAACGATCGAGACCCGCAAGTGCAGGCTCTACAAGTAAGCTCTTGCTGCTGATAGCTTTCAAGCTCTCATGGTTTATTTTGAGTTGATTTGCTACAGAAGCCGGATTTCGATTGGCAAGATCAGGTTCATTGTAAGTAGAGAATGTATAAGCTCCTCCATTATTATCCGCTTCAACAAAGCTCGGTCCATGATAGAAGTAGTGGAAATTCAATCCACTTTTACCATACAAGGTTTTCATTGCAGCACTGTGATCCCACCATCTGTTCTTGTTGATACCTCCAAGATCTCTAAGCAAACGCAATTTCGTCATCAAAAAGATATCTTCTGTCTCACCATGGTGTATATAGTTTCCTCCCCCATAGGGAGCGTCATTGATGGCGAATATATCTCCGACTTTATCACCTCCAAGCACAGATGGTGTTGTTACTTTCAACGTCTGCACATCACGCCTTTCAACACCAGTCGATTGAAAGGGGGTCACTGCTACATAATAAGTCGTCTCGGGCTTCAAGGCGAAATAGGGTAGAAATTTACCTAATTGTTCAATGGACTTTGCCTCAGCTGTAAACTTAGGCTTTAATCCTAATGTACTAGTAAAAGGAGCGGTCTCCACGTAGACACCATATTTGTTCACATTATTAACTACACTATTGTAACTGGACCAATCGAGATACATCGTGCTGTAATTTTTGAGATTAGCCGTGAACTCTACTTGATCCGGTGTTGCCTGCTTAGGAAGTGACGCATCATAAAGCTTCCACCCCCAAATGGCGATTTCTCCCACCGTCAGGATCTCCGAATTATTCGCGTTATGCATAATGATTTTGACATATTTGGCAAACTGACCAGGAACGCCGTAGCTTGGTGTATTCACGAACACATTGGCCGTACGGCTGCTTGTATTCGTAGTGTAACTGAGGGATGTGTAATTCACACCATCTGTGCTGACGAGAACTTCATACCCGTCCATGAACTTATTCCCCCCCGATGCCAAGGTCCATACGTCAATTTTCCCAATTTGATATACATCGTTTAAGTTAAATACAACTGCACCGAATTTCCCTTTGGAGCCCCAGATCGAGTTGGTCGTTGAAGCTGCATCGGATTCCGTGCTAGATCCGTCGATTAAATCCGGCTGTCCCCCTACCGTGTCATTCTTGGATCCATCGTTATCAAACTTGATTAAATCGCCATCTGTGATGAATGGATTCTCGGTTAACCACGTGTAAGAAGCACCTGTTGCAATTTTCGGCTTGGACGTATTGTAGGTACCGGAAGCTCTCAAATAGTTATTACTGAGTATCGCCATAGGCTCAAGTGCATCTCCATAAACCGCCACTTCACCTAGCCTCATGACTTGCTTGTTCGGATCTTTATGCATAATAACTTTCAAATATTGCGCACTGACAATAGGCTTAATGGCAAGTGAAACAGGAGCAAAACCCGAATCTGGCGCATTCGTGTTCTCCTGAATCCCGACCCGATTGTAAGTTAAACCGTCATAGCTGGCGTATACCTCTAACTGATCCATATAACTTTGATTGTTCGTGTCCGCCCATACGGTAACTGAGGATACTTTAAATACGGATTTCAAATCATATAACAGCGTTCCGTAAACCGCCGCTCCTACAACACTCCCAGTTGAATTGCTGGCATTCTCATCTGGGCCGTTACCACCATCCGACATATCCGGTGATGCGGATTCATCTGATGCAAGGAGACCTGGATCCGTCGCATGGGTCCCTTCGGACAGCCAAGTATAAGACGCACCTGTTGCAATTGCTGGCGCATCTGCCGAAAACAATTCACTTCCAACAGCGTTCCCACTTAGCAGCTTTTGATTGACTGCCGCCTGTACGGTTTGACTAGCGGGGATCACTGCGGAAACCAAGCCAAGAAGATTCACAAATGCACTTATCAGAGCACAACTCTTTTTCATAATACGCATGGCAAAGCTCCTTTCTGGATGGTTATATAGTGGGTCGGTACACCATCTGAAAACAATAGTTACCGACCCCATTCAGAATTACATTAACAACAGCCCATAAATGATTTTTGCAGCTTGTGCACGTGTCGCATTCGTATCCGGTGCGAATCGATTCTCAACTAAACCGTTAATGATACCAGCCGCTTGCATCGACTTAACCGCTTCCTGAGCATAAGAGTCAATGTCTGGCTGATCTTCGAAACTCACAGGATCGATCAATGTCCGCAGCTCAATCTCTGCTAACGTAATTACTCTAGATGCCATAACCGCCATATCTTGTCTTGATATGGGTTGATTGGCACCAAAGGACCCATCCTCATACCCTTGGATGATTCCCAACTTTTGTGCGCTTGCCACTGCTTTGAAGAACCAATCGTCTTTATCCACGTCGCTGAAACTCGTTGTAGCATCCGCTTCTGTAAGATCGAAGGCATTCATCAGCATCTGAATGAACTGGGCCCTCGTAACCTGTTCATTCGGAGCAAACCGATCACTTTCAAAACCATTTACAATCTCTCTTGCTGCCAATGCTTCAATGCTGTTTTGCGCCCATACGGCTTCCTGAAGATCGGCGAAGGTCACGTGCGTATACAAGGCTGTATATGAGCTAAGATGATTTGTCGTAAAAGTTACTTGACCTGTTGCGGCATCATATTTCCCATTCTTCACAACTTCAAGCGTCTGACCATCTCGGATGTGATACACAATGACTTGATCACCGTTCTCGTCAGGTGCGAGCGTATAGTCCATTGATATCTGAACCGCATCTCTGCGGAAAAACGAATGCATGTTAATCCCGTCAAGGATGACATTAAAATCATATACAGCTTGGTTTCCTATGCGGGAATCCGCCGCTCCAGTAAGAGCATCTGAACGAACCGCCTCCACAACAATCTCCAAAATAGCTGAGTTCGGATTCACTTGGTCAGACAGCGCATCAGGAGTCAAAGCTATCGTCGCCGAACCTGTTTGGAATTGGATTTTTTCGATATTATTCTTTTGAGCTGTGTCAAGAATGGATGCAGGGAGCTTAATCTGAAATTTCTTGGCACCTGTCACTTTCGCAATATCGATGACAAGCGTTCGATCAGAAGATAGTGCTCCTTCTATCGCTTTCTCCAAGGAAGCCATAGTTACTTTAATCTCAACCGTTCCGTCTTGATTCAGCACTGGGTTTGTAAAGCGGATCGTTCCAGCCTGAACCTCAGGAAGATCTGGCGCTGGCATCCATGCTCCTCCGCTTGAAGGCACATTACTTTCACCTGAAGGTAACTGAATGGTTACTCGACTAGTCGCCGAATAGCTGCCATCAACGGTCGTCACACGAATCGTTGCCGTTCCAGCTGAGACGCCTGTCACCGTTGCTTGCAAGCCATAGACCTCTTGCGATACGCTGGCCACCGCTGGATCACTGGATGTAAACTGAACCTGTTTGTTTGTTGAATTACTCGGAAGTACAGTTGCATTCAGAACCATGGATTGCCCTTTGTTCAAAATCGCTGTCGTTTGGTCAAGCTTCACGTCAGTAACCTTTACTTCTGGCGCATTGATTTGGCTGAATATCAGATCCTCAAATAACTGCGTGTTCTTACTGGAACCAATACCGCTCATGTATTCAAGCCAACCTCGGCGGGTTGTTCCATCATTCTCATTGATGAGCATGGAAAAGCCAAAAATGTCTTTGTCCGTCACCGTTCGACCTGGAGACAGCAGCTCTGTCCAAGGAATCGCAAGCTCATAGGTAGTAGCGATAGCGCTTCGATAAACAGCTGACTGCACAGTCGTCATTTCCCCAATAGGTTTGCCGTTAGCCGCGAGCCATCTCCAAACCATCGGACCTTGTTCTCCAAGTGCAATGCCGAACTCATTGTTGGCTGCGCTACCGACTCCGCCTTCTCTTCCCGTATCAATGGCGAATTGGATGCTATCCCCTTGCCACAGATCACCGCCAGCTCCAACTTGATAATGCTTGTTGTCTTGAACTTCCATGCCAAAGTAAAGCTGATTCATATCCCATTTCAGGAAGCCTTTGCCGCTTAAATCAGCCTCACCACCCCAGTTGGCTATGTTTTTAATTTGATCTGGTCTGTTAATGACGATGGGCATGCTATTGCTCCAGCTTTCCTCAGATAGCTTGCCATCGATAATTGGCGCTGTCTGGTCGTTTACAGCTGCAATAAAATTAAACGGTCTTTCCACAATCTTCGTAAATCCGCTATCTAAATCAATCGATAATTTCAATTTAGCTCTTGCTTGTTCTGGAAGAGCGGTAATCGGCATGGTGATCTTCGTAATTTCACCTGGCAATAAGCGATTGAAAGCAATTGGGCTTCCTTGACCTAGGCCTACATATACCGCATCCGTAACTGTAACGGTACCGTTTAGCTCTTTGTCAGCAGTCGCATTCTCTACATAGATAGCCGCATTCCATTCATTCCATTTTCCAGGCACTGCAACCTCAGGCACAACACGAACTTTGACGGTCTCTAGTACGTTGACCTTCAATTTCATGGCTGCAATGAGTGACGTGCCCGAGATAACTTGAATCGTAACCTCATGCACCTTTTCTTCCGCGTTAAGAGGGATGGCGATAGCAACCGGAATCGCCGTTGTTCCTGCAGTAAAGCTTGCTTCACCTTCGAGTTTCCATTCACTGGATGGACCCATGAGTTGAATCTTTCCATTCAGTTCTGCTCCCAAGCCAGAACGTTGAATAACTGTATGGAGCGTATCGCCACGTCTTACATCCACCGAAGTGTTTTTTAGTACAAAGGAATCATCAATCGAAGAGATTTCCAAGCCCGTTCTCGAGTATATGAAAACAGGAGCACCACTAATTGTTAAGCTCGCAATCCCATCATTAACCGGTAAGTAAGAGTAACTCCCATCAATACCCACAACAGTAAGGCTGGTATCCTTCGTTTGGAAAGTGGCTGTTTTGGTCGATTCATCAGCAGCCCACAGCGATGTAATGTACTGATTTTTCCCTTCATGCCAATATTCATATCCATAATACGGATGATCAACATTCGCTTTGGGTCCAATAAACTTTGCGTCTTTCAAAACTTTTGCCATCGTATAGTAAGCATAATAGCTTGGCTTCGGAACGCCATACCAATCGATTAAGCCTAGATTATGTTCCAGATTCGTCGGATCGACTCCGTCATCTTGGAAATCGTACCAATGCATTCGCTTAATATCGCCAGCAATGGCATGCATATAGGCTCTAGCTAAGTAATTACGTTGAGTTATCTTATCCACAGGGCGAAGATAGCCGCTTCCTGTATAGGTGCTCCATCCAAGTTCACTGAATATGACGGGCTTATGCTGATCGCCATATTTAGCTTTCAGCGCATTGATTTCATTTATTTTCCCGATTAGCATTTCAGGGGCACCTGGAACGAGACCTGGCAGACTACCTTCATGATTCTTTACATAAGGATGCACATCAAGAACATCAAAGTACGTTTTTACTAAAGCGCCATTTTGGCCATCGGATTTGTACAAATTCTCAAGCCAAGTCATACTTGCTGGCTCAGTCCCGCCTAAAGCAGGCTCAATAAGTAAATTTCGGTTGTCCACTGCCTTCAGGCTCTCGTGGTTTTGTTTAAACTGTAAGGCTAGTGCTGAGGGATTCGTCCCTTTCAGATCGGGCTCATTAACGGTAGAGAAGGTCCAGGTCCCTTGCTTATTTTCCATCGGTACATCTTGAGGTCCATGGTAATACGTGTGGAACCCGATTCCGTATGTATTAGAGAATGCTTTAACCCAAGAATCATGGATCCACCACCGATTAAAATTAATCCCTTCAATGCTTCGCATGAGCATAAGCTTACGGATGATATTCTCTTCCTCTTTATCCCCGTGATGAACATAGTTTCCTCCACCGTAGGGTGTATCATTAATGGCGAAAATGTCCCCAATCTTCTCCCCGCCAAGGACACTAGGCGTCGTTATTTTAATCGTGCTGACATCCTTACGTTCACCCGAAGTTGTGCTTGTAGGCGTTACAGCTATGTAATAAGTCGTCTCTGGCTCTAAGGATGAAACGAGCAGGAATTTCCCCTTCTGTTCGGCTGACCCATTTTCCGCTGTCACCCGAGCGGCCAGCCCATTCGTCGATGTAAAGTCATTCTTCTGTATATAGATACTGTATTTATTCACCTTATTGACCACCGAATTGTAGGCTGACCAATCTAGATACAACGTGTTGTAATTTTTGATCGTAGTGATGAGTTCAACTAGATCCGGCATGTCTTTCTTCACAAGTGCCGCATCATAAAGTCTCCACCCCTTAATCGCAATCTCTCCAGCAATTAACCGATCGGAATCGTTGGCGTTATGCATGACGATTCTGACATATTTGGCGTGCTTGCCAGGGATGCCGTAGGAGGGCGTATTGACCATCGCATCTGAGTATCGATTGTTCGGATTGGCCGTATAACCACTGGAGAAATAGTTGATGTTATCCACGCTTAACAGAACCTCATAACCATCCATGAAATTTCCGCTGCTCGCTTTGGACCAAACATCAATCGAAGAGATTTGGTACACATCATTTAATGTAAATGTGACGGTTCCATATTGACCTTGCGAACCTGCCGTCATGCTGGCTGTTGTATCCGCTGTCCCCTCTGTGCTCGAGCCATCAATCAGATCAGGCAAGCCGCCTGCACTCCCGTCATTCTTCGCTCCAGCCTCATTATCCGTTGCAATTAATCCTGCCTGTGTCACAAAAGGCTGCTCCGTATTCCATCTATACGTTGCTTTCGTATCCAACTTCGGCATCCCCGTTGGGTAGTAACCACCGGTCTTTAATTGATTATTACTTAGAATCGCGGGCTCCTGAACAGCATCACCCCAAATGGCAATTTCTCCGATGCTCATCATAAGCTTGGCTGGATCTTTATGAAGCACAACCTTTACATATCTTGCATATGGGGCAGGTTTCATATCGCTGCTCACAGGCACAATGCCCGCATCATTCCCATATACACTCTCCGTTACCGCAACACGATTGTAATTGATGCCATCGAGACTTGCATGAATCTCTATCTGTTTCAATCCGCTTGCAGCTGAAAATTCTGACCACACCTGCAAGGATGTTAGACGGTTTACAGTTTGCAGGTCATAGACCACTGTTCCATAAGCTTCTCCAGTTTGACTAGCCGAACTGACAACGCCTACAGAACCGTCCATCAATTTACGAGCAGCCAAAGGATCTGAAGCGACAAGATTGGATTCAGTTGCATAAGGCCCATCTTGCTGCCAGGTATATGAGGCTCCTGTATTCATGACAATTGTATTCGCAGGGAACAATTCACCTAGCCTATTACCGCTCAGCAACTTCGATGAAACGGATTCAGCCGCTAGTGCGGTCATAGGACTCATCGAAGCAATACCCAAACCTTGTATGAAAACGATCATAGCGAAAAGGATGGAACTTATTTTTTTTAGACGTTTCATCACAGAACTCCCTTTCTCGAACGATTGGCCTGACCGACATGTCATTTGATCAAACAGTTATATCAACCCACGTTTTCACACGTCCTCTCTGGTCAATGATCACAACTGGATGCTGAAATTAACTTAGTCAAATACGGACAAAATCACAAGAGACACTTTTTATATGACGTGGCATTTCTTTCGATCCTGTTGAATCGACTATCATTTAGCAGATTGCTTATGCTCACCTTAAAAGATGTAACTTGAAGCATGATGAGGTCACTCCATTTAACATAAAAAAGCATTCCGAGCAGGGGGAAATCCCTGCACCAAAATGCTTAATAGCTTAGTTCGGATGAATATCGTTCGGCTTCAATGAAATCGACAACTGCTGTGTTGCACGATCGGCAATATCGTCAACATATCTCGCCGTCACTTGGTCAGCTTCTTCCAATAATGTTATTTGAGGATGTACCCCTTCCAAGTCGCCAATGGATAGGGAGAAAAGAAATGCTGCTTTGTTCAAAGCCATAAAGTCTATCGTGCGTTTCTCTCCACGATGAATGATCAAGTCAAGCCCGTATATGTCTTCTTCTTTGCTTATTTCCCAATCCCAACCTGCCAATGAGCTGGACAACTCTTCCTCACATGGTGATCGATTTTCTTCCGACTCCTCAAAGACGGCATACACACTTTCGAACCGCAACACCATTTCATCAATGATCACCTGCGCTTTGGTACCTTTCTTTTCTAGCCTTACTCGTTCCAAGCAACCGCCAAATTCCATACGAATCCGGAAATCAGTCGCTGCTATGTTCCCTTGGATACGATCCAAATTGGGATGTGTATCCCCGCCATTCGTTAGAAAATTCACTCCGAGCAGCAGTTGACTGCTGCTTGCTGCCGTTTGGAGTACTGCTGAGCAATAATCATATCCGTCATGCAAACAACGCATTTGCAGATAGGTGCTATGTTCGCCATTATCGAAATACGCCACCATCCCTCTTGTTTGATTCCACATGATTTCATGACGAAACACGCCGATCGTATACGTTGGAGTAAGAAAAGTGTCTGCCCACTTCACAAAGCCAGTCTCCTCATTTCGATAATAGATCTGACTGAGATCACTTTTCTTTTTCCTAGTAAATAGCTGCACATAAGGTTCCGGGCATTGAATTCCGCTGCCAAACCATTCTGAATCATATTCTAAATCCCACTGGTTTAAAAAAACAATTTGGTTGCTTGTAGCTATCTGCAGGAATGAAAGCGCTCTATTATTCAGTAATGTACGATAGCTGCGGCTGTGTGGGCCTGCCCATTGCCTAGAGCTCGGATGATAGTGTTCCGCAACCATTCGCCATACCAAATCCAATAATTCAGTGGCGATGGACTTTGCGCGAGAATGGGTTGAATATGTATGAATTTTTGACAGCTCTACAATGGCAATAATGGAGTACGCTGGACTGTTGAATTCTTGAAATGTCCCTAACTTTGCTGTATAGCGCTGAAGCTTTTCCAATCGATCCAGCCCATAATCGGCAAAATCCTTCCGTTCATACAACTCACCCGCAATTAAAGTCACAAATGCTCCCATGATCGCAATATTCGTATAATGAGGACCAACATCCCGTTTGATAATGGCGTCACAGGCACAACAGACCGCTTCATGGATTTGTCTCTTCAACGATTCAGGCAGCTTATGACCATGGCGCAGCATCGCTAGTAACAGTTCTTTTCCGCAAAAGTCAGCCCAATTCCAATCAGGCGGTGCCATCTGTGCCAGTGGTTCTTCGTAAAACCAAGGCCAGATTCCGTAGGTATCATGACTCTTTTCACTATCTTGTAAGGTTAACACACGAGCTATAATATCGCAGGCCCTCTCCTCATATTCCGCTATTTCCGTATTTAACAAACCAACCGCATAGAGCAGTGAAGGATAAGTCGGATGAATCGTCGGGTGATCCTGAGCTGTTAATGAGGTATGATACCCTGGACTATGAAAGGGGCGGCGAAGCATACAGATCTGTGGATCATAATCACTTTCTTTCGAGCTAATGGCCTTTATCAATAACTCTTTATAATCAGAATTCTGCACATGTACGTTCATGTTGGGAAGTCCCTCCTTTAATAGAATAACAATGGGAAGGTCAGCCTGCATAAGCAAGCAGCCTTCCCAAAGATTCATTTTTACACGTGTATTATTTCAAAAACTCTTTGTTCTTCTCATACCATTCTTGAGCCAGCTTCTCCACATTTTCCCCGCCAAGTCGCTTCCATTCTTTGCGAACTTCTTCCATCGCAGTTTCTGGGGTTGAAGCATTGCCGCCAGTTACGGCTTTCACCTCAATTTGCGTTGCAATCGGATGGAATGTTGCGATTAATTGACTGACTTCTGGAAGATCCGGATTAAAGGCAATGTCTCTGCGATATTTATTTTTGAGGGCTACATTCAAAGATTGTGTCTTTATTTTGGCATATTCTTGGGATACAGCATCTTGCGCAGCCATGACCGGGAACCACTCAGGTACTAAGCTAAAATCAGATACGATTGCGTACTCATACGCGTAAGATACTTCCTTACGGGATTTATCAGCATTAAGAACTTGAGGAATCTTCCCATCCAACAGTTTATAGTGAACGTTTTCCTCACCGTACTTCAGTGACATATCTCCTTTTTCCATCATCCAATCTAGGAATTTAACAGCTGTTTCAATTTTATCTTCCTTCATCTTGCTGTTAAAAGCGACAAGAATATTCGCCGGTAGCTCCTGATACAATCCATTTTTTCCATATTTACTAGTTACCGGCTCTAACGGAACCATCTTCGCATCCGGCACATTTTTCTTTAGATCTAAAAATTCATTTTGCATATTCCAAGAACTCATATAAATACCTGATTTGCCCGTCGTCCACAATTGACGCGCTCGCTGGAAGTTGCTATCCGTGATATATTCTTTATCCAACAACCCTTGGTCGAATAACGATTTCTGATAAGCAATGGAATCCTTGTATCGATCCAACGTTCTACCAAATTTCATTTTGCCGTCTTCCAAATACCATTGATTCTCATTCACCGAAAAGAAGGCTCTAATAATTTGCACAGCATTACCATTGAACGCAATAGGTACGGTATCTGCTTTACCATTGCCGTCAGGGTCCGCATCTTTGAATTTCTTAGCCACTTCAATCAATTCTTCCGTTGTCGTTGGTGCCTTTAATCCGAGTTTATCTAACCAATCCTGACGGATCCACATGGCATGGTTGGCAATACCATCAATACTTCTACTGCTGGTAATTGCATACATTTTACCATTAATGGTCATTGCAGATTTCAGCTCAGGATGCTCTTGCAGATACTTTTTCAATGTCGTACTGTACTTCTCAATATAGCTATCAATGGGCTGAATGGCACCTTGGTTTGCTAATTGAGCAATATAGTTGCGATCATACTCCCAGATGAGATCTGGCGCACTGCCAGAAGCAACCAGGGTGCTTAACTTCTGCTGAGCCTGCGCTCGGGGAACTGGAACCCAGCTCACTTTCGCAGGGGAATTTTCATTGATCCATTTCGTCCATCGGTTATCCTCATAGCTGCCTTCTTCTGCGGCTACTGTGCCTCTGTCAAACGTGGAAATGCTGATTTCTTTCTTCGGTCCTACCGGTGTTGTCGCAGCTGATGCACTGCCTTGTGGTGCAGTCGAGCTGCTTTCGGTCGTTGCCGTATTCGAACTACAGGCAGCCAGTACCGCCAAAGACAAGCTTGCAGCAAGAACTGGTTTCCAAACATGTTTCGACTTTTTCAATGAATTCATCCCCTTATAGTTTGGTATCTATACCAAGGGCTATTTGCCCCATGATATCAGCCTTTAACTGATCCAATCAAGACTCCTTTAACAAAATGTTTCTGAAGGAACGGATAGACAATCAGAATTGGCGTAACTGCGATGACGATGGCAGCCGCTTTGATGCCTTCTGGCGTCAGGACTACATTAGCCACGCCTTCACTTCCAGAAGCATTGTCGAGCAAACTCTGATCCACCTGCAGAATCATTTGGTAGAGCTTGAGCGTCAGCGTCTGCATGGTCGTTTTGGTCACATAAAGCAATACGTTGAAATACGAGTTCCACCAGCCCACAGCATAAAACAAGGAAAGAGCAGCTAGAATCGGCTTGCATAAAGGCACGATGATCTGAGCCAAAATTCGCCAATCACCTGCGCCGTCGATGGCTGCAGACTCCTCAAGTTCCTCTGGTAAGCCCTCCATGAACGTTTTCATTACGAACATGTTATACGTACTTATTAAAGAAGGCAGCCATAATGCCCAGTACGTATCCATAAGACCTAAGGACTTTACGAGTATAAAATTCGGAATTACTCCCGAAACGAACAACATCGTAAATGTGATGAACATGAGGATGGACGTGCGTCCCATCAGTCTACGTCTTGAAAGCGGATATGCGGCCAATAAAGTAAGTGCCATATTGAGCGCTGTTCCCACAACGGTTACCATTACAGTGTTGCGCATGGCTACGAAGAGCTGCCCATCCTGGAAAAGCCGCTGGTAGGCTTCCGTATTGAATTCAATTGGCCATAAGGACACCTCCCCCGCTGTAATGGCTCTACTGCTGCTGAAAGAAGCTGCGATCTCATACCAAAAAGGGTACAAAGCAATTAGTGAACAGAAAGCGAGCACCGTGTAATTCGCTGCTGTTCCCAAACGAGTCAATAAGGATTGATTTCTATTGTGGGTTTTCATCGATTACCAAAGCCCCCGTTCTCCGAAAACTCGGGTTAATCGATTCACGCCCACGACTAGAATCAAACCAACCGCGGATTGGAACAAGCCTAATGCTGTAGTATAGCTATAGTTCATATTTTGTAAGCCCACACGATACACGTAGGTACTGATGACATCCGCTACATCCAATACAGACATATTCTGGAGGACCAGCGTCTGCTCGAGACCCACATCCATCATGTGCCCCATCCGAAGAACGAGCAAAATAGCAATTGTGCTGCGAATTCCTGGTAACGTAATGTGCCATATCTGGCGAAGTTTCGATGCTCCATCCATCTTCGCTGCTTCATACTGCTGAGGATCAATGGATGCCATAGCTGCTAGGTATAAAATAGTGCCCCAACCCGCTTCACGCCAAATACCGGATAATGTATATGCGATTGGCCACCAGCCGGAACTGGCCATGAAGTAGATGGGCTCGATGCCAAACACTTTCGTCAGCACCAAATTCACAACCCCTGTGCTCGGGGAAAGCATAGCAATAAAGATACCCCCTAGAACAACCCATGAGATAAAATGAGGTAGGTAGAGCAGATTCTGCACAGTCCTTTTATACCACTCTTTGCGCACTTCATTGAGGAGAAGCGCAAGAAGAATAGGTACCGGGAATCCTAAAACAAGACTGTAGACATTGAGCAGCAAGGTATTCCTGAGAACTCTCCAAAAATCAATACTTTGGAATAAGCTAGTGAAGTGTTTCAGACCCACCCATTCACTCCCAAAAATACCATCTGCAAATCGATAATCCTTAAAGGCAATAATTTCACCAGCCATCGGGGCGTATTTAAATAACAGATAAAACCCGATCACTGGCAGTAGCATCAGATACAGATGTCGATCCCGTATCATTCGGTTTCTGAATGTGGATTGCGTCGGTTTGGTCCATATTGGCTTCCGTTGGTTTCTACCTGTATTGAAACCGGTCGCTCTTTCCTCCATGTTGTGTTCACCCTTTCGAAATTGAGCCTGCTATTGTGCTGGCAATTCGATCGTATCCTGCGGTGAAGAGATTGGAAATAGACATGTTTTGTCCAGTTGACCTTTCTTACAAATCATCCTGTCACCTTTCTTACACACCGTTCATTTTGTTAAGGTGACCATAGACATTCCCTGTTTCTATGCGGGTTCTCACTTGGTATACAAATAGCAGCCTCCCCCTAATGGAGAGACTGCTGATTATTCAATCTAGTTCACAGAGGCAGCACTCACACCATGATTGGAGTAAATAGATACGAAGCATCACGGAGCACCCTAACCATCGTGTAATAGCCATAATAGCTAGGCTTAGGTACTGCCACTACCTTCAAAAAGCCCCCGCCGCCTGTATAAGTACTCCAGCCTAATTCTGTAAATACGATAGGCTTAGCAGCATCGTCATGACTGGACATTAAACTTTTCAGGCGTCCCGCTATCTAATCCAGTAACGGGCGAATGAAAACAGGGAGCGGCTGCCACGGCAGTCTCTCCCTGTTTATTCTGCTATCGTTCTGCGTTAGTGCAACAATTGATTTCTACATATTGCTTATCCATAATGGTTTATCCTCGCTGATTATTTGCGGAATAAGTTCTTGAACAAGATGAGGTAAGACATCATGTAGTTTTAGTTTCTCAATTGTGGATTCAATCCAATCGAGCAATTAGAATGTGATTATTATTAATTATTAGAGCCCTTGCAATATGCGAAACTTTATACTCATCCAAAGGCCTCCCAATTAAAAAAGGAGCGCTGCCGCGAAACAGGCTCCCTCACTATAGTTCTTGCATTAGTTGAAACGTCATCTAATGTACCACGCTTCCTTTTAACTACAACCAGATGATTTCATTGTCAATTGTTATAAACTGCGTTTAATATTCCAATTGCCTTTATTTCAATTTTTTCTCCGTTCTTGTCTTCATAGTTATCTTTATAAATCGAAAAAAAACCATAGTCCATTACAGACCGTGATTTCCATTCAATAATTTTGATATCTTGTTTACAGTTTAAAGCAAGACCATCATTAATACAGGTAATCTCATGGTTATTTTCTAACCAACTTACGTATTTTGATTCATTCGGGTTTGTTTGAAATAAAAATACAATAACTAATATTATTGCCACTATTGATACCAGATTTTTTTTCTTCATTTTTCCTCCAAATTAAAGTTTTCTGCACTTCAAAAAAGAGGGCAATTCATTGTCCATAAGTCCCCCCCCCCCGCTATTGTTATAGTTTATACTATTTCCATTACTTGGAAGTTGCGCTAACTGCCCGATCGTATAACTTAAGAAGTTGGCTGGTTCATTCAACGATACATTTGACAAAACCACATTTTAAAACCATGCTTCTCGTAGCATCCAATGATTTTTTTGCCACTGCTTACTGGCAGAGTAGACAATAGAACGACTTATTCCATTTCCTTCTGCGGTTTGCAGAAACTTATCAACCATCAAATGTCCAATATTTTCACTCCGGTATTCTGAATGAACGAATACCTCATCAACTTCAATATACTTCTCGCCATCGATGACACCCAGTCCTTCACTCTCATGAACGCTACCAGTTATATAGCCTACAACCTCTGAATCGATTTCTGCCACCCAGAAATAATCTCCGATATATTCCCTCAAGAGTTCTTTGGTATTCGGCCCTAAACCGTAAGTTATACACTCGGAGACCCATAATTCGGATAGCCTAGCGACTTGTAAGAGGTCGTTTTCAATCGCTTTTCTAACCTTAAGCATTTTAATACTCTCCTCCATTACTTCTTGATTAAAACTATGTCAATCATTTCACTTTATCAATTCCTAATGTGTAACTTTTTTGTTATACCTTTTACTTCTACTAAAGCGAATTACAACCTGCTTTTTGTTTCGCTATACTACCCGTCAGTTTAGCAAGTTACAGGTCAGTCTACTGCTTGTCGGCAATCGGACAATGTTCTTGTCAACCGACATCTATAGAGTCTGAATTCAAATTTAACAACCAACTTATTCCAATCTCGTTCCATCTTTCAGATATTCCCCCGAAATATGTTAAAAGTAATTTATGTCATCCGGCTTAATGTAACGGTTTATATAGCGTTTGCTAAGCTCAAATTCCACTTGATGCCGATCAAGTCTCTGCCACTCATAGTTTACGGTTTCATCATAAAATTTCCTTACATATTCCAAACCGTCCAAATACACACCCTCCTATAAATAAAGTAATTATTTGATCATTGGCATTCTTAATAAAAAAATCTCGCCCCCAAGACAATAGTCTTAGGGACGAGATTGTGTATTTCTCGTGGTACCACCCAGATTCGCAAACAGATTACCCTATAAGCCTCTTCAAGTACGGCATTAAACAAGAATGCTTATACTCTAGCTATGTAACAGGAGCTCCTGTCACACCATCCCCTAAGTATGGTTCCGATGTGCTGCTCAGAGGCTTTCTTCAATAAAGAACTCTTTCTCCATTTCAGCTATCGGAGCTCTCAGTGAAAGTTCGTTGTTGATTTTCTAATAAAACAAACTCAGTTCCTTTTGCCACTTAAAGTTGAAGTACTTTGGTTTGCGGTTGGCGAATAACCTACTAGAAAGGAGGCGTAACCGTGACCAATTATTCCGACATGAATAGATTGAATTGGAACGATCGAACTGCTGTTCATGCCAAATCAAAGTTTTATAATATCGATGCTTTTTTAGCAGGAAAGAATTCTCAGTCAGAACTGGATCATGTCGAGCTCGGCGAAGTAGCAGGCCGCTCGATGCTTCATTTGCAATGCCATTTCGGGCAAGATTCACTGTCTTGGGCGAGATTAGGTGCTCATGTGACGGGAGTGGACTTCTCCGAGGAAGCAATTGCTTTGGCAAAATCGTTGAACGAAAAACTGGGACTAGACGCTCGTTTCCTACGTTCGGACATTTATGACGCCAAGGAAGTGCTTCAAGGCGAACAATTCGACATCGTATATACGTCTTATGGCGTTCTTTGCTGGCTTCCTGATTTGACAAGATGGGGGGAGTTGATCAGTTCATCCTTGAAGCAGGGAGGGATATTTTATATGGCTGAATTTCATCCTGTTACCTCTGTCTATGAAGCAGTGGACAACCATTTGAAAATTTGTTATCCCTATTTCGATAACGAGGTTCGGGTCTATGATTCAACAACAACGTATACCGGCGATGAGGATAAGCTCGAGCATCCTGTCACTTATGAATGGCAACATACGCTTGGCGAAATCATAAGCGCACTCGTCGGGGCTGGACTGACATTAGATTTTCTACATGAATTTCCGTTCACTGTCTACAACATGTTTCCGGGTCTCATGGCTCAGGACGTTCAAGGAAAGTGGCGAATGAAAGAGAACGACCATTTGCCATTGTTATTTTCCATCAAAGCCACAAAGTGTTGAAACTACATACAACATAGCCTTAATAAACAAATGAAGAGCTGCCCTCGAAGCAAGCCCCTCTACTGCCCGTTACTCGAATGAAAACAGGGAGCGACTGCCATGGCACTCTGCTCCCTGTTTATTGTGCTATCGTTTCTTCGTTGGTTGAATACCTTAAGGTCATGAAATCATTATGATCTATCTATCCAATCCTGCTCGTATGCGGAACGAAGTGCTGCATTACAGCAGTTAATCAGGATTCTGGATAAGGAAACAAATCAACGATTCGCACGGATTGACCGCTCTCGTTCGTAAACACTACATGTTCTCGCCTAAATTCACGTGGGCTCTCCAAGCCACAGGCCGCAGCCAGCGAGAATAAACCTTCCCTCAGTTGAAGAATGTAGTTCATTACCCGCCATTGCTTTTCCTCTGGAGCCAGAGCAGCCTGATACTTGGAATCCGTAGTTGTAATGCCCGTCGGGCACTTACCGGTGTGGCACTGCATTGCCATGATGCAGCCATTTGCCATCATGAAGCCGCGAGCAGAGTTGACACAATCGGCGCCCAATGCTAAGGCGATTGCAACTTTATCAGGCGTAATGAGTTTACCGGAAGCGAAAATTTTGAATCGGTCACGCACACCGAATTTTCTAGCTATATCGTCGAGGATGAGCAACGCGGGAAAGAGCGGCAATCCCATGCCATCCGCCATCGCTTTAAAGGTCGCTCCAGAACCACCCTCAGAACCGTCTACGGTAATGAAATCTGGATAGATATCCAATTCTACCATAGAACGGAAAAACGGCTCTAGTCGCTTCGGATCACCAACGACTATTTTGATGCCCACTGGTTTGCCTCCCTCTTCTTGTAAGGTGCTTATGAAACGGAGCGCTTCCACCGGATTGGTTAGAAATTCAAACCGATTCGGTGAATTCACCGTCTTACCAACAGGCACTAAGCGAGCTGCTGCGACTCCCTCGGTTACCTTTGAGCCTTCGAGGTGACCGCCACGTATTTTGGCGCCCTGATGAAACTTCAATTCAAAAGCCTTTATATTTTGGACCTTAGCTTTGTGCTTATATTCTTCTATTGAGAACTTACCGCTACCATCTCGGAAGCCAAACATGCCAGGCCCTATCTGTGAAATGACATCGACTCCAGTGGCAAGATGTACATCCGCAACCCCGCCTTCGCCTGTATTAATCCATGAGCCGCTCGCCATACATGCACCGCTCCCAGTGGACTGAATATAATGCTCACCGACTGCTCCGTAGGATGTGGCCGAAGCGCCGAACATGCCCTTGAGGCGCCAAGGGTTTTTACGGTTTTCGCCTACCACAATGACAGAGTCATCATCCAGCAACCAAGGTTTTACTTGTTCTTCTACGAATTTTTCCTTCCTAGTAAAAAGCCCCTCGTCGGTAATTACATATTTTTTTCCTGGTATCATCCCGTTGTTATCTACCCTTAGCTCACTAGTTAATTTCGGAAACATGGCATTTGACAAATAGAAACCGGGCTTCTCATAATCGCGCCTACCGCCGAATGAGATGAGATCCGTTCGGTATTTCGCTGCATACACAATACCGACAAAATCGGCTCGCGAGAAAGGCTTCCCTTCCGTATCATTGTCAAACCAATATTGGCGGAACTCGGGCCCGAGCTTTTCAAGCAAGTAGCGCAACCAACCAAGGAACGGGTGGGATCGGATGATGGAATGCTTTGGTTTTTTGGATAAAGCATACATATAACCAAAAAAAATGAGTGGTGGCAAAATAACGATTGAAATCAATATGACCATCAGTACAATATGTACCATTTAGAATAACCTCCAAGTCGCTAAAAGTGTAACAAATTTAGTATTCCATCTTATTCCAATTTTAAGCAACATGTTAATAATGGTTAACTACGTTAAACTGCCCGTTACTTTAATGAACAAAAAAAGCGAGTTTAAAAAAATGAGTTTGCAGCTTAGTGCTGTTATTTTACGGAACTGCAAGATTTTAATTAGTTGTATCCATAAAATAAAAAAAACCGCGCCATACGCGGCTTATAATGCATATATGTTTCTGTCCTCTTACATTCAAGGATAAGAACTATTTTCATTTATGAATTTACCCACAGCAATGGCTGACGGATCGCGATGTTGCGACGAACTTCCATGTCTGTAGGGTCCGGATCAAGGCTATTCCACAGTTCAACATATTCCATATTTTCAAGCGCAAGCCCTGCAAATAACAAGGATGACACTTTTGCCGGCCAGCCCTCGAAATGTTCTATGTCGGGAGACAATGGCCACGTGGACTTATCCATCATATAAGGAAACAAATATGACAGCCCTTTGCGAATGCCTCGACCATCAGGCAACTCGAAGTTCCATAAATTATCTTCCGGCGTCGATAGAATGTGACACAGAGTCACCATATTATCCAGCACGAAAATCGCATAGCCATAAGGTTTGGTACGTGCTAACTCACGCGGGAAGCTGCCGTCAGGGTCCATTTGGTCAGGAAGCAGCGATTCTTTATACATTTGTATGCAAAAACGAAGCATTTCTTCGTTATTCGTAAACCACGCAAAAGTCGCCGCCTGCACAAACCAGCAAACCCCATGGTTATTAGGAGCATTCATCTCTTCGATGCCATTCTCGTGTGTGCTTATCCATGCTAAATAATCAGCAAACCACATCTTAAGTCCTTGATATATTTCGTCGGTCATGAATGAAGATGATTTCAGCGCTTCAATGGCAACCGGTACATCGATCAAATGCAGTGTATCAATAATGCCTATACCTCTTCCTGGGCAAATACCGGGTATGGCTTGTGCATAGAGCAGATGCGGATTCATCTTCGTCCCTTTATCCAAGAAAAACTCCCTTAAAAAATTCACCGCTTTCTCTGCGTAAGCTTCCTTTCCACTCACATCATAACCAGCGGCCAAGTTCGCTACGTGGGTTCTCATGCTGCGTAAAAGTAACCGATGACTGTTAAAATTATTGGGATTGCTTTCACCATCCAGCCGTACATAAGGCAGTCCGTCTACAGTATCGGGGTTTGGCCACCAGTAATCACCATTAGAATAATAATCGTGCAGACCACCTTCGCTTTTATCCGCAATGACATCTGTAATATGAAACGTGCTTTCATTCAATGAAGCATCTGCTTGCTCAA
This sequence comes from Paenibacillus sp. J31R30, assembly GCF_059692115.1. Taxonomy (NCBI): domain Bacteria; kingdom Bacillati; phylum Bacillota; class Bacilli; order Caryophanales; family Paenibacillaceae; genus Paenibacillus; species Paenibacillus sp. J31R30. The sequence goes on along the minus strand of NZ_JCAUAV010000001.1, from coordinate 1,461,514 downwards.
GTATCCAATTTGTATCAAACAGGGAAAGATCCCTCTGCTCGCTTGCTTTTGTCAGATTCATCATGGCTAAATCCTCTCCTTGATCTGTGTTTTCTGATTTTCTATAAAGTCAATTTACCCAGTATATGATTAGCCATAATTTTATAGCCTTCTGCATTCGGATGCAGCTGGTCTGGAAGTAAGTCAACGAAAGCGTCTCCAAAAATATCCAAGCCATCCACATACGTAAGATTTGAATCTCCATAAGTATTAGCTAAAATATTCACTGCTTCCTGGATTTCTTTCCTTATTGTAATCAACGTCATCCCTACTTCGTTCTCTTCCGTTTCTCTGTGAGGACAAAAAATAGGAGAAAATAAAAATATAGGCGTATTGCGATGCTTTTCCCGAATGATCGATACCATGCCAATGATAGCAGATCGAAACGTCCGAATATTTAAAGTATTACCCCCCATCACATTGATGCCGAGGCACAAGGAAATAACTTCTGCGGGTAGGTCACGGATAACACGAGCAACCATGGGTTCCAAATGACATTGCCCACCAAATCCCAAACAGGTCAGGTCCCAACCTTTGTTGCGTGCTACGATTGCCGGCCACGTTAGAGCAGGACTTTCAGCAGTACTGCATTGTGTTATGGAGCTGCCGTATGTAACCCACCGAGGTTGATGGTTTGGCAATGGAACTGCCGATGCCCCGTCATCGATCTTTAATCCTTTTACAATGACGCTAGCTTTTTGTGGAAAATAAAGTTCAACCTGCTTCATGCTGCCTGGTAAGTTGGTAAACAAACAAATGTCTTCTCCTGCAAGAAGTGTATTGGTACCGATGAATTCATCTTCAATTACGAGATCAAATTGTCTGTCTTGATCTGTACTAACGACGTGCAGCTCCACTGCAGTGGAATCGCACCGAAAAGCAAGTCTCACACCCGCTGTTTCCGCTGCCTTCTCCACTAATTTAAATGCAAATAAACCACGCTGATCGTGAGGCAATCGCCATGGCCTGATTCCGGTTTCTTCCTTTTCAATGGAAACGGCACCCCGGAACCATTCTTTGTTGATTTCAATTGTTTGCATGCTGCTATTCACCTTTCAATCTAAAATATCAAAAATATTTTCTCTAAAACAAAAAGTCGCATTTTCGCGACTCTTTATGTTTTAGGCCTCTTGTCTATCACTCTTGCAAAATATCATCGCAATCATGCATCCATACAGCCAATTCTGATGCAAGCCGTTCGATATTCCCAGCCTGTGAAGGATCATCTGACAAATCCAGTGTTTCCCATGGATCGTTCCGTAGATCGAACAACTGGATTCGTTCCGTTCCCATGTTCGTAATTGGCGAGCGATAATAACGAATCAACTTCCATCGGCCGTCCGTTACCATCCGCTGGACATCTCGATAAGCCGAACCAACGATACAACGAACGCCATCGCTTTTCCCTGCAAAGATTGGATGCAGACTTATGCCTTCTGTTTCCGCTGGCAAATCAACGTCGCATAGCCCGGCAATGGTAGGGAAAATATCGATATTACTTGCCAGCGCACACACCTGTTTACCTTCCGGCACGCCAGGCCCTCGGAAAATAAGCGGTATGCGCACGCTGTGCTCGTAGAGGTTCTGTTTGCCCATCAGTCCGTGCTGACCGACAGCCAAGCCATGGTCCGCCGTGTAGACGATAAGCGTATTGTCATAGATGCCCTTAGCCTTTAGCGCCTCTACAACTCTACCAATTTGCGCGTCCATGTGGCTTATCATCGCATAGTAATCGGCCATATGCTCACGAATTTCGCCCTCATCCCTCGGCCATTCTGCCAGTTTCTCATCGCGAACCAGCATATCACCGGTATCGAAAGGATGTTCTCGCACAAAGTTGGGAGGCAGCAGAATGTCGGACTTGACGTACATGCTGGCATACGGCTCAGGCGCGGTTCTGGGATCATGCGGTGCTGTGTAAGCGACATATAGGAAAAACGGCCGCTCTTCTCGGTAATCCTCAATAAAGTTGACAGCTGCGTTTGTAAACATGTCCGTTGAGAACGTATGTTCCATATATTCCTGTTCCTTCGGATAAATCCCGGTGGGGTCATAATCATATACAGGAACCTTGGTATGATCGCTCATCCCGTGAAAGTGCAGCTTATCTCCCCCTTCGAAACTCCTGGCGAAACTTGCCTTGTCGTTATGCCATTTGCCGACTGCATGCGTTCGATATCCAGCATCACGCATCGTTTGCGGCATCAGCCGTACATCCGGACGAATAACGGTCGAATGCTCGCGATTCATCATGTCTTTGCCGATCGTCGCCCGGAATATCGGGATGCCCGTATGGACACAAGCTCTGCTCGGCGCACAAACTGCTCCAGTGAGTCCACCGAATATGTGTGTACTCCGACAAGAGGTACCGCTAGCGACCAGCGAATCCAGTACCGGCGTCAGCACGGTTTCATTACCGAACGCTCCAATAGCTTCACTACGATGATCGTCAGCGATGATAAATACAACATTCGGACTTTTCGTTATTTTCTTCTCTATGTTCGTTAGTTTCTTCTCTATGTTCCTTAGTTTCTTCTCAATGATCGTAACCCTCACTCTCACGCGACAACATGCGTAATGATTCTGAATGTAGTCTACTTTTGGGCTTTATATTGCGTATAGGCTTGTTGATAAATCTCTAAGTAACGTTTTAAGTTCATTTTGTCCAAAGTGCTCAAGTAGTTGTTCCACTCCTTCTCAACGTCCAATGAGCCTGTAAAAACAACCTCAGGAGGGTTAGCCATAATGCTCGACAACGCTGACTCACCATCAGCAAACGTATTAATCACACTAAACCGTTGATATTCTTCAATTAGCGTTTTGAGACCAACACCGATGATAGGTTCATCGTCAACAATACAGATTCTAGCCATTCGGTAGCCCCCTGTTTCAAAAATGAAAACCTAATCTCGCCTCACCAAGCGCTGCATACCCTTATTATGGTACGTTTCGCTTTCGCCTGAATACCCATTAAAACCTGAACAGCATCATCAAAATCGAGAATTCCCACCCTTAATAAACTGAATGCGTATGCAAAATAAAGACAGACCACTCGGCAAGCCTGCCGAGCGGTCTAGTTGAGCGCATTATTGAATTGGCAGCCAGATCATGTCTCGCCATAAAGGAAGGCCAGTCCACCATTGTCTGCATCATTCAATACCCTCAACCTTTCTTACATGTTTTATTCGAAACGGACTATTAAATCACACCGCGCTCAATGTAAATATACGTGTGCACTGGAAGGCGATCATTGTGTTTATTTACTGCGACATGATTTTTTTTGCTTAAAGAAAAAACCTTCCCTCTGCATATGCAGAAGGAAGGTATAGCTCACATAAATGGAGCTGCCGTGAAGCAGACTCCTTGACCAAAGCTTTTCACAACAAAAAACTGTCCCAAAAATCTCTTAAAGACAGTTCCCCACAAAGTTCCATGCACAGTTATTACGTAGCAATTTCGTGTTGCATGGCTTTACTGTATGCTAAGAAGTCTTCCCGCTCCACTTGATACAAATCATAGATCCGTTGCGCATTGTTAATCGATTCGTATACTTGATGGTGTATATCACTAGCTAATTTGGCATATGGTAGTTTTTCTATAGCCTTCTTCGAACGAATATTTTGTTTACGGACTTTCAAAAAAACCGTTTTAATAGGATGTTCTAGAAACAGTTCAGTAAAAAAGGATTCCTTTGCACGTTGGTTATAACCTTTTCCAAAATAAGGAGTTCCAATCCATGTAGCTAAAAAGCCTGTTTCATTTACAATATCATATAAATCAATGGTACCAATGGGATGACCCATCTCGTTAAGAATGGTTCTAGACATACATGTTCCCTGTTCTTCTTCAACGATCAACTGTTTGGTTATGAATAAATATTGCTCATAAAATTGGCATTTATAACGAACATAAGGAAAAACTGCAGGATCTAGCATTAAGTTATATAAGGAATGGCATTCTTGTAAATCTCGTTTTTTTAGCATGAAGTCTACCACCTAGTCCTTTTATTTCGCTATAACACGCAATTTAAGTATATAAAAGGATTTCGAGGATTTTATTAAGTCAACATGGTTTTTCTGTAAAATTTATCGTTATTAGCAAAAATAGGCCCTCAGCAACAAGCTAAGGGTCATAGATTCCTAGATTGTTCTTAGGGAATGATAGGATCTAATGTCTTAAACTTATCAAATTCAATGATTGTATAAAGTTTGTACGGACTTTCTGTATTCTCTCGTTTAAACATCCCCATGTATCCAACATTTTGAAATACAACATACTCTATAAAAGAAAAATCATCTGGGTGGTTAGATTGCCAATAGTAATGTAAATCGCGCGGCGACTTATAGTATAGCCAATCTAAATCTTCAATTGAAAAACCTTTATGAGATAATACCCAGATTCTAAAAAGCACATGTGGATCAATTTTAATATCTGATTTATTATTTTTGTTTTTAATTTCAAGAGCTTTATTATCCAGTACAGCGTTAATTTCAGAATTAGACTGATAGTTATAAACTGAATTTACTTGATTAAATTGACTTGAATACGATGCGATTCGTGAAATCTCTCTTACTTGATTTATGTTTACCTTCGGCATATAAAAAGTGATTATTAAACAAACGAGTCCAAAAATTAGTGATCTAAGTATGAAATTATCCTTAGTTCTAGACATATATATTAATCCCAAGATTGCTCCTACCGGAATTAGTAGTCCAAAAACGTCAAAATATAAACTACATATGATATACCCGAGAATGATTTTAATCCATGCTTTAGTTTGTAGAGTCTTTATTTTATCGATGTAGGATAATATCAGTAACAGCAAAATACTCAAGGAAATAATCCAATTCATAACTTCCTCCTCTTTTCATTTTCATTTTTTAGAGGCACTACCTTCAGTATTTAGACGCTCAATTTCCAGTTAAGTTCCATAAAAACACTAATTTATTCCATTCTCCTGCCGGTTACTACAATAAAAAATGCACCAAAAGGAGCTTGCCGCGAAGCAAGCCCTCAACTATTGTTTTCCGTAAGCTATGTTTTCTTGAGCTCTCCAGTATGTTGAATATAAACATGGACATCGATTTGGTTAAGCGATGATGAAGTCAGCTCAAGATCTTGCCAGTTTTTTACTTTTTTCTTAAACATCACATTCCGAAAATTGTAAATATCAGCCTTTATGCGCATCCCTTCTTCAAAAGTAGATCGGATTTCCTTCTTGATTTTCTCTTCTGCTTCTTTCTCCATTTCTTGCTCGGATGGCTGGCTGTCAAGTAACTCAACTATATTCCCCTTGACTTTAACCTCAATATTGAAAAGCGTTTGCCCATCTTGCTCAATAACCGTAATTTTAGATTTGGGTTTTTCAAGTGAGAGGATCGCGGGCTTGATCTCAATGGGTGTTCGAACAGTATCTTTCTCCAGCCATCGCAACCCGTTAAGCTGATTTTTGGCCATCCAACCTTGAAAGTCGTTTTTTCGAACGACGAACACACCGTTAATTTTCAATTTATCTTCAGCTTTCTTTTCGGACTGCCATGCTGTTTTATCAATGATAAGGGTCGGAACTATAGCTGATTGACCAGGCTCATTCAGATTAAATTGATATTCTTGCGCAAGCAAAGGCTTTATGAACGAACTCTGAATATAATTTTCTTCCGGTTGGCCGAGAATGTTAGTGATCGGTGACATTTGAAAAAAAGATGGGGTTTTAAAGATGTCTTCAATGGATCCCTTTGTTCCGAATATCCATGGTGTATATCTAAACTCTCTGTATCTCTTTAAATTATCGAAGTAAATCTCTCCACCTGATTGAATGGCATTTTCGGTAAACAGATACGTGCGAACATGACTCCAATAGATTCTTCTTTGTACCGTACTATAAATATCACCTAATGCCAAAGCGAGTGACTTTCCTCTCCCTTTGCCGACATACACTTGCGGGCCGATCCCTCCGCCTCCCGTTTCCGACTTTGCTACGTTGCCAAAGGATACCGTCTGAATGTAGACCTCATACAGATTATTTTTATAATCAACCCCAATAGCAGTAGCATAAAGCAGATCTTGAATATTTTTATTGTCCCAACACCCGGACAGGCATATCATACAACAGAGCGTGATTAAGAGTACCACAGGTCTCATTGTCTCTCTCCTTGTGACGTGGAATCTGTCGGTTGTAACATGCTCGGTCTCTTGTTTTTTGATTTGAAAGGTCGATTAAATAACGCTAGTACGGACGACTTCACATTGAGTTCGGCGATTGGAGACCAGTAGGATATTCCGAAAGATGTCAGTGTAGAGGTATATGCTATCACTGAGAATAATCCCATAAAAAATCCGTAAATCCCCAAACAGGATGAAATTAATAATATGTAAATTCGAATTAGGGTTACAGTACCTGTTAAGGACTGATTTACCAAAGTAAAGGATGCAACGGCAGATGCTGCCGTAACCATGAGCAGAGCCGAAGAGGCAAGTCCTGAACGTATCGCAGCATCCCCAATAATCAGCCCCCCAACTACCGTTACCGTTTGTCCAACCGGTTTAGGCAGGCGTATGCCGGCTTCACGAAACAATTCGAATAGTCCAAAAATCAAGAAATTTTCAATCGTCGTTGAATAGGGTATACCCTTACGTGCTTCAGCAATAGTTGCAAGTAAAGGAAACGGAATTTGGTCGATATTGAAGCAACTCAATGAAATATAGAATCCAGGCAGAAACATGGCCGTTCCTAAACCGATAAGACGTAATAAGCGTTGTAATATCGTGTAGTAGTAAGCAGAATGGGCATCTTCGGGAGATTTTAATAACTCGATAAGATTGGATGGGCCGATGATTGCCATTGGAGATCCGTCCAAAATGATCACAAATCTGCCCCGAAGCAGTGCCTCAGCAGCAAAGTCTGGTCTTCCAATCGTGTCCACTAATGGGAAGATGGAATCGCTGGAATCGCTTAAATATTCTTCCAACTGCCCGACACCAATAATGGAGTCCACATCGATTTGGGAAATCCGACGCTTCGCTTCAACAACGAAATCTAGGTTTATAATATCTTTGATATATAGAATGGCTAAACTTACATTTCCCCTCTTGCCTACAATGAAATGTTCATATTGAAGGGAAGTCGTTCTTAATCGTTTGCGAATGAGGGCAACGTTAGTAGTGACTTCCTCTGTAAAACCATCGCGCGGTCCGCGAATGGATATTTCGCTGATCGACTCTTCGGGTTGACGTTTTGGCGGATCAGCAATATCAGCTTCATAGGCGTGTGTTTCATTCTCATGGAAAAATAATACAATCACATTACCTGAGAATACGCGTTGTTCAATTTGGCTTAGATCTAAGTTTCCATCAATAAGCTTCAGCTCATCGTTACGAATCATTTCACTCATTCGCGGGAGTACATTTTCATTTAATTGCTTGCTATCCACCATACCTTCACAATAAACAACTTGCGTGCCGCTGCGCTTCTGAAATTTCACATCGTAGCAAGAAGTGAATAAAGCCCTGAAATCCTCTTCTTTTGCATGTTTGATGATCATACCGACCCTCTTTTTCTTGTTGTAAAGTAGGCTAAGGCAGTCCAACAGAGAATTGACAACGTGGATAGTGGATAGAAGTAGTTTTTAGTGAAAGCTAAAAAATCGCTATCGTTGAATTGAAGCTCTATACCGATAAATAAGGCGGTCGTACATGTAATAATCACAATTTTATGATGTCTTTGTTTGGAAGTCAGCAAATCGCCTATTAAAAACAAACCCAAACTAATAAGAATAGCGGTACTACTAAGCCATTGGTATATCGACAAAAAGTCAAGATGCTCCACGAAACTGCTGATTCTAACTAATCGCCAATTTGTAAAGAGAGGGAACCGCTGTTTTGAAGCTTCATATGTACCGAATATAGTCAACACACTTATAACAGCATTGATGGCTAATAACGAAAAAACAGACGGGAATAGTACAAAATGCTTCCATTTGAAACGGCCTTCCGTATGTGAAGACAGTAATAATAACAGGAACAATTCCATGCCAGCTCTAAGAGTTGTTGACGCGCCTTCTAAGATGGACCGTGCTCCTTCGGTAAATAGCGGGAACAGAAGACCGTAATGTCTGTATCTAAATGTAAATATTGCCATAAAAACAATTAGAAAAAAAATAGCCGGCATTAAGATAGAATAGGAAATGGCGATCGGTTTGATCCCTTTAATCGCTAAGTAGGCACAAATGATCAGTAAAGGTGATGAAATCGCCCAAATAGGCGTAAAGGGCAGAATCATGGATTTAACCCATATAACTACATTTTTATCAATGACAAATAGTTCGCAAAACAAATATGAGGCAATCCAAAATTTCAATACCCACGCGACTAAACTCCCCATTTTAAGTTCAATGATATCGAGGAAGGATTGGTTAGGTGCTTGATTGTTTACTATTCGATAAATCCAAAAGGCATATAAGAAATATGCTGTGCACCCTATGATACTGCTTACAAACGCATCCCTTTTGGCTTGTTCAATTAATATGATTGCACCTGAAATTTGGGACAGTGCAAAAGATCCACCCAAACATAGAATATAAGCTTGTAAAGGATTAATTTTAGGATTGGAAAACGTCGACATCGTGCTCACCTCCTGCTCCTATATTTTCCTACAAGCTATTTATTTATCCCAAGAATAGGTAATAGGTACAAAGGCCATCCTGTCGGCAAAACAGAACACCCCGTAACATGAAATAATAAGTTACGGGGTGAGTATGCTTGTCGAATAAAGATTAGGAGAAATAGGAAATAATGCCTTCGGTAATAGCGGCTGCTGCTTTATTTTGAAAATCAGGAGTTTGCATTCGCTGCTCATCCTCTCGATTGGATATATATCCTAGTTCCAGTAAAAGAGACGGGCATTGATTCTCTCGAAGTACACGATAATCCCCCTGTGATACTCCACGATCTCTGGTTTCAATACGTTGGCCAAAGATCTCCTCATGGATTAGCGTTGCCAATTTTCGATCTGCTGCTTTGTTGTAATACGTCGTGATTCCAGCTACATCATGACTGGTAAATGCATCAAAATGGATACTGATAAATAGGTCGGCCGCGTTCTTCTTGGCAATCTCCACTCGCTCCGTAAGCGTTATAAACTCATCCTGTTCGCGGGTCAAAATAATAGTCGCGCCAGTTCTTCTAGCTAATTCCTGCTTGATAGTTAATGCCGTTTGAAGCGTTATAGCTTTTTCATAGATACCCGTTTGTCCTGTTGCACCTACATCCTTGCCTCCATGCCCTGCATCAATGACAATCGTTTTTCCTTCTAACTTTCGATTCTCTTTATCCATAGAATTTCTAGTAGCAGAATGTACAGCAGATTGGGTAATTTCATTTTTCAAAAAGCTGCTAGCTTGTACGTTATATACAATGAAACCGGAAATTAGTGTGCTAATTGTGGCGAAGGCAATAATTCCATTCTTTTTCATAGATGAGCTCCTCTCATTATGCCAACTCTATCTGGCTGAAACTTTCACTTCATAGAGTTAGTTTAATAGAGGTAGATGAACTTAAAGCGAAGTTGAGATAAAGATGAGATGAAGACATAGGCTATTCAAGCAAAATAAAAAAACCGCCATTTAGGCGGCTTTCAATCGAACTATGTACTAAATTATTTATTTCCTTCCAAACACAACTTCACCAAGTCATCCACATGCGCGGTCGCCAAACACTCAACGGTATCCGCCGCACCATAATAGATTTTAACTTCACCATCATCTTCCAAAATCATGCCGCCTGGGAAAATAACGTCGTTACGGAACCCGCCATCTGTCTCATAGCTAACCTCTGGCGCTAGTAACGGTTCTTTGTACAGCCCGATTACCTTCTTCGGGTTATCCAAATCAAGCAGCATAATGCCGGCTGTATAGCGCTTTTTCCACGTTGGCTCCCAACCATTTTTACCGCGGTTGGCATCGATATCAACGGCATGGATCGTCGTCAGCCATCCCTTGGACGTGCGAATTGGCGGTGCAGCAGGTCCAATTTTATCATTTGCATATGGAACATGTTCCACGCCTAAGACGAGATCTGTTTCTCCCCAGTATTTGAGATCAGGCGACTGCGAAAGCCAAATATCAAATTGATCTTTCCCCCGGCTGTAAACCGGGAACGGACGTTCTAGACGCACATAATTGCCGTTAATCTTCTCTGGAAAAAGAACCATATTCCGATTGTCCGGAGCAGACATGGATAGGATGTCAAAACGATCGAAGTCATCCGTTACCGCAATGCCTCCTCTGACGCCATGACGTGTATCTACAGCGAAGCACATATACACGCGTCCATCCATTACGGTTAATCTAGGATCATAAACGCGTGTGATTTCCTCATCATATAGCTTCCAACAAGGACGAGATTGCACTTCCCAATGTATGCCGTCTTTACTGTAAGCTAACCCTAAATCTGTGGTATGTGAAGGCTCTAACGTTTCCTCTTTGATATTGCCGTGGTCATTACGGAACACCATGACATACTGACCTTGGAATTTCGTTACACCCGCATTGAATGTAAGTGCCGTAGGATAGGGCACGGAATCCGCCGTTAGAATAGGATTGGCAGGATGTCTTGTTATAACAGAGCTGGACGTTAATGAACCGATTGTTAAAGTCATCAGTGATTCTCCTTCATTCTTATTTATCTTTAGGTTACAATAGGTGTGCTTACTATACCTATCAATCCTTGAACAAACCTCTCATTTCTTGAATAGGCTGTGATCCCATGACTTTTCCAATCAATAAGCAATTATCAGATTATCCGAATATCGGTTCCTTTCCTTTTCATTTATCCATAAATCGGGTAGATCAGCACTTTCCCAGTCATCGTCATGATTTTCTAGAATTCTCATTAGTCATTGAGGGCAGCGGTTACGAAACCGTGAACGGCCAGGCTCATCCGATGAAACCTGGTACCTTTACCCTACTGCTTCCATATCAAGTACACGAAATCACTGCTCATCCAGGCAGTCCGTTAATCTTATTCAATTGTATGTTCGGCATCGAGCTGCTTGGCGACCCCGCTGCGCGCTTGCTCCTTTCGGATACGAATCCGTACCTGACTCATTATGACCTGAGTGCTGAACAATGTGAGATCGTGAGAGAGAAGCTACAGGGCATGCTTCGAGAATATGAACACATGTCCTCCGATATTTGGCAACCGATCCTCTTGAAAGGAGAACTCCAAGGCATTCTTGCTTTCCTCCACAGATTACGTCCGAGTCACTCATTGCAGCCTAATGTTTCCGATATCCCATCCAAAACGGCATTGCCATGGGCTATGCTTCGATACATTTATTCCCGCTATCGGGACCCGCTCACCTTGGAGCAGATCGGAGCCTATTTTCATTGTCATCCTTCCAGGGTGACTCAAATTTTGTCGCAGCATCTTGGCGTGACCTTCGTCGCGCTCCTTCAGGAAATACGGATTCGTCACGCTTGCAGTTTGTTATCCAGCACGGAAATGAAAGTGACCGATATTGCTTTTGAAGTCGGCTACGAATCGTTTGCTAGTTTTAGTCGTAATTTCCTTAAACTTGTGGGGGTTTCACCAACTACATATCGATCGAAGATCTAACATTTACAATAAATTAATATAGTAACTTATTTATGTGTAGCTGCAACATTTTTATCATCGTATCCGTTATGGATGTCGATAGGTCAGTAACACAAAAAACAGATGAGGTGAATGGAATGAAGAAAACCATGAAGTCGATCACACTTTCAGCAGTAACTGCTATACTATCACTCACAATACTCGGTCAAAGCTTTGCAGCTGCTCCAACATTTACAGATATTGAACATGTGGCAACAAAGGATAAAATTATTTCACTCCAACAAAGTGGGATTATTGAAGGTATTACGCCTTCATTATTTGCTCCACAGGAGTCAATTACAGCCGCTCAAACCGTTCAACTTCTCGTGAATGCGCTTGGACTCAATTTAGACTTGGTTAAATTCTTCAAAGAGCCAATGGCGACTGATTATTTCAAAAACGCTTCAAATGACGCTTGGTACGCAGAGGCGCTGATCATTGCGGCAGTCAACAATCTTGATCTTCCCAAGGACCTAGATCCTAATAAAAAATTAACACGTGAAGAGTTCACACATCAGCTCGTTCGTGCAATTGAAGTTAGTCATCAACTTCCACTGATTAACCCCGTTGTTGTAGATATTAAAGATACGGATCAAATCAATGTTGAGTATTCAGGATCTATCCAGCGTGGACTTAACTACGGGATTATTAAGCTGAATGCTGCAGGTAAATTTAATCCAAAAGATGAGATCACACGTGCAGATGCTGCTGAGGAAATTTACAATGCCCTTGAATATCTAAAAGCTCATCAAAATCCAGTCGTATCCAATGACCCTATTACATCCACACAAGGTGCTCAACTTATCACAGATGCACTAGCAAAGGTTGGCACAGACATCAAGATCAAAATTGATCCAAATGCTAAAGTGACTCGTGAATCGTTCACGTATCTGCTCATTCACACTTTTCAAACAAGCGGGAAATTACCAATGATTAAGTTATCTCCTGTAGATGTGAAAGATACGGACAAAATCGATATCAACAATGTCGGCGCCATCCAAACTGCGCTTGCCTTAGATATTGTCGAGTTAAATCCAGATGGTACTTTCAATCCGAAAGATGAGATTACCCTTGCAGATGCAACAGAAATGGCGAATAATGCCGTTAAAGCAGTTGAACGATTACAAACAAGCAAATAAGTAACTATAAAAAAAGGACAGACCCTCATTCATATCGAATGGGTCTGTCCTTTCCTATTCCCCTCGCTTCATCCCTACTCGTTCTATTAACAAGTCACAAGCACGCTCGATCTCACTCATCGTCGTGTAGCGTCCCACAGAGAATCGTATGGTGCCAGCCGCAGCCTCTGCTGTTAATTTCATCGCTTTTAATACCGGAGACATCGCACTACTTCCCGTATGACATGCAGAACCCGTAGTTGCAGCAATTTCAGGGATTTGTGCTAATATTTCTTGCCCAATCCTACCTAGAAAACTAACGTTTAAGGTATTCGGCAATCGTTGATCTGGATGTCCATTCCTAATTATACGATCTTTGAACGCATCGGATAATCTCTCCCAGAGCCGGTTTGTTAAGGCGAGAATATCCAACTGATCATTACTCATCTCAGCGAGTTCTGCCGCTTTACCTAAGGCTACGATGTAAGGCACATTCTCTGTTCCCGCTCTGCGACCCGCTTCATGACTGGCGCCGTGATTGTGTGAAGTAATGGAAGTTCCTTCTCTGATAAGTAAAGCGCCTACACCTTTGGGTGCATATAGCTTATGACCGGCAATTGTAAGCAGATCCACCGACATTTCGCTCCAATTCACATCGACTTTCCCTACAGATTGTGCTGCATCGGTATGGAGAACGATTCCCCTACTCTTCGTAATTTCAGCAATTTCCTGGATCGGCTGAATGGTTCCGGTCTCATTGTTTGCATGCATGATCGTCACAAGAATTGTATTTTTCGTAATTGCTGCTTCGAGATCTTTGGGGTCAACGAGCCCATATACATCCACATCCAAATAGGTAACCTTTGCTCCTATCGATTCAAGAAAGGCACATGGATTCATGACAGAAGGATGCTCAATTTTCGTCGTAATGATGTGATTACCGCGATGTTTATTGGCAAAATAAACGCCTTTGATGGCATGGTTATTAGACTCACTTCCACCGCTGGTAAAGACAATTTCACTTAATTTACAACCTATCAATGAGCCTATGCGACGTCGGGCTAAATCAATAGCCTCAGCAATCTTTTCGGAGGCCCAATGGGAAGAAGATGGATTACCATAATGACCATATAAAAATGGAAGCATGTCATTTAGCACTGCTGGATCAATCGGTGTGCTCGCGTTATAGTCGAGATAGATGCGTCTATGTTCAGATTCGCTTTGAACTGTTGTTTCCATACGTACTCTCCCCCTTACTATTTATTTGGCTGCGCCCACACGAGATGAATGGTATTCCATAAGTACCTCTCCATACGTAGAACACGAAGTTGGGATTGCTGAAGAATGTCTACCATATCACGATCCAAATGGCAGCCAACGCATCGATTGAACATGGGTTCAACGATTTTTTGGGTTCGACTCACCAAGCGGTTTGAGCTGAGGCCATGCTCCATTAATAGGATTTGACCTCCTGGTTTGCAAAAAGTGTTAAGGGATGCCATAACTTGGACAGGATTGTCATACCCGCAAAAGGACAAAGTGGATATGATTGTATCAAACGTGTTCTCGGGAAAAGCGAGTAATTCAATATCGGATTGCACAAACGTTGCTTGAATTCCGGAATCTGCCGCAGCATCTTTGGCTTTGGACAACATCTCACTACTGAAATCTACGGCTGTCACTTCTACATCTTTTGGGTAAAACTTGAAATTGGCTCCAGCTCCTACGGCAAGCTCCAACACCTTCCCCTTTGCACTGCCAAGCAAGGTTGAGCGCCATCTACGCTCCGTCTGCTGCTTTCTTCGCATTTCATAGATGTTGGACTGTTTATCGAATTTACGAATTAATTTCTCTTTATTCACGATACACCTCTGTAGCTGTGATAAATCCACAAAAAATGGAGCACCTCAACCGTTGCCAGTGTGTACTCCATTTCATCTTCATAACAACGTAGGATACAATTGTTGGAAATCTTCTGTTCGTATATACGCTTTGACAGCCTCAACAGCTTCATCAAGGCTATTTACATCAATTGTTCGAACTTCTTGAATCTCTTGTTCGTATTTGTTCAAGGCATGTTCATACCGCGGATCATAATAATGCGCTAACAGAAGGCTAACCGCCTTCTCAAATTGATCATCATTTAGCGCTTGTTCAATTTCTTTCGCGATCGGGGTGTGAATTCTGTCTTTGATGTGGCTATACGCGTTCAGCAGCTGATCTTTATTTTCCCATGGAAGATAATCCGCCATAATATGACGAACACGTTCTTGTATAGGCATTTTGATATAAAGGTGCGTACCGGTTTCTTTCTTATTAAAAATGAACTCAGGTATCACTGCTTTTCCGATACGTTTGCTTTCTCCCTCGATCAGTATATAAGGAGAATCCTTCCATTTCAGAAGGTTCGTAACGAGGTGAGCTTCGAACGTCTTTTGATTATTAGCCTCGAGACCGACGTGTCCAAATATAGATCCACGATGCCCTGCAAAGGCCTCAAAATCTAACACAGGGTAGCCCTCCGCCTGCAAACGTCGAAGAATCGCAGTTTTGCCTGCACCTGTATTCCCGGAAATCACGCATACACGAGGTTTGAAATCCATCTTCTCAAGTGTATCAACGACCCATCTCCGATAGGAACGGAATCCCCCTGTCAGACGATACGTTCGAATGCCCATTAAAGAAAGTACAGTAGCTGACGAATGACTCCGCATGCCGCCGCGCCAACAAAATACAGCCTTCTGCCCTTTAATCGCTTCAAACGTTTTGACAAATGCCGGCAGCTTGGCAGAAATGATCTCAAGACCTCGATCTTTAGCTGCTTGTACACTTACTTGTTTATAGATGGTTCCAATTTCGGCCCGTTCTTGATCATCAAAAAATGGGATATTCATACTTCCGGGAATCGTTCCATCCTGAAACTCAGAAGGAGAACGAACATCGATCGTCACGATTTCTTTCTTATCTTTGAGCGCTAATAGCTCATCTATGCTGATGTCTTGAAACAATGGATTTCTCTCCTTTAGATGACGACAATACGGCCAGGATGCTCCTCTGTTGCTTCTCCAATGATACTAGCTTCCACGCCAGCTTTGAGCAGTTGATCGAGTAATTCCTCTGCCTGTTCACCGGCAATAGAGATTAATAGTCCGCCTGATGTGACGGCATCACATAGGATCCATTGTCCGATTTGGTCCAACGTATCCGGGAAGTCGACTGAAGGTTGCACATGGGCGAAGTTATTCTTTGTACCGCCAGGCACAAATCCTTCTTCAGCCAATTCCCTTACTCTCGGCAATAGAGGCACATCGTTAGCCGTGATACGAATGCCGACTTGACTGCCTTTTGCCATTTCCAGCGTGTGCCCGATCAAGCCAAATCCCGTCACATCTGTGCAAGCATGCACTTCGAATGGCTCCATCGTTTCTGCTGCTACTTTGTTAAGCGTTGCCATAACCTGTGTTACTCGGGCAACTTCTTCTTCATTCAAGCGATCTTTCTTAATCGAAGTTGTCAGAATGCCTACACCAATTGGCTTCGTTAGAATCAATTTATCACCGGGAATCGATCCCGCATTGGTACGTATCTTCTTAGGATGGACTAAACCCGTAACAGCAAGTCCGAACTTAGGCTCGTTATCATCAATCGAGTGTCCTCCAACGAGCGTAATGCCTGCTTCCCTCATTTTATCGCCAGCGCCGCGTAAAATATCAGCCAGCACCTCTTTATCCAATGTACGAATCGGAAAAGCAACGATATTTAATGCCGTTAACGGTCTGCCGCCCATGGCATAAATGTCACTGATTGCATTCGCAGCAGCGACTTGTCCGAACGAATACGGGTCATCAACAATCGGGGTAAAGAAGTCTACCGTTTGTACAAGAGCTAGCTCTTCGCTTAATTGATAAACGCCTGCATCATCACTTGTGTCAATACCTACGAGAAGGTTCGGATTCGGTATCCCTAGTGGCAATTTCTTGATGACTTCGGAGAGATCAGCCGGACCAATTTTGCAGCCACAGCCACCCTTGGTTGAATAGGAGGTTAGTTTAATTTTATCCGTTGTCGACATATGCTTCTTCCTTCCTTTGTTCAGCAGGGAAATAAGTATATTCATATTTCTTCCATACGACTAATAATAACCTATTTAAGTTCCCAAAATCTAATATTTGGCGAAATAAAAAGACTGCCGCATGAACGGCAATCTCAACTATCCTAGCATAGCAGCTTGTCGCTTGTACTGATCTTCCAGTACTAAGCAAGCCATCGCTTCTACCACTGGTACTATTCTCGGGCAAATACACGGATCGTGTCTGCCTTCTGTTCGAATATCTTGTTCCTCTCCATTCACGTTTAGCGTTTTCTGGGAAACAGAAATGGAGGAAGTCGGTTTGACACTAATTCGGAAAATGATATCTTGGCCGGTACTGATCCCACCTAAGATTCCACCGGAATGATTACTAAGGAATCCATCTCTATTCATTTCATCATTATGCTCACTGCCTAGCATCGAAGCCGCTGAGAATCCCGCTCCAAATTCGATTCCTTTTACAGCTCCAATAGAGAGCATAGCTTTGGCCAGTTCTGCATCCAATTTATCGAAAACAGGCTCGCCGAGCCCTGGAATTACCCCACGAATACGGCATTCTACGATGCCTCCACAACTATCACCAATGGCTGCTAATTGCTCAATTTTTTCAATCATTTTGGCAGCCGCAACCGGATCGCAAGCCCGAACCGCATTAAGCTCAATCGCGTTCTCGTCGAAAGTCTCACACGGAATTCCTCCGATCTCTCGGGTATAAGCCAATACTTGCACGCCTCTTTGTTCTAATAGCTTTCGAGCTACTGCACCGCCAGCCACTCTGCCCGCTGTTTCTCTTCCTGAAGCCCGTCCACTCCCCCGATGGTCACGGATTCCATACTTCTGCAAATAAGTGAAATCCGCATGGCCAGGTCGAAAAGAGTGCTGGATGTCGTTGTAGGCCTCAGGTTTCATATCTTGGTTATACAGGCTGACAAATAGAGGCGTCCCCGTTGTTTTTCCTTCAAATACGCCGGATAAGATGTGAATAATATCATATTCTTTGCGGGGAGAAGTCACAGAGGATTGACCCGGCTTTCTCCTATCCATTTGTTTTTGAATATACGCTTCATCGATCTCGATGCCAGGCGTTACCCCATCCACAATGACACCTACGGCGGCCCCATGTGATTCACCGAAGGTTGTTATTTTGAAAATTTCACCAAATGTATTTCCTGCCATAGCACAAAAGCCTCCTATCTAATAAGTAATTTCTACGCCTAGCTCAGACAATTGTTCGAAGTACCCTGGACACGTTTTGGATACGCAGCCTGGGTCAGTAATCCGGATGTTGTCGACCCTTAAGCCGATCAAAGACAACGCCATGGCCATGCGATGATCATCATGAGAATCCACTAACGCCGGCAACGGTTGCCCGGGATAGATTGTTAACCCATCTTGATGCTCCTCGACGCGAATGCCAAGCTTACCGAGTTCCGTACATATAGCGGCGATGCGATCGCATTCATGATGTCGAATATGAGCGGCATCTGTTAGCGTAATTGGTCCGTCCGTAAAAGGAGCCAACGCAGCTATCGTCAAGGTTTGATCTGACCATTTTTTCATACTGAGCGTAAACCCGCCTTTGAGGTGCTTAGTTCCCTGTACTTCCACAAACGTATCGCCTCGTGTTACGTGACAACCCATTTGTTCCAAAACATCTAATATTTCTATATCTGGCTGACTTGATCTCCACGCGTTTATACCTTCAATTCGTACACAACCTGCTGTTAACGCAGCTGCAGCCCAGAAATAACAACATGTCGAGACATCCGGCTCAAGTTGGAATGACTGCGCTTGATATTTCCCAGAAGGAACCTGAATGGATTGACCATCATCTGAAAATTGCGGTGTGATACCGAATGCAGTCATCATATCCACAGTCATTTGTACATAATCCCGCTGCACGATTTCACCATCAATCTGAATGGTTAGCGGAGTTTCCGTATAGGGTGATGCTAATAAAAGTCCACTAATAAATTGACTGGACGTTGAACCAGGCAGCCTCACACTTCCACCTTTTAATCCTGACGCGTGAAGTTTGAAAGGTAACCGTTGTTCCACCTCATGATAGTCCAAAATAGCACCGAGACCGGAAATGGCAGAAAGCAACGGGGCCAGTGGCCGCTCGCTCAATCTTCTACTTCCTTTTATCGTCCAATTGCCATTTCCTACTGCCAAAGCTGCTGGTAAGAAACGCGCAATCGTACCCGCAGCTCCCATGTAAAGCTCACCAGATGGCTTGGGCCAATTCCCTCCACAACCATCCACATAAGCAGTCTCTCCCTCAATAACGACTGACACACCTAGTTTGGTTAATGAATCAATACACCAATACGAATCGTCGCTTTTCAATAGGCCATCTAGCTGTGATTTGCCTTCGGCTAAGGAGGCAATAATCAATGCGCGGTTAGTCAGGCTTTTACTACCAGGTACTCGAATTGTTCCTTCCACCTTGATTTTAGGAGGACTTATATTAACTTCTTTCGCCTTATTTGTTGACCACGGGGAACGAGCTTCCCAATCAGGCTGATGCATCGCCATATTCGCCACCTCTTTTGTATTATTTCTATAATCCAATTATAATGAGGAGATTGAAATAAATGAAATTGGATTTTATGCATAATGACATAGAGGTGATCTATACCAAATGATGAACTTGGAATGGTATCGTATTTTTTTACATACAGCCAAATGCCGGAATTTAACGAAGGCTGCGCAAGAACTCCATATTACACAACCATCGGTGAGCTATGCCATTAAACAGATTGAGGATGCAGTAGGATTGAAATTGTTTCATCGATTATCGAAAGGCGTGGAACTCACAGAGGAAGGGCGTACGCTATATGAGTATGTGGAACAATCATTTGCCTTGCTGGATTCGGGACAGAAGCATCTTCAAAATCTAAAGCAATTACATGAGGGTGAGATTCGAATCGGGGCAAGTGATTCATTGATCAAGCATCTTCTGCTGCCTCAATTGAATACTTTTCACAAGAAGTATCCGGGCATACGGATTCGACTTTCGCATGGGAAAACGCATGAGATTACGAAGCGATTAAAGGAAGGCGAGATCGACTGTGCCATTGTTCACATGCCGATAGACGATCCTGAACTATCCATTCAAACTTTGGCGGTGCTAGAGGATTGTTTTGTGGTTGGGGAGGCTTTTCAAGCGCTGACGAACCATCCGATAACAATGAAAGAACTAGCGGAGCTTCCGCTTATCCTCTTATCTCCTGGCAGCAGTACTCGCGTATTTATCGAAAAATGGTTTGCCGCTAAGGGGTTAGAAGTGAAACCAGATATTGAATTAGGGAATATTGATCTCTTAGCGGAGTTCGCAAGGTTGGGCTATGGAGCTACCTTCATAAGTCGGTCATTTGTACAAGAAGAACTTCAATCAGGCACTCTTTTTGAACTCAAAATAGATGATCCCCTGCCTCCACGCAGTATAGGCTTGGCTGTGCGCCGAGATTTGAAATTATCGGTTGCCGCTGAAGGCTTTGTCGAGATCCTTAGAGCTTAGCTGCGATTGATCGCATAAATGAACAATATTCCTTACGCCAACGTCTAATAACGTACAAGTTAAAAGAAGGAGCTTGAGGATGAAATTTTTTTTCACATCACGAATGAATTGGCACACTTTCACTGAACAAGTAGAGTCCTATTGGGGCGCAAAGGTGTTGAAATGGAAAAAAAGGTTAAATCCATTGACGAATAAGATCGGGTATGGCATCTACTTTTATAAAAATATGACCCTCAATCTCAATCGATTGAACAAAGAGATCTTACAAATTGCCGAGGATTGTGTCCATCTTTCGCATTTCAAAAAATCAGAGTTTCCAAGTTTCATCTCCGTAGTTGATGGGATTAGTGCAACTACGATGGTTATGAAATTACCTAACCATATTACCCACCAGATCACGTCGATGGTCAAAGCGCTCCCAGGGTTTAAATCCTTGCAAGCCATAGCTTGTGAATACGGGTACAAATGTGAGCTCCATTACAACCAAGGGAAAGCATTTTTCGGCTCATTACAGATACATTTCGTGAAAATCAACACCTATTCGACCCTGCAGGCATGATGTTCGAAACACAAAGAAGCCTCTTCCAATTAGGAGGGCTTCTTTTTTATCCATTAGTTCCAACTCAGAACAATAATTCTCTAATCTTCATTTCTACATCGATTAATGAGAAAGGCTATTCAAGCCTGCTTCCTCCATCCTCACGCTCACTTACCTATTTTGATAAAGTACGATCTCAGTGAGAACAGAAATCAATTTTTCTTCTGTCTCTGTTAAATGAAGCTCCAATAACGCTAACTGTTGATGTTTTAGCACTTCTTCTAACTTCTCAGCAGCGTCTGACAACTTATAAGCACCAATTGTAGCCGCCAAGCCTTTCAAGGTATGGGCAATCCGAACTGCTAATTCGCCATGTCCAGTCTGAACAGCATCCCGAATTTCAGCTATAGCATTCGCATGATTTTTCTCGAATTTCAATACAATTTGGTTGTATAACTTCGAATTTCCACCAAGACGATTCATTGCTTCGTCTATTTCTAGAATAGACTCTCTCTGAAATGACTCGAACGGGGGCGTAGTTAGTATCTCATCTTTTAGCTCAGATATCTTAATAAGACTTCGTAACTCATTGTATAGTTTGATAGGGTCAAAAGGTTTCGTAATATATGAATTCATCCCCGCGGCCAATACTTGTTCTTCAACACCTTTCATCGCATCTGCTGTCATGGCGATAATCGGTGTGTCTTTGCCATTCTCGAGCTTTCGAATCGCACTTGTCGCTTCGTAGCCATCCATTTTCGGCATGATCAAATCCATCAATATAGCGTCATAGGGACGATTTCGGACAAACTGAATCGCTTCCTCACCATTGTAAGCAACGTCGACTAATATAAACACTTCACTAAGCAATTCTTTCACGATCAGTTGGTTGATTTCGTTGTCCTCTACCAACAGAATAGCTGCATTCCGAAGATTTGCGTAATCGCTTGATTCTGGCTGCAGTCCCTTGCTTTTCGAACGTGTCATCGGAGACTTGAATTGGGATACTGTATGCTCAAATTCAAGAGCTTGATGAAGCCCGAACTTCGCAGTAAAGACGAAACAACTCCCAGCCTTAGGAACACTTTCGACTTCAATAGAGCCGCCCATCAACTGAACTAGATTCTTACTAATCACAAGTCCAAGTCCCGTCCCGCCATACTTTCGCGTGATAGACATATCTGCTTGTGTAAATTCGTGGAACAAATGATCCATCTGCGAGTTCGTCATCCCGATTCCTGTGTCACGAACTTCAAAGCGAAGTGTAACCAACTCCGATTCCTTCGAGATGACATCCACGGAAATCGTAATTGCCCCCTTCTCAGTAAACTTCACCGCATTATTCGCTAAATTGAGTAAGATCTGATTCAGCCGGAACGGGTCGCCTATTAACTGCTGTGGTACATCCGGTTTCATCGCAATTTGCAGCTCTAATCCCTTATCATAGGCCATGAAGCCGATCATATCGAAAATGTTATTTAGAACCTCCGTTAAGTCAAAGTCGGTATGCTCAATAACAATTTTATTTGCTTCAATTTTCGAAAAATCAAGAATGTCATTAATCAGGGTCATCAAGCTTTGGGCAGAGGAGATCGCTTTATCAACATAGTTTTTCTGCTGGGGAGACAAGTTGGACTGCTGCAACAAATAATTTAACCCCATAACGGCATTAATCGGAGTACGGATTTCGTGGCTCATATTGGCTAGGAACTCGCTTTTGGAACGGCTTGCCAATTCGGCAGCTTTCTTGGCCTCTTCGAGTTTCGCATTGTTAATTTCAAGTTCTTGCTCTTTAAATTCAATCAGATTCTTTGACTTGATCACACGAATATATAAATCAACTAACGTATAGTACATCCTATTAAACTCAACAACGAGCACGACGAGCATAATATTAGCACATATCAAGTTATTCACCTTGGCCATGTACCAACCATAAGAGAAGCGGATCCCCGACAAATATAAGGAGAGTACGATATCGAGTAACAAGGCAAACACAGCTACAGCAAGCCATAAATTGACGACTGTTTTGATACGTGTCTTTACGATAAGACCGACTAGAGCTGCTATTATAAACAGGGTCGCAATGAGTCCAGGCCCAAGAGCAAAAAATGTCGTTACACGTCCATTAATGACTATTTCTGGCAACGCATTGTGAAAAAAAATAGTGATAAATGTAAGGAAGCTGACGGAGGCAACAGTAATAAGTACCATTAGTATCGACCATCGTTTCGACTTCTCTTTGCTCATCTCCACTTCTTTCTTACTAACGGAAACGAGTACATAGACACAGATCAGTAAACCGAATCCGCCATGCCAAATACAATATAGCCAAGGGGCCGTTTGCAGGCCTGCACCTAACAGACCAGTTTCGGAGAACAAGTTGGGGAAGGTTAAGAGATGTGCGATGGTGGTCAGCGCGGAAAACAAGTAGGCCGAGGCTAGTACAAGTACAGAAGGCATCCGATTCGTGCGAAATTGTTGTATGAAAATAAATGAAGTCATCAATTCAAAACAGATGGTAGTGAATAAGACGGTTGGCAGAAACGATGGAATTTCATGTTCTAACTTATTCGCATACGGAAGAGTTAGTTGAAATAAGAGACTTAGAAAAATGACCACTGCAATGACATACTTTCGTTGTGCTGGAACGACTTCATAAGTAATTAAAGAAAGTGGCTTTATTGGATCCTGACCATGTACCGACATAAGGACGACTCCTTCAAGTTTTTCTTAGCTGCTTCTCAACATCATTTGCAAAGCATTCATTGACTATTAAAATATAAGGGCAGAGCGAATTGGATAATTCGTCTACCCTTTCTTTTTTGAATTCTTCTAGAAAAATGGGAATACTTCATTTCATTCGACATAAAACGACTCATTACCTTCTTTTATGAACACAGACATGAGACTAAAGAACTACTTACTTCGTAAAAAATATTGTATAATTTGAATAGCGCAAAGTAAATCAAATATAATTTCACACTGTGTATAGTTTTACTTAACAGTTGGGGAGTGGGACAATGAATTTAGAGCAAATCGGATATCTGCTAGAAGTTGCCAAAGAGAATTCTATTCGAAAAGCCTCGCATAATTTGCACATAACCCCCTCAGCCATAAGTCAATCTATTTTGAATATTGAAAAAGAACTAGGAATCACGATATTCCAGCGGACAGGCAAAGGAACATTTCCAACCGTAGAAGGGAAAATCGTGCTAGCCAAGTCCCTGGAAATGCAAATTATATATAAAGAAATAATGGAGGATATTCATAAATTGAGAATGCAAGAAGAGGTCCATATCAAGATTGCGTTCTCCGCTACTTTTAGCCATATTATTTATGACGCATTAGTCTCTTTTAAAAAGAAGTATCCAGATGTTACCTTAGAAATCCAAGAAAAGTTACATCAACATATATGTGAAGATATCCAAGAAAATCGTGTTGATCTTGCTTTTATTGGCGAAAATATAGAACTTAAACATCAATTACAAGATAAAATTGTCACTGAAACTTTATACAGAAGTTATATTTGCGTATGTGTCGGCAAAGATTCTCGGTTTCGATTTAGAGGTTCGTTATCTTCTCTTGATCTAGCCAACGAACCTATAGCTTTACTAGACTCGATCACAAATAAAGAAATGGTCAAAAGAACAAATCTGGCGAGTAACCCCATTTTTATATCGTCAAACAATAGCTCTTTAGTAAGAGAGTTTATTAAATCTGGTTATGCATTTTGCGTTTTGGACGATTTCTCTCTTGTCACACATCCTGATATTACGAACGGCAATCTGATCATTATTCCTTTTAAAGATCCGGATTATCTCTATCGAGAAATGTGGGCAGTTCATTGTAATGCCAATGAGATTACCAATCATGCGAAAGAATTTTCGAAATTTGTTAAAGCGCAAATTAAGAAAAAGTAACATGCGGAAGCCCCTCCCATTCATGGGAAGGGCTTCATTTTCACTTATTTGTATCCGTTGAAATAACCGAACGGACTGCTGCCTCTATTTCTGCATAACTTGTGCAGCGACAAATATTGGATTGCAGCCACTCCTCCATCACATTTTCATCCACATTCGGTTGCTTATTAACCAAGGCATGACAGACCATAATAAAACCTGGCGTACAAAATCCGCATTGAAATGCGAAGTTCTCAACGAACGCTCGTTGTATGGGCGCATCTCCCCCCAATCCCTCAATTGTTGTTATCCGACATCCCTGCGCTTCTATAGCAAGCATTAAACAGGATTTGATTGGAATCCCATCTACAAGTATTGTACATGCGCCGCAATCTCCGTTTTCACATCCAGCCTTGACTCCTGTGAGTCCCACTTGTTCACGAAGTACACGTAATAATGTATCCGCGGAACGAATCGCGGCGTGTTGGCGTTTCTCATTCACCTGCAGCTCGATTTCACATTTGACGATGCCATGCAAGGTTGCTCACACCTCCCTCTAAAGCAGTCATAACGTCAAACAACGTATTACGCAGGACAAATATCCTGTAGGCGGCTGAACTTAACATATCATTCAGAATCGGCACTGGCCACATTCGGATCACTCGCTCGATTCGCTCTTCTAAGGATAGCGAGCTATCGTTCAGGACATTTTCTATTTTCCTTGATCGAAAAGGAACGGCACTAACACCGCTAAAAGCAATTCGAATCCCTTCGGTGCTCTGTAAGGCAGAGATCCGGACAATCGGATAATCAATCCTTTCCATTTTCGTCTTTTTCACAGTTATAAAAGGTAGTTCCAGGTATTGTTTATCCGTTATTATCTGCAGAAGCAGCTCCCCATTTGCGATGCGGGGCTCACCATTAAAGATCTGGTGGATCGAGACGTGTCGTATCCCATTGGTTCCCATCAACACAACTTGACTATCGGCGAGTAGAAATGGCAGCACAGCTTCCCGGTAAAAGAATTTCCCACAAAGGTTGCCGCCAATGGTTATCTTATTACGATTTGTATGATCAGCAATATGTCGAACAGTCTCACCTAAGAGTGGGAACATAGCACATTCCGATAATGTAGTCAGCGTGATCGCCGAACCTACGACAAGCTGATCCTGATGCATCTGCAACATATTACACTCGGGGATCGCTTTTATATCAATAACAGCGCCTGTATGAAGCTGATTTAGACGAGCCATCGAGATTATCTCTGTACCGCCAGAGTAATACAGTGGATCTAGACTATTAGCTTCCGCTTGCTGGAAGAGATTAATTGCCTCCCTATAGGTAGCTGGCTTGTAGTATTCGAAATCAAACGAGATCATCTGATTCCCCCCTATATCGCCAAATCAGTTCCGGTATAAGGGGAAGTCTATTCAGCTCACATCCAGCAGCGAGCGATAGCGCGTTGGCTAGACACGGCGCCATGCCGATTGTACCGTGTTCACCAACACCGCGTGCGCCGTACGGACCTTCCAGGAATGGCGTTTCCACAAAGTCAACGAGATAGGCTGGATTTTCGCCGAAACGCGTCAATTTATACGAGCGCAGCTGGGGATTCAACACAATGCCAGCGTCATTGAAGAGAAATCCCTCTCGACTAGCAAAGCTAAGGCCCATATTCATTCCGCCCATGACTTGACCTCGTGCCGTGGCTTCATTGATCACTTTGCCTGCATCGAATACGGAAGCTGCTTTGAGGATGCGATAAGTGCAATCTCTCTTATCGAATTCAACTTCAACGGCTTGGGCGCCAACGGTCCATTGCTGACCAGGAATGCCCTTTCCAGTCTCAGGATCTAGATTGGTGATGTGATGCACCCTATATCGCCCCCGACCGATAACCGGCTCGCCAGACGCACTGCCATCGGGATACATGTAGCCACTGACAAGCTGCTTGATCTGCAAACTGGTGTTCGGTTGCGATCTCACGAAGACTTTCCCTTGGCTGACCTCCAGCAGATCTGGATTAACTTTGAGTACCAGACTTGCATTGTGCTTAAGTTGAGCAATAACATCATCTGCCGCGTCGAGTACAGCACGGCCGACCATCATCGTGCTGCTGCTTGCTACCGTTTTCCAATGCTCAGGTGTAATCTGGGTGTCTACATCTATTTTGATATGTATGTGCTCGACAGGCATTTGCATCCGTTCAGCGAGAATCTGCGCCATAATGGTACGATTTCCTTGACCTAGTTCGATGGAGCCCACGCTGAGATTTAAGCTGCCATCGTGATTGCAGGTGATCGTTGCCCCTGAGCCTGTATCTATCGAGGAGCCAGAGGTTTTCCAAACACAAGCCATTCCTTTGGTCCTCACTTTATTGGGACCTGCTTCAGCCCATTGGCCTTCCTCCCACTTGATCAGCGATTTTAATTTCGCTATGCATAGCGTCAAATCTCCAATATTGCTTCTGTTGAGAGGTGCTTGCGTAGGTGTAATATCACCAGGCTTTATCGCATTCCGAAGCCGAAGTTCCATCGGGTCCATGTGCAGCTTCTTCGCTAGGATATCCATCGTTCGCTCCACACAAAAGGCCGCTTCCGTATGTCCAAAACCCCGAAAAGCGTTCGCGTAAGGATGATTCGTATAGATCGATAATGCATCGCACCATACATGGTCAATCTGGTAGGGTCCCGTGCAATCAACGGCAGCTGCTTGGGCTACAGCGGGTCCTTCATCTGTGTATCCACCGGTATCAAATAAAAAAGTAATTTCCATGGCTATCAGTTTTCCATTTCGGGCTGCACCAATCTTTACTTTGGCTTCCAAGCCAATATGGCTGGGAGAACTGATCATGTCCGACTCACGTGAATTATTGATTTTGACTGCCCGACCGCCACAGGCTTTCGAGGCCAGGTAAGCGAGATATTCCAATTGAATGGAGCCCTTACCGCCAAATCCTCCCCCTACGAACGGCACATGAACAACGACTTTTGACTGATCCACCTGAAAGAAACGCTCAAATGAACGTTTGATCATAAAAGGGTCTTGTGTAGAGGTTTGGATATGAATCAATCCGCTGGGCTGCACTTCAACGATGGAACAGCGCGGTTCCATAGCGCTATGGTCCGAAGTATTGAAAGCAAATGAACTTTCAACGACAACCTCACTGGATGCCCATCCAGCGTGCATGTCACCTTTTCGGATTTTAACATGACTCGCAATGTTCGTCTTAGGTACGGGATAGATGCTTCCAAATCTCTGGTAGCTGCCCAGATTCTCATGGACCAATGACGCGTTCGGCTGAAGCGCACCGCTAGGTGAATTAACAACGGGTAACGGGGCAAATTCCACACGGATATACTCCGCTGCCTGCTTAGCAATCTGTTCCGTTTCTGCCACAACCACAGCGATAGGCTCGCCGTAATAGCGTACCTTCTGGGTGGCAAGTGGTGGACGATCGGCAAGAAGTCCCCCTGTTAACACAGGACAATCCTCACCCGTGATGACCGCATGAACACCGCTTACCTCTAATGTTTTCGAACAATCAATTGACACAATTCGTGCGTGTGCAAAAGGGCTTATAAGCAGCCAACCATGCAATTGGCTTGGGGAAATCGTATCATTCGTATATTTGGCAAATCCGCTTACTTTATCCTTCGATTCAATCCGCGGGATGGCCTTTCCTATCGAGGACAATCTCCTCACACTCCCCTCATCAACTGACCGATACCAACAAGTCCACAACGATTTCCCAGAGCGGAGCGTTTTCCTACATCATATAGCGAAAATACTTGTCCTATTCCCTCCTTTCATCGGCATACAAAAACCCCCCAGCTTCAGCTGAGGGGAATATACATTGAACTTACACTTGTATGATGATCGGCAATATCATAGGTCTTCTCTTCGTCTGCGAGTACAAATATTTGCCAATCGCTTCCTTCAAGGCTTGCTTATAAAGCCCCCATTGGTTCGATTTCATCTCTTGTAATTGTGTGAGCGCCGCTAAGGCAATCCGATGTACTTCCTCCATTAAAGCCTCTGATTCCTTGACGTATACGAATCCACGTGAAATGATATCCGGTCCGGAAACAATTTTACCATCCGATCTGCTCAGAGAAATCACAAAAATCAATATACCATCTTCAGATAAGACCTTACGGTCTCTTAAGACAATTTGACCGACATCCCCAATACCCAAACCATCAACTAGCGTATTGCCATTCGGAACATGACGATCCTGACGAGCTTCTGACTTCATGAAATCAACGACTTCTCCGTTATTGATAATGAAGATGTTCTCCGACTCGACGCCAACGGCTTCAGCCAACAGTCGATGCTGATACAACATGCGATATTCCCCATGGATCGGGATGAAATAGGTAGGCTTCATTAAAGTTAGCATGAGCTTCAATTCTTCCTGACTCGCATGGCCAGATACATGCATACCTGTTACCGATCCAGATCCATAGATGACTTTAACACCTTTTGCAAACAAATTATCTACGATACGGGCTACATTCCGTTCGTTTCCAGGAATAGGCGTAGCCGCTAGTATCACTGTATCACCTCGAGAAACCTCCACTTGGCGGTGTGTCCCGCTGGCTAGACGAGCAAGTGCAGCCATAGGCTCCCCTTGACTTCCCGTACACAGAACGACGATTTCATGGGAGGTATATCGATTCACGTCTTGGGCTTCTATCAACATGTCAGGCGACATTCTTAAATAACCAAGCCTCAATGCGATATCGACGACATTGACCATACTTCTTCCCAAAAGGGCAATCTTACGGTTCGTCTTTTCCGCGGCGACAATGACTTGCTGTAATCGGTTAACGTTCGAGGCGAAGGTTGATAAAAATATTTTTCCCGTCGCTTTCGCGAAAGCTTCCTCGATATGATCGCCTACTAAGCGTTCAGAAGGTGTGAACCCTGGCCGCTCCGCATTCGTACTCTCAGATAGCAGCGCAAGTACTCCCTTTTGCCCAATAGCTGCCATCTTATGGATATCCGCATATTGCTCATTCACCGGGGTCAAATCGAACTTGAAATCACCCGTATGCACAACCGTTCCTTGTGGAGTATCGAATACAATACCTAGGCAATCGGGTATGCTATGGTTTGTTCGAAAAAAGCTGATCGGAATGTCGCCTAAGATAAGCTTCGTATTCGCATCAATCTCATGCAGGGTTGTTGTTTTCATAAGTCCATGCTCTTTCAGTTTTACTTCAATCAGGCCGAGTGTAAGCCGCGTGGCATAAATAGGCATGTTCAATTGTTTGATGACATACGGTATACCGCCAATATGGTCCTCATGTCCATGCGTAATCACTACGCCTCTAATTTTCTCTTTATGTTCAAGTAAGTAAGTGATATCGGGAATGATTAAGTCAATGCCTAACAGGCTTTCGTCCGGGAACTTGGAGCCGCAATCGATAATGATAATATGATCATTGTATTGAAGAACATACATATTTTTGCCTATTTCATTAACACCCCCGAGGGCGAAAATCGAAAGCTTATCTTGATGTACCTTCATGCATAAACCTCCAACGTATCCTAATAACGCGCATTGCTACTATTCACCACATAATTCGTCAGTCATAGTATGTCCCGTTCAATTAGATGAAAATTCATCTTCTGCGCATTTATGGTACTTACTGAGCAAAGAAAAAAGATCTCCAATTATGGAGATCTTTCTGTAAGAAATCTATTCTATCGTGTATCGAATAAATGCTAACAATGCTAACAAGCCTGCTGTGATGGAGACGACATATAAAGCCGATAATCGCACCCATTTGACCCCAGTTTTCTGAAAATAGGACTGATCTCCTTCACGATTCTTTCGCGAAAAGCCAATCATAAGTGTTGCCAGAACACCAACTACTAAGATTACTGTAAATATCACATAATATAACGTCATATTCATATGACATCCCACCTTCAATTTGTTTATTAAGTAATCACTTCTCATTACTAATTATATAGGAGCTCGTACTAAAATACATACAAAGCTTACCTAATTCATATAAAATTCAAATTATTTACGCCTTTTCCGACCTGAATCTGTCACTTTTGAAGAACGTAGGTAGTTTAGGCTCTTTTTATCCAAAACTTGCATCACAGAGAATAAATTTGTTTACATAATATAAATTATGTCACTTCATTTTAGTTCCTTATACCGAAATAATGGTTATAACTATACTTTCAATTGCTTCTCGTTCCACACAGCCGTTATGCTTCTCTTATACACGCAACTTATCGGAGGTCATAACAATGCTAAAAATTGGAATCATACTTGGCAGCACTCGCCCAGGACGCAGAGGTGAAGTCGTCGCTCAGTGGGTACATGAAGTTGCCCGTAAACGTACGGATGCGATATTCGAGGTTGTTGATTTGGCGGACTTCAACTTGCCGCTTTATGATGAGCCCCATCCTCCTATGTTGATGAAATACACAAAAGAACACACGATTGCTTGGTCAAATGCGATCAATGTGTACGACGGTTATATCTTCGTGACACCAGAATACAATCATGCCATATCAGGTGCGCTCAAGAACGCGATCGATTTCCTATGCAATGAATGGAAAGACAAAGCCGCTGGGATCGTAAGCTATGGCGGTGGTACTGGCGGCGCGCGTGCAGCTGAGAACCTGAGGCTCATCTTAGGTGAATTACAAGTAGCCGACGTTCGTGCACAGGTTACCATGTCCATCTTTACTGATTTTGAAAACTTCACAGTGCTCAAACCACATCCACGTCAAGAAGCCGCGGCTAATACCATGTTTGATCAAGTTATCGCTTGGAGCGGGGCTTTGAAGACTTTGCGTTAAAGCCTAGTAGTGAATTAACTTCAAATAATTCACGTAGTTCTTCTCGTGAATACAGCAGCAAAAATGCAAAAGAGCATCTTTTTCTATCGATTTAGCCTCGCTATCTGAAATGCTTGCAAATGAGCACTTATTTCTGCCAGTACTCATCATGTGGGCACCTTTTCGGTCCAAAAGGTTGCGTTTTCGCACGAATTCGTCGATGAGTAGCCGTTTCCCCCAAAAATGCGTGTACTTTCGCATCTTTGATCTTTTAAGCTAACGATGATGCCAAAGCGATTTGGCACCACTGCAGCCGCAATATACAATTGCGCAAGGAAAAGGAGCTAAAGGCAAACACGCCTCTTAGCTCCTTTTTCATTCCATATATCGATTTGTTTACATAACTTATATTATGTCGTCACTTCTTCACTCTTCGCAACACCCTTACGCCATAAGGCTCCAGCTGCAAGCTAGATGTTCCCACGTTTTCCTGCAAGAGCATGTCCCAATATTTGTCGTCATCCAGAGCAACCTCTTGCACTTGTTGACCAAAATTCATTAGGAATACATACGCATGCTTGCCATCCGTCCGAACCTGCGCCGTTACCTCAACGGGTAACTCGGTTTGCAGCACCGCTTCAATCCCAGCCGACGCAAGCACTTGCTTATAGAATGGATTCAAGAACCCCGCATCCGTTCGCGTCGCGATATAGTAGGCTTTGCCTTTGCCTAATGAATTTACAGTCAATGCAGGACGTCCTGCGAAGAAATCATCGCCATAGACGGCAAGTGTCTCCGCACCCTCCGTATGAATTAATTCACAGAGCTCGCGAGACTCGTACTCCCCTGCTAATCCTAACTCATTCCCGTCTAGACAAATCAATCGATTCTTCTCGTTATCATAAAGCGCATCGATCTCCTCGGACCAGATCCCAAGCGTTGTCCGAAGCGGGCCTGGGAACCCTCCTTGGAAGCACAGGTCATTCTCGTCAACGATTCCCGACCAATATGTCGTGACGAAAGTACCGCCTTTTGCAACAAACTGCTCGATGCGCTCTCCAACACCAGGACGAACCAAATACAGCATCGGTGCCACGATGAGCTTGTATTTACTGAAATCACAGTCCATATCGATCACATCGACGGGAACACCGCTCTCCCAGAATGCGCGATAGTGGCTGAGTATTGTTTGTTCATATTTGATCCCCATATTTCGCGGGCCTTGCGAATTCTTCACAGCCCAGCGATTTTCCCAGTCGAAAATCAAAGCCGTTTCGGCTGGCACCGAAGTCCCAATCACATCAGACAGCTTCTCCAATGCGACGCCAAGCTCAGCCACATCACGGAATACGCGTGTATGCTCATGCCCGACATGATCGATCACCGCACCGTGGAGCTTCTCACTGGCACCGCGACTCTTCCGCCATTGGAAGTATTGAACAGAATCAGAGCCATGCGCCACAGCCTGCAAGGAGGATAACATGTGCATGCCTGGCTTCTTCAACTTGGAGACAGCCTGCCAATTGGTTAGGCTTGGCGTGCTTTCCATCAGTAGAAACGGTTGTCCGCCTTTAAGCGAACGGAACATATCATGATTGAGGGCGAACCAAGCAGCTAAGTTGCGCTGATCTTGTGAATCATGCCAAGTTGGATACGCATCCCAAGAGATGACATCAAGGATTTCGGTGAATTTCCAATAGTTTAGCCCTTCAAAAGCATCCATAAAATTCGTTGTTACAGGCAGCTGCGCATTCGCAGCTTTCAGCGGGGCGATCTCATGACGGCAGAAATCTACCGTTTGATCCGTCACAAATCGTTTCCAATCCAAGTTCATGCCATGAACCAGGTTCTCACCGTGCGGTGCCGGAGACTCAATTTGAGACCAGCTCGTGTACGTATGACTCCAAAATGACGTCCACCACGCCATATTCAACGCGTCCAGCGTGCCATATTTCTGTTTCAACCAGCCTCGGAAGGCTTCTTGGCAATATGAGCAGTGGCATTCCCCACCATATTCGTTGGAAATATGCCAGCCCACGACAGCCGGATGCTGCGCGTAGCGCTCTGCCAGCCGAGCGTTCATCATTGCCACCTTTTCCCTGTACACAGGGGAGGTGAAGCACTGATTGTGACGTGCGCCGAATAAATTACGCACGCGATTCGCCCCAACTCGCAGTATCTCCGGGTACTGCTCCGCCATCCAAGCGGGCCTTGCGCCACTCGGCGTCGCAAGCCAAGCATAGATCCCATTCGCGGCGAAGGTGTCGAGCACGCGATCTAACCACTCGAAGGTATACGTACCTTCGGTTGGTTCAAGCGCGGACCATGCGAAGATGCCGATGGCCATGACATTACATTTCGCCAGCTTCATCATGCGGATGTCTTCTTCTAAAACCTGCGGATCATGCTGCCATTGATCAGGATTATAGTCAGCGCCGTGCATGAATACCGGCAATTTCGGGCTAATGGGTGGATAGGTAAGAGACAAACGGATCACCTCATAGATTCATATAATATAGAAATATGAACCCATTCTATCAGCTTCCTGTCCCTTTTTATACCCTATAAAATATCGATTACCTGTTCAATTTATAGACATCCGATCAGGGTAAGGTGGAGCTTTCGCTCCCCCTTACCCCAATTACATAAATACTAGCGAGTCATTCGAGTTAGTCGATTATTTCGACTAACTCATCCCACAGGCGTCGTTTTCATTCGAGTTAGTCGATTATTTCGACTAACTCATCCCACAGGCGCCGTTTTCATTCGAGTTAGTCGATTATTTCGACTAACAAATCCCACAGGCGCCGTTTTCATTCGAGTTAGTCGATTATTTCGACTAACTCACCCCGCAGGCGCCATTTTCATTCGAGTTAGTCGATTATTTCGACTAACTCACCCCGCAGGCGCCGTTTTCCATCGAGTTAGTCGATTATTTCGACTAACTCATCCATAACAAAACCGCCTCCTGCACGCAGGAAGCGGTCCTCACTCTTACTTTTTAGCTATAACAGGATCTGCTTGGCTTTGCATTTCAGCCACAATTTTATCAATACCTGCTTGCTTCAACTTGTCTTTGAAAATTTGCAAACCATGCGCAGCATCGCTAGGATCGACTAGACCATAGAACAATGGTTTTCCATAGGTTTCCATCACATTGCTGACAGCTGCAACTTCATTCTTCACTTTGGTATCATCGAATGTAAATGTTTCTAAAGGATGGTTAACTGTTACCGTCTTCTTCCAATTCTCTGTAAATTTGATTGTCTCTTCAGCAACGGTCGAATCCAGACGCTCATTC
Organism: Paenibacillus sp. J31R30; assembly: GCF_059692115.1. Taxonomy (NCBI): domain Bacteria; kingdom Bacillati; phylum Bacillota; class Bacilli; order Caryophanales; family Paenibacillaceae; genus Paenibacillus; species Paenibacillus sp. J31R30. Next base: position 1,426,562 of record NZ_JCAUAV010000001.1, on the reverse strand, counting down.
AATGAGTTCCAGCCCCATGGATCAGTACCTGATGGCGGGAAATCGGCCGAAGCAGGAAGAGGTTTAAACTGATCCTTGCCAATTGGTTCATAGTGCTTGCCTTTGATGCCGTAGTTCGTCAGATCATGAATTTCTGGGTCATAACGAAGAAGGTCAATCGCCATCAGTGCGCGCTCATAGTTCTTGGAGCCTGCGTGAATGGACATCCCGTTGTTGATGAACGGATTGGATAGACGTTTCTTGTCAGCACTTAGATCGTATAGCTCCACTTTCCAATCCGGATGCGTTGTTTGCATTTCGGATTTCGTGCGCAGCAAGGTTCCAAGATTCCACTCCACAGAAGCTAATTTACCGTCTTTAAAAGCTTGCGTTTTGTCCACTTTATTGGCAATCGCATCACGGGACCATGCTCCTGCTTTTTGTGTGTCGAACATTTTCTTAGCGAAAGTAGCGAATTCTGGTGTATCGACATAGTTGAAGAGTTTGCCCGTTGCTTCCGTTACTTTATAAACAATTGGCAGCTGCGGCACGACAAAGTTCCATTCATTCGGCTGCACTAATTCAACAGCATTAAATTCACTTACCCCAATACTTGGTTTGAAATCCTTCTCTTTCTCCGAGATCACCTTCAAGTAATTCACATAATCATCATACGTTTTCAACTCAGGCAAATTATTCTTCTTACGCAGATCACCACGAATACCGACCATATGATAGCTATATTCAAAATTATTTTGTGGAATCATATAAATTTTCCCGTTGATTTTTGCTTGCTCCCAAGCAACCTTTGGCTCTTCCGCCCATGTTTTTGGCGCGAATTTCTTGATCAGATCCTCAGTTAATGGCATGAAACCGTTCTTCGTAGCTTGCTGCGCATAATAGGACCAAGTCGCTGAGAACACAAGATCGAAGTCCTCATTCGCCGCAAACATCAATGGATATTTCTGTTGATATTCTCCCCAATCAAGAAAGCTGATATCTAGTGTTGCGTTAATTTTTTGCTTCATTAATTTGTTGACTTCCCCATATACCTCATCAAAAGCCTTCGGCTTGGAGCCTAATAAGACTGTTTTCAACTTAACTTCCTTGCTTGTATCAATACCCGTGCTAGCAGCCGCAGTCGCGGAAGCGCTTGCTTGTGGAACTGATGACGATGATGCACTTGGTGAAGGCGATGCTTCTTTCGTGCTGCAAGCTGACAGTACCGTTCCCATTGCAAATAAGGATGCTAGACTTAATGTGGCTAATTTCTTCGTGTTTGCCATGTTATTATTCTCCCCTTATAAAATGATAGATAAGTTATGATAAACCAGGAATTGGATTTCCCGGGGCTACCCTTTTTCCCTTTACCCTTTTACAGCGCCAACGGTTAAGCCTTGAACGAAATAACGCTGTACGAACGGATACAAGAAAATGATCGGTCCTGTGACAAGTATGGCTAAGGCCATTTTCAAGCTCTCGCCAGGCAAGTCTGTTACTTGCATACCGGTAATCGCCATAACCTTGCGGATCCCTTCGAGATTTCCTAGCATTTTATATAGTAAATATTGCAGGGTGTACAGCTTCTCATTCTGCACAAACAGCAACGAGTTAAACCAATCGTTCCAATAATTCAGAGCCGTGAACAAGCCAATCGTCGCTAGACCAGGTTTTGCCAAAGGGATAATCAATCGTATGAAGATCGTGATATCCCCTGCTCCATCAATTTTCGCTGACTCGGTAATGGCATCTGGGATACTCCGTAGGAATGTCCGTAAGATGATGATATAGAACACGTTTAACAATGGCGGGACAAGCAGCGCCCAGAACGTATTCTTCATGTGTAAATAGTTAACCATTAAGATATACCAAGGAACAAGTCCACCGTTAAACAGGGTTGTAAAGTAGAAGAAGAAGGAAAATCCGCTACGCCACTCAAAATCCTGACGTTGGAGCACATACGCTGCCATGGCAGAAATGAATAATCCAACAACTGTACCTGCCACCGTCAATGCAATAGTTAGCAAGTAAGAGCTCACGAACTGCTCTGGATGCTTGAGCGCGAACGTATAGGCATCCCACGAAAACTCCTTCGGCCATAATCGAAATCCATCGCTTGTAATCGACGATTCACTTGTTAATGATCCGCTAATGATGAGCAAGAACGGAATCAAGCATGCCAAACATATCACTACGATAAAGACATAGCCAAATATATCAAGGATTCGCTGATCGATTTGTTTCTTTTTCACACTGGACGTAATCATAGGTTCACCCCGCTAATTGCTGTAAGTTTAGAATAAGGCATTATCTTTATCCGATTTACGGACTAGGAAATTCGTCACCATGATGGTTACAAAACACAGAATCGATTGATAGAAACCAATAGCCGACGACATGCCGATTTCGTTGTTGACCAACAAGGAGCGATATACGTAAGTGTCAATCACATCCGTCGTTTCATACAGCAGGCCATTATTACCCACTAGCTGATAAAAGAGGCCGAAATCTCCACGGAATATGCCGCCAATCGCTAATAGGACAAGTATCGTAATCGTTGGTCGAAGTGATGGTAAGGTAATATATCGAATGCGTTGGAACACGTTAGCCCCATCGATTTCGGCTGCTTCGTACGTCTCACGATCAATGCTTAGAATGGAAGCCATATAGAATACAGCGCCATACCCCACCGCTTTCCAAGCTGAGAAGAAAACCAAGATATATTTCCAATATTCCGTTGTTGTGTAGATATCTAATTCAGGAATGTGCAAGGCTCGCAGCAGCGTGTTGACAGTTCCATGCTCGTAGTTGAACAAATTGTAAGCAACCGCTCCTACGACTACCCAGGATAAAAAGTAGGGTAAAAACATAATCGTTTGCGCTGTTTTACGAAACAGCTTGGACCCGATCTCCGCCATGAAGATGGCGACAATAATTTGCAGAACGTTATTAATCAGAATGAATGCCGCATTATAGAGCAGCGTGTTTCTGGTTACTCGGAAGGCATCCCCTGTTAGGAAGAAGAACTTGAAGTTGTCCAAACCTACCCAAGGAGACCCCATAATTCCTAAATCGTAGCGATACTGCTTGAACGCCAGCACAATGCCTGCCATTGGTACATAGCTGAAAAGCAAGAAGTAAAGCACTGCTGGCGCAATCATGAATAACAGCGCTTTCTTGGATCTCATGCGATACAGGAGTCCTGTTCTCATCTCTATCCTTTCCCCCATCCGTTTCTAGTTGTCTCTCTCCTGTATCTAAATTAACAGGTTACTTATTACGTGATAACCCGACAAAATATCGATTCCCTGTAACTTTTGCAGATGCCCCCTCCGACTAGTGGTATTGCATCACAATATAAGATAATCTATAGCTACAACTAAGGGGGGTTGCCCGTTATGAAGCTTCTATTCGTAGAAGATGAGAAATTCACACGTGAAGGTGTGCTGAAATCTGTCAGCTGGGAACGTCTCGGCATCAGCGAACTCATCGAAGCTGTGGATGGTCTGGACGCAGTTGCCATCGCCGAACAGTTCAAGCCAGACATCGTCCTCACTGATATTCGCATGCCGCGGATGGATGGGATCGAGCTTGCCTTTCACCTTCGCCGCAAATACCCGCAGTGCAAAATCGTCTTTATGAGCGGCTATGCCGATAAAGAATATTTGAAAGCCGCGATAGCCTTGAAAGCGGTTAGCTATGTAGAGAAACCAATCGATGTGGAAGAATTGGAAGAGGCATTGCGGGGTGCGATCGACATCGTGCTCGAAGAGCAGCGACATGTTGCGAATGATACGGTAGCCAAAGAGAACAAGAGCTACATGAAGCAAGAAGCCGCTTTGCAGCTAATTCGCGGCGGTTATGATGAAGAGATGCTGCGCAATCGCTTATTGGCTGCAGATTTCACAGCTGTTATGCAAGCGCCTGCGGCAACGGCGATGATGAAGTTAATTTCCCCCGGGCCTCATAAGGAGACGCTGGGATATTTAATTGATGAAGCACTGGCTATCGGCGAAAAGCCCTATTTGTACGCTTGGAAAGATGACCATCACGCAATCATTCACTTCTTTTCTCAGCAGCATGACTTCATTGAGATGAGCCAAGTTCAGCATTTATGCTATGTGCTTTCCACCGCTTTGAAGCGGGAATATGGCTTATTTTCGATCGCAGCAGGCAAAATCGTTCCTTCCGCTCATAAGCTGCAGGAGTCCTATACGAGTGCTGTGCTTCGCTTACAGGAATCATTTTTTCACAAACCCTGCTCCCTCATCTTGCATGATAACACGGGGAGCGACACTCACTCGCTGCATTATGTCGTGCAGCCTGAACAGCTCGTCCGCTTCACGGAAGCGTTAGCGGAAGAGAATTGGGCTGACGCAGCTCACCTGATATTCTCGATAACGTCTGACATCCGTCAGCATCCAGGCACGCTCATTGTCAGTGTGAAAGAACTTTATTATCGTTTGCTCCTCGAAATGGATAAGTTTGCACATAGTCGGAACATCACCCTCTTCGTCACCTCCGAGGAGAATGACGTGGCTTGGAAGCTAATTCTTGAATGCCAATATTTGGACGATATCCAACGTGTTATGTCGATAAAGCTAGATGATTTGAAAAATGCGATTCAAGAGCGCTCAACTGGCGGCTTGTCCTCCACAAGTTCACGCATTATGCGTTTCATTCATCTGCATTATGCTGACGACGATCTATCTGTACAGGATGTGAGCGATCATATGCAGATGACGGCTTCCCATCTGATTTCTATTTTCAAAGAAGCTACTGGAAAAACGATCAAGCAATACGTGACCGAATATCGGATGGACAAAGCGAAGGAGCTGCTGCGCAACAACCGGTTGAAGGTGCTGGATGTAGCTTCTCAAGTTGGCTTCAAGGACGGGGAACATTTCGCCAAGATCTTCCGTAAATCAACGGGCATGACGCCTTCCGAATACCGGGAGCGCTGCCAACTATGATCTTCTCCTTCATTCAAATGCTGCGCAAATGGCTGTATAACACGAAGCTGCGTCATAAAATCATGTACACCTATTTGCTGCTGATCATGCTGCCTCTCGGCTTCTATCAGTTCATTGCATCCGAGAAAATGTCCGATATCATCATCAATCATGTCACCTACTCAGCTAAGCAAGGCTTTGATCAGACGTATTCCTTTCTTAATTATCGTGTGCAGCGGATTGCAGAGACGACGAATATACTCGTTTCCAACTCCGCCATTTCGGACATTCTGATGGATAACAACGTAACAAGTGATATTAATCGGGAGCTGCAGGAATATGCTAATCTCAAAAAACTGCTCCGCTCCATGCAGGATAGCCTCGATATTTCACGCGTTATTCTGTATGTGCCGAGTGCGTTTATTTTCGCCAATGAGACCGAGAATTTCTTGCCATTGGATGAAACCGCAGACAGTCCTTGCTTTAATCGATTAAATGAGCTGCGTGCCAAATATTTATGGTGCTCAGCGCCTGAGTTAGGCAAGAAGTCTTCCCATGACAGTTCTTCACTTTACGTTGTCCGCAGTATTCTAGATCCTAACAATTACGCGAACCCGATCGGTCAATTGCGCGTGGATGTTCAAGCGGAAACGATTCGTTCTATGCTGAGCAAAGCCAATGTGGTTAGGAACAGTACGACCTTGCTGGTGGATCAAAATCACCAAATCGTCCTCTCCTCGGATCCGTCCGCTGTTACTCAAGTCGATCTACCGGAAACTTTGGACGATGCCGTCTCCACCACTTGGCAAACGAATAACAATTACTATTTGTTCAGGCAGCTTCCCTCCAATTGGGGGATGGTTACCATCATTCCACTCCATGAAGTTGTACAGCAGAGTCATCAGTTACGCAACGATTTGTTGGTCATTTTGCTCATTGTGTCCGTGATCGCTTACTTGTTAGCCTACCTTTTCTCCTTCTCCGTTACTCGACGAATCACCCAATTGACCAGCCGTCTGCGGGATGTACAGAAAGGAAATCTAATAGCGCTAGCTCAAACACAAGGGCGAGATGAAATTGGCGAGCTCATCCAGACGTATAATTACATGATTGAGCAAATAAGCTCTATGAATAAGGAACATTACCGGCTGGGACAAGAGGTCAAAAATGCGGAATTAAAAGCACTTCAATCGCAGATTAATCCGCATTTTCTCTACAATACGTTGGATCTGATTAACTGGATGGCAGACAGCGGACTGAACACAGACATTAAGAAGGTCGTCAAGGCACTTGCCCGTTTCTACAAAGTCAGCCTCAGCAGCGGCAAAGATATTATCACCCTGCGCGAAGAGCTGCAGCATGTTTCCTTTTATGTGCAGATTCAAAATATTCGTTTTGAAAATAAGATTGATTTTCAGATTGACGTTCCAGAAGCGTTACTTGGTCATCCGATTCCGAAAATCACCCTTCAGCCACTTGTCGAGAATGCCATTCTTCATGGTATTTTGGGACGAACGCAGCGTGAAGGCAGCATCTCGATCCGGGCTTATCTGGAAGATCAAACGATGCACCTGCTAATCAAAGATGATGGTGTAGGCATGAGTCCCAACCTCATCGAGGATATGATGGCGGGCATTAGCCGCAGTCGGATCGGTGGCAGCAGCTTCGGCGTCAAGAACGTTGGCGAACGTATTCGCCACTACTTCGGGGAACCTGCGACGCTAACATACCGAAGTGTCCCAGGTGTAGGGACCGAGGTTGAGATTACGTTTCCTTTTACAGAAGAGGAATTCTGAGGTTAAGGTGGTTGTATCATGAAACGTTTCTCGTTCCTTATGTGCTTTATCATCCTTCTTGCGGGTTGCTCTTCGCTGACGAGCTCCAAAACTTCAAGCAGTTATCCTAGCGTTGTGGCCTGGAATAACCACCTGTATGGGCTTTCAACTGCTGAAATATCTGCTCAAGACATTGGTAAGCAAATTGGACGAATTGAACGAAGAATTGCACCAATGCCCAAGAAAAACGGTGACGCGAATGATAAGCCCGTTGGCAGCCTTTTATTTGAGGTCAAGGGATCCGATGCAAATGAAGTCATCGCGGTTAAGGTCAATGACACCTATTTCAGGGCTTCGAAGCTGGCGCCATTGCAATAGAGGGATTTTAGGTACGGTGAAAAAGCCAGCGGATCTCCGCTGGCTTCTTACTGTTTGTGCTTACATTCGACAACCTTCATTTCTAACCCTCCTACCACTCCATCCGTTCATGGAGCGAAGTGATCTGGGCGATATGATGCCGATCATGCCAAACAAATCGTTGCAGAGCCATATCTAAGCTCATCACTCCGTGGGTCGGACTCGTAAAAGTCTTCATGAAATCTAAAGAATCTAAAGTGCGAAGCACGGCTACAAATCGAATATGTATAGCTGCCAGCATTTGTATCGATACTTCAATGGGCACATGATAATCTCCCAGCTCTGCCCATAACTCTTCCCTATAAGAGCTTGCGACAGGGCTATCCTCCGTTAACGCTCGTTTGAAACGAAGAAACGCATTCATATCACTATCTGCCAAATGATGAACGACTTGTTGAACGGTCCATCCACCTAGGCGATACGGAGTTAATCGTTGTTCTTGATTTAAGTTAATAACAATCCGGCTCAGTATATCCGCTGTTTCAGCGATGTCATTCATCCATTTGTCCCGCTGGGCTTGTGTTGGATGTTCGATGTACGCGAACTTCCCGATTGGATATCGAAGATGTTCCATATTCACGGTCTCTTCCCCCATCATTTCGCATTAATCCAATATGACTTCTTTGTTTGGATCCCTTAAATAATCAAACATTCGCTTCACCTGAGCAATCGTATTCCGTTCTGCAGATAATTCCGGCAGTTCATGTTCACCAAAAAATTGCACTTCGCTCGTTTCCACACCGCCTAAGGCATGCCCTCCAATGATTCTGCAAAGGATGAACATTTTATAAATGTGATAGGGTTCTGGTGGATGGCTATGGAACTTTTTATCAAGGACTGCGAGTAATTTAACCGGCACCACATCAAATCCGGCTTCTTCTTTGATTTCTTTCACCGCAACCTCAGACGGCGACAACCCAATATCGGCCCATCCTCCCGGGAGTGCCCAAGTACCATCTGCTTTTTCTCTCACGAGAAGAATTTTATCATCTTCAAAAACGACCCCTCGAATATCAACCTTCGGAGTTGCATACCCGGTTTCATTGGCGAAGCTAAGGTTAATTTTATCCATGCCCACAGAAGTATAGGTAGCCATAATTTCAACGCTTATTTCCCGCAATGCTTGGAATCGTTCTAGATCGTAAACATCCTTCGAATAGGTTAAGCCGATTTGCGCAATCGATTGAATTTGCTTTGCCCAGTCTAACCATTTATGGCTTGGAAGGCGATCCTCCATAAGCAGCTTATAAAACTGTTCAATTCTTGTAAAAATAAAATCCGGCTCCATTTCGAAATGTGTACTTTGATACGTAGAAAGCCATTGCACACCATACGTCCGCAAGCCAGCTGATTTACCTGCCCGAATATCCGCATTACTATCACCAACAAACACAGCCTCATCTTTCGAAACGTCTAGATACGTCAGAGCAGTGATAATCCCTTCTGGATCTGGCTTAGGCCATTGTACGTCATCACCCGTGATCACAATATCAAAAAAGTTCGACAAATGGAGGGCTTCAGATGAAATCTGATACGCTTTTCTGCTTTTGCCTGTGATAATGCCCATTTTCGTAGCATTCGATTTCAAATACGTGAGAAGTTGATACATGTCGTCTGACATAGGTACTTCTGCAGCATGATTCTTTTCATAAATTAGGTAATAATCAGAGATGGCATCGTCAACTCTGTCCTTATTTCCAAAATTAACAGTTATGATTTCGTCTTCGGTTGGACCAAACATGGCGATCAGTTCATCAGTGGAGACTTCGCGATCATCGTACTTTTTAAAAACATATTTAAAGGCATAAAAAGATAACGGCAATGTATCCGCCAGCGTCCCATCAAAATCGAATAAAACAGCCTTAATCCTCATCGTTCACACTCCTACTTTTCTCCCGATATATAACAAATGCGAAGAAATCCCTAATACCGATGGATCGCGGGCTATACGGATAAGAAGTTCAATGAACGCATCCTTTTCCCCACGTTCAGTCCAATATTGCTTCTGTTCATTCGATATCAAAGCACCTAGGTTGGAAGAACCAATCAGATCTAACGTTGCAAATCCCTGGCTTTCCATAAAAGGCTTAATATCTTCGACATTGTAATAGTACGCGCCTGTAAATCGGCCTGCATCTGTATGATTAAAAGTGCCTTCGTTTATAAAATGCGCAATCGCAGCCATATTGTCATTCGGTTTCCATGCTTGAGGGTACAGAAGTGATGTCAAAAGCATTCGCGTCCGGCTTTGAAAAGCGACAAAAACGATACCATTTTCCTTAGTTACTCGATGTAATTCCCTTGCGGCAGCTATTCGCTCTTCTTCTTCCTGCAAATGATAAAGAGGACCCAGCATCAATGAAGCATCGAAGGTTTCATCAGCAATTCCCTGCAAATTCGTTGCATTCAGCGAATGAAAACTAGTAAACCTATCTGCTAAGCCCAATTCAATGGCTTTATCTTTCGCGAGCTCGACGAGATTAGGTGTTAGATCCGAGAGGGTCACGTTATACCCATTCTTTGCTAATTCCATTGCGTATTTGCCTGGTCCAGCCCCATTATCGAGGATATGACCTCCGTTAGGGAGATACTTCTTCATGTAGTGCCAATTCACCGTAAACTCGATAGGCTCGCGATCCAGTCTTCCCCATTCATCAAACTTGGCATAGTAATCGATCACATTCTTCATTCGGTTTCCTCCCTTTTTGAAATACAAAAAAACCTATCGCCTACAAAGAGGCGATAGGTTTAACCTTCGCGGTACCACTCTTCTTGATTTGCAACACAAACACGTACAAATCCTTGAGACCCGATCTCGGAGGTTAACCGTTAAGATCTACTGAACACTTCGATCTTACCGCTCAAGGGTGAGTTGGGGAATGCTATTGACTGTCTTCCACCGAATCGACAGCTCTCTGGACAATAGGGGTTCCTTACTAGTCCCAATCATTGCGTTTACATATGAAATTAGAAAGTATTGATGTAAGTTTATATTCCCAAATACTTCCTGTCAATTGCTCTTTTTCAAGACTACTAGCAATTCGCTTTGTCTCGAGCTCCAAGCTCGACATCCAAAGAAAAAATCCACCTCTTGATGAGGTGGCTTTGATTTGAATATTCTCGTATCCGAAAAGACTATAAATGCTGTTTCAATTGATCAATAATATCCGCATATTCTTGCTCGCTCAGCTGCTTATTGTCAGCCGGATTCATCTCGAACATTTTCCCCCACGTGTAACCATCCTTACATTTCGGCACAATGTGGAAGTGAACATGAGGCATCGTGTCGCCAAAAGCGCCATAATTAATCTTGTCCGGTGAAAAAGCTCGCTCAATCGCTGCAGCTGCTTGGGCCACATCGCGCATATAGGCATCCTGCTTCTCCTGGGACAAGTGGAAGAATTCAGTATGATGCTCATTCAAAGCAACAATACAGCGCCCCTTATACGTTTGTTCTTTAAACAAATACAGGGTCGAAACACGCAATTGACCGATTTCAATCATCAAATTAGCTAATGCCTCATTCTTGCTGCAATAATTACATACTTGGCTCATTGTGGAAGTCTCCTATTCTAGCGATTAGTGAGTGGGGATTGTTTCCTAGTATCATAGCATAATACAGATAATAGCATGTACACAAAGTCAATCCAATCTTAACAGTACGGCTCCGCCAACTTCCTAACACGCTCTATACCATCCCACATATCACCAGGACCATCGTACACAAGAGTTAGAGGTCCTTCATAGCCAGCCTGCTTGGCGATGTCTAAGCAGCGAATAAACTCAACTTCATCCGGAATTCCTTCGGCGTTCGTTTGCGCTTTGGCGTGAATGGATTCACTATGTGGAATCGTCCGAGTGAGGTCGTCGTATTTCCCTGCGCCTTTGAAATTTCCGAAATCTGAAGTAAAACCAAGAATATCCCCACATCCTCCCAACAAAGCAACACAATTATCCGCTGTAGATGAAAGTGATTTGAAATTCTCTGTCACCACGCGCACGCCATGAGCAGCCCCATATTGCCCGAGCTCACGCAGTGCCTCTATGGATCTTCCTAATGCTTCTCGGTCCTCTGGCGCCGCTTCCCCAGCAATTACACGAACCCTTTCGGCTCCCGTTAGTGCCGCGACGTCAATCCAGCTTTTGATCCATGCCATATCAGATTGCCTTCGTTCTTCATCCGCGCTTGAGATATCTCCATATTCGAGCAAAAGCGTATAGAAACGCAGATCAGCATCTGTAAATGCGTTCTTCAACGCTTGAAGATACTCCTTACTCGTCTCTGGAAAATGAAAATGACACACTTCCAGTGACGTAAACCCCTTGCCCGCTAGAACCACCGGTAATTCAAGCAAGGAAAGCAGCTCTGGCTGATCTTGAGCATCTGTATATGGCTTGCGCGTGCTCTCATCCCAGCGTGTCCACCGCAATGGCCCCAGATTGCGATGCAAACTCCAACTTGTCAATGATAGAAATGGCATAGCTTCCATCCTTTCCATACTTCTTTTTGGAAGTATCTTATCAAACTCACTGTAGAATCACCATATTCGAATAGGCAGAAAGATGTCTTATTGTGCTATTTTTTTAGCTATGAAGATAATTTAATGGTATTAATAATTAATGTTATTAAATGTATGTAACAAAACAAAAAAGCAGGTCGCCTCAACGCCTGCTCTCTTCCATCTACTTCATTCGTTCCAACAGCTCCGCTAAACGCTCATATGAATCCTGCATCCCTTGCTCCATGCCAGAGTGCAGCATGCCATCCCGATCCGCGACTGACTGAAATACAGATTCCATCACCAGTTTTGTCTGACCGCCTTCAAGCGCTTCAAATTTGGCTGTTTCAAGGATAACATGTCCCTTCTCCGGGAGTCCTTCAAACTCAAAGGTTTGAATAATTCGTTCAGGTGCTGTAACTTCATGGTACACGCCGCGAAATGCATACGCGTTCCCAATGCTATCCCGATGGATATATCGCCAGCTGCCGCCATTCCTCGGTTCAAATGTCTCCAATTCCATCGTCAACGCCCGAGGTCCAAGCCATTCCACGATAAGCTTCGCATCCGTAAACGCTTTAAACACAAGCTCTCGTGGCGCATTGAACACACGTGTCATACAAATCTGCTGTCCTCCAGGTTCATAGGTGAGAATCGCTTCATTTTTAATCATGACTCCGCACTTCCTTTCCTCATCGTACCTTCTTACTATCATAATCGAAATTACTTCCATAATCCAAAGAATACAACGTTTACCTCGGGATGCGGCCAAAAGCCTTCAACGTCATCAAATGCTGTAAGGTCAAATATCCCTTCCACTCGGCCTTGGCTTGCTGCCATTCCTCTTCAAATCTCCCCCACGCCCAGTTCGGCTCCCAGCTCCCATCCTGACCTTGCTTTTGAATCAAAGCATCTAAGTCGGAAGAGAGTGCATCCTGATAGTTGTCATAAAAAGGAGATTCAGGACTGTCCACGATTTGAAGTGGAACCGCACAGTAACCGGCCCTGTCAGCTGGATTTTTCACTACACAGTTGTCGAGAAATGCTTCCATTGTTGGTTTGAATTCTTTTTGTACATCCATAGGCAATCGAGTAAACAATCTCACATAGCAAAAAAGTTCATGCATGTCTTTTAACTCAGATGTATGTAACAAATGTTCAAAGCATTTCGTTTGTAACTCCGATTTTAATGACTTATCTGCAAGCTCTGAGAACTCATAGAAATAGCCGAGAATTTCAGCATTTGGGTTCCCCCAATGAGCCTGAAAACCCTGATAATTCCACCATATCGCACGCGGAGCTTCATTTGCAGCCGATGTGATGATTTCCCAGCCTTGATATCGACCGATGAACGTATTTTTCAGATAATCAAAACAATCTTTCACCATGCTTACTCTAACGTCTGAGTTGATTTTGGACAAATATTGAAGCGCATGTGTTGTAGCTAGCACAGAAGATGCTTCACATCGAAGATCTGGCTCAAGTGCCCGACCGAAGCCATGATCTTCGTTCTGATAGATGTTAAGCGCGGCTATTACGTCTGCAGGGTCTCCATCCTCGAACTCGTACAGAAACATAACCTTCTCAATTTCTCTCGCCTGACTAAGTAGAAAGTCTCGTGCTCTGGCAAATTGCGCGCTAGACAAAATCATCAATCTCGCTCCCCTATTTATCCATAGTTTAAGTACTTAGTTCATGCTGCTTTCTCCGATAGAAGATCACAGCTCCAAACACAACAACACACGCCATAGAAAGCCATGAACTATAGAGAAAAACTTGTCTCATTCCATAAGCAGCGCTAGCAATGCCACCTAAGAAGCTACCGATGATTCGAGCCGCCCCAAGGCTAAGTAAGCCGTTAAGGGTTTGTCCGCTTGCTTTCCATTCCGCTGGTACTTCGCGATTAATAATCGTGGCTATCGTAACCGAAAGAACGATAAAGATGAGTCCATGCAAAACTTGTACCGGTAATATCCAGTGTGCCACTTCAATCTTAGAGAATAAGAACCACCGGATGGATGATGCCAAGGCTGCAACGAGAAAAATGATCGAGACGGGAATTCGCTTGAATATTTTTGCTGAAAATAATAGAAAGGGCAGCTCACTCAAGGACGAAATTGTCATCGACCAGCCTAACATCACACTATCCCCGCCCATTTCCTTGAAATAGATTGGGAAGAAAGCGTAATAATAGCCAAGTGTGATTTGGATAATAAAATTTAAGCTTAAATAGAACATGAGTTTACCATTTTTGAAAAGTTCACGGAATTTCCGCCCCATCACATGTGCCTGACGCCCAACTGCAGCCGGAAACCGCCATAAACAAAGCAGCGCAGCGACCATTGTACAAGCATAAACCAGAAACATCGAATCAATGTAAGACTTGGCAATGAACCCGAAAAGGAGTGACATCATGGCGAAGCCTACCGTTCCTCCCAGCCGAATCACCCCAAAGCTCCATGTAGGTTGCCGATCTAATTCCTCTAGAGTAATGGCATCACTTAGTGCAAATATGGAGGTCTGGAAAAAGGTGAAAATACAAATAAAAACAAGCATATAGAGAAATTGATGCGAGACCGGGAAGAATAAGATCGAAATACCGCTGCCTATGATTAATATTCGCAGGATTTGATTCTTCGATTTGGCACGATCCCCTAAAGCCCCCCATACGGGTTGACCAATCATTGCAATCAAGGGACCGAGACTCAGAAGGAGCCCGATCTGCTCCTGAGTGAACTTGGCGTTGTTGAGATACACCGGCATGAAAGTTCCATACACCGCATTTCCCATGTAAATGACGGCATAAAAAAATAAAAATACATTCAGTTTCGTAGCTGTTCCCTTCTTTCCTCTGTGAGAGCTAAATAATGCCTACCCGCATGCGGTATCCAAATAATATAGACCGTTCTTCTCCGGCGAACGCCTTCTCCACAAGCTGGCGAAATGCCGCCGCTTCCACTTCTAGCTCTTTCGCACCCAGCTTTAACGCGGTTTGCAAGCTGCCTTGACTCAACGCGAGGTTGGCATAGCGTGTTGCATCGCAGGTTTCCCAATTATGAAACACAATCTCTCTGGCGTATCGGAATAAACCTGACGCTTGGATTTGCTTTAAATGCTCTTCCTTATTCCATTTGTGCGCTTGCTCATCCTTCTGTGCCAGCTCCACCGCTCGCTGATCACCAAGAGCCGTAAGCTTCACATACTGCTGCTCAATTTCCCAGTCGATGACAGGCGGCCAATCGCAATCATACGCGGCAAATACCCCGCCTGGACGCAGCACACGAGCGAATTCGCTCAAAGTGCTTTGTGGTTCCATCCAATGGAACGATTGAGAACACGTAACGATGTCTGCAGAAGCAGTTGGAAGTGCTAGCTCATGCGATAGTCCTGCCATGAATTGAAGCGTTTCAGGTTTGCTCATTGCGTCCCACTTGGCTAAGGCAACTGCCCGCATGTCATCACTCGGTTCAATCCCGATAATCCGTTCTGCGTCATGCAGCCACAGAAACGAAGAAAGGCCTGTACCACAGCCTACATCGACAACGGTTTCCGGCTTTCTACCCAGATAAGCTGTCAAAATTCGGATCACTTCCTGCGGTGCCGTTGGCCGACTTTCATCGTATAAAGCTCCAAATCCAGTAAAGCGCTGAACATTGTTCGTGCGAATGTGTTCGATCATACGTTTCCCTCCCCTGATTGGTCACAAAAAAAGCTCAACCATAGGATGAGCTTCTAATCCTACTCCAGGACGCCAATATCTGCTATCCAACAATTAAGCTTGGAATAAGTTGACGAGATTATCCGTCGTCCCCTATTAAAACGTTGTGGTGTTATTATATCCATTTCGCCTGACCCCCGAAACTCCATGCCCCTCTAACTGGGCTAGTATGCACCACGAATATGATCGTGTACTTGAGTCGCATAAAAGCTTTGCAAACGGGACTGCTCTTCCGAAGTAAACGGTGGTACTTCAAGCGTTGCCAGATTATCTTCTATTTGCTTGACGTTTTTAAAGCCAGGAATGATACACGTAATGTTCGGATTCTCTAGAATCCAACGCATCGAAGCGCGTGCCATATTGCCACGCCCCTCGCCAATCCAAGCCAGTTCCTTAGCAAGTTCAACGCCTTTGGTAAAGGGCAGTCCAGCAAATGTCTCACCCACATTGAACTGATCGCCGTTAGCATTGAAATTCCGGTGATCATCTGCCGCAAATGTGCTAGAAGCCGTGAATTTGCCTGTCAAAAGGCCGCTTGCCAGCGGAAGCCTAACTAAGATGCCAACACCTGCAGCTTTCGCTTGCGGGAAGAGCTCCTCGGCTGGCTTCTGACGGAATAGGTTGAAGATCACCTGCAAGGCTTTGACACCTGGAACAGTGAGACAGAACAAGCCTTCTTCCACAGTCTCAACACTCACGCCATAATGGCGAATTTTGCCCTCGGCCTTCAATTTCTCAAGCACTTCGAACACGGAGCCATCTTTCAAGATTGCAAGTGGCGGGCAGTGAATTTGGTAAAGATCGATTCGTTCACGATTCAATCGTTTCAAACTATTTTCAGCAAATTGGCGAACAGCATCTTCCGAATAAGTTGCGAGGTCATGGATATCGCCCGATCGACAAAATTTCGTCGCGATATGTATCTCATCTTCTTTCCCCTTTGTCGCTTTCGCGAGCAGCTCTTCCGCATGCCCTGATCCATACACATCCGCTGTATCAAAAAAGTTAACACCTGCATCCATCGCACGGTGTAATCCTCGAATGGATTCATCGTCGTTCGCTTCTCCCCAGCCTCCACCAATCGCCCAAGTTCCGAAGCTCACCTCACTGATTCGAAGCTCTGTATCTCCAAGTTGACGGTATTTCATCTCTTCCACTCCTTATATGTAGATCTCATCAAGTTACTTCCAAAGATTTCATCTATCACCACTTCGCCATAGGATAAGAGGAAACCTGCCTGTTTATGCAAAAAAAAGGGTATCCGCTCAATGTCGGGTACCCTTGTTAGACCAGTCTTGTACATCCTTCTTTCCCTCTACCATCTAAGCTTCCTGTTGTTTGCGGAATTCATTCGGAGGGAAGCCCATTAATTTCTTGAAGGCACGGTTAAAGGTGAAATAATGCTCGTAGCCAACTTTTACAGCGATTTCTTGGATGGGCATCACTGAATCTTCCAGCAATTCTCTTGCATGCCGCATGCGAATATTCGTGAGATAATCTATGAAATTTTCACCAATTTCATCTTTAAATAAACGGCTTAAGTAATTTTTGCTTAGACCGAATCTCTCACTCAAAAGTTGTAGTGACAACGTACTATCGTTATAATGCTGCTCGATATAATCTCTGACGTCGCGCATTTGTGAACGCTGTCCTTTGTGATCGCGGGCTAATCGCCACTTCTCAGCTACGAGGTTCAGACTATTTAGATAAACACAACGCAGCTCATCTAGCGTCTCGAAAGTGCTAAGCGCATGAGAAATTGGCGCCATCGCCTCTAGCTTCCAAATTTCTGTATATTCTGGCGGGAAATCAGACAGCTCTCGGGTGAACGTATAACTCATATAGTTAAACAAATTAATCATTTCATCATGTGTATACAATCCACGGCCAATGGCCCCAAACAAAAAATCGAACTGTTTCATCCAATCCTCATTCCCGCATTTGTAAGCTTGAACGATCGAACGTATTAATTGGAGAACTTCGAATATCTCCGATTCAGATCGACGTGAGGTGGATGCGTAGTCAATGACGCGATTGTTTCCGAGTGCCGATTTATACTGCAATGCTTTATCGGCCTGATCGAATGAGATACGAATCTGCTCAGACAACGTAACAACCGACCCCACTCCGATCGTAACCGTAAAGTCCAAGTTGGCCTGCACCCATTCTTGGATGCTCCTACACGTACTTACGGTATCTTCTAGAATGAGCGTTTCTTTATGACCGAAAAGCACACCAAGTGTTTCTGAGGAAAGCCAATCACACCATACGCCCATTTGCTGTTGCTCAATAATTTCTTTAAGCACATTCATGAGCACGAATTTCAATAAATATTGATCACGATACGAGTATTCCTGAGCAAAATCGGAGATTCGGTCAATCTCGATCAAGGCAACGCCAAACGAGCTCCATTTTTCAGTAAAACCGAAATACCTCATCTCCTCATGCAGCTCGTTCGTATCAAAAACACGGTCACCGGCAAGCAGTTCCTGAAAGAAATGCTTCTGACGATAAGGCAAATTCGTATTGCTCTCCGATTGATAGCGCTTTGCGAAATCAATAATCTGATCGACCGCCAAATCGACGTATTGCAACACTTCACCTTTCGATTGTCCCAACTGCTTTCCGCTAATAAACTCCGATATTCGGTTCATGCTGGAGTCAATCGGTTTGGCATATCGTTTAGATAAATACACCATCCCCGCTGATGCTATCACAATCATGATGACGCCAAGAATGATCCAACCCTCATAGATATCGGTAAATATCCCGTAATGATAATTCGCCAGTAAACCACTGCTCATCTTCCAGCCTGTAACTTCTGAAGTTAAGGTCAAAATATCGCTGTTTGCAGCATTTTTACTGTTACCAAGTAGATTCCCTTGATTATCGAAAAGTTTGACATAGCTGATCGAGCCTGCGGTCAACTCATTTAACCAAGTTTGGAGCGAAGCCACATCCAAATTAACGACCAACACCCCATAGGGGTTAGTTGGGTCTGGAACCTTTTTGACAAGTGAGACGATCCGCACATCATAGGCCTGCATATCAAAATCTTTGTACTTCCTTACAGGCGTCCACGTACTAGTGAAGGATTGCGATAGCAGCTCCTGAAGAAACATCCGATCTCCAAACCGATCCAACGGAAGCAGCATGTCGGAACTCAGCACATTCATATCGATATTTCGATACAAATAAATCGAGTAAATAAGCGGAAAGCTCAGCTTGATTTGCCGAAAACGATCGGACACCTTACTACTAAGTAAATAAGGATTCAGCTCTGCATCATTTTTCAGATAGACATACGAATTTAGTTCTTTATTATTCGTGATTTCAGCATTCACTATTTGATCGATGTTCGCAAGAAGCGAATCCAACCGCTGCAAGGTATAGTGGGAAAATGCGTCGTTTGCTTTGACCGTTTGCCGCTGTGATAATTGATTCACCGTCATGAAAAAGACGAAAATCAAGACGAAGATCACCACGTAAAGAATCGGCAAATAGGTCGTTAGTAAACGAAAAAACAAAGTTTGCTTTGTTCGCATTAGATTTCCCACTCCCTACTGAGTTCGATCCGTGAAAGACGATGAAACTGTCGACAGGAAATCCTGCCGACAGCCATCACGGTATCGTTTATCGTTTAATTGTTGAATTGTAAGCTTAATAGATCATTTTGATTAACCATGGTGTCTTTATTTTTCGAATACCAGTCTTGGTACCAAGCTTCTAGCTTATCTCCATCTGATTTCTTCCAAAGGGATTGCGCGTCCTGTTTCGCTTGTTTGATGCTGTATGAGCTGCCGCTAACAATCGCTTTGTTCCAAATATCTTTGACAGGGCCGCCATTATCAAACAATGTTTTACTAATGAATTGAATATCGGACGGCAGCAGCGGATAAAACCCTGGCAGCGTAATATGAGCAAGCGGGCGATCCTTCGTAATGTAGAGCTTAAAGATCTGTTGAGACAGATCGTACACTTCCTTATCGAACGGTTTGGTTTGATCAAATGCTTTTGTTGTTGTATCAAACTCGTTGTAGACATACTGGCCGCCCAGCATGCGGAAATCACCTAACCAATCCAGCTCTTTCTTGTTCTTGTCTTTATCAATCGGCACTTCTTTTCCGCTATCCAGTTTAAAATGAATACCTTCCTGGCCAACGTACGTTGTTTTTACCCATTCCTTCGAGCTTAAGAAGTCAACCGCTTTAATCGCAGCTTCTGGATTTTTGGTCTTCACATTCAAAGCGCCCGTTAATTGTACCGGAGGATTGAAATCAGGCGAGAATTGACCGAATTGGCTCTTCGGCAGGGCGATCGGAATCAATTTTGCATCCGACACGTTTTTACGCAATGTTTCGTACAACGTGTAGAAGCCTTTAATTGAGCCGCCTGAACCGTAAATGCCCGTTTTGCCAGTTACGAAGTCCTGCTCCGCTTTCTTCCCGTTTTTATCTGTCAAGAAGTCTTTATCGACGATGCCTTCATCGAACAGTTTTTTACGGAATTCCGCTGCTGCTTCGGCGCGATCCCAATCCTTGGTCCACTTGCCATCTTGGAGTACCCAATCGACGTTCTGAAAAATATAGTTAATCCAATTGTCATCTCCTGGAACGG
The DNA here is from genome assembly GCF_059692115.1 of Paenibacillus sp. J31R30. Lineage (NCBI taxonomy): Bacteria > Bacillati > Bacillota > Bacilli > Caryophanales > Paenibacillaceae > Paenibacillus > Paenibacillus sp. J31R30. Next base: position 1,406,605 of record NZ_JCAUAV010000001.1, on the reverse strand, counting down.
TCGTGCTGAGGTTGAGTCCAAAAGTATCCTTCTTGCCATTCCCATCTGGATCCTTCTCTGCAAACGCTTTCGTTACCTGGTACAACTCATCGACAGTTGTCGGTACACTCAGGTTTAGTTTTTTCAACCAGTCCTCACGAACGAGAACATAGTGATAAGGTACATAACCGAGAACGCGTCCAAAATCATACAACTTTCCGTCGTCATGGGTTCCTAGTTTTTTGAGTAAAGGGAATTTGGCTAGCGTATCTTTATACGTGGTACTGTATTTGTTAATCAGGTCGTCGATCGGCATGATCTGCTTCTGGACATACAGCTGATTACGGAAGCCTGCGTCATATTCAAGTATGAGATCAGGGGCAGATCCGGAAGCAACTAGGGTATTGAATTTTGCTACGGACTCCCCACGTGGAATCGGAACAACTTTTAAGTCGACGCCAGCCTTGCTCGCGATATACTTCGTCCACAAGTTATTCTCTGGTGTGCCCACTTCAGGAGGAATGCTGCCGCGATCATAGAAGGATATACTAACCGCCTGCGGCGCTTTAGGCGTAGCCTGCGTAGTTGCTTGGGCCGTTGCTTGCGAAGCCGTTTCTACAGCCTTATCTGCCGGCTTATCGGACGAACACCCAGCTACAGCGACACCACTTAGTAGGACGGATACGGCAGTGACAAGCATTGTTTTCTTCTTCATTTTATGACCTCCCAATTATATTATAAAGCAATCTTTTGGAAAAGATATGCAATTCCAACAATTTGAAACTATCCTTTGACGGAACCGATCATAACTCCCTTGACGAAATACTTTTGCAGGAACGGATACATAATCAACATCGGAATCACCATGACGAACACACCTGCTGCTTTAATAGACTCTGGTGTTATGGAGTTCAGGTCCTCAGACGAAGTGTTCGCAATTTGCTGCAGCAGCTGCTGACTTTGAATCATTTGTTGGACGAGTACAGCGAGTGGTGCTTTTGTAGAATCATTAATGTAAATCATCGCCCCGAAGAATGAATTCCAGTGACCTACTGCGTAAAAAAGCGTCAGTGCCGCAAGGACAGGTACCGAAAGCGGGAGTATGATTTGCACAAGAAGGCGTACTTCCCCGCATCCGTCGATGCGAGCAGCCTCTTCGATCTCCTCCGGAATCCCCCCGAGAAACGTGCGAAGTACAAGCATGTTATACACGCTGATCAAAGAGGAAAACCATAAGGCACCGAACGTATTCACGAGTCCCAGCGATTTAACAACCAGATAGGTTGGGATGAGCCCTCCGCTAAACAACATGGAGAAAATGATCAAAAGAGAAAAGAAACGTCTTCCGTACATAAACTTCCGAGACAGCGGATAAGCACAGCATACGGTAAATACCATATTCAGAATGGTTCCCACGACGGTAATCACGAAGCTGTTCCTTGCTGCGGCAACGATATGCGTACCGGTAAATAACTTATTGTACGTCTCCCAATTCCAACCAACTGGCCAAAGTTTAACAAAGCCTGACATAATGGCATCATTTGAGCTAAGCGACAAGGCAAATAGATGAAACATCGGCAGAGCGCAACTCAGCCCTATGATAGCTAACAGCGTATAGTTAAACACATAAAACCATTTCTCACCCAATGAAGCTTTCAAACCTGGTCCCTCCTTCTCACCATAATCCTTGATCAAATCGTCTTGCAATTTGGTTCACAGAGACGACCAAGGTCAGACTCACGATGGATTCGAAAAGTCCCATGGCTGTTGCTAAGCTAAATCGGCCACCATTAATGCCGAATTTATAATTCCATGTTGAAATCACTTCAGAAATATTGGCCACCGCCGAATTCTGCAGCACATAAATTTGATCAAAACCCACTTCCATGACGTGCCCAACCGATAGAATAAACATAATGGCCAGTGTTGACCGAATGGATGGGATCGTGATGTGATAAATTTGCTTCCATTTCCCCGCACCGTCCATGCTAGCCGATTCGTACAAGGCGGGGTCGATGCCAGCTAGTGCGGCCAAGTAAATGATAGCGCTCCAGCCTGCTTCTTTCCAAATTCCGCTGCTCACGAAGATGGCCACCCAGGCATGCTCTTTATAGAGAAAGGGATAAGGCTCACCCGTCCAGCTCGTGACAAAATGATTGATAATCCCGTTTTGCTGAGCGAAAATCAAAATGATAATGCCCCCGATAATGACCCAATTCAGGAAATGCGGTAGATACACGATCGTCTGCACGATTCGTTTGAACCATAGCTTTCTCGCTTCATTCAGCATAATGGCTAGAATAATGGGAAATGGGAATCCCACCACGACTTGGAGCACACTGAGCAATAAGGTGTTCTTAATGATTTGGATCATTTGAGGCTGCGTAAATAAAATATGAAAGTTTTTCATCCCTACCCATGGACTTCCGAAAATCCCGTCGGTAAAGTTGTACTCCTTGAAGGCGATAATCAAGCCTCCCATTGGGGCATAGCGGAAAATGAGAAAATAAGCGAGTGCTGGCAGAAACATTAGCATGATGGGAATGTTCTGTTTAAACCGTCTGTCATTTATTCGTTTTTTAACTTTAACCTGAGGTGCGACAACATCCACCTGTACATTCGAGATGATACTCACCCCCCTAGCGATAAATTTTAATTGAAAGCCGACTGCTTCCCCGTTGGCCTGAACTCAGCATAGGACGAAGCAGTCATGCATTCAATTCACACTTTTAAACATGCCTCACATTTATTCAGAAATCACACTCTTCACACTTTCTATTCGCCTAACATAATGTGTTATGGACAGCCTCCAGCTCCTTTCGTATGTTTAAACAGGTGATGGAGGCTAATTAAAATTGTTCGGATAGAAATCCCACGTTCCGTTCAACATCACATTATCTCGATCATAAGCACCGGCTGCAGCTTTTTCTGGCTGCGCCGCGAGTACGATCGAAAGAGCAATTAACATGCACAACATGAACATGCATGCTTTTAACCATCTTTACCTCATCAATTTATTACCTCCTTTTAATTGTTCTTCTGCGTTACGGCTTCGTTCGCATATGTTTCATATGCTGAATCGAATTGACCTCAGCATAGAGTCAGACGTATCACCGGTACAACTCACACATTTCATTGAGGTTCACACTTTTGATGATGACAAGGCGCTTCACATATTTCGCACGCTTCACTTTTTATGTTATTCCGACTTTAAAAAGTAGAAAAAAACCTATCTGACAGGGATTCCCTGACGGATAGGTTCTTATAGTTCAACTGCTATGAAGCTTAACGCTTGCGTTTATTATAGCCCTTCTCGTCGTACGGCTCTAGTTTCTCTAGCCATAATTCAAGCAGCGCATCCACTTCGGCCCGGTAGCTTTTCAGATCCGTAGCGTCCAGCACGGTTTCCTCGCGGGGCTCGATTTCATCTAACACCTCGAATACGAAGCTACCGCCTCCGAACGTCGCCCAATCTTTCTGGAGCTCGTTGAAGGTATTCGTATTCATCTGTTTACAAAATTCAAGCCGATTCCTCATTCCGTCTAAATCCATGCTGCCGTTAACAAATATTTTATCATTCTGGATATTTCGAATTTGATAAACGCCCATCGCGCGAAACGTTTGCTTATAGTTGGTGGCAAGCTCCTTCTTCTTCTGTTTGTCTAACATGTTGATTAGTACCCCATTTCTTTTAAAATCCTGGAAAGCGTGCGTAACCGTTCGCCGATCAACTCTCCGTCATCACTCAATGCTTGGCTGAAGAGCTTGATATCTTCGTTAATTTTCTCATTATCCGTACATACCCCTACCGTCATGGCATCCCCTTGCAGCCCGATACGGTCGATTACAGGATTCTCGGGATTATAAGAGTTCTCATAGCGATAAGCATCCTCTTGGAAATGCAGCTTCGTGCGGCACACGAGGATCGCCAAATCTAACACGCGGTGCAAGGGCAGCTCCTCTGATTGACGGGACCATTTCTCACCGGTGTAACGCCAGACTTTAGCAGAAATATCTACCTTCCCTCTGTCGTTCCACTGGGCAAGCCCTAAAGAAAGACCTTGCGTATCCGTGTTTTGCGTATATCTGCCGTCAATATTGGCATAATTCTCAGCAACGATGACAGGTTTATGTTTAAGCGTCGTTGGTATTTTCATTGTGATTCCTCCAAGTTCGAATAGGATTCGGATGAAAGATTTTCAGTTTGTATCTCTCACCGTTTTCATTTACTAATTTACTAATTTACTAAATTTGAAACCGATGAATGAAGTATACCTCAGCTTCATTTTCAAGTCAATTGATGCCTGTCAACATAAACATTAGTCCCCTCGAGCCGTTAAAAGTGAACGCCTATGTATGCGCATATCTATTTTGGGTCATACTGAATAGACGCGAACGGCGTTCCTCATACAGAAAAACTCCTGCTGCAGTGCCCGAATGGCACTGTTAGCAGGAGTTTTTCCTACGCTATTTATAAGTCCTGACTTAAGCGAATCATATCTCGGCATTGAATGCCATTTTCGAAAATCGGCTCCTTATAATGCCTTGTGAAGAAATCGAGATCAACACCATAGATCCGAAATCCGCACTTCTGATAAAGACTTAGCTGCTGCACACCTGAATTACCCGTGCCAACTTCAATCGTCTGATAGTTCAAAGTCCTTGCTGTCTGCACGGCGTGCTTCACAAGTTCTTTCCCATAACCTCTGCCTTGTTTCTTCGTGATCACCGCAATATTCACTAGTTCAATTGTCTTCGGCCGCGTTGGCAGCAGCAAATAAGAACCGATAATTTCATGATTTTCTTCCAAAACGAAGCATTTGCTCTGATAGACATACGACTCCACCATCGCAAGCTCTGGATCAGCTAAAAGAAACAAATGAATAGGATACTCTTCGGTAAGCTGTAATTCTCTAATATGCAACATCATCTATGCCTCCATTCTTATCGTGAAGGATTCAGAAATGAAACTTTTCATTGATCATCGCCGCTACTTCCACTGGGCTCAGGCCAACATTGTTGATTCGCAAGTAATTCTCTCTAGTAATTTCACCTTCGAACGAGTTCAATCGATGCGTCTCCATGCTTATGAGCAAGTTCTGTTCTGATTGTGAGACATCACGTTTGGTCGGTTTATGCGCAAGTCTATGTGGCGTTTTGTTCCGTTCAATGCGCTCATCCACGGGTGCTTCAAGTTCAACGAAATAAATCTCACCACCTTTGGATTCGAAAATCGCACAAACTTTTTGCACAAAATCCCAATCTGCTTGCACGTCAAAACCCCAAACATAAGTGAAAATTAATCCATAAAGCTCACTTTTGGCAACAGCTTCGAAAATCTCACATCGAAACAAGTCAACTAGACGCCAAGTTTCTGCGGTAAACCCGAAAAAGGGATGAACAAGATCAATCGTCATATGATTATGGAATAGTTTCAACTCGGTTATTTTACATAGTTCGTGTCCGACTGTCATTTTGCCTACAGCTTGCGGACCGAAAATTAGCACAAATTTCATCTCTGCACCTCACTAAGATTCATCCCTCGCTCTTAGTTTATCATGCTCACAGCCCATTTATTTGGAAAAAATAAGTAGCATTCAATTTTTCCTCTTTTTCCAAGTGATTAAAGAAAACGGCCGCCCAAAGGCAGCCGCAACTTAATTATACGTAATTTTTAAGCCCAATTCCGCGGCACGCACTAGCGCTGCGTCTGAGAATTTCGGCTTTTTGTATTTGACTTCGAACTCTTCCTTAGTCAGCGGGGTCCAGTTAAAATCTCGGTTCTGATACACCCATGTTTTCGTGCCCCAGTCCACATGAATTGTACGACTAGCTACTTTTTTCACGACACCAATTTCAAGAATGACACCTGTTTTGCCAAAAAACTTCGCACAGTACTTGCCAACCATTTCACTCACGATACATCCTCATTTCCACTAGTCAAATCACGAAGAATGCCAATTGCGATTTCAAACGTCTCTTCACCTGCTTGAAATTCATCCAGAAAAGACTTTTTGAATATCCGTTGGATGGCTTGTCCTACACCAGCAACGCTAATATCATCCATATGTTTAATTATATAAATGGCTACGCTGCGAGCCTCACCATCATACTCATCATCTTGACTTCCACCCTCAAGCAGCCCAATCGGATCCCATAGATCCAAATGATGCTTAACAACACCAATGACAGGTGAAGGATCAAACGGTAATGACGCTAAGTACTTATTTTCTTTCCTAATTTCATTCTGTATACTCCAGAGCAAATAATTCATCTTGGTCTCATTCGATACGGCTCGAAATTTCACTGAGATTGCCTCCTTTGTTGGACACCAGCTTGATCAGCATGTCCCAATTATCAGATCAATCCGCTGCGGTGTCGCCCTTAGCAGTTTATCATGTTGCTAGCGCAATGCCAACATTTTATAATTAATCATCTAAATCATTAATGACATTAATCATTTTCATTTTAGTCTCAGCCAACCGATTCCGATTGTCATGACGATCCTCTGGCTCCAACCAGCCAAAGCCATCCCCCACATATCTTGGAAAAACATGGACGTGTACATGGCCTAAATCATTGAAGGTACCTCCATTTTGGAGGATCGTTACGCCATCTGGTTGATATAGTTTTTTGAGCAAACGGGACATTTTCATTGATGCTTTCAGCATTGCCACTGACGTCGCATCCTCCATCTCCTCCATTTCAGCTACATGTCGCTTCGGAAGTAGTAGAACATGCCCTTCATTCAATGGCGCGATATCTAGGATACAAGTCATCCACTCGTTTTCGTATACCACATGAGCCTGAACTTGTCCGTTCGCTAATTGACATCCTAAACAAGCACTTTCCATTGTTCCTATCCCCTCCTTTTTCTTCTGCAACTAAGATTCTAGGTTTCATACCTATTCCATCTGATCCCAGCAATTACCTTCCGAAACAAACAAAAACAGCCCCTCCTTTGAGTGACTGCACATTTCAAAATTACGTATTCCGTTCTTCGCGATCAACCTGTATACACATAAAATCCTTGCCCCGACTTCCGTCCAAGACGACCTGCCTTCACATATTTCCTAAGTAATGGACATGGCCGATATTTGGAATCCTTGAACCCATCGTAGAGAATCTCCATGATCGATAAACAGGTGTCCAAGCCAATTAAATCGGCTAGCTCAAGAGGTCCCATCGGATGGTTCATCCCGAGTTTCATCACGGTATCTACAGCTTCAACCGTAGCTACCCCTTCATATACGGTAAAAACAGCTTCGTTAATCATCGGCATAAGAATGCGATTCGAAACGAAACCTGGGAAATCCTGCACCTCGACCGGTGTTTTGCCTAACGCCTGGCTTAGTTCATAGATCTTATCAAATACATCCTGTGACGTTTCCAGACCGCGAATAATTTCAATAAGCGGCATAACGGGAACTGGGTTCATGAAATGCATGCCAATAACCTGTGCAGGACGTGAGGTCGCTGCAGCGATCTCAGTAATTGGCAAGGAGGACGTATTCGTTGCCAAAATCACATTTGGCGGACAGATATCGTCCAACTTGTGAAAAAGCGCCGTTTTCCACGCCATATTCTCAGAAATTGCCTCGATCACAAGATCCACGTGCGCAGCATCTTCTATTGTCTCCGTTGGCTGAATCCGGCTAAGGATGCCGGCCCTCGCTTCCTCCGTCACCTTTCCTTTCGCTACACTTCGATCCAAATGTTTGTTTATGGTCAGCATGCCCTTATCTATCAACGGCATAGACAGATCGTGCCAAAGCACCTTACGGCCTGAAGCTGCGGCCACCTGGGCTATACCGCTGCCCATCTGCCCTGCCCCTACTACCATGATGGTTTGAATTGACATTGTTCATCGCTCCTACTACTTCATGGAAACATAACTCAACCAGCGCCTGTTAGCACACCTGTCAATCCACGCGCAGCAATACTGCATCGCCCTGCGCCGTTCCGCTGCATATCGCTGCAATTCCATACCCGCCACCAATTCTACGAAGCTCATGAATCAAAGTAAGAATAATCCGCGTGCCGCTTGCGCCAATGGGATGACCAAGCGCAATCGCGCCTCCGTTGACATTGACCTTCTGCACATCCCAACCAAGCAGATTTTCGCATGTGAGTACAACAGCGGCAAAAGCTTCATTCACCTCGAATCGATCGATCTGATCCAACGTCATTCCCGTTTGCTGCAGCAGCTTCCTTATGGCCAAAGCTGGTGTCGTCGCAATATATGGCGCACGCTCACCGACACTCGCATGGCCGACTATCGTCGCCAGCGTCATCAAGCCCTGGGCGTCGGCCATTTCCTTCGCCATGACAACCAAAGCGGCTGCGCCATCGTTCACACCAGGCGCATTGCCCGCTGTAATGCTGCCTTGCTTATCCAACACGGGGGCTAATGCAGCTAGCTTAGCCAAACTCGTATCTGCACGCGGTCCCTCGTCGTGCTCCACTACACTCGCACCTAGATGAACAGGTACAATTTCTTCTGCGAAATAACCTTTAGTCATCGCTTGTAACGCTAACTGATGGCTGCGCAATGCCCATTCGTCCTGCTCCAAGCGTCCAATGCTGTACTCCGCAGCAACACGACTGCCATGGACCACCATGTGCACACGCTCAAAGGGACATGTCAGACCATCATGTATCATGAGATCGAGAAGTCGTTGTTCGCCCATTCGTGCGCCCCAACGCGCATGCGTTGCCAGATAGGGAGCGGAGCTCATGCTCTCCATGCCGCCAGCCACGAGTATCGATGCATCCCCGGCGCGGATGATTTGGTCCGCCATGGTCACACTGCGCAAACCTGAAGCGCACACCTTATTGATCGTCTCTGACGTCACGTTCCACCCAAGGCCCGCTCTTCGCCCCGCCTGTCGGGAAGGGATCTGTCCTGCACCTCCTTGCAGCACCATGCCCATCAGCACTTCATCGATGGTTGAAGGATCCAGAGACGCACGTCGTATGGCTTCCTTGATGACGATACCACCCAACTCGACAGCTGGAACATCCTTCAGCGCACCACCGAACTTGCCGAACGGGGTCCTCGCACCGCCAACAATGACACTTTCTCGCATTCACCTCGCCCTCCAGTCTAACGTTGCTTGTTATTTACCTTCCTCGACAGTGTTTCTCACTGGAGCAGTTCCTTCCCCTCATTTCATCTTTAAAAAGCGTGCTATCGCTCTCCGCTGCTCATCTAATGTGGTTTCCACCATTTGGAGCATTTTAGCATCCCGCATATAGCGCTCAACTGGATACTCTTTCGTATAGCCATAGCCACCGTGGATTTGAATGGCTTCCAACGTTACCGCCATCACGGTATCCCCAGCAAACAAATTGGAATAATTCCCTGCGCCACCTCCACCCTCACTCTCACGCCATGCGGTTTGATACGTGAGCAGCCTTGCAGCTTCGATTTGCGTAGCCATGTTCGCGAGCTTAAAAGCGATCGCCTGCTGCTGCGCAATCGGTTTACCGAATTGCTTGCGAGTCTTCGCATACGCAATCGACACATCCATGGCCGCTTGCGCAAGCCCTACCGCCAACGCTGCGATGCCACTGCGAGCACTTTCAAGAGTTCGCAAGGCAATTCGATGGCCGTCACCTTCCTCTCCAAGACGATTCGCCACGGGGATACGGCAGTCCACAAGCTCTAGCGACATGCTTGGTGAGCCACGCGTGCCGAGCATGGTTTCCTTTTTGCCTACCATACATCCAGGTGTGCCTTTCTCAATAATAAAAGCACTGCACATGTGCGCTGAATGATCATCCTCCGTCACGGCAAACACGACATACACATCTGCTTCATCCGCATTGGATACGAAAACCTTTGTACCCTGCAGCACGTACTCCTCTCCCTCACGCAATGCTCTCGTCTGCAGCTCTGCTCCAACTGACACAGTCGCCTGCACCCTTTCTGACCACGCAAAAGCCCCAAGCTTACAACCCGCCCCCATCGGGCTTAGGAAATCCCTCTTCTGCTCCTCACTGCCAAACATCGAAATAGCTCCGCCTGCCAATGCACTATGCACAAAAAGGGTATACCCCGTTGAAGCACACGCACGAGCTAGCTCCTCCAAAACTAAGCAATTCGTCAACACATCCGAACCAAGTCCGCCATACGCCTCAGGCACTAAAATCCCCGTTAAGCCAAGCTCCCCCATGGTTTCGAATAGAAGGCGATCTAACCTCATCTCTTCATCTCGCATCGCCGCTGTCGGCGCAACCTCCCCTGAAGCAAAATCGCGAACCATGCTGCGAATCATTTCCAATTCCTCTGAAAGGCTGTAATCCATGTGGAGCCCTCCCTCAACCCGCGTGCACTTACCCTTTATCCTCCCATGTTGATCGTGCGATCGTTCCGTCTAGGGCTTCATACTCCTCATAACGTATGGTCTTATATAACTCGGTGCGAGTTTGCATGTTAGCTAGGGAACCCAATTGCGTCCCTTGCTGACGAATCTCCTCAAACACTCGCTCATAAGCCTTAGCAGCAACACGGAGCGACGTGACTGGATAGAGAACCATGCGGATGCCCCAGCTTTCAAATTGCGCTGCCGTAAAGTATGGTGTGCGTCCAAATTCCGTCATATTTGCTAAAAGAGGGGCATCCACTTCCTTTCGAAAATGCTGAAAGTCTTCCTCATGTTCCAATGCTTCTGGGAAAATCGCATCCGCCCCAGCGGCGAGATAGTGCTTTGCACGGGTTATGGCTTCTGCCATGCCCTCGACTCCTTTCGCATCCGTCCGTGCAACAATATACAAAGTCGGGCTAACCGCTTTGAGCGTGCGGATTTTTTGACACATTTCTTCGGTAGAAATGAGCTTCTTTCCGCTGAGATGGCCGCATTTCTTCGGCATGTCTTGATCCTCAATCTGTACAGCGGCGACCTTCGCCTCCACCATCTCCTTCGCTGTCCGTGCAACATTCAGGATGCCGCCGTAGCCTGTATCGATATCTACCAGCAACGGAAGTCCAGATGCTCGAACGAGCTCACGCGCACGCTCAGCGACCTCGTTGGAATAAATAAGCCCCAAATCAGGCAATCCTCTACTCGCCGTATAAGCAGCTCCAGATAAGTAAAGGGCTTGAAACCCTGCTTGCTTCGCCACTCTTGCCGCCATACCATCGTGGGTACCAACAACCTGAAGGATTGAACCCGCTTCAACCAAACGGCGCCATTCAGCTGCTAACTGCGCTTGACTCGGCTCCTCCTCAATCAGCCATGACATAGGGACCTCCTGCCTCACCTCATACGACCCGTTCTGTCGCCAAATCAAATCACAAATAGCGACATATAAGCGGGAACGGTCGTTTGAATGAGCTTTTCGTAATCGAGCGATAGCTTCATAATTTCTTCCGTCTGTTTCCGAGGAAAACGCGTTTGCACATTCGCTTTGAACTTGTCGATCACCTTCGGCAATCCCTCAACACGCCGTCTGCGGTGTCCAATGGGATATTCACAGACAATTTTCTCCGTAGATGTCCCATCCTTAAAATAAATTTGAATGCTGTTCGCAATCGAACGCTTATCCGGGTCTAGATAGTCCTTGCTGTATTGCTCGTTCTCGACGACAACCATTCGTTCCCGAAGGGCATCAATACGTGGGTCAGCAGCGATATCATCTTCGTAATGCTCGGCAGTTAATGTGCCGTAAATGAGACCGATGCCAACCATGTATTGTAGACAATGATCACGATCTGCTGGATTATGCAGGGGCCCTTTTTTATCAATAATCCGCAGCGCCGATTTATGTGTTGTTAACATAATTTTAGTTATGTCAACTAAATGATCTTTGACACGCTCATGCAGGGTGAGTGCACACTCAACGGCCGTTTGTGCGTGAAACTCGGCAGGAAATGAAATTTTGAATAGAATATGCTCCATCACATAACTGCGCAAGGGTCGTGCCAAGGTTAATGTCTTTCCTTCAAACAAAACATCCTGAAATCCCCAATTCGGAGCCGTCAAAGCCGATGCATACCCCATCTCCCCGCCTACGGCCATCAGAGCCAATCGTACCGCACGACTTGTCGCATCACCCGCTGCCCAAGATTTCCTTGACCCCGTATTCGGCGCATGCCGATACGTTCGTAAGCTTGCACCATCAATCCATGCGTTAGAGATGGCGTTGCATACCTCCTCTTTTGTACCTCCCAACATGACAGTTGCTACTGCCGTTGAGGCGATTTTCACCAGATGAACATGATCCAAGCCAACACTGTTCAAGCTATTTTCCAATGCGAGCACGCCTTGGATTTCATGAGCTTTGATCGCCATCGTCAGAACGTCCTTCATATTGAATGGCGTCTGTCCCTCTGCGATCCGCCTTCGGCTCACATAATCGGCAACGGCTAGGATGCTTCCTAAGTTATCGGATGGATGCCCCCATTCTGCGGCTAACCACGTGTCATTATAATCGAGCCACCGAATCATACAGCCAATATTAAAGGCCGCTTGAACGGGGTCCAATTCGTATCTAGTTCCTGGCACACGAGCACCGCCGATTACCTCTGCACCTGGAACAATAGGACCCAGATGCTTCGTGCAGGCTGGAAAACGCAGCGCAAGCAAGCCCGTTCCCAAAGAGTCCAACAGGACATGCTGGGCAATCTGATACGCTTCCTCGCTCTCAATCTCAGCATTCAGAGCATAGTCAGCAATCTCACTAATTAACGGGTCAAAAATCATCTCCCTCTGATTCGATTCACTAGGCGTACTCATACGATTTCGTCCTCACTTTCTGTCAGACTTTGTGCCTGAGGCGGGTGCAAATCTCTCGCTCCGGTATACCGTACACGTGGTCTGAACAGGCGATTATTCGCATGCTGCTCCATGACATGTGCACTGATGCCCACCGTTCGCGAGGCGAGGAAAACGGGTGTAAACAGCTCAATCGGAATACCAAGTAAGTAGTAGACAGGCGCTGCATAATAATCTAGGTTCGGATGCAGCTGCTTCTCCGTCCGCATCACATCTTCCCCGCGTACACACATGTCGTACAGTTCTTGTTGATTGCATAGTGGTGCGAGCTTAGCCAGTGCTTCTTTCATCAACAGCGCGCGCGGATCTGGCTTTCGCATATACACACGATGCCCAAAGCCCATAATGCGCTCCTTCCGTGCAAGCTTCGAACGAATCAAAGCTTCGAGCTCATCTTCCGAACCCGCTTCAAGCAGCATGTGCATGACCGCTTCATTCGCTCCGCCGTGCAAGGTCCCTTTGAGTGAAGCAACAGCTCCGACAAGTGCACCGTATATATCAGACTGTGTAGAGGCAATTACGCGTGCAGTAAACGTTGAATTCGGCAGCTCATGTTCACTATATACGACCAAGGATTGATCAAAAATCGCCTCCTCAATCTTCGACGGTTTCTCGCCTGTAATCATGTACAGAAAGTTAGCTGTATACGATAGCATCGGGTCTGGTTCGATCAGCGGTTGTTTGGTCAGCGCACGATAGCCATACGCAACAATCTGCGGTACCTTGGCAAGCAGACGTATCGCTTTACGTCCGTTAGCCTCCGGTGATCGATCATCGAGTTCCTCATCAAAGCTCGCTAGCGCGGATATACTCGTTCGCAGCACATCCATCATATCTGCGCGATCTGGCATCAAATGGAGCATCGCTCGCACATTCGGCGGTAATCCATATTCAGCTTGTATCTTTGACTCAATCGCTTTTCGCCTTTGCTCATTCGGCAATTCACCTTCGAGCAGAAGCCCCACAACGTCCAAATAGGTCATTTGCTCCGCAAGTTCCATCAGATCATACCCGCGAATGACGATTTCTTCCTTCTCCACATCCAAAAATGAAATGCTAGTCTCACTGGCAATCACATGCTCAAGTCCAGGCAAATACTGATCACTCATGTTTTCGCTCTCCCTTCCTACGTACTTTCAGAAAGCAGCAAACGCGAAATCACAATACGCTGAATTTCATTCGTCCCTTCATAAATTTGCGTCACTTTGGCATCTCGCAGATAACGTTCTACCTTCGACTCCTTCAGGCAACCCCATGCGCCACAGAGCTGCACAGCTCGCAAACAACCTTTAACAGCCGTATCACTGGCAAAAAGCTTCGCTATGGCAGCCTGCTTCCCATAAGAGAGCCCCTTGCTCTTGCGCCAAGCGGCTTGATAGGTCAGCAGCCTTGCGGCCTCAATGTGCGTCGCCATCTCGGAAATATGAGCGTCGAACAGCTCGCCACTTCGTATGCCGGCTCCCGCTCCAAATGCAGTGACAGCGTCCAACGCCCCTTGGCTAATGCCCGTTGCTTGCGCGGCAATCCCGATCCGTCCGCCGTCTAGACTCCGCATCGCGATGCGGAAGCCTTCGCCTTCGGGACCTAGCCGGTTCTCCGCTGGCACTCTACACCCCTCAAACCTCAACTCCATCGTCGTGGATGAGCGGATGCCGAGCTTCTTTTCTTTCGTGCCGAAAATCAGCCCTTCCATGCCTTTTTCCACGATGAAAGCCGTACAACTCTTTTGCTTGTTCATCGCATCCGTTACCGCAAAAACAATATACACCTCCGCCTCTCCGCCATTCGTAACGAATAGCTTGGAGCCGTTAAGCTCATACGCATCTCCCACATTGGTTGCGGTCGTGCGCATAGCTCCAGCGTCTGAGCCGGATTCGCTCTCCGTCAGACAGTATGCGCCAAGCATATGCCCCCCAGCCATTGGGAACAAAAACCTTTGTTTCTGAGCATCCGTACCATACGTATAAATCGCCCAGCTGGCCAGCGACGTATGCACGGAGAGCATAACACCAGTAGAAGCACATACACGCGAAAGCTCCTCAATCATCATCGCATAGGTTAAGAAGTCGGCTCCCCCGCCGCCAACTGCTTTGGGCCAGGGTATCCCTGACCAGCCAAGCTCACCTATGCTGTCGAAAATCCCACGATCAAATCGCTCATGTTCATCCCTTTCCTCTGAAGTCGGCTCCATTCTCGCGAGTGCAAATTCACGAACTTTCGTACGCATATCTTGCTGATCTTGGGTATAAGAGAAATGCATGCGACGACCTCCTTCGACGTGTTCATGCTGCTAACACCTGATTGGCCGAGGTTGATTGGGTCGATCGTAATTCTTTGGACAAGCTGTAAACGCTTTCAAATATATGTTATATATACACGCTTTTCTTAGCCAATAGACTGCGCCGCGACAAAAAATGATTATCTCGTATCTAGTCCGGTGTCTTTGCTTGCTTTCTAACATTTCATTCATTTGTCTATTAATTTAAAAGATTAATCTATTAAGACTCTTTTAAATATCGCAATTATCTTTTTTAAAATTAGACTATCCTTTATTTGGGAAAATAACTACATTCAAGTAGGACTAACCACCTATTTCTTTTTAATATATCTTTTGAATCAAAATTGAGTCACCTAAACTACTTGAATAGACAATTCACTAGGGTCTTTCGCCGTTTCCTACCGAGTCACCACAGATATGATAATGTAGCCAAGCATTTAGGCATTAAATTAGATGTGTTGGAAGGATTTCAGCGCAAAGGAGTGTCAATATGAGAAGTAACACTAGTAAGCCTCGCAAAAAAAGAATATGTCCATGTAAGAGAGTGACGATTATGAGTAAGAAAAAACAAGTATTTCGTAGTAGAAGATTCAAACACTGTAAAGTGGTTGTATGTAGACCGCTGAAACCCAGAAAAGTTAAACGCCCATTAAAAATTTCACAGGTGTTCGACAAAAAAAGTGCAAGCAAATCAGCCAATCTATCCGACAATGATAGTAACGCTCAGGCAACTGAGACTTCTACAAGCACCAGTGGAGCGAATAATCAATCGGATACCGATAGTACCTCCAATGCGTCAGAGACATCTACAAGCTCCAGCGGAGCAAATAATCAATCGGATACCGATAGTAACTCCCATGCGACAGAGACATCGTCAAGCTCCAGTGGTGCCAACAATACGTCAGATAACGATAGCACCTCTCATGCATCCGATAAGTCTTTAAGCTCCAGCGGAGCAACGAACATATCTGATACGGATAGCTCAGCAAATGTGAATGAAACCTTAACGAGCACCAGTGGATCTAACAATACCTCTGATACGGATAGTAATTCCACGGCTACTGAAACGTCGAACAGCAACAGCGGCGCTACGAACACATCCGATACCGACAGCTCAGCAAATTTAAATGAAACCTTAACAAGCACCAGTGGATCGAACAATACCTCTGATACGGATAGTAATTCCACGGCTACTGAAACGTCGAACAGCAACAGCGGCGCTACGAATACATCCGATACCGACAGCTGGGCTACTGTGAATGAGACTTTGACCAGCAATAGCGGATCTAACAACACCTCTGATACGGATAGCAATTCCACAGCTACGGAAACGTCTAATAGCAACAGCGGCGCTACAAACACCTCCGATACCGACAGCTCGGCTACAGTTAATGAGACATTGACCAGCAACAGTGGATCAAATAATACCTCTGATACGGATAGCACTTCTACTGCTACGGAAACATCCACAAGTACGAGCGGAAGCACCATTACGTCGGATACAGACAGTACTTCGACAACAGGTGATAATACCTCGACGACGAGCAGCGATGCGACGAATTCATCCGATACCGATAGTACCTCTACCTCTGGTGACAGCACTTCAACAACAGGTGACAACACGTCAACGACGAGTAGCGATGCGACGAACACGTCCGATACCGACAGCACCTCTACCTCTGGTGACAGCACTTCAACAACAGGTGACAACACGTCAACAACGAGCAGTGATGCCACAAACTCATCAGATACGGACGCGACCTCCAGTGCAGGGCCAAGCTCTTCAACGACGGGAGATAATTCCTCCACGAGTACGAGTGATTCCGAGAACTTATCGGATACGGATGCAACATCTACAACGGGTGATAACACCACCACCAACACAAGCAATGCAGATAATTCTTCCACCAATGATAATGCGAGCTCAGCAAATAGCACCTTAGATTCAGAGAGCTGCGCATCGAACAACTCTGCCAATACTAGCACCGCGGATAATACGTTTGACTATAATAGTTCTTTAACTAGCAGTTCAAATGGACTGGCTACAGCTGCCAATAACTCAGCTAATACCATTTCGAATGGTAATAGCTTCACTGTTGGTAACAGCACATTAATTAATATTAGCGATAATACGGTTACTCTAGCCATTTTACTCCTGTTATCGAAATGCCTCTGTCCAGCATCGGGTACTGGAGGTACCACGACTACGACTTCAGGATGTGGAGGAAATATTGCAATATCCAATCTTGAAGGTCTGATTACTAACTTAATCAACGACGAACGTGCGAGTAAGAAAGCGCTAATTGATGCCTTGAATCAAAATAACTCCATAATCGGATAGGAGATATGATAATGAATTCCGAGAACTTTTCGAAATCCCTATTTACTTTTTCAAAAAAAGAGGGTCAATCTGAACTAGCCGTCATTATTAATAATTCGGGAAATCTTCCACGAAGTATCAATCTTGAAATAAAAGATAGTGAAACTGGACAAACCTTGCCAGCTTCACTCGATGGTCTTCCTTTCATTTCCCCCCTTGTCGTTCCAGAGCAATCGGTTAGTACGTTAATCGTGAACGTAGCCGAAGCTAAACAAATGATTGCTATTGAGTTTCAGCGTACTTCTTCCGAAGGCGGCATGTCACTACGTCAAAAAAACAGCTCCAGCAATGGCGTTGTAACGAATCTTGTGGAATTGATTTTGAAATAATCCGTATCGTTGTGAGATGCTAGATGCTACACATCGCAAAAAGAGGAGCAGTTATCTGCCCCTCTCTCTCTTAAATATCTTGCTATTCGGTTTTCATCAATACACCGGCAGGCAGAACTCGCTCCACATGCTCTCGCAGTGAACGATTCGTAACCAGCTCATCGCTGAAAATAGCAATTATCCCGCTGTCTTCACGCGTTCTGATCAAACGGCCCATCCCTTGTCGCAATCGAAGCAGCATGTAAGGAATATCGACTTCTTCATAAGGGGAAGCAGCCGCCTCACGCTTCGCATTAAAGACCGGATCCTGCGGAGGAAACGGCAGCGCCCAGACAATGACATTGGATAGTGATGGACCAGGAATATCGAGTCCCTCCCACAGGCTAACGGCAGCCAAGACGCTGTGCTCATCTTCTTGGAACGAAGCGATCACATGCGAAATTTCTTGATCTCCCTCATAGAAGAAAGTTAGATCCTTACAATCCGCACGAGATGACATCTCAGCTTTGAATCGTTGTAACTCCTGATGCGTTGGGAACAAAATGAGCGCCCTGCCTTGTGTCCTATGAAGCAATGCAACGGCAGAAGCCATTTTCTCTTGGAAAGTCCCGCCCTCCGCGAATCGAGGAGCCACGACTTCCATCCGTTCCGCGTAGTCATATGGTGAGTCTACCGAGAACGAGAGATATTTCTCAAGGCCTAAGCTGTTCGCCACATAATCGAACTTACCCTCTACCGATAATGTTGCTGACGAGAATACGATTGGCATTTTGGTGGAAAAGACATACTCCTTGAGCACTTCCTTCACCGTTCTTGGCATAACAACAAGCGTGAGCCCTATAATACTTTCTGTCGCCCAACAAATAAAAGAATCCTCGTTGCGGAATAATGCAAATGCCTTCTGCATCATTTCCAGATGCTCCTCAACAATTTTTAGCTGATAGTCATTGAGGGTAAACATTTCCCCTTCAAAGACTAACTCCTCTTCGATCTCGGACAAAATATCACAGAGCGTATGAATCTCTCTTTTCAAACGATCACTCATGACGATCTGCTTACGATCAGAGCCTGCAATCGGACGACAACTGCTTTCCAACAACTCAAACATGCGTTCGCTCTGCTCAATTGCCCGATCAATACAGACAGCTAGGGTTTCACGAACTTCCCCTTTTAACAACCGAATGACCAATTCCTCGAACACCATATGCTTCAGCTTATAGGTCAAAGCTTTTTGTGCTGCGGATTCCATCAAATGTCCTTCATCAAAAACAACCGTGCAGTGATCCGGCAGCAATGGCAGCTGGCCTTCACGCTTTCTTCCATCATAGGTCCATACATGCTCCATGTAGAAATCATGTGAACATATAATTAGATCGGTTGACTTCCGGTAGGATTCCCGAGATAACGTTTGTCCACAACGATGGCGCCTATCGCAGACAAAGCAATCTTGGAAAACATCCCAGTTCATCCGATTCCACTGTTCATCGCTAAGATGCGGGTAATTCTTACGATCACCGTATGCATAGAACGTTTGCAGTGCTTCTCGCGTATGGACAAAATCAGGAAGAGACTCGTGTACCTCGCGATACAGTCCCGTTTCTTCATGTCCGAATCTGGCCTCATCTAGCTTCACCAAACAAGCATATTGGTCCGGAGATTTCGCCAGTCTTGCATCAATTTGCAGATTCAAATGGCGAGAGATTTTATCAATATCTCCACCGGGTTTCACGAGCTGCTCAATTAATGATTCGTCCGCGCATGCGATGATCGCCGGTTTGTTCATAAATCGCGAATAGCAGATCGCATATAATAAATAGACCAACGTTTTCCCTGTGCCAACGCCAGCTTCCGCAAAAATCGTCTGTTTCTCCGCATATGCCCGTTCTAACTGAAACGCCATGTAAATTTGTTCATCTCGTACTTCAAAGCCTGCTTCAGGCAATATGTCATAAAAGATATCCGCAATCCAGTCAGATACCTGCTGCATAAATGGCTGTGCATGATCATATGCAAATGGATAACGTCCCACGTTTATGCCCCCAACCCATAGTTTGAATCAAACTTGTATTATCTCATGAAATCCTAGTAAAAGCAAAACTTCGCTTTCTTTGCGCAAGCAATCCAACTTGATTACAAACAAAAAAACTCACACCAGAGCCAACTTTCTCTCCGGAATGAGATTTCCTCTTACATACTAAACCGTTCGCGATATCCGCACTTGCGGCATAGCTCCTCGACCACTTCACGTCTGGAAAAGCCTTCAAACAAGCGATTGGCCCGCTCTCCCTCGACGATTTCAGAGAATGGCGTGTGGTTAATATTCCCCAAATTGATAACCCCTTCCCCATCCAAACAACAAGGAATAACGGTTCCGTCAACGAGAATACCAGCTTGATTACGCAGCGCATGGCAAAATCCAGGACCTGAGATCTCCTCCGCTTTCAAATCTGGCCACTGGAACTCGTGATCCTGATTCAGATACACACGATCCGCAAGCTTCACGCCAGTTCCGCGGACGAATTTCTCATCGATTTTGTAATCGAGGTCGAATTCTTTCTCCAATAGCTCCAACACTTCTCGGTTACGTTGCCGCTCCAAATTCGTCTGATTATCCGTGTCCAAATTCCATAATCGGAAAGAAATAATGACATTGGACTTCGCCACGATTTCCTTCGCAAACCGAAGAATACTTGTTACATAGCCCTCTTTATCTTCGGAGCCTTCATGACCGTCAAAGCTGTGCAAGGAGAAATTCATTTGGCGAAGCGCCGGCTTATCGAGCAATTTGTGTCTATTTTTGTTAATCAGTGTACCGTTGGTTGTAATATTCACCTTAAAGCCCTTCTCATGGCTGAGATCGAGCAGTTCGTCGATTTTGGGATGAAGCAGCGGCTCACCTTTTACATGCAAATAAATGTGATCCGTATGCGGCTTAATTTGATCTAGAATATTCGTAAACGTATCTATTTTGATGAAATTCGCTTGACGCTTCGTCTGCGGACAGAACGTGCAGGCCAAGTTGCATACACTCGTAATTTCAATATAAAATTTCTTGAACTTCTTCATGGTCGGACTCCGTTTCTATTTTGCGTTACTATGATAGAGGCTATTATACCAAGCGAGGCGACTGAATGAAAGGATTTCACACATTTTAGAAAAATAGCTGTACACTCCACCCAATGAAATACGCGGAGGGCACGAGAAATATTTGCGCCAGAAGCGTTCCTAAGAAACGTGTTGTCATGAGCAAAGCGTAGATTTTGCCTAGCTGCTTTCGCTGATCCTCGTCATGCAGTGCCTTGTCAGTGATGAGGCCTAACTGTGGATCAATGAATATCGTTAGCAAAATGGTGGCAATCCCGTTGATCAGACCAGATGCTTGCGAGGCAGTTGTCGCATATTCAGGCCAAAGATGAGCCGCATACAGTGAAGCTAGAACACCGACAGAATAAAATGCCGTAACGACGATATTAATGAACAGAAACCGTTTGGAAATACCGAGATAACGGAATTGGCTTAGCTTTAATTTTGGCTTTTTGATGTATTTGGTCGTATTCTTAAGTTGAGAAATGGTGACGTTCGTAAGCATCTTCGGTAGGGAGCCTGCAATTTCGAGACGAGCAATCACTCTAGCGCTAAGGTTGATAAAAGTAGGAAATAACGCAATGGCAATGATCGTCCCGATGGACGAAGCTAGTAAAGAAATGCGTAAATATCGCACCAGATCAAACGTAGGCTCATGCTTGGCAAAATCCACAAAATGCGCCGTCATTGGCGCCTGAATCAGGTTCGCTGTGCGCGAAACTAGCACAACGATGCCGACTAGCGAAAGCGCCACAGCGAGCTTATTCACCCGCACACCTGCGTAGCGAATCGAGTACGACAGCGTCTCCGCCGTGTGAATAATCATCGTTAAAATGAATACCAATATGAGCGTGTTGATCATGGGAAATAATCGCCTTCCTCCACTAGAGTAATAGGTAGTGATGCGAACGAAAACCCACCTCCTGTGTTAGCATCGGTGGGTTCTTGGGGTTATGTTTAGGGAATTCTGTTACTAAACTATTCGTGACGCAGCGAGGATTCCCTCTATTGGAATCCGCAAAACAAAGGAACTCGGAACTACGCCTTCCGGTCGTCCCCGTACCACAGCTCACGGAACGTGGAACTGTGTCGCAGCAACTCCTCCGACGTACCTTCCGCTTCGATACGGCCGTCCTTCATCACGATGATATGGTCGGCACGTGTCAGCGCGGTTTTGCGGTGCGAGACGACCAGACACGTCGCATCACTGCGGCGCTGGAACATCCGCTCCCAGAGCTTCTGCTCTGTCTCGACGTCGAGCGCGCTCGACAGGTCGTCGAAGACATACAGCTCGGCGTCCCGCACGAGCATGCGGGCTGCGGCGGTCCGCTGCGCTTGGCCGCCGGAGAGCTTCACCCCGCGCGGGCCGATGACCGTGTCCAGCCCGCCAGGCAGCTGCGCAACGTCGTACTCGAGCACCGCCGCGTTCAGTGCCTGCTGCAAGCTGTCACCTTGCTCCGCTTGCCCGAGCAAAATATTATTGCGCAGCGTATCGCTGTACAGCCGCGGCACCTGCGCGGTATAGGCGCTCTGCGGCGGTGTAAAGAAGGTGCCCGGATCCTCGACGGGCACACCATTCCACGCGATCGTTCCTTGCTCCTTGGGCAGCAGCCCAAGAAGGGAACGAACCAGCGTGGTTTTGCCAGAACCGATCGTTCCCGTAATGACGGTGAACGATCCTCTGTGCATCGCGAAGTGGATGTCAGCGATACCTCTACCCGTATCCGGGTAGGTGTAGCTGAGCCCGTTCACTTCCAAGCGCTCCAGCGGTGGCGCAACCACGTTGTCATTCGCTTGATCTGGGGCTTTATCTTCCTTCCGATCAACTGAATCAACCTTCCTCACCCGCTCCTTCTTCAAATACAACGGCTTCACCATCGTCAATACCTTCGCCGACGCGCCTTGCAGCAAGAAGGTCAACCGCTCCAGTGAAACACTCATCTGCTTAAAGTACGTGATAAACTTCCCTACATTCGTAATAAACTGTGTCACGAAAGTCAAATAGTAAACGAACAACGCTAGATCACCAACGGTGAACGTTCCGGCTCTCATTTTCGTCCCAGCTAGAAGAAGCAATAATCCTGTTCCCAAATTGACTGAATTCGAGAATACGGAGTCAAGTAATTCACTCATTAGGCGATCTTTGAGCATGGCTTTTCGACGAGCATCACCGAAGCTGCGGAACCGTTCGATCACTCGCTTTTCAGCGCCAGCCACTTGAATGGCCTGCACGTTGCCGAACATTTCGCTGATTTCACCGGTTACTTTCGAGGTAGATTCCCGGCTCGCTGCACGATATTTCTGCAAACGTACGGTTGCGAGCTGAGCCGCTGTAATCACGATCACGATGGGCATGAACACAAGCAATGTCATTTGTGCATCAATACGAATCAATATGTACCCTGACACGAGGGCAAAACATGTCATCCCAAACACATCAACCGACCAGCTCGCCGCTTCTTCCGATTGATCTACATCGTCACGGAAATGGCTAATCGCTTCCCCTGGCGAGACAGGAATCGCTTGTGCACCTGGTTGCTTGAGAACATGCTCTAGTAAATTACGGCGAAGCAGCATCCCCATGCGAAAGCGGAAATGCACATCCGTTATGAATCCAAAGACGATCAGCAGGATTCGTCCTAAAGCCGCTCCTATCAGCAATGCGATTAAGCCCCACACGCCAAAGCTTAGCTTGGCATTCCCTGTCAGCGTGTCGAAAAATTCTTTTGTAATGAGACCCGGTGCGATCGGCGCCAAATAAATGACCGTCCATGCAAAGGCATTAATGAAATACCGGAAAGGCTTATACATAATAAGTCCTTTTAAATATTGAAACGTCGTCATGCCAACACCTCCTCTAACCCTGTCGCGAGTAATTGGCTGAATCGGGAATTCGGGTCAGCGGCAAGAACCTCTCTGCGACCTGATTCCAGCACACGCCCTCCATCCAAAATGACGATATGATCCGCACGCTGAACGGTAGCTAATCGATGGGCGATCATGATGCAGGAGCGATCATTTAACAATCTGGATACAGCCTTCTCCATCCGCTGCTCTGTGAGTGGATCCAATCGCGATGAGGCTTCATCCATAATGACCAGTCCCGGATTCGTTAAGAACACACGTGCGAAAGCCAACAATTGCGCCTCTCCCGCAGACAAACTGCTTCCGCCCGAAGCAAGCCCTGTATCCAGTCCCTCTGGCATCGCTTCATACCAAGCGCCTAAGCCAAGCTCATGAAGTACCTCAATAATCTGTTCATCCCGAATCTTCGCATTATAAAAGGTTAAATTATCACGAATGGTCCCTTGAATGATTTCAATGTTTTGTGTCACGAGAGCGACACGCTTCCGCAGCTCTGCTAACTTACAATCGCGAATATCAGTTCCGCTGAGAGCAATCACACCACTTTGCGGATCATAGAAACGCAATAATAACCTAGCAATCGTTGACTTCCCACTCCCGGTGCGACCTAGTAAACCTAGCACCTCGCCAGGCTTCAGCGTCATCGTCAAGTGATCAATCGTCGGCTGATCCTCGTCATAGCTAAATACAACATCTTTGAAATCAACCCCAAGCGGTCCTTCCGGGAGCTGAGCCCCTGGTCCATCTTGGATCTTGGACTGAATCGCGAATAGCTCTCGAATTCGGGAAATACTTGCGTCTGCTTTTTGCAAATCTTCCATTTGCGTCCGGATCTTTTCTATGGGTTTAGCCAGTAATTCCGTATAGAAGAATATTAAATACACGGTTCCTAGCGTAATGTGATGGCCATGCCATAAGTAGGCACTGATCCCGAATGCCATCGCATTGCCTAACGCGAACACGAAGATAGACATGTTCCACATCGCACAGAAGCCGAGGAATGCTTTCACGCGCAGTGGCAGCATTTTTCGGAGCATCGTATAGAAACGATTCATCACGAAGCTCACGGCACCATTGGCGCGAATGTCCTCCGTCCCTTCCAAATGCTCACCGATAAAACCATAAAACTCCGCATTCGCCTGCCGCCACCCCGCCCAAACGGGCACAGCAAATTGACGAATCCACCCAATCATATAAATCGCAACAACAACGAAAACTGCCATTCCAACGCCAATTAACCAATTTTCACAGAATAAGAGCACAAGAATTCCTGCCATCAACAGCACATTGCCAAATAAATGAATGATCATGCTGGAGAAGAAATTAGCAAGCGCATTCACATCGCCATCCACTCGCTCAATCAACGAGCCGGATGTATGGCTTTTATGAAAAGACATATCCAATGACAGACAATGTGCGGCTAAATCAACGCGCAGCTTATTCGTTGTTTTCCAACCGACATTTTCACTAAAATAAGTCGCAATAACGGATACAAGCTGCTGGACCAACGCAAAGCCAATAAATAGGAGCGCAGCTGTAAAAAGAGGCTGCATCGACCCCTGCGACTGCGCGGTATCAATAAAATAGCGGATAATTTGCGGATTGATCAGCTGCAGTCCAATGGATGCGAACAATAGCAAGGTCAGTCCAATCAGCGTCCCCTTCTGAGGAAACAAATAGCGGCCTAGCAGCTCGCGATATTGCCCCATGGAGTTACTGTTTTTGCGGTTTTTCTTCATTGTAATAGAGTCCTCCGTATTCCTCTTGACGTACACTCCATCATACTAAATTGATGGGATCACGACAACGGACTCTTTGGCTATAATGAAAAAAACCGCCGTAGCGGCGGTTGGCGTTATTCCGAATTGCCATTAACCTGAGGGGGCAAATGCTGTAACGGTGTTTTCACCCTTACAGCAATCCTCCCCCTCAGCCACGCTCAAAAATACCGCGAAGTCATCATCTTCTTCTTCGTGTAAAATTCGACCCCGTCCTTGCCATTGGCATGCAGATCGCCATAGAACGAATCCTTCCAGCCTGAGAAGGGGAAGAAGGCCATCGGCGCGGGTACGCCAACATTAACACCCAGCATCCCCGCTTCTACCTCCTCGCGGAATTGACGCACAGCCTTCGCATTCTCTGTGTAAATAACCGCTGAATTCCCGAAGCGTGATTGATTCACTAACTCCAATGCGCTGCTCAGATCCGCCGCACGAAATAACGATAGCACAGGCCCGAAAATCTCCTCTCTGGCAATCGTCATCTCAGGCTTCACATGATCAAAGATCGTCGCCCCGAGGAAAAACCCCTCGCCTTCACACGCGTCCACCTTTCTCCCATCGATCAGCAGCTTGGCGCCTTCTGCGATGCCTTTCTCAATATAGCCCGCAATTCGCGTCCGCTGCTCTTCTCGAATAATCGGTGTCAGCGTCACCTGCTCCTCCATTCCACTGCCCAGCACCAACTGTGCAGCAGCCTCCTGCAGACCCCTCACAAATGACTCACCATCCCCCACAACCACGACAGCTGAACACGCCATACAGCGTTCACCCGCAGAGCCGAACGACGACATGACGATATTCTCAATTGTTTTCTCCTGATGCGCATCAGGCATGACGATGTGATAATTTTTAGCGCCTGCTAAGGCTTGCACTCTTTTACCCGCAGCTGATGCTCTTTCATATACATACTTGGCCACAGGCTGCGAGCCAACGAAGGATACGGCTTTGACAGCAGGTAACGTCGTCAACGCATTGACTACATCATGCGCCCCATGCACGACATTGAGCACACCATCAGGGAGTCCCGCCTCTTGCATCAACGAAGCTAATTTCATGGCTGTCAGCGGGGTGCGTTCCGATGGCTTCAGCACAAAGGTGTTCCCACAGGCAATCGCAAGGGGAAACATCCAACATGGCACCATCATCGGGAAATTAAACGGAGTAATACCCCCTACAACACCAAGCGGCACACGAAATAACTCGGAATCCATTTCCGCAGAAATGTTTGCGAGCGTAGCTCCCATCATATGTGATGGTGCACCGGCAGCAAATTCTACACATTCGATGCCGCGCAGAACTTCACCTAAAGCCTCCTTGTAACTCTTCCCGTTCTCTTTCGTGATCAACTCAGCGAGCTCTTGCTCATGAGACTGCAGTAGCTGCCAATAATGAAACAAGACTCGTGCACGTTTTGGAACAGGTGTTCTACTCCATGCTTCATAGGCATGTTGAGCAGCGTCCACAGCATGCTCCACATCCTCTGCCGTCGATAATGGCACGCGCGCGATCACTTTACCTGTTGCAGGATTGATGACATCACTCATTTCACCGCTTACTGAATCCACCCAAACGCCATTGATCAAATTTTGCAGGTTCGTCATCGTCGTTCATCTCCTGGGGCTAGAAATTTTCACCACAAGTCATTGGACACATTGTATAATAAAGTTCATTCCTTCATTGTGCATGAATACGTCAACTTACCTTCCATGGAAGTGGTGATTCGGTTTGGTACAGACACTTTTACAATTAACTGTGCATGATATTTTGCAGCGTCCACTCTTTCATAAGGCTGAGGCTATTGCAACAGAGGAAGCTTTAGCCCGTAAAGTTCGCTGGGTTCACATCATGGAAGTTACGCAAGTTGGTCACCTTTTGAATGGGAATGAACTTATACTAAGCACGGGGATTGGTTGGCAGGACAATGAGGAAACGAGTCTTTCCTTCCTACAGCAATTGATTGACAGCGGAGCTTCAGGACTTTGTATCGAGTTGGGTACCTATACAAAGCAGCCGCTTGAGAGTATGAAGACGCTTGCCCTTCAAGCCAATTTTCCGCTCATTTTTTTCCACGAGGAAGTTCGTTATATTGATATCACGCAGGATTTACATACGCATTTCATTCATCAGCATCACAAAATGGTCTCCGATCTAGAATCGCTTTCCACAAAGCTGAATCAACTGCTTTTATCAGGCAAAGGCTTACAGCCGCTGCTCAAGCTGCTGCAAGAAACGACACACGCGCAGGTAGCCTTCTTCCCTTTCGATACAGAGGCGGTTTTCGTCCCTTCACTTCCGAAAGATGAGGGTGCTGCTTTTTATGAGAAATGGATTTTTGGCGAAATTTTTCACTTATCCGATGTCAAAAACAAGCTAGCCCATCGCCCTATTCTCGCGTTAGAACATTTGTTCGCCGACCTGCTTTTATATGCCGAACAGGAGCTCAGTGAGTTTCAAATACTCGCATTGGATCGCTGTGCGACCGCTATTGCGCAAGAAATGATGCGCACCACTTATATCGAGGAGAAAACTCGCTACAAACAGGACCTCTGGGTGACCGATTGGTTAAGCGGTAAACATTCTCTACAAGATATTCGTGAGTATGTCATGTCCGTCAAGCCTGCGGTGAAACTGGGTCCAATCATCGTTTGCGTATTCGATAAGGCAGCAGGAACCGAGAGCTTCAAATCGCAAGAAACGCTTCTTTTTCAGAAACAAATGATCGCCCGCTCCCTGTTTGAAAGAGAAGGCTTATATTTGTTGCCTACGGTGTATGATCAGCGTATCGTCTTCATCCTTTTAGATCAAACGCCGTCTACTACAAGTCATGAGAGAATCCTGCGAACGATCCAGCGCTTGCAAAAAACGCAAGAATCCCAACTATTTCCGATACTATTAGGCATTGGCAAGGCAGTCAGTGACCCGCTTCACATTCACAACAGCTATGAATCCGCCTTAGAGACGGTAGAGATCCAGAAGGATATCGGCGTGCTTCCGAAGCCCTTCTATCACGAACTCCACGTCTACAAGGTGATCTTGCTTATGAAGCAAGCCGATCAACTGACCGCGTTCATTGAAGCGTATCTTGGTGGTATTGTAGCGTATGACTGCGAGAAAAATGGTCAGCTTCTGAAAACGTTGCACATGTATCTAACGCTGTCCGGCTCGAAACAAGAAACAGCGAAGGAGCTGTTCATTGTTCGGCAAACGTTATACCATCGGCTGGACAAAATCGCCGCGATTCTTGGCGACGATTTCATGCAGCCACAGAAGCGAATCGCGTTGGAGCTCGCCTTGCATGGGTATGAATATCTGAACGGAGCTATCCGTTAAGCTTTGGATTTGCCTTGCGACAACAACACGTTGACGTAATACTTTCTGGCATTGGCCGTCGTCAAATGCAGCCTAGCCGTTTCCCCGCCGGGGTGCTCGAGATCCAGCCATGCCCCTTCCAGATCTTCGAGCACGCCGACTATTTTGTATTTCTGTGCGACAAAGCCGTCAAGTTTTTGCTTTTCTGCTTGATAGAGCTCAAATTCAGACATTGGGGGCACCTCCCTGGACCGTTTCTTTCTTCACTGCGTTTACCGCTGACGATGACGAAACATACGTTCCCCTCTTGATGTATTGACCATTTCCTGCCTCTCCAACGAATTGTTTATCCTGAATGACGAACTCGCCACGAGAGAGAACCGTCACTGGCTCCCCTGTGATTTCAAGCCCTTCAAACGGATTATAATCCACATTCATGTGGTGGGTTTCGGCGGAAATCGTGCGCTTCGCAATCGGATCAAAAATAACAATATCCGCGTCACCGCCCACCGCAATCGTCCCCTTTTTCGGAAACAAGCCAAATAACTTCGCACTTCGCGTAGACACAATATCTACGAACTGATTCAATGTGATCCGCCCTTTCCCTACCCCTTCAGAGAACAGAATAGAGAAGCGGTCCTCAATGCAAGGCCCACCGTTGGGAATTTTACTAAAGTCCCCGAGCCCTAAGTCCTTTTGACCGTTAAAATTGAACGAACATTGGTCCGAGCCTAATGTCTGCAGCTGGCCCGTTTTCAGCGCATTCCACAGCACGTCTTGGTGAAACTTTGGCCGAAGCGGCGGGGACCAGACATATTTCGCGCCTTCAAAATCAGGCTTTTCCAGGTATGTTTGATCGAGCATCAAATATTGCGGACATGTTTCGCCCCAAATATCGACCCCGCGATTACGTGCTTCCGTAATTTGCTGGACAGCTTCTTCACACGTGACATGAACCACATAGAGCTGAGAGTTAGCTAACGCCGTGAGCTTGGCTGCGCGCCCCGTAGCTTCTCCTTCAATCAGGGATGGCCGAGTCAGCGCATGATAAATCGGATCCGTATGTCCGGCTTCGAGCGCTTCTTTGATTAAATACTCAATCACATCGCCATTCTCCGCATGTACCATAACGAGTGCGCCGTGCTTTTTCGCTTCCAGTAAAGTCCGATACAGTGTGCCGTCGTCCGCTTGGAAGACGTTCTTATACGCCATGAAAACCTTCAGTGAAGTGATGCCTTCGTCATGAATCATGCTCGGCAGCTCAGCAAGCACCTCATCGTTGATTTCGGCAATCATCAAATGGAAACCATAATCAATGACGGCTTTGCCTTTCGCTTTCTGATGCCATGTCTGAACAGACTGACTTAGCGGTTTCCCTTTATTCGTCAAACAAAAATCAATTACCGTGGTCGTTCCTCCGAATGCCGCTGCCATCGTGCCTGTCTCGAAATCATCCGCTGTCACCGTCCCGCCAAAAGGCATATCCAGATGGGTGTGCGGATCAATTCCGCCAGGAAATACATATTTTCCCGTGGCGTCCACAATCTCGGCGTCTTTTCGCGTGAGGTTAAGACCGATCCCAGTAATGATGCCGTTCTCTATGAGAATATCCCCTCGATACTGATCCGTTGCAGTGACAATTGTTCCATTCTTAATGAGCTTGGCCATGGCTACACAGCCTCCTTCTTATCGGCATCTTTTCCCGCTGACAGCTTGGCAACGGCCTCTTGACGCTCGTTCCACGTCATTGGCTCCTCTGTCCCTTTCACCTCAACCATGGAGATCACGCCATCTACCGGACACACAATCGCACATAAATTACACCCTACACAATCCTCTTCCCGCACCTGCAAAAAGGATTTCCCTTGATCGTCAGTATGTCTCTCAATACACTGATGCGAGGTATCCTCGCAGGCAATATGGCACTTATTGCAGTTAATACATGTTTCCGTGTCGATCTTGGCAACTACTGCATAATTCAAATCCAAGTTCCCCCAATCGGAGTAGCGAGGAACGGACTTTCCAATAAGCTCGGAGACGCTGGCAAGGCCTTTCTCATCCAAATAGTTATTCAATCCGTCGATCATATCTTCCACGATTCGGAAGCCATGATGCATGGCGGCTGTACACACCTGTACACCTGTTGCACCCATTAGCATAAATTCAACCGCATCGCGCCAATTGGAAATGCCGCCAATGCCAGAAATCGGGATATTCACCCCTGGATTGCGCGCACAATCCGCGACCATGTGAAGCGCGATTGGCTTCACTGCAGGACCACAATAGCCGCCATGCGAGCCTTTGCCGCCGACATGTGGAATAGTGTTCCACGAGTCTATGTCTACACCAGCTAGCGAATTAATCGTGTTGATGAGCGAAATCGCATCCGCTCCGCCTCGAACCGCCGCTAAAGCGGTGCTCGTGATATCCGTGATGTTCGGCGTCAGTTTCACAATTACAGGTGTCTGTGCGGCTTCTTTCGCCCACATGGTCTGCGCCTCGACGAGGTCTGGCTGTTGGCCAGAAGCCGAGCCCATGCCACGCTCAGCCATCCCGTGCGGACAGCCGAAGTTCAGTTCAAGTCCGTCTACGCCGACGGCTTCGACTTTTTTGACGATCTCGTGCCATTTCTCCCGTTTAGGCTCAACCATCAGGGACACGACCAACGCATGATTAGGGAAGCGCTTCTTCGTTTCATAGATTTCCTTGAGATTAACTTCTAGAGGACGATCGGTGATCAGCTCGATATTGTTGAAGCCCGCCACACGCTGCCCGTTGAAATGAACAGCTGCGAAACGCGAGGATGTGTTAATAATCGGATCGCCGAGCGTCTTCCACACTGCGCCACCCCACCCCGCCTCAAAAGCCCGCTGAACCTGATATCCCGTGTTCGTAGGTGGAGCTGATGCCAACCAGAAAGGGTTGGGTGACGAAATTCCAGCTAGATTCGTTCGTAAATCAGCCATGCTGAATCCCTCCTGATTCTGTAGTATTCCTACCTCAAGCCGACGCCTCTTGCCCCTTTACTAGCTGCTTATAAATGGCATATGCCGTCATCTTCCCTTGCTGGGCTGCCGATACGACCATCGCTTCGCCCTGTCCATCGCCGAAGATAACATCGCCTGCCGCGTAGATCTTTGGATTCGAAGTCATCCCGCTGCCCGCATCCAGCAAGGTCACAGTCCCCCTTGAATGCGCGAGTCCGAACTGTTCGATCAGCGAGATATGCTTTGTCTGGCCGATGGCTTTGATCACGGCATCCACTTCGATGACAAATTCGGAATCTGCTACGGGTATCGGACGTTTGCGCCCCCCATCAGCATCCACTAACTCCATTCGTACACATTCGATGCCAACGACGTTCCCTTGCTCATCACCTAGGATCCGCTGTGGAGCAGTAAGCCACTGAAACGCAACGCCATCGAGCTTAGCAAACTCGTATTCAAAATCATACGCTGTCATTTCCTCTTGTGTACGGCGGTATACGATTTGTACATGTTCTGCGCCTAGCCTTACGGAACACGTAGCCGCATCAATCGCGGTATTCCCCGCGCCAATCACGGCTACCCGCTTTCCAACGAGGGACCCATCAAGATCAGGAGCGATTTTCGTCGATTCTACGAAATCAATGGCGTCATAGACACCCGTCAATTCTTCCCCATCAATGCCTAGCATTGGCACCTTAGACATCCCAACGGCTAATACAACAGCATCGTAATCGTTTAATAGCTCCGTAGGGGCTACCTCAACCCCTACACGTGTGTTCATACGAAACTCGACACCGAGCTGCCGCACTTGCTCAACCTCCCATAGTGAAACTTCCTGTGGTAGTCGAAACGATACGATGCCGAAGGTATCCAGGCCACCTGCCTGCTCCTTCGCTTCGAACACTGTCACCTTAAAACCAAAGCGGGCAAGCTCGCGAGCTGCCGAAAGTCCCGCAGGACCGCCTCCAACAATCGCCACTGATTTACCGTTACTAGCACCCGCTTTAAATAAAATCTGTTCATTCTTGATTGCCCAATCCGTCGCGTATCGCTGTAATTGACCGATCAGAATAGGCTTGGACGAATGATTGAGTACGCAAGCCCCTTCGCATAATTCTTCTGTGGGACATACCCTCGAACAGGATGCGCCAACCGGATTGGCCTCCATAATCGTTCTGGCGGAGCCTTTTAGATTGCCCGAGGCAATCTTTTTAATAAAAGAAGGGATATCAATGCCTGTTGGACAGGCGTGCTGGCAAGGAGCGTCATAACAGAACAAGCAGCGGTTGGATTCTTCGATCGCCTCTTTGGGCTTCATACCTGCCTTCACTTCGGCAAAATTACGCCTCAAATCCGTTAAAGAAATAAATGTCGTACTCATCTTCGCTCCTCCTCCCTCATTTACAATTGCGTGATTTGATCATAGGTTTCAGGTCTGCGATCTCGATAAAACTGCCAAACATTGCGTACCTCACGAATCAACGATTTATCCATATCCCCAATAATGACCTCGTCTTGATCCCGGTTACCTATAGCCACGATAGATCCACGCGGATCCACCAAGTACGACTGTCCGTAAAATTCCCCCATGTTCCACGGCGCTTCCACCCCGACGCGATTAATAGCAGCAACATAATACCCATTGGCTACTGCATGCGCTGGCTGTTCCAGCTTCCATAGATATTCTGACGTACCTGCAACGGTTGCGGAGGGATTAAACACAATTTCTGCACCGCCGAGCCCCAATGCTCTAGCTCCTTCCGGAAAGTGACGATCATAGCAAATGTAGACACCTACCTTGGCAAAAACGGTATCAAATACGGGATATCCGAGATTGCCCGGTTTAAAATAATACTTTTCCCAGAACCCGCATGACCCGCCACCTGCTGCAACGTGTGGAATGTGATGCTTCCGGTATTTGCCTAAATAAGCACCATCAGCATCGATGACTGCCGCTGTGTTGTAGTAGGAGGCAATTCCATCACGCTCGTAGATCGGTAGAATGATCACAATGCCTAGTTCCCTCGCCACATCTTGAAAAAGCTTCGTCGTCGGTCCATTCGGAATTTCTTCAGCTGCATCGTACCATTTCGTTGTTTGCTCAGCGCAGAAATAAGGACCGTAGAAGATTTCTTGCAAGCAGACGATTTGCGCTCCCTGCGCAGCCGCACTGCGCACCAAGCCGAGATGCTTCTGGATGGCGAGCTCCTTATGCTTTGCGATCGGTTCATCTCCATGCACGTCATGTGAAGCTTGGATCAAACCGATTCTGACAAGACTCATGCTTGGAAGCCCCCTTTGTCTACAACAATCTGGTGGGCCGTACGATAGAGTAGCTCCGTTCCCAGTGCAATATCCTCAGGACTAGCATATTCTTTCGGATTGTGACTAATGCCCTCGAGGCAGCGCACGAAAATCATGCCGTAGTCGCACACGTAGGACATCGTCAGCGAATCATGGAATGGGCCGCTCATCAGCTCCGGCGGCTTCATCCCCATCAACCCCGCTTCCTTGTGAAGCGTATGCTTGATCCAATTCGCACAGTAGCGAGGCTCACTGTTCGTATCCTCTCGAATCGTATAGGTGAGGCCATGCTCACAGGCTACGTTCTCGATGACACTAAGCAGCTCAGCTTCAAGCGCGTTTCGGCGACAAATATCAATGTCACGTAGATCAATCGTGAAGCTGACTTTCTCTGGAATGATGTTCCTGGAATCCGGAAACACCGAGAGCGAGCCAACCGTCCCGACTGTAGGTGCACCTGGTTCTCGGCATACAAGTTCGTTCAGTGCGACGATGATTTTGGCACTGCCGAGCATTGCATCGTGACGCATCGACATGGGAACGGAGCCAGCATGGCCAGCGAAGCCAGTCATTTCCACTGTGAGCCATAATGGACCGGAGATGCCACTTACGATACCAATCGGCTCATTCATGGACTCCAGCACCGGTCCTTGCTCGATATGAAGTTCCAGAAAAGCCCCGATACGGCCCTCTTGGAACGTATATCCTTCGAAATTCGCTGGATCACAGCCGAATTCCAATAACGCTTCACGGCGGGTGACGCCGTTTTTGTCCGTCCGTTCCAACTCATCCGCTTCGAGCTTACCGGTCATTCCCCTAACTCCGAACAACCCTTTATTGAAGCGGCTTCCTTCTTCGTCACAGAAAGCGACAACTTCGATATTACAAGCGGGTTTCACGCCTTCCTCCACCATCGTTTGCACCGCTTCTATTGCGCCAAGCACGCCGATTGCACCATCGAACCGCCCTCCATAGGGCTGCGAATCGACATGTGAACCGAGCATAAGAACAGGTGCCTGCGTATCGCTCCCGTGCCACACGCCGATCAGATTAGCGAAGGGGTCGATATACGTTTCCATCCCTGCTTCCTCCATCCAGGATTTCACCAGCTCCACGCCTGCTCGATCTTCCTTGGAAAGCGCGAGTCTGCAAACGCCTGTTTCGCCTATTTTCCCAATTTGCGCGAGATCATGAATGTGCTGACCAAGACGTTCTGCGTTGATTTGGATAAGTGGCATTGTCGACAAGTCCGATCATCCTTTCTCTTTCTCTTGCTCGATTCCAAACACGGCTAGTAAGGTTTCAATAATAAAATCCACATCTTCGTCTGTTGAGGATAATGGAGGACTAAGTGTCACAATATTGGCGTAACCAGGAACAGTGTCCCCATTCTTACCGACGAGCAGTCCTTTGCTTTTGCAGGCTAGGATGATACTCGTTACCCTTTCGACTGAAGCGGGAATCTTCGATTCTCGGTCCTCTACCAGCTCAATGCCCATCGCCGAGCCGAAAATACGAATATCACCGACGTGCGGATGCTGCTGTAATGGCTCCAATCTCGCTCTGAAGGCTTTCCCTATGTCAGCTGAACGTTCAACCAATCCTTCCCTCTCGATAATCTCGAGATTCGTCAATGCGACCTTACAGGAAACGGGATTCCCGCCAAACGTATTGATATGTCTAAAATGGCTCGTCGCCTCTTTCTCTTTGAAAGAGTCGTATAGCTCAGCTGAAACAGCCGTCGCTGAAAGCGGTGAATAGGCGCTTGTTAACCCTTTGGCCATCGTGACGATGTCGGGTCTCACCTCATAATTCATATGACCGAAGGGCTTGCCCGACCGTCCAAATCCGCAAATGACTTCATCTACGATCAGCAAAACATCATGCTTATCACAAATGCTTCTAACCATCGGTAAATAATCATCAGGTGGAACGATCATACCGCCGCCAGTAATCGTTGGCTCCAGGATCACACCTGCAACGGAATCCGCGCCTTCCCAAACGATGGCATTTTCGATTGCTTTCGCACACTGTAAGCTGCAGGTCTCTTTCGTCTGTCCAAAAGGACACCGATAACAATAAGGCGGCGGTACATGCTGGAAACCGACACCAAGCGGCTCGTATTTCAACTTCCGCTGAGCTTGGCCCGTTGCGCCCAAGGCGCCCATGGAATTCCCATGATAGGCACGATGACGCGAAATGAATTTATGCTTGCTTGGCTTTCCATTTTGATGATGATATTGTCTGGCAATTTTGAACGCAACTTCATTGGCATCTGACCCTGAATTTGAGTAAAAAATGCGATACTCTCCATCGAGCCACTCATTCAATTTTTCCGCTAACTCAATAGCCGGAATGTGGGACTGTACCAGCGTGGCATAAGCGATCTTCATCATTTGCTCAGCGGCTGCTTCAGCAATTTCCTTTCTGCCATGACCAACATTCACGCACCATAACCCGGACATGCCATCCAAATAGCGATTGCCATCGATATCTGTCACCCAACTGCCCTCGCCAGAGGCAATGATCATCGGATTCTCATTATGCGCCGTCATATGATGCCACACATATTTGCGATCTTTCTCGAGCAGCTCCTCTTTTACCAATAATGGATCAACATCGCCCTGAGCACGCATAAGCAGTCCCCTCCTGTTGTTAAAGCAAGGTTCACAAAACCAGATATCATCTACGATCCACGGATATACCTGTTCGTCTTATATCTGTTGTCTCTTACTATATTTCTATGTCTGAAAAGAGGTTGTCATCCCTAGCTTTTACTATTATTTTCATCTGGTAGAGTTACTCTGAGGGTTCATTACCCTCGTAAACACACTTTTGAACAGCAACGGTTAATTCATGAAATAGTGGGGACTCACGCGTTTGCAAAGTACGATCACCTAATGGGACTTGGTGGATGGCATGCACACGACCTGGATTTGCGGATAATACGATGATCCGATTAGAGAGGAATACGGCTTCTGTAATGCTGCGGGTGACGTAAACGATGGTTTTGTTCATCTTTTTCTTAATGTCTAGTAAATCAAGCTGCAGTTTGTCTTTTGTAAATGTATCTAATGCTGAGAAGGGTTCATCCAAGAAGAGAATGGGAGGATCGAGGGATAACGCACGAGCCATGGCTACTCTCATCTGCATACCGCCACTGAGCTGCCACGGGTAATAATCTTTGAACTTTGCTAAGCCAACGGTGTCAAGCAGCTGGTCCACACGTTCCTGAAAGGAATTGCGATTCAGCCCCATAACTTCAAGTGGTAACTCGATATTCTCTCGTACCGTCCGCCATTCAAACAGGTTGGGTGTCCGAAAAATAATGCCGAATTTTCTACGCAACCGTACCTCTTGGGGGTGTTCCTTCTGAATCGTAATCTGACCGCAGGAGGGCTGAAGCAGATCAGCCATCAGTCGAAGTAGCGTTGATTTGCCACAGCCTGAAGGCCCTAGTATGGAGACGAGTTCATTCTGACCGACATCGAAGGTGATTTCCTGAAGAACAGTCACTTGCCTCCCTTTCTTACCGAACACCATACCGACGCCTTCTAAGGAAATTTCCACTTTCTGACGGGAAAAGTCTGAATACATCGGGTTCCTCCTTATTTACGCTTGCGAGTGCGTTACGTATCTGTGAGTATAAATAACCCTATATGTTATATTATATAACGAATTTTTGAATTTTCATTATACATTGTGTTCCTGAATTAGAATTGTCATTTGACACAGTGTAAAATCGGAGGTCGATCGTGCGATCGTGCGACTTTACAAACGTTTTGAGTGTTACATAACTAATATTATGTAAACAAATTATTCCCATTAGTTTCGATATCCATATTTTGCTCATATTCTCTATTTCTTCAATTTGATAGAATGTGAAAGTAAACACATTAGACATCTAGGAGGAACACGATGAGAAAGCTCATTCTTACAACCGTAGTCGCCACAAGTCTTATGTTCGGGGGAATCGCGAATGCCGCACCTGCCAATTCATACGTCGCTACTGATTCTGACACTTTCTGGTCCATTTCACAGAAGTTTAATGTGCCACTTAACGAACTAATCGCTAGCAATCCGAAAGTTAATGCGAATAATATTTATGAAGGCGTTATCATTACGATTCCTGTAAAGACTGTTCAAAAAGCAAGCTGGGAACTAAAAGCAGATGCCATCATAGCAACAGGGATGAAGCAGCTTGGCGTCCCTTATGTCTTTGGCGGGAGCACACCTAATGTTGCTTTTGATTGTTCAGGCTTTGTGCAATATGCGTTTAACCAACATGGTTTTAATCTTCTTCATTCCGCAGCTTTGCAAAGTCAATTAGGAACGCCTGTAGAGAAGAGTAATCTTCGTAAGGGGGACCTAGTTTTTCTACAAGGAACCTATACCACGGGTGTTTCCCATGTTGGGATCTATTTAGGCAATAACCAAATTCTTCAAGCAGGCACAATGGGAACGAGAGAAGTTAAAATAAGCACTCTTTTCGGAACTCCCTACTACGATGAGCATTATTGGGGAGCACGTCGTTTAATAAACTAGAATAAAAATAGCCGCGGTTACAGCCGACGGCTATTTCTTTTTTTGGGTTAAACTTACGTATGCTGCACTAGCTTGAAACAGTTGGCTCAACTACAGTAAGTCTATTCGAATACGTATCGAGGTCGACCATAGCTCCGATGGGAATCGCAGCTTTATATAAGCCATGAGCTGTGCTCAAATTGGTCAGCAGTGGCTTTCCTAATGGTGCAATCAGCCCGACAATTAGGTCATTGTACGTGGTAAAGTACGAATTGGAACAATTCGTACATTGCCCCATCACGATCCCAGCGCAATCACGGAACTTCCCCGCCATAATCAATTGCGTCAGATACCGATAAATCGTATTTGTTGGCTCATGCGTCTCTTCAATGAGGATTATTTTCCCCTTCGTATTCACTTCGAATGACGTTCCAAGTGTACCAACAAATGAAGTAAGGTTACCGCCTACCATGGCTCCTCTTACATTCCCTTTTACAAGGCTGCTCAGTTGCATGCCGGGTGGATTCTGAATCGTTCTTGGACTCACCAGTGTTGATGTTGCAGCATAGAATTGATCGAAGTTATAAGATGGTGTATGCGAATCAAAATCAATTAACAAAAGACTTTGAAATGTAATTAGATTGGCAAATTGGTAGAGGATATTTAATAAAATCGTAATATCACTGTATCCCGTTACGATCTTAGGATGGCTGTTAATAATCCTATAATCCAGAAGGGGCAGAATATCCTTGACCCCTGTTCCACCTCTTGTGGGCAGTATCATTTTCACATTCGGATTTAAAAACATATTCATGAGATCCTCTGCTCGCTGCTGAGCGGTGGCTGCCACGATCCCCCCGTATGCATACGCATATTTACCCACGACGACATTAAATCCCATATTCTCAAGTGTCTGAATCCTTGCATCAATTGTGCTTGCATCAAGTGGACTTCCTAACGTAACAATACCTACCGTATCTCCACTTTGTAATATGGGGGGCCGTATTGCCATCATTCTGCCTCCTACCCAAGACATCATAGTGAACTAGATACTCTCTGTTGCCTTATATGCAGAAAATTTACATATTAGTACACTTAGAATCCCATGCCAGTAGGAATAAACGCTGAAACGCGATTCATCGCATCTTGCTTTTGTTTATCTCCTACATGTGTATAAATTTGCGTTGTTTGAATGCTCGCATGACCAAGCAACTCTTGCAGCGTCCGGATATCCGTGCCAGCAAGCACCTGCATCGTAGCGAACGTATGCCGCAGCTTATGGCTGGAAAACGACTTGCCTTGCAGCTCGATGTACTTACCTTTCAAATGACCGAAATGCTTCTCGGCAATCGTTTGAATCATTCGGATGCTTATCCGCCGACCGAATTGGGAGACAAAGAATGGCTGCTCCGCACCACTTCTCGCTTCCATGCGCTCTTCAAGCGCGCGTTCAAGCACTTGAACGATTTCGCCCGGAAGCGGGATCACACGCCACTTGCGGCCTTTGCCGAGGACCATCAAAGAATTCGTACCCCGATTGAAATCGGAGATGTTCAATCGGTGAAGCTCACTGACGCGCAAGCCGGCATAGCTCATCAATAGAAACATCGCCACATTGCGAATCTGGTATTTCCCCTCAATGGATTGCAAAAAAACAGAGAGCAGCTCCTCACTCAGAAAGGTTGGAACTGGATTCTTCTCCACCTTCGATTTTTTGACAGTGATCGAAGGATTATGTACAACAATCTGCAGCTCCACGAGCGCTGCAAAAAAAGTGCGGATCGACGAGAGATACCGATTCCTCGCCGCATCCCCTGCCCCACTTTGACGCATCCTCGTCAAGAATCGCATAATATCAATCGCCTCGATTGTAGGCAAAGCTTTCTCTCCCAGGCTCGCTAGAAATAAACGAACATCGCCTAGGTAGGCTTGCTGTGTTCGTTTCGTGAACCCCTGGTCCTTCATCCAGGAGTCAAAAAGCTCCAAATACTCGTCATCATACGCTAAACTAGTGTCCATGCTGTTAATCTCCGTCCGTTAAAAGCTAAATTGCGTTAAATATAGATTTAGTGCAATTTTAAATTATAAATAATTGCTTATACTACTTCGAAAACTACCTAATACTAAAATTTCTCCTCATAATCCAGGTCTTCTTCAACTTGTTCGTATCTTATCCAACTCATTGCATTTATCCCTAAAATTTCTTTAAATTCATCTACAATATTAAAGATATTATCATGGTGTCTGAAATAGTTCGAGTTCAGAACTACACGTAATTTGTCGATTTGATTATCTGTTACATGAAATTGCTTAAAAGCTGCAACATTGCATTTTTCAAATAATTCATTATACGCCTTTTCCTTCAATCCATTCTCTTTAATATATGTATTAATTTCTTTATGATAGTCAGTGGTAAATAGTTCAATGATTTCACGATCAGGATAACGTTCTTCAAAAATCTTCATTGTAAGTTCTTCATCGAACTCATATGAAATTCTAAAACTAGCAATTTCATTTCCCTCTGAAAAAACTCGATAGCCCCAATAGTGATCTCCACAATTACAAAAATAAAGCACTGGAGCGTCCACTGATAATTGAGTTATATACGCTGGAGCTTCACTAAAATTAATACAAAAATCTTTACGGGTTAAATAAGCGACCCACTTTTCATCAATTACCTTAAGTAACGAATTTGGAATGGCATGTTTTCTAATTGCTTCTTTATGTGAGGCCAATAATAAAAGTCCTGAAGTAAATTCACTCATTGTATCTCTTCCTTTAATTTGAATTGGTTTTGGTTTTCAATGATAACACCTTTTCATTCTATCACTTGTTCAAAATATTGGAAATTAAAAAAAGAAAGGTTGCAAAGTCTCTATGACCTTACAACCTCCCAATTTTTGGTGTAACTAAGTTATTTCATTTCCATGCACACATCTTAATCCCGCGGATACTCCACCTTCATAATATCCATAAAAGGCACCTTTTCCAGCTCACCTTTACAATCCATATGTACTCTGCCCGTACGTGAATCCATCGTCGCGATCGTGCCGCGCACCGTTGCTTCACGTCCCCAAACGGTCAGCACAATCTCGGAATTTTCCATCTTCGCCTCCGACAACTGGTTCCCGATTTCTTCGAGTACGAATTCATCTCGCGTAGGCCGTTTCGCTACTTTTGTTTTTGCCATCCTCTATTCCCCTCCATGATCCGTCAGTTGGACGGCGTTATAATTTCCTTCACGCGGCCTACCTGGCCATCCGTGAGTCTTACTTTTATACCATGGGGATGTGTAGGTGAATTCGTCAATAAATCCTTCACGATCCCGCGTGTAAGTTTCCCGCTTCGCTGGTCTTGCTTCAACACGATGTTCACTTCTTTGCCGGGCACAACATCTTTCCGATTTTGTCCATTCATGCTGCGTATGTCGCCTGCTTTCATGCCATAGTGTGATTTATTATACCATAGTTTCCCCATCTACCCCATCTCAAGAGATATTTTATCCACGAAAATATAATTATTGTCATTAATTATTTATTATATTAATTAAATTCTCACGCATATAAAAAAACGGGAATCCTAAGATTCCACGCCATTTATAACAGTCTTCTCAGCAGAGTCATCGCTCTTTTTCGAAAAATATGGGATTAACAACGCGCTTGAGAAACTAAAGATCATCACAGCCTTGAATACGAAACCATCGAAGTCATGTATACCGAGGATTAACGCCAACAAGAACATTCGTGAAATAACAAGGATGAGTTCCCGCCAAACCAGCACTCTGGTTTGATGAATGGGTTCTAATTGATAGGTCGCAAGGAATTGTCTCGAGCTCCAAATCGTAGCGAAGAAAAACAATCCGATCGTCGTTAATATGTTGGATAGAATGAGAATCAAAGGTGTAGGGAATAACGCTAACAAGAACCCTGCTGCCGCGGCCCCCATGCCAAAGGTTAACCATCTGTTATCACTAATCTGACGAGTACGACTAAAGCGGCGATAGATGAATACACACGCAATCGTGAACGATGTGTACATGATTTGCAGCAAAGCAATGTTGAGCTTATCTTGTGTTACCGAAAAGGTAAAGATCAGCGAGAAAATACCCTGAAACTGAATGAAAAATCCACCAGCAACAAGCGAAGGAATCATCCATTTCAATTGTGGTGTTGAGAATACTTGACCCAAGCGGAACTTGCGAAACACGGGTTCATTTGCTTCTTTTAATGAGATGGGTGGAACGAAATACGATGTAAAAATCATAAGTGCGATGAAGATGAACATAATGAAGAAGGATGCTGTAAACCCCAGCCACTTAATAATAGCCGCGAAAAGCAAAGGATTAAGGAAAGAAATCAACTGACCAATCACACTAATAGCGGAGAAGAAAGCGGTAAACTCCTTCCCTTTTCCGAAAAGAGAGATCCCCATATTTTGCGCAGAACCATATAGACCATTCGTAAGCCCAACTGGGACAGCGATCAAAGTAATATACAAGATTTTAGGCTCAAAATGCACCCAAGAAAGAAGGACGAAGGTGATCCCTGCACCTATCGCAGCGACCCGCATGACAGAGCCAATCGTGTACTTGGATAAGAGATTCGCACCGAACATAAAAGCTAAGCCCCATACTAGAAACATGATCAGGTTGAACCATGCGATGTCAAAGATTGAATTTCCCTTCTCCCATATGAAAAGGTTAATGAAAATACCCATATAGTTAAAAATAATGCCAGAACTCACACTCATCAGTAATAATCGTTTTAGGGCGGTTGTCATGTTGTTCTCACTTTCTGAACGAAATTTTGGTAAACTGGGTTACGAAGGCATGGAATCTCATTTATAATGAAAACACACGAAAGTTAATGCGTTTTAACTTTCAATATCATATCACGGAGTAAGCTCGGAAGGAATGTATGTTATGCCTAGGTTCATGGACGATACGATAAGTCCCTATCCACTTCGAATCATTACTTTACCCATCGATGCCAGTAAATTAAAACTGCAATCCTTACGTATTCTCTATGTTGGACATTTGCCTGGTCGGATTATGTTCCGGAGCCATGCCAAGTTCGATAGCTTCGCTATTGTATATATCGCAGGAGGACAAGGCACCTTCCAAGTAAATGATGGACCTGTACAAAAGGTTGAAAGCGGCAGCCTCTTCTTCTTCCTTCCGAATAATGTGTACTCCTATGGTCCTGATCCAAGCGGATTCTGGGACGAGTACTATTTCACCCTCGAAGGCAGCCGCGTGAAGGAATGGCAGAATAGCTGGCTCACGGAACTAGATCAAGTGAAACAGGTTGGGTATGAAGATGCTGCACAGCACAATCGGATTGAACGCATTTTCATTGGGATGGAAAGTGGCATTCCCGCCAATATTGATCGGGCAGCGTTGCTCGTG
The DNA here is from genome assembly GCF_059692115.1 of Paenibacillus sp. J31R30. Lineage (NCBI taxonomy): Bacteria > Bacillati > Bacillota > Bacilli > Caryophanales > Paenibacillaceae > Paenibacillus > Paenibacillus sp. J31R30. The sequence goes on along the minus strand of NZ_JCAUAV010000001.1, from coordinate 1,362,599 downwards.
GAGTCATTACTTTTTGAATTTATTCAACGGGCAGAAGCCACAATTGAAACGACGAAGACACAGCAATATATTAATCTCATCGATGAACTCAGCGATTCGTTATATCAGCCATTTGATGCGCAAAGTATCGCCAAACGCCATCATATCTCACTTTCTACCCTTCGCAGAATCGTCAGCGAATATTCCGGATATCCATTAAATACGTACATGCATAGAATGAAAATGGCCGAAGCCAAAAATATTTTACTGAACACGACGAATTCCGTGAAAGAAATCGCCGATTCACTAGGATATAAGGATGTGTTTTACTTTTCACGTATTTTCAAGAAATATGTAGGTGTGTCCCCTCTCATTTTTCGAAACACGATGCATACCTAACCGCAAAAATTTCCGACTACTTAGCACGACTTGTCACATTGCTGCATATGATAGATTGAAAGCAAATCATCGTATGTGGAGGTGAATCAGACATGGCACTTACACTATCGGGTTTAATGCTTTATGCAATGTGGCTTGTCTTAGGGGTCATGGGTCTTAGCTTTGTAGTAGATTTGTTCAAATCGTTTGCAGCAGGAACTTTCTCCGGCTCTACGGTTACATCTTACTTGAAAGACCTTTTGTACTTTGTTTTCCCTTTATTCTTAATTTCCAACATGATGCCGCTAGATCATACCGATTTCATTCTAAAAATCGCGTACTATCTCGGTGCACTTGGTGTAGTCTACCATTATGTCGGAGGCTATTTTAAAAAATAATGTGCAAACGCATTCAAAGCTGCTGAGTCCACTCAGCAGCTTTTTTTAATGCCGAAAAAGCTGCTTACCCCAAAACATAGGTAAGCAGCTTATAAGCCAAACCAGTTAAAACCGTGGTAAATTCGATAGATTATTGCTCGGATCTCCATCGGGATACGAACGCAAGGTTTTCTCCCCTTTTCGATTCACACCCGTATTCGCATCTTCGATTAAATCAGCTTCCGTCATCTCAATTGCAGTCTGAACATCCACCACTTGCCCATTTTGAAATTGAACAGCTTGGATACTTCCGTCTTCATAATGCACCGATTGGATCATCGCTTTATTCGGATCAATGGTATGTGGTCCACTTTTACGTCGCGGCATAAAGATTTCCTCCATTTCTATTGCGCATTAGAATAACCCCACGAATGTGGGGCTCAGCTCTATGACTGCGTAGACTCACTCTGCGTTTTCATTTCTTGTTTGAGATCTTCCGTCTTCTGCTGCGCTTGCTTGATTTGAGTTTGTAGATCCTCCAACTGCTGCTCAGCCTCAGTGAGAGCGGCAGCCGTAGCTTGCGAATAGATTTGCTGTGCAACTTGCAGCGTCTGTTCTGCTGCTTGCTCTGCCTTTTGGGCAACATCCTTAATTTGCGCTAAGCCAAGTTCCTTTTGTTGCGGCATGGTAATACCCCCAGCTGATGTTTTGCATACCCAATTAATGTAGGCAACAATGTCCCATTTTATTCGGGGGAAAGATAAGCATGCGTACTTAACAGCTCATTTAGGAGGTTAGTCGGTATGATGAACTCAGGTCCACCCATATAACCAGGCGTAACCTCATATTTCTGAAACACGATAACAAGCTTGCCATCCTTATTAATGTAGAAGCTTTGATCTTTTTTGATCATTTTAAACGCAAAATTCACCTCATTCGCTACCCCTTCCACCCAATAAACCTTTGAAGGGTCGTCTTTCATCCGTTGTTTCATTTGTTCCTTAATATTGTTACTGATGACTTGCATATATCCCTCATCCTTAAACAAGCTTGGCAATGTGATGAGCAGTTGATTCTTTTTATCAATCGTATCGTATTGGAAAGTTGTCGACGAAGAACCCACTGTATTGACCACATACCTGCCTATAGAGAAAATCTTATCATTGTCCGTTTTGACGATATAGCCACTATCAACACCCAGATGTCCCTCTAAGCCACTTGCTTTCATTTCCTCAACATCCACCATGAAGTCTGTGTAGAGCTTTTTACTTTCCTCCAAATACTTCGCATTTAGGGATTCCTCTAACGCTTTATTTTCCATATTTGTAATGATAGGGACCTCTATTTGTGCTTCACGCGCGCCATCATCATATTTAAACTCTCGAAAAGTCAGGACTTTCATCCATTTGCCGACGACTGGCATCTCAGATAAGGTTTGGGCCAACGCTGGGCTCGTATTCAGACCCGCAACCAGGACAATTGCTGCTGCCGCGACAGCAGTCATCCACTTCAGATTAGTTCTCGGCTTTTTTCTATGTTGTTTAATGGCTTGATTAACAATGAAATCGAGTTCCGCAGGGATTGGAATGTCCATATAATTTTGTTTCATTTGCTCTAATTTCTCGTCCATGGTTAGTTTACCTCCACTAGCTTATCATCGTTCATTTTTATCCGTAAAAGCTTAAGTGCTTGGTAGAGCCGCGTCTTGATCGTACTCGTATTTTCCTTCAAGACCTCAGCGATTTCATCGATCTTCAAGTCTTCAAAATACCGAAGCGTAATGACACTGCGATACATCATCGGCAAGTCATCCAGCGCTCTTTCTAAATCAATATTCGGATAGGCATCTTCACTGCCAGGCGTGATTGCCTCCATCGTTACATCATCCATTACAGTAAGCTTCTTATGCTTTCGAAGGAAATCCAAGGAGGTGTTAACGACAATTCGGTAAAACCAGCTTTTGATCGATGCATTGTTTTTCAAGGAGTCTGATGCTGCAAAAGCCTTCTGAATCGCCTCTTGCACAATGTCGAGTGCATCCTCCTGATTTTTCACATAACTGTACGCAAGTCGATATACGTTCTCTTTGTGCTCCGTTATGCAGGTAATTAACTCAGTTTCTAGCTTTCTATTCATACTCATGTGGGTGATGACGCTCCTTTTACCGCGCGGTTTTGAGAACTAATTCTTGTTGTAGCTAAGACGTATCAAGGCGCTGAATAGTTTGATGGGCATGCCTACCAATTTCGTAATTCCACTGGTATACTAACAGCAAGACGCTTATGAGGTGAACTGCTATGAATATTATTAAAGTCAAAGATCGTCATGAGTTAGATCGACGCGTTCCTTCCATGCCGTGGTATATTGAGAAATTTATTAATTATAAGCTCCCAGACCTCTCACCGTCATCGCTTCTTGAATATGTACGTGATTATGAGATCTTCTTGTCTTGGCTGCTCGCAGAGGGCTTAAGTACAGCGAATGTCATGAATCAGGTTCCTCTTGAAGATTTAGAGAAGCTGCATATGGACAGCATTAATAATTTTCGCATGTTCCTTGCCACCCGTAAAGTACAAGCAAATGGTAAAACAACGATTAATCGTAAGCTTTCCGCGCTTCGTTCCTTATTTCATTATTTGAGTCAAATTGCTGAAGATGATAACTTCTACCCGCTCCTGAAGCGCAATGTGATGGCTAAAGTGGAAATTAAGCGATCACACAAGGCCAAGGACAGCGCGGCGAAACTCGAAGGGAAGCTGCTGCAAGAGGAAGAAATCGTGGAGTTTATTGCTTATGTGAAGGAAGGCTATGAGCATGATGTTGCGAAGAATAAACAGGCGCTCTACGCCTACGAGTTAAATAAGGTTAGGGACGCTTGCATCGTTACACTCATCCTTAATTCAGGGTTGCGTGTTTCCGAGGTGTTCAACCTGAATGTCGATGATATTGATTTGAAAATGAAGCTCGCCCATGTGTATCGAAAAGGTAAAAACGACGATACGTTCAAAACGCCGGTATATTTTCGTCTCGATGCCATCCAAGCCCTCACGGACTACCTGGCTATTCGCTCCTCGCGATACAAGCCAGCCAAAAAAGAAAAAGCCCTCTTCATTGCCATGGCTAATGGCAAAAAAGAAGGCGAACGAATGACGAAAAGAGCAATACAAGAACTTGTGATCAAATATGCCAAACGCTTTGGCAAGCCGTACCTATCCGTACATAAACTGCGACATTCCTTCGCCACCGATTATTACTTGCAGAACGACTTGTACAAAACACAAGAACAGCTCGGCCATGCCTCACCGGAGACGACGCAAATCTATGCGCATCTTACGGATCGAACGATGTCCGAGGCCATTGATAAGCGTCTGGAATCCTGATGCTAAACGAGTTTGGCTGGTTCAAATGTTTTGACGACTTCGTTCATAGCGGGTTCAAACGTAGCAATCGTCATGGCTTCCTGTAGATACGGAAGAGGATTAGGGTCTTTTCGCATTGCCTAATAATCTTCCGCACTTCTCCAATGCGCACACATGGTAACTTTTGTGCTATCTAGACTTCGATGGAGACTACAAGAAATAGTACACGACAACTTTATTTACCATTAATGAATGATTAATTAGCCATATTATTGATAGAATCTACCGTATCAAAGACAGAAATATGATCTACTCTTCCAGTGGATTTAGGTATAATAAATTTAAGTTGAAATACTTGTGAGGCTTGATAGATATAAATCGTATCATCACCATTTACTTTGGTGTCAGACGGTTTGCCTAAGGCTTGTTCAATCTGACTTAACGTCAACGCATGCAACTGTGGATCATTGGAGCGAATATCGATGATTTGACTTCCCTTGTTAAAGCCAATAACCGCATTTTTCTTCGTGTACGTAGCGTAAATGCCACTACCCGCTGATTCTTTCTTATCTGCCTTCCCCCACAATTTCTCGACGTCATCGATAAGCCCTGTCTTTGCTGCAAACGCAATGCCGCTGACTTTACCTGATTTGGCAAGTTCCAGCATATCTTTAATTTGCTTCGATACCGTACTAGCATTAGTAGATGACGATGGCGCGGGTGTTGTAGGCTTCACAGAAGGACTCGCAGATGGAACTGCAGATGGACTCGTTGTAGGAGTTGCCGATGGGATCGGTGAGATACTCGGACTTGGAGTCGACGTATTCGGTGACTGTTCTTGTGTTGAAGAACAAGCCGTTACCAAGAACATAGTCGACAAAAGCAAGGTAAATATCGTTGTTTTTCTATTATTTTTTTTCATGTCAGTCACCTCAATCTATTTTAGTTACAGTTTACTAACGATGCATTCACAAGAAATGTTGCTGCTCACTTACGTGACTTTTGTTGATCTAAATAAAACAAACCATAAGGGAATAATCCTCCATGGTTTATTTGGCTTCTCACAATTCAATTATCTCACTAATTTGTTCCAAACATACATAACATACCTAGGAATCCTAAATATTACTTCAGGATTTTTCCGATTGCAGCTAGCTCTTCCGGAGCAAACTCGAGGTTTTTCAATGCGGCCACGTTTTCCTCGATTTGCGAAACTCGGCTTGCACCAATTAAAGCGGATGTTACGCGTTCGCCGCGAAGCACCCAAGCAAGTGACATTTGCGCTAAGCTTTGACCACGGGAACTAGCCAACTCGTTCAGTTGAATAATTTGGTTCAATTTTTCTTCCGTAATGTCTTTTTCTTTCAAGAATTGGCTTTTACCACCTGCTCTTGAATCTGCCGGAATGCCGTTCAAGTATTTATTCGTTAACAAGCCTTGCGCAAGCGGACAGAACGCGATACTGCCTGCGCCGAAATCATCCAGTACATCCTGCAATCCTTCCTCGATCCACCGATTCATCATGCTGTAGGCTGGTTGGTGAATAAGTAACGGCGTACCTAAGCCTTTGAGAATCGAAGCCGCTTCTTTCGTTTGCTCAGCTGTGTAGTTGGAAAGTCCAACGTAGAGAGCTTTACCTTGACGAACGATTAGATCCAAAGTCGCCATTGTTTCTTCGAACGGTGTGTTCGGATCTGGTCTGTGGGAGTAGAAAATATCAACATAATCTAGACCCATTCTTTTTAAGCTTTGATCTAAGCTGGACACCATGTTTTTCTTGGAGCCCCACTCGCCGTAAGGACCTTCCCACATATGGTAGCCCGATTTTGTCGAGATGATAAGCTCATCGCGATAAGCACCTAGGTCACTCTTGAGTACACGCCCCATCAATTCCTCTGCGGAGCCCGGTGGCGGTCCATAGTTGTTAGCTAAATCAAAGTGCGTAATCCCTAAATCAAAGGAACGAAGAAGCATGGCTCTACCGTTCTCATGTAGATCCAGACCTCCGAAATTGTGCCACATGCCTAACGATATCGCTGGGAGCTTAAGCCCCGATTTCCCTGTACGATTATATTTCATTTCTGCATAGCGAGTTGAACTTGCTTGATAGACCATGATTGTCCTCCTTCATATTTCCAAGAAAATCTTTTTAGGAAAGTCACTTATGTATTCACTAAAGTTTTCACAAGTATCTTGTATCCTATGTACTAGTATAGTGTAAGCCCAGCAACAAAAAAAGAACTGAAAAAAACGTGTCTTACTTACCAAAAGGTTAGTAGGACACGTTAAATGGACTAAATGTGTTCAAAACGAAGCCATGCATTGTGCTCTTGCAGCCATTTCGTTTTCTCATAGGTATTACGAATAATGTCTACCAGTACGCCTTGAGGATCCACACCATCTAAGTAACGGCCAAGAAAATGAATAAAGACATCTAATCGGCGCAGCTCGATCAACAACGGTAAAATATTAATTTCTTCCTCTGACAATCGAACAAACTGACGATACCCTTCATAAAATGCTCTGCTTTTCGCATTGAGTTTCTCTACCGCTACGGTTGGGTCAACTAAATCCGACAAACAGACGGCGATCTCCATGACACGCGCATCCATCGTTACAAATTCAAAATCGAGAATAGCTGCTATACGCCCTTCGTCATCCACCAGCATATTGGAGCCATTAATATCGCCATGAACGAGCTGATGCGGCAGCTGCCTTATCGTTGGAATCGCGGCATATATGGCCATATAGCGATTAAATATATAGGCAAGTTCATCCTGTTGAGCCATGAAGGGTTCCGGCGGCTGCAGTGCAAACATGCGAATCGCTTCCGGATTACAGCTAGGATGAATATGTTCAATTTCATAATAAGGAGCATATTGCGGCTTATCTCCAATCGTAATCTTAGCTAAGCTCGCAGATAATTGTCCTACCGCTTTCCCCATGTCTTGCAGCTGAAGATAACCTAATTCAATTGGATTATGACCCTCCGTATACGTAAATAAGGCCGCAAGCTTGCCACTATCATCCCCCAGCATCACCATCGTTCCTCCAGTTGGCAGCTCTAGAGGCATAGGTATTTCGAAAGGAAGCTCCTCTTTCATTTCAGCTATCCGAAGCAAGACGTTATGCTCAAAACTTATTTTGTTCCGGTCACGATGCGTTTCATATAAGCGTAGAACATAAGTACGATCCTCTACTTCAACGAATCGTGTTGTATTATTCATCCCACCTGCACCAACACGAAGCGTCCACGTTTGAGAAGGAAACCAATTGGCGGGAAGTAACGCTAATTGTTCCTCTTGTTCAATGACTCGCATAATGCCTTGACTCAGCTCCTCATCTTATACTTGATTATCGCCTTCTACCGCGAACTCAAAATCCTCCACATCGAATGCTTCAACGGGTATTGAAAACTCCACTAATCGCTCAATAAAATCAAACTGATCTGTTAGTAAAACGGATTGCTCCTTGATCGCAGTCAATATTAACTCCGTTTCGATCGGGTCAAATTGATCCCCATAGGCCTCATTATCAATCGCATACACGATCTTCAGCGTCACATGCTCATTAATCGGTAATGGAGGGCTTTTACCCCATGGTATGGACAATGCTTTTTCTATTTTTTTCTTATTAAAAGATTCCTCAAAGAACGCAATGAGCTCACCAATCATTTGTTTGACAAAACCATCATCCTCATGCTCTAACATAATGGGTTCAGGGCTGCTGTGAAGTTCATATAGCTCTTGTATAGTCGTATAAGGAATAATATAAGTCACAGGCTTTGATGGCAGCATGAGCTGGCCATGCACGGCTAACATCACGGCTTCGATAATAAACGTTTTGCTCATGGAATTCCCCCCTTATGCTACAATCATCATTCAGCAATACTTCGCTAGAAAGATCGGAAATCCTTTTTTCGAGGAAGGTATGTATAATAACACGCCAATTTAAAATAAAACCGTTAGCTCCCTAGATCTCTTGACCAGTCGAGCTAACGGTTCTTTATGATGCTTATAAACTGCCATCCAACACCTCGTTGTCCTCGTACAGGGGTCGAAATGGCTTCTTGGAGTAGCGATTCGCATACGCGGATGCGACATAACAATCAGGTTTAATAACCGGAACCATTCCGACTGATTCGACTCGTCGTACCATCTCCTGGACGAATTTTGCCGTCCGATTTCTATTCTCGTCATCTCCCGCATCAATATGAATGAACATATCGAAAGTGGCTCCTTGATACAGATGAGGAAGAACAATATTTTCCATATCTAATCGCTTGTTTTCGTCAAAATACATCGCTATCTCTTCACTTAATGAGGTTTCCATGGAAAGTTTTTCTTTGATTGAGTGAAGGGCTCTTGGTACGATCACTTGACGATAACATGCCCACGCTCCTTTCCCTAGCCGCTGGATCACTACGCCGGTAATGAATTTCGTATGACCTGTGTGCACCTGACAATCCGTACCTATTATGAATTTATAGGTGGCCACAGGATCAAGACGCATGAAATGAAGAATACGCTCGTGCACGGTATCCAGGTTAAGTCCTCTTTCCGATGTGTTCCTAAATTCCAGTGGTTGGTTCGTCGTCGAAGGTTTCAAAGATAAGGCTCTCCCTTTCTCCATAATCTATAGAAAAAGGCGGATGCTCAAGGCAGCACCCGCCTCTTCTATAGTATATGGCAAACCTTGCCTGTTCGAACCATCAACTTATTTTATAACTGGTCCTCCGTACAAAAATCGATTCTCCCACTGCTTGCCATCAATGGTATCCACACGAACGCCGCCTGATTCAATGGAATACGTATGCAGCATTTGACCGTTGCCTAAGTATAAACCAACATGAGTAATCGGTTCTGTTAATACGTTGATACCATCATAATCAGAAGGTTTGGAACCTTTATAACTGCTGAAAAATAGTAGATCCCCGCGCTTCAACTTCGTCCAATCCTTCACAATCGGTCCTAAGGATCTCACATAGCTGCCTTGAGCAGCTGAATCACTTGGCAGTGAAAGGCGTAGTGCATCCCAGTACATCGTTTGTACAAAGTCAGAGCAATCGAATGTGGAAGGATCGTTACGTACGGAACCAAATTCGTAGGGAGTCCCGAGGTACTTTTCTCCCGCGTCAATCACCGCTTCGATCTCATCTGCTACGGGCATGCTAGGCTTGATCACGGAGAAATCCGCTGTTATGTATTTACTGCTGCTGCTCATATATCCACTAACGCCATTAGCATCTTTCACTTTATACCAGCTATCATTTACTTTATCGGTGACAAGAACTTCTTCCCCTTTGCTCAGAATCCGAATCACCTTCGAACCTGAACTTGCCTCTGATGACGGCAGTGTACGGAAGTTAACGCCATAATTGATTTGAGCATTACTGACAATCGTTATGTATTTACTGTTTGTTGAAACGTATCCGTTCACACCTTGCGCATCCTTAATTTGAAACCAATTCACAGTTGTATAGTCTGTCACGGTTACAAGTTCATTCGCTTTCAGCATGCGAAGTACTTTACTTGAGGTTGTTGGTTGATCTCGAAAGCTTACACCAGCAACGATCTCCGCTTTTGTCGTGACTTCTTCTTCAGCTTGCGTTTGTTTGGGTAGTATAGTTGTCAATGCCACCATCATTACCGCAATAACCATTGTCCACTTTCTCATTGTCTTTCCACCCACCCATTTGATGTTAAATTCTTCAATCGTATCCTTATTATAGATTGAGGGGGTCGAGCACGAATATAGGTGAATGGTAGGGTTTATTGCCAAATGGTGTATGGCGATTAGCCTATTGACGCCATGGTTTAAATTTCCAATTTGCGAGCTTCAGCCTTTCTTGTTAGTACAGACCAAAATAACTGCATATAAGAGGCATTCTTAAGCTTAACATTCCCTATTTTCATCTCATTTTCTTCCAGTTCGATAATGACCCATTCGCTTGGATGACTTACTGACTGTGATTCCAAAAAAAGCAATGCCTGCTCATTCGCTTCATCTAGCTCTAGCCAAAACTTCACGCCATAATAGGCGAGACCATAGTGATTAACTAGCGTACACGTATAGATTTGTTCGGTTTCTTTGTTCTGCAGAACATAGGGCATTTCCCTCTACCTCCAATGCGAAAGGCACATTCACCACGAGGGGGAATGTGCCTTCGTTTGTTATGCGTGCTGGCTCTACTTACAAATACGCATTCTCATGTTTGGCTTTCAGCATATTCCAACGACGTTCCACTTCCGTCTCGAAAGATTTCAGCGATCCCTCATATTCTGGTTTCGTGAGATGCTTCGTTTTACCCATCGTTTTCAGCCAGTCGGATAACGGAATCTTCTTACTCTTATCCTCCGGATTGTATGTGATCGTCGTGACACCATGCTCTACCTCATAGAGAGGGAAGAAACAAGAATCAACCGCAGCCCCAACAATGTTAGAACCCTCTTGATCATCAGACAGCCAGTTCAATGGACAAGCAATGAGGATTTTGCCGTAAACTAACCCCTCATGCTGCGCATACCACTGTGCTTTTGCCGCTTTCTTCACCAGATCCTGCGGGTACGCTTCTGAACCGGTAAATACATACGGAATATGAGTCGCAGCCATAATTTGCGCTGTATCCTTGTGATGGAATACTTTACCACCTTGATGCTTCCCAACATTGGACGTGGATGTCCGATGTCCCATCGGCGTTGAATAAGACAATTGAGCGCCTGTGTTCATGTAACCTTCGTTATCGTACTCAAGAATAATCATTTTATGATTCCGCAAGGCAGCCCCAATGGCAGGACCCATCCCGATATCCATACCGCCATCGCCCGTAATCATGACGAAAGTGAAATCATCTTTCAATCCCAGATGATCAAGTTCCCCGCGACGCTTACGCTCCCAGAACATCTCTACAACGCCTGACAGCGTTGCTGCGCCGTTCTGGAATAGATTATGGATATACGTCGCTTTATGCGCTGAATACGGATACCCCGTCGTTACAACCATCGCACAGCCTGTGTGGAAGATCGAAACAATGTCGCCTTCTATCCCCTTGAAGAACAGCTCAAGCCCAGAGAAAATACCGCAGCCAGGGCAAGCGCCATGTCCCGGAGCAATCCGCTTTGGCTTCTTCGTTAAGGAACGGAGTGGCGGAATGCGTACATTCAGCTTCCCTGTATTCTCGTCCGGTGTGACCGTGATAAGCCCCGTATTCAAATCCTCATACTTCATCGGTGTCAGAACCCGCTTCGGTGCTTTCGAAGGATCCCCCGGCGTGTGGCCGTAGTAATCGAAAGGCACGTCTACCTTGCCGCTCTCCATCGCGTCAATGGCGAATTGGAACAGATTATGCCCATCCTCGGCATAAAAGTCTTTGCCACCTAAGCCATAGATCCGGCTTATGACAAGCGTATCTCTGTTCCCGTTCGTGAACAGCGCCGCTTTAATTTCGTTGACCATGTTGCCGCCATGCCCGCCATAGGAATCTGCGCGATCGCCTACGGTGATCGCTTTGACATTCTTCAGCGCCTCTGCAATTTGCTTCGCTGGGAAAGGACGGATCAGGTTCGGCGCGATCGAGCCTGCCTTAATGCCCTTCGCGCGGAGCTGGTCGACGACATCCTTGATGATTTCGGAAGCCGAATTCATCAGGAATACCGCGACTTCCGCGTCCTCCATCCGATATAGCTCAAGAATCGGATAGTCTCGGCCCGTCAAATCGGCATATTCCTGCCGAATGCGATCATACACACCCTCAGCGTTATACATGGCTACTGACTGCTGATAGCAGTTATTAATATAATCCGGTTCATTCATATACGGTCCAACCGTTATCGGATTATTGCGATCTAAGGTGTCTGGGAAGCCCTGTGGCTTCTCACCTACGAATGCTTGCACATCAGCCCGATGTGCGAAGGTTTGCACTCTACGCTTTTGGTGAGAGGTGAAATAGCCATCTGAAGCGACCATCACTGGCAAACGCACCTCAGGATCCTCGGCTAATTTGAGCGCCATAATATTCATATCGTACACGGCTTGCGGATCACGACACATCACAATCGGCCATCCGGTATTCAAAGCATAGTATAAATCCGAGTGATCGCCGTGAATATTGAGCGGTCCGGATACGGAACGACAAACCAAGTTCATAACCATAGGGAAACGCGTTCCGGATTGTACCGGCATTTGTTCCAACATGTACAAATAACCGTTGGCGCTCGTCGCGTTAAATACGCGGCCGCCAGCAGTTGAAGCGCCATAGCATATACCTGCTGATCCATGTTCACCGTCGGCAGGGATTAAAACAATGTCATGTTGTCCATTGGACTTCATGAGATCTAGAAACTGAGCTACCTCCGTTGATGGTGATATCGGAAAGTATCCCATGATATGATAATTAATTTGATGCGCCGCATAAGCTGCCATCTCATTCCCTGATTCATACACGATGCGCTGTTCGACTTTGGCTTGGCCTAATTCCTGCTTGATATCAATGGACATGCGTGTAGTTCCACCCTTCTCCCATAAATACTCTCTAAGAGTTTATAGCTAGATTGAATCGATGCGGCATGCGATTTAGATCTGCATAACCATCTTCTTCACGCTCACTGGAGAGCGCATCGGTTGGACAAGCCTGTACACATTTAAGACAACCTTTACAGTACTGATAGTCTATGCCTTGCAGGAACATTTGGGGACGGCCTTTTTTGTCAGGGAGCTCATCCCATACAAAACAAAAGTCAGGACATACATTATCGCAAGAAGCGCAGTGAATACATTTATCTTCATGAAAATGCGGCATCATCCCTGCTCGGGAAATGCTCAAATCTTTGAGAATACTATTGCCGGGATTCGTGACGACACCCCCTATTGGCTGCGTAGCAAAGCCCAGAACAGGTGTATCATACCGTACGAAATCTGGCATGGATTCCCCTTCTGGAAGCGCATACGTTTGGAAAACAACTTCGTTATAGCCGCGATCAAATGTACGTAACGCTGGGGCAACAGCAAGCGGGTACTTCTTCTCTAACGATTTCCGAATGACACCTCGCATGACATCTGGATCCAGAAAATCACACAATCGGAACATCGCTCCAAGCATCGCCATATTCACGCGATTCTTCTCTTCGAGTGAAATACCGATGGCATCAATAACTGCGATCGTTCCCCCTCTGAGCTTCATCTTCTCCTTCAGCTCATCAGGCGTTTTCGTTGAATTTACTAACACTGTACTATCCTCGTAGATGCCACTGATAACGTTTACAGTTTTGGAAAGCGATTCATGAAAAACACCAACAACATGCGGTCGTTCAACGGGCGATGTATCCCGAATCTTCGTATCCATGTCACAAAATCGAATATGTGCTTTTACTGCTGATCCTTTCTTCTCAGACCCATAGGAAGAGAAACTGACACCGTTCAAACCAACGCCAACGACTCCTGCTTCTGCCAGCATCTTACCTGCTAGATTCGCGCCTAGACCGCCGATGGATTCCAGTCTTATCTCGAAAAAGCCGAGATCGTTCAATTTAGGTAAAGTTACCATGCTTGGTCTCCTTTCAAAAATGAACTGCATAAAGAGTGAATAGCGTGAATAGTAAATCTACTATTATTGTAACAAGAAATGGCTGGTAATCAACCTTTTTTTGAATCAGCCATTTAAAGCAAATAATCAATGATTAGACCGCACTTCCCCAGATAAAAACATAAAGATTCTGGTTCGGCTTCAACATCCCTCTTCCATGCCTCACAATCCTCACACACGTCTACATAAACGTCTTCAATCGGATTAAACACTACACCGCAAACCTGTGAGCACGTCCGCATTCACATCTCTCCTCGGCTTCAAATCCCCCAAAATTGTAAACGTTTGCAAATCATGTTTTCTTTATTATACAGTGGTTTATATGCTTATGACCATAAGTCTTTATGAAATCTTTAGCATTCGAATAAGCCTATTTCTCTTGATTCAAATCGCTTTTGTGAGATAATGTAGAAATAATTACCAAATTGTCGATTTATGGAAAGGATGCTTAGGATTGCTTCATTTCATCATTGCCAATGAGCTGCATAATCTTTTCTACATTATGAGTGCTTCCTTGCTTCACCTTATTATTGCTCCGCATTTCATGCATAAAGCTCAGCATTTGAATCTCTTATTCTCCATGATTTTAGGTGTCTTCTTACTCTTTTACTGGAACTTTGCGGACATCGACCCTTTGATTTACTCGCTTCAATTAGTTCCTGTCTGTTTACTATTCGTGACCTTATGCATTGGCATTGTGCCATCCATCCTGACTTGGCTTATTTTCAATTTCGGTTGTATGTTCGTTCTGAACTATTACTGGGAACCAGCCCTGCTAAGCAGCACTTTATTGCTTATCCTCGGCTTTCTAATTCGAAATCGCGTAACTCTAGCTCCTCTGGTGATAAAACTTGCTTATGCAACCGGCATACTCATCGTATATGAACTATTGTATGCGCCGCTTGCCCCTTATGTCTTATCACCAATTTCCCTATATACAGGGTACGTTGTAGGCTTTGCCTTCATTTCACTATGGATCATGATTTCCATACTTTATTTTATTAACAAATATGAAATACAGAGAACGCAAATTGCTCAATTAGAGAAAAATCATATGCTGGCTGAAATGTCGGCCACGATCTCACATGAGATCCGAAATCCGCTTACCACAACACGTGGTTTTCTACAATTACTGTTGAAATCCGATTTGTCGAGTTCGGATCGTAGACGATATGTTGATCTTGCCTTATCCGGTGTAGACCAATCAATAACGATGCTGACTGATTTCCTAAACTATGCGAAGCCATCATTGGACTTAAAAGAACAGCTTGATATTAAGGAGGAATTAGATCATACCGTTCGCTTTATTACTCCGTATGCCTTGGATTTTCAAGTTGAAATCGATATCTCACATGAAAGTGAAACTCCCCTCTATATTCTTGGCGAATCCCAAAAACTGCGCCAATGCTTACTAAATCTGATCAAAAATGCAATTGAATCTATGCCTAAAGGTGGAAAGTTATCCTTACGCACCTGGAAGCATCCTAGTGCGGTTCAGATCTCGATTACGGACACAGGTGTAGGAATGACGAATAAACAGCTGAATGCCTTGGGTAAACCCTTCTATACAACCAAAGAACATGGCACTGGGCTGGGACTTGTTGTTGTGATGAGCCTAATTAAGAAAATGAACGGCAAAATTACATTTTCAAGCAGTCTCAATCGCGGCACGCAATGCTCTATCCTTTTCCAACAAAAGTAAACATGACAAAAAAGCAAGCTAGACAAGAGACGACTCTTATCTAACTTGCTTTTTTCAATTTCAAACATCCTATGTAGCTAAATTTTCCTTCTCAACGATAAATGAGAGCAACCGGCTGCAGCTTTCCTCAACCATCTCAAACACTTCTTGAAACTTCCCCGTATAATACGGATCAGGCACGTCGGTATGCTCCTGATTACTTGAGAAATCCAACAATTTATGTATCGAGGCTCTCTTCTCATCTCCCGCTAATTCAGGAGCAAATGAGGCGAGATTCACAACATTACTTTCATCCATTGCAATGATATAAGTAAATTGCGTGAAATCATCGGGCTTTACTTGTCTGGCCTTTAGACCTTCATAGCTAATTTCATAAAGGTCCAGAATAGTCCTTGTACCTTGATGAGGTGGATGTCCGATATGCCAATCCCCAGTGCCTGCCGAATCAATGGCAATGACACCTTCGAGACCCGCTTCCTTGACTTGATGGCGAAATACAGCTTCCGCCATGGGCGAACGGCAAATATTACCTAAGCAGACGAATAAGACCCTAATCATATTTGACCAAAAACAAGCATTTTTTCGTTTAAAGTAAGCGGTCGAGCAGGAATATCCAATACGATTCGGCCTTCCGACACACCCCAAATGCGTGTTGCGAAACGCTCCGCTAGTTCAACCTTATGCAGCGTTGCAATGACACTCATATTGCGTTCTTTACACAAGGATTTCAAATCTTGCAGAATGTACTCAGTAGACTTAGGATCAAGGCCAGAAACAGGCTCATCTGCGACGAGTACCTTAGGTCCAAGAATCAATGCTTTGGCAATCGCGACACGTTGCTGTTCGCCACCGCTTAGCTGGCCAACCTTTTTATCTCCTTTATCCAAAAGGCCAACCTTTTCTAAAAAGTCCATGCTATCGATTTTCTCATTTCTCGACGACAAACCTGTAATCATTCGAAGTGGGGCTTGATACACCCTGCCCATCAACACGTTTTTGACAGCGCTTTTATTCCGATTTAGAAATGGCTTCTCTTCCAAGTATGCGAAATCTTTCCCTAGTTTAAAACGATCCCAGGGACCTGGCTTCGTAATATCATTCGAGTTATAAATGAGCTGACCGCTTGTCCATTTCTCTTGATGACTAATACACTTAAGCAGCGTAGTTTTCCCGCTTCCACTGCTGCCGATCACCGCGATAAACTCTCCTGCATCTACCTGAAAGCTAATTTGCGATAGAACCTGATTGTCTGGAGGAAATACTTTACTTAAATTTCGAACTGTCAGCATGACAACTCTCCTTCACGTAAGTCCATAGTAAATCATATATTTCGGAAAAAATCGCCGCTCAAATCAAGCCTACTCTGCTCGTTGAGGGCGATTTCCTTCTCTTTACAAGTTAAGCTTAATCGCAAGAAGTCGGTGCTTCTGCCGCGCCTGCTTCAACATTAATTTTTTCCGAAATCGTATCTCTGACTACCGACATCACTAGTTGCAGCAAATAGTTAATATCTTCTTGCGTTTGCTTGAACTCGTTAACGATCGGAATGCCATCTAATTCATCCTGAAGAACTTCGATTTCATTCTCAATTTTTTCCACCATTTTCTTGTTTTGGAACGTTTCAAAAGCAACAATCTCTTTTTGCTTTTTCTTAATTGCACTAATTAGAGTTTGAATATCGGGATTCGTTGCAATTTGTTTCTCAGCTTTTTGATAGAACTGAACTTCATTGGAAGTGGTTAGCAAATTAGCTAACTCCTTCGCTTTCGACAAAATATCTTCACGAACGATCATTTCTGTATTCGTAAATTCCTCTACTTTGAATGCATGAGGCTGGTTATCATCATGTGCATGATCACATTGGGACATTTCTTAACACGCTCCTATTTATTCTGTTCATCAATTATTTATACAGACATCTGAAGAGGCTTTTGGACGATCTCGCCTTTCAGAATCCACGTTTGCGCATGTGTGACTTTTACATGAACCATTTGGCCAATTAAGGATGAGTCTCCTGTGAAATGGATAAGTTTATTCGTCCGCGTACGGCCGGCAAGCACATCCGTATTGTTCTTACTTTCACCTTCAACCAACACTTCGACGGTTTGATGCAACAAGCGCTCATTGCTGTCCTTGCTAAGCTTATTAACCAGCTCATTCAGGCGATATAAACGTTGCTTCTTCACTTCCATCGGAACGTTATCTTCCATCTCCGCAGCAGGCGTACCTACTCTTGGTGAATAAATGAAGGTAAAAGCAAAATCAAATCCAACTTCTTCGTACAGCGTCATCGTATCCTCGAATTGCTCATCCGTCTCGCCTGGGAAACCAACGATAATATCCGTTGTCAACACCACGTCAGGCATTGTCGCCTTGATTTTACCCGCTAGCTGCAAGTAATGATCTCTAGAATACTTTCGGCTCATCCGTTTCAAGACTTCTGTATTACCTGCTTGCACAGGCAAATGAATGTGCTCAACGAGATTGCCACGTTTACCTAATACCTCGATCAAGCGGTCATCGAAATCTCGTGGATGCGAGGTTGTGAATCGAATACGAGGAACATCAATTTTACGTATGTCGTCCATCAAATCAGCGAACGTGTACGTTATATCTTCAAAGTCTTTGCCATAGGCATTGACATTCTGTCCAAGTAGCGTAATTTCCTGAAAGCCTTGACGAGCCAAATCTCTGACTTCAGCCAAAACGTCCTGCGGTCTACGGCTTCGCTCTTTCCCACGTGTATAAGGAACAATACAGTAGGTACAGAACTTATCGCAGCCGTACATAATATTAACCCAAGCACGGATACCTTCCCGTTTTTTGGGGAGATTTTCTACGATATCGCCTTCCTTTGACCATACCTCCACAACCATTTCTTTGTTGAAAAAGGCATCCTTCAAAAGGCTTGGCAAGCGGTGAATATTGTGCGTTCCGAAAATCATATCGACAAACGCATGCTTTTGCATAATACGATTGACAACGGACTCTTCCTGCGACATACATCCGCACACACCAAGAATAAGTCCTGGCTTTTGCGATTTCAAGGTTTTCAAATGACCCAGCTCACCGAACACTTTATCTTCGGCATTCTCACGGATTGCACACGTATTCAGCAAAATGACATCTGCGATCTGCTTGTCATCTGTGGCTGTATAGCCCATCTGCTCGAAAAGGCCCTTCATAACTTCGGTATCATGCTCGTTCATTTGACAACCATACGTTGTGATTAAATAATGTTTGTCCTTACCAAATTGCTGCATATCTTCAGGAATGGCAAAATCGTAATGAACCTGAATGTCCTCTTTACCACGTTGCTTTTCATCCTTATAGTTGGGTGCAGAATTGATTTGGATATTCCTACCTTTAATTCGATAAGTCGTTTTGCCCTCTTCTTGGCTTAACACTTTCGCATCCGAGAAGTCAAAGTATTTGGAGTAATCCTTAACCTTGTCGGATTTTAAGTCCGATGTATTTTGGTTCTCCTTCGACATGATGAATTCACTTCCCTTTATCTATAAATATAGCTCTAACTTGTATTAACCCAATATCAAATTATAGCACAAATGATACCTATATATCCATATTAGCTCTTCAACACCATGAAGACAAAAAAACCTTCTCCGTAGAGAAGGCTTAGAAATCACTATTAACCATACGTATATTGTCGTTTGATAAGACCCGTCATTTCTTTCGCA
Source organism: Paenibacillus sp. J31R30 (assembly GCF_059692115.1). Lineage (NCBI taxonomy): Bacteria > Bacillati > Bacillota > Bacilli > Caryophanales > Paenibacillaceae > Paenibacillus > Paenibacillus sp. J31R30. The sequence goes on along the minus strand of NZ_JCAUAV010000001.1, from coordinate 1,343,526 downwards.
GGAATTGGGCGGCTAAACAAGTAGCCCTGTGCTTCATTACATTCCTTTTGTAATAAGAATTGAAGCTGTTCCTCCGTCTCCACGCCTTCTGCAATAACCTTCAAATCCAAATTATGTGCCATAGAAATAATCGTATGTACAAGTGCAGCATCCTTGGCATCCTCAAACATATTGCGAGTAAAAGATTGATCAATTTTCAGACTGTCGATAGGAAACAGCTTCAAATAATTCAAAGATGAGTAGCCTGTTCCAAAATCGTCGATCGATAAAAAGATACCCATCGTTTTGAGCAAATGCATCGTCTCAATCGCGTGCTTCGAATCTTGGATAATACTTTCCGTTAACTCAAGTTCAAGGTATTGAGGATCTAGTCCGGACTCATTTAATGCATGACTAACTGTTTCTAATAGATTGCTCTGCTTAAATTGTCTTGATGAAATATTAACTGCCATTCGCAAGGGCTCATAGCCTTGATTCTGCCATTCTTTATTTTGACGACATGCTTCATTCAGAACCCATTCACCAATAGGGATGATTAAGCCTGTTTCTTCGGCTAAAGGGATAAATTCAGCAGGTGGAATTTGCCCCCATTCAGGGTGATGCCAACGAATTAGTGCTTCTACTCCGATTACCTTACCTGAATTCACATCGATCTGCGGCTGATAGTAAACTTTAAATTCATCTCGTTCCAAAGCTTTACGCAGTCCAATTTCCATCTGCATCTTCTTGGTTACCGCTTCGTTCATCTCTGGTGTATAAAACTGAAAGTTATTCTTGCCATGTTCTTTCACACGATACATCGCTGTGTCGGCATTCTTAATTAATGTCTCAATATCTCCACCGTCGGATGGATAAAGACTGATTCCAATCGAAGGTGTCACGAATAGCTCGTGCTCCAGAATGATAAATGACTGTGAGAATATACGAACAATTTTTTGAGCGTTTTTTATCATTTCATCTGCGTTGGTATGCGTCCATATTACAATAAACTCATCGCCGCCTTGCCGAGAAACTGTGTCGCCTTTTCCGATGCTAGCTTCGAATCGACTCGCAACTTCTATTAATAGCTTATCGCCCATCGCATGACCAAGCGTGTCATTAATATATTTAAAACGATCCAGATCAATAAACATGATACCGATGCTCTGTTGGTTTTCACGGGCTTGATCAAGTGCGAGTTCGAGACGATCATTTAATAACAGCCTATTCGGTAAACCTGTTAACGGATCACGATACACCATCTGATTGATTTTTTCTTCAGCCCGCTTACGATCTGAGATATCCCGTATGATGCAGCTAAAATATGTGCTTCCCTCTTCTTTCCAAACAGCGATCGAAAGCTCGACAGGTACTTCGGTTTGATCTTTTCTTAAGGCTTGTAATTCAACCGTTTTGCCTAGTTCATTCGTTTCCTCAGTAGAAAGAAGTACCTCCAATCGCTCTTGATGCGTTGCTATATAGCGATCCGGGAAAATAATACGTAATTTTTCACCAATCAACTCTTGTTCTTCATATCCAAAAATAAGCTGAGCACCTTTATTCCAAGTGATGATAGTCCCTTTGTTATCAGCCAAAATAATGGCATCATGTGCTGATTCGACGACGGATCGAAATCTTTTCTCTGACATCAACATTTGCGTTTCAAAACGTCTATCGATAAACGTACTGATGAAGGCTAATCCTAAAATGAATAACACACCAAAACCTATCAAGTATCCTAATAACGAGGTGTCAAATGTATGATCTGAAACCATGTTTACGTGATCATGCTTAAAGGTTGCTGCTACCATCCCCGTATAATGCATCCCACAGATGGCAACTCCCATAATCAACGAGCTGACTAGTTTCCTCAACAAAATGCGAGGGGAAGTTGCATTCTGTTTTATCGAGAATAACAGCAGGAGTGCTACCAAAGAAACAACATAGGCAATAATGGCAGAAAGAGCCCATAGAAAAGGGTTATAGACAATTGTTGCCCCCATCACCATCGCTTCCATCCCGATGTAGTGCATGGAAACAATCCCAGTGGCAATAAATGTAGCTCCAATAAATACATGCGGCTTCTTCATAACAGGTCGACTGATAATATGTAAGGCTAACCACGATGCCAGCAACGCTGGAATTATTGAGTAGAACACTGTAGACAATTGGTAAGTTACGGATATGTTTAAGTGAAAGGCCAGCATAGCGACAAAGTGCATCGACCAGATGCCCATCCCCATGGCAAATGCGCCACCACCTAACCAAGCTTGCCTAGCTGATCCTTTAGCCTTATGAATACGAATACCAAGATCCAATGCTGCAAAGGAAGCAATGATGGCAATGAGGATTGAAAATCCGACGAGTGGGAGGTGATAAGAACTTGAGATAGTTTCCACAATGATGTCTCCTAACTTTAGGCATTGATAGTTACAAACCAAAGGAGTCACTGGTTTAGATATTTGCCTATCCATACATGTAAATATGTATCTATTGAGAACTATCTTACCATGATTTACATGTAGCCTCTATATGTTTATGTCGAATGTACTCGAAAATTTGCAAAAGTTACATCTTCACGTAATTTTCATGCAAAAGATGCAAATAAAAACATCCTTTACATGTCCGAGTAAAGGATGTTTTTATTTGTGCAATTAGCCAGTTAAATAATTAATGGCATTAACTTTATAACAGGACTTCCGCTTCGTCTCCCGTTTTAACACCTGCTGCATTGCCTTCATCCGTATCAATATGCATATCCAATGCATATTGATCGGATACTCGCGCAATCACATCTTCAAAAATTAATGGGCGTTCCCCACGTAATTGCACGCGAAGCCGTTGTTTATCTTGTATCCCCCATTGATTTGCATCCGTGGTATGGAAATGAATATGTCTTGCTGCAACGATTACGCCTTTTACTAAGGCAACTTCCCCTTTAGGGCCAATTACACGTAATCCAGGAGTATCTTGAATTTGACCTGATTCACGTACGGGTGGATGGATCCCTAATGAAAAGGCATCTGTGCGCGAAACCTCAATTTGTGTTTGTGGTCGTACCGGACCTAAAATCCGTACTTTTTCAAATTGACCTTTAGGCCCAACTATGGCAACAGTCTCCTGTGCCGCGAATTGACCTGGCTGTGATAGGTCTTTGAAGATCGAAAGCACATATCCTTCACCGAATAAAGCTACCAGATCAGACTGGGAAAGGTGGATATGTCTTGCTGAAACACCGATTGGAACCATGGGCATGGTGGAAATCTTCCTCTCATATAGATCATAATTGTCAGTATTACCGCTCATGAAAAAAGGCATACGGAATTTCACCGTATGCCTTCGAAGGAAATTGTTTATTTAAACTCTGTAAGCAATTTGCTGAAGTCAGCCTCGGAAAGCTTAAGATCTTGCTTAGTAAGACCTTCTTTAGCAAAGCTAGGAATGGAATCTTCATAGCTCTTTTTATCTTTGTTTTGGTAGATGATACCCGTCAACATGGAATTTGTTTCCATGATCTTCGTCATCGCCATCACACGGTTTGTGTAATCGTAGTCTGGAATTTCATCCAAATCTACGATATTCTCTTTGAACCAGTCATATGTGTTTACTTTATTGAAAGTTACACATGGGCTGAATACGTTGATTAAGGAGAAGCCTTTGTGGTTCAAACCAGCTTCAATGACAGCTGTTAACTGTTTCAAGTTACTGGAGAAGGATTGTGCTACGAAAGAAGCGCCAGCAGCCATAGCAATTTCTAATGGTGAAATCGCGGACTCAATTGTTCCTGATGGAACGCTTTTCGTCTTGAAGCCTTCCGCACTACGTGGGGATGCTTGACCTTTTGTCAAACCGTAGATTTGGTTATCCATTACAATGTAAGTAACATCAATGTTACGACGAATAGCATGAACAGTGTGCCCCATACCAATTGCAAAGCCGTCTCCGTCTCCGCCAGAAGCGATAACTGTCAAATCGCGGTTAGCCATTTTCACGCCTTGTGCGATTGGCAAGGATCTTCCGTGAATACCGTGGAACCCGTATGCATTGATGTATCCGGAGATACGACCAGAACATCCAATACCTGAAACGATAGCTAAGTTTTCAGGTTCCAATCCAACGTTAGCTGAAGCGCGTTGAATCGCTGCTTGTACGGAGAAATCTCCGCATCCTGGACACCAGTTAGGCTTTACATTGTTACGAAAGTCTTTTAATGTTGCCATGCTAAAGTCAACTCCTTACATTTTTGTTCGATTTCTGCAGGTAAGAACGGGTTACCGTTGTATTTAAGTACATTTTTGATTTTGTCTGCATGACCAACATGAAGCTTGATTTGATCTGCTAATTGACCAGTTGCGTTGTTTTCAACAACGATAACTGTTTTCGCTTTTTCAACAAGCGGTCTTAGTTGATCTGCTGGGAACGGATGAATCAAACGAACGGTAGCATGGTTCGTTTTGATGCCTTCCAATTCAACACGACGTCTAGCTTCGTCAATTGTTCCACCCGTTGAACCCATACCGATAATAAGAAGGTCTGGATTTTCGTGAGGAGAATCGAATTTGATTGCATCTGTCACTTGAATGTGTTTCAACTTCTCAAGACGTTTATCCATCATGCGTTGACGGTTTTCAGTGCTTTCCGAAGGACGACCCGTTTGGTCATGCTCTACACCAGTTACATGGTGAATACCATGCTTAACGCCTGGAATAACACGTGGTGAAACACCGTTTTCAGTGAACTCATAACGTTTGAACAATTGATTAGCTTCTTGTTCAGGAGCTTCTGAAACGAGTGCGCCGCGGTCAATCACGATACGGTTGTAATCCAACATTTCTGCGGATTGTTTACCAAGGGAAAGCTGAAGATCTGTCATAAGAATGACTGGTACTTGATATTTCTCAGCAAGGTTGAAAGCTTCAATTGTATCGTAGAAGCACTCTTCAATCGTGCTTGGGGATAGTACGATTTTCGGGATTTCACCGTGAGTTCCGTAAACCATTGCGTTCAAATCGGATTGCTCTTGCTTCGTTGGAAGTCCTGTACTTGGACCACCACGTTGCGTATCAACGATAACAACTGGCGTCTCAGTCATACCTGCAAGACCGATTGCTTCCATCATCAAGGACAAACCAGGACCTGCAGAAGCTGTAAGAGCACGAGCACCAGCGTAGTTAGCGCCGATTGCCATTGTACATGCTGCAATTTCATCTTCCGTTTGAATAACAGTTCCACCCATTTTAGGAAGTACTTTTTGCAAATATTCCATAACTTCAGATGCTGGTGTAATTGGATAAGCAGGCATGAAGCGGCAACCTGCAGCAACAGCTCCAAGAGCGATTGCATCATTACCGATCATGAACAACTTTTGTTGTCCGTCTGCAGGCTCAAGTTGGAAGTCAGCGATAGGTCCACCAGCTAGCTCAAGTACGGACTCCGCACCTTTACGAACTGCTTCAATGTTCTTCTCAACGACTGCTGCGCCTTTACGACCAAATTCTTCTTCAACAGCTTTATTAAACACGTCAATAGGCAGGCCAAGTAGAGCCCATGAAGCACCTGACGCGGCCATGTTCTTAAATAGGGAAGTTCCTAATTCCTCAGCGATCGCAGTGATCGGTACTGGGAATAATCTAGCTTTAATGCCTTCTGGTAAAACAGGGTTAAATTTAGCATCCGCAACGATAACACCATTGTCGCGAAGTTCGTGTGCGTTGAAATCGATACTTTCTTGGTCAAAAGCAACAAGAATATCTAAGTCGTCTGAAATTGCGCGAATCGGCTTGGTGCTGATGCGAATCTTGTTATTTGTATGCCCCCCCTTAATCCGTGAAGAGAAATGACGGTACCCATACAAATAGTAACCGAGACGGTTCAATGCAGTAGAGAAAATGCGGTCTGTACTTTCGACCCCTTCACCCTGCTGACCTCCGATTTTCCAAGATAACTGACTAATCACCGTACGTCCACTCCTTTTGATTGTAGCTGCATGAAGAAAATTTGAAAAGCATATTGTTTAGTAATTAAGATGATGCAATAAAAAAAATCTTTCACTTGTCATCCAAATTCTATGCCTTTACAGAGTAAATTGCAAGTGGTTTCACCGTTTCTAAAAGATAGAGTTTTTAGATTGTATCCATATCAATATTAGATTGATTCCTTTCTATCATTGCGGAAGGTTAGCCAACATGAAATTGCGCCAGTTCCCATACAAAAAAGCCTCTACTTGCGACTCCGTATAGTTTTTACACAAAGCTTCTATAATATTTCCGTATTGTCCAACATGTCTTAAATCTTTCACCCAATGCTCGATCCCATCAAAATCCGAACCAAAACCAATATGAGACTCTCCACCTAATGCACAGATATGATCTATGTGTTTCAAGATCGATGAAATCTGAACCGTTGTATTAGAGTTATCTAGAAAGTAAGGAACAAAAGTAATTCCCATCAATCCATTACATCGTATGATAGCTTTAATTTGATCGTCTGATAAATTTCTTGGATGGGGACAGATGTGATATGCATTAGAGTGCGATGCTATGAATGGTTTATTGTAAACTTCAACGAGTTCCCAGAAGGCTGCTACGGAAAGATGGGACACATCGACTATTATACCCATAGTTTCGATTTCTTTTACCATCAGCTTCCCTTTTTTTGTAAACCCGCCTTTTCTGGGCTCCATAACGCCGTCAGCAGCCCAATTCGCGTAATTCCAAGTCAGTCCAGCACAGCGTACACCTAAATGTTCGAGAATCCGTAAATGTGTTAAATTTCCCGCAAGCGCATCCAAGCCTTCTAACGTCAAAACAGCCCCAACCTGTTGAGTCTGCTCCAAAGCTAGCCAGTCTGAAGCCGTTTGAATAAATCTCATTTGTGGATGACTTGTTATTTTCCGATGAAACACATCAACCATTTGCAAAATATGATCAAAGCTTGGATTAGAAATGGAATCAGAAAGATAGATCGCAAAATATTGTACCTTAACCCCTGCTTGCCGAAGTTTAGGAAAGCTTACATCGAGTTCTGACACGTCCTGATTGAAATCCAATTTATCATTCAAATACAGTTTTGTTAAAGCGTCACAATGACCGTCTACAATTTTCATCTCATAACCGCCTCTCGACATCGAATTTAGGTGTCTAAACAGCACAAAAACCTCTATACAGAGGTTTCTTAGGCAATGTGATAACATTTCGTTTTAGTTTACCGACAGTTGTGAAAGTCAACGCTTATACTTTGCTTTGTCTTGCCTTTCTACCGAGGCTCGACAATCAATTTAATAGCTGTCCGGTCCTCCCCATCAATAACGATATCCGTGAAGGCTGGTACACATATTAAGTCGACTCCACTAGGCGCCACAAATCCTCTTGCGATAGCTACTGCTTTGATGGCTTGGTTCAACGCACCTGCACCTATCGCTTGAAGCTCAGCGGCTCCACGCTCACGCAATACGCCTGCCAATGCACCTGCTACGGAGTTTGGATTGGATTTTGCTGAAACTTTTAACACATCCATGAATAGTACCTCCTCGGAAATGATGGATAGCTTCCAATACCCATCATATTCACATGGTTGACTAAACATGCTTACTCATCCCATTATTACTGATTACTCCAGTTTTATCACATCTAATCCATGAATACCTGATCTTCATCATACCTAATCAAGTTAATGCCCTTAGCGAAGCCTGTCTGATCATTTAACTCAATGACAACCGCATGGAAATGCCATTTGCCCTCATCCGTAATGAAACGAACTGGAAGCTGTGTTTTGAACTTCTGAAGCACGGCGTTACGTTCTACCCCTAGTATGCCGTCACGAGGCCCTACCATGCCTACATCTGTCACATACGCTGTCCCTTGAGGCAATACGCGGTTATCATTCGTTTGTACATGTGTATGTGTGCCAACCACAGCAGAGACCCTGCCATCCAAATGCCAACCCATCGCGATTTTCTCTGAAGTTGCTTCCGCGTGAAAATCGACAAAAACAAATTTATGTTTTTTCTTATCACCTTCCAAAATTTCATCCACTTTACGGAATGGACAATCAATCGGCGGCAAGAATGTTCTTCCCTGCAAATTAATGATTAGAAGTTCTTGATCCTTCACTTTAATAACGGTATGGCCTCTTCCAGGAGTCCCTGGCGGGAAGTTCGCGGGACGTACCATTTTATCATCACGATCAATGAAATCGAAGATTTCCTTCTGATCCCATGTGTGATTTCCCATCGTAATCGCCTGAACGCCCATTTCATAAATTTCTTTCGCGATGGCTGATGTAATCCCCTTGCCTGCCGCCGCGTTCTCTCCATTAGCAATGAACACAGCATGTGGATGCAATTGCTTTAGTCTAGGCATGATATTCTTCAATGCTTTTCTTCCTACAGAACCTACGATGTCACCGATAAATACAATTTTCATAACGTAAAACTAGCTCCTTTATGACCGAAATTCTAGTTAGTAGCACTTGTAGTTTGCATTCGGCCTTGAAAATAAGGAAAAGTGGCTATGATAGCCACTTTTCGCAATTGGTTCTTATTTAGCGTATTCAACTGCTCTTGTTTCACGAATGACCGTAACCTTAATATGTCCTGGATAATCGAGTTCTCCCTCGATTTTCTTCGTAATATCACGGGCTAAACGGAACGCTTCAGTGTCATCCACTTTCTCTGGCTGCACCATAACGCGAACTTCACGACCGGCTTGAATGGCGTATGATTTCTCAACACCTTCAAACGACTCTGAAATCTCTTCCAGTTTCTCAAGACGTTTGATATACGTTTCTAGCGTTTCTCTACGAGCACCTGGTCTCGCTGCTGACAATGCGTCTGCAGCACCGACTAGCATAGCAATAACAGAAGTTGCTTCCACGTCACCGTGATGTGAAGCAATACTATTAATAACGATTGGATGCTCTTTGTATTTCTTACCTATCTCAACACCGATTTCAACGTGAGACCCTTCAACTTCATGGTCTAACGCTTTACCAATGTCATGAAGCAGCCCGGCACGTTTCGCCAAAGTTACGTCTACCCCGAGCTCCCCGGCCATTAAACCAGCCAGATACGCTACTTCCATGGAATGTTTCAACACGTTTTGTCCGTAACTTGTTCTGAACTTTAGGCGCCCCAAAATTTTGATCAAGTCAGGATGCAATCCGTGTACCCCAACTTCAAACGTCGCTTGCTCCCCATATTCGCGGATACGTTCGTCCACTTCTTTGCGGGACTTCTCAACCATCTCTTCGATACGTGCGGGATGAATACGTCCATCCGCCACAAGTTTCTCAAGTGATGTGCGAGCAATTTCACGACGGATTGGGTCAAAACCTGATAAGATTACTGCTTCAGGCGTATCATCAATAATGAGGTCAATACCTGTCAATGTTTCCAATGCACGGATATTTCTACCTTCACGACCAATAATGCGGCCCTTCATTTCTTCATTTGGCAACGAGACAACTGAAACCGTGGTCTCAGCTACGTGATCTGCCGCACATCGCTGAATAGCAAGTGTGATGATCTCACGCGCTTTCTTATCGCCTTCTTCTTTGGCTTGTTGTTCAATCTCTTTAATAAGCTGCGCAGTTTCATGGCGAACTTCTTGTTCTACATTAGTAAGGATGATGCTCTTAGCTTCTTCCATAGTAAGACCAGAAATTCGTTCCAATTCGGAAACTTGGCTCTTATAAAGCTGATCAATCTGTGTTTGTGTATCTTCGATACGCTTCTCTTTGTTGGCTACTAACTCTTCTTTACGCTCGAGAGACTCTAATTTTTTATCCAGCGATTCCTCTTTTTGCAACAATCGTCTTTCTTGTCGTTGAATTTCATTCCGACGCTCACGAATGTCTTTTTCAGCTTCGGACCTCAGCTTGTGCACTTCGTCCTTTGCTTCCAGAACCGTTTCTTTTTTCAGTGCTTCTGCTTCCTTTTTGGCAGATTCTCTTATCTGCTCAGCGGCTGTTTCAGCACTGGAAATCTTCGCTTCTGCAAGAGATTTACGGATAAAATAACCAATCCCTAAGCATGCAGCTCCAACAACGAGAATGATCGCGATCCAGATGGCAGTCATCTTGTTCACCTCCTCGTTGGTTTCTCCAAGGTGTTAGCCTGGGGTACCTTCGGTTTTTTAATCCGATTTAATTGTTTGACTAGTCATACATACCCTCAACAATGTAGAGTATGGCTTTTAAATGAATGCGCACAGTGCGTTAGGGCACTATAGTGCTAATAATCCATAATCAACAGCGTAAAAATTGGCGGTTTTTACATCTGCCCTCTCAAAATCAAAGAAATTAGTATGATTTTGAATACATTATGAAAATATACACTGTTATTTTATCTTTTGTCGAAGAAGCTTGTCAAGCGAATGTCCAAGAGATGATTAATAAGGCCCAATAATTACTAGAATATAATTAATGTCATTAAGTAATATTGAGATTAATTAATGGCATTAAATATCATCGAATCCATCTTCAATAAATTCCATTTCCTCATCATCGGTTTCATTGCTGACCAACCCCAAGACCTTAGTAACAGTGGCTCCCGTATAACCTCTTCGCATTAGAAATGCCGCAGTCTTGCGCTTTCTATCCATCAGCTTTCCTGACGTTTGCTTCCATTTCGTTCTCGCTATTTTTAGCGCTCCCGTATACTCATCTTCAGGATCAATGGATTCCATGGTACTTTTAACCACATCTTGATGAATCCCTTTTTGTTGAAGTTCCTGTCGAATGAGATTGCGACCTTTGCGTTGAGAATTCACTCGATTGTCCGACCACATCTTCGCGAATTCTTCATCATTGATGTACTTGTTTTCAATCAGCTTTTCACTCACCCAATCTATGATTGGGGCTTCAAATCCCTTCTCTTTCAGTTTACGTTTCACCTCTGATAGAGAGTGGGGACGTCTTCCAACCATATGCAGTGCTTTCACATAGGCCAAATTCCTCTCTTCATCCAAGATGATTGCTTCAATCGCTTGTTGATATAAAGATTCCCCTTTGTTTAGGCGATGCTTGATCAGAATATCCTCATGTACAGAAAAAGCATACTCCTCGTTTAGATAAATGTTATAGCGATGTCTGCCTTGTTTTTGTTTTTCAACCTTGGTTATTACCTGTAACTGTTCCTCTTCGTGATTCATTCCTACAAACCCCCAATAATGGAGAAAAAGCACCCCAACACAAGGTTAAGGTGCTTCTTTCATCCTATCTTACAAGCCTATTCGAAAGCTGTTTCCAACTCATCTTCCTCATCATCCGTGTTTGGACCAACAACTTTAATTAAATTGCTGTTTTCTCTAATTCTCAATTCAATCGTTTCCGAGATCGCTTTGTTATCTTTCAAGAATTGTTTTGCGTTCTCACGACCTTGACCAAGACGTTCACCTTCATAGGAATACCAAGCGCCGCTCTTATTTACGATATCCAGCTCAGTTCCGATATCAATAATGCTACCTTCACGTGAGATACCTTCACCATACATAATATCGACTTCAGCCTGTTTAAATGGAGGTGCTACTTTATTCTTAACGACCTTAATTCTCGTACGGTTACCAACCATGTCATTGCCTTGTTTGATGGTTTCAATACGACGAACATCCAAACGAACAGAGGAGTAGAATTTCAATGCACGACCACCCGGAGTTGTCTCTGGATTACCGAACATAACGCCAACTTTTTCACGCAATTGGTTAATGAAAATTGCGATAACTTTGGATTTGTTAATTGCACCAGAAAGCTTACGAAGAGCCTGTGACATCAAACGTGCTTGAAGACCTACGTGAGAATCCCCCATGTCGCCTTCAATTTCCGCTTTAGGTACTAGGGCTGCAACGGAGTCAATTACAATAATATCTACCGCGCCACTACGAACAAGTGCTTCCGCGATCTCAAGCGCTTGCTCCCCTGTATCTGGTTGGGAAAGTAGTAATTCATCTATATTAATACCAAGCTTACTTGCATAGGAAGGATCCAATGCATGTTCTGCATCGATAAAGGCTGCTTGTCCACCTACTTTTTGTACTTCAGCAATTGCGTGTAGTGCTACAGTTGTTTTACCTGATGACTCTGGTCCGTATACTTCAATAATTCTTCCGCGTGGGAATCCGCCTATTCCAAGTGCGATATCTAGGGCAAGAGCACCCGAAGAGATCGTTTCAACTTGCATATGTGTAGATTCTCCCAGCTTCATTATGGAGCCTTTTCCGAACTGTTTCTCAATTTGACGTAATGCGTTATCAAGTGCGGCACGACGATCTGACAAAACGACCACTTCCTTCTATCATTATAGGTATATGATAACTTGTTTTGGCATGTTTGCCAAGCATTTTTTCGAACATACATTCGTTTTTCTGCGAACAAACAAAAAACCGTAACAAAGTTATCGCTTTGCTACGGTTCTTCCGTTAACTAATTCTGATTATAGAGGATATCTAGTTTTCTTTCAACTGTTTCCACAATTGATAGAGTGCACGCTTAGCGGCTCTTTGTTTGATAAACTCTCTATTGCCTGATAGCTGGAGAGTAAATACCTCTGTATTCGCATGCTTTTGTGCCAATCCAACATAGACAAGCCCCACAGGCTTCCCTTCAGACGGGCTTGGACCCGCCACTCCGGTCACCGAGATGCCAAAGTCACTACCAGTCCTTACTAGCAGCTGTTCAGCTAAAATGACGGCTGTTTCGCTGCTTACAGCACCTGGGGCCCCTTCTCCCTCTAAAACGTCCATCGGAACGCCGAGAAGTTTATGTTTTAAAGCGTTGGAGTACACGATAATCCCGCCAAGGAAAGATGCTGAACTGCCTGGCACTGCTGTTATTAAATCACTGAGCAAGCCCCCTGTACAGCTCTCAGCCACAGTAAGTGTCTTCTTGCTGGCTGCAAGCAACTGCAAAACGATCGTCTCAATGGGGACGTCTCGATCGGCGTAGAGATACTCCCCTAACCGGTTCGAAATTTCAGTTTCCGTAGCTAGTAACTTCTGTTCGCCTTCAAAAGCCGAATGTGCACGCGTAGTTAAACGAATGGTTACTTCACCTTCATTTGCGTATGGGGCAATTGTCGGGTCAGACTGCGTTTGGATCAAATCCAGCAATTGATGCTCCAAATTGGACTCTCCAATGCCCGCAAACTTCAGCATTTTTGAATAGAGCGGCACTTCTGTTGTCATTAATGATTTAAGCCAAGGCACAGCATAATTGGTGAACATCGGCTTCATTTCCTTCGGGGGACCTGGTAAAAGAACGAAATGTGTTCCCTCGTATGTAAGTGCATTACCGACTGCCAAACCAGTATCATTCTGCAACGGATCGCTACCTTCAAGCATGAGAGCTTGCCGTCGATTGCTTTCCACCATATGAATCCCTCTTGAAGCAAACAATGATGTAATAGCCTCCATAGAAGGCTCGTGGAGTACCAATTGTCGGCCCGTAAACGCCGCTAATACATCTTTGGTCAAATCATCTTGTGTGGGCCCTAGCCCTCCTGTACAAATGATAACATCAGCTCGTGATGCAGCTAATTTAAGGCTGTCTAACAGGCGCTGCTCGTTATCTCCGACCACGGTCTGAAAGTAAATATCAATTCCATGTGCAGCACATTCCCTCGATAAAAATTGCGCATTCGTATTCACTATCTGACCAAGCAACAATTCTGTTCCTACAGCGATGATTTCAGCTTTCATCTACTAACCCCTCCTTAAATGAGAAAACCTCTAACGTGATCGCTCAATGATGATCGACCGCGTTTAGAGGTAGGTTGCACCTTATTAAGATTTTTCCGAAAAATCGATGACATGCTTATTTTTGACGAAATACTCCACACCTGAATAAACAGTGATAATTGCTGCTGCCCAACTAGCTATTACATCAAAGGGAAAGTCTAGAAACGTAAATGGAAAATTATTAATTAACAGTGCAATGATGGCTGTAATCTGAGCCGCCGTCTTCGCTTTACCCCATTTGCTGGCCGCCATAACCGTACCCTCTAAGAGAGCAATTTGACGAAGTCCAGTAACTGCCCACTCTCTGCTAATAATGACAATAACGATCCATGCATCAACTTTATCCATTTCTACTAGTGAAACAAGTACAGCGGTAACAAGCAGCTTGTCTGCCAAAGGATCCAATAACTTGCCCAAATTCGTGACAAGATTACGTTTCCTTGCAATGTAACCATCTAAGCTATCTGTACTCGCAGCAATAATAAAAATTAAAGCAGCAATAATTTGATTATACGTTATGCTAAACTCCTCTATCCGTATTTGAGGAAATTTTACCTTAATCAACAAAAAGAACATGATGATAGGTACTAATAAAATTCTCGCTACGGTGATGCGGTTAGCTAAGTTCATGCAATTACCTCCCCGGATAAGTCAAACTCATAGGAGTGGGTAATACGAACTTTGGCTAGCTCTCCAATATTCAATTTCGCATTCGAAACGAACACTTCACCATCAATTTCAGGTGCGTCGAATTGGGAACGACCGATATAAACATCGCTTCTGCCATCGTATCTTTCAATAAGCACGTCAATTTCTTGTCCAATACGGCGACCACCGCGGATGTTCGAAATTTCACGTTGAATTTCCATAATGGCATTCGCGCGGTATTCTTTGACATCATCTGGCACTTGGTCCGGCAATCTTGCTGCTGGCGTATCATCTTCCTTGGAATATGCAAATACACCAAGACGATCAAATTGAACATCTCGTACAAATTGTTTCAAATTCTCAAAATCTTGTTCAGTTTCACCTGGGAAACCAACAATAAGTGACGTACGAAGGGCAACATCCGGAATGGATTCGCGAATTTTACGAACGAGCTCGCGGGTATCCTTTTGGCGTCCTGGTCTACGCATACGTTTAAGAATAGAATCTTCACTATGCTGCAACGGCATATCAATGTACTTGCACACTTTAGGATTCGTTGCCATCACTTCAATCAGTTCATCGCTGAAGAAGCCTGGGTAGGCATAGTGCAGACGCACCCACTCAATGCCTTCAACTTCACTTACTTTGTTCAACAAAGTAGGTAGCATGAAGCTGTCATAGAGATCCGTACCGTAGTTCGTAGAATCCTGCGCGATTAAGCTGATTTCTTTAACCCCTTGTGCAGCAAGGTTGGCTACTTCCGCTACAATAGATTCAATACTTCTACTTTTGAAGCTGCCGCGCATAATTGGAATCGAGCAGAATGTACATGCGTTATCACAGCCTTCAGCAATTTTCACATAGGCCGTGTAACGGGGTGTTGTCATCAATCTAGGCAAGTCTGCGTCATAGTTAAATACCGGATTCCCTACTAGGACCGGTTTCTTTCCTCTGAGCGCTTCATCAACAATATGATTAATTTTATCAAAATCGCCCGTACCGACAATGCCATCAATCTCTGGCATTTCATCCATCAACTGCTTCTTGTATCGTTGTGTTAAACAGCCCGAAACGATAAGCGCCTTGAGATTCGCCGTCTGCTTCAGCTCTGCCATATCCAAAATTGTATTTACGGATTCTTCTTTTGCAGCATCAATGAACCCGCAAGTGTTCACGATAATGACTGTGGCATCTTCCTTGTTCTCTACAAGTTGAAAACCACGGCCATGAATTAAGCCTGACATAATCTCGGAATCGACCAAATTCTTCTCACATCCGAGAGTAACTACTTTAACCTTTTCTGTCATGAACGAAACAACCTCCAATAGTCCTAAAAAACACTCCCTACCAGTATAATACAAGCCTAATGGGGTGTCAAAATGTAAAAACCCCCTGCTTCCAGGGGGTTTTCCTTACTGTAACCTTATTTTCCTGATTATTTCATATTAACAAACTGTAAATCCAATGGAATATCTGCTTTCCGAAGCAGAGCAATAACGGCTTGTAAATCGTCACGACTCTTCCCAGTTACACGAATTTGATCCCCTTGAATTTGTGTTTTTACCTTCAGCTTTGAGTCACGAATCAATATATTAATTTTCTTGGAATTGTCTTGATCGACGCCTTGCTTCATACTAATTTTCTGTCTAACCGTGGAACCAGCGGCTGGCTCTACTTTGGAATATTCGAGATTCTTAATCGAGATTCCGCGCTTCGTCATTTTGGCATGCATAATATCAAGGACATTTTGAAGCTTAAACTCATCATCCGAAGTGACAACGAGTTGATCCTTATCCAATTTAATGCTGCTTTTACTTCCTTTAAAATCAAAACGGGTCAAAATTTCTTTCTCCGCTTGTTGAATCGCATTATTTAGTTCCTGCATATCCACTTTAGATACAATATCAAATGAACTCTCTGTACTCATCTACATCCCAACATCCCTTCCATCAAATTACATTAGCATTATAGCAAGAACGCCAAAAAAAAGAAATATCCTACCCCCAAAGGGCTTCGAATATTTCCTAATAAGCTATTTTTAATTACCCGGGAAAGCGCAGGAACTGCCAAATTGCTAGCTTTTCTGCAAATTGAGTTGTACCCGCTTCGGATTCGGCGTATCTCCAACAGGAACGAGTGTGCCATTGACCATGAGCTGCAATGCACTAGCTGCGCCAACATTCAAGAATGCTGAGGTTGCTAGATCAAACGTATCCGTTTCACCGGCATTATACAATTTCTGTCTTAGCAATGCTCCCTTGTCACCCTCTGGAGTTAAAGCATTCACAGCAATCCAACAAGAACCGGTTATTTTGAATTGAATATTTAAATTCGCAGTTCCTGTAATGATGTAATTGTCTACACCTTTTTCATTGGAGCTGAATTTAACCTGAACCGCTGGCGGCGTTGGTGTCGGAGCTGGTGTAGGGGTCGGCGTTGCAAGAGCTGTAGCTTTACCATCCCCCGTAGCATTAACAGATGAGCTAGGTGACGGATTCGTGGAATCCGTGATCCGCGGCGATTGCGTTTGCGTTGGCTTCTCATCTGCAGGCGTTCCCTTATAATTCTTATATGTATAGTAGTATACGATCCCAAATATAAGCAAAATAAAACAGACAAACATAAGGCTGGATGCCCAGCGGCTCATCTTTTCTGTGTTGCGAACACTTGATCTATTCTTGCGAATCGCTTCAACAACAGGCTTCTCTATCGTTGGGGCAGGAAGCGTTGACTGATACATATTCAGAACTTCATTCGGATCAAGCCCCAAGGCTTCCGCATAACTTTTAATAAAAGCCCTCACGTAGAAACTTCCCGGCAGAACCTTGTAGTTTCCTTCTTCAATGGCTTCTAGATAGCGCTTGCGAATCTTTGTTACTTCCTGAAGATCATCCAGCGATATCTTTTTTTCCTGTCGTGTTTTGCGCAAAATATAGCCTAAGTCAGACATATGGTCACCTCCCCGAAGGAATTATGAATCCTGTTATTGACGTTTGAAATCTCAAAAAGGTTCGGACGTATACGTAAATGAATCATAATTAATTTCTTCATCCGGGCTGTTCCGAAGCTCAATGATATAATCAAAGTGATTATAGGTGTATTCCGATTCACGAATAAAAATGTCTGGATGCTCGATAACCTTTGTTGAAGGCAGTCCCATAATATCTTGTAACAAGCTGTAATGCTTCTCATTGGAACGTATGGTAGAAACAATTCCGTCAATGATGTAGACATTGTTTGGAGCCATTTCATCCTCGGAAAGCTGGCTGCGAACCGTTTGTCTCAATAAAGTTGAAGAAACGAAAGTCCAACGTTTATTCGCACATACGCTGCCGGCGATGATTGACTCTGTTTTACCAACTCGCGGCATACCCCGTAGTCCAACGACTTGATTTCCCTCTCGCTTGAAAATTTCACCAAGAAAATCAACTAACAAGCCTAGCTCGTCTCGCGTAAAACGAAATGTTTTGCGATCGTCAGAATCACGTTCAATATACCTGCCGTGACGAACAGCCAGAATATCAACTAATTTAGGGGGTCTCAAAGCAGTAATAGTAATATTATCTACTTTTCTCAACATTTTACCCATTAAATCAATTTTTTCTTCATCATTCGTTTGAAGCAGCATACCGCGGGTACGATCTTCAACCCCATTAATCGTCACGATGTTAATATCCAGCATCCCCATCAAAGAAGCTATATCACCTAATAAACCGGGACGGTTCTTGTGAATTTTGTATTCCATATACCATTCTTTAACGTCCAATTCTTCCACCTCATCATCATCTCTGTCACACATGTCTGTAAATGAACTAGAATGTTCATGTCCATTTAATTAATTTCTACAAATTCCGCCATTTTCCTTCTCTAAAACCAAGTCCAACTGACATTATTTCATCTTTAGTTCTTTTAGCTCTTGCGGATTGTAATTTTGAATCCCTTTTTGCCAAGCATGCGTTTTCATCATGGCTAACCGGTTATCAAAAATTTGTGTCCAATTGAGATCAGCGGTTAATGCACCCGTAAAGTCCATGACTGACACACCTAACGATTTCACTTTCTGAAGTTGTGCTTCTTCCACAGGACTATAGAAAATTACCCATGCTGCGTGATGTTGATGGATTTGAAATGTCAGCTGCTGAAGCCACTGGCTATTGTTCAGCAAGACAATGTGATCAGCTTCTTCTGAAGGTGCCCAAGCGGAGGGAATTGGTCGATCGCTTTGAGTAACCCATTCAATGATCGCATTTTGAAATAAAAGATCCTGAACCGCTTTGGTTCTCATGGTTTCCATCTGTTGCGTATCCAATTGGAGCAAGGCTGCTTGTTCATTAACAGCAACTGAACCGCCCTCTGCGAAAGGCTGGCTTTGTAAAAATGTCCATTTACCTGATGAAAGTCCTAACGCAATCGTCTCATTGGCTGAAGCGAACAGTTCATTGCCGACAACGTATATGTAATCATATGATTTCGTTTTCAGTTTCGAAACCACGTTCTCATCCAATGCATGTAAATCTTTAACCCAGTCGTATGCAATCGAGTTTCCATTGCGCCAACCTTTTAGTGTTTGTTCTAGCGCTTCTTTCGCTGATGCCGTTAATCCCGCACTCGAGATCATCAAAACAGACATTTTCTGATTAAGAACTTCTTGTTTAATGACAGGAATTCCACGATTTTCACAGCCAGCAAGTAAAGATATTAATAGGATTAAAATAAGTAATAATCGATTCTTTTGCATACAATTATAATTCCTTTCCAGCTTATAAAGCATGCAAAAGCCTCCGAAAGAGGAGGCTTTCACATCATACCCTATTGAATTGTAAAACGGTTATTAGCCTTTGTCTACTAATTTTACCATCAGGCGGGCAAGTGTATGCTTTTCCTGATCATTGCCAGCGTCCCACAACTCTTTGAGTACTCTTTCTTGCTCATTTTGAGGATCGACTTTGTCTGCCAAAAACTCCCCAATTTGAAAAGCGAGCTTGGAGATGGTTTCATCATTCATCCCTGCTTGTCCCGCCTGACTCACGCGTTCAGCCAAAAACTCTTTCCATTTGTCGAACACCTTAAGTACAGTAGCCATTGTAAGAAGCCTCCTTCGAGTTATGAGAAATGGTCACTACATACGTAATATGCGCTTCCCAAAACAGAATTATGCGTGGGCTTCATTGCCAAGAGGACTGTCCTACGTTAACCAGCCGCCATTCGGTGAAATGATTTGACCCGTAATGTAGCCAGATTCAGGCAATGCGAGAAAATAGACAAGTGATGCAACCTCGTGTGGAGACGCTAGTCGACCAACAGGTATTTCGTTCGTAATGGCGTCGATTTCTTCTGACTGAAAACCAGCCATCATATCGGTCTGAACGGCTCCAGGTGCCACGGCATTCACCGTAACACCTGAAGGCGCTAGTTCTTTGGCCAAGGCTTTCGTAAAGGCATTTAAGCCACCTTTGGCCGTTGAATATAAAACTTCACAAGAAGCACCGGATATCCCCCAAATTGAGGATACGTTGATAATACGCCCATATTTTTGCCTAACCATGGCCGACATGAATGCTTGTGTACAGAGGAAAGAGCCCTTCAGATTGACATTCATGACACGATCCCAATCTTCTTCCGTCACATCAGAAAGCATCCCATAGTGTGAGATACCTGCATTATTAACGACGATATCTGGGATCATATTCATCTGCTCCAGCTTTTCGCGCATTTTGAGAATCTGCTCGTGGGATTGAATATCTGCAGATACCGTCAAAACCGTCGCCCCTTGCTTCATGCAAGAACGGGCTATTTCATTAGCTGCTTCATGTGAATCGCGATAATGAATCACAATCTGCATCCCTACCGCGGCGAATCGTTGTGCGATGGCAGCTCCAATTCCTCTGCTAGCTCCCGTAATAAGCACGGTCTGATCTTTAAATGGCTTTACATCATTCACGACTTCTCACGACTCTGTACGATGGAAACAGCGAGCTTACTCCAATCAAAGTGCTCACGGAATCGACGATTAACATCTTCTAGAGTCAACTGTTCATACACGGGCAAAATATCGAAGAGATCAATCCCTTTGAAACGATATTTCGTATATTCATTGGCAATCGACTCAGGTGAATTCATCATTCGAAGGAAGCTTCCGATCTTCTTCTTCCGGCTGCGTTCGAATGTAACCTCATCGAGTCCATTCTCTTTTCTTTTTTCAACCTCTTCACGAATCCTTGCAATCAATTGGTCCGGATCCTTGGTATCCCCTCCAACAATGGAGAAGGCATAGCCGTCACTGCAATTATATTCATGACCGAAATTATCAGAGATCAGCTGATCGTCATAAAGTGTTTGATAAATATCCGAGCTCGAGCTAAACAAGATATCTAACATTAATTTGGTCGTCAATTCTCTAACTAATAAGGGTTTGCCTGTAATAGCAGGTGCTGTTTCCTTGAAGCCCATTAAACATTTCGGCAACGAAACTGGAAGTAAAATTAGCCTGCGCGCTTCCTTGACATCAACGGGCTCATCAGGGAAAAACCTTTGGATTTCCCCTTGCGGTGGAAAGGTTTTGGCTGCTTGATTTTCTTTGACTAGAGAAATAACCTCTTGCGGATTCACGCCGCCAACAACGAATAAGCTCATGTTGCTCGGATGATAAAAAGTGTTGTAACACTCGTACAACGTCTCTTTGGTAATTTCCGCAATAGACGCTACAGTCCCTGCAATATCAATATGAATCGGATGTTTCGCATATAGAGATTCGATCAAACCATAATAACTGCGCCAGTCTGCGTTATCCTCGTACATTTTAATTTCTTGCCCAATAATCCCTTTTTCCTTTTCTACATTCTCATCTGTAAAATAAGGATTTTGCACGAAATTAATTAATGTCGTTAAGTTTTCCAAGTACCGATCGGTTGATGAAAATAAATAAGCCGTTCGATCAAAGCTTGTAAAGGCATTTGCCGATGCACCATTCGTAGCAAACGTCGCGAAGATGTCACCTTCCGGTTCCTCGAACATTTTGTGCTCTAAGAAATGCGCAATACCATCCGGTACTCGCACAGCTTCTTTTCCTTGAACCTGGAAATAGTTATCGATGGAGCCATATTGGGTTGTAAAGGTGGCATACGTTTTCTGGAAACCTTCTTTGGGTAACACAAACACATGCAGCCCATTATCAAGCTTTTCATGATAAATGGTTTCACCGAGATGTGGATATGGAATACTCTGCATGGTCTACTCCCCCTTCTGATCCCGTAAAAAGTATATCGTGTCCAATTGAACCTTTTTCGCTGCTTCGGCGATGGCTGGAATATCCACTTGCTCAACAGATGAAATCAAGCCCGCAACTGTCCGCTCTTTCCCTGACAAAATGGCATTAAAATCAAAGGAAATCAACTCAAAGGCAGAGTCCTGGATTTCTCGTAACTGATTGGAAATCATAGCTCTTGTTTGACTCCATTCAATATCCGTAATTTCACCTTGTTCCATCGCTTTCAGTTGTTTACGAATGATATCAACGGCTTTCTCATAGTTGGCCATCTCAATACCAGACTGTATCGTTAGAATGCCTTTATGTCCATCAAAACGAGAAGAGGCATAGTACGCTAGACTCGCTTTCTCCCGAACATTGGTAAATAATTTGGAATGCGGATATCCGCCTAGTACGCCATTGTACATGAGTGCAACCGGGTATTGATCATCGCTATACGAAATATTCGTACGGAGACCCATATTCAACTTGCCTTGGTTAACATCCAACCGTTCTACGATCGTTTTCACATCGCCTGTTACACCACGCGGCGCCGAAGTGACATAGCTTACGTCAGCATTACGCTCGATAGCGAACGATTGCTTCACGATTTCTTCTACCTCACTAAGTGTTGTGTTGCCTACGACATAAATGTCCATTGGTGAAGTTTGGAGCCATTCTTTATACTGTTCGTAAAGCTTCTCCGCATTCATTCCGTCGAGATCTTCTATTTTACCTAAAGGATGAAGTCGGTAAGGTTCCCCGCTGCACATCTCTTCCATACAGCGCTCTGCCGCATAGCGGATTTTATCATTGATGACGGATTCAATTCGTTTACGAAGTGTTTGCTTTTCTGCATCCACATATTTCGTGCGGAAGTGCTGATCTTCTAGCGCTGGTCGAGTTAACGTTTCACCTACAAATTCAAGGCCCTGCTTCAGTAAGGAGTCCGCTGATTTCACGAAACGATCATTAATAATGTCCATTCGTAACTGAACGATTTGGTAGTCGCCGCGCTTATAAATATCGAACCCAAACCCAGCCCCGTATAAATCATCTAAATACTCACGGAACTGCTTGGTCTCAGGCCGCAACTCTGTACCTCTACGGAGAATAAATGGTGTTACCGCGGTGCTTGTGACCGTCTCCTCATCTAACTGACGGCCTATGTAGACGGAAATGGCAAAAGTTTTGAAACGATCTGTCGGCAGAACATGCATTCGGATATGCTTCCAGCTGCTGCGCTCAAATTGATTAGGCTTCAAAGGTCAGTCTCCCTTCTATGTCCGTGTAATAAATCCATTATATTCCTATACGAAGAGGAGAAGCAACCAATGCTGGTTCCTTCTCCTTGTCCATCTCTAAATTACACACAGAAAATGTGTTTACCGATTTTTTTAATCTGTTTTCTAGTCCAAATCCATTTGGACGTTGCCGTTTCGGGATTGAAGTAATAAATACAACCACCTGTTGGATCCAAACCATTCAAAGCATCCCGAACGGCTTTTTTGGATGATTCATTCGGTGTTAACCATATTTGACCATCGGCTACGGCTGTGAAAGCACCTGGTTGGAAAATAACACCGGAAACTGTATTCGGAAAACTCGGGGATTTTACTCGGTTAATGATGACTGCCGCTACAGCAACTTGTCCAATGAACGGCTCCCCGCGCGCTTCACCATTCACGGCATTCGCCATCAAATTGATATCTTGCTCTGAATAACCGAGATTGTTGGAAGGAGTTAAATTAGCAGGCTTAGAATCTGTTCCAGTACCTTTATTGGCAGCACCCTGATTATTAGATGCTGTTTCTGGCGCTGAAGGTTTCCAGCTTTTTGTAGCTTCCCAGAGCTTCAGCTTGGTTTTCGCGCCAACAATGCCGTCAACCTTCATGCCAAACTCACCTTGGAATCGCTTCACTGCTGTTAATGTCTTGTAGCCATAGTCGCCGTCTATGCCGCCGTTATAAAAGCCAATGAATTTCAATCTGCCCTGCAGCTCATACACATCGGAACCAGTGGCACCATATCGAACTTCATTTTTGCTAAACGTTTCTTCCGTCGGCGGGGTAAACCTTCCCTTCAATTGAAAAGAAACTACCAAGACAAAAACGATACAAAATGTAATGACAATTAGTCGTTTATTCATTCCCCTACTCAACCTCACTTTTCAAATTACAGCCTTTTCTTGCTTATTATGAGAAAGCGAGTCAATGATTATGCAAATAAAAACACTCTCCATTGGAGAGTGTTAATCTGACACGGATTAGGAACTAATCCGATTATGATGATATTGTTCAAGCGAGAGGAGTACTTCACGCGGCTTACTGCCTTCATAGGGGCCAACAACGCCTTTGGCCTCCATGGCGTCTACAAGTCTAGCTGCACGTGTGTAGCCGACTCTCATTCGCCGTTGAAGCAGTGAAACGGATGCTTGCTTCGCTTCCAACACAATTTGAACAGCTTGATCGTAGAGCTCGTCCTCAAATTCATTCTGCTGCTCTGGCATTTCCTCAACCTGTGGAACTAGCTCCTCGCGATAGTTGGCTTGTTCTTGCGTACGTACGAAGCCGACTACCTGCTCAACCTCACCATCGGAGAGGAATGCCCCTTGAACACGTACTGGTTTGGATGCACCTACAGGCAAATAAAGCATATCTCCACGACCTAACAGCTTCTCAGCTCCTACCATATCCAGAATGGTCCGGGAATCCACTTGTGACGATACACCAAATGCAATACGGGAAGGGATATTGGCCTTGATAACACCGGTAATAACATCAACAGATGGTCGTTGTGTGGCAATAATTAAGTGAATGCCGGCTGCCCGAGCCATCTGAGCAAGTCGACAGATCGAATCCTCGACATCATTAGCCGCAACCATCATAAGATCTGCCAACTCATCTACGATGACGACATAATAAGGCAGCGGCGCTGACGTACCGCTCTCCGTCAACAGGGCATTATAGCCTTCAATATTCCGTGTTCCGCTTTTGGAGAATAACTCATAGCGTTTCTCCATTTCGACAACGATTTTCTTCAGCGCTAAGGATGCACGCCGCGGATCCGTAACTACAGGTGCTAATAAATGTGGGATACCATTATACACGTTCAACTCAACCATCTTCGGATCGATCATTAAGAATTTCACTTCATTTGGTTTCGCTTTATACAAAATACTCGTAATAATCCCATTAATACAGACGGATTTACCTGATCCGGTAGCACCGGCAACAAGTAAATGCGGCATTCTTGCAAGATTGCCTACAATCGGTTGACCAGAAATATCTCGTCCAAGCACGACAGATAAACGTGAGCTAGACTCCTGAAAAGCGGAGGTTTCCATTACTTCACGCATCGTGACTATGGAAACTTCCAAATTTGGTACTTCGATACCAATCGCTGATTTTCCAGGGATCGGAGCTTCCATTCGGATATCCTTCGCTGCAAGAGCAAGCGCGATATCATCCGTCAACGAAACAATTCGACTGACTTTCACACCAACATCAGGTTGAATTTCATATCGTGTAACCGCAGGACCTCTAACTACCTCCAGGACCTTAGCTCGAACACCAAAGCTTTCTAGTGTCGCTTCTAGCTTTCTTGCATTCGCCTTATAATCCGCCATCTCACTACCCTTGCCTAAAGCAGGTCTTGCTAATAAATCAAGTGAAGGGATCTCATACGGACGTGACACAATAACGGGTGTATCCTGAAATTCAAGTGTGACAGGTTCATTCTCATTGTCATTTTCATTCCCAGTCGTAGCCGTTGTCGGTACATTCGTTGCCAATGGCGTAGGCACTGCTGAAGGTCTAACCACTTGCTGCGCTTCTTGGATAACCTGTTCTTGAAAATCACGAATAATGGGTGCACCAGGCTGATCACCTGAAGTATGTATAGATTCATCCGTTGTTACTACCGGACTCGAGTAAACGACTTCCTCTTGGACAACATCATCTTCAGCAGCTGACAGGTTGTCCTCGATATCATCTCGATCTCTAGCAGCTGACTTCTTGCGACTCTCCTTAATTGGACGAAGAAGCTCCATGAATAATGGAGATTTCTTTGCCCTCTTCACCGGCTGGAAAACCTCTTCATCGAACTCATCATCGACAGGTACATAAGCTGGCTTTTTCACTTTAGTCGTCGGTGCAGTCCCAGCTGAAGCAGTCTGCGGCCCACGACCTTCTCGATCCTGCAGCCATTCCTTCATTCTATCTTTGAAATTCTGTCCCACATTGCTGAAACGGCCCTTCACGATGTTACCAATATCCACATAGGAAACGCCTGTTGCTAGAATAAAACCCATCACAAAAAGCATATATTGGATTAATCTCGCACCAAGGTAATCAAACAAGAAATAGAGTATGCTGTATAAAAATGCACCTACCATTCCTCCGCCAATTCCGTGCTCTAGTGAAGCCTTACCAGCTTCTGTTGGGTGCAACCCCTCTAACATGGCTGACCAGGTCGAAGAAATCACTTTACCTGATGTAAAATCATTGTTTGGGTATAGCTGAGCGAATAAATCAATATGATTCTTGATTAATAATCCAAGAATGAATAACAAAATGCCCGCTTTCTTAGGAGTTACCATTTGCGGCCATGCTCGTTTGATCATCGCATACAGTGCCACATAAATGAATATGAGTGGTATGAGTGAATACCAAGTTCCCACGAAAAAACGAAACAAATAAATCAATGAATTCCCTACATGTCCTTGATGAGCAAGAGCAATGACAGAGAAAATCAAGATGAGGATTCCATACAACTCGAATAATAAGCTGGTTTTTACAGCCTTCGTCTTTTTCCTGCGTTTCGCCAAAATTGTCACCCCCAAGTCCACATTATACCATAATTGACTTGAGGGATGATAGCGAACACGACCTACCGCGATGAAATCGTTTCGATCTGAGGAGTGTAGGAAATAATGTTTCCTGGGGCATATTGTTCATTCAAATAGTCCTGTGGATTGCAGCTGTACAGCCTTACAATACGCGCCTGATAGCCGCTTAGAGGCTCAATTTGCATCATGAAGCCATCCTGCTCGATATCTACGTATTGAGGAGCAAATGAATCGAATCCTTCAAAAATGATTTCCATTGGAATCACTGAATAATGGATCATTGAACAAGCCCTCCTGAATTCGTCGCTTTCTTCGCTTCTATTCGGCTGTTCAGCTCCTTGATGGCATCTCCTATACCTCCAACTTGATTGATTAATCCATATTTAACTGCGTCGATACCGATTACCGTTGTGCCGATATCTCGCGTAAGTTCACCGGTTTTAAACATCAGCTCTTTAAACTTCTCTTCGGTAACGTTGGAATGCTTTGTTACAAAACGTACGACGCGCTCTTGCATTTTATCTAAATATTCAAAGGTTTGCGGCACGCCAATGACCAAACCATTCATACGAATCGGATGAATCGTCATCGTTGCTGTTTCCGCAATAATCGAATAGTCGGCTGAGACCGCAATCGGAACTCCAATGCTATGTCCTCCTCCTAGAACTAACGCAATTGTTGGTTTCGATAATGTAGCGATCATTTCTGCAATCGCAAGCCCTGCCTCCACATCGCCGCCAACTGTGTTTAATATAATCATAACCCCTTCAATCTTGGAATTCTGCTCAGCTGCGACGAGTTGTGGAATTAAGTGTTCATATTTGGTTGTTTTATTCTGAGGAGGCAGTACGATATGACCCTCTATCTGCCCGATTATCGTTAGACAAAAAATATTCGATTCGCCAGAAACTGTGTTGGTTTGGCCTAATTGTTGAATATTCTCTAGAACGGCATTTTTCTTGGTTTCCTCTGTTCCCTGTTCTTGTTCCTTCGAGCCTGGTTCTGATGCCACTCCAAAATCCCCTTTCAAATTATGCTACAAAGACAAAGGTGTTCAATATCTCCCATAGTATGAATAAAATTGGTTATTTTCATGCATACTTCACTTTGCAGCAACAAGAAAAAGCTCCCTCCAATAGGAGAGAGCTTTACTATTTGCATAGGCTCAAGTGACTTGTTCGAGTACCTAAACTTCCATAATGATAGGAAGAATCATTGGTCTTCTTCTGGTTTGTTCATATAAAAAGCGTCCGAGAACATCTTTCACATTTGTTTTTAAAGATGCCCATTCATTTACATTTTCATTCATAAGTTTAGTTAACGTATTTGTTACGATACGATTGGCTTCTTCAAGAAGTCCTTCGGATTCACGAACATAAACAAATCCGCGTGAAATAATATCTGGGCCTGACAAAATTTTGCCATCTTGTTTACTTAGTGTAACCACGACAACGAGAATTCCATCTTGCGACAGCAATTTACGGTCACGCAATACGATATTGCCTACATCCCCAACACCTAGTCCATCAATTAGGATGTTGCCGCTTTGAACTTTTGATCCTTTGCGAGCAGCACCATTTTGAATTTCAACCGTGTCCCCAATATCGCACATAAAAATATCTTCTTTAGGAATGCCGACAGACTCGGCAAGAATGGCATGTTGACGCAGCATACGGTATTCGCCATGAATCGGAATAAAGTATTTCGGCTTCATTAGGTTCAGCATCAGCTTTAATTCTTCCTGACTACCGTGACCTGAAACGTGAACACCTGTTACTGATCCTGGCCCGTAGATCACGTGGGCACCGATACGCATAAGCTCATCGACCGTTCTCCCTACGTAACGCTCATTTCCTGGAATCGGAGTTGCCGCAATAATGACCGTATCTCCTGGTAAAATATCAATTTTACGATGAGTGGAACGCGCCATTCTTGTAAGAGCAGACATCGGCTCGCCTTGGCTACCCGTGGAAAGAATAACTACACGATCGGCTGCAAGCTTATTAACTTCCTCTGGCTCAATCAACATGCCATCTGGAATGTGCAGGTAGCCTAATTCGCTAGCAATCGAAACAACGTTCACCATACTGCGACCAATAACCGTTACTTTGCGATTCGTTGCTGCCGCTGCATCAAACACCTGTTGAACACGGTGAATATTCGATGCAAAAGTAGCAATGACAACTCTTTGCTTCGCTTTACGGAACACTTCTTCAATCTCAATACCTACACCACGCTCTGATCCTGTGTAGCCTGGACGTTCTGCATTCGTACTGTCTGAAAGCAAGGCAAGAACGCCTTTCTTTCCGATCTCAGCCATACGATGCAAATCTGCATATTGTTCATTAACTGGAGTTTGATCAAACTTAAAGTCTCCCGTATGAACAACTACGCCTTCTGGCGTATCAAGAGCGACACCCACAGAATCCGGAATACTATGATTGGTTTTAAAGAATGTTGCCGTAAGTACGCCCAGGGGAAGAACAGATTCCGAATTGATTAGAATTCGGTTCGTCGTTCCGAGCAAGTTCGCTTCTTTCAACTTAGCTTCGATGAGTCCCATCGTTAACTTCGTTGCATAGAGGGGTACATTAAGGTGCTTCAGCACGTAAGGTAAGCCACCAATGTGATCTTCATGGCCGTGAGTAATGATAATTCCGCGTACTTTATCCCGATTCTCCGTTAGGTACCCAATATCTGGGATGACAATGTCAATTCCGAGCATGTCCTCCTCTGGAAATTTCAAACCACTGTCAATGACGATAATATCGTTCGCATACTGAACGCAATACATATTTTTTCCGATTTCGCCCACGCCGCCAAGAGCGAAGATCAAAAGTTTATCAATATTTTTTTTGGACAAGAATATACCTCCTTCATAGATTGGACGACGAATTTTAAATGAAAAAACCGAACTAGTCACTTGCAACCATTATACATGAAAAAAAACAGCAAATACAAGTTAATACTGAATACGTCTAGATTTCCCCAAAAAAGAAAACCGATGCCGGAAGCACCGATTCATTAGGCCTGATCATACAAAAAGTGATTGAATGAATTGTCCTTCTTGCTCGGATACACGAACTAATGGAAGTCGAACGCCGCCTGTTTCAATGCCCTTGAGAGCCAGAGCATGCTTAATTGGCGCAGGGCTCGGTGCACAAAAAATACCAGTGAATACAGGATGAAGCTTACGATGAAGCTCTGCAGCTTGCTGAATGTTGCCTTCTAAATAATACTTTATCATAGTTTGCATTTCTTTTCCAATCACATGACTCGCAACACTGATAATTCCTTCGCAACCAATAGCTAGAGCTGGCAATGTATTACTATCATCTCCACTATAGACGAGGAAATTAGGAGCAGCATGCGTCAAGATACGCGTCATCTGATCCGTATTCGAGCAATCTTTGGTTGCTACGATGTTCGGGATCTGAGAAAGACGAATCGTTGTGTCGGCATCCAAATTAACTCCTGCTCGACCTGGTACATTATAGAGCACTACTGGTACTTCAACAGCCTCAGCAATCGCTTTAAAATGCTGGTACAACCCTTCCTGTGAAGGACGATTGTAATAAGGTGCTACAAGCAGCAATGCGTCAACACCAAGTTGCTCAACTTTACGCGAAAATGCGATTGTATGAACAGTGTCATTACTTCCAGTACCTGCAATGATCTTGCAACGACCAGCCGCAACACGAACGGAAAGCTCAATAAGTCTCAGCTTTTCATCCTCTGATAATGTCGGCGACTCCCCTGTCGTCCCACAAATCACGAGACCGTCCGAATGCTGCTCTTCAATTAAATAATTAATTAGGGGCTCAACTTGATCCCAATTGACCTGTAACTGCTCGTCAAATGGTGTAACCATTGCTGTGACTACTCTTCCAAAACTCACTGGTACGCCTCCTGATTTACACATTTTTATTTATATAAATTGAATTTTCGATGAAGTGCTCGAACGGACTTGATCATATCCACACCTTGTACAAGCACCCAAATGGTTGTATTGGAATCCGCAGATTGCAGAATTCGAATATCTTCCACGGTCAACGCTTCCACAATGTGCGCCATAATACCAGGTACACCATTCATTCCGCCACCAATCACGGAAACCTTCGCACAGCCACTCGTGAACTTGGGCTCGTAGCCCTGCGCCTTGAGTAATTGAACTGCACGTTCTGCTTCATGATCAAAGACAGTATATACAACGCCTGAAGGGTTCACGTTAATAAAATCTACACTGATCTGATGTTGTGCCATCGTTTTGAAAACACGTAACTGAAGATCGAATTCTCCATCAACGGCAGCGACCTGGATCTGTGTAATATTCGTAAAATGAGCAATCCCTGTAACAAAGCGATCTTTAACATGGTTAACTTCTGAAAGCATGTTGTCGGAAGCCGTGACTAGTGTTCCTTCTTCTTTGGTGAAGGTTGACCTCACACGAATCGGGATATTCGCTTGCATGGCTACTTCGACAGCTCGTGGATGAATAACTTTGGCTCCGTTATGGGCCATATTGCATATCTCACTGAAACTCACACGCTGTAATGGTTTAGCGTCTTCAACGATTCTTGGATCCGCTGTCAAAATACCATTGACATCTGTGAAGATATCCACTATTTCTGCTTTGACTGCTGCGCCAAGGGCAGTTGCCGATGTATCGCTGCCACCGCGGCCCAGCGTTGTCAACTCATCAGAACTCGTTTTCCCTTGAAAACCTGTAACAATGACAACTTGGTCCTGTTCTAACAATTCAAGGATACGACCCGGCTTCATGGCAATGATCTGAGCATTACCATGATTCTCATTCGT
Source organism: Paenibacillus sp. J31R30 (assembly GCF_059692115.1). Classification (NCBI taxonomy): domain Bacteria; kingdom Bacillati; phylum Bacillota; class Bacilli; order Caryophanales; family Paenibacillaceae; genus Paenibacillus; species Paenibacillus sp. J31R30. The sequence continues at coordinate 1,312,256 of NZ_JCAUAV010000001.1, read as the reverse complement.
GATCAGACCAGCTTGCCCACCCGTCAAAACTGTAGCTCGAATCCCTGATTTGTGAAGTAAACTGCACAAAAGTACTGCAGATATTAACTCTCCGCAGCCCATTAACATATCGAGTTCCCGCGCCGGCAGCCCTTCCCCGTTCTTACGAACTAGGTCGATAAGCGTGTCAGTCGCATAAGGTTCCCCTTTTCTTCCCATCGCAGATACGACAACAACTAGTTTATAATGTTGGATTAGTGCATCTTGGATATGTCCAATAACGTGTTCTCTAGCTTGTGCGGTGGAAAGCGAAGTACCTCCGAATTTTTGTACAAGAATTCGCATGAGTTTCCTCCATTTTCACTGCTACAAATAAGCAGTATGCTAATTATTGCTCTAAAGCAATATATTCAGCAATTTGCACTGCATTCCAAGCAGCACCTTTTAACAAATTATCTGAAACAATCCACATGTTAAGCGCTTTAGGGTTACTCAAATCGCGACGTACACGCCCAACGAATGTTTCGAGTTTACCTGCAGCATCTGTAGCAAGTGGGTACTGTTGTTCTGCCGGGTTATCAACAAGAACTATACCAGGCGCATTTGCAAGCAAAGTTTTCACTTCTTCGATTTCAAAATCTTCTTTCAATTCTACATAAACAGATTCCGAGTGTCCGTAAACAACAGGAATACGCACGCATGTAGCCGTAACTTCAATGGACTCATCGCCCATAATTTTCTTTGTTTCAAGAATCATTTTCATTTCTTCATTCGTAAATCCATTGTCAAGGAATTTATCGATTTGCGGAATCGCATTGAAAGCGATTTGGTGCTTAACTGGCAAGGAACCGACCGGTAGAATTTCCGGGTTCACCTCATTACCTGCTAGTACTTCTTTGGACTGTCTAAGCATTTCATTAATCGCTTTAGCGCCAGCACCCGAAACGGCCTGGTACGTTGAAACAATAATGCGTGAAATACCATAACGGTCATATAGCGGCTTAAGCGCTGCAACCATTTGAATCGTGGAACAGTTCGGGTTTGCGATAATCCCTTTATGTTCATTGATTTTCTCTACATTTACTTCTGGAACAACAAGTGGAGTTTCTGGGTCCATCCGATACGCACTTGTATTGTCAATACAAATTGCACCTGCTTCTACCGCATGCGGAGCCAATGCTTTCGTAACATCGCCACCAGCACTGAATAGAGCAATTTCAACTCCTTGAAAGCTTTCAGGAGTTGCTTCTTGCACGACAACTTCTTGACCTTTAAATGAAAGCTTAACACCTGCAGAGCGAGCGGAAGACAGTAATTTCAATTCCTTGATGGGGAAATTCCGTTCTTCTAGTAGACGGATGATTTGTTCGCCAACGGCGCCTGTAGCGCCTACAACTGCAACGTTAAATAGCTTCTGGTTGGACATATGCTGGTCTCTCCCCCTCAAGTTGTTATCTATACATTAGTATTGAAATCTCTCAATAATCATGGGCTGCAATTGTTTACCTTCAAGGGCAGCTTCACAAGCTTCCATAATCAAGTCCATCCGAGCCACCAACGAATTTGGTTTAGCTCCTGGCGCATCTTGACCATAGGGTACAAAATAAATATTTTTCGTTATTAACAGCTTTGCAATATTCATTGCGTTTAAGCCCAAACCGTCATTCGTTGAAATCGCTAATACAAGCGGTCTCAAGTTTCTCATTTGTGCTTTAGCTGCCATAAGTACGGGACTTTCCGTCATTGCATTTGCTAGTTTACTAGTTGTATTACCCGTACAAGGAGCAATAACCATCACATCCAATAGCTTCGATGGACCTAGCGGTTCTGCATCTACAATTGTAGAAATAATCTCATTTCCCGTAATATCCTTCAGCATTTGCTGCCAATCGGCTGACTTACCGAAACGTGTGTCGGTCGTCATAATTGTATTCGATACAATTGGAATAACCCGAGCACCCGCATCTACGAATCTCTTAATCTGAGGCATGACCTCTTCAAGTGTACAGTGAGAACCGGTTAATGCATAACCGACTGTTTTCCCTTGCCAATTCATTCCACATCGCTCCTGTCTTTGAAGTCTTCCTCGATCAGCTGACTTAACGTGTTAGCCATAATTCGGCCAGCTGTTTTGGGGGCGACGATTCCAGGTAAACCGGGCGCTAGCATCGCTTTTATGCCTCTCTTCTCGGCAAATCGAAAGTCTGTTCCGCCGGGTTTCGAAGCTAAATCGATAATAAGCGCGCGATGTGGGATATTGGTAATAACTTGCGCTGTGACTATCATAGTCGGAATTGTGTTAAAAAGCAAGTCAATATTCCCCACTTCCGGGTACAGATCCTTCGTATAAAAAGGCTGAAAACCCATCTCCCACGCCCTTGCATAATGCTCCGGTTTCCTGACGCCAACCTTGACGGTTGCCCCTAATCCTTGTAAGGTTTTAGCCATTGTAAACCCTGTTCGGCCAAAACCCAAAACCATACAAACGGATCCATGAATTGTAATATCGGTGTTCTGGATGGCCATCATAAGCGCACCCTCTGCAGTTGGAATCGAATTATAAATGGCAATATCATCACGATCTAGCAGCTCTACAAGCTCAATCCCATGTGCCAAAACGAGCTTCTTCAAATAGCTTTTGGCCATACCGGTATATACCTTGGCATGCTTCGGCAATGAAGATATGTGCTCATCCGTCAGAATCATTTCTTCGCTTGAGAAAATCGATTCCACTTGTCCTGTCTCATCCGTACCTACAACTGGCAAAATAAGTGCATCCACATGTTGAAACAATTCCGGTTCTAGCTTCACATTCGTTACACCGTGAAATTGCCTCCCGAGATTGTCAAATCCGAGTAATATAACGGTAGCGTCTAGCTCAGTAAATTTCTGAATTACTTCAAGTTGCCGGGCGTCTCCCCCCATAATAGCAACCGAAATCCCAGTAAGCATTCTTGCTTACACCCCTTCCTCGGTCCGTTTCGATACGTTATACTATGCGTTCGCCTAAGGATGGGTGACTTCCGACTTTGCATCCTCGAAAACAAGAAAGAACCCCTTCCTAAGAAGAGGCTCTTTCTTGTAACTGCTATATTACCGTCAGACTTACCGTCCTGTATGACCAAAACCACCAGATCCACGCACAGTTTCTGACAGCTCACTAACTACGTTCAATTGTATCTGTGGAACACGTTGGAAAACCATCTGAGCGATCCGTTCATTACGCTGAATGACGAATGGCTCTTGACCGTGATTAATCAATAATACTTTAACCTCTCCGCGGTAATCAGCATCGATGGTTCCTGGTGAATTAAGCGTTGTGATGCCATGTTTATAAGCCAGCCCGCTTCTTGGGCGAATCTGTGCTTCAAGTTCAGGCGGCATGCTAAGCGCAAAGCCTGTAGGAATCAATTGACGCTCACCAGGCGCGAGCACAATTGGTTCATTTACTGCAGCATGCAAATCATACCCGCTAGCTGCTTCGGACATTTTCTGCGGTAAAAGGATGTCTTCCTGACCCGCCATTCGTTTCATTTGAACTTCAAAATCAAAGCGAGACAAGCTGATCCCTCCTGAAGCCGCTAATCACATCATCCGCGTTTCCAACCATAGACAAAGCAAAAGGTGTCGAGAACAACGTTTTGGTCAATTGCCGAATATGATCCATGTTCACACTTTCAATGCGTGCGATCATTTCGTCCAGACTATAATGCTTACCAGTCATCAATTCATTTTTCCCAAAACGGTTCATCCGGCTGCTTGTGCTTTCTAAACTAAGAATAAGGCTGCCTTTCAGCTGCTCTTTCCCCTTCTTAAGTTCATTATCTGTCATGCCATTAACTGCAATGTCATGAAGCAGCTCCATCGTCACTTTCAGCACTTCTTCCGTCTGTTTAGGTGCTGTTCCCGTGTAGATCGTAAACATCCCGCTATCAATATGAGAAGAATGATAGGAGTAAACCGAATAGGCTAATCCGCGCTTCTCCCGAATCTCTTGGAACAGTCTAGAACTCATGCCTCCACCAATAGCATTATTCAACAAGACCATCGGGTACAAATTCTCTTCTTGAAGCGACAACCCAGGCAACGACAAACAAATATGATTTTGCTCTGTTTTCTTTGCATGGAAAATCAACTCGCTAAGGAAATCTGGCGCATCGTAGCTTGTTTCAACACCGGACTGTGAAAACTCGCCGAAATGTTTTTCAATCAATTCTTTCACACTATCATCAATATTCCCAGCAATACTAAGTACAGTATTCTCTGTATTATAATTTTGCTTCAAGTAAGAACGTAGATCATCGGATTTCATTTTGGACAAATTATCTTGCGTTCCTAGAATCGTGTACCCCAGTGCATGAGTGCCATAAGATGCTTTCGCTAATAAGTCATGAACAAGATCATCTGGCGTATCTTCATACATTGAAATTTCTTCGTAAATGACGTTCTTCTCTTTTTCTAACTCACCTTCATCAAAGGTCGAATTGAAGAACATATCCGATAATACATCCATCGCTAAAGGCAAATGCTCATCGAGCACTTTCGCGTAATAGCAGGTGTATTCTTTCGAAGTGAAGGCATTTACATTCCCGCCAATACCATCAAAAATTTCTGCAATATCTTTCGCTGAATGACGCTCTGTGCCTTTGAACAACATATGCTCAATGAAATGTGAAATACCATTATCCGTCTGCGACTCATTACGCGAGCCTGTTTTTACCCAAATCCCGAATGTTACCGATCGAAATGTGGGGATTTGTTCCATGACGACTCTCAAGCCATTATGTAAGCGATATTTGATCACCAAGGTTCCTCCTCGAAATGGTACACCTAAAAGTCCAATTCTCCTATTATACTTACTCAGTCTAACAAAAATGTGCCTAGGACTCAAATTGGCGGCAGAAATTCATGACTAATTCGTGATTTTCCCCTGCCCAGTGACTCTTTTAGAGGAAAGAAGGTCGGAAACGGTGCCAAGCACGAGACCTTTTTTCTTTATCAGACTGATCATCCCTGGCAGCGCATCACGAGACGAAACCGTTGGATGCATTAAGATGAGAGTACCGGGTTCAACATTGCTTGATAAGCGTTCAAGAATACGACTTGCGCCTGGATTTTTCCAATCGATCGTATCAAATGTCCACAGCACCGTTTGCAACTTGAATTCCGAGGCCACCTGAATCGTTTCTTGATTGAAATAACCTGAAGGAGGCGCGAACAATGTATTTTTTACACCAAGTAGTTTAAGTAAATCCTCAGTTTTCGAAATTTCCTCAACTGCTTTGCTCCGCGAAATACTTCGCATGTCTTTATGCGAGTACGCGTGGTTCGATATTTCGTGACCTTCGCTCTGAATTTGTTTGGCCATATCCGTATTTTTCTTCAACCAAGAGCCATCAAAGAAGAATGTAGCATGGACATTCTCTTTACGAAGCGTTTCTAACATACTAGGCAAAAATTCATTGCCCCATGCGACATTAATCATAAAAGAAACCATTGGCTTCTTTGGATTGCCTTTATATACAGGATTAGGTCCAAGATCATTTAATTGAATACTTGGCTCTACTTCCTTCATCACATAATTAATTTTGTTAGGTGTTAATTGGTGCTCTGCTAGCTTCAACGTCTCCTCAATATCTACCTCTAATCCATTGTAGCCAGGGATCGCTTTCCAAACAGAATCTACTTTGGCATTAATAGGTGCTATCTTACGTTTCTCTGCTTCTTTGGTTATCGTCTCTAATAGTATAGATTGCTTAGCAGACGCAAAAACAGGACGAGCCTCTTCCCTTGTCCAATCTTTCTCATCGACGAATAGAGCATGATCGTATTTCACACTTTGTATATAGGTTTCTATACTTGGGATCGAGTTCACTGTTAGTAGAACCATAGCAAAAAAACTCCCAAACAGAATCCATTTTTTATGGCGCATACACAGGTCCCCTTTCTTTATCTCCTGATTTTATGAAAGTTGGGACAAGAGTAGAACCTGTGCATGTCCTTACATGCTGAGAATAGCAAAAAAGAGACAGATAGATCTGACTCTTTATCCTAAAACTATGAATGAAACGACTTCACGAATTGAATCTCTAGCCTTGGGAAGAGACTTGTGAAGTTAACGTTGCTTTGCGTGAAAGATTAACTCTTCCTTGTTGATCAATTTCCGTAACTTTAACTGTAATCTGATCGCCAACGTTCACAACATCTTCTACTTTTGCTACACGCTCTGTAGAAATTTGTGAAATATGAACGAGACCTTCTTTACCAGGTAAAATTTCAACAAATGCGCCAAATTTCTCAACGCGTTTAACTGTACCAAGGTAAGTTTCACCTACGATAACTTCACGCACGATGCCTTCAATAATGGAACGAGCTTTCTCGTTCATTTCTTGATTCGACGATGCAATGAATACGCGGCCGTCTTGCTCGATGTCGATCTTCACGCCAGTTTCCTCAATGATTTTATTGATAATTTTACCGCCTGCACCAATAACATCACGGATTTTGTCCGGATTGATGTTCATCGTAAGAATCTTAGGCGCATATTGCGATAGATTTTTGTTTGGTGTGGAAATACGGGATACCATTTTGCTCAAAATGTGCAAACGGCCTTCTTTGGCTTGCTGCAAAGATTGCTGCAAGATACTGCGATCGATACCATCAATTTTGATATCCATTTGTAAAGCCGTGATCCCCTCAGCTGTACCAGCAACCTTGAAATCCATATCACCAAGGTGATCTTCCATACCTTGAATATCTGACAGGATGGAGAAATGATCGCCGTCTTTGATAAGACCCATTGCAATACCTGCAACTGGAGCTTTAATGGGTACACCAGCATCCATAAGCGCTAGAATACTTGCACATATACTTGCTTGGGATGTTGAACCGTTCGATTCCAACACTTCAGACACAAGACGAATTGTGTAAGGGAACTCAACTTCGTTCGGGATGATCGGCTCAATCGCTCGCTCACCTAACGCACCATGTCCAATCTCACGACGGCCTGGTGGACGCAATGGTCTTGCTTCCCCAACACTGAACGGCGGGAAGTTATAGTGATGCATGAAACGTTTAGTTTCCGTCAGATCTAATCCATCCAAGATTTGAACATCACCCAACGCACCTAACGTACAAATGCTTAGTGCTTGTGTTTGTCCACGTGTGAATAAGCCAGAGCCGTGTGTACGCGGCAACAAGTTGACATCACATTCAATCGGGCGAATTTCATCAGGTTTACGTCCGTCTGGTCTTACTTTATCATGTGTGATCAAGCGACGAACTTCTTCTTTCACGATATCATAAAGCGTTTCTTTCACGTCACCTAGAAGGCCTGGAGTTTCTACGTACAACGTAGTGAAATGTGCTACAGCATCTGCATTCACAACATCGATTGCTTCTTGTCTTGCATGCTTTTCAGGGATTTTAATTGCATCAACTAATCTAGCTTGAGCAAATTCACGAACCGCGCTATTTACTTCAGCATCAACCGCATGGAGTTTTACTTCCATTTTCGGCTTACCAACCTGCTCAACCAGTTCTTCAATTGTTGCAACGATCTTACGAATTTCATCATGACCGAACATGATCGCTTCAAGGACAACTTCCTCAGAAACTTCTTTCGCGCCAGCTTCAACCATCATAATCGCGTCTTTGGTACCAGCAACTGTCAGATGAAGGTCACTCTTCTCCGCTACTTCACCAGTTGGGTTAATGACGAATTGACCATCTACACGACCAACAATTACGCCACCTACAGGTCCGTTAAAAGGAACATCAGAAATCGCAAGTGCCGCGGACGTACCGATCATTGCTGCCATTTCTGGCGGACATTCTTGGTCTACGCTCATGACGATAGACACAATTTGAACATCATTCCGGAAGCCTTCTGGAAAAAGCGGACGAATCGGACGATCCGTTAAACGGCTCGCAAGGATCGCTTTCTCACTTGGACGTCCTTCACGTTTAATAAATCCACCAGGGATTTTACCAACTGCATATAATCTTTCTTCGTAGTTCACTGTTAACGGAAAGAAATCTAAATCTTTCGGTCCGCTGGAAGCCGTTACTGTGCTAAGCACAACCGTGTCGCCATAACGAACAGTTACTGCTGCATTGGCTTGTTTGGCTAGTCGGCCTGTTTCAAGAATGAACGGCTTACCGCCAAGTTCCATTTGTACCCTTGTCTCCATAAAATCCTCCTAAGGCATGGTTTGAATTTCAAAATATGTGTTTGATTAACATGTACAGAAATCAAATGATCCAGAGACCAATCCGAATCTACTCCGTATGTATGCAAAAAGGGCTAGCTGTGGAGTTATCCTCTATTTCTGCGTTATGTCTAGTATTTCCTTCTTTTCCCGTTTTAAAAATACAAGAAAAAGCAACCTTTTGCTGCTCTCTGCCAGAGCTTTATCAAGCCTAGCAAAGGAGCAACAGGTTGCTTCTCATTGTCGGTTTTATCGACGCAAACCAAGCTTTGCAATCAAAGCACTATAGCGGCTTACATCTTTGTTTTTAACATATGCTAGCAACTTACGACGTTGTCCAACCATTTTAAGCAAACCACGACGGGAGTGGTGATCTTTCTTGTGCGTACGAAGGTGGTCTGTAAGGTTAACAATGTTTTCTGTAAGGATTGCTACTTGTACCTCAGGTGAACCTGTGTCGGTATCGTGTACCTTGTGAGTTTGAATCAGTTGTGTTTTGCGCTCTTGCGTAATTGCCATAATCGTTCATCTCCTAAATTCTATTAGTATCCCCGCTAGCCTAGAAAGCGCCGATGAAAACGTCAATCCAAGCTAAGGTTCATGTCAAACGAACAAGTCCATTTGACAACGTTATTCAGTATATCACAAATGACTAGTAGAAGTAAATGTATGATTACGACTCTAGGTTCAATTTATGCTTAGCTTCTTCTGAGTCACGCTTAATTTGAGTAACTAATTCATCTAACGAAGAAAATTTACGCTCTGGTCGAAGGAAAGAAATAAGTTCAACCATCACGGTTTCTCCATAAATTTGCTCAGAAAATTCGAATAAATGCGCTTCAAACGAAGGTTTTAATTCCCCTGTCTCGAACGTTGGCTTCACACCAATATTCATGACACCTTGATAAACTTCCCCGCGAACTGTTGCTTTAATCGCATAAACACCGTTAGTTGGACTGACATAAGGCTCGTCCAATTGGAGATTTGCGGTAGGAAAACCAAGCGTTCTACCTCGCTTCGCACCATCAACCACTGTGCCGCTTAAGCTGTAAGGACGTCCTAGCAGCCTAGTCACAGTTTCCACTTCACCTTGCAGCAAAGCTTCTCGAATTCGCGTACTACTTACTTTTTCACCATTCATATGAAAAGGTCTCACCACTTCAACAGAGAATTTCCCGTGACTCAACTCGCAGAGAGAATCCGGAGTACCTTTACCTTGAAAGCCAAAGGTAAAATCAAAACCGCAAATGACGCTATCAACGCCAAGTCGATCAAGGACTTGATCCACGAATTGTTCAGGAGATAATCGCATTAGTGAAGCATCAAACGTTACAATGTACGTATGATTCACACCCATGCTCTCAAAAATCTCCATCTTCTTCTTCGTTGGCGTCAGAAGATCCACGTATTTATCTTGCCCCATTACTGCCCTAGGATGTGGATAGAAGGTCATAATGGCCGACTTCAGACCAAGCGACTTAGCCGTATGCAAGGCCCGCCCAATAACCTCTTGGTGTCCTAAATGAACGCCATCAAAGTCACCAATGGCCACCACTTGTTTGCCAACAAACTGGGCTAGCTGATCCAGATCCATCGGATATGATATTGGTATTATTTTCATATAAGTTCGTTCACCTACCCATTTCAACCCGTCCCGCGACGTTATGATTAAAGGAAAACTTTGGCCGGGACCAAGACGTGGCTAGTGCTTTTCCATTCAAACAGACCAAGAAATCGTTCATCAGGTGCATAGGCCCGAAATATGGTTTGTGAAGCATCTGCATGAGCCACCCGATTCGCAGCTAGAGCTATTTTCTTACCTTGTAATGAATGTACAGCTTCTTGATCAGTTAGTGATATTGAAGGAATATGCGAGATGGCAATGTCCATAGGAATCATATGTTGCTCTAGTGTACCTGCTTCTTTCATTTGAACAATTTGCTCAAACGTTAAACATTGCTCTTCGCGAATATTCCCTGTTGACGTACGAATCAAACTTACCATGACGGCAGGATATCCAAGTGCTTTCCCAATATCTACACATAATGTTCTGATATAGGTACCCTTCGAGCATTTCGCACGGAAACGAATTTCGGGATGTTTCTGATCCAAGTTCAGCTCGAGAATTTCTAGTTCAAAGATCGTTGCTTTCCGTGATTTCCGCTCAACCTCTTTACCTTCTCTAGCCAATTCATAAAGACGTCTGCCATCTATTTTGACAGCTGAGAACATAGGAGGAATCTGCTCGATGTCCCCGATGAAAGATGCAAGAACTTCACGCACTTGACCTTCCTCGAGTGAAACATGCGACACTTCGTCCAAAACGGTCCCCGTCATATCTTCGGTATCCGTCGATAAGCCAATTCGCAGAACAGCTTCATATTCCTTCGGAAGTTCTTGAATGTATTCAACCATCCGAGTTGCCCGACCGATGCAAAGTGGCAGAACGCCTGTCACTTGCGGATCTAGTGTACCGGTATGACCAATTCTTTTAATACTCAAAATCCTTCTAACTTTGGCGACAACATCATGTGATGTAAAGCCCGCTGGTTTCCAAACAGGCAAAATGCCTTCTAGCGTCATTTCAGCTTGTCCCCTACTTCCTTAACCATTCTAGCAATAGCTTCTTCTAGCGTACCATGGATTGTACATCCTGACGCCCGAACATGCCCTCCACCGCCTAGCGATTGAGCAATAGCAGCAACATCAACTAGTCCAGAGGAGCGAAGACTTACCTTAATGATACCAGCTGCCTTCTCCTTAATCAGCATCCCCACTTCGACACCTTCAACATTGCGCGGATAATTGACCAGTCCATCCAAATCATCACTCGACGCACCTGTTATCTCTAAGTCAGCTAATGAGACAGCTAGCCAAGCCAGCCTTCGGTCATATGCAAAGGACAGTGTGGATAGCGCTTTTTGGAGAAGTACGATTTGCGAGTACGTCATTCGTTCAAGAACGTGTTCCGCGATTTCGGCACCTTTGACACCTAACTCCAACATCGAAGCGCCGATTTTCATGACCTCTGATGTAGTATTCGAGTATCGAAAGCCGCCTGTATCCGTCAGCAATCCGGTATAAATACATTCACCAAACGTAATGTCGGGCTGCAGCTTCATATGTATCGCCAAATCGAACAAAATTTGAACCGTTGCCGCGGCGTCATGCTTAATTAAATGGCAGGAACCAAAATGATCATTCGTTGGATGATGGTCAATATTGAGTAACCGTGCCTGCTCATCAAAAAGAGTGCTGATCCTACCCATTCTGGAGAAATCAGCACAATCTACACTTATGATGGTTTGGTAAAGTCGATTCGGTGCCGATTCACTATAATCAATGGTTTGTTTACTTCCTTCTAAATAGGAAAATTTAGAGGGCATAGCGCCCTCATTGATCATGGTGAACGACTTTCCAAGTTGACTTAGAATCCAACCCGTTGCATACGTTGAACTGGCTGCATCTCCATCCGGTTGGATGTGAGATACGACCAGGAAATCATCATGCTGCTCGATAAATGCAGCTGCTGCTGCCAGCTGCTGACAGTATTCGGTGGCATGGATCATTCCGTTATTCATACGTTTGTATTTCCTTCCTGATTGAGCTTATACAACAATTGGTCGATATGAGACCCATAGTCGATCGAAGCATCAAATTTAAACTGAAGCTCTGGAATTTTGCGCAAACGAATTCGTTTGCCTAACTCTGAGCGAATATATCCTGAAGCAACAGAAAGCGCCTTAAGGGTGGCAGCTTTCTCTTCTTCAGTTCCCATTACACTTAGATACACACGAGCCAGGGATAAATCATTCGTCACTTCGACTCCTGTAACGGTCATGAAACCAATACGAGGATCTTTTAGCTCAGCTTGAATAATTTGACTTAACTCTTTCTTAATTTGTTCACCAACTCGACCTACACGAACTCTAGCCATTTATAATCACCTCTCAACGGACTCCATGATAAAGGCTTCGATGATGTCGCCCTCTTTAATATCATGATAACGCTCAAGAGATATACCACATTCGTAGCCTTGTGCAACTTCTTTTTGATCATCCTTGAATCGTTTCAAGGAATCAATTTTGCCTTCATGAACAACGATTCCGCTACGAACTAAGCGGGTTTGCGCATTACGAGCAATTTTGCCTGAAGTTACATAACAACCAGCAATCGTTCCTGAACCCGTAATTTTGAAAACGTTACGAACTTCAGCTTGACCAAGAACAACTTCTTTGAAGATTGGATCCAGCATGCCTTTCATCGCTTGCTCGATTTCTTCAATGACATTGTAAATGATGTTATGCAGGCGGATATCAACTTTCTCTTGATCAGCTGTTGCTTTCGCAGCAGGCTCAGGACGAACGTTAAATCCAATAATAATCGCATTTGATGCAGAAGCCAGAATAATATCAGACTCTGTTACTGCGCCAACGCCATTGTGAAGAATTTTAACGCGAACACCCTCAACTTCAATCTTCTCAAGAGAGCTTTTCAGTGCTTCAACAGAACCTTGAACGTCACCTTTGATAATAACATTCAGATCTTTCACTTCGCCATCTTTAATATGTTTAAAGAGGTCTTCAAGTGTAACACGTGAATTAGCTGTCATCTCGGATTGACGAAGTGCAATCGCACGGCGGTCAGCAATATCTCTTGCTTTACGCTCATCTTCATATGCCAAGAACGGATCCCCTGCTTGTGGAACCTCGGTTAGACCAGTGATTTCAACTGGTGTTGAAGGACCTGCTTCTTTCAATCGTTTACCTTTATCGTTCACGATCGCACGAACACGACCGAAGCATACGCCGGCAACGAAGCTATCTCCTACTTTCAAAGTACCATGCTGGATAAGGATTCTAGCCACTGGGCCTCTTCCTTTATCCAATTCAGCTTCAATGACAGTCGCTCTAGCACGCTTGTTCGGATTAGCTTTGTACTCTTGTACTTCAGCTACTAGCAAGATCATTTCAAGCAAGTTTTCGAGACCAATCCGTTGTTTAGCGGAAATTTCGCAGAAAATCGTATCGCCGCCCCACTCTTCCGGAACTAACTCGTAAGCCGTAAGAGCTTGCTTGATTTGATCAGGATTAGCGCCTTCTTTATCAATCTTGTTCACAGCTACAATGATTGGTACACCAGCCGCTTTAGCATGACTAATCGCTTCTACAGTTTGTGGCATTACGCCGTCATCGGCTGCTACAACGATAATTGTAATATCCGTAACTTGAGCACCGCGGGCACGCATTGTTGTAAACGCTTCGTGACCTGGTGTATCCAAGAACGTAATTTTCTTATGATTAACTTCGACTTGATAAGCACCGATGTGCTGCGTGATTCCACCTGCTTCGCCTTCTGTTACACTCGTTTTACGAATGGCATCAAGCAAGGTTGTTTTACCATGATCGACGTGACCCATGATCGTAACAACTGGTGGACGCTCGAGCAAATCAGCCTCGTCATCGATCTCTTCGAAAGTTTCGAAGTTATCTTCTTCGACTTTGATCTTAATTTCAACTTCAACGCCAAATTCAGTCGCAATCAATTGAATGGTTTCCAAATCTAGCTCTTGGTTGATAGTTGCCATTGTTCCTAGGAACAAGAGCTTTTTAATCACTTCAGAAGCATCTTTGTGAAGCAATTTCGCTGTTTCACCAACAGTCATATTGCCACGAACAATGATTTTCTTAGGTGTGTTATCCACTTTTTCTTTCTTAACCATATCTTGTTGGTAACGACCTCTGTTGTTGCCGCGTTGGTTGCCTCTGTTGTTGCCGCCAGGACCGCGATTGCCGCCAGATCTGTTATCATCAAAACGTTTTGGCGTTGGCTTGGATTTCTTCGTTGTGATAATACCAGCTTTTGCTGCTGCATCGTCCAACTCAGCTGCTGTTGCACCAACATGGAATTGTGGTTTCGCTTCTTGAACAACCGGTCTTCCGCTTTGGTTATTGTTACGATTTTCAAATGGCTTGGACTGACGGTTAGGACCAGCACTACGGTTCGGACTGGATTGAGGACGTCCGCTATTCGCGCTTTGACCACTACCACCTGCTCCAGGGCCTCCAGTACCTTGACTAGGACGAGAACCAGCATAGTTACTGTTCGTGCGTGGCGCTCCGCCTTGTCCTTGCCCTTGACTTTGGCTATAGCCTTGACTAGCTGGACGGCTGCTGTTGTAGCCACCACTGCTTCCGCCTGCTGGACGTTGTCCACCTGGGTTGGAACCTTGGTAACCTGTACGTTGTCCACCTTGGCTGGATCCTTGACCTGCTGGACGTTGTCCACCCGGATTGGAACCTTGGTAACCTGTACGTTGTCCGCCTTGGCTGGATCCTTGACCACTAGGACGACCATTCGGATTGGAACCTTGATAGCCCGTACGTTGTCCGCCTTGGCTACTAGGACGATTACCGCCTTGATAATTGCTGCTTTGACCACTTGGACGTGACTGTGGTGGGCGACTTGATGTGTTTTGTGTTGATTGACTTGGCTGAGGAGTTACTGCACCCGTTGTTGGTTGCGTAGTCGATTGTTCTGTAACTGCTGACGGCTTAGCCGCAGGAGTTACTGCACCTTTATTCTCTTGTGCTGGAGCCTGCGATGCAGGATTCTGATTCGTCGTAGATGAACTCACATTTCCTCCGTCCGTAGCTGCTCGTTTGGCAGCCGCATTAGCTTTAATATCTCTAAAAAACTTTTCCACACTGCTAACCGCGTCATTCTCCATTACACTCATATGGTTGTTAACAGGTATATTTAATCGTTTGAGAATGGTAATAATTTCTTTGCTGCTCATATTGAGCTGCTTCGCGTATTCGTACACGCGTGTCTTATCTTTATTATCTTGTTTATTGGTCAATATGTTTCACCTCCGCAGGATTTTCTTGACTCTTCTGCAGCATCTGCGCGAAGCCTCCGTCCAATACACCTATGGTGACACGCATCTCTTTCCCAATGCTGCGGCCCAATTCATACTTCGTACCGATTTCCATGAGCTTAACCCCATAAAATTGGCATTTATCTTGAAATTTCTTACGTGTATTAGCTGAAGCGTCCTCCGCCATGATAACAAGCTTGGCTTCACCCGCGCGAATTGCTTTGAAAACACCTTCATCACCCGTTACAAGCTTTCCGGCTCTCATTGCCAATCCTAATTGATTAAAAAATTTAGGATTCATCTTCCGATTCCTCCTCTTTCGAAGAAAGGAATTCATCTTCCACACGAATGAAATCTTGTTCCAGTTGGTCATAAATATCTGCGCCTACGGCATGCTTCAGAGCTCTATCCAGGGCTTTGCTTTTCTTTGCCAATTTAAAACAAGAAACTTTACCGCACAGGTAGGCACCGCGCCCAGACTTCTTCCCCTTGAGATCAATGAGAATGTCATCCTCAGGCGTTTTGACGACGCGGATCAAGTCCCTCTTCGGCATCATTTCCTGGCAGGCAACGCATTTTCTCAGAGGGATTTTTCTCTGCTTCATTCCGATCACCCCTTGTTCCTAACAAAAACTTAATCGATGCTAATCGAATCCTGATGCATCTCTTCCGAATAAGTTTTTACTCTTCCATATTCTTGTTCTGCTTGTGTTTCACTCTTGATATCAATCTTCCAGCCAGTTAACTTGGCAGCTAACCGTGCATTCTGACCTTTAATCCCAATTGCCAAAGAAAGCTGATAATCAGGCACAATGACGCGCGCCATTTTTTCATTTTCATGAATCTGAACTTCAAGCACTTTAGAAGGGCTAAGGGCATTCGCCACGTACTCTTCCACGCTCTCCATCCAGCGAACGATATCAATTTTCTCACCGCGCAGCTCAGTAACGATCGTTTGAACACGCAATCCTTTAGGACCTACACAAGAACCTACTGGATCAACCTCTGGGTTGCGAGAATGAACAGCAATCTTTGAACGGAAGCCTGCTTCACGTGCAACGGAACGAATCTCAACTACGCCATCAAAAATCTCAGGCACTTCAAGCTCAAATAGACGCTTTAACAAACCTGGATGTGTTCTTGATAAAATAATTTGAGGACCCTTGGTCGTATTCTCGACTTTCGTGATATACGCTTTAATACGATCTCCCTGTTTGAACTTATCCGTAGGCATTAGCTCCGTAAGAGGAAGAACAGCTTCTACTTTACCTAGGTCAACATAAATATTACGTTGATCTTGGCGCTGCAGGATACCAGTTACAATATCTTCTTCTTTATCGATAAAAGCATTATAAATTAAGCCACGCTCGGCTTCGCGGATTCGTTGCGTTACGACCTGTTTAGCGGTTTGTGCTGCAATACGTCCAAAATCACGAGGCGTCACTTCAATTTCAACAATATCATCCAATTGGTAATTTGGATTAATTTCACGCGAAGCATGCACAGAAATTTCCAATCTCGGATCCAATACTTCCTCTGTAACGGTCTTTCGTGCATATACCTTGATAAGACCCGTATGTCGATTGATATCCACACGCACGTTCTGTGCCGTGTTGAAATTACGTTTATAACTTGAAATCATCGCCGCTTCAATAGCATCAATGAGTAGCTCCTTGGAGATACCCTTCTCTCGTTCAATTTCCGACAGCGCTTCAATAAAATCCGTGTTCATTTGAACTGAGTCCCCCCCTTCAATAAGTAACGATCACTAAAATACGATAGCAAGACGTGCGCTTGCGATTTTAGCCACCGATATGCTAATTTTCTTTTTACCAATCTCAATCACGAGAACTTCCTCGTCATAAGACAGCAACAATCCTTCAAATTCCTTAGAACCATCGATCGGCTCATACGTGGTAACAAATACGTGACTGTTCACGGCTTTATAAAAATCTTGTGTTTTCTTGAGCGGACGTTCTGCCCCTGGTGAAGAAACTTCCAAGAAATAAGCATCAGTAATCGGATCTTTCTCATCCAATTGAACACTTAAGTATTCACTGATGCGGCCGCAATCATCTATATCAATTCCGCCTTCTTTGTCAGCATAGACACGAAGGAACCAATTGCTGCCCTCTTTGACATATTCAATATCAACGATTTCAAACCCATTTTGTTCAACAAAATCCTTCAGCATGTCCGCAATGATGGATTTGATTTGCTCTTGTGTAGCCACGGATATGTGTACCTCCTAAATTGACTTCTCCTCGTCGTAGCCGAAAAAGTCCTATATCAAAATGTAAAGAGTGGGTTTCCCCACTCTTTAATCACAAGATGATATCCTCATTATTGCCAATAAAAATTATACCATAACCATTCTTTGCATTACAATAGCAAACTTGTTAATCATTTTCACTTGACAGCTAAAAGTTTTTCGTAGAAAAACTGGCTTCGGAAGCAATTCCCTACTAGAACAATGAGAGTTGATTGGATTCTGGCAAGCCGCGGAAGCAGCCCATTTGACTTAACAATTCAATCACCGTCTTGGACGCTTTGGAACGATTCTGGAAATCCTCAATCGATAAGAAATCCCCGTCATCCTTCGCAGCTGCAATATTTTTCGCAGCACTTTCACCTATCCCCGACATCGCAGCAAAAGGAGGAATTAAAGAGGTGCCATCGATGATAAACTTCGTTGCGTCAGAACGATAAATATCAATTGGCTTGAAGCTAAACCCGCGTGATGTCATTTCTAATGACATTTCAAGAATGGAAACCATCGCTTTCTCTTTCGGAAGCGCTTGGAATCCTTTCGCTTCAATCTCAACTAATTGTCTGAGAATCGCTTCATACCCCTGACATAAAAGTTCAAGATCAAAGTCCGCTGCACGAACACTAAAGTAAGTAGCATAGTAAGCGATTGGGTGATATACCTTGAAGTAGGCCGTTCGAACAGCAGAGATAACGTAAGCAGCAGCATGAGCTTTTGGAAACATATACTCAATCCGTTCACAGGATTCAATATACCACGCAGGGACATTACAGCGTTTCATCTCATCTTTCCACTCGTCGGTTAAACCCTTGCCTTTACGAACGCTCTCCGTGATTTTAAAAGCAAGACCTGCATCCATGCCCGCTTTATAGATCAAATAGAGCATGATATCATCCCGACAGCCGATAACTGTTTTAATGTTACATATTCCTTTTTTAATGAGTTCTTGTGCGTTCCCTAACCAAACACCTGTTCCATGAGACAATCCTGAAATTTGCAATAAATCGGCAAAAGAGGATGGTTGTGTCTCCTGAAGCATTTGACGAACGAATTTGGTACCCATTTCAGGAACACCGTACGTTGCCACAGGGGAACGAATCTGATCAGGTCTTACTCCAAGAGCATCCGTAGAATTGAAAATACTCATGGCTTTCGCATCATTCATCGGAATGGTAGTTGGATCGATACCAGTCAAATCCTGAAGCATCCTCATCATCGTCGGATCGTCGTGTCCAAGAATATCTAATTTAAGCAAGTTCGCATCGAAGGCATGATAGTCAAAATGAGTCGTCATCCACTCCGAGTTTTTGTCATCGGCTGGAAATTGAACCGGCGTAATATCATCGACCTCAATATAATCCGGAACTACAACAATCCCGCCTGGATGCTGCCCTGTGCTTCTTTTTACCCCTGTACAACCTGAGGCCAATCGAGCAATTTCCGCTCCGCGCCATTTCTGGCCTTGTTCTTCCTCATACTTCTTAACGAATCCGAACGCGGTTTTCTCAGCGACAGTACCAATAGTCCCGGCTCGGAATACATTCTTAGGTCCAAAAATCTCCTTCGTGAAGTTATGAGCAACGGGCTGATAAACACCGGAGAAGTTCAAATCGATATCGGGAACTTTATCCCCTTTAAAGCCTAGGAACGTTTCGAAAGGAATGTCATGACCATCCCCTTTTAAATTCCCGCCGCACGAAGGACAGACTTTATTAGGTAAGTCGAAACCACTCGGAACGCTACCGTCTAAGAACCACTCACTATGCCTGCAAGTAAGACAAATATAGTGTGGAGGCAATGGATTAACCTCGGAAATGCCCAACATCATCGCAACGACAGAAGATCCAACAGATCCCCGGGAACCTACGAGATATCCGTCCGCATTCGATTTTTTCACTAGTCGTTCCGAAATCAAATAGTTGGCAGAGAATCCAAATTTAATAATCGGTACAAGCTCTTTCTCTAATCGAGCAATAATCACTTCTGGCAGTTCTTCGCCATACATGCTTTTCGCAGTATTATAGCAAGTCGAACGAATCTCTTCGTCAGCACCTTCGATAATAGGAGTGAAGAGCTTGTCCGGGAAGAGTTCGATGGATTCAAAACGATCTGCAAGATCATTCGTACTTCGAATGACGACCTCAATGGCCTTCTCTTGACCTAAAAACTTGAACTCTTCCAGCATCTCCTTGGTAGTGCGGAAATGCGCATCCGGCTTCTTCATCGCTTTCAATGGACTAAAACCTGTTATCCCATTAATCGTGATGTCACGGCATACTTTTTCCCGCGGATTGAGATAATGAACATTACCTGTCGCAATGACGGGTTTCCCGGTTTTATAACCAATTTCACATACGCGACGAACGGCATTCTCAAGATCTTCGACAGAACCTACAAGACCCTTTTCAACGAGATGCATGTTATAACTGACTGGTTGAATTTCTAAGATGTCATAAAACTCCGAAACTTGCTCGGCTTCTTCAATTGATTTATTAAGTACAGCTTCGAAAAACTCCCCTTTTTCACAACCAGAGGTAATCAAGAGTCCCTCTCTATGCTCAACTAAGACACTCTTCGGAATCGTAGCAGCTCGCTGCAGGTAAGTAGTATGAGACAATGAGATCAGTTTAAAGAGATTTTTCTTCCCTACCGGGTTCAAAGCATAAATACAGCAATGGAATGGTCGTTGATTCGACAAATCTTTACCTACATAGTCATTTAGTTTCGCTAGACTCGTAATCTGTCGATCATTAGCCTCATTAATTAAATGATAAAGCACATAACCAAGCGCAATCGAGTCATCAATCGCTCGGTGATGATTATCTAGACCTACCTTGAATTTATCAGACAACGTGTTTAAGCGATGATTCTTCATGGATGGGAAAAGAAATCTCGCAAGCTCCAGCGTATCAAGAACCGGATTCGTAACCTCCGGCAAGTTCATTCGCTTTAAATTCGACTGGAGAAAGCCCATATCAAATCGGGCATTATGCGCAACGAGCACGCAATCCCCAATAAACTCAACAAACTTAGGAAGCTCGTCCTCAATATCCGGAGCATCCTTTACCATATCATCATTGATATTCGTTAATTGCTGGATGTTATAAGGGATTTTCTCATGTGGATTAATGAATGTGGCGAACCGATCGATTTCTTTGCCATCCTGCATTTTCACACCGGCTAGCTCAATGATGCGATTATTGGTTACCGAAAGACCCGTCGTCTCCACGTCGAAAATTACATAAGTCGCTTGTTTCAAATCGATATCTCGACCATTCATAACAATCGGTACGGAATCATTAACAACATTTGCTTCAACACCATAAATCACTTTGATGCCATGCTTTTTGGCCGCTTTACCCGCATCAGGAAAACATTGAATATTACTATGATCTGTCACTGCGATCGCTTTATGTCCCCATTTGGCCGCCATCTTCACATAGTGATCTATCGGTGTCAACGCGTCCATCGTACTCATCGTCGTGTGCAAATGGAACTCAACACGCTTCTCCGCAGCATCATCCATACGATCCCTTGGCGCCATTACTTCGTAGAGATCATTCGGGATCATCACAAGCTCAGGAATAGGCATGAAACGATCGTACTCGACTTTCCCTCTAGCTCGAATCCAAGTGCCATTAGCAAGAAGGCTCATGATTTTCACGTCATCTTTGGTCTTGGCAAAAACCTTCATCGCAAGTGAATCGCTGAAATCCGTAATGTTAAACGTAAATAGCGTGTTTCCATTTCGTAATTCCTTCACATCTAATCCAAATACGGTACCTTGTACCGCAATTTTCTTCTCTTCTTCTTGAATATCCTTCAGCGGAGTTGGAACTTCCTTTATATCAATACCCATAACAAGTTTCAAATCGCCCTCTGGCAAAGAGGACTCTTCTTCCTCCATGTCGATGGACATCATGATTTCTTGGGTGTATGATTTTTCACCTTGCTCACGTTGCTTCGCAAATTTCTCATACTCCGCAACGATTTCAGTCGAATCACTCATTGCATATTTGACGGATAATTCCGTTTGGAAAAAATTATGGAAAAAGTTCCGAATAAACATATCGATATTTTTTTTCTTCGCAAGCTCAAGTCCAATGGCATCCAACATAACCAACGAAAGTGCATGCCCCTGCACCTCGAACTTTGCTTTCGACATCCAGCCATTCACAGAGGGTACTTCCCGCTGCAACCATTCCATAAATAAACTCCAGTACTCTTCAACAAGCTCGGCCGGTTCAGCCTGCTCGTACTTCCATATAAAGCGGATTTTCGCGATTTGCGCGAATTTCTCTTGAATCATTTTACAAAATGAACGATAAATGTTCAGAGGCACAAGGTCATTTTTAACCAAATAGAACGTCCAGTCGCGATTTTTTCGACTAATTTCTACTTGATCTATGTACCCTTCTGCAAAATATGACCGTACAACATCGGCTGGAATCTCGGCTTGCTGCATCAAAAGCTCAAAGCGATTCCGTTTATCAGCCAAATTACTCATGAACAGCCTCCCCATAAACATACCAAGGGCAATGGAGTTAGACCTCCATATGCCCTTGATTGTAATTAATAGCTTCGACCAAAGACCACCGTATGCTTAGCAGCGTCGCCGCAAACAACACAAGTCGATTTGGTTTCGGATGGTGTGAACGGGATATTACGGCTTGTTGCTCCTGTTTCTTCCTTCACTTGCGCTTCGCAAGCATCAGATCCACACCAGCCAGCCAAGGCAAATCCGCGTTTCGTCTCCAAAAATGTTTTAAATTCATCGATCGTATCTACCGCAATGTAATGCTCGTCACGGAATTGCTTCGCTTTATCATACATCTGCTGATGAATCTCAGCAAGTAAATTTTGAACTTCTTGCACGAAGTCAGCTTGTTGAACAATTTTCTTCTCTCCGCTTACGCGAGAAACAAGTACAACCACGCCATTTTCCATGTCACGAGGACCGAGTTCTACACGAATTGGAACGCCGCGCATCTCATACTCGTTGAATTTCCAACCAGGACTTTGATCTGATCGATCATCGACTTTGACACGAACGCCAGCTTTTTTCAACTCGGCATACAGCTCGTCAACGCGTCCAATAACCTGTTCACGAGTCTTAGGAGGTCCGATTGGAATCATGATGACTTGTGTAGGCGCAACCTTCGGTGGCAGAACTAAACCGCGATCATCACCGTGAACCATGATAAGAGCACCGATTAATCGCGTACTAACTCCCCATGATGTTGTATGCGCAAATTGATGCTGATTTTCACGATCCAAGAATTTGATATCGAAAGCAACAGCGAATTTGGTACCTAGATAATGGGAAGTTCCTGCTTGAACGGCTTTACCGTCTTTCATCATAGCTTCAATAGAGAATGTATCAATCGCACCAGCAAATCTCTCAGATGGTGTCTTTTGACCGACGATAACTGGAATAGCAAGGAAATCCTCTGCAAATTGGCGATACACATCCAGCATTTGCATCGTTTCGCGGCGAGCGTCCTGCTCGTCCTCATGAGCCGTATGCCCTTCCTGCCATAAGAACTCAGTTGTCCGAAGGAAAGGCAGTGTCCGCTTCTCCCAACGAACGACGTTCGCCCATTGGTTGATGAGTAACGGAAGATCGCGATAGGAATTAATCCACTCGGCATACATGTGACCGATCATCGTTTCGGAGGTTGGACGAATAGCCAAACGCTCTTCTAACTTCTCTCCACCTGCTTCAGTTACCCAAGGCAGCTCTGGATTAAAGCCCTCGACGTGCTCTTTTTCCTTTTGGAAAAAGCTCTCCGGGATAAATAACGGGAAGTACGCATTGCGATGTCCCGTTTCTTTGAACTTGCTATCCAGCTCACGCTGAATATTTTCCCAAATCTCATAACCATCCGGTTTAAATACGATACAACCACGTACCGGAGAATAACTCATCAAATCTGCTTTTTTAATAACATCTATGTACCAGCGGGAGAAATCTTCTCCTTGTGGTGTAATTTCTTTGACAAATTGCTTATCGTTTGACATAAACCCTCCCACAGATTAGGACTAACCCTTAATCAATCGTAAAATATCATTGTACGTAACAGCTACCATTAGCAGCATAAGCAATGCAAACCCGACAAAGTGAACCATACTCTCTCGATTCGGATCAATCGGTTTACCTCTTAATGCTTCTAAGCCCATAAAGAGCAGACGACTTCCGTCTAGCGCTGGGATTGGCAATAAATTGAAAATTCCAAGATACAAGCTTAATGTAGCTGCCCAAGAAATTAAGTAGGTCAGTCCCATTTTGGCAAATTCAGCGGATACTTGAGCTGTTCGAACAGGACCGCCGAGATCATCAAGTTTGAACTGCAGCATGACTAGCTTTTGCAAGCCCGTTACAATGCCTATGGTTGTACCTACAACTTGGTCATACGTCCCTGTAAATACTTCACCAAGCGTTGCACTTCTGCGGTCGCCGCTAATGACAACGCCAAGCTTGCCTGCTCCTGCTTCCATCTCAGGTGTTACTTGGAGAGTAATTGGATTGCCAGCACGATCAATGACCCATGTCATGGGCTTCCCTGCAGAGGATTGTATCGCAGTAACGAGTTTCTCGCGATCATCCCCGATAGGCTGCTTATCAATAGACATGATAACGTCGCCCTTCTGCAGACCAGACTTCTCACCTGCTTTGCCAGCAAGTACGGAATCCAGCTTTACATTCGTGAAAACGCCTGACATAATCACAACAATGAAAAACAGGACGATAGCCAATATAAAGTTCATCACAGGTCCCATGACGATTGCTATCGCACGTTTCCCTACCGATTTGGAGCCAAATTGACGATCGTAAGGCGCGATTTGCGTTTCGGTACCTTTCGTAACCATCATCGCTTGCGGATCAATCGGGTAGGTCACTTTCTCACCGTCGACATCAAGGGATAAGCGAAGTGCTCTCTCTAAATCAATTTGTTCCACAACGCCAATGATGACATTCGAACGTCGATCTAATTGATCCAGATATAAGAACGTGACTTGATTAAGTTTATTTAATTTAATAGCAACCGTCTGTCCAGGATTTACTTGAACAATTTCCGGGTCTTCTCCCGCCATACGAACAAAGCCACCAATCGGTAAGATTCGCAACGTATATCGGGTCTCCCCTTTTTTATATGAAAAAATTTTGGGACCGAAGCCAATTGCAAATTCACGAACCAAAATACCTGCCCGTTTTGCAAAGTAAAAATGACCCCATTCATGAATCGTAACAAGAACGAAAAACAACAAAATAACCTTTAACCCAACTTCAATGGCCGACAAGTCGTATTTCCTCCTTCGGGTTTTCTTCAGAAAACTATCCTATGTACCAATGACCAGATGCTTTCAGTTAAAACTAACTTCTAAACATCAACTTAAGATCAGCTGTTCTTGTTCTTAGATTACCACTATTGAACTGCTGAATACAAGCTATGCCCGCTCAGGTCAGTATACGATATCAGAGAAATAATTAGACTTCACTTACCCGCCTAGGTGTGGAAAATTGAAAAAAGAGCTGAGCCACGTAACTGACCTTAGCTCTTACTAGCAATTAGAAGCGAATTGATGCAGCAAATGATCGAGCCCATTGATCTTGCTCGTGAATGAACTCAAGTGTAGGATTCGCAAAGAACTCATGTTTTTGTAACGCTGCTTCAATAATATCTTCAATTTGTAAAAAGGAAATATCTCCATTAAGAAAACGAGCCACCGCAATCTCATTGGCAGCATTATAAATAGTAGGTGTTATTCCACCCTGTTTACCACTCTCAAATGCCATACGCAAGCAAGGGAAACGCGCATAATCCATTTCACGGAAATGAAGTTTACCGATCGTTGCAAGGTCCAGTTTTGAGGTTGGCGTGGGAAACCGATCCGGATAGGTTAAAGCATATTGAATCGGAACCCTCATATCAGGATTACCTAACTGTGCAATGACACTATTATCCACAAATTCAACATAAGAATGAATGACGCTTTCTGGATGAAGGATGACCTTGATATCTCCATACGACAACCCGAAAAGCCAATGTGCTTCGATTACTTCAAGCCCTTTGTTTACCATCGTAGCGGAATCAATTGTAATTTTGGCACCCATAGACCAGTTCGGATGTTTAAGCGCAGCATCCACCGTTACTCCCACTAATTGTTCCCGAGTACGATCTCGGAAAGAGCCGCCAGACGCTGTGATGGTAATCTGAGCGATTTGGGAACGTTTTTCACCATTTAAACACTGAAAAATAGCAGAATGCTCACTATCAATGGGCAGCAAAGCAACACCTTTACGAGCCACCGCTTCTGTTACGATATGACCTGCACTTACTAATGTCTCTTTGTTGGCAAGTCCAATATCTTTACCTGCTTCAATCGCGGCTAACGTAGGTTTCAAACCTTGACTACCAACGAGTGCACTCACAAGCATATCTGCATCTGTTGACGCAGCGACTTCTAATAGTCCTTCTTCACCATAAAGAACCTTGATACCCGAAGGTAGTTGACTTGCAACATCATCTGCCAATTCCTTTGTAGCAACTGACACAAGTTTGGGACGAAATTGTTTGGCCTGCTCAATAACGAGATCACGGTTATAACCAGCTGATATCGCTTCGACTTGAAACTTTTCAGGCGAATGTTGCACAATATCTAAGGTTTGAGTCCCAATGGATCCTGTCGAACCCAAGATGGAAATTTTCTTCATTTGTTTCAACCCCGCTCATAAGAATTAGTTAGGAATCAAGTTGAGCAGATAAATAAAAGGAAATACGATTAGCCAGCTATCCATCCGGTCAAGTACACCACCATGTCCTGGCAGTAGAGTTCCCGTGTCTTTAATTCCTTTAACCCGCTTATAAGCAGATTGAATTAAATCACCAACTTGTCCTACAACCGCAATGACAAATCCTAGCAAAAGAGCTTTCCCAACACTCAGAAGATCAGGCGAGTACCAGGCGAACCCTACTGCCAAAATCATCGCGATGACGACACCGCCAAGTGCACCTTCAATAGACTTCTTAGGGCTAATTTGAGGC
Organism: Paenibacillus sp. J31R30; assembly: GCF_059692115.1. NCBI lineage: Bacteria > Bacillati > Bacillota > Bacilli > Caryophanales > Paenibacillaceae > Paenibacillus > Paenibacillus sp. J31R30. Next base: position 1,285,871 of record NZ_JCAUAV010000001.1, on the reverse strand, counting down.
CACAGAGGGTGCTTACCAATCTTGGAACCGACAAAATACGCACCAGCATCTGATGCCCAAATACAAACGAATACCATAATCGTCCAAAATAAGCCATTTTCCGCCAATCGCGCCTCAATCATATAGTTAAAACCAAATCCAATGTAAACGACACCAAGTAAAATCACAGATACTTGATCAATCGTAATTTTGTTTTTGGAGGCAACCGTGATAAAGAGGAGTAAAAACATGGCAAACCATAGAACTGCGGTAAACGAAAATGTAAAGGTAATGCCTAACAAACCCCATGGGATCGTTAAACATAGCAGTGCTAAGAGCCCCACAACAGCAGTAAGTTTATACGGCATATACCCATTCATTTGTAGATACTCGCGATATCCAATAATCGAAACCAGTACAATTAATCCTGCATACCACAAATCGCCGAGCACTAGAAGTGTAATAAATGCAAGACCGGCAATAACGCCTGTGATGATCCTTTGTTTCAAGTTGAATCCCCCTAGATGAACAACGTTTATCTCTAAGTCATCCTTTTTTAGTGACAAAACGATTACACAATCAGATGTTAAATACCACCGTATCTTCTCCCGCGGCGCTGATATTCAGCAATGGCTTGCATAAATAAGTCCTCTGTGAATTCTGGCCAATAGGCATCAGTGAACCATAATTCCGAATAAGCTAATTGCCACAACAAAAAATTACTTAAACGCAATTCCCCACTCGTTCTAATTAACAAATCTGGGTCTGGTAAATCCGACGTTAACATGTAGGAAGAAAAGAGTTCTTCGTCCAATTCATCCGGCTTCAAGTTTCCGCTTTGCAGGTCTTTCATCATATCCTGAACACCTGCCATGATTTCCTTACGTCCGCCATAATTTAAAGCAAAATTCAAAATGAGACCCGTGTTATCCTTCGTCCGCTCGATCGCACCTTCTATCGCTTTCAACGTATAGTCAGGTAAACCTTCCTTCCAGCCGGTCATCCGAATACGCACATTATTCTGAATTAACTCTTCTATTTCCAATGGGAAAAATTCTTGTGGCAGCTTCATCAGAAACTCTACTTCATCTTTCGGTCGCTTCCAATTTTCCGTGGAGAACGCATACATCGTCAATACTTTGACACCAATGTCATTGGCTGCCATCGTAATTTTCTTTACATTTTTCATACCCGAATGATGACCAGCAACGCGAGGCAAACCACGCTGTTTGGCCCATCGACCATTACCATCCATAATAATTGCAACATGTGCCGGCACTTTGTCCAACTCTATCTCAAGAGCTGCCGCAGTTACAGGCTTACGCGTTTGTTTTAACCATTTCTTAAATAGCTTGAGCACATTCGTTCCTCCCAACTAGGGAAAGATGAAAAACCCCCAGCGAATGAATACCCGGGGGCATATCTATCTTATACTTCCATGATTTCTTTTTCTTTAGCAGCCAAAACTTTCTCAACTTCAGCTACGAATTTATCAGTAAATTTCTGAATATCCTCTTGATGCTTACGAGATTCATCTTCAGAAATACCTGCTTTCTCAAGCTTTTTAATTTCGTCGTTCGCGTCACGGCGAATGTTACGAATAGCAATTTTGGCTTCTTCGCCAAACTTCTTCGTCATTTTTACCAAGTCATTACGACGTTCTTCTGTTAAAGCAGGAATAACAATACGAATAACGATACCGTCATTCGATGGTGTTAAACCTAGGTCAGACTTCATAATTGCCTTCTCGATCGAAGACATTGAGCTTTTATCCCATGGCTGAATGAGAAGTGTACGTGAATCTGGTGTAGTCAAATTAGCTAGTTGATTAACAGGCGTCATCGCACCATAGTATTCCACTTGAATGCGATCCAATAATGATGGCGTAGCACGTCCCGCACGAAGGGAAGTTAAATCTCTTCTAAGCGCTCCAATCGCTTTGTCCATCCGATCTTCTGCGTTCTTCTTCACTGATTGCGGCATGGTTTATACACTCCCTTTAACTGTAGTCCCAATTTTATCGCCAAGGACCACTCGTTTGATATTCCCTTTTTCCGTGATGTTAAACACAACCAACGGAATGTTGTTATCCATACAAAGGGAAGAAGCGGTGGAGTCCATGACACCAAGGTTGTTACTAATAACTTCCATATAGGTTAACGTTTCGAATTTCTTCGCTGTTGGATCTTTGAATGGATCAGCTGAATAGACGCCATCCACTTTATTCTTGGCCATAAGAATGACTTCAGCTTCAATCTCTGCAGCTCTTAAGGCAGCTGTTGTATCCGTGGAGAAGTAAGGGTTACCCGTTCCCGCGGCAAAAATAACAACTCTACCCTTTTCAAGATGGCGCATAGCTCTCCTGCGTATGTAAGGTTCAGCAACTTGTTGCATAGTAATGGAGGACTGGACTCTTGTGGGTACCTCAATGTTTTCCAACGCATCCTGCAAAGCCAGTGAATTCATGACAGTTGCAAGCATCCCCATGTAATCCGCTGTTGCACGATCCATTCCTTTCTCACTACCTGCGATTCCGCGCCAAATATTCCCGCCGCCAACAACGATAGCAACCTCAACGTTTAATTCTACAACGTCTTTGACTTGTTGAGCAATGGAGGTGATTACTTCTGAATCAATGCCATAACCCTGCTGTCCTGCTAAAGCTTCGCCGCTCAATTTAAGCACTATTCTTTTATAAAAAGGTTGACCCAACTTGTATGACCTCCGTTTCCATGCATAACTCCATGTCTTTAAGGGCTAAAAAAGAAGGAACACCAAGTGTTCCATCTTTTTGAATACCTATTATAGTTTAACTTGGGACATAACTTCTTCCGCAAAGTTCTCTTGTTTTTTCTCAAGACCTTCACCAAGACCGAAACGAACGAAACGACGGATCGAGATGTTCTCGCCGATAGCAGCGATTTTCTCATTCAACAATTGGTCGATTGTTTTGTCTGGATCTTTAACGAATTGTTGCTCCATCAAGCAGAACTCTTCGTAGTATTTACCAATACGGCCTTCAACCATTTTGTCGATGATTTTCTCTGGTTTGCCTTCATTCAAAGCTTGGTTACGAAGAATTTCTTTTTCTTTTTCCAAAGCTTCTGTTGGTACTTCTTCACGACGAACGTAAGTTGGGTTTGCTGCTGCAATGTGCATAGCAATATCTTTACAGAACGTTCTGAATTGCTCTGTTTTACCAACGAAGTCAGTTTCACAGTTGATTTCTACAAGAACGCCCACTTTACCGCCAGCGTGGATGTAAGATTCAACAGCGCCTTCAGTAGCAATACGTCCAGCTTTATTAGCTGCTGCAGAAAGACCTTTCTCACGAAGAATCTCACCAGCTTTGGTGATATCGCCGTTTGCTTCTTCAAGTGCTTTCTTGCAATCTAACATACCTGCACCTGTTTTTTCACGTAATTCTTTTACTTGTGCTGCTGTAACTGCCATTGTAAGAAACCTCCTGTTAAATTGTTATTGTCTATATGTAACACCAGTGTATTCTCTAAAAAAAGGGTGGTGACAGGCTGTTACACCTTCCAACCACCCTTTTCACATTACTATAATTTAAGCTGTTGTTTGCTCGCCTTGGTGTGCTTCGATAACTGCATCAGCAATTTTCGCTGTTAACAATTTAACTGCGCGGATTGCATCATCGTTACCTGGAATCACGTAATCGATTTCGTCTGGATCGCAGTTTGTATCTACGATACCAACGATTGGAATACCCAATTTACGAGCTTCTGCTACAGCAATACGCTCTTTACGAGGATCGATAATGAATAGTGCACTTGGCAAACCTTTCATGTTCTTGATTCCGCCTAGGAATTTCTCAAGACGCTCTTTCTCTTTGCGAAGAATGATAACTTCTTTCTTCGGAAGAACTTCGAAAGTGCCGTCCTCTTCCCATCTTTCAAGAGTTTTCAAGCGATCGATACGTTTTTGAATCGTTTGGAAGTTAGTCAATGTACCACCCAACCAACGTTGGTTGATGAAGTACATGCCACAACGTTCTGCTTCTTCAGCAACGGAATCTTGGGCTTGTTTTTTAGTTCCTACGAAAAGAATTGTACCATTGTCTTCAGATACGGATTTAACAAAGTTGTAAGCTTCTTCAACTTTTTTAACCGTTTTTTGAAGATCGATGATGTAAATACCGTTTCTTTCAGTAAAGATATACTTGTCCATTTTCGGGTTCCAACGACGTGTTTGGTGACCGAAATGTACGCCAGCTTCTAAAAGCTGTTTCATGGAGATAACTGCCATCCCCAATCCCTCCTCTAAGTGGTTTATTTGGTATCCGCCGCCCCTCGCATCTTTGCATAAAACCTACCGAAGTAAGCACCATTATGCAAATTGACGGGCGTGAGTTTTTAACACCGTGAATAAATATACCACAACTGAAAACAAGGCGCAACCTTTTATCCTGAATGTCATTCTGCCCATGAATTGGATTGTTTATGTATATGGAAACAAAAAAAGATCTCTGTAAAGAAGATCCTTTTGGTCGACGAACTATTGATTTTTAATCAAATTCGCTACAATGGTTTGCACATCCATATTACCAACAAACTCATGATAGCCAACTTGAATTTTGGTGTTACCACCCTGTTTGTCAAGCTCAGTAACGAATGCTTTCCGATCTGTAATCACTCCTGAATTAACAAGGAGTTCCGCAACAGTCGTTGCATCAAGGTTTGGCTGCACATAAATAACGATCTTTGTTGGCGCCGCTGGCGAAGTCGCTTTTGGTTGATCTTGTGGCTTAGTCGCTGTTAACTTATCTGCTTCCTCTTTAAGCTTCTTCTGGACGGCAGCATCTAATTCCGCTTGTGTATATACCTTTACATTTTTCTCTAAAACCTGATAGTACTTTGATGCTTCTACTTTTAGCTTCTGTGGATCCATTTCTTCTAACGATATACCTGATGGAGTCGGAGTAGTAGGTCGAATAAGCATCACTTGTAGTAGGATTGCACCCACAATTATTCCTATACCAATACCCAAAACTAAAGCTCTATTTTTAAACACGCGTCCGTTCCTCCTGTCTTGAAAGCTGAAGGATCAAACTGACCTCGCCTTTATTCATACTGAGCTTTTTGGCAATAGCCTCGACACTTTTCCCTTGATCGTGCAACGCAAATAATTCGGTATATCTGCTTTTCATACTTAAGCCTACATAGACCGGCTCCTCTACTACTGGTTCAGGAACAATCGGATCTACAAGTGTAGACGTAAGAATTGCTTGTTGATTCTGCAAATGCAAAGCACTAGCTATCTCGCTTAAGGGGGTGGTTGGATGCTGGTTGACATGAATGGTCGTGAGTTCTTTTGAAAGCTCATGCTTTTGTCTCTCCAAGGTCTCCAAACGTCCAGCTAACTTGGCGAGCTCCACTTCATAATCTTGCTTAGTTTTTGAAAATAGATCAAGCATCGCTTGATTTTGTTCATCCATTTCAGCTGCGAAGTGTTCAATCGTATCTTCGATTTCTTGCACAACTGTAGCTTTAGCGGATGAAGCCGTCGTTAGATCCTTCGGTATAAATCTTGCATAGACTATCAATACAAGACCAAGCAGGATGACGTATAACACCGGCTGCATAACCATGTGGTTCACCTTTTTCTATAGCAAGTTAGAGAGATAAGTCGATATGATGACCTTTATAGGGATGTTCCGGCTGGTGTTCAGTGTCCGTTGAAGCACTCTCTCCTGGCCCTATAGTCTTACTTTTCCCTAATTGCGATTTCTTCTGTTCACGACGATCTAAGATATCTGCACGCCCACTCTCTTCGAGTTTGCTAGTCCGTCCCCGATCTCGCTCCGTTGATTGAGTGGCTTGATTTTCTAAAATGATGCCATCCTGCCGCGGTTTCTGCATCAACTGATTTTGCTTAATACCCGCCTCATCGTTCTTGTGTACAGCGAATTGTAAATCGATGGCTTTGAAACTCATCGTTTACTTCCTCCTCACTTACACGTTTGCACTCATAATAATATCGCCGTCACTTAACCGGAAGGTCATACGGTTCGTTGGATCTTTGATGAATTTCGTGTAACGGCCAATAACAATTTTCGTTCCACCATAGATCGTAGAAACAACTTGAACCTTGGCATTCTCCGAATCTTCCAGAGATTTCTCGATTTCCAGAATACGTTCCTTAATCGAGACTTGTTCGTCTATATTTTGTTTCTTGGTATTATTGAGTTTAATACGCATAGCGAGCTTATCAGGACTTAACTGACCCGTGGCAGCCAATTGATCTAATAAAGAAAGCGCTTTACTCGACTTCTCCATATTCTCTATCAGTGACTTTAGATGATTACGAAGTTGAATCATTTCATTACGCAGCTCAGGCAGCACGCCTACTTCAATAACCGTTGTCGTTGACATCGAATTTCCAATGGTTCTAGCCGTAACACGTTCTCCAGCTTGAATAGTCCCACCTACGATTAGTCCTTTTGCCCCTACACAATTGACATTTTTACCTGCTCTTACTGTAGAGTGCATGATACTTTGTGAAACGGTAAGTTCACTTGCAGCCTCAATCGTTGCATCTTGAATAAAGGAGCTCTTCACATTTTTACCTGCTTTTATGAAAGCTTTGTTCTGTCCTACAATACCAGCAGATATTTCAATCGAACCCTCAGCCTCAAGCTCCGCGGCTTCTACGCCGCCTGTTACACGAATGTCACCAGCTGCTTTAATTTTGAAACCTGGGAGAACATTGCCTCTAATGACAACCGTTCCGATAAAATCAATATTCCCTACATTATAATCAACATCTCCATTTATCTCATAAACGGGGAATACATTGATTTTGTCTCGATCCGTTCGAACCACCATGCCATCAATGGTAGCATATAGCCCCATTTGCTCAGCATCCGTAACGACATTTTTACCTAATTTGAATCTAGCTTCCTTGCCTGCTTTTGTAAAAAGCGTCTCACCAGTAACTGCACGACCTGGAGTACCAGCTGTAGCTAAAAATCGTTGGCCGATTAATTGCCCTTTTCTAACGTTATGAAGTGATACGACTTCTTTATAATTGACCCGGCCGTCTTCCAGCTCCAAAGGTTTTTTTTCATTATCATCAAAGTCAAAAGATAATTTGATATACCCATTTTGACCTTCTACCGATTTAGTTCCCGTCGCAATTACTGTCTTTTTCAGAGAAAAAGATCTTGGGTTTGCTGCTATTTCTGCAAGAACAACTTGATTTACACCATGAATAATCCGGTTTTTTTGGACCAAATCCATTAATTGCCCAATTGAGACTTTAAACGTATCATCTGTATTACTAATCAGTAAATGAGCAGATAATTTGTCATCTGACACAGTAATACTAATGAAGTAATCCAAAGGCATGTTCCCCTCACTCACGGACATACCACCTTTCCATACTTTCAGAATAAGTTTAATTATCTTGAAAAAGTTGATTTTTAAAGCGTCCGAGTACACCTTTTAGTCGTAAGATCGCTTTGGAATGAAGCTGTGAAATGCGTGATGGAGATAAACACATGACTTCTGCAATTTCACTTAAGGATAATTCTTCGAAATAAAATAAGGAAACAACCGTTCGCTCTTTTTCAGTCAATCGGTCTATCGCTTTCGCTAACGATTCTTTGAGATAAAATTCATTCACTTGCGCTTCTGGATTTTTGGCTTTCTCATCTACAATAAGTGAAAGTCTTGTTTCTGATTCTTCTTCTCGAATTGGATCATCAATCGAACATATCGTTGTTATAGAAATATCTTGTAGCATATGCTGAAAATCCTGCTCACTGATTTGCAGATAAGAACTGATCTCTATATCCGTCACAGATCGAAGATGTTGCTGTTCCAGCTTTTGATAGGCTTCTTCTACCTTTTTGGCTTTTTCCCTCACGGATCTTGGTACCCAATCCCCTTGGCGTAAGCCATCAATAATGGCGCCGCGAATTCTCCATGAAGCATAAGTTTCAAATTGTAAGCCACGTGCATAATCAAACTTCTCGATGGCATCAATTAATCCCATGACCCCAAAGCTCGATAAGTCGTCTTTAGAAACACTTTTGGGGAGTCCAATAGCTAATCTACCTGAGACATACTCCACTAATGGCAAATAGTTCTCGATTAGTGTTTGTCTAGCTGCAATTATGCCCTGTTCCTTCCATTGTTTCCACAAATCAATATTCGCAAGTTGAACTTGCTTTTGATCAATCATGATTTAAGATTCACCATCCTTAATCTTCAGACATTCGCCTCAAGGCACCCGCCAGTTGTTCAGGGTCCAAATTATTCTTGGTGACTAGCTTAGGTGGATTCAATGGTGAAAATTGCATTTCGTTTGAATGTGCATCTTTCGTATTATACGTATGGTTCGTTTTCATCATTTCCCGCGTTACTTCATCCTCATCGGGCGTGCTCAAATCTAGGTTCTGACCAACCGCGGATGAGGAATTCTCTTGTGGTGAATCCTCTAATGAAGTAACAGGTCCAATTAATAATCCTAATACCCATCTAAAACCAAATGTGATTACGAAAATAATGAGAAAGCTGTATCCACTTTTGATGCAGGATGATAAGAATAAATTATTACCAATTGACAATGCAAATGTGAAGATACCTGCTAATAGAGCAACGATGAGATTTATTCGTATAGTTCCAATCATCATTAAATTTCCTTTACTCCCAATTGAACACTACGGATCAGTAAGATTCCTGTCGCACTATAAAATTCAATCGTACGACCATAATTAGCTCCTGTATCCTCAGCTAGAATTGGAATCTTGTAACGATTCAACATTTCCTTACAAGATTCTACATTCCTCGGTCCGATTCTCATCGTATCATTATTTCCTGCAAATGCAAACATTTGAGCACCGCCAGCAAGCTTAGCTTCTAATCTGCTAATACTTGCTCCTAGCTTTTCCATTCTGGAAATAAGTTCAGGAATCGCCGTATCTGCATACTTGGCTATGTTCAAAGAGCCTTCACGAGCTATTTCAGATGAAGGCAGCATGACATGTGCCATTCCAGCTACTTTTGACCGGCTATCGTAGAGCGTAACCCCTACACATGAGCCCAATCCTGTTGTCTTCAATACACCGACTTGATGAGCAACATTTAAGTCAGCCATACCTACTTTAATTAAGTTTTCTTGCGTCATGGAGAGACTACCCCTAATGCCGAAAAGATTTTACCAAACGATTCCGGATCAGGGATTAGGAAAAAGTGACCTTGCACCTCGTTCTCCCCTTCCAAAAATTTAGTATCGATGAGGAGAGCCTGATCTCCCATCTGACCAAATTGCAATAAACCATAGCTTAAAATTGCACCAGCCATGTCGATCGCTAGCGCTGGAACCGTCGGCTGCATATTTAAATTCGTGAAATCAGCGAGTGAGGATAAATAAGACCCGGCAAGTATATTGCCAATTTCATTCAGTGCAGATAATTCAAGCTCTGAATATTCTTCTTGATCAGGAAGTGATAAACCAACCAAATCACGAAGCATATTTTTGGCTGCATCCAAGTCAAGGATGAAAAACATATTCCCTGGCGCATCCCCATCTACCCGCAAGAAGATGGCCAAGACCACTGTCTCAGCACCGCCAACACTTTCGCAAATTTCTTCGAAAGGCAGCATTCTTACTTTTGGCACAAGCATATCAATTGGCTTGTCCAGTAAGGTAGAAAGCGCAGTTGCAGCATGCCCCGCGCCAATGTTCCCTACTTCTTTTAGTACATCTAATTGAAAATCCTCTAATTGACTAAAAACGTCCACAGCTATTCCTCGAATCTTTCAAGTTGCTGAATTTCACTACGATTCAAGACTTGCTCTAGGTTAAGCAGTACCAACAATCGATTGTCGCCGACACGCGCAATACCGTCCAAGTACTTGGCTTTAATGCCACCAACAACTTCAGGCGGAGTATTAATATTATCCGTATCGACATCAATAACATCATTAGCAGAATCAACAATCAGACCTACTTCAAAATCAGCAGCAGAAACAATAATAATACGAGTCGCATCTGTGCTTGTTACTTCTTCAAGACCAAATCTAGCACGTAGATCAATAATTGGAATAACAACACCACGCAAATTAATAACACCTTTAATAAATTCCGGCGCTTTTGGCACACGTGTCATTGGCTGCATTCTTTCAATCGTTCTAACCTTTTCTACCTCAACACCATACTCTTCCGATCCAAGTGCGAAGACAATTACTTTTTTTTCTTCTCCCATTTTGAAATCCTCCTTAATGAATATGGTTTTATTTAATCAATGCGTTCGGGTCAATGATCAAAGCAACTTGTCCATCCCCGAGAATGGTGGCTCCTGAAATTGCGAAAATGCCTGTTAAGTATTTGCCTAACGTTTTTAACACGATTTCTTGCTGACCAATAAATTCATCCACCATGAGCGCTACTTGTTTATCGCCTTTGCGAACGACAACGATTTCTGTTTCTTCTTCCAAATCCTCATTGAAATCAGGAACCTGGAATAGGGTACTAACAGAAACTAACGGGATGACTGTTTTCCGATAATCAATCATTTTCGTTCCTTGGATGTTACGGATCTGAGACTTCTGAATAGCAGATGTTTCAACAATTGAAGACAAAGGAATCGCATATTTCTCACTACCCAGACGCACTAGCATTGCAGAAATAATTGAGAGAGTCAGCGGTAACTGTACAGAAAATTTACTTCCGAAGCCAGGTTTCGAATCAACTTGTACATGTCCACCTAACATTTGAATCTTCGTCTTAACTACGTCTAATCCAACTCCGCGACCTGAAATGTCAGAAATCTTCTCAGCCGTACTAAAACCTGAAGCAAATAGCAAGTTGTAAACTTCGTGATCTGTTAATTTTGCAGCTTGCTCGGCCGTCACAAGTCCATTCTTCAAAGCAGTTTTCAAAACCTTCTCACGGTAGATACCTTTGCCATCTTCCTCAATCTCAATAAAGACATGGTTTCCACTGTGGAAAGCACGAAGCTGAATTGTTCCTTGCTCTGGTTTGCCTACTGCCACACGCTCACTGATCGACTCAATTCCGTGATCAACCGCATTTCGTAATAAATGGACTAGCGGATCACCGATTTCATCAATTACCGTACGGTCTAACTCCGTATCAGCGCCTGTGATCACAAGATCTACTTTCTTGTCCAAGGATTTCGCTAAGTCTCTGATCATCCGAGGGAATCTATTGAATACCGAATCTACTGGAACCATGCGAAGCTTCAAAACGATATTTTGCAGATCGCTGCTAACACGCGACATGTGTTCAACGGTTTCCGTCAAATCATTGCGTTTCACTTCACTTGCTAATTGCTCTAACCGAACGCGATCAATCAATAGCTCGCTGAATAAATTCATAAGCGTGTCTAAACGCTCAATATCTACACGAATGGTGCGACTCGCAACTGGTGCTCCGCCTGCAGCTGGTTTAGCCGCAGAGACTACTGCATCGGCAGCTTTGGATACTTCTACATCAGGAGTCATCACAGGTGCCGCAACAGCCGCTGCAACTTCTTTGCGTGCTGTTTCAATCTCTGTATTTGGTCGTGATAATTCTGCAAGAGATTCTGTATCTACGGTAATAATAACAGCTGATGCAATCTCCGAAACATTTAAAATCTCTTTCTCCAATGTTGCTTGATCTACTTTTGAAATAAAGTATAGTGAGAACGAACGGTCAAATTTCTCTTGCTCAATTTCTTGGACAGAAGGCGTAGACTTAATGATCTCGCCCATTCGTTCCATGGCATCGAACACCATGTAAGCACGTGCAGCTTTCAACACACAGTTTTCATTGACACTGACTTCGATATAGAAAACAAGAAATCCTGAATCGATTGATTGCTGAAGAATGGAGTACTGAAACTCATCGACTTCAATGCCTTTAGCTGGTTCAGTTATAGCAATAGCAGAGGTAGGGGCCTGTGTCTTTTTATAGTCACCTGTCACGATGGATCTCAGTGATGTGACAATCGGACTAACGTCAGCTTTACCTGTACCGCCTTGAATAATATCTTCTACCATGGATTCTAAGGAATCCAAACTTTTGAATATACAATCGAATATGTAGGAGTCCATCTCAATTTTACTATTACGTACAAGGTCAAGCACATTTTCCATATCATGGGTAAGTGCAGCGATGTCTTCAAATCCCATCGTCGCGGACATCCCTTTTAACGTATGAGCTGAACGAAAAATATTATGTACAATACTTATGTCTTTAGGATTACTTTCTAAATTAAGAAGATTTTCATTCAATGATTGCAAGTGCTCTTTTGATTCATCGATAAACATCGACAGATATTGACTAAGTTCCACTACCACACACCTCCAATAGAATCATCCAGTCCTAAGTTTGCTTCAGTTCACTTCGTTCACGACACACCTAGATAATCGAACTGCAATATCCTGTTGGGGTAAAACATGCATCGCAGCTTGGTTTTCTACAGCGGCTCTTGGCATCCCATATACGACACAGGTTTCTTCCGCCTCGGCAATAGTTGTAGTTGCACCTGATTGCCTAAGAGAAAGCATTCCTTTGGCTCCATCACTTCCCATTCCAGTCATCAAAACGACATGTCGCTTCAATTCATTCATGCCCAGTAAGGAGTCAAACATCACATCAACAGATGGCCGATGACCAGAAACAGGTTCATCTTTGGTTAGTCGAATTTTGTACGTACGGTTCGGATCTTTGTAGATAACCATATGCCATCCTCCAGGAGCCACATATGCTGTAGCTGTTTGAAGGACTTCGCCATCCGCCGCTTCAACAACCCTAATTTGAGAAATATCATTCAAACGCTGGGCTAGTGATTTGGTAAAATTGGGTGGCATATGCTGCACAATTAAGATTGGTGCTGGAAAACCTGCAGGAATATTGGAAATAACCTGATGTAAAGCTCGTGGACCACCGGTAGATGTACCAATCGCAACTACATGATTAAAATTTGTAGTAGCTTGGGTAACCGGAACATTCGCGTCAGAGTGTTTCAGTGTTTCTTTCATCATCTTTGATCGTAATGATAATGGATTAACTTTCGGCATTGGTGTTGGAACGCGGGAAGGTTGAATTACATTCATTTTCGAACGAACTGCCATTAGCAGTTTCTCATGCAGTAATAGTTTAACTTTAAACAGATCCAGAGAGATGGAACCCGAAGGCTTTCGAATAAAGTCTACTGCTCCCAACTCCAACGCTCTAATCGTCTCAGCAGCTCCCTCCTGAGTTAGAGAGCTAAGCATGATGACAGGGGTTGGTTGCTCATCCATGATGTGTTTAAGCGCATCCAATCCATTCATGACAGGCATTTCGATATCCATCGTAACAGCATCTGGTCGAAGCAGCTTAACTAGTTCAACTGCTTCTTGGCCATTTTTGGCAGTGCCAACAACCTTGAATTGTTGATTTTCAGAAATTAAATCACTAACTATTTTTCGCATAAAGACGGAGTCATCTACGACAAGAATGTTATATATTGCCAAGCTGCTTCCCTCCTCTATCTGCTTATTCGACACAATTTTCAAAAATCCTATTTCAAAAGCTTCAACATTTTATTTAAAAAGCTCTTGACACCTGTAGAAGGTGTTTCAATAACTCGATATCCTTTTATATAATTATCCGTAAGCGTTTTGATGCTCTTCGTTGCTGTGGAATATGGAAATGCGATAGAGAAAGGAATTTGCCTCTTCACTGCTTTCGAAACAACCGGATCATCATCAACAAACCCTAAGGTTGGGATATGAATATCCAAGAATTGTTTGGCTACTAACGATATTTTGTCAGCCGTCTGCTTTCCTTCTCTTGCATCTGTTACGCGATTAATAACTAGTTTAAAGGATACATCGTGACCCATTGAATTCACCATCTTGATAATCGCATAAGCATCAGTAATCGATGTTGGTTCAGGGGTTGTAACGACAATCGCCTCTTCAGCTGCGAGAATGAACTTTAACGTCTCCTTGGATAAGCCTGCTCCTGTATCGAAAATGATAAAATCCACATATCCGTTAAGTTGCATTACTTGTTCCGCAAAATAATCTAACTCTTCTTCGCTTAATCGTAGTAAGTCATTAAAACCAGAACCACCAGCGATAAACTCTAAATCATTGGATCCCTTTTGGATGATTTCCCAGATCGTTTTGTCCTTCTTTAACAGATGATAAAGACTGTAGGTCGACGATACGCCCATTAAAACGTCAATGTTCGCTAGCCCAATATCTGCATCAAAGACAAGTACCTTATAACCGAGAGCCTGCAGTGATAAAGCGAAGTTTAGCGTAAAATTGGATTTACCTACCCCACCTTTTCCACTGGTCACGGTAATGATCCTGGTTGTTCTTGTGCCTTTATCACCCTGCGTCTGAACCAGATTCCGTAACCCTTCTGCTTGATCCTTCATGTTCTAGGCTCCTCCAATAACAAATCAATGATTTGCCACTCGTTCATTTCCGCAATATCATCGGGGACACTCTGCCCAGTTGTCACATATGAAAGTTTGAGAGAAAACTCATGAACAACATTCAAAATGGCGCCATAAGAATCTGTTTCATCCATTTTGGTAAAGAGTACTTTATCCAGCTTGAATTTGCTAAAGTTATTCGTTATCGCCCGTAAATCACGATATTTGGTCGTTAAGCTTAGTACGAGAATTGTTTCACTGTTTCCTTGGGTCTTCAACAATGAGTTCAATTCTGACACATACATTTCGTTCCTGAAATTACGCCCAGCTGTATCCATGAAAATGATGTCGCATTCTGCTAAATTCTGAAATGCTTTCGTCAAATCTTGCGGAGAAAACACGACTTCGAGCGGTACATTTAAAATAGTGGCATACGTTTTTAACTGCTCAATTGCAGCAATTCGATAGGTGTCCGAGGTAATAAAACCAACTTTACGGTGATATTTCAATACTTGCTCCGCAGCTAGCTTGGCAATCGTTGTCGTTTTACCAACTCCGGTTGGACCAACAAAATGAACTACACGAGTTTGTGTAGAAATATGTTTACTATGATCCGTTTGAAAAATTTGACCAAGCTTTGAACGAACAAGTTGGTGAGCTGACTCCTCGGTAACGGGTTCATCCGCAAGTTGAAAATCCGCCATGACCTCATCCATGATTTGACGAACGAGTGTAGGATTTACTTCTTGGTCGTATAGTCGCTGTTCCAGCTTTTGCAAAGCTTCAGGAAGCTTCCCCTCATCAGTCACTTGTGTAAGCTTCTTCATCATTTCTTTCATTTGTTTGAGTTCTTCCATTAATTGGTCATCTTTAACTGAAGACTTAGTTGATGTTTGAACAGATGAAGGTGCATAAGCTTGATGCTGTGCCGAATTCATGATGATCTTTTCAGATGATGGAACAGTAGTTGACGCAACCGGCTCGCTCTTCCTTGCCGCAGGTAAGATTACATCAGGCACATCAGGAAAGTCAGATTGGTGATTGTTATTCTTAAGCTGAGTAACCGGGCTGCTAATTTTGGGCTGAGGCGCCAGTTGCGCGGATACCCGTTGCGGTGTTGGAGCTGGTTTTGAATTTGCACCATCAATCGCTGCAATGACTTCAATCTTTTTCTTCCCAAACATGCCAAGAAAACCGCCTGTGCGAATTTCCTTTGTATTCAGGATCACAGCATCCTTGCCAAGATCCGAACGAATTTTTTGCAAAGCGTCAGGCATGGAATCAACAACATATCTTTTTACTCTCATAAATTGACTACCCCCATGCTTTGGATTTCAACGCTAGGCTCTAATTCACTGTATGATAGGACGGGGATATCTTGAAGCGTTCTCTCTAATAGCTGTCTAACATACATCCGAATCGTTGGTGATGTTAATATGACGGGTTGTTGCCCGGATTGAATTAATTTAGTTACTTGTTCAGTTACACGATGATAAATAATTTGTGAAGATGAAGGATCCAGCGCCAGATAGCTTCCTTGATCTGATTGTTGCACGGAATCTGCAATTTTCTTCTCTACTGACGGGCCTACTGTAATTACT
This sequence comes from Paenibacillus sp. J31R30, assembly GCF_059692115.1. Taxonomy (NCBI): domain Bacteria; kingdom Bacillati; phylum Bacillota; class Bacilli; order Caryophanales; family Paenibacillaceae; genus Paenibacillus; species Paenibacillus sp. J31R30. The sequence goes on along the minus strand of NZ_JCAUAV010000001.1, from coordinate 1,269,878 downwards.
TTCAGCGAATCACCTTGAGAAGTAAATTGCTGTGTGATTTGTCGAGATAATGACTGTCTCACGTACTCTGTTAAGATCTCAGGATCCTTCGTATAAGTGCCATAATCAGCTAATGTTTCTAAAATTGTGACCAGGTCACGAACAGATATTTTTTCGCGTAGAAGTTTGGATAGAACTTTCTGAATATCTCCAACAGCTAATACGGAAGGGATTAAATCATCAACAAGCGCAGGATACGATTCCCTTACATTTTCGATAAGCGCCTTTGTTTCTTGACGACCCAGCAGCTCATGAATATGTTTCTTAATAATTTCAGTTAAATGCGTCGCGACAACAGATGGTGGATCTACAACAGTATAACCAGATAGCTCTGCTCGCTCTTTGTTCATTTCATCGATCCAAATAGCTGGTAACCCGAAAGCAGGTTCTGTTGTCTCAATTCCTGATATTGAATCATCATCAAATCCAGGACTCATTGCCAGATAATGATTAAGGAGTAGTTCGCCGCGCGCAACTGTATTGCCTTTAATTTTAATGATATACTCATTCGGTCTTAATTGGATATTGTCTCGGATACGTATGACGGGCACTACAACACCGAGCTCCAAAGCACATTGACGTCTGATCAAAATAATACGATCTAATAAATCGCCGCCTTGCTGTGTATCCGCTAGAGGGATAAGCCCATAACCAAATTCGAATTCAATCGGGTCCACTTGTAGTAAGGAAATAACACTTTCAGGGCTTCGTACTTCTTCAATCTGTTTCTCTTCAACCAATTGCTCTTCTTTAATCGCTTCGCGGTCCAAATTCTTTTGCATTTTAAAAGCAGCATATACTAAAAGACCAGCGATCGGATAAGTTGTAAACCAGTGGATCGGTGTAAACGTGCCTAAAACAACTAACGTTCCTGCAACGATGTATAACAACTTAGGTTGAGCCGTTAATTGTTTTGTTATATCATTACCTAAATTACCTTCAGACGAAGCTCGAGTTACGATGATACCGGCTGCAGTTGAAATTAGTAGTGCAGGGATTTGGCTTACCAAACCATCACCGATTGTTAGGATCGAGAAGGTTTGTAATGCCTCTTGAAAATCCATCCCTTTCATTGTCATCCCAATAATAAATCCGCCGATTAAATTGATAACTAGGATGATAATCCCGGCAATCGCATCACCTTTTACAAACTTACTGGCACCATCCATGGCACCATAGAAATCAGCTTCACGTTCAATCTTTTGTCTTCGTTCTCTTGCTTGAATCTCATTGATCAAACCCGCATTCAAATCAGCGTCAATACTCATTTGCTTACCTGGCATCGCGTCCAAAGTAAATCTAGCTGCAACTTCGGCAACGCGCTCAGAACCTTTGGTAATAACAATAAACTGAACCAAGACAAGGATGAGAAACACGACGAATCCCACAACGATATTGCCTTGCGCTACGAATGAACCAAAAGTTCTGACCACGTCGCCTGCTTCAGCATGCGCTAAAATATTACGAGTTGTCGATACGTTTAAAGCTAATCGAAAGAGCGTGGTAATCAGTAGCAAGGAAGGAAAAATTGAAAATTGGAGTGCTTCTTGCGTATTCATTGCAACCAAGATAATCATTAAGGCTATCGAAATATTAATAATTAGTAAAAAGTCCAGCAAAGGGATAGGAATAGGTACAATCATCATCAACACGATGCCAATAATACCGACTAGAACTAATAAATCTTTGATTTTCATCAGATTGCACCTCCCTCTACGTTAATTCGTCTTACCCTTCATTTTATATACATACGCTAGTACTTCTGCCACAGCCTGGAATAGGTCCGCTGGTATCGCTTCACCAATTTCCACCTGCGCAAAAATCGCTCGAGCAAGCGGCTTATTTTCCATGGTCATAACGCCATTTTGTTTGGCGACTTCTTTAATTTTTAAGGCTACATAGTCTGCCCCTTTTGCTATTACAGTAGGAGCCTGCATATTTTTCGAATCATATTTAAGTGCAACTGCAAAGTGAGTTGGGTTTGTAATGATGACATCGGCCTTAGGAACTTCCTGCATCATACGTTGCATGGCCATTTGGCGTTGTTTGGCACGGATCTTCCCTTTAATAAGAGGATCGCCTTCGCTTTTCTTATACTCATCTTTGATATCCTGTTTGGACATCTTAAGGCTTTTCTCGTGTTCATACTTTTGATAAATGTAATCAAAAATGGCTAAAACAATTAAAATTGCACCTATTTTAATCCCTAAGTTCAATGTAACCGAAGCAATAAACGAAAATGTATTCTCTAAGGGGGCGTGTCCTAACCCAAGAAGTCTGTCCTTCTGCGCAATTAAAGTCGTATATACGGCATAACCGATAATCAACATTTTCATAGTTGACTTTAAAAAGTCCATCACTGTTCGCATGGAAAAGATTTTCTTGAAACCAGCAATTGGATTAATCTTGTCAAACTTCATCATTAACGGTTCACCGATAAACATAAAACCAATTTGTGCGTAATTGGCGATAAAGGCGATGAGGACGACCAAAAGAAAGATTGGCGCCATAATAATTAACCCTTGTTGAGTTAAATCCATGAATAACACTTGCACATTCCCTATTGTAATGTCCATTCCCAGTTGATTTTCGTATACATTACGAAAGATATGAATGAGCTTACCTTTCATGAAGGAACCAAACATTAGAAAAGCTACGAACGAAAAAAGTAAAATGGAAGCCGCGGGCAAGTCCATACTTTTTGCAACTTGACCCTTTTTCCTGGCATCCTGTCTTTTCTTCGCTGTAGCAGGCTCCGTCTTCTCCCCAGCAAACCATTGTAAATCTAGCTGTATACGAAGTTGTTGGGACACGGTAATCCTCCTACTTAGGTGAAGTCTGTGGTGCTCCAGCAATCAATTGAAGCATTTTCTCCATGTACTCAAAAATGATACCGAATAATTGTTGGAATTGTGAGATTAACTCTGGGAATACGATAACAAGTAGAAAAAAACCAAGAATCATTTTAAGCGGGGCACCTATTACAAAAATATTGAATTGCGGTGCAACCCTTGTCAAAAGGCCTAAACCTAAATCTGTTAAAAATAACGCTGCTACGATCGGTGCTGCCAGTTGGAAGGACAGATAAAACATTTTGGAAAGCGAACGAAATAAAAAATCTGATATTTGTCCGTCATAAATGCGGCTAAATAAATCGTTATCGATCGGCACCCATTTGTAACTTTCAATAATTGCCCTAAGCAAGTAATGATGTCCGTCAAAAGACAGAAATAACAAAACAGCAATCATATATTTCAGATTTCCTAGCATCGGCGTTGAAGCACCAGTTAAGGGATCAATGACACTCGCCATACTAAATCCAATTTGCATATCCATAAATGAACCAGCTGTTTGAACAACTGTGAAAAATAAATATGCGAGAAATCCTAATAATACACCGATTAGCATTTCACGAATAATCAAAAGAACGTAAACGCCATCAATCGCTATGGACTTCTCCATGCCCATCGTAGCGAAAATGATTAAAGAAATAAAAACGGAAAGTCCCACCTTGAACATCATGGGAATATTTCTGGAAGAAAGTATAGGAACCACGACAAAAAATGATGTAATTCGACAAAAAATAAGCAGAAAGATAGGGATCGCTTGAATAAATATTGGCATTTCACTCACTACCTAACCAACGAATTTGTAAAGATTGTTGAGTAGATTAAAGGTAAAATCAACCAAAGTATTCATAATCCACGAACCGAAAATGAGGATGGAAAGCAGAACAGCAACAATTTTCGGAACAAAGGCTAATGTTTGCTCTTGAATCTGAGTGGTTGCTTGAAAAATACTTATGGCAAGACCAACGATTAACCCTATAAGAAGCATTGGCGCACTAGCTTTAAGAACGGTGTAAACAGCTTCGCCAGCAATTCGTATTACAAATTCCGAACCCATCTAGATTCCCTCCGATATCTTGGTCATTAACCGTAGCTTAAGAGTAACGATCTCACCACAAGATACCAACCATCTACAAGAATAAAAAGAAGGATTTTAAATGGGAGTGAAATCATTACGGGCGGGAGCATCATCATTCCCATAGCCATCAACGTACTGGATACAACCATATCTATTACCAAAAACGGAATAAATATCATGAATCCCATTTGAAATGCTGATTTTAATTCACTGATCGCATAGGCAGGCACTAATGAAGTAATTGGTATGTCTTCAACTCCAGTAGGCGCTTTAGCTTTGGAATAGTCAAGAAACAGCTTCAAATCCTTCTGGCGCGTGTGCTTAAACATAAACTTCTTCATGGGTAGTGACGCAGTCTGAAAGGCCTGCGTTTGGTTGATTTCACCCTTCAAATATGGCTGAAGTGCTGTTTGATTAACTTCCCCTAAAGTTGGAGACATAATAAAAAAGGTTAAAAACAGAGCGAGTCCGATTAGAACCTGGTTAGGTGGCATTTGTTGTGTTCCTAATGACGTTCGAACAAAACCAAGCACAATAACAATTCTTGTGAAGCTTGTCATTAAAATTAGAAACGAAGGAGCTAAACTTAACACAGTAAGCAATAAAAGGAGAGTTACTGTATTCGATGATCCCCCTGTTGCCGTACTCGTACCGATATTGACATTCAAACCTGGAATCGGATTCGTAACATCCGTTTCGGCTGCAGAAGCAGTTAAAGATAATAGGAAAATGGATATCACGACAAGCAGCAGTACACCAACTAGTTTATTTCTTTTCATTCTTCATTCAACCGATCTGTTTGTTTTTGATCAGACAACCATTCTTCTACATTCTTATTGCGATCCGTTACTCGCCGTAATTTATCATGGAACACTTGTTGAAAAGAAGTTGTCAGTTCTACTTCCTCTTCCACGTCATTCTTTTTGAGAGGAAGCTTATTGAACCATTTGCGAATTGTACTGAACCCCATTCGATCATCTTGAGACGAGTTTAGAAGTTCTGTGATATAGGCTACTTCATCGGCGTCAATGATTTTATCCAATAATTGAATGTTCTCACCAACGCCAACTACGAAGAGCGAATGCCCAATTTCTACAATCTGAATCGATTTGTTTTGTCCAAGGGGAACTCCACCTAAAGATCGAATCGAGTTCCCAAACAATGTACCTTTATTTTTCTTCGCCACATACCTCATCAATACATAAAAGAGAATAATAATGAATATAAGGACTAAAATAACCTTCGCAACCATAAACAATGAGTCTGATGAGCCCATTGAACCCGGATAGTCTGAGATTGGAATCTCTTGATTCGGTTCAGTTTCAGCATATACAGCATGGCTTGTAAATAACAAAGCGATCAAACTAACGAGATATAAGTAGGCTTTATTCGATTGACGTCTTTTCATAAGAACAACCCTTTCGGTTTATGTAAGACTCAACCGAATTCGAACGGTTTAACCTAGAGTCTTTTTGATAGCTTCGATAACGCGGTCAGCTTGGAATGGTTTAACGATGAAGTCTTTCGCCCCAGCTTGAATCGCATCAATAACCATGGCTTGTTGTCCCATTGCAGAACACATAATAACTTTCGCGTTTGGTTCAATCTTCTTGATTTCTTTAAGAGCTTGAATCCCATCCATTTCAGGCATTGTGATATCCATAGTAATGAGATCGGGCTTTAACTCTTTATATTTTTCGATAGCTTGCGCTCCATCATTCGCCTCGCCACATACTTCATACCCATTTTTAGATAAAATATCACGAATCATCATTCTCATAAAAGCTGCATCATCCACAATTAGAATACGGTTAGCCATTGAAAATATCCCCCTAAAATTAAATTATTGTAATTTTTGAATTCGTTCCCATTGATTAACAATGTCAGTTACACGAACCCCAAAATTCTCATCGATGACTACAACTTCACCTTTGGCAATCAACTTATTATTCACCAATATGTCTACTGGTTCACCAGCAAGCTTGTCTAATTCAATGATTGAACCCTGAGACAGCTCTAAGATGTCTTTGATCACCTTGTTTGTTCTGCCCAACTCTACGGTTACCTTAAGAGGTATATCGAGAAGTAAATTCAGATTCGTATCATCCGCTTGCGCATATGCACCTGATTGCAAATTACCAAACTGTACAGGCTGAACATTCACATTACGATTAGGCATGCCACCAAACGCAGCTGGAGGTTGCTGATACATCGGCTGCTGCGGTGGATACATCGGTTGTTGTGGCGGATACATCGGCTGCCCCATCGGAGGCTGTTGATACATCGGCTGTTCATACATCGGTTGTTGGTATACAGGCTGCTCATACACTGGTGTTGGCTGCGGTTTAGGAGTTTCTTGCACTGGCGCAGCAGCTACTGGTGGTGCTTGCGCAGCCGGTGCAGCTTCCATTGCTGATTCAGTATCACCACCACCCATAAGAATCGATACCATTTCTTTGGCGAAAGGAACAGGCAATAACTGCATGATGTTGGAATCAATAAGATCGCCAATGGCAAGTCGGAACGATATCTTTATAAATACGTCCTCGTCAGGCAGTTTTCCTTCTCCTTTCGACAAATTTAATATGTCGATTCCTGGTGGAGAGATATTGACAAATCGATTAAATATGGTAGACATGGATGTTGCGGATGAACCCATCATCTGATTCATCGCTTCTTGCACCGCGCTGATATGTATTTCGCTTAGATTTTCATCACCGCCAGTACCGTCACCACCCATCATAAGATCAGCGATTACTTGTGCATCCCGCGTTTGAATGACTAGCAAGTTAATGCCATCAAAGCCATCAACATAATTAACATGAACAGCAACATGAGGTCTTGGAAACTGTTCTTCCAATTCTTCTTTGCCAATCACGGACACCTTAGGAGTCGTAATATCAACTTTCTTGCCTAACAGTGTCGATAACGCTGTCGCCGCGCTTCCGAACGTAATATTGCCAATTTCCCCTAATGCATCCTGTTCGAGCGGGGATAAAAAATCTTCAACTTGCGGAGGCCCATGAAAAGAAGACACAGAGCTTTCTTCAGATGATTGTCTCAATAAAGCATCGATCTCTTCCTGCGACAAATAATCTCTGTTATTCATCATATTCTTCTTCTCCTTCATTCACGATTTCTGTAATTTGTACAGCCATCTTCCCTTTTACGGTACCAGGGCTTCCGAGATATTTCAGCTTCTCGCCCACTTTGACTTGAAGCGAATCTTCGACGGATTTATGCAGCGGGATTACATCGCCTATAGTTAATCCTAAGAAATCTCGGATTGAAATTTCAGACGAACCCAACTCTGCAATGAGAGGTAACTTGGTTTTCTCCAAGCGGGATTGAAGTGCTTCCACTTCTTCAGGAGCTCTCGTCTTCTTCTGGGAAACAAACCAGTGATGTACAGAAAGTCGAGGCATAATTGGTTCAATAACAACATGAGGAATACATAAGTTGATCATTCCTGTTGTGTCCCCGATTTTGGTGCTCAACGATATTAATGCAATCGTTTCATTGGGAGAAACAATTTGCATAAACTGCGGATTCGTTTCTAACGCCTCTAAGCGAGGTTGTATATCGATTACGGTCTTCCATGCTTCCTGCAAGCTATCGAATGCTCTGCTGAAAATTCGTTCCATAACAATTGTTTCAATCTCAGTTAATGCATTAATTTTGGTTGGCGTTGTACCTGCTCCGCCAAGTAGTCGATCCAACATGGCAAAAGCAACATTGGGATGAACCTCAAGCACCATCCGACCCTCTAAAGGCTCTGCTTCAAAGATGTTCAAAATGGTCATTTTCGGGATCGAACGAATAAATTCATCATAAGGCAATTGTTCAACCTGGACTACACTAATTTGAACGAACGTACGCAGCTGAGCTGAGAAATAAGTCGTCAAAAATCGCGCAAAATTTTCATGAATCCGGGTTAAGCTACGAATATGATCTTTAGAGAAACGCACTGCTCTCTTAAAATCATAAGCCCTTACCTTCTTCTGAGTATCCTCCTTCTTAAGCTCATCTGCATCCATTTCGCCAGAAGACAAAGCAGCCAATAAGGCATCGATCTCATTTTGCGATAAAACATCAACCATTCGAGTCACCTCCTTTAAGCAAAATCATTGTCGAGTTACTGCAGTACTTTATCAGTTATCCATATTTGTTTGATTTTACCTTCGTGCAGCAATGGGTTTAGTTTGTTCATTATTGTTGAAGTTAAACTATCTGAACCTTTGCTTCCTTCGATTTGTTCCTTCGTCATATCCCCTAAAATCTGGACAATCGTTCCTTTTACAGCAGAATCAAGTAAACTATCAAATTCAGCCTTTGCTTTTGAGTTTTCCATTTCAAATGCGAAGCTGATTTTAATGAAATTCTGGCTACCTGATAGATTTGTTAAAATATCCTTAATGATCGATGTGTTTGCCTTAACCGTTTCAGCTGATGGCGCTTTCGTCGGTTTCACGCTTGCTACAGCATCCTGAGCCTGTACAGCAGGATCTTTGGATTGATTGTTTTTCTCCATAAAATTCCACAACACAAACGCTGCAGTGAGTATGAGTGTGATTGCAATAAGTATGGAAACAATGAGTATAAATATCTTGTTCTTAAACACTTACGAACCCTCCGTATCCCTGGACTGTATTGTCGCTCGTACGGATCCAATGTCTTGCATGTAGGTCCGAACTAAGCTTACCACAACCTCTGCCTTTTCGAGAACTGTGATTTTCTTGCCTGTCGTCAACGTAATCATCGTATCCGGAGTTTCTTCGATAAGCTCAATCAGAATTGCATTCAAGATAAGCGGTTTACCATTTAAACGAGTGAGAGAAATCATCTTTCTCCTCCTGAATCAGGGTAAGGGGAGCTGAGCCCCCCTTCTTATCATTCAATTACTTATTATTGCTTAAGATTTACAACCTCTTGAAGGATTTGATCTGAAGTTGTAATAATTCTGGAGTTCGCTTGGAATCCACGTTGCGCGATAATCATTTCTGTGAATTCTCCAGTTAAGTCTACATTAGACATTTCCAATTGGCCGGAGATAATGGTACCAGTTCCTGCTTCTGGATCACCAGCGAAGCCAACTTCAATTCCTTCTCCCACTGGATTAGCATTGGCGGTCATTTGATACAAATTTCCACCGATTTTCTCAAGACCCGCTGGGTTCGTAACTTTCACAATACCAACTTTTTGTCCTGTATTGATCGTCTCACCATCGGCATTAACGCCAATGATGTCACCATTTTGAGCGATGGAGAAAGAAACAATATCTTCTGGAATCACGATTGGACCTGCTCCCTCAGCGCCCATGACATGAAGCCCTTCCGAATTAACAAGATTTCGATTGGCATCTACTGTAAAGTTACCCGCTCTTGTCAAAAATGGAGCATCCAATTGCTCAGCTGTTCCAACTGCGAAGAATCCATCACCATTCACGCGCAAATCGGTTACAACATTCGTCGTCATCGCACTACCAGCCGTGTGAACGGTATCAATAGCAGCGATACTAACACCTAAACCAACTTGCTGTGCATTCACACCACCGCGGTTATCATCGGCAGCACTCACACCAGACACAGTCTGGCTAAGAATGTCTTTAAACATAACACGACCACCTTTAAAACCGATCGTATTAACGTTCGCAATATTATTACCAATAACATCTAACTTCGTTTGAAAGCCACGCATACCTGAAACACCTGAGTACAAAGATCTTAACATGAAATTGGCCTCCTAAATCGGATGTAAGTAGTAAAAAATTGAGTTGCTTCATTCGTTCCACAACTCCAAGGCTTCCTAATCGGTCGAGCCCTATACTTATGAAATTATCATTGCGCTATCGATCTGAGTAAACACATGCTCATTCATAGCCTGGCCATCAAGCGCTGTCACAACGGTTCGGTTAGGTACATTCACGATATACCCATTCCCTGCTAAAATCAGCAACGTATCCTTGGCACCTTTAGAAGCTGCTTTATCAATGGCTTTGTTCATCTTCTCAATTTGTTCAGGTTTTAGCTGAATGCCACGCTCTTTTAACCTTACCTCAGCATGATGACTAAACCGAACGAATTGATCTTGAAAAATTTTCTGAAAGGTAGGATTTCCTGCAGACGATACTTGCTGCTGCTGCGATGTTGTTCGTTTTGCTGGACTAGGAGAAACCGCGCTAGGATAAAGTTGACCTATGGATATTCTCTCTGTCATTGTTTTTCTCCAACATTCTCAATTTTCTTTAATTTATCGAGTGCAACTTCCACACCATTCACACTGGCAAATTGATTTCCTTCTTTAAAGGTTATGGAATCTACGACACCAGACATATCTGTTGGAACACCTGCGGAATCGGTACCTGTCCATGAGATAGATTTGCCAATCAATCCTGACACGAAGCCAAGTGACTGCCTCATGAGTTTCATTTCACCCGCCATATTCGTCAATTGCTCAACGGAGGTAAATTGTGCCATTTGTGCAATAAACTCTTTATCTTGCAAAGGCTGCGTTGGATCTTGATTCTGAAGCTGTGTTATCAAGATTTTCAGGAAATCATCTTTACCTAGAGTAGCACTCTCTTTTTCCTTCGTTTTCGCTTTGGTCCCTGCGTTGATCAGATCAGAAACATTACCTACAATGGGGTTTGTAGCCATACTTTCACCTCCAACAACTTCATTCATTAAACAATTTAGGCTGTTACATCAAAGGAATTACCATTTGACTTGTTGCGAATCTCTGCCATCTGATCCATGTCTTCTTTAAAATCAAGCGCATCCACTTCAATCTCATTGGATTGATTCTTAGGTTGACGATTTGATTGATTAAAGCTTTGCGGTTGACGTTGTTCTTGGAACATGCTCGATGACATATTTTGACTTTGTGTAACCTCTAGCTTCTCAACTTGAAAGCCTTGTGTAAGCAAAGCTTGACGTAATTGTGGAAGCTGGCTCTCCAGCATTTGCTTGCCTGCTAAAGAATCCGCTGCGAATTGTGCGAATAGTTGACCTTCGTGCATTGAGATTTTCACGTCTACATGTCCTAAATTCTTTGGAAACAAAGAAAGCTTAGCCTCAGAGAAGCCTTCGGACATCGTAATCTTCATGTTCTTCAATACATGAGAAGTCATCTCATCAGCGAAATTAGCCGCCGATAACACTGGCGCTGGTGCCTTCTCAGCCGGAATCGTTACTTGCTGCGCTTTCTGTAAATCACCAATAGTTACAATCGGGCTCGAACTCGCATTGGCCTCAATTGGAAGATCAACAAGCGGTCGAGTTGGTGTTTCAGAAATGCTAGTAGATTGTTCAATAACTGCTGCCGGAATATGCTTAACAGCAAATTTTTCTTGTTTTGGCTGAACCTTTTGTAGTTGATCAGAAAGACTGTTCACTACGTATTGGTCAGTTTCCCCATTATTTATGTACTTACTTGAAGAGATTCGCCCAGTAGATGTCGTTAGATCCTTCGCTCCAATAGTAGGCACATTTGTCAACTTACTAACGTTGGATAATCCATTGAGAATCTCTGGAAGTATCGGTTGAATCGTACTCGTGAGTTCTGAGTTCAAGTAGTTGAGAATCGGATTGTCAGGCTGTTGCTTAGTTAAAGCTGACAACGTTAACAACGTGTTCTGCGCTTTCAAACTCATAGATTCACTGGTTGGCTGCTGCCAAGAAACAAGTAGTCCAGCAGTTGTCGCGCTTGGTGTGTTACTAAGAGCATCTAGCATTGCATCAGCGTTTTCGAACCACTTTTTCACTTTAGGATCTTGCAATAATTGGTCAGCAAGAGCAAAATTCGTATTCATCGCTTCTAGAAGTAATTCTGGAAGTGTATGATCTTCCGAACTCACATTCGCTTCTAGATTTACTGTTGTTTGAATCGGCATTACCAAGGTTTGTAGCATTTGAAGCATCATGTTCATTGAAAGCTCAGTCTCAGACGGTTCATCAACCATAGGTACATTCTCTTGAGCGGTTTGATCCGAGAGTACTGCTGAGAAGGTATCCGTTGAAGCAGTTCCTTTGGTCGTCCCTTTTCCTGCAACTGTTGAATTTACTGTTCCTGATTGCGACACTGGTGCTGAAGTCATTTGTACGTCCATTTTTTTCACCTCCCTTCATAGAATCAAAGTTTATTACGGTACAAGTTTTGCAGTAATGGAAGCTGCGATTTCTTTATTGGCATCCGAGAGAGCGGACATCACCTTAGAGCGAGAAGCATTATCCATTCCGCTTAAAATATTTAAAACCTTTATCTGATTTGTTTTATTCATCTCAAGCAAAACATTAGCGGCACTTTTTGGGGTCATATTCGCAAATGTTTGACCAAGATCCGAGGAACTAACTGTGCTTGTTGCCGCTTTAGCATCCTTCGTGTTATTCGTTGCTAATCGTTCTTGCAACGCAGCAATTTCTTTATCTCGAACAGGTACGAGATCTTTCAACCCCATAGATGCAGCAGCTGCCTTGGCAGCGTCCATTTTTTCAAGTATGGCTCCTCGGTTATCTGGTTTCATCTTAGAAAATACAAGGACCATTTCATTTGGAGTCAATGCCTCAATAATTGGTGCAACTTTACTTGGCGTCATTTTGGCGTACATATTTGCAAGTTGTGTGATTTGATTCGTGTACTCTTCTTCCGATTGTGTTTTATCTTTCAACTTCTCCTCAAGTTCAGCAACTTTCGCTACAGCTTCCTTTAGAGAATGATCTTTCTGCTCTGTCGTCGAGTCTGCCTTTTGAAGCGCTGTTGTTAGCTCATTTACTTTGGCATTCAGCTTCGCAATCTCATCCTCTTTCAATTTAACACTTTGCTCGGAAGTAGTTGCTTTACCCTCAGCTGTCACCGGAGCACTTTCTTTGGGTGCTGGAACAATTAATCCAATGACAGGTGTATTGTGCAATGCTTTTTGTATACTGCTTTTGATATCATAATCAAAAATTGAAAGCAGCACGAAGAGTAGAACCGCCGTAAACACAAAGGGGATGACAAACCAAATTAAAAATCGCTCCAGTGCACTATAAGATGCACCCTCTACGCTTGTATCGGCCATCTCTTCGTCCCTCCTTTTCTACCTTAATACGAAAGTCGCTTGAAACGATTCGTTGCCATTTCATCAAGAGCATCCTGCTCTTTTTTGGCGACCATGATTCGGAATTGGTTATGCGCTTTCTCTCTAGCCTTCGTCCAAACCTTTTCATCGATCATTTTCTCTGATAAATGTTCCTGCTTCTCAGTCACGATATGTCTAGCATGTTTCACGTCTTGATGCTTACGAGCAATTTGTTTATCCACATGATTCATGTAACTTTGCATCATGAGCATGTTTGAAATCGTAACGGAATGGCTACTCGCTTGTACCATTTCATTATGTAAGCTTTCTTTTTTCTCAAACAATCCATGTAAGCTCGTTTCTTCATTCCTTAATTGACCCATTGCCTCAGATAAAATCCATTCTGCTTGCGTTCGTTCATTATTTTTCAAGTCGACAATTTGCTGGAAAGAATATCGAAAACTCATCTAGGACCCTCATCCCTTATAAAATTCTTGGATTAAACGTGCTTGAGCTTCTTCATATGTTAGTTTTTCACTTGTTTTTTGTTTCGTAAAATCCCAAATGGCTTCAATATTTTCCATCGCAATATCAATATTTGGATTTGAGCCTTTCTGGTACGCCCCTATATTAATAAGGTCTTCCGAATCTTTATATATAGAGAGAAGACGCTTGAGTTGATCGGCAGCTTCCATATGTTCTGAAGGAACAATTTCTTTCATAACGCGACTTACACTGGATAATACATCAATTGCTGGATAGTGACCTTTGTTCGCAATATTACGATTAAGGACGATATGACCATCCAAGATTCCCCTTACGGCATCAGCAATTGGCTCATTCATATCATCACCGTCAACTAGCACAGTGTAAAATGCAGTTATTGAGCCCTTCGCTCCGGTACCCGAGCGCTCCAAAAGCCTTGGCAGCATGGCAAATACAGATGGTGTATAACCACGTGTAGCTGGCGGCTCACCTACAGCTAGTCCAACCTCACGCTGTGCCATGGCGAACCGCGTGACTGAATCCATCATCATCATGACATTTAAGCCGCGATCTCTAAAATATTCAGCAATACTCGTTGCTATCATAGCGCCTTTAATCCGAATCAGCGCAGGTTGGTCAGATGTTGCCACAATGACAACAGATCTCGCCAAACCCTCTGGTCCCAAATCTCGCTCAATGAAATCCAGTACCTCTCTGCCACGCTCACCAATGAGTGCAATGACATTGACATCGGCCGATGTATTTCGAGCAATCATACCCATTAATGTACTTTTCCCAACACCGGAGCCTGCGAAAATACCAACGCGTTGACCCTTGCCAATTGTTAATAATCCATCAATACAACGAACTCCAACTGAAATGGGGTTGAGAACACGCGGACGTGTCAAAGGATTACTGGGTGCATTATTTGTGGAATACTGTGCCATCCTAGACGGTAGAAATGAACCATCTAACGGCTGACCCAGCCCATCAAGAACCTTGCCTAGTAATTCATGCCCAACTTGGACTGTTAACGGCTTACCCGTGCCTACAACATCACAGCCAGGCCCAATCGAGTCGAGATCACCTAGCGGCATCAAAATAACTTTATTGCTTCGGAAACCAACCACTTCAGCTTTTAAAGGTTTGTTCGACTTATGCGGATAGATGTAGCAAAGATCACCAATACTGACATCGGGGCCCTCGGACTCCACAGTAAGTCCTATTACTTGAGTTACTTTTCCATTCACCCTAATCGGATCAATGGTTTGTAATACTTCTTTGTACTTATCCGCCTTCGGTATGGATGTCCGTGTCATTAGGATTCCTCGCTTTGTATAGCCAATTGCTGTAGCGCTGATTTGATTTCTTTCAGCTGTGTATCAATTCTGGCATCAATACTTCCGTATGAGGATCGAATCACACATCCTTGATCCTGTACGGATGAGTCAGGGATTATTTCAAGTTCTGCCTGTGAATCAATTGAAGTAATTAATTCTTCTCTCGCATCCTGGATATACGCAAATTGGGATGGTGCCACACATAATGTGATAATTCCCTTTTCACGTCTACGTGCGAGAACTTTTTGAATGAGTTCTATTACCCAGCCCGGTTCCAAAGATAATTGTCTTACAACAATTTTCTCTGCGATGGACGTGCTTAATTCAATGAGAAAAGGCTCCGATTCTTGAATGATTTGCTGCTTCAACTTGTATGATTGTTCGAGAATGGAACTAGCTTCGGCAAGCATATCATTATATTCTTTGCGAAGTGTATTCTCCGCTTGGGTAACACCTTGTCGATAGCCTTCCTCGAAACCTGCTTGCTTAGATTGGTTGACAAGCCCTTCATCCTCAGCTCGCCTGCTTTCCCACCAACTCGCAATATCTGCTTCCGTTTGTTGGCGGATTAGCGCACATTCTCGCTTAGCTTGTTCAATCTGATCACTGGCGAAAGCTTCAGCATCTTCTATTATTTGGTTCTTTAAAGTAGTAGCATCATTGATCTCAATTCGCATTTCCTCTGTGAGACCATCATCAGGAGCAGCATCAGGTTGCAAATCCACTACTGCCTCGGTACTAGGTGATAGCTTATCAATAATTTTTTTGGCTTCAAGGGGATAATAAGCGAATGATTTAATGACATTAGACAATAATATCATCTCCTCCACCACGTGCGATGATGATTTCACCCGACTCTTCTAAACGACGAATTGTTGCAACGATGCGAGTTTGAGCTTCTTCCACATCACGTAAACGAACTGGCCCCATAAATTCCATTTCTTCTTTGAAAGTCTCCGCCATACGCTTGGACATGTTCTTGAACAACACATCGCGGACTTCTTCACTGGCAACTTTGAGAGCCAATTGTAAATCAGCATTTTCAATGTCACGAATAATTCGTTGAATGGAACGATTATCAATATTAACAATATCCTCAAATACGAACATCCGTTTCTTGATTTCTTCAGCCAGTTCCGGATCTTGTATTTCTAAGGAATCGAGAATTGTACGTTCAGTACCACGGTCAACACCATTCAAAATTTGAACGATAGATGCGATACCACCTGCATTTGTATAATCCTGTGTAACGGTTGAGGAAAGCTTCTGTTCTAGTACGCGTTCAACCTGTGAAATAACCTCAGGAGACGTACTATCCATAAGTGCAATCCGCTTTGCAACATCAGCTTGTTTCTCCTGTGGGAGTGATGACAAAATGATGGATGCTTGTTCAGCTTGCAAATAGGACAAAACGAGAGCTATCGTCTGAGAATTCTCATTTTGAATGAAGTTGAGAATTTGTGCTGGATCTGCTTTTCTAGCAAAGTCAAACGGTCTAACCTGTAGTGTGGCAGTCAGTCGATTAATAATATCAAGCGCTTTTTGAGAACCAAGTGCCTTCTCCAAAATATCTTTGGCGTACGCAATACCACCTTGAGAAATAAATTCCTGTGCTAAACAGATCTGATGGAATTCTGCTAGTATGGAATCCTTTTCAAGCGTATCGACTTTTCGCACATTCGCAATCTCAAGTGTTAATTGTTCAATTTCTTCTTCGCGTAAATGTTTGAAAATTTGTGCAGAAACCTCAGGGCCTAAACTGATCAAAAGAATGGCTGCCTTTTGTCGTCCGGTCAACCCTTGTAGAGCGGCTCTGGCCATACAAGTGCACCTCTATTCATCTACTAACCAAGTACGCAGCAGGTTGACGAATTCTTCTGGCCGCTTTCTAGCGAGCGTTTCGAGCTGCTTACGTACTTGATTGTCATTCGTTACATTTTCGATATCGATCGTTGGAAGCTCTGCCTTCTGAGATGCAATGTTCATTTCTTGATCAATTAGTTGTTGTGAAGCTGCTTTCTTGCGTCTTCTGATTGCCAAACCAATAAATGCTCCGATGGCTAGTGCCGCCAGCGCTAATGCTCCGTAAGTCAAGTACGTTGACGTCTTAGTTGCATTGGCATCCGATGATCTAGCAAAAGAATGGGCAAAAACTGTAACTTTTTTCTGTAATTCATCGTCAGTATAAGTAGTTTTATTATCAGCAAGTGCCGTTCTAACAATATTCACCAAAGCGTTCTGAATAGCTGTTTTCGTTTCTGCCGTTAACGAGTTCGGATCATCTCTAACAGGTGGCTCAATGCCGACATTAATACTTACATCCTTTACTACAAAAGGTGTTGAGATAATATCATTTGTTATACGATCCACTTCATAATTGACGGTTTTGCTGTTTTTCTCAGATGTGGAATTCCCCGAGTTGGATGCTCCCGGATAACCAGGAACGTCCGTTTCGCCTGTACCAGGCACACCGCCATTATCCGTCCCTTTATTTTGGTAGGATTCATTGGCTTCCTGCAAGGAGATTTCGATCCCTTTTTGATCCGCTTGATTTGGTGCTCGGACAAGCTGCTCCTTGGTTTTCTTTTGATCAAAATTCATTGTTGTAAACACGCTAACACTAACTTTATCACGTCCAAACATCGTGCCCAGCATAGAGTTAATATTCTTCTGTAAATCATTACGGAACTTAGTATTGATATCGTCATTCCCCAGCCGTGCGTTTGCAGAACCGTCATTAAACTTATACGAAACTAAGTTTTGATCCGAAATGGTGATATTCTCAATCGGGAGATTCTTTATGCTATGTGAGACTAAATTGTAAATCGTATCCACTTTGGGTTGATCCAACGAATAACCCTGCTTGATTTGCAGAACAACAGATGCCGTCGCTTTCTCAGCCTGTTGCTGTAAGAAAGGACCTTCTTCTGGAAGAGAGATGTTAACCTTGGAACTTGAAATGGCTTGGTTCGAATTAATAAGTTGTTGAAGCTCTCCTTGAATGGCACTCAAGTATTTCACTTTGAATTCATTATCTGTGATCCCGAATGAACTGCTGCCACTAAAAACTTCAAAGCCTAAGGAACCGTTCTTATTCAATCCTTGTGACTCTACAGCAAGCTTCACATTAGCGACTTCAGTTGTCGGTACTTCTATACTTTTGCCGTCCGCACTCAAATGATAAGGTATTTTTGCAGTATCAAGATATGATTTTATATTTGCAGCATCACTTGGCTGTAGTTCTGTGTACGCCAATGAATAGTCTGTCTTCGACAAATTAACACTTATAATTGCAGCAGTTAGAATTAGTAAGAATACGGTTGCTATAAAAATAATTTTCGTCGTTCGATTATAACGATTCCAGTATTGCTTCACCTTTTCCCAGTACTGGAGCAGGTTCTCGTTCACTCTGTCACCTCATTGACCCAAATTTAGCAGCATCTCTATACTTACAGCTGCATTCTCATAACTTCTTGGTATGCCTCGATCACTTTATTTCTGACTTGAACAGTAAGTTGAAGTCCTAATGAAGCTTTCTCAGAGGCAATTGTCAATTGATGGACATCGGAAAGTTCCCCTTTAATGAAGCTTTCGTTCAACTGATCAACTTGCTTTTGTTGTGCGCTCAAATTATTCATTGCATCATTGAGGAAAGAACCGAATTTCTTGCCAAGATCATCAGCTCCCTCTCCCGAGTTATCCTTAGGTTGAATGGAACTCATTATATTTGTCGGATTGTAGCTAATTTTGTCGATCATCCCGCAACCTCCTATATTTTCTATCTACCAATTTCCAAGGCTTTTGTAATCAACGCTTTGCTAGCATTTAAAGCGGTCACATTGGCTTCATATGATCTAGTTGCTGAAATCATATCTACCATTTCTTTGGTAATATCAACGTTCGGCATATAAACAAACCCATTAGAATCTGCATCTGGATGAGATGGATTATATACTTGCTTCAAAGGAGACTTATCTTCGAATATTTTGTTTACTCGTACGCCCTCGCCAGTTCCATCAGCCATCGCTGTGTTCAGCGATTGTGCGAAGCTTGGTTGTGACTTCGTTTCGAATGAAACCAATTTTCGCGTGTAGGGCATCCATTTTCCGTCAACAAATTTTGCTCTTGTCGTATCCGCATTGGCAATGTTAGAGGAAACAACATCCATACGTAGTCTTTGTGCAGTTAATGCCGAGGAACTGATGTCAAATCCATTAGTAAGTCTCATTATGTATTACCTACCCTCTATGACAGTCCGCATTTTTTTGAAATCGCTGTTCATTTGTTGAATCATTGTATTGTATTTAAGTTGGTTTTTGGCCATTAATGACATTTCGTAGTCCATATCTACATTGTTCAAGTTACTGTTAATTGCTGTCGAATTATCTAATTTAACTTCAGAATTGGGCAGCTTAGTAGACTTACCAATCACAAAGTGCCTTGGGTCTGTTCGAAAGCCATCTATGGAAGGTGTATTCGCATTCAATTGTCCTTGTAAAAGCTCTTCAAATGCAACTTCGGAACGTTTAAAGTTAGGAGTATCCACATTGGCAATGTTATTCGCTACCACTTTCTGTCTTAGCGTCGATGCGTCCAGCGATCGCTCCATCATATTCCAACTAGGTTTGTCTATTAAAGACATAAACGATTCCCCTTCACTCCAATTAATATTCTACTACTACTTCAACATCGGGATAATTGATTCCTTCTTGTTTCGACATTATTCTCGATTTCCGATACGAATTAGTTCTATATGTAGAATTATGTAAACCTTTGACTTATACTCTTTATCATCTAAGATATTACGTTAAGTTACAATAAGAAAAAAGCCCTATCTTTTTACCAGATAGGGCTTTACCATTTAATAGTTACAATTTCGACTTCATCTGCTCAATGCTCTGCATTAATTGTTCGTTTAATATACGGATATAAGTGCCTTTCATACCTAGAGACCGAGTTTCAATCACACCAGCACTTTCCAGTTTACGTAGGGCATTTACAATCACTGAACGTGTTATGCCCACACGATCAGCAATTTTACTCGCGACAAGCAATCCTTCTTTGCCATCCAGCTCCTCAAAAATATGTTCGACAGCTTCCATCTCACTGAATGATAAAGAGCCTATTGCTACTTGAACGACTGCTTTGCTGCGGGCTTCCTCTTCAATTTCTTCCGCACGTTCTCTTAATATTTCCATCGCGATTACGGTCGAACCATATTCCGCAAGAACCAAATCATCATCGATAAAGTGACCTTCACTTCGACTTAGGATCAAGGTTCCGAGACGATCACCACCGCCAATAATTGGCACTAGAGTCGTATGCGTTGAAGGAAACATATCTTTCATTTGATCCGTGTAATAAAAATACGGACTGTCTGGCTCCGATGTTGACGAAGTTTCCTCAATTTTTAACAGTAAATTATTTGACTCAATAGGGAACCTGCGTTCAATGAGAATGGTTTGATTCATTTCAGGCGATACAGGATCATTCGTAACCGCATAGCCTAAAATCTTACCTTTACGGCTGACTACATAAATATTAGCGATTACAACATCTCTCAGTACTTCTGCCATATCCATAAAGCTAACCGCATTACCCGCTTCTTTTTGGAGTAACCGATTCAGCCTTCTTGTTTTATTTAATAAACTCATGTAACTGCCTCCTACTAACTGCAACCTGCATGTTTCTTATAAGATATACTGACTTAAATCTCGATTTTGAACAATACTGCTAAGCTTCTCGCGTACATAAGCTGGGTTAATCACAATAGACTCTAAAGTGATTTCTGGCGCTTCATATGATAAATCTTCCAGCAATTTTTCTAAAATCGTATGTAAACGACGAGCTCCGATATTTTCCGTTTGTTGATTGACTTCAACTGCAATGCGAGCAATTTCATGAATAGCTTCCTCCGCAAACTCAACAGTTATACCTTCTGTTTGCAATAAGGCTGTATATTGTTTGGTCAAAGCATTCTTGGGTTCTGTTAAAATGGATACAAAATCCTCTAATGTTAAATCACTTAATTCAACGCGAAT
Organism: Paenibacillus sp. J31R30; assembly: GCF_059692115.1. Lineage (NCBI taxonomy): Bacteria > Bacillati > Bacillota > Bacilli > Caryophanales > Paenibacillaceae > Paenibacillus > Paenibacillus sp. J31R30. The sequence goes on along the minus strand of NZ_JCAUAV010000001.1, from coordinate 1,248,987 downwards.
CGGAAATCGGCCCTGCAGCTCTGGAATGAGATCAGATGGCTTGGCAATATGGAATGCCCCAGCCCCAATGAATAGCACATAATCCGTTTTAACTGGTCCGTACTTGGTCACAACCGTCGAACCCTCAACAATAGGCAGAATATCTCTTTGTACACCTTCGCGCGAAATATCCGGTCCGCTGCCGCCGCGGTTACTACTTGCTATTTTATCAATTTCATCTATAAAAATAATGCCGCTTTGCTCCGCACGGTTAATCGATTCCTGAATAACATCATCCATATCAATTAATTTCTGTGCTTCTTCCTGTGTTAGAACTTTCCTTGCTTCTTTCACAAGCAATTTCCGTTTTTTCGTCTTTTTCGGCAGGAGACTCCCAAACATTTCTTGCATATTCATTCCGGCTTGCTCATTGCCTTGGCCACCAAGCATATCCAGCATAGAAGGCGCCGTGTCTTCTACCTCAATTTCAACGTGATCATTCTCTAATTTACCATTGGATAATTGTTCAGCAACTTGAATTCGCTTCGAAGCCAGATTAGGATCGGGCGTCGCCTCTTCTTGCTCATCTTTATTTTGCCCGCCAAACAGCATCTCGAGCGGGTTACGCTGTGTTTTGGCACGCGTAGGACTCGGTGCAAGCAAAGAGACTAATCGCTCATTAGCAAGCTTCTCTGCGCGATCCTTGACCTTTTCCATGCGCTCTGCTTTGACCATGCGTACAGCAGTCTCGACCAAGTCACGCACCATAGATTCCACGTCACGGCCAACATAACCGACTTCTGTGAATTTGGTGGCTTCTACTTTAATAAAAGGTGCGCCAACCAACTTCGCTAGTCTACGCGCAATCTCCGTTTTCCCTACTCCTGTAGGTCCAATCATGAGAATGTTTTTCGGCACAATCTCATCTCTCATGCTTTCATCGACAAGATTTCTACGATATCGATTCCGCAGAGCGATGGCAACGGATTTCTTAGCTTTTTTCTGTCCCACAATGTATCGGTCAAGTTCATGCACGATTTGTTTAGGCGTAAGAGAGCTGTTTGTCATATGTGATACCCTCCTTAAATTTAGGCTAAAGCCAATTGATCAATTGAGAGCGTGTGCGATTGGGATTACAGAAACATACGTTCTAGACTATTCAATCTCTTCAACAATAATATTATGGTTGGTAAACACACATATTTCAGCTGCAGTCGTCAACGCCGCGTGAGCGATTTCCTTTGCACTAAGCTGAGGCGCATGTCGATGAAGCGCTCTGCCCGCCGAAAGCGCGAAGCTCCCGCCAGAACCGATTGCCAATATGCCATCATCCGGCTCAATGACTTCCCCATTCCCTGAGAGCAACAGAAGACCCGAGGCATCCATCACAATCATCATGGCTTCCAGTCTGCGTAGCACACGATCTTGGCGCCAATCCTTTGTTAGCTCAACCGCTGCACGCTGAAGGTTGCCATGGTGTTCTTCCAGCTTCCCTTCAAACTTCTCAAAGAGCGTTATCGCATCAGCGACAGAACCGGCGAAACCAGCAATGACTTTACCTCTATGTAAACGCCGTACTTTTTTGGCCGTGCTTTTCATGATCATACTGTTGCCAAATGTCACTTGACCATCGCCAGCAATAGCTCCTTTGCCTTGGTGACGGATCGCAAAAATCGTTGTCGCATGAAACGTTGCTTGATTGGGTTCCATTTCGATTCACCCCTCTATAAGAATCATATCCGTTAAAGAGATCTCACTTTGCATATGAGTCGCAAAAATGAGAGAAACCTCTAGCGAGGTCCTTAAAGTTGAGAAGACCGCATCTAGAGGTAAATGTATGATCAAACGAATGAAAAATGCAATAAAACATTAATTTATAGTAACACAGTGGATCATCCTATGACAACTTATTCAGCAACTGTTTTCACAAAATTCTGAATACTCTCTAGTGCGCGGTTAGCCAGCTTTTCATATTTTTCTTTTTTGTTACGAATACGCTCTGGCAGCGCTGGCAGAAGACCAAAATTGGCATTCATCGGTTGGAAATGCTTGAAGTCTGCTGTCGTTATGTATTGTGCCATACTGCCCAATGTAGTTTCAGCGGGTAAAACCACGCATTCTTGGCCTTTCGCCATACGACCTGCATTAAGACCAGCAATCAACCCTGAAGCGGCAGATTCGACATATCCCTCAACGCCAGTCATTTGACCTGCAAAGAATAGATTCTCGCGGCGCTTGTATTGATAAGTAGGCTCAAGCAATTTAGGTGAGTTGATAAACGTATTGCGATGCATAACGCCATAACGGACGAATTCCGCTTGCTCAAGCCCAGGAATTAGCTGCAGTACGCGCTTCTGCTCTCCCCATTTCAAATGCGTTTGGAACCCTACTAAATTGTACAAAGTACCTGCGGCATTATCTTGACGAAGCTGTACGACTGCATGTGGCATTTTACCGGTATGTGGATTAATTAAGCCAACAGGCTTCATAGGTCCGAATAACACCGTTTGTTTACCACGCTTAGCCATAACTTCAAGCGGCATACAGCCTTCAAAATAAATTTCTTTCTCGAATTCCTTTAATTCGGCTACCTCAGCTGTAATGAGCGCCTCATAGAATACGTTAAACTCTTCTTCTGTCATCGGACAATTCAGGTAAGCCGCCTCACCCTTATCGTAACGTGAAGCTAAGTAAACCTTGTTCATATCGATGGAGTCTTTCTCAACAATTGGCGCAGCCGCATCGTAGAAATATAGATATTCTTCGCCCATCAAAGATTTTAACTCCGCTGCTAGATCTGGTGAAGTTAAAGGACCAGTAGCAACTACAACAATTCCCTCTGGCAGCTGCTGAATCTCTTCATTCCGCACCTCGATTAACGGGTGATTCCGCAGCGTATTCGTCACCGCTTGAGAGAATCCGTCGCGGTCAACCGCCAAAGCTCCTCCAGCAGGTACAGCATGCTCGTCAGCGCAAGAAAGGATAAGTGAGTCCATGCGTCTCATCTCTTCTTTCAGTACACCAACGGCATTCATGAGACCATTGGAACGTAGCGAATTGCTACATACAAGTTCAGCGAACTGGTCCGTTATATGGGCAGGAGTTTTCCTTACATTACGCATTTCATATAAAGTAACAGGAACGCCTTGACGGGCAATTTGCCACGCGGCTTCACTACCTGCCAATCCTGCGCCGATGACTGTTACTCTTTGATTTTCTGGCAAAATCAGACACCTCTAATCTTTCATATCATTCTGTGTTTTCGGAATCATCAACTGCTTCTTCCTTAAAATCACATTGTGTACACTGTATCATTACGCCATTTTTGCTGCGTTTCTCAATCATCATCGAGCTGCAAGCTGGGCATGGCTTATTGACTGGTTTATCCCATGAGACGAAATCACAGGTTGGATATTGATCACATCCATAGAAGACACGACCTTTTTTACTTCTGCGTTCTACAATTTTACCCGCATGACAAGTCGGACACGTCACACCAATATCCTTGATAATTGGTTTCGTATTCCGGCAGTCTGGGAAACCTGAGCACGCTAGGAACTTACCGAAACGCCCCATTTTGTAGACCAGATGCTTCCCGCACTTCTCACAGATCTCATCCGAAACTTCATCTTGGATCTCAATTTCTTTCATTTCCTCTTCAGCAAACTCTAAGCGCTTTTCAAAGGAAGTATAGAAGGTATCCAGTACTCGGACCCAATCCTCTTTCCCCTCTTCGACAAAGTCCAACTCTTCTTCCATATGAGCTGTAAACTCGATGTCCAGAATTTCCGGGAAAAATTCTTGCATTAATTGGATGACCAGCTCGCCTAGCTCCGTTGGCACGAACTTCTTCTCTTCAATGGCCACATAGCCACGCTTCTGAATCGTTTCTAATGTAGGGGCATACGTACTTGGTCGCCCAATCCCCATCTCCTCAAGCGCACGGACTAAACGTGCTTCTGTGTATCGTGGAGGCGGTTGCGTAAAATGCTGCTTCGGTTCGACACTCTGCTTAGGCAATGAATCGCCCTTCGATAGAGGCGGCAGTAACTTATCCTCTTCTGTCGTGCCGTCATCATTACTTTCAACATACACCTTCATAAATCCAGCAAACTTCATTTTAGAGCCATTTGCTCTAAAAATCGTTTCACCTGCATGTAAATCAATCGTCATTGTGTCAAGGATGGCAGATGCCATTTGACTCGCAATAAATCGATCCCAAATCAGCTTGTACAACCGGAACTGATCTTTACTTAGGAATTCCTTCATTTGATCCGGTTCACGAAGGACAGAAGTAGGTCTGATCCCTTCATGCGCATCCTGTGCATTCGCATTCTTCTTCAGATACTGACGTGGCGTCTCCGGATAGAAGGTCGGGCCGTATTTCGTCATAATTAACTCTCTTGCTTCTTCTTGGGCAATAGGAGAAATCCGCGTAGAGTCCGTACGCATATACGTAATTAAACCGACGGTACCTTCTTTTCCTAAATCGATACCTTCATATAATTGCTGCGCCACAGACATAGTTTTGGATGCACGGAAATTTAACTTTCTCGCTGCTTCCTGTTGCAAGGAGCTTGTAATAAAAGGAGGGGAAGGATTACGTTGACGCTCTTTCTCTTTCACTTCTTTCACAATAAACGCTTCGTTACCCATTGCAGCAAGAATCAAATCGACATCTTCTTGTGAATGCAGTTCTTTTTTCTCACCATTGTGGCTATGATACTTGGCTTCAAATACAGTTTTACCCGCATCAAGAACGGCAGTAATGGACCAGTACTCTTCTGGTTCAAACGCTTTAATCTCATTTTCACGATCTTGTATTAATTTCACCGCAACGGATTGAACGCGGCCTGCTGATAGCCCTTTCTTCACTTTTTTCCAAAGCAAAGGACTAATTTTGTAACCAACAAGTCGATCCAAAATCCTACGCGCCTGTTGTGCATTCACTAAATCTTGATTGATGCGCCGGGGCGTCTTAAAAGCATCCTTAACCGCTTCTTTCGTAATCTCGTTAAAGACTACACGACAAAGCTCTTCAGGACCTACAGCCAAATAGTGAGCTAAATGCCAGGCGATTGCTTCACCTTCACGATCCGGATCCGCCGCCAGATATATTTTTTTCACTTTTTTGCTTGCGTCTTTGAGTTCTTTAAGGATAGAACCCTTTCCACGAATCGTTATGTATTTAGGCTCAAAGTTATTATCGACTTCTACGCCAATTTGGCTTTTCGGAAGGTCGCGAATATGACCCATCGAAGCTTTTACGATGTATTTACTGCCTAAATATTTGCCGATGGTTTTGGCTTTTGCTGGTGACTCAACAATGACTAACGAATCTGCCATGGTTCGTCCTTCCTCCCCTCTTGGTTTCAAGGTAAGTTTACTTGGCGAGAAGCAAAACTTCGTGATTAGCCTATGCTCGAATGTAAGTTGAACCCGGAAGCTGTTTAATCGCCTTTTTCAATACCAAAGATAACAGAACTGCATGCAAATGTCCAAACGTAAATTGACTGTCTTCTAATATAGTATCTATAGAGATCGGTGTATCTGACATCTTTCGAACAATTTCGACCTCATCTTCAGTAAGTGAATAAGACGGTTCGCGCTTTAAAGCAAGTCGCATTTCATCCATATTAATGATGTGTTTATAATCTTCGACAATTTCCTCGACGCTGGTGACTAATTTCGCACCATCCTTCAACAGCTTGTGAACACCGCTGCTTTGGCGAGAGTTAATTGGACCCGGAACAGCGAATACATCACGCGAGGCGTCTAGAGCAAACTCAACAGTGATGAGTGATCCACTATCGTCCGCTGCCTCCACAACCGTAACACCTAAAGATAATCCAGCAATGATTCGATTCCTCTGCGGAAACATACCAGGGTGCATGCGAGTGCCAATCGGGTATTCTGAAACAATGACGCCTTCTTGTTCAATGTTTCGATATAACAGGGCATTCTCGCGTGGATAGATCGAGTTGATCGCACATCCAAGCACAGCCGCTGTCTTCGCCTTCCCTTGCAGTGCTCCAATATGAGCTTTGCTATCTATCCCTCTTGCCAGCCCGCTGACAATCCCAAACCCTGCTCGAGAAAGCGCAGCCGCCCACTCTTCAGCAATTTTCTTTCCGTATAGCGTTGGAGTTCGCGTGCCTACGATGCCAAGTAAGTGCCCTTTTAGAAACAAAGGATCACCTTTCACATACAGCACCCACGGAGGCTGCGCGATTTCCTTCAGAATTGCTGGATAACCCTCGTCGAGCCGAGTCAAAATCTGAATGCTGTGTCTTCTATATAGTTGTAATTTCTGCTCAATGAAAGCAGGGGTAAATCGTGTAGCTATTGTCTCTGCAATGGATGCTCGAATTCCACAAGAGGCGATCTCACCTGCTGTCAAATCCATTAAAACGCTCAGCTCAGGGAAACGGCTTATCAGCTGATATATCGTTTTCCATCCTACACCCTCAAGTTCATGCAGCCCAATTAAACAATAACGATTATCCATTAGTATATACACTCCTTTCGTGAATGACAAATTTATGCATCAATAAGAATAAAAAAAACCTCCCAAATCCCAATTAAGGGAAATGGAAGGTTGCTTACCTTCGTGAAACGAAGCTTATTTTTTTGTGATAACTTTATCTAGCATACCTTTTTCTTCAAGTACGCTAACGAGTGTTGAACCCATTTCGGATGGTGTAGCCGCGACACGGATACCGCATCTTTCCATCGTTGCAACTTTCTCAGCAGCTGTACCTTTACCACCAGAAATAATGGCACCAGCATGGCCCATACGTTTTCCTGGAGGCGCTGTTTTACCGCCGATGAAGCCAACGACAGGTTTCGTCATGTTTGCCGCAACCCACTCTGCTGCTTCTTCTTCAGCCGTTCCGCCGATTTCACCGATCATGATAACAGCGTACGTATCTGGATCTTCGTTAAAACGTTTAAGGATGTCGATAAACTCGGATCCTTTAACTGGGTCTCCACCGATACCAACTGCGGAGGATTGTCCAATTCCACGAGTTGTTAATTGGTGTACAGCCTCGTAAGTCAATGTTCCGGAACGCGAAACAACACCTACATGACCTGGTGTATGAATGTATCCTGGCATAATACCGATTTTACACTCGCCTGGTGTAATCACACCTGGGCAGTTTGGTCCGATAAGAACGGTATTTTTACCTTCTAGGTAACGCTTAACGCGTACCATGTCAAGAACAGGAATACCTTCAGTAATACAGATAACCAATTCAAGTTCTGCTTCAATCGCTTCGATGATGGATTCTGCTGCGAATGCTGGTGGTACATAAATAACGGATGCTGTTGCACCTGTTGCATTTTTAGCTTCTACAACGGAGTTGAAAACTGGCAGCTTAACAAGCTCACCATTCTCTAAAGTAATATCTACTGTCGTGCCGCCTTTACCAGGAGTTACGCCACCCACCATTTGCGTGCCATAATCCAGACCGCCTTTGGTATGAAACAAACCCGTAGCGCCGGTAATCCCTTGAGTAATGACTTTAGTATCTTTATTGACCAAAATACTCATGATCGATTGTTCACATCCCTTATATATTTTTCAAACCGCTCAGGTTTGATTACTTAACAAGTGCAACGATTTTTTGTGCGCCATCCGCCATGGAATCAGCAGCAACAATGTTCAATCCGGATTCGTTAAGAAGCTTTTTACCAAGCTCCACGTTAGTTCCTTCAAGACGAACTACGAGTGGACGGGAAAGTCCTAGCTCTCTAGCAGCAGCTACAACACCTTCAGCGATGACATCACAACGCATGATACCACCGAAAATGTTAACGAAAATCCCTTTAACTTGCTCATCAGACAAGATGATTTTGAAAGCTTCAGTAACTTTCTCTTTTGTAGCGCCGCCCCCTACGTCTAGGAAGTTAGCAGGGTCTCCGCCGTAGTGCTTGATAATGTCCATAGTGGCCATAGCAAGTCCAGCGCCGTTAACCATACAACCGATGTTTCCATCAAGTGCGATGTAGCTAAGGTCATATTTGGAAGCTTGGATTTCTTTCGCATCTTCTTCTTCAAGGTCACGAAGCTCAACGATGTCTTTGTGACGGAAAAGAGCGTTAGAATCGAAGTTTAATTTCGCATCAAGTGCCATAACATCGCCAGAACCAGTTACAACCAATGGGTTGATTTCAGCAATGGAAGCGTCTTTCTCAACGAATGCTTTGTACAATGCAAGCATAAATTTAACGGCTTTGTTAACAAGCTCGTTAGGAATGTTGATTGCATAAGCAAGTCTACGTGCTTGGAAGGATTGAAGACCGATTGCTGGGTCAACAACTTCTTTGAAAATTTTCTCAGGAGAGTGCTCAGCTACTTCTTCAATCTCCGTACCGCCCTCTTCAGAAGCCATCAAAACGACGCTGCCTGTCGCACGGTCAACAACAACACCTACGTAATATTCTTTCTTAATGTCACAGCCCTCTTCGATCAAAAGGCGTTTAACTTCTTTACCTTCTGGACCTGTTTGGTGAGTGACAAGTACTTTACCTAGAATTTCGCTAGCATATGTACGAACTTCCTCGAGGCTTTTAGCTACTTTAACGCCGCCTGCTTTACCGCGACCACCGGCATGAATTTGTGCCTTTACTACAACAACGGATGTTCCAAGTTCTTTTGCTGCTTCAACTGCCTCATCAACAGTAAAAGCAACCTTTCCGTTAGGAACGCTGACTCCGTACTGTCTCAGGACTTCTTTGCCTTGATACTCATGGATATTCATTTCCTAAATCCTCCTATCAGTATGGACTTTCTATACGTGCTATACAGGGAAAAGTGTAATTTCCAATTGACGTTGTGCACGAGAAACTATCTTGCTACCGGAATTAGTATCACACTTCTTCGCAAGCCCTAACCATTGTATCACATTATTTTCGACAGTTTCTTTATTTTTTTCGTGAATCCATTCAATTTTTCCTTTCACACTGAAAAAATTTAACTATCACGTCACAAATAAAAAAACGTATTTCTCATGTACTGAAAAATACGTCGTGCTTCAACTTGATTAAAAGAACGAAGTTGGTGTTGAATTTACCCGAGGTTCGCGCTCTGCTTGCTTAATAAAGCGCATTTCATTCGCTGAAAAGTTACAGATCAAGCACTGAATCGTGGGCTCAGGCTCGGGAATGACGCCAGGATCATGGAATTCGGTAATATTCCCGGAAAGCGCATCCTTTAGAAAAGACTGCGAATAGCTCGTGATTACATTAAATTTAATACGATTTGAACGACAATTGGGACAAAAATATGGTTTTTCCTGCATATCATCACCTCATCTTCCAGTATGTGCATGTCGCACATTTTTAAAACCTGAAAGTTCATCGACAATATTTGCGTAATTTTACCAATTGCGATTATAATTAAAATCATATATCGGATCAATAAGGAAGCACCTTTTATCCAATTCGAACTCAGTTCTAGTAACTGTGAATTCTATGGAGAAGAAGGTGTTTTTTATGTATGGCAAAGTCATGAGTGCCTGTTTACAAGGAATTGAAGGGCGACCCATTGAAGTAGAGGTCGATATTTCGAGCGGGTTACCTCAAATAAATCTGGTTGGACTCCCAGACTCAGCGATTCGAGAATCCGTTGAACGCGTTCGTTCATCGATTAAAAACGGTGGTTTCACATTCCCTATGGACCGTATTACGGTTAATCTTGCTCCTGCTGATTTGCGGAAGGAAGGCTCATCATTCGATCTCGCCATTGCCGTTGGCATTCTCATTACCACAGGTCAGGTGCATGTAGAAGGGTTCGCCACCACATTATTTCTTGGAGAACTTGCATTAGACGGATCTCTACGTCCCATCCCAGGGGTACTGTCGATGGTCCACGCCGCCAAAAAGATGGGTATTAAACGAGTTTGCTTATCAACAGCTAACGCGCCTGAAGCCGCATTAATCGAAGGTGTTGAAGTATATGTAATTTCGAATCTTGCCGACCTCAAGAAATGGAACAAAAGTTCGTATCGTGAATTTATGTATCAGATTGCTGATCGAGAACGAAACGAGCCCTCCACTACACTAAATCAACATGCTAGTTATGCGGAAGATTACGCCGATGTTAATGGGCAGCATCAGGTTAAACGCGCCATGATGATTGCAGCCGCTGGCATGCATAATTTACTCCTCCTTGGTCCTCCAGGAACTGGAAAAACGATGCTAATTAAGCGTCTGTCTTCCATCCTTCCACCTTTGACAGACCGCGAAGCACTAGAGGTTACGAAGATATATAGTGCTTCAGGAAAGCTGAGTGATCGGTCCACACTGATGCGCGCAAGAACGTTTCGTGCCCCGCATCACTCTATTTCAGCTGCTGGTCTCGTCGGTGGAGGAACCATCCCCAAGCCTGGTGAAGTCAGTCTATCTCATCGAGGTATTCTTTTCCTAGACGAACTGCCGGAATTCACACGCAATGCACTTGAAGTACTCAGGCAGCCTCTTGAGGATCGATATGTGATGATTGCCAGAGCAAGAGCTGTGTACACATTCCCTTCTCATTTTATTTTAGCTGCTGCTATGAATCCATGTCCCTGCGGCTATTACGGTGCTGAAACGGAGGCTAACGCTTGCATCTGCAGTCCGGCAAAAATTGTTCAATATCGCTCCAAAATTTCAGGTCCTCTTCTCGACCGAATCGATCTTCATGTAGAAGTCCCTAAACCAAGCTATGCCCAATTAAAAGACACTGCTACTAACCTATCTTCCAATGAAATGAGAGCCAAGGTCATGCAAGCCCATTTGCGACAACAGAAACGTTACGCCGGGACAGACATTCAGCATAATAATGAATTAAGTGGAAGATTAATTAGGGAAATTTGCCAGTTAACGCCCGAAGGTGATCAACTTTTGCGGATTTCTTTCGAGGCATTGGGATTAAGTGCGCGTGCGCATGATCGGATTTTACGGCTAGCACTCACAATTGCGGACCTAGACGGTTATGATTCTATTCTTCCCTCTCATCTAGCGGAAGCCATTCAATATCGGAATCTGGATAAAAACCAACGTGTGGAAGAGATTGAGATTTAACCAAATATCAATGATGGGGTCATGCTTGAAAATAAAAGCCTTCTGACTCGTCATTAGGATAAATGACTGTCAAAAGGCTCCCTGTATATGTACAATCTTCGGTTCTGCGTTAAGGTCGGTCATTTCAACTGCTATGACATCGAATTGTATGGATTGCTCGTATTTCTGATAGCGATGCATATAAAATTGTGCAATATCCCGTACCTTCGCCTGTTTGCGATAATCTACGGATTCTTTGGCAGTACCAAATCGGCTGGAAGGACGTCTCGTTCGAACTTCAACGAAAATAAGTTTATCGGCTTTCCCAGCTATGATATCGATTTCACCTGAACGACATCGCCAGTTTCGCTCGATTATCTGGTACTCTTGATCAACAAGGTATGCGAACGCCAGCTCTTCCCCTTGTCTTCCCAACAGTTTACGATCATCTTTTGGCAGTTTATTCATCTAATCGTGCCTCGAAGTTCTCATCCGCCCATCGGACCGATATATAAAACTAAGTACCTCAGCTACCAATTGATAAAGCTCCGGAGGAATTTCTTGATCCAGGTCAAGTTTAGATAATACCTCAACTAACGATTTATCTTCTTGAATGGGAATGCCATTTTCCTTCGCTTTTTGTAAAATCGCTTCAGCCATATGCCCTTTCCCTTTGGCAATGAGGGTTGGGGCTTTCTGTACTTCTGGTGAATAGCGAAGAGCTACCGCCTTCTTAATCGGGGTTAGCTGCGATTCTTCAGGTGCTTTTTTGGAAGGACTCATGCGCGAACATCAACCCCTTTATAGGTTCTAGGTCGATAAAGTTCACTTAAATCTACCCTTCCATCCAACGATCCTATTTTACCAGCCTCTTCCTTCCCTTCCTGAACTTCAAGCGGCTTCGGATATGGCGAACATTTTAATGAAATGAACTGATAGCCGACACTGTTCATGGCAGCTACAATTTCTTCTTTAGAAGATTCCATCAATCCCGCTAAAGCTGGATGATCATTATGAATGTTTAACGAAACAATTTTGTTAACGACTTGAACATCTAGCAATGTATTGCCCATGACTTTCATTTGAAGATCAAACAAAAGCCGACAGTTGCTGGCATCTACCTCGCCACGGCTACCTTTGCGGGATTGTATATGAATAGCTGCCGTTTGCTGTCCGGAACTGTCCAAGAATGGGACAAACATCGTCATTTGAGTAAACATCGCATTCTTGTCATTCGTTAGCATGAGCTGCTGCCCCGTAATTTGGCTGACAGCTTGCTGCGCGGCTTCTTTTAGTGGGGCTGGAGTATCCTCTGACGCTGTGAGCTGAAGCAGTAGACTCTTAAGCGTTTCCGTTACTGCTGGCTTCACGGTATCGCCTTGTTGATTTTCCGAAGCGTTGGTGCTAAAAAGCGAAAATGAGTTATCTGTCGCTTGTTGGCGCACCGGCGTTGAATTGCCGCGCTCGTCCAGCTTTGCGGCGACACTTACTGCAACATGGGATTCGTGCTCAACGCCGACGGCTTTGAGCATCTTGCTGATCCAGTTGGTTTCTGGATCAGCCTGCGGCTCGATCGGAGGCGCTGCGCTGGCTCGCGCCTCTCTGGTTGCAAGAGCCCCCTCCTGCTTCGCAAGGGGCTCTTGCGCGGGCAAGGGCGCTAGCGAACCCGCTTGCAGCGGTTCGCCTTGCCGCACAGGCTCAGCGCTGCGCGCCTGAGCCTGGTCGGCCGCCGGCTTCGCCGTGGCGGCCAGCGATGCCGCGCCAGCTGCCGGCGCGGGAGGTGCTTCGCCCGCTGCTGGCACGGCGGGCGGGGCTGTACCGGCAGCGGCCGCAGGCTCGCTGCCACGCGGCGCAGCCGCGGTACTGCCACCAGCCTGCGCAGCAGCTGGTACTGATGACCCTGCCTGCGGCGGCACAGCCGCAGGCTCGTCCGCGGCGGAGGCTGGCGCAGCCGGCTCCGCAGGACGCACAGCTGCGGCCGTCGCGCGCAGCTCCTTCAGCAGCGACACAACCTGCTTGGCGGTATCCGCCGCAGGATGTGTCGGGTCTTGCTCAAGCAGCGCGACCGCCTGCTGCTCGAGCTGTTCTAACACCCGGCCCGCCGAAGGGCCGGTCGTCACTTGCTTTAAAGCTTCCACAGTCGTAGGTGTAAGCGGCAATCCCTTCTTCGAGGCTAGCACAGCCGCTTGCAGCCATTCCTCTTTATTAGCTCCCTGTGGCATCTCTCGCATGACAGACTCGAATGCCTTCACATTATCCTTGGACACAGGAACGCCTTGCTGCTGCAATTGCTGAACCATTTGACGATTGCCTGCCGTATCCTTGACTTCAAAAGCTTTGAGAAGCTCACCGAGCGAGTCATCCGCAATCTGCACATCCGAAGCGACAAGCGGCTTTAATAGAATTTGACCGCCCTTGGATTCAGGTTGAACCTGCAGCATGGTCACATCACCTTGCTTTAGAGGCGTTTCCAGCTTTGCACGAACTAACGTACCACCTATATTCACTAGTGCTTCCTGTTCACTTAGGAGTTGAAGCACAACGCCTTTGACGATTTGTCCTACCTTTAATTCGAGCGTCTTCGGATCAGCCGCTGTTAAATCCCCAACCAGGTTACGAATTAAACTACTAATATTCATAAAGCTCACCTCGAATCTGATTCCACGTATGTATATTATCGGTGTCTGATGCCATTTTCGTTACACTAGATTGATTTAGATGAAATCAAATAAGAGCTGTTCGCTTTTCACTTCGTTCTCTAGCTTTTCATTCTCTTGGGCTTCGAGCTGCGCCATAATATTGCGAATAAATAATTTCCGGTGTAAAGGCGTAGGACCATACCTAAGCAACATCTCTCTATGGTGTTTCGTTGCATAACCCTTATGTACTGCAATTCCGTACTCTGGATACTGCTCGTCCCACTCCGCACACATGCGATCTCTCGTCACTTTGGCGATGATGGAAGCAGCTGCGATGGATTGACTTAATGCATCCCCATGTATAATCGCTGATTGAGGCAGGTCAATTTCTACCTTTTCAGCATCAACAAGTAAATAGTCCGGTACAATATGTAGCTTCTCTACAGCTTGTTTCATAGCTAATCTGGATGCTTGCTTGATATTCAATGCCTCTATACCCTCGACATCTACTATGCCAATGCCTACTGAAATGGCCTCATCCATGATCTGATCAAAAAGCAGCTCGCGTTTCTTTTCCGAAAGCTTTTTGGAATCATTGACCCCTTCAAGCACATATCCCTTTGGAAGAATAACTGCTGCAGCCACAACATCCCCAAACAAACACCCGCGACCAACCTCATCAATTCCAGCAATTGCCGTGAAGCCTTGTTCCCATATCTCTATCTCATGTTCTAGCACACTATCCGCCCCTTTCCATCATTTCATTATAAAGGAACGGCGCTTCGTCAAGCCAGACCCATTTTTTTCTACGTCCTCTCGGTACAAAAAGAAAAACCCAAGGCTTGCGCCCCAGGTTCTTCCTGTTTCGTTCATTAAAATGGTCTTTCCAAGGAAATACGGCCCATTTTCCCTGCTCTAAGATCACGAATAATAATGAGAGAAGCTTTGTCCAAATCGACCTTGCCCCCGCTCACAATAGCGCCGCGCTTACGCCCGATCGCCTCCATGACCTTCACCATCTCCTGAATATTATCCATATCCTCTGGCAACTCCTGAACCCCGAAGCGCTCTTGGATACCAGCTCCATAATGCTGAACCATATATTTAATGGTAAACAATGCTACGTCATCTAAATGCAGCAGTTCTTCCTTGATGGCCCCTGTTGCAGCCAACCGCATGCCAACCATCTGGTCTTCGAATTTAGGCCACAAAATCCCCGGTGTATCCAACAGATCCATTTCAGTACCGACTTTGATCCATTGCTGCCCTTTGGTCACACCTGGCTTATCTCCGGTTGCAGCAATTTTCTTACCTGCTAACTGATTAATCAGTGTGGACTTACCGACATTCGGAATCCCAACAATGAGCGCTCTAATCGCACGAGGATTAATCCCTTTGCGCAGCATCGTCTCAATTTTGTGGGCCCAAAGCTGTTTGACTCTAGGCAAAATCTCCTTGACATGCGTTCCGTTCGCAGCGTCAATCGGCAAGGCAGGTAAGCCTTGGTCCGCAAAGTATTTCACCCATTCGGCCGTCACTTGCGGGTCGGCAAGGTCATTCTTGTTAAGCAATACGAGACGGGGCTTGCCTTTTAAAATCTCATCAACCATCGGGTTCCGGCTGGAAAGCGGGATGCGGGCATCCAAGAGCTCAATCACGACGTCAATCAGTTTAAGCTTTTCCTCGATCTGTCTGCGAGCCTTGGTCATGTGACCGGGAAACCATTGAATGGTCATTTCTCTTCACCTCAAAAATGTATGAAACTTATTTTGTTCACCGGCCAGAAAATCACTTCTGCGCGGCCTACGATTTTATTGTAAGGCACAAACCCAACACTTTTGGTTCTGCTATCCTTGGAATTCGGTCTGTTATCACCCATAGCGAAGATCTCGCCTTCAGGAACTTTCGTTTCAGGGAAATCCAGTAACGTATTATACGGATGTCCTTCTTTCACTGCTTGATCAATCGCTTCCTGAATATAAGGTTGAGCGAGCTCTTGACCGTTAATGTACACCTTGTCCCCTGTTACTTTGACGGTCTCTCCAGGGAGTGCGATGACACGCTTGATATAATCTTTGCCTTCAGGTGCATGGAAGACGATGACTTCGCCGCGCTTCGGATCACGAATATCGTACACTATTTTATTGACGATCAATCGCTCACCCGTAAAGAAATTCGGATGCATCGAATCTCCATCAACAATAAATGGGGAGAAGAGGAACCAACGAATAATAATAACAAGTACTCCTGCAATTACTAGCGCTTTAATCCATTCCCACGTTTCACTTTTTGTTTGCACGGTCTTTGCTGGTGTAGCACTGATCGGCTGATTAGGTTGCATTTGATCGTTATGTTCCATCACTGACGGCCTCTCTTCCAGTTTTGGTATGATCTCTATTATGTCCTATTATGTACAGAAAAAATGAAAAGGAGACTTGACTGAACAAGCCCCCCATTTTACTATCGAATTTCTTTAATTCTTGCTGCTTTACCACGAAGACCACGCAGATAATAAAGTTTCGCACGACGAACTTTACCACGGCGAGCCACTTCAATCTTGTCAATCTTCGGAGAATGGAATGGGAAAGTTCTTTCCACACCCACACCGTAAGAAATTTTACGAACTGTAAACGTTTCGCTGATTCCACCGCCGTGGCGTTTAATAACAACACCTTCGAACAGCTGAATACGCTCACGTGTACCCTCGATAACTTTTACGTGTACTTTAAGTGTGTCTCCTGGACGGAAATTAGGAATATCCGTACGGAGTTGCTCTTTCGTAATCTCTTGAATAAGATTCATAGTTGACTCCCTCCTTCCACACAGGTGTTCATTCCGCTAATAGTTAGTACATCTAAGTTGTTATGCGTAGAGGACCACCAGACTCGAACTGTTGAAAAAATCACAACAGAATATATAATATCATAGTCCAAGGATAAATTCAATAGAGAAGATTCCGAGGACTTATATATCTTGCGCTTGCTCCTGCTTCTGTTTTTTCCATTCGGCTACCCAAATCTTCTCTTCTTTGGACAAAGCTCGACCCTCAAGTAAATCTGGCCGACGCTCCAACGTACGGATGAGTGATTCTTTAAGCCGCCATTTTTTCACATTGGCATGGTGACCTGATAACAGCATCTCTGGAACTTCCCAGTCTCTGAACTTCGCAGGTCTCGTATAATGAGGATACTCCAGAAGTCCTGTCGAGAAGGAATCCGTCACAGCGGACATTTCATTACCGAGCACCCCGGGTAATAGCCTCACTACGCTGTCTATAATGACCATAGCGGGTATTTCACCACCGGTTAGTACATAATCACCGACTGACAGCTCGTCCGTCACCAGATACTGTCTGATCCGTTCGTCATACCCCTCATAGTGACCGCAAATAAATACAAGATGCTCCTCACCGGCTAGTTCTTCCGCTTTCTTCTGCGTGAAGGTCTCACCTTGCGGACATAACAGGATGACCCGCGGCTTTACCTCTTCTCCCTCAGCTGTCCGATGTGTTGGCAAATCTTCGACGGCTCCAAAGATCGGCTCTGGCTTTAGCACCATGCCTCCACCTCCGCCGTAGGGATAATCATCGACCGTATTATGCTTGTTCGTTGAATAATCCCGGAAATTAACCGTGTCGAGCGAAACGATCCCCTTATCACGTGCTTTCCCCAAAATACTAGAAGAAAACACGCCCTCAAACATTTCCGGGAACAAGGTTAAGACATCAACTCTCATTCCATTAACCCTTCCATCAAGTGAATCCGAATCGTTTTGTTCGGAATATCCACGTTAAGGATGACATCATCGATGACTGGCAGCAACAGCTGCTTTCCTTTTGGCAAAGAAACAACCCACACATCATTCGCACCCGGTGTGAGCACTTCAGAAATAAGACCTAATTCTTGCTCTTCTTCCGTAACGACTTTACAGCCGATGATTTCGTGGTAATAATATTCTCCCTCTTCCAGCGGCTTTTGATCCTTCGCCTCAATTTTCAGCAGGGAGCCTTTGAACTTCTCAACATCATTGATGTTAGAGAATTGGCTAAACAACACGATAAATACGTTTTTATGTAAGCGGGACGTTTTCACTGTCACCGGCGTTTGCTTATTTTGAGAGTCTACAATGATCAAAGAATTTCCCACATCAAATCGTTCAGGAAAATCCGTTTCTGGTACTATTTTTAGTTCTCCACGAATCCCATGGCTATTTACAACTTTACCAACCGTCACTAGTTTTTCCGTCATATGCGCTTGCCCAACCTCCACATTAAATTACCTACTTGTCCATATGCGAAAAAAGGCTAGGAATTAAATCCTAACCTCATTTCTTATGAAACGATTTCAACGGCTACCCGTTTCGTTTCTTTCACAGCTGCCGACGTGACTACCGTGCGGAGCGATTTCGCAATCTTGCCTTGCTTGCCAATCACTTTTCCGACATCGTCGGGATGAACAGAAAGCCTGTACTCGATCTTGTCCTCTTTCTCCACCACAGCGACACGTACCTCTTCCGGATGATCGACAAGAGCCTTAGCAATTACGGTGATAAGATCCTTCATGAACCCACCCTCCGAAAGATAACAGATTACTTCTGTAATTTCAGCTCGTGAAACTTAGTCATCAAACCTGCTTTTGAGAACAGGCTGCGAACTGTATCGGACGGTTGAGCGCCAGTTTGAAGCCATTTAAGCGCTTTTTCCTCATCAAGAACCACAGCTGCTGGTTCAGCAATTGGATTATAAGTACCGATTTCTTCGATAAAACGACCATCACGCGGGGAACGGGAATCCGAAACCACGACACGGTAGAAAGGAGCTTTATGAGCGCCTACACGTTTAAGACGAATACGTACTGCCATTGAAAAATCACCTCCTACTTAGAATAAACAACCTTATTTAAAAGGGGAATTTAAATCCCTTACCTAACTTTTTCATGCCTTTGGCGCCTTTCGGGCCCATCATGCCTGAGAACTGCTTCATCATTTTACGCATATCATCGAATTGCTTAATGAAGCGATTGACTTCCTGCACCGAATTTCCGCTTCCCGCTGCAATCCGCTTGCGACGATTCGCATTCAGAAGCTCCGGTTTACGTTTTTCTTCGGTTGTCATGGATTTCACAATGGCTTCAACGCGAGCCATTTGCTTCTCGTCAACCTTCATATCTTTCATGCCTTTAATCTTGTTCGCACCAGGCAGCATTTCAAGAATTTGGTCAAGAGGCCCCATCTTCTTCACTTGCTCCATCTGCTCAATGAAATCCTCGAAGGTGAATTCGGCGTTGCGCATTTTGCGCTCCATCTCTTTCGCCTTGTCCATATCGATACCGGCTTGCGCCTTCTCGATTAAGGAGAGCATATCGCCCATTCCGAGAATTCTTGAGGCCATACGGTCAGGGTAAAATGGCTCTAACGCATCCATTTTCTCGCCGCTGGCTACGAACTTAATCGGACAACCTGTCACCGCTTTGACGGAAAGCGCAGCACCACCGCGTGTATCTCCATCTAGTTTGGTTAACACAACGCCTGATAATTCAAGCTGTTGGTGGAAGCTTTCTGCAACATTGACAGCGTCCTGCCCCGTCATCGCGTCGACAACTAGCAAAATCTCATCAGGACTCGTTGCTTCACGGACATTTTTGAGCTCGTCCATGAGGTTCTCATCAATGTGCAAGCGACCTGCAGTATCGATAATCACATAGTCATTGCCGTTATCCTTCGCGTGTTGAAGTCCTGCTTTCGCAATCTCGACAGGGTTCACTTTATCACCTAAGGAGAAAACCGGCACCTTCAGCTGTTCGCCAAGCACCTCCAACTGCTTGATCGCCGCGGGACGATAAATGTCACACGCGACAAGAAGCGGTCTGTGATTCTGTTTCAACAACATTTTAGCTAATTTGCCTGAGGTCGTTGTTTTACCTGCCCCTTGCAAACCCGCCATCATAATAACCGTCGGTGGTCGATTCGAACGTGCAAGCTTACTCTGTGTCCCACCCATAAGGGCCGTAAGTTCTTTGTTCACGATATCGATAACAACCATGCCTGGCGTGAAAGATTTCAGAACTTCTTGTCCGATAGCTTGCTCTTTCACCTTCGCAATAAAATCTTTGACGACTTTAAAGTTAACGTCCGCTTCAAGCAGTGCCAATCGTACCTCGCGAAGCGCTTCGCCTACATCTTCTTCCGTCAGCTTACCTTTGCTTCTCAGCTTGCCGAACACATTCTGCAATCGGTTTGCTAATCCTTCAAATGCCATGCGCTTCACCTCCTGCTTCTACCAATGGTTTCAACCCATGCCTACTATTGTATCAAAAAGCTCAGTCACTTTCCTCTTTAGCACCGGATCACAATCATGCAACCCAATATCTAAGTCTTGACGCAGCTTCATGCGTTGTTCGTGTTTATGTAACAGCTGTAACTTACTCTCATATTCATGAAGTGTCACTTCGGCACGCTTAATATGTTCATACACCGCTTGGCGGCTAATTGTGAAGTTCTCCGCAATCTCCCCGAGGGAGTAATCATCATGGAAATACAGTTCAAGGAATGTTCGCTGCTTATCGGTCAACAATGGCTCATAGAAATCAAACAGCAGGTTAATGCGATTCGTTTTCTCCAACATAGGATCGACAGTCATAATCTACCTCCGTAAAGGTTGCACACTTGACAGCAGCACAACAGAACCTATCATACTGAATTCCAAGATGATTGTCAAGCATTATACCTTGTCAGTATTTTCGCCTATCCATTTGCCAAAAAGCGCATGTACAAACTGCTCGGAATCGAACGGCTGCAGATCATCCATTTTCTCACCAAGGCCTACAAATTTAACCGGTAGAGAGAGTTCTTGACGGATCGCTACGACGATTCCACCTTTAGCTGTACCATCCAATTTGGATAATACCAAGCCCGTAAGACCTGCTTTTTCCCCGAAAAGTTTCGCTTGGCTAAGCGCGTTTTGTCCTGTTGTTGCATCTAAAACGAGAATAACCTCATGGGGAGCATCCGGAACTTCACGTTGAATAACGCGATAGATTTTGTTAAGCTCCTCCATCAAATTCACTTTATTCTGCAATCGGCCCGCTGTATCGCATAAAAGGATATCCACGTTACGCGTTTTGGCTGCTTGCACAGCATCGTACATGACCGCGGCAGGATCTGCGCCGGACTGTTGTTTAATCACATCGACACCAACGCGCTCTCCCCAAGTTTCGAGCTGTTCAATGGCGCCAGCACGGAACGTATCCCCAGCGGCCATCAACACCTTTTTACCTTGAGATTTGAACATATGAGCCATTTTACCGATTGTCGTCGTCTTGCCTACGCCGTTCACTCCAACGAACAAGATAACTGTTAGGCCATTGGGATTGATATTCAATCCCGCGCCTGCATCACCTTTAAGCAACTCAATCAATTTCTCTGAAAGGATCGGCTGAAGCTCAGCAGGATCTTCGATTTTACGCTTTTTAACCTCAGCGCGAAGTTCATCAATTAATTTCAGCACTGTATTTACGCCGACGTCCGCGCCAATTAGGATTTCTTCAAGTTCTTCGTAAAAATCCTCGTCTATTTTCTTACGACGGCTAAATAAATCATCGACACGGTTCACGAACGCATCGCGCGTTTTCGTTAAACCCTCTTTAAATTTATTCGTTACCGCTTCGGCCTTACCTGAAATACTTTCTTTCAATCGTTTAAAAAAACTCATAGTTCCTCCTAAAATATATCCTTTAATTTCACTTTAAGATGCTGTCATCGTCGCTTCCTCATCCTCTAAACGGACAGATACGAGCTTAGAAACGCCGCCTTCTTGCATCGTAACGCCATATAAAACGTCAGCCTCTTCCATCGTCCCTTTACGATGTGTAACGACGATAAATTGTGTCATTTCCGAAAACTCTCGCAAATACTCGGCAAATCGAGATACGTTCGCCTCATCCAGTGCGGCTTCTACCTCATCCAGTACGCAGAACGGCACTGGTTTCACGCGAATAATGGAGAACAAAAGGGCAATCGCAGTCAGCGCGCGTTCTCCACCAGAAAGTAATTGAAGATTCTGCAGCTTTTTACCAGGCGGTTGGGCCACAATCTCAATACCTGTATCCAGCATATTCTCTGGCTCGGACAGAATCAAATCTGCGCGGCCGCCTCCGAACAACTTAGCAAATACGACGCCAAAATGGGAGCGAATCGCATCGAATGTTGTTTTAAATCGTTTGGACATTTCTTGATCCATTTCGCGAATGACCTGATACAAGGTTGTTTTTGCTTCGATCAAATCATCCTTTTGCGAGCTCAAGAACTCGAAGCGTTCTGACACGCGCGCATACTCCTCAATTGCACCTAGGTTCACATCACCTAGTGAAGCAATTTCACGTTTCAGCTCACGCACCTTACTTTGCGTACCTTGAATATCTTCAGGGACAGGGTAACGCATTTTGGCCAGCTCATAGCTAAGTTCATATTCTTCAGCAAGTTTTTTGAGCAGATTCTCAAGCTCCACATCCAGGCGCGTCACGCGCACTTCGGTTTGATGGAGATTTTCTTCAACCTGCTTCAGCTGAATCCGCTGCGTACGTGTCTCATTTTCACCTTGTTCTAGCTTTTGCAGCCAGTCAGCACGTTCAGCGCGTTTGAACTCTATACTTTCGGAGCATTGCTGCTTCTTAAGCTTCAAGTCATTTAACAGCTCGATCTGCTGCACGGTTTCCTGTTCAAGTGTTGCCATATCGCTGTCCAATTGCGCTAGCAGGTTGCGATTGACTTCAATCTCACGTTCCACTTCACTTAAATCCTGCTGCAAGCGCCTTTGTTGATCTTGAAGGGAATGCTTTTCTTGCGATGTTGATGCCACCATCACCTTCAAATCCGTCAATTGACTTTGCAGTTCTTCTTTCTCAGATTCGCTTGCCTTACGAGAGCTCTCGGCATCTCGAATCGCTTGTTGAAGTGAGGCTTCCTCTTCTTGCAGCTGAGCGAGCGCACCTTCGCTCTCGACTTTTTTGCGGCTAAATTCAGTCCGCTCTTCCAGCAGAGCACCTCTGTCTTGACTATCCAGAGTTAGCTGCTCTTCCACCGTGCGACTCTCTGATTCCAGCGGATTCAGTTCCGCGCGAATTTGTTGCTCCGTAATACGCTGCTGCTCACCCAGTTGTCGAAGCTGTTCAACTTTCAACATTTCATCAGTGATCTCACGCTTCAAGGAACTGGATTGGCTGCGCAAGCCACTAAGCTGCCCCTCTGAAGTCGCGATCTCGGCATCCAGCTCTTCGATTTGACGTTGGCGTCCCAATAAGTTCGTCGACTTCTTCTGCAAGCTCCCGCCTGTCATGGAACCGCCTGGATTGACAACATCGCCTTCCAGCGTTACAACGCGATAGCGATATTGGGCTTTCGCTGCGATATGATTGGCATCTTCTAAACTCTCTGCTATAACAACGTTCCCTAATAAGCTAGAGAAAATATTATGATAGGTAGATTCAAAGGAAACAAGATCAACGGCAATCCCGACAAAGCCCTTCGAGGCTTTCAACGTCTGACTCTCATGGTCTGAGATCGAACGCCCGCGAATAACGTTCATTGGCAGGAAAGTAGCCCGTCCCATTTGACGACGCTTCAAGAAAGCAATCGCTTCACGGCCGTCTGCTTCGGTTTCGACGACGATATTTTGTAGAGCGCCGCCTAATGCTGTTTCAATTGCCACTTCCACATTGGCAGGAACTTTGACAAGCTCTGCGACCGCACCGCGAATTCCGCGCAAATCCTTACGCGTTTTTGCTTTAAGTACTTCCTTAACCCCTTGCTGGAAGCCATCATAATCATTGGCCATTTCCTTCATCGTGTCGCGGCGGGAAATTAAAGCATCGAGCTTCTGCTCCCACTTACGTACCATAGCCTGCGCTTCATCCAACAGTCCTTGCTTACTCTTCAGTGCTTGCGTTAATTGGACATATTCTTGTCTAGCACGCTCAATATCTCCAACCGTTTCTGCCAATTTCGTTGAAAGCTCTTGCTTACGGCGCGTAATGCTTTCACGTTGATCCGCCCATTTTTGACGCTCTTCATCGAGTCTGTCCAAACGACGGCCAATGCTTTCGATTTGCTGCTCGGCGTACCGAATTTCATTGCGAGACTGCGCCATACGATTGAGCGTTTCCAGCAACTCACCTTTTAGCTGATCCTCAGGCGAAGAACTAATCCCACCGCTTACCCCTTGTAAGCGCTGCTCTTCTGCAGTCAGCTTGGCTTGGAACTCGAATAACTGCGCGCCAATCTGAATGATTTTCTCCCGTTGCTCGCTCAAGTCAGCTTCTTTATCTAATTTACGCTGCTCTTGCATAGCGATTGTTGTACTTAGCTGTTGATGATTCGTCACATAGTTCTTTTTCCGTTCTTTGAGAACCTCACCGTGACCCTCACATTTCTCAAACTCTTCACTTAGACCTAGCAAGCTTTCTTGCAGCTTCTCTAGTTCTTCTTCTAGTCTACGCGTTTCCCAACGATGCTTCTCCAAATGCGCATCATGCTGGCTCACAATCGTAGAGAGCTCCGTTTGCTCTTTCGTTAGCTTCTCTAACAGCTGTGTGGCGTCATTCCAAGCGACATAGATCTGATCGATCTGATGAACATACATGGAAATCTCACTGCTCTTGAGTGTTTCCTTCAGCTCTTTGAACCGAATCGCCTTCTCCGCCTGATCACGCAGCGGTTCAACTTGATCCTCAAGCTCAGAGACTAAATCGTGGATCCGCAGCAAATTTTGCTCGGTATCATTCAATTTCTTCTCCGCTTCGCGCTTACGCGATTTATATTTAACAATCCCCGAAGCTTCTTCAAAGATACCTCGACGATCTTCCGATTTCGTACTCAAAATTTCCTCAATACGACCTTGTCCAATAATGGAATAAGCTTCTTTCCCGATACCCGTGTCCATAAACAACTCCGTGATATCCTTCAAGCGGCAAGGCTGTTTGTTAATCAAATACTCACTATCGCCATTGCGATGAACTCTTCGTGTCACTGTAACTTCATTAAAGTCCAGTGGAAGCGATTGCGATGAATTATCTAATGTTAATGAGACTTCACCATAATTCACTGCACGACGTGCATCGCTGCCAGCAAAAATGACATCCTCCATTTTACCGCCACGCAAGGACTTCGCGCTTTGTTCCCCTAATACCCAACGGATCCCGTCGGAGATATTACTCTTTCCACTCCCGTTAGGACCTACAACCGCGGTAATGCCTCGCACAAATTCGAGTTCCGTCCGGTCCGCGAATGATTTAAATCCGGATAATTCGATCCGTTTCAAAAACAATGGTCTCACCTCAAAAATTATTGTAACATATCGCATGTCAAAATAAGAGAAAAATGCAAAAAAGGCAGCAGCTGCCGCCTCTTCTGGTTTGTCACTATCGTTGTACCGTTACGTTTAATTTGGACAGCGCACCAGCAGCAGCCTGCTGTTCCGCCTCTTTCTTAGAACGACCTGCACCCGTTCCCAATAGCTCGCTATCCATATGCACTTCAGCAACGAACTCTCGCTCATGTGCAGGACCCCGTTCGTTCACAATCCGGTATTCCAAGGATCCCATATTGTGATGCTGGGTATGCTCTTGTAATTGCGTCTTGTAATCAATCACGAGCAGCTTGCCCTCACTGGAAATTTTGGCGAATACATGCTTCTGAAGAAAAGCTTTAACGGTGTCCAAGCCTTGGTCTAAGTATAAAGCGCCGACAAAGGATTCAAACACATCTGCCAACAAGGCTGGTCGTGAACGTCCTCCCGTTAACTCTTCCCCTTTACCAAGTAAGACAAAGGCACCGAAATCCAAGTCTTCGGCAAAAGTCACGAGCGAGGGCTCACAAACAATGGAGGCCCTCAGCTTCGTTAATTCACCTTCAGAACGCCCAGGATAAGATTCATATAAAAATTCCGAAACTGTTAATTCAAGTACGGCATCTCCAAGAAACTCAAGCCGTTCGTTATCTTTATGTCCAGCAATACGGTGTTCATTCACATAGGACGAATGTGTAAAAGCTTGCTTCAGCAGCTCCGTTTTGCGAAACGAGACACCTATCTGCTTCTGTAAATCTTTAATATCACGGTTCACGCCTTACTTCACCACCCGGAGAGAATGATATTCCGTTATCTTTCGTCGCAGGCATGGTAATTATGCTTCAAACTTTTTCATGATGATCGTTGCATTATGTCCGCCGAAGCCGAAGGAGTTCGACATTGCAATTCCTACGTTTGCTTCACGAGCCTTATTAGGCACATAATCCAAATCACACTCAGGATCTTGATTGTCCAAGTTGATCGTTGGTGCAATGAGGCTATTTGCGATGGTTAATCCACAAATAACAGCTTCCACACCGCCAGCAGCGCCAAGTAAATGACCTGTCATGGATTTCGTCGAGCTGACAGCAACCTTGTAAGCATGCTCGCCTAGCGCTTTCTTGATCGCAATCGTCTCCGACTTATCTCCGACAGGTGTCGATGTACCATGAGCGTTGATGTATGAAATCGCCTCAGGCTCAATCTTGGCATCCTTAATCGCTTTCACCATACAACGTGCAGCGCCATCCGGATCTGGATCTGTCATGTGATATGCATCGCCGCTCATGCCGTAGCCGATAACCTCAGCATAGATGCGTGCGCCACGCTTCTGAGCATGCTCTAGGGACTCCAGAATAAGTACACCAGCGCCTTCACCCATAACAAAGCCATCACGACCTGTATCAAAAGGACGACTTGCCAAATGCGGCTCTTCATTGCGAGTTGACATCGCGCGTAGTGCGCAGAAACCAGCTACACCAATTGGAGTAATCGTCGCCTCAGCACCGCCGCAAATCATCACGTCAGCATCGCCACGTTGAATCATTTTGAAAGAGTCACCGATGGAATGCGTACCTGTTGCACAAGCCGTTACGGCTGTGGAGTTCGGCCCCTTCGCACCCGTGACCATCGATACGTGACCAGAAGCCATATTCGCAATCATCATCGGGATGAAGAAAGGTGAAACCCGTTTAGGTCCTTTTTCCAACAAAATGCGATGCTGCTCTTCCCATGTGTTCAAACCGCCGATACCTGATCCTACTGAAACGCCTACGCGCTCTGGATCAGCATCTTCCTTCACGTTCAAGTTCGCATCCTTGAGCGCATTGATAGCGCCTGCAACCGCGAATTGAACGAAACGGTCCATACGACGAGACTCTTTGCGATCCACATAGTCCTCAATGTTGAAATCTTTGATCTCAGCCGCAATTCGTGTCGGGTATTCGCTTACATCAAAATTCTCGATCATACCCACACCGGATTTACCAGAAGTCAGGTTACCCCAGAATGTTTCCAAATCTTGACCAAGGGCAGTAACTACGCCCATACCTGTAATTACAACTCTGTTCATTTGTACCACCTTCTATGTAGTGTTTCATATTTTTTATTGGTGAGAATGGAGAGAAGTCCCGTCTTTATTAGAAACGGGACTCTGTAGACTATTACGTATGAGATTTTATGTAATTCGTAACTTCTCCTACTGTCGTAATCTTCTCAGCATCTTCATCTGAAATTTCTAAATCGAACTCATCTTCTAATTCCATTACTAATTCAACTACATCGAGAGAATCAGCACCTAGATCTTCTTTGAAAGATGCTTCGAGGGTGACTTCAGCTTCATCAACCCCTAGACGATCGACTACAATTCGTTTAACACGATCCAATACGTCGGACATCCGGTTCACCTCCTCATTTGGTATTATACGAGAATCTTTGACAGATTGCCAGTAGTCAATTTTGAGATTCTCAATTTTCCAGAAACTTACATGTACATTCCGCCATCTACATGGAGCGTTTGCCCTGTCATGTAGGAGGCATCGTCAGAAGCCAAGAAGCGAACAACCTTCGCAATTTCCTCTGGCTGCCCAAGGCGCTCCAGCGGGATTTGCTTCAGCATTTGTTCACGCATCTCAGCAGACAATTTGTCTGTCATATCGGTTTCAATAAAGCCTGGCGCAACGGCATTCACGGTGATGCCACGCGAGGATAATTCTCTCGCAGTCGCCTTCGTTAGACCGATTACACCCGCTTTTGCTGCTACATAGTTGGCTTGTCCTGGGTTACCAAGTACGCCAACTACAGAAGATATATTGATAATTCGACCGAAGCGCTGCTTCATCATCGGACGCGTAACCGCTTTGACACAATTGAACACGCCTTTGAGATTCGTAGCGATAACTTGATCGAATTCTTCTTCTTTCATTCGCATGATTAAATTGTCTCTTGTTATGCCCGCATTATTCACGAGAATATCAATTTTACCAAAAACTTCTAACGTTTGCTTCACCAAATCGTCAGATTCTTGATAGCTGCTTACGTCTGCACGCAATTTAATCGCTTTGCGGCCCATGGCTTCAATCGCTGCCACAACCTCACTAGCAGCCGCTTCGCTGCCTGCGTAGTTCACAACAACATCTGCCCCGTGCTCAGCCAAATGCAACGCAATCGCACGGCCAATGCCGCGTGAAGCTCCTGTGACAAGCGCCACTTTACCCGTTAACATGATTGTGCACCTCCTGCGTGAACTTTTCCAGTGCTTCCAGGCTGCCAATCGACACGGTTTTCACCGTTTTGTCGACTTTTTTGATCAAGCCGACAAGCACCGTTCCCGAGCCCAGCTCGATGAACGTATCCACGCCTTGGCTGATCAGGTATGTGATGGTGTCTTCCCACAGTACAGGGGAATACACTTGCTCCACCAGCAAGCCGCGAATATCGCTCGGCTGGGTCACAGGACGAGCCGTTACGTTGGCGACAACGGGTACGGCTGCATCCCTCATCTCGATGGACGCGAGCACCTCTGCGAGGCGCTCCGAGGCTGGCTTCATGAGGGAAGAGTGAAACGGCCCGCTCACTTCAAGCGGGATGGCACGCTTCGCGCCAGCCTCCTTGCAGCGTTCGACAACCGCTGCAACGCCTTCCTTACTGCCCGAGACGACAATCTGTCCCGGGCAGTTCACATTGGCGAGCTCCACGACGGAGCCGCCGCTGGTGATGGCCGCGCAAAGCTCCGCCAGCGCTTCGCGCTCGGCTCCCAGCACGGCTGCCATGGCACCCAGGCCGCCTGGGACGGCCTGCTCCATGAACTCGCCGCGGGCCCGCACGGTGCGGACCGCGTCTTCGAACGCGAGCACGCCCGCTGCGACGAGCGCGCTGTACTCGCCCAGACTATGTCCTGCGACATAGTCTGGCGTGATGCCAACAGCCTTGAACGCCTCGAGACAAGCGATGCTTGTCGTGAGCAGCGCGGGCTGCGTGTGGTACGTGATCTTCAATTGGTCCTCTGGACCTTGGAAGATCAGATCAGACAAGGAAAAGCCCAGCGCAGCGTCTGCACGGTCGAAATACGCCTTAGCTGCTGGCTGCGATGCATATAGGTCTTGTCCCATACCTACGGACTGTGAACCTTGTCCAGGAAATACAAATGCTATTTTACCCATACGAGAAAAGGATCCCCTTCCACGGTATATTCAGTCATTATTTCTCAAAAATAAGTCCATCTATCGAATTACCAAACTAATGCTGTCGCACCCCAAGTGAGTCCGCCGCCAAAGCCAACTAAGACAAGGCGATCACCTTCGCTTAATCTGCCTTGCTCGGAAGCTTCTGCTAGTGCTACTGGAATCGAGGCAGCCGACATATTGCCATACTTGTCCAAGTTAATCATACATTTATCTTCGGACAACTCCAAGCGATTCAGTGAGGATTGAATAATCCGCATATTGGCTTGGTGTGGAACAAGCAGATCGATGTCTGTTTTCTCCCAGCCCGCTTTACGCAAAGCTTCATCTGCAGCATTCCCCATAATGCGAACTGCGAACTTGAAGACCTCAGCACCGGCCATGTAGATGTAATGCAAACGCTGGTCAAGCGAGTTCTGGGAAGCTGGATTTCGGGAACCGCCGCCTTCTATTTTCAGAAGAGGACCTCCAGTACCATCTGCACCTAGTTCAAAGGACTTAAATCCTCGTTCTTCAGGCACCTCGCCAATAACAACAGCACCTGCCCCATCACCAAACAGAATGCATGTGTTGCGATCTGTGTAATCCGTGATTTTGGACAGACAATCTGCGCCGATGACGAGTGCGTATTTATATGTACCTGTAGCAATAAAATTGGCTGCATTCGCAAGTCCATACACGAACCCTGAGCAAGCCGCTGATAAGTCGAATGCTGCAGCTTTCTTCGCTCCCAATTTCTCTTGAAGAATACAGGCCGTAGACGGAAATGACATATCCGGTGTGATCGTAGCTACGATAATTAAATCAAGTTGATCCGCTGTAATGCCAGCGTTAGATAAGGCAACCAAAGAAGCTTCATAGCAAAGATCGGACGTAGCTTGTCCTTCTGCTGCTATTCTTCTTTCGCGAATGCCGGTTCGAGTTACAATCCACTCGTCATTCGTTTCAACCATTGTTTCTAGCTCTTGATTCGTTAAAATACGTTCTGGTACATATTTACCCGTTCCGAGTACCCCAACCGGTATTAAGTTCATGTTGTTATATCTCGCTTCCCGCGGCTAATTTCGGCAGATATGGTGCCAACCAAATCATTTTGTAACGCTATTCTTGCTTGACGAACGGCATTCTTAATGGCATTTGCATCTGAGGAGCCATGACTTTTGAGTACCAATCCATCGATACCCAGGAATGGGGCTGCCCCATGTTCATTATAGTCCAATTTCTTGCGGAATTGCGTCAACCCTGGCTTCAAAACGGCTGCTGCAAGTTTCGAGAAGATGGATTTCGTGAATTCTTGCTTCAATGCTGAGAAAATGGCGGACGCTGCGCCCTCCAGTGATTTCAACATAATATTTCCAGCAAAGCCGTCGCAGACGATCACATCGCATTTCGCGCGAAGCACCTGTGATGACTCCACATTGCCAACAAAATGAATCGGAGCTTGTTCCATTAAAGGATATGCTGTTTTGGTTAATTCATTCCCTTTGGTCGATTCCGTCCCTACATTCAACAAACCCACGCGAGGCTTAGTAATACCATGCACTTTGGAACGATAAATACTGCCCATAATTGCGTATTGGATCAATTGCTCTGGGGTTGCATCCATGTTCGCTCCTAAATCTAAGGCAAGTACACCATGACCGTCCATAGTAGGAATCATCGGTGCTAATGCTGGACGTTCAATACCGGGAATTCTTCCTACGATTAGCAATCCAGTCGTCATTAAGGCTCCTGTGTTGCCTGCAGAAATCATGGCTTCGGCTTCCTTCTCCCGCACCAGTCTTCCTGCCACTACCATAGAAGCGTCTTTCTTGCGACGAACTGCTTTGACAGGCTCATCCTCGGCTTCAATGACTTCTTCCGCATGACGGATCGTTAGGTTATCCGGCCTCTCTGTGAGGTGAGCTTCTATCGCGGCGCTGTTGCCGACTAGAATGATATGTACGTCCTTCCACTCTTTGGCCGCTGCGAGAGCACCCTCAACTACGATCTTAGGCGCATGATCTCCGCCCATTGCATCAATCGCGATCCGCATGGAGCTTGTCCTCCCTATCTAGATGTTGCTCTTTCTTCGAATGAAAGATGACAAAGTTGCCTCGAAACACCGTTTCTTCTCCCACATAAGTGAACACCTCAACACGTGCTTTCCCTTTGGAAACAGATCGCACATAGGCTTTGGCGACACACTTCTCTCCCAGCTTCACTGATCGTACAAATCGAATATCTGCCGAAGCTGTTAATGCGATCGGATCGTCGATGACAGCAACAGCCAACGAGTTGGCTTGTGAGAAAATATGATGGCCTCTGGCAATTTTGGTTCTGGAAAAAATATGGTCTTCTTTGATTTCAAAAATCGAAATACCGCTCTGATCCAACTGCAAATCAATGACTTCTCCAATTACTTCATCTATTGGAAGTGAACGCACAGGATCATACGTTTTGACGGCCATATGCTTCATGCGTTCCCGCAGTTCAGGAATACCGAGCTCTAATCGATCCAAGCGGACAGTTTGGATACTAACCCCAAACGTTCGCATCAATTCCTCATCCGTCATAAAAGGGTTCGCTTCAATGGCTTGCAACAGCTGCTGCTGCCTTTGTCGTTTAGGAAGGCGTTCGATGGTAAGCACCACCTTATCTCGTGAGATCTCATCTTATTACCAGATACTAAACTGTAGTATATTAAATTTACAACTAAAAAGAAAGCAAAAAAAATAGCACCTCACCTAGGATGAAGTACTATGCCCTATCTTATGCTTTTACGATCTCTCTGCTTTTGTATGTTCCGCAAGATTTACAAACGTGATGCGCAAGCTTAAGCTCAGCACATTGTTCACATTTCACCATGCCTGGAACTTCCAATTTGAAGTGAGTACGACGTTTGTCACGACGAGTTTTGGACGTTCTTCGTTGAGGTACTGCCATTTCAAAACACCTCCTTATTCGAATTTCAGCGTTGCCTTATTCTTTGTTAAAAAAGTCCGCGAGACCTGCAAGTCTAGGATCAATTCGATCCTGCTTACAGCCGCAATCACGTTCATTGCG
This sequence comes from Paenibacillus sp. J31R30, assembly GCF_059692115.1. NCBI lineage: Bacteria > Bacillati > Bacillota > Bacilli > Caryophanales > Paenibacillaceae > Paenibacillus > Paenibacillus sp. J31R30. Next base: position 1,216,756 of record NZ_JCAUAV010000001.1, on the reverse strand, counting down.
ATTCTCCCCACACACCGGACAGAGACCTTTGCACGCTTCGTCACAAAGTGGTATGTACGGTAAACCGACCACTACATTCTCTACAACGTAAGGCTCTAAATCGACTTTATCCCCAACAACCAGATGAATATCCTCGTCAAGCTCTGGATCTTCTTCTTCCGGCTTTTGCATGAAAACTTCCTTAAATGGAAGCTTAATTGTTTGGTTAGTGTGCGTTAAGCATCGAGAACAACTTAACTCCAAGTCTAGCGTTAAATTACCGTTAACTTTGACTACCCCATCTTCATATCTTGCATGAAGATCAACATTGACTGGCCCATGACCAAGAATGTCTTGACGACCCTCAAAAGGTTCCGTCAAATTCATAACTTCGCTCATGTGTACAGACTGCGATTGAAGAGATAGTTCTCTAAAACGAATTTGCATGATATATATCACCCCAAACAAACAAAGATTATTATATCCACTTTGCCTACCTCTTGTCAATTTAAAAAAATTTACTATCGCTAGATATGACTTATTTCGGAGGCAATGCTGCTAGATATTTTAGTGCATCTTCCATGGTGCCAATTTCGACGATTTTCATCTTCGTCTTGATTTGATTCGCTCTTTTGACCGCATCAGAATAATTCTCAATCTTGGTCCCGTCTTTGTAGGTTATATTTTTGGGCGCAAAGAAAATCTCGGCTTTTTCCCGATCCGCAGCAATAATCTTGTGTTGAATACCGCCAATCGGACCTACGGTGCCATTAGCTTCTATGGTTCCTGTCCCAGCAATCCGATAGCCCTTCGTAATATCCTCGGGTACAAGCTGATTGAATATCTCCAACGAGAACATCAAGCCTGCTGAAGGCCCCCCAATATCGCCAGCTTTAATCGACACTTGTTGATCTTCCTGATCGGCTTTCACCGACTGCATACCTGCTGGCACGACACCAATCCCTGCCCGCGGCACCGTTTCCCCTTCTTGAAGCGGCAGTGCCCCTAGGGTCAATGTCGTCTGCAACTCGGTCTTTTTTCTCGCATACGTAATTGAGATGGTTTCTCCTGCTTTCTTACCTGCGAGGGAGTCTAGTAGATCCTGTGCAACCCTCACTTCTTTATCCCCAGCCTTCAAAAGAACATCACCAGGTTTAAGCACTTTCTCAGCTGACAAACCAGGTACAGTTTGCAGGACCATGACACCCTCATGCTCGATATGAAAAGGAACCTTGGCCGCGGTATAGGCGGCTTGAATCGCACTTGCTTGAGAGGTTAGCATGACATATTCCTGACGCTGTGTGTATTCTTGCTCAGACTCTCCTTTTTTGAGAACTGCCGTTTTGGGCTGTATTTCTTCATAGGGATGAACGAGTCCTACCAAATAATTCACCACATTGGCATCTGCTACCCGCACAGTTGTTAGCATGAGTGTCCCTTTTTCTGTCCCGGTGCTTTTGGAAATCGACACCATCGGTTTGATCTCTTCCGCGGTACCCGGCATAAAAATAAAAAAGGGCAATCGCACAAAAAACAGCAGATATACAATGATAATACCTACTAGTGCAGATATTAGGTAGCGTCTCGTCGCTGAGCTTCTGGGATAACGATACGAATCATTCGACCACGTACGTATCGTGCTCTCTTCTTCCTTATCCATACAGGCTCCCCTTTCCTGTTGTTATCTCTTGATGTTATTGGCTAACAGTCTCATCGAAAGGCTTGGTCTAATCACCTTCCTTCTTGCGTACAATGAAGCATGTTCGAAGGACGAGGTGATGCTATGCAGCCTATGAATCATACAAGATTCCATGCTAAATTCACAACACTGGTGCTGGGAGCTTTGGCTGGGCTGGTCGTTATATCTGTCATTTTATTTCCAGATAAAGCTTTCCAGTCTTCCCTTGAGGGGTTGACTATCTGGTGGAAGCTCGTCTTTCCTGCTTTGATGCCATTCCTCATTATGACCGAGCTGTTGATCGGCTTTGGTGTCATCCAAGGGACAGGCGTGCTCTTGGAGCCGCTGATGCGCGTTATTTTCCGTCTCCCTGGTGTGAGCGGTTGGGCACTGGCCTCAGGCTTTGTTGTAGGATTTCCTGCAGGCGCTAAAATTACTGCATCCCTGCGTGAAAAAAACCTCCTCACACGTACGGAAACAGAGCGTTTAACGGCCCTCTCCCACTTGTGCAGCCCTTTATTCCTAATTATGGTTATCGGTATCGGTTTCCTTCACAATGCCAAACTAGGGATCTTACTTGCGATTATTCATTATATTTCCGCGATCGCAACAGGCTTCTTGATGCGTCATAGTAAGCAACCTGTTGTTGAGGCGCAATCTCTGACACTTCGACCAAAGGAAATGCAGCATGCTTCCATTTGGAAATCAGCCCTTATGACCATGCGCCAAGCCTATTGGGAGGATGGGCGTGCTTTCGGCAAGTTGCTTGGCGATGCCGTATCCTCCGCTGTGCAGACGCTGATGTTGATTGGCGGCTATATGATGATATTTTCCGTGTTAATCAACGTCATCTCCATCACTCATTTTGCTGATATGCTCCGCCCCATTATTCAATTTCTACTAAGCTTCATGGGTGTTTTCACGGATACAACGCCACAATGGATCAAAGGATTGATGGAAATTCACCTTGGTGCGTATGCTTTTAGCCAACAAGCTAAGGATCTCCCGCTTCTGCCACAAATGGCGCTGCTTAGCGCCTTCCTCGGCTGGGGGGGCTTGTCCGCCCATGCACAGGTCGCTGGCTTCCATCAGAAAACCGATGCGCGTTACATGTTCTTTTTGCAGTCGCGTGCTCTGCATGCCGTGCTTGCCTTATTCACAACCATTTTGCTATGGAAACCATTGCAGTTGCTTCTGTTAGATACAGAACCTAGCTTTCTTAGGTTAGATCTCGCTGATAATACGGCTGCCTCGGCACCGTTTCCTTTGAACGGCGAAACGGCATGGGGCCTGTGGGGACCAATGCTGTCGCAATTCCTTTTTCTTTTTACCTTGATGCTGCTGGTTTCGGTTGGCTTGCGCCTCTTTCATAGAAAAACAATGGATTAACTTGAAATTCCTTTAGATCTCGTTATTTGGTCTGAGGGAATTTTTTGCGTAACTCTTCTTCCACTTCCGCTGGTACGAGATCTTCGACAGGCCCATGGAATTTGGCAATCTCTTTTACAATGCTAGAGCTCAAATACGAAAACTGCGGCTTCGACGTCATAAAGAACGTTTCCACATCCGGATTCAGCTTATGATTCGTCGATGCCATTTGCAATTCATACTCAAAATCCGAAACGGCCCGAAGTCCACGAACGATTAACCTGACATTACGAGCTTTCATATAATTGACCATCAAATCCCGGAAACCGTCAATCTCCACATTAGGCAGATCCGCGGTTACTCTCCGAAGCAGTTCCATCCGTTCTTCCAGAGTGAATAACGCATTTTTGGATGTGTTATTCAGCACAGCTACAATTAGCTTATCAAATACTTTTGCTGCTCTATGTATAATATCAAGATGTCCGTAAGTAACCGGGTCAAAACTCCCTGGATATACCGCGACTGTAATTCCGTGTTCTTGCTTCATCGTGCTGTTCATCTCCTCTTGTGCTGTCTTATGTGGACGCTATTTCGCGTTTAAATATGGTAACAGCTGTATCTCCATAGTCCGCTCTGCGTAATTGCTTGAATCCACCTATGGCTTCTGACAGGATATCCTTTGCGTCGTGCTCGACGACAACCGTGGCGTCAGCTCCTACAATAGCTTGTTCCTCCATCGTCGTCATTAGCTCAGCGATCCCTTTCATCCTATACGGAGGATCCAGAAAGACCAGTTGGAATTGCTCTGCCCGCTTCGCCAATACCTTCAACGCTCTTGTCGCATCCGTGCGGTAAATTTCCACCTGATCCTTCACTCTGGCCACTTCAACATTATGTTGAATCGTGTCGATGCTTTTCTTCTCGATATCAATAAATACTGCCTTATCCATCCCACGGCTGAGCGCCTCAATCCCAAGCCCGCCAGTGCCGGCGAACAGATCAAGCACCTGCCCTCCGTCGAAATAAGGTCCGATCATACTGAAGATCGCTTCTTTCACTTTATCTGTTGTTGGTCGTGTGCTTGTACCTGGTACAGCCTTTAACGACCGGCCTTTGGCCGTGCCTGAAATCACTCTCATCGTACTTTATTCCCTTCTTGCTGGTTCATTCTTTTGCTATCGTACCACAAGCACTAATCTGACACAAAAATTTTATCCCTCTGATGTATAAATTTACCGTAAAACGGTCATGCTTGAACTATCGACATCAGAGAATGTCGTAGACAACCGCGGAGAAGGCTTACGTTTCCCCATAAGCTCTTCATCCGGTTTCTCCTCTCCCATGAGGCGGCTGCGCAAGCAGTCGCCGTTATTATTTTATAGGACAGTTTTCTGGAACCCTTATTATATAAGGGTTTATTTGACTATAACAGCAATTAAACTACATGTAGTACAGTTAGTACAATTTAATCTTGGGGACGGTTTGGGGACGAAAATTTTCAAAGTTAAAAATACTGTGATCTATTTAAACCAATTTCGCCTACCTCAGCTTTCCTGCCAGGGAACTCCCACTTACCAGCAAGTTTATCAGTTCACAGCTGAGCAATTAGAAATTCTTTTCTTTCATTAATAAAGCCGCGGCGTATCTTCTAATAAAACATCCTACTAGTCCCTGGGAATTTACCCTTGGGCTATTTAAAGTTTTTGAAGTTTAATACTTACCTATAACTCCTCAAGGAGCGCTGCCAGAAGCTCCTCGTTGGTCCGGCCACGTAAATGGCTCAGGCTTATCGTTAAGAGCTTGGCTTCCTCATCTGTTGACTCCACGATTACACAGATAAGTTCAGTTAGTCCGGCTTCTTGGGCAGCTCTCCAACGCCTCTCCCCTATAATGATTGTCATTTCACTACTGACCAAGATCGGCTGCACCACGCCATATTTTCGAATACTTCCCACCAATGACCTATAAATATGATCGTCCATTTCGTTTGGGTTCCAACCGTCTGGTTTTACATGTTCAATCTGTATAGTCTCGATTCTCAAACTAGTTCCCCCTTATATTATGTTGGATTTAGACAAAAGAAAAAAGCACCGGTTGGGTGCTTCCACAATTAATGATCTTTTCACTAATAGGTGGCTTTGGTATGACAAAATACAAATGCTTTCTGTTAAATAAAGTCCTCGATTACTTCGCTGAAAGCAAACATTTTGAGAATGTTATAATTTTTCTGAGAGATGTTAATTCCATATTCTGGTTTGCTTGTTTGCCCCGGTTTTCCATAATCTCTATCAACAAACACATCATTTTGTGATTTCCATACTTCAGACGGAATTAAAAAAATATCTGGCATACGATCTTGTTCAAAAATAAGTAAAGTTAGATATAAGTTTCGATTTTCAATACTAAATTTACTTTTCGGAACAAATACATACCCTTTCCCTCTTAAGGATTTAACCTGTATCTCGGAATACTTTCCTTGCTTATCTTTGACAATAAAATCAATTCCTCTATCATCGACTTCTGATGAAAATACCTCAAGTCCGTACGAAGCAAACTCCATCTTTGCAAAGTATTCAGCGTACTTCCCAAGCTGTAGCGGATTAAGTTTTGACCAATCTGTATTTGGCATTTAGATCCCACCCTATTTAGGAGTATTTAGATATTCTTTGTCCAGTCAACCATCTCGCGATGAACTATCTATATCTACTAAATGTTGAAATAACTTGATCAAAAGCATCTTTATTTTCATCACTGTATTTACTTTTTTCAACAAATACTTTAACCGTGAAGTATTCCTTAGAATTATTACTTTCTAAGTAAACCACCTTGGTTCGGGAATCCGGTTCTTCAAAATCAATATAAATTCCTTTTAAATCTCCTACATTCATCTCTTTAGTTGCAATAATCTTCGAATATTTCTTGATTTCTTGAGTTTTCATCGAAATAATATCCTTGAAATTTTTATCATCAATTGGTGTAGTCTCCAATAAAACACCCATATACCAGTTACTATAAATCTTCTTAACCTCTGTAATATAAGATGGTTTCCATAGCCCATCTACACTAATGCTAACTCCGCTTGTAGCTGTTAAATTAGCAAGCACAAAGGAATCCTTTTCTAGCGTTGCTGTTCTTGACTCCTCTTCCCACTTTACTTTCATCCCTGTCGCTTCTGCCACTGATCGTATTGGTAGATATGTGCTTCCATTATAGTTTATTGCCTCTAATTTATTTCCTTCTGAATCCTTTAATGCAAAGTCTGTTCCGTACAATTTTATTTTGATGCCGTGATCAAGATATGCAGAAATTGACTCTAAAACTGAGTCTGCCTTAACTCCAAGTGAACCACCTAGAATAAATGCTAATGTAATCGAGGATATGATAGTAATTTTTTTGATTTTCAAATTAATCTTCCTGTTCTAGTTTGAATTTTTAGTCCTATAATTTCCTTAATCCTTTTAGCTTCTGTCTAAATTCCTGATTTACTTTATTATTATTGTCCTTAAGATTTAGCGGAGGATTATATTGGTCTATTAATTTTTTCTCAATTTCATCTGGGATTCTCTGGAGTACAAAAATGTAAGTATAAATTTTCCTTCATCCATAAAGACAGCTTATCCTCGTCAGACTTATTAAATTTATATTTATTGTCGTCTTTTTCTTCTCTCATTTTTGTTAATAACATCAGTGAGCCTAAACTCTTTCTTAAGGTGGATCCACGTGCATTCCCGTTAAAATGATTCCGAAAATCTCTAGCTCTAAGACTCTTGTTTGTGATTCCAATATAGATAATTGGTCTGCTGCACAAATAATTAAATTCTAGTGCTTTCATGTTTTCTGGAAGACTTTCTAAGGAATTTACTGTTATTAAATACAGTCCTTTAGTGTTAGGTAATAGCTTGGGTTCATCAACTTGGGGATTGAATATGTTAAATGTTAGATCATTTATAGTATTTTGTAACATTTGGTTTTCACACTTTTCTTTTTGATGAACACTCTATTATCGTACCACATAATGGTAACTTGTTTGATTAAATTTACACAAAATACCTATCCCACGATGAATAGGCTATTCTACAAAATATCAGATTTTATTAATTTGTAAATATAACCCACCTTCTATTTTGGTGTGGCTTTTTAACTATTATTTCTCGTCGTTAGAAAATCAGTTACCGAGTCTATTTGTTTCGTCCATGCAGTGAAAGTTTGTACACATATAATATATGGAATTAGAAAAAGTTTCCATTTAAAGATGAGAGTTTGTGCACGTACGAAAAATAAGGAGGTGTTGGATTTTTGAGTAAACTTGCTCAGTTAATGAATCTGATTGAAATCGTAGGTATTTCAAATATCAAAAAAATTGAGATCAAATATTTTAATGAAACTGAATTCAAATTGAAATTTGAATTAGGCGATGGCCCCATTCAAAGAACGTCTGAACTTAATAATTTTTTAGCTCTCATTGATTGGATTCAGGTCAAGGAAATTGAAGTTGAAATGTATGATGGTGGAGAAATGAAACTCGAATTTCCTTTTATTGATCCAACTGGTCCCACGGGTGCGACGGGAGCTACTGGACCGACTGGTGCTACTGGCGTTACGGGTGCTACTGGCGCTACCGGCACGACTGGTGAAGCTGGAGTAACTGGTGCTACAGGCCCGACAGGAACTACGGGTCCAATTGGACCAACCGGTGCCACAGGAGCTACTGGAGCTACTGGAACGACGGGCGCCACTGGCATAACTGGGCCGACTGGTGCTACGGGTGCAGTTGGAGCAACAGGTGGTACAGGTCTAATTGGTCCAACGGGACCAACTGGCGCTACGGGAGAAACAGGAGCAACAGGTGTTACTGGCCCTACTGGATCTATGGGTTCTGATGGGGCTACTGGACCGACAGGTGCAGCCGGTGCGACGGGCACTACGGGCTCTGATGGAGCTACAGGCGCAACAGGAGTTACAGGACTACAAGGTGTAACAGGGAGCACGGGGGCTACCGGTGCAATGGGAGCTACAGGTGAAACAGGTGCTACAGGCAATACAGGTTCAACGGGCGCTACTGGCGTGACTGGTCCAACAGGCGCGACTGGAACAACTGGTGCTACTGGAGCTGTCGGAGCTGTTGGAGCGACTGGCGTGACTGGTCCAACAGGCGAAACTGGTGCTACTGGAACAACAGGCGCCACTGGCCATACTGGATCAACGGGTTCTGATGGCGCTACTGGAGCGACAGGTGCAACCGGTTCAGCTGGAGCCACTGGGGTAACTGGGGTAACCGGTCCTACGGGAACTCAAGGAAATCAGGGTCTTCAAGGAGCAACTGGGGTGACGGGCGCAACAGGAATAGCAGGTCCAACAGGAGCTACGGGAGCCACAGGTGAAATTGGATCAATAGGACCTACTGGAGCCACAGGAGGTACAGGCGCTGCAGGTGTGACTGGTGCTACTGGTGCGACGGGAGCGACGGGCTCTGATGGAGCTACTGGCACTACCGGTGCTACAGGAGCTACAGGAGTAACAGGTGCGACAGGTTCTACAGGAGCTACAGGTCCAGCAGGTGCTACTGGTGCTACTGGTGCTACTGGTCCAAGTTTAGTACTAGCTTATGGATCTATGTATAGTGACGGCACAACTAGAGCTGCAGTAGTTGGGAACTTTGTTGATTTTGATACTGCTGGAGTACCTGTTCAAAACACAGTTCCAGATCTAGTAAACAATCAAATATTAATTCAATTAACTGGTGATTATTTAATCACCGCTGCAGCAACTGCTTTACTTGATCCATTAGAGTCTGTGTCTTTTGGTATACACAATGGATTCGTTCCTATAGGAGGAGTATTTGAAGCTTTTAACAATTCACAAGCTCAAATATATTTTGTAACAGTTGGTAGAACTGTTCAAATTAGGCTAATTGCCGGCCAAGTTGTTAGAGTATTCATTACTGGAGCTATAGGTAACCCTTCCTATAACTCTTCTTCTTTAACAGTTAATCGAATCGGGTAAAATTTCCAGGGATCGGACCGTTAATTGCTGGTCTGCTCCCTTTAAAAAGAGAAGAGTTTGTGTATCTAGTTATTGTACTAGAATTTAAATAATAAGGAGGTGTGAGGCTTTTTGAGTAAACTAGCTCAGTTAATGAATCTAATTGCAATAGTGGGAATTATGAATATCAAAAAAATTGAAATTGAGTATTTTAATGAAACTGAATTCAAATTAAAGTTCAATAAAGGCGATGGCCCCATCCAAAGAATGTCCGAACTTAATGATTTTTTAGCAGCTATTGATTGGATTCAGGTCAAGGAAATTGAGATTGAACTGTACAATGGAGGAGAAATGAAGATCGAATTTCCTTATTTAGGTCCGACGGGCGCAACAGGATCCACTGGTGCAACTGGAGTTACGGGAGCTACTGGCGCAACAGGAGTAACCGGAGCTACGGGGGCTACGGGGGCTACGGGGGCAACCGGAGCTACAGGTGCTACTGGCGCAACAGGAACACCAGGAGTTACAGGGGCAACTGGCGTATCTGGTGCTACAGGAGCTACAGGTAATACTGGTGCTACTGGTGCAACAGGAGCTACAGGTGCTACTGGCGCAACTGGAGTAACCGGAGCTACTGGTGAAACTGGTGCTACTGGTGCTACTGGTGCTACTGGTGCTGCTGGCGCTACTGGAGCTACGGGTGCTACAGGTCCAACAGGCGATACAGGGGCTACTGGGGCTACTGGGGCTACTGGTGCTACTGGCGCTACTGGCGCTACTGGCGCTACAGGAGCTACAGGAGCTACAGGAGCTACTGGTGCTATAGGTGAAACTGGCGCTACTGGTGCTACTGGCGTTACTGGCGTTACTGGCGCTACGGGTGTTACTGGAGTAACAGGAGCTACGGGTGCAACTGGAGATACAGGCGCAACGGGTACAACTGGCGCAACCGGAGCTACAGGTGAAACTGGGGCAACTGGCGCAACCGGAGCTACAGGTGAAACTGGGGCAACTGGCGCAACCGGAGCTACAGGTGAAACTGGGGCAACTGGCGCAATCGGAGCTACAGGTGAAACTGGGGCAACTGGAATAACCGGAGCTACAGGTGCTACTGGAGTAACAGGTGCAACAGGCGATACTGGAGTAACAGGTGCGACAGGTCCAACTGGCGATACAGGCGCAACAGGTGCTACGGGAGCTACCGGTGAAACAGGTCCGACTGGAGCTACTGGAGCTACTGGAGCTACTGGCGCTTCTGGAGCTACTGGCGCTACAGGTGCCACAGGCCCAACTGGAGCTACTGGAGTAACAGGAGTAACAGGAGCGACAGGAGTAACAGGAGTAACAGGAGCGACAGGTCCAACTGGCGATACAGGCGCAACAGGTGCTACTGGAGCAACTGGGGCAACTGGGGCAACAGGCGCGCAAGGACCGGTTCCAGTATCAGCATTTAGGGCTAATAAGGATACCCAGCAAACTTTAACGGGAACCAGGATTGTGATAACCTTTGAAACTCAAGAATTTGATTTAAACAACGAATATAACCCCTTAACGTCAACGTTTACTCCTGCTCAAAATGGTATATATTTGATTATTGGATCGATATTCTTTGTAGGTCCTACAACAAACGGTTTCGTTGGAGAAATACAGATTGAAAGAAATGGTGTTATTGTTGCCGAGGACTGGGAAGGCATATCCTATCCTACTTTCACTAGAAATGCAGCTTACGTGGATGTTTCAGCTATACTAGAATTAAGTGTCGGTGATCAAATTCGCATAACGGCTTCAACGAATGCACCTGGTGTGGTAGCGCAAGGTGCCATTGGCCAACCAGAACGAAGCAATTTTCAAGCAGCAAGATTCCCCTCACCAACATAGAAAAAGATCACCAGAGCAATGGGTTTATGATGGATAGCTAAATAGAACGTTGTTGGCTTACGGAACGGTCAGAGAAAGGTGATAAGCTAGTACCGTATCCAGAACGTTGCGCGACTTGCAGGCTATGATTCAATTCAGACGACAATGCGTCATCTTATACTGTCCATGCAAGAAATAGGATATATAAGTATTCTGGCGCTACCTTTGTGGTAGCGCTTTTTGTTGTGCCACTGCTCGTCGCACAATATAAACCTATCCCACAAGGAATAGGCTTTTCTGCAAATCATCTGATATTTTCTTCTGAGCTCGCGTCACGTAAACCTCCACATTTCCTTAACACACCCCAAGCATCCCAGCAATCTCACTAAACGAAAAGCACTCACCATGCGCCAACACATAACACTCGCGTTCTCGATCGCTAAGTCTGGACAAAGCATCTTCAATCTGAAAACTCTGCCAGTCAGAAAGGTTAGCGGAACTCCCTGCTGAGCTCTGTGTGACGTATGCCTGCATACGGACCGGAACCATTAACTTCTCTCGCTGGTAGGCTGATCGACGCTCAATCCCCCGTTTATTCCCGGGGCGGCGCCCACTGTCCAGCCATTCAATCGTCCAGTCACAATCAGCAATCATCTCATTAATAATCCGCCGGTCTGCTTGCAGAACTGAAAGCTCATCAGGTTTACCAAGAATACTTTCCAAACATTTATCATTTTCTTGCTGCTCAATTTCTTTGATCTTACTACTTTTATCTGCAGCCATCTTTCTCAACATAGACGCTGTTTGCTTGTATCCATCAGATAAATCGTGGTTTCCCATTCCCTCACACCCCCGCAGTGTGTTAATATAGGTTTTGTGAACATATGTTTGATCCCCCGTGGTCTTGCTAGGAGCCGGGGGATCTTTCTATTTCTATATAGCGACTTTTAGAATTTTAGATTTCAACTCATTGTAAGTGTCAATTAGTTGTGGCTCACCACGTTCTAACAAATCGTCTTCATCTGAAGCACCGTACAAGTGGTACAACAACATAACTGCTTCTTCTGCTTGCTGCAATGCGGGTCTAATAATTTGAATAAGTTCGAAATAGCGATTAAGCGAAGCGAATATTGCAAATTTTTCAGTTGAAGTGTTTACCAATCCAACTTCGTCTTCATCCTCAAACTGGTCGGCCGGCACACCTGGAGGTCGCTCTTCTTCAATGCGTAGTGCCACACCTTGATTGTTTCGCTTAACCCACAAAAGCTTGCTTCCATTTCATATACTGTCCCTCCTTATTTTATGCAACTCCGTTCTCTACGCCTTCTATCTCACCGTATTCGTTCAAAAACAACGAATCCAGTCCTAGTCGAAGGATCAATACCTTCATACCTAGTCATGTATCGTCCTGCCTTCCTGCAACTAACGCCTCTGCGTGTTTTCTTGAGCTTAGCGATACAGTGCTCATTGTTTATAACACCTCCCCAAGTTCTTCGTTATTCAACGAAAGTTCATTGATTCGATCTGTTTAATTGCCGCCAGTATCGGATAAATCTGATACGGAACAACCGTATTTCCAAGTGCCTTTATTCGATGTCTGACCCCCCTTCGGGAAACCCCATCATCTGCTCCCAAAAAACCGGATTGCTTCGCCCTTTCCTTCCAATCAACATCATCAAATAGTTTGGGAGTTGTCCGCAGTGCGCTCTCTCTCCATTTTGCAATCTCTTTAGCGTCTTGTTGTAATCGTTCAAGCCCCTTGTATCCGATGCCGCAGAAGTTGGAAATAGTTCCGACAATATAGACTCTGTCTCTTCGGTGGGGTGCGTTGACGGCAACAGCCGGAACAACAAACGTTTCCCAGGTGTATCCTGCACCCTCCAAATCAGATAACACTTCGTCGAGGCCCAATGTGATGTGGTTAGCAACATTCTCACTAATAAACCATTTAGGCTTGATTTCTTGTAGTAATCTGCATATTTCCGGCCAGAGGTAACGGTCATCTTCCGCGCCTCTTTTTCCCCCGGCAATACTAAAAGGTTGGCAAGGGTATCCTCCGTGAATAATGTCAATTGAGCTGATTCCATCTGTTTTTAACCTCTCTTTCGTAAGCGTACATACATCATCATAGATTGGAACGTTCGGCCAATGCTTCCGAATCACCTTTTGGGGGAACGGCTCTCGTTCGCAGAAGACCAATGTTTCAATGCCGAACCATTCGCATGCCAAATCTATGCCGCCGATTCCGCTGAATAAACTAAGTGCCTTCACAGGTGAAAACCTCCTACTACTTTGTCAATAATGTCCTGGTTGATTCCGATGACCCTTAGCCTGATCCTCGACGCACCGTGGTTAAATTCTCCCTTAAATCTGGATTCTAAATATGCTCATATTCCTTTCTTATACCGCCTTTTCTTCCGTTCAACATTTAATTTAGCAGTCAACTCAAATTCAGTTATGCCAGCGTTAATCTCATCCTTTATAAGCAACCCCCCAAATTTTGCTAGGCAATCATCTTCAGTTGGCACTTTACCCGCGAACATAAATGTTGTTTAATCCATTCATAAATGCTCCATCTATTCACGCCGTTCCCCTCTTCCAAGAATTTTGGTTTTTCTTTTTATCTGGAAGTATGGAGACAGGTACCCTTTCTTCCTCTACTATCGTTTATAATTATCGGGTTCTTCGAAGTATCTTCATTAAAGCGATGGATTGGAAAGTCATTAAAGAAAACCCCATCAAAGGGGTAACCAAGCCTTAGGAGAAGTCCAAGGAAATGGAAGTTTACAATGATGACGAGGTTAGATTCGTTATAGGTGCTTTGTCTTCTGAGAAACAACTCTTCCGGACCTTAATTCTTCTTGCAATTACAACCGGCCTCCGCGTCGGTGAACTTCTTGGCCTTGAATGGAAACACATTGATTTAGAAAATGAATTTATTGAAGTAAAACAATGCATACCTATGTTCAAAGATGGACAATCCATAATAAAAGAACCTAAAACAAAAAACTCCATAAGAAAAGTTTCTGTCCCACAAATCGTTTATTGATGAACTTAGAGCTTTTCAACTACAGTGTAAGAAAGACAGACTGAAGCTTGAAGAGAAATGGGAAGGTGGAGAACGTTTTTTTGTTTTTTGCAATTGGAACGGTAAGCCCTTCTATACCAAAACGCCTGGCGATATGTGGCGACGCTTTATTAGAAAGTATCCGCAGATGAAATACATTCGATTCCACGACCTACGACACACTTCAGCTACCCTTCTCATTAACCAGGGTGTTCATGCCAAAATTATCTCCAATCGATTAGGACATTCCAATATAGGGACTACAATGAATGTTTACGGCCATGCTATAGAATCTGCAGATAAAGCCGCGGCAAGCAAATTCGACTCATTCTTTGAAGTAAAACAGCAAAAACCAGTTTAATTAAACAGGGACCAGTACAGTTTTCACGTGGTCACCAATTGGTGACCAGTTGGTGACCAACTGCTTCAAAATGCATCTGATTGACTCATTCCCTTTCCGAATAACGATGAAAAAAGCCAGTAAAATCAAGGATTTTTCAGACTATAACAGTTTATAAAAAGAGGCTTTGGTCTCTTCTCCCATGAGGCGGCTGCGCAAGCAGTCGCCGTTATATTATTTTATAGAACAGTTTCCTTAAACCCTTATTATATATGGGTTTTATTTGACTATAACAGAGCTTCAAAATTGTATAATAGCGTCGTTACCTCATTTTACGCTGGTGCAACTCAACTATGGTTTGAAAGTTCTCTTTTGCTGCGATATTAGACAAATGAAAAAGCACCGGTTAGGGTGCTTTATACTTAATTTCACTAATATTTTCCTCAAACTGTTCAACTTCTCTTAATTTAGAATAGGTTGCTTTTACGATTGGTCTAGAATTTTCATAAGATTTAAGCAAGATCGCTCTCTTGTTTTGATTAACTTCTTCTTTTAGTCTGTTCAAAACATATTGTACCTGGTCAATATCGCCCATTTCGTGGGCTCGAAAAAATGACGTATAATCAACAGTAAATAGAACTTCGCCATTAATTTCTGTATACCCATACTCTATTACAATACTATCCATAGTATCACCTCCCATCTCACACTTCGACAAAAGGTAACATTTACCCGCTATTAAATTCGACGTATTCATCCATTCACTTATTAGACTGAATGACAAAAAACAACTACTTTTCTGCGACTCTTTGGCAATTAAATTATATAATATCTAACTCAAATCTAAGGTCATCCAATCAAAATCATGAATCTTGTTTTTGAAGTCCCCAAACTCTTCTTCTGGGTTAAATAGAATCTTTACTGGAGGATCACCATATAAGCCGATAAAAGGAGGATTTGCCGTAATATCTCTTACTCCAACACATCTACTCACACTGTTTGAATTCAGTTTTATATAGTGGTGTATTGTTATTTAACAAATAGTCTCTTTAAAAGAGTTTTCTTTTCCTCTCTTATTTCTTCAATTGTTATATATTTTTGTCCATAAGTGTTTTGTATACTATGTATTCCTATCTCTAGCGACTGTAATAATACAATAGCCTCTCGACTTCCATTATTATCTTGAAGCTTAGGTAAAATGCATTTAGTGAAATTACGTTTCACGTCAGAATCTACTTGATCGTTGGTTAGGTGTTGAACTGAGTGTACAGTATTTATTACTAAGGAGGAAACTCCAGCTGCGATTATATCGAGACCATATTGAGTAAAACCAGTTTCACCTCTTGCTACAAAACCGTACAAAATATTTTTACTGTTATAGTAAAATGTCACCACAAATGGATTATATTCCTCAGTCTCATAATCAATTATAGATCTTTGAATTTCAATTTCGTTAGAAAACGCCATTCTTTCATCCCTCTTCATAATCTATCTATATTTTCCAAATGTTTATATAACTTGATACAAGGCATCTTTATTCGCATCACTGTTCTATTCCAAATATTACAAACTTGCAATTTAAAGCTATTTAGAAACTCTGATGACTCTTGTTACACTTTAATATCGTAACATATAATGGAAATAAATATGATCAAATATTAACAAAGAACCTATAACACAAAAAAAGCCCACAAACCTTGTGGGCTCTTTTGCTTTTTTCAGTTATGTTTTGGACATCGTTTTAGCATTGGAAGATTTGTCTTGCAAGAGTTCATTCTTAAGCTGTAATTGATGAATGATAGCATTCGTATTGTTCAAGTTTTTTTGTGCCATACGTGTTGCGTTAAGCAGGCTGATGCTAAATTGCTTCTCAAAGTCAGGCAATACATTTCCTGTAAGTTTAAAAGATAGTAGGTTCTTTGTTTGTTGAACAGTGTTAAATGCATCACTCTCATTCTTAATAATGGATTTCAGATCATCTGCATTACTCACTGTCTCTATAAGCTTCTGTGCCATCTGGATGGCTTCATAGTATTGTTTTGTTAAATCTTCAAAATCCACATTTAGTTGAGTCGCATACTCACTACCATTAGTTAAATTGGCATACTGCTGAAGTTGTTGCGAAAATGTCAATAAAACTGTATCTGTATCCTTTAGCCATTGGTATGCACTTTGCAAGCGTTCTAATTCTTGTTTTGCAGGATCTAAATTTGTTGTTGCCAGGGGAGATTGGGGCATAGTCACATTAACACTGTATGTGTTGGGATTCCATGTTACCAGAACCCCGAGTTGTCGCAACATGGACAAGGGAACTACTGTGTGATCTTTATAAATCATTGCGGGTAATTCATCGACTTTTAAAATTTGTCCATCAGCTGTTACATTTACAATGGGATTCCCTTCGAAATCTCCATTAATAGTTGCCGCGCCAGCTGCTCCCACGGGAATTGAGAGTACTAGTAAAAATAGAAGAAACTTTTTCATTGTTCACCTCGTTAGAAAGTTGACCACTCATTTGTTTGGCTACTGTTACATTCCACATTTACAGCGCACTCTCCTTCTGCTGGGCTTGATCCCCCCTTCCATTTTATGCTATAATCAAAACAAGAACATACATTCTCTTTATTTCACATCATCCTACAGTCAGAAAAGAAGGTCAGCCATGAAAGATCAACCTGTATTTGAGAATCTGCGTGACAAGTATGCTGATGAAGACCGCGCCAAGCTTGTGATGTTGCAGTTACGAACGTTAATGGGACAGAAGCAGAAGAAGAAATGGTATCAGAAATGGAAAACCCCAACAAAGACGAAGCCGACGAATTGGAACGACTAGCATGTCAGTCTAAGCTTATGTGCCTCTGAAAATAAAATAAAGGCTCCCCCTCGTAGATGGACTACTTGGAGAGCCTCTTCCTTTTTATCGGTTTCTTTTGCGCGAATAATATAAAACCCCTAAGTAATGCGCCCCTGTAAACAAGGTTAGTATCCCGAAGAATAACAAGAATCCGCCGTTCCGGTCACGGAAGAACAATTGCACAACGAACAACGCAAGGGAGATTTCGCTCCAGAGAAGCGTTCTTTTCTTGAGCTGAGTGAGATCAGCTGTGGATTTGCTTATTTTGCGAAGATTCATGTAAGTCAGTCCAGCGAGTACGATGACTCCAATGACGATCACGAGAATATAACTTGAATTGCCTGACATGTGACTCCCCCTAATTCTAGTAGATATTATATTTAAGATACATGGATTAGGGCGGAATGTCTATTTGAAAATGTCATTTCAAAGAGGTCTATGGCAATTGCTGTGGAACATATAGTGAAAATTGTTTCTAAACTCAGTGAGGTGCCCACATCATGTCTACCCTAACATTCAAACCATTAGAGTTGTCCGACATTCCTTTTCTAATGGATATTTACAATCATTTCGTTGTCCATACGACCTATTCTTTCCACACGGAACCTGTTGCATTACCCGAATTCACAGAAAGTGTGATCCATTCTAACCCCCGCTATCAGACTTACGTGATTCTGCTAGATGAGAAGCCGCAAGGCTATGTTCAAGTGATGCCCCATAAAAAGAAACAAGCCTATGATACGACCGGTGAGGTGACGATCTACCTTCATCCAGATTGCGTCGGCAAAGGCCTCGGCTCTGCCTCAATTCAATACGTAGAAGCGATCGCCAAAGAACGCGGCTTCCATTCCCTAATTGCGACTGTTTGTGCAGATAATGCAGCTAGCATTCACATGTTCACTCGGAATGACTACAAGCAATGCGCCCATTATCGCGAGGTCGGCTTCAAATGGGGTCAATTCCTAGATATTGTTACGTTTCAGAAAATCATTTCATGATTGGTTCACATCTTACGTGATCCTCTTACAAAGACAAATCTGTTTCCGTTATTTTCACTGGATAAGATCTCCCTCCCTAACAAAACCTAGAGCATAGTCATAATGCTCGGAGGGGATTGCCATGAACAAGCGGCTTTGGTCCTTTAGCATCGTTTGTCTGCTTGTAACCAGCTGCGGTGCGCCTTTTTCAAAGCCTTTTCAAGATCAGAGCTCAGCCCAACATGCCCATCCAGATGTCACCCAGACATCTACGGAGGCTAGTAAGGACTTCGAGGAGTCCCATATCGTTATAGATGATACAGGTTCTAAGAAGCGAATTCGTATGGTGGCACCTACGAGCACACCCTCATCTTCTGTGCAGCCACCAGTCACACGTGCACCAAGACCTGCTTTAACACCAAGTCCTTCGTTAACGCCTAGCTTGAAGCCTAAGATGAGCCCTAAAAAATCAGCTGCACAGCCGGAATCATCGAAGCGGCCTTCCTTGCCCGTCCAAAAAAATCAAGGCCAAATCCGAATTTCTCAGAAAAAGCTCACGCTCTCACAGCTAGTGGTTAAATACCCCGATACGTTCAAGCTGCGCGGCTCCAGTCAAGAGAAGAAAGTCGCGTTAACCTTTGACGACGGACCCGATACGCGATTTACGCCAAAAGTGCTGGATGCTTTGAAAGCGAATCAAGTGAAGGCTACCTTTTTTGTACTTGGTTCAATGGCTAGCACACATCCCGACATCATACGGCGAATCGTGAATGAGGGCCATGTGATTGGCAACCACTCCTACAGTCATGAGAATCTACCTAAACTCTCTGTGGATAAATTTCAAAACCAAATTCAAAGTACTGAAAGTGTGCTGCAAGGCCTTATTGGCTATGCCCCTAGGTTAATCCGCCCCCCCTATGGTGCAATTAATGAAGAACAGGTCAAATGGATCGCTAATCATCACTATTTAATTGTGAACTGGAATGTCGATTCCCTTGATTGGAAATCACTGAATTCTGATCAAGTCCTTCAGAACATCATGCAGCAGACAAAGCCTGGCTCCATTATTCTTCAGCACTCTGGAGGTGCAGACAGCCAAGATTTATCAGGAACTGTGCAAGCAATCGGACCGTTAATCAATAAGCTTAGAGCCGCTGGCTACACATTCGTCACAGTTCCTGAGCTGCTTCACGTAACCAAAGGTAAATAGCTCCGCTCACGCAAAAAAGCAGCCTAGCCAGGTTCATTCCTAGCAGACTGCTCTCTTTTTTCGTGGCGCCTGTAACAACAAGCTATTCTCCTGCTTGAGCGGTAGGGATAGCTGTTTTACAATCCGCACAATAGCCAAATATTTCAAACCGATGGCTTTGAATCTCAAAGCTCTCCGGCAAATCCTGCACAAGCTTCATCGGACAGAACTCGAACGTAACGGTCTTCTCACAGCTGACGCAGATCATGTGATGATGATGGTGTGACAAGCAGCTTGCTTTGAACTTCAAGCCATCCGCCAAATGAAATTGCTCCAGAACACCCATCTCGCTCAACAATCGGAGATTACGATACACAGTTTCGAAGCTTATGCCTGGATATTTCATTTTCATATGTTCATAAACATCCTTCGGCGATAAGTAACTCCCCGACTCTGCAAATAAGGCCGCTAAACTTCTGCGCTGCTCTGTAATACGCCAGCCCTTCTGCGACATCGCTTTTAGCATCTCGTCGATCGTATCCGTATGCGTACTCACTTGCATTACCCCTCTGTGTTGAAATGTTCTCTTATTATAGTGCAGCAAATGGACCGCTTGCGTCAAGTGTAGAACGATGACGGAATTTGCAAAGCACGGAAACAAGCAGCACTTGTGGACTTATAGAAAAAATCCTCAACCTGTGTTGAGGATTAACACTTTCCGATTAGCCGCTAGCCGATTCATCGGACATAGCTTCTAACCTTAGCAATTCTGCACGTATGACCTCTTTGTCGAAGTTCTCCCCGATAAAGACGGCAACGTCAGGCACATCGCCTTTTGGCGTTATTTTCACAAAATCCATTTCTCTGTACGCATATTGAAATAAGAACCGACTCGATGTATCCGAGAAGCTGAGAATCCCTTTGGCACGATACACTTCCTGAGGGAGTTTACTTACGAATTCCTCAAACGCGTTGCTGTCTACGGCCTGCTCAAAAAAGTGCGTATACGCCATCACATGGCGATGGGAATGGTGATGATCCCCATCCTCATGAGGATGTTCATGGCTATGCGACTGCTTCTCATCGTTCGATTGGGACTGCTCATACGCTCTGCCAGAAACTTCTGTATGAATGTCTTCGATCAGCCTGATATCGATCTGACTGAACACGGTATAATGCAATTCCGCATATGGGTTCCATTCACGTACGAGATCATGCACTTCTTGAAGCGCCGTCTCCTGCAGCAGGTCAGTCTTGTTCAGCAGGAGCAAGTTGGCACAGCGGATTTGATCCCGCATAAGCCGGTAGGTTTTGCCGCGACTTGTTCGATTTAACTCGAGCAACTGCGGTGCATCCACCACGGTGATCATGGCTGAAAGCTCTATCGGAAGTATGAGCGAAGCATCAGTTACTTCATCAATAATCTCCATCGGATTTGCAATCCCCGTCGATTCAACGAATATCAAGTCCGGCTGCTCCCCCGTCACTAAGTCGTTCAAGGCTGTGGCGAGATCACCACGACTAGAACAGCAAATACATCCGCCGAGCAGCTCAGACATCGGTACTTCATTTGCTATTAACTGTCCATCCAAATTCACTTCACCAATTTCATTCATGATCACGGCAGGCTTGCGTCCCGCTTCAGTGAAATAATCAATGGCCTTGGTGAGTAAGGTCGTTTTACCGCTCCCCAGGAATCCAGATAACACATAAACGTGAATTCGTTTGTTTGCCATTCGTGCTGCTACCTCCGTCCTCGGGCTGCTAACACCCTCTGTTACTCTGGCTTAACTTCAAATTTCGTGGCCAAGATCGGCCATTTCCCAACGATACCAGCTAAAAAAGGAAATAACTTTGCCCATAGCAAGCTCGTGGCTGGATCTGCTGGCTTCAGTGGAAGCTCTATGCGCTCGTACAGGATTTTCGCTGCTTCTTGAACAAGCTCAAATGCCAAATCAGCAGGCATCGTCTCGGCTACAGCCTGTAACCGCGGGAGATAGTTCTGTGCGATCGATTCCGATAAGTGATGCTCCGCTAAGTTCTCTGAAGCCATCACCTTGCCCATAGCCAAGCTAACTAACCGTGCTGTTTCTTCCTCAAAAGCGTGCGGAATACAATAAATTTCCAGCGCCAAAGCCGCTACATAAATATCTCTTAGCAGTTCATCTTCTTTGGCCATCGTTAAGACAGGTTGCGGTAAATAGGCGATTATAGCGGGTTTCAACGTGTCCCAACTATTCTCTATGCTCTTCATCGTAAACTGCATCATCGCTGCTGCCAGCTCTACAGGGGTAATTTGTTTCTTCTCTAGCTCTTGCATATGGGTTAATCCTCTTTTCTTTCGTTACTTGTAAAATGGATGATCAGCTCAATAATTTCGGATTGACTGCCTAAACGGATCGGCGGTCCCCATGTTCCGAAACCTGAGGACACAATCGCATGTAGGTTACCTTTGCGTAAATAACCCCAATCCAGCTCGAAAATCCGTCTGGTGAACAGATGATTTGGCGCTATTTGACCACGGTGTGTATGACCTGATAACATCACATCGGCGCCTGCAGCTGCCGCTACATCTAGCTGGTACGGTTGATGGTCCATGACGATAACCGGCTGTGCAAGGTCAATGCCCTCCATCAAGGACACTAGCGGTTTACGTCCTCCAGCGGAATGTTCCGCTGATTTATCTTTACGCCCCACGAGATATAAGCGTTCTTGGACATGAACGACTTCATCCATCAGCACGCGAATGCCGATTTGTTCCATTTGTTCCACGAAGGCTGGAATATGTCCACCATAATATTCATGGTTGCCAAGCACGGCATAAATGCCTAACGGAGCCTGTAGTTCTCGCATGGTTTGTCCCATTTGATAACGAATAAAAGGTTTAATATCATCGTCTATGACATCACCAGGCAGCAGAATCAGATCAGGCTTCATCCCATTCACATGCTTGACAAGCTTGCGCAAATGGCGGTTACCGACGACTGCTCCTAAATGAATGTCCGAGGCGACGGCTACTCGAAGTTGTTCCCAGTCCCCTGCTCGTTTGGGAATCGTAATCTCATACTTGCGGATGATCGGCGTCCGTGCTAGATACGAACCTAGTGCAAGTAGAGCTAGTAAAACAGCTGCATCAATCCAACCCAGAATCGGCACATAGGTCTCTGGCGAGATGGATGCAAAGTGGAGCACAGCGATCATTACGTCGGTCAATGGCAGAAGGAGCACGCCAAATTGGATGAGAGCAAACCAGTAGGAACCGATGATTTTAAAAAGCCGCGATACACTTGAAGGCAGCACGCGCGATCCAAACCATGCTATTAAATAAGATAAAGCAACGACCCAAAACACAGGCCAATACAACCCTGGATAAAATGAATCACCAAGTAGATGTGATAGAAAAACCTTCAGGTGCCAGCCTATATAGGCGTTAATGCCCATTACAATGGCGAGCATAAGCGTGATCCTAATTACCATACCATTTCTCATGTTTCTTGACGCTCCCATTCTCTATTACCCTCTACCTGTTACAGCAAAAGACTTATCGGCTCTATGCATAGCTCATCATCATTCCGCACATTCCCCACTCGACTAGATACAGGGTATGCCATCATTAACTCCGAGGGATATGGTCGTAAAAACGGCTTTAGTTGCTCCGCATCTTTGATGCTTCGATCTAACCACAACGCTTCCCTTTCACGTGGCAAAATGACTGGCATTCGCTCATGAATATCCTTCATCATTTCGTTCGATTCCGTCGTAATGACGGTACATGTTGAGATACGTACGCCTTCCGGGGACGTCCACGTGTCGTACAGTCCCGCCATGCTGAATAGTTCCTTACTGCGCAGCATGATGCGCATCGGCTGCTTCTGCTTGCCCGTTCCTTTCCAGTCATAGAAAGAATCTGCGGGGATCAGGCAGCGTTTGCGTTCAAAGGGTTTGCGGAAAGCAGGCTTGTCCGCTAAAGTTTCGGAGCGCGCATTGAGCATTTGATAGCCAATTTTCTCATCCTTGGCCCATTCTGGAATCAGTCCCCAACGCAGCTCACCCAGCTTATTTCGCTGCCCGTCATGAACGATCGCCATCACCTGCTGTCCTGGCGCTACATTATATTTGGGACTGTATCTCGGCATATAGGTATCGTACATATCATAACGCAGCATCAATTCCTCTAACGTTACGGTAATCGTGTAGCGTCCGCACATAGGTCAACATCCTTCTCCTTCACACGGTTATCCACTTCCCTCTCTCCATTATGGAAAAAAGATAGCCTTACGTCAATTCGTACAGCCCGAAGAAGCCTTCTTCTTCAGGCTGAGTGCGAATCGGCGCTTCGTGATATTTTGCGGCAGATTCATGATTTCTTCTTCGTTTCCGTCTCTAACACACTCACACGCGGATCCGTACCGTAAATGGTTGTGACCAGACTGTCGGCATATCGGCCGATTCTCGCGCCAATTTCAGCACGCATGTAGTCTCTCGTCATCGTAAACCGATCTTCGTGCTCTCGGCACCTATACCGGTAACGAATCATGTGATCGTCTTTCTCCTCTTCGGCAACGTGCATGTCATTCTCCAGCATATGGCGCTTTACTTTGGCTAAGTCGGCGTGCATATTTTTGGCCAGCACCTGGGCCACCTTCGAATAAAGTGTGCGCAGCATCTCGGAGGAACGCTCCACTTCGCGCGCCCTACGCAAAATAATCGTATGCATGTGCGGCAGCAGAACAGATTCTCGTATAATGCTAATGTCGTCCGCTGTCGGGCGCTTCGTAGGAACCGGTTTGTCATGACGTTGACTTTGAACGGCTTCTCGGTGCTGGGGCAGCATCATTCGGCTAGATTCCCATAAACCGTTATTCTGCAGTTTTTTGCTCATTTATAGTGGCCTCCAATTTTGAGCGAGCGCGTCTGTGCTTGACCCGCTGCCGTCAGGGAGGACGCACGAACAATTGCCGCATTGCCGAACCGATCCTTAATGCGATCCGTCACCTTCTCCAGTTCTCGCGCCTTCACTTGATCCTCAAAAAGGGTGAGCTGGTACGTCTCGTCGTCTACGAACTGACTCAGCATCACACCGGCCCGGCGAACGGGCATCGTATCCCAGAACTTATAGAAAAGCTGCTTCACAGCTTGAAAAACGGTACCTGTATGATTCGTGGGATCCGGCATCTTCATCTGACGCGAAAAGCCCGTCGGCGCATCAAACGGACTGCACATGCAACTAACCGTCACAATGGAGGCCATATAGCCTTTTCGCCGGCAGTCCCGGCACACTTCCTCGGTCAGCTCCATGAGGATCGTGTTCACTTCCGATGATTCCGCGTAATCCCTTGGCAGCGTCATCATATGGCCGATGGACTTTGGAGGCGTATCGAACGTGCCCGGCGTAACGGGGCTGTCATCCAGCCCGTTCGCGGTTCGCCACATCACCTCTGCGTGAATATCCGACTGTTTGCCGAAGCGCGCGCGGAATTTCTGCTTCAGCTGCGGCAGCGGTGTTCGTGCCACATGACCAATGGTATACATACCCAACTTGGCAAAATGGGCCGTCATCCGCGAGCCCACCCCAAACATTTTGCTGACGGGCTGCTCCCACAGGTGTTCCTCAATCGCAGAGGGGAGCAGCGTGAAAATGCCGCTCGCATTCTTTTTAGCCCAGATATCCGTCGCGATTTTCGCTAAAATTTTATTCGAGCTAATGCCTACGCGCACTTTTACACCTGTTTGTTTGAGCACCTTATACTGCAAACTCATCGCTACCTTCTCCGCATCTCCAAAGAGCGGCAAACTCCCTGTAACGTCCAGAAACTGCTCATCAATACTAAAAATTTCAACAAGATCCGTAAATTCCTTATAAATATCGGTAATCATCAACGAAACATCAATATAATGCTGCATCCGTGGCCGCATGACGATCAGCTCGGGACACTTCTTCAACGCTTCACCCAACCGTTCGGCTGTCGACACACCGTATCCTTTGGCAACAGGGCAGGCGGCTAAAATAATACCTGACCTTAACGCAGGGTCTCCTGCTACGGCAACCGGCTTATTCTCTAGACCTGGATGATCGGCCTTCTCTACACTTGCGTAGAAGCTCTGACAATCTGCCAGGAAGATCGTTCGTTCCCCACCCTTGTTCCCCTTACTCATCGCAATTCCCCCCGCATATTCATCAGCGTAGTCATAAGCTCAGCCTTGACCAAACTACGAAGCATCGTGAAATGATGGATGTAACCTCGAACTTTGTACTCTACTTGAATGCCTAGAGCATTCATTTCCGTGTGGATCACCTTAATATCTCGCTGCTTCATCTTACTTTTCAAACGTTGTAACTCTGGATAAATAGCCATCTCAACCTCTCTGAGGTAAAAAAGAATGTGATTATAAACAATTTTATCTTTATAAACCTTAAGCTCCTCCATATCTCTTGCCAGCATATCAAGCAAAATCGGCAACAGCGTGTATTCCTTAATCATTTGAACATCCTCTTCTGTCTCAACTTTGGAAGCACCACTCAATGTTCTCACCACCATATGCGAACATATATTCGTTTTTCCATATTATATACCGAACACGTATTCGTTATGCAAGTGGTTTTTTGGATATTTTTTTGCTAATAACAGGAATCATTGAAGTTAATTTCTATTAATTTTCCTATTTTCACCTATTTTTTTGAAAAAAGTGCGAATCATTATACCGTTAGTTCCTAGTCTTCATACGAAAAAAGCCACATACAGAGCATCTCTCGCTCTGCATGTGGCTTTTCAGCGTACACCTATCGAAACATGGACCATAATCGAATCAAGTGAAACGTGTTATTCGGATCAATTTTTTGCGAGAGGATGAACGTTAAAATCTGATGCGTTTGGTTCCCGCTAAGCTTCTCACCGAAAATCCCCGCGGCAAGACCGATCAATCGCGTAACCTTCGCCGTGTTTTGTAAATCTGCCTTCGTGACGCCTTGCAGGAGCATTTTGATGCGTTCCTTTACCTCAGGGTTTTTCATCTTGAACTTCACACGCTCCACGAGCGCAGGATCGATGCCATATTGCTGATAACTCATACCCGCACCTCCGATACCCGTCATGCTCCTATCCTATGAATGAAAGTAGGCAAACTTGACTGAGGTGGCCGTATATAAGAAAAACCTATATGGATGACCCTGAAGTTGGACAAAACCTTTGCAGCAGAATGACCGGTCTTGCGGGTAAAGGAGGGTTCAAGGTTCGGGGTTCGAGCTCTGTCAACAAAAAAACAGCCACCGTTTCCGGCAGCTGTCCCTTCACTCTACATATACACGGTGACTAAGATGACGCAGATGCAATTTAGCGCAATGAGCAGCGGAAAGCCAACAACAAAAGAAGTATGCTTCGTCTTATGGCGCCACAATCGCATGCCAAGCCAGCCGCCAATTCCACCGCCTAGAGCAGCGAGTAAGAATAGGCGTTTTTCCGGTACACGGCGTCCGCCTTTTTTGGCTTGCCCTTTGTCATGCCCCATCTCAATGAACGTAATGATATTCATCAGCAATAAATAAACAAGAAAATAAGTCACGGCGGTACACCTTCGTTTCCATAAAATAGTGCTACTCCTATCTTAAGAGGGAACACGCTAGGGGTCAACCTGTCTCGTAAGCTATCTACTAATCTAGCACTTCACTGTCAAAAATATGAGCCCGCTCCAAATACGCCCTCAGCGGCATAAAAGAAGCCCCCGTCCAGAAAGACGAGTCGCCTACAAGCTCGGCCGCATCATCTCGCGCCTGCTCCATGATTTCGAAATCCGCCATCATATCGGCGATGCGGAACTCCGGCAGCCCGCTCTGCTTCGTGCCGAAGAAATCCCCCGGCCCGCGCAGCTCCAGATCGCGCCGCGCAATTTCGAAGCCGTCGGTGGTCTCCGTCATCGCCTTCATGCGCTCCTTGCCGACCTCCGTCTTCGGGTCGGCGATGAGCACACAGAAGGACTGGTGCTCGCCCCGCCCGACCCTGCCACGCAGCTGATGCAGCTGCGACAGGCCGAAGCGGTCGGCGTCGTAGATCACCATCAGCGTGGCGTTCGGCACGTCCACGCCCACCTCGATCACCGTGGTCGACACCAGCGCCTCCACGGTGCCTTCCTTAAAAGCACGCATGATCGCTTCCTTCTCCTGCGCACTCATACGACCGTGCAGCAGGCCGATCCGCATCTGCGGAAAATGCTGTTGCAGTTGAATGTGGACGTCGATCGCATTCTGCACGTCCAGCTTGTCCGACTCCTCGATGAGCGGACAAATCACATACGCCTGCCGGCCTGCGGCCACCTCGCGCTGAATGAAGCCGAGCACGCGCTCAAGCATCGCATGCTGCACCGCGTACGTCTTAATCGGCTTCCGCCCCTTCGGCAGCTCACGCAGCGTCGACACGTCCATGTCGCCGAACGCTGTAATGGCCAGCGTGCGCGGGATCGGCGTCGCCGTCATCGTCAGCACGTCGGGATTCATCCCCTTGCGCCGCAGGATGCTGCGTTGGTTCACCCCGAAGCGATGCTGCTCGTCCGTTACAACCAAACCTAACTGACGGAAATACACATCCTCTTGTATAAGCGCATGCGTCCCGACCAACACGTGGATCAACCCCATCTGCAAAGAGGCCAGCAGATCCCTTCGCTGGCGGTCTGTGGAGCTTCCGGTCAGCAAAGCGACCTGCAGCCCATAAGGCTCAAACAAACTGCTGAGCGAGCGATTATGCTGCTCAGCGAGAATCTCCGTCGGCACCATCAGCGCGCCTTGGTAACCTGCCTTCACCGTCGCGTACAGCCCGATAGCCGCGACGATCGTTTTCCCCGCACCAACATCGCCTTGCAGCAGTCGGTTCATTGCGTAGGGCTCCTGCATGTCGTGCAGGAGCTCGCCAACAACCTTCTTCTGCGACTCCGTCAGCTGGAAGGGGAGCGCGCGCACGAAGGCGCGTACAGCAGGCAGATCGACCTGCTGCTTCAAACCATCCGTGCGGCTGCGCGTCACAGCCCGGTAAGCCTGGAGCTTGAGCTGGAAGAGGAACAGCTCCTCATACACCATGCGCCTGCGCGCCTGCTTGCCCTCCTCCACGCCGCTCGGCGTGTGGATGACAGCCAGCGCCTTGCTGCGCGGCATGAACCCGTACCTGCCGGTAATGCTCGCCGGCAGCACTTCACTGATCAAGGCGCTGTACTGCGTCAGCGCCTGCCCTATCACCTTACGCATCCACTTCTGCGTAATCGAGCCCGCAACCGAATAGACCGGCTGGATCGTGCCGGTATTCGAATCCCCCTGTCCGGGAAATTCCGAATCGGACACACTCATTTGGCGCCGCTTGGCGTCCCATTTGCCAGTAAGAATAATCTCCTGCTGCGGCCGCAAGCGATCCTTCAGGAAATGGCGGTTAAACCACACCGCCGTCAACAAGAAATCATCGACCATCACCTTGCAGGATAGCCGCGATTTGCCGCTGTAGCGCTGCAAGACCGGCTCCCCGATGATATAGCCCTTCACGGTGACACGGTCCCCGTCCTTAACGCTGGCTAGATCGCGAACGGTATAATCCTCATACCGGAACGGAACATATTCCAGTAAATCCATAACCGTAAAAACGCCCATGGCGTTTAGCTCAAGTGCTTTTTGAGCGCCAACTCCATGGACTTCACGTACTTCAACTTGATTTAAATCCATCTCTTACACCGTACTCACGAAGGCTGCGATGGTACCTGGTCCCGCATGTGCGCCAATAACAGGGCCTAGGGTAATATAATCCACGTGCTCCACGGCAAAACGCTGCACGATGGCCTCCCGCAGCTGCTCCGCGCCTTCCAAATTATTCGCATGAGCAATGTGCAGCGTGCGTACCGCCTTGTCAGACACATCCGCCGCTAACAGTTCAAGAATGCGTGCAATCGCTTTTTTGTTACCGCGAACCTTATCCACAACGGTCACTTCGCCCGCACTATCCAACGTAAGAATAGGCTTAATATTTAATAGGGAACCGAGCAGCGCCGACGCCTTGCCGATTCTACCGCCCTTTTGAAGAAACTCCAGTGTATCTACAAGGAAATAAATATAAAAGTTCGCTCTCATCGTCTGAACAAGCGCTACGATCTCATCGACGTTTTTACCCGCCTGAGCAGCCTCAGCAGCAGCCACAACGAGCGCCCCGATGCCATAAGAAGCCGAACAGGAATCAACAAGGTGAACCTTGCCAACATGATCGCCCTCTAACAGCGTAGAAGCCAGCTCAGCCGTCCTGTACGTTCCACTCAACACAGAAGACAGGTGAATAGAGATAACCTCCGTACCGGGATCCTCCAGCAATCCCTGGTATACCTCCAGAAACTCACCTGGTGACGGCGTTGACGTTGTTGGAAAATGGGCAGATGACGTCAGCTTCCGATAAAACTCCTCCGACTGAAGCGTCACCGTATCCAGATACTGTTCTTCGCCAAAATTAATTTTGAGCGGCACCATTTCAATGTTCAACGCTTCTCTGACAGCCAAAGGAATATCAGCCGTACTATCCGTTACAATACGAATATTTGTCACAGTGCTCACTCCCATCACGAATTTGCAATACCTGCTTGTACGCTCTTATTCAACCGAGAATAGGTACGCATACAAGGGTTGTCCACCAGGGTGAAGCTCAACTTCCATATCCGGATACATCGTCTGAATAAAAGCTTCCAGCTCGTCCGTGCCTTCCTCTGTCGCATCTTCACCCGTCAAGATCGTCACAATTTCGCTGCCTTCATCGATCATTTCCTCAAGCAGCTTCTTGCACGCGTCCATCAAGCTTGGCTGTGAAGAGACAATGCGGCCATCTTGAATTCCGATAAAATGACCCTGCTTAATGTCCATACCATCCATGTTCGTATCGCGTACCGCATACGTAACTTGTCCGGATTTGACACGACGAAGCGATTCACTCATCGCGTCTGTATTCGTCTGTGCATCCGCCTTCTCTTGGAAAGCCAGAATGGCTGCAAGTCCCTGCGGGATGGATTTCGACGGGATCACGATCAGTTTTTTGTTATCGACCAGATCAACCGCTTGCTGCGCGGCCAAAATAATGTTCGAGTTATTCGGAAGCACATAAATCGTGTCTGCGTCAATGCTGTTCACGGCGTTCACGATATCTTCCGTACTTGGGTTCATCGTTTGTCCGCCTGATAGCACGACATCGACGCCTACACTGGATAAAATATCTGTAATCCCGTCGCCAAGCGCGACAGCAACGAATCCGTACGGCTTATTAGGAGCAGCAACAGAAGTAGCAGCAGGAATGACTGCAGGAGCCTCATACCCATGCGTCGCATCTTCCAAAATGTGTGAATGTTGATCACGCATATTTTCGATTTTGATACGGCTCAATGCGCCGTAATTCATCGCATGATTCATAACCTCGCCTGGGTATTCCGCATGAATATGCACTTTCACGAGTTCTTCGTCAGCAACAACAAGGAGCGAATCTCCTAACTTGCTAAGTTGATCACGGAATGTACCTTCATCGAATGTGAAGCCCTTAACCTTGCCAGGAGCAATCGTCAGCATGAATTCCGTACAGTAGCCGTACTCGATATCTTCGGTAGCTAAATGGGCTTGTGCAGGCAGATGTGCGTGCACTTCTTTCGCCAAATTCATACCAGGAAGAAGCGAAACCTCACCCGAAAGATTCGTATCCATCGTAGCAAAGTCCTCATCCACTTGTACCAATCCGCCGCTTAACGCCGCAACGAACCCTTCATACACGCATACAAGACCTTGGCCCCCTGCGTCAACAACGCCAACCTGTTTCAGAATGGCAAGTTGATCCGGAGTCTTGGCTAGTGCTTCCTTCGCTCTGCCCAGAACCTCGTTCATCAGATCCAACAAATCGCTGCTGCGGCGATATTGCACAGCAAACTTAGCGGCTTCCTTGGATACTGTCAAAATGGTGCCCTCCACGGGTTTCACAACAGCCTTATAGGCTGTTTCGACACCTTGCTGCAAAGCAGCGGCGAATTGCTGGCCATTCACTTTTTCCAAATCATGCACATGCTTCGCGAACCCGCGGAACAATTGCGATAAAATCACACCAGAATTGCCTCTTGCGCCCATCAGTAGCCCTTTGGACAATGCATCAGCTGCTTTCCCAATATGAGAAGATGGCTTCTTCTTCAGTTCCTCACAGCCTGCCGTGAGTGTTAAATTCATGTTGGTGCCAGTATCTCCGTCGGGTACAGGGAAAACGTTCAATCCATTAACCTTATCTACATTCCTGCGAAGGTTATCCGCACCCGCCAAGACCATGGCAGTGAAGTCATTTCCATTTATTGAAATAAAGCGCTTACTCAAAGTGATTCCCCTTCCTGATTTTCGGGCTATTATTTGGCTACTCGAACGCCTTGAACAAAGATGTTCACATCGTCCACCTGCAGCCCTACAACGTCATTTAAGATATATTTGACTTTTGTTTGGACATTCCCTGCCACTACGGATATTTTGGTTCCATAGCTGACAATAATATAAAGATCAATTTCAAGTCGCCCGTTCTCTCTACGAACTTCTACACCGCGGCTTAAATTGTCTCGACCCAGCAGTTCAGCTATACCATCCTTCAATTGCTTTCTTGTTGCCATGCCTACAAGTCCATAGCAATCTAATGCAGCAGATCCGGCCAGAGTTGAAATCACTTCATTGGTAATATACACTTTTCCATACTCGGTTGTGAGTTCAATCGGCATTATGTAACAACTCCTTCAAGTTTCGCTTTAGCAAGACTAATCTTCATTGTACTATAACATACTTCATAAATAAACGGCAAAAATGCAGGCAATTCGTTGACTCGACTCCTTTTGCTATGCTATTATGTTTAAGTGTGTTTTTGCTGGATGCAATACGTATCACAAGATTTAATTTGAGGAATACTGTCATGTCAAGCTTAGGCTTGCCACCCAGGCTTCTTTGTATACTGCCGAAGGAGGTGTCAAACATGTCCCGCAAATGTTTCATTACAGGTAAAAGTCCTAGTTCAGGAAATCACGTGTCCCACGCTAACAATAAAAACAAGCGTACTTGGGGAGTTAACGTTCAAAAGGTTCGCATCCTCGTTGATGGTAAACCGAAACGGGTTTACGTAAGTACTCGTGCGTTGAAATCCGGAAAAGTGGCTCGCGTTTAATTCGCAGCTGTGGATACTTAACTTACTTATGTGAATGACAAAAAGCACCTTAATCGGTGCTTTTTTTGCATTCCTGGGGAGAATGACGTAAGTATGGGCAATCCTTAGTTTTTACTAAACGTATTAAGTACAGCTTTTACGAATCCTCCCAAAAATCTCGGCAGTTTGATTGTGTAGAATTTCATTCTCTACCCCTCCTTAGAGTTTTCGCCAGAAAACTAGCTTCGTAACGATCGCCAGCTCCTGACTTCTTGAGCAAACGCTTCGCGGGCGTGCATGACTGCTCCTTAACATCATTACAACAGTGTATGCCCAGAGCGGAGAAAAAGTGACATCTATTTTTACTTCCTCCCACAATTCAGTTGCTTCCAGAAAGCAAAAAAAGCTACAAGAGCGCATCACTCTTGTAACTATATGTATGCGGCTATGGAGCAGTTATGCCCACCTGTGTGTACAGCGCAACAATTAAACTGAAAATGAAATAGAAGATGACCGATATGACGATAAACCATACGCGAAAGCTAATTTGTTCAAATCGACGGAAGAACCGCATCCCTACGTAGAGAGCGCCAAGTGAGAAAATATACTTCACAAAATCGTCTATGGTTGAAAAACACGTCAATAATACCGCGCAAAGCAGACTGTACATCAGTAACCAGAGAAATCTCATTGTCCTTTGTCCCCTTTTAGCCGCGTATTCGTCTAATGGCCTCAGCACGGTCCTGTTGCCCGAATACGGCATTGCCGGCTACTAAGACATCAGCCCCCGCCTCTATAACCTGACGAGCTGTTACCTCATTAATACCGCCGTCTACTTCGATATGAAGACCCGTGAGCCCCTTCGCATTCGCTTGCTCACGCAGCGCACGAATTTTACTCAGCATCCCAGGGATGAACGCCTGCCCACCAAAGCCTGGATTCACCGTCATAATCAGTACGAGATCCAAGTGCTCATCAAGCACATGCTCAATGAGCGAAATGGGTGTAGCAGGATTCAACACAACGCCAGTCTTAATACCGCTTTGTTTAATAAGGTCGAGCGTCCGGTGCAGATGCGTACAGGCTTCTACATGCACAGATATCAGATCCGCACCTGCCTTCACAAAATCAGGAATATAACGGTCTGGCTTTTCGATCATCAAATGAACATCCAGGGGAAGCTTGGTGACTGGACGAATCGCGTCAACAACAAGGGGACCAATTGTAATATTGGGCACAAAATGGCCATCCATAACGTCGACATGAATCCAGTCCGCTCCGCCCTGCTCCACTGCCTTAATCTCATCGCCAAGCTTGGCAAAATCGGCAGATAAAATAGAAGGTGCTACATATACCATTACGCCTAATACCTCCTCTTCCGATCCTTGATTTCAGTTAAAAATAACAAGTAATGATCATAACGAGAAGCGGCGATCGTACCACTGGCTACACCATCCCGCACTTTGCAGTCCGGTTCATGCAGATGCAAGCAGCCTCTGAAGCGACAGCCCTCAGCAACAGCCGCGAACTCTCTGAAGCAGCTGCTCAGTCCTTCGGCATCGACCTCCATGAAGTCCAGCTGACTGAAGCCCGGTGTATCGGCAACAAGACCCCCATTAGCAAGAGGCAGCAGCTCCACATGACGCGTAGTATGCTTTCCTCTTCCTAATCTTTGCGAGATCGCATTCGTTTCCAGATCAAGACCGCTAATCATTTTATTCAATAAAGAGGACTTGCCAACACCGGATTGTCCAGCAAACACACTCACTTTGCCATCCAAATGCTGTAGAATCGCCTCTACGCCCTCTTCTAGTCGAGAACTGGTTGTAACGAATGGATAACCGATTCCCTCATAAAGGGTCGTTATCCGTTCAAATTCCGATGCTGTCATTTCTTTGGCATGAGCGACACTGTCATCCGTCTCCGTCAGCAAATCGCTTTTGGTGAAGCATAACAGCACATCAATACCCGTATTTTCGATATGCACCAGAAACTTATCCAACAACTGCGTATTCAGAACAGGCTCCGTCACCGAAAAAACGAGCACAACGATGTCCACATTCGCAATCGGCGGTCGAATAAGCTCCGAAGAGCGAGGAAGGATTTCCGTAACGGTTCCCTCCCCGTTCTCCGTGGCTTCGTACACAACACGATCTCCAACAAGCGGCGTAATATTTCTATTTTTGAACACGCCTCTTCCACGACAGGTCACCGTATTGCCTTCCAGAAGTGCAATCCCTTCAGGCAATACATAATAATAACCGCTAAGCGCTTTGACAATGAGTCCTTGCGGCATTAATTAGCGCCTCCAGCAGGTGGTTTCGAAGCTGTTCCACCGGTTTGTCCTTGGCCATTACCACCAACAGGTATAGCAGGACCGGTATTTTGCTGCTTCGGAGTTGGGGAGGGACTCGGAGATGTGGTCGTTTTCCCATTTTTTTGATCCAAATAATCTTGATAGGTACGTGTGATTGAGTTAACCAAGCTGTCTCCTTCTTTGATCAAGATTACGGCTTTTTTGTCCGGTGAAACAATAACTTTGACATCCAAATTTTGCGGCTTCGAGACTTTTTCCGTCAAGTATTCGAAGTTCTCATATTGGGCGTCGCTCACAATGATTTTGAACACAGAGTCCTTGCCTTCTGCCACCGGCTTCACAGGTACGCTAACCGTAAGTTGTCCAGCATCCTCTGGCAATCCATCACTAATCACTAACGACGAAATTTCAGATCCTACAGAGACATCGGCATTTTTTTCATAAGGAAATTGGGCAATAACCCGTCCTTTAGCGACCTTGTAGCTCTTCTCACGTGTAATACCATTGACAGCTAGCTTCAATCCCGCCTTGGTGATTTGAGCCTTCGCTTCTGCTTCCGTCAAGCCAACCAGATCCGGCATTTTGAACGTTTCCTTCGCTTTACTCACCGTAAAGGCAATGGCCGCCTTCTCCAATTCGAACTCTTCTCCTGCGAGCGGCAATTGCTGCAAAATCATATCTGGTGCATTCTCAGATGTCTCTTGGGTAATCGTAATTTGCTCATCCTTAATCCCGAGAGCTTTCAACCTTAATCTGACATCCTTAAGAGGCTGCCCCACGAAATTGTCCATTTTGACTTTGGGTATGCCTTTACTCACATAAAGTGTTACCTTCGTGCCGACATTCAGTCTCATCCCGCTAGGATCTTGACGAATGACCGTATCTTTGGGCAGCTTGCTCTCTGCGTCGTATTCAACCGTAGACCCTAATCTAGCGACCGTCAACTCCGCTTGAGCTTGTGTCAGTGTCTTGTTCACCACATTCGGGACCTCCACGGTCTCAATGGCGAACATCCCTTTCACATAGCCAACCAAATACCACATAGCGCCTAGCACGATTAATAAAACAGCAATCCAGATCAACGGCTTAATCCAGCCTTTACCTTTGGAAGGAGCAGGCTCGTCCCGCCAAGCAGGCTTATCTGGTTTGTCGGGTTCATCATCATCTTCATC
Organism: Paenibacillus sp. J31R30; assembly: GCF_059692115.1. Taxonomy (NCBI): domain Bacteria; kingdom Bacillati; phylum Bacillota; class Bacilli; order Caryophanales; family Paenibacillaceae; genus Paenibacillus; species Paenibacillus sp. J31R30. The sequence continues at coordinate 1,180,825 of NZ_JCAUAV010000001.1, read as the reverse complement.
GAATTGCGCAAGCTGATCAGCACGAATGGCTGGCATGACTAGCGTACGCTCTTCATCCATGCCATAGGCGTCCCAGAAAGCAATCTTGGCTTCATTCCGGCGATCCGGAGCCAAGCAAGTGTCGAGATCCGCCATCATCAGCTTCGCAGATTGATAACGCTCTTCTGGCTTTTTGCGCATCGCCTTGAGAATAATGTTCTCAACGCTCTGGGGAATCAACGGATTCACCTTACGCGGTTCTTCCACATCCTCCTGCAAATGCTTTAGCGCGACAGAAATCGGACTTTCCCCCAGAAAAGGAAGTCGCCCTGTCAGCATCTGATACATCACGATACCGAGCGAATACAAGTCCGATTTCTCCCCCGTATTCGTACCTTTCGCATGCTCAGGCGAGAAATAGTGAACGGAACCGACGACGGATCCGGTTTGCGTAATCGTGGATGATGTCGCGGCTCTAGCGATACCGAAATCGGTCACCTTCACACGGCCGTTTTTGCCGATAAGGATATTATGCGGTTTAATATCGCGGTGAATAATCTCGTTATGATGAGCGTGATCAAGGGCATCTGCAATTTGACTCGCATAATGAACCGCATCTTCCACCTGAAGCGGCGCCTTTTCCTTAATTAAATCGTTCAGCGTCTTGCCTTCGATATACTCCATCACGATGTAATGGACATCTTCTTCTTGCCCCACGTCATAAATACTGACAACATTAGGGTGAGATAGGGAAGCGGCTGCTTGAGCTTCTCTGCGGAAACGACGAATGAATTCTTCATCGTGCACATACTGCTGACGCAGTACTTTAACAGCCACTTTGCGATTCAAAAGCAAATCATGCCCTTTGTAGACCAAAGCCATGCCGCCTCCGCCAATACGTTCTAAGATCTCATAGCGGCCTCCAAGCTTTCTACCGATCAATTCCCATCACCCCTCTTTTCGTCCGAATCCTGATCATGTGCAAATAAAAGGACCGTTACATTATCATCTCCGCCTTCGCGAAGCGCGCTCTGGATTAATTCCTCTGCCGCATCTTCCAATCGTTCGCTTGCACGAACAATTCTCAGAATATCAGCATCGTCGACCAACCCGCTCAAACCATCCGAACAGATGAGAATAACATCGTCTGGACGCCATGTGTACTCATAGAGATCCACTTCCACACTAGGCTCTGTGCCCAATGCGCGTGTAATCCAATTACGTCTTGGGTGATGATCAGCTTCTTCCATCGTCAGCTGCCCATTCTTAACAAGTTCGTAAACTAAGGAATGATCCTCCGTTAATTGTTGGATCGATTCCCCTGCCAGCTTATACGCACGGCTATCCCCGATATGCCCGATAATTAGAAGCTCCTGTGAAGCAATAATGGCAACGACCGTCGTTCCCATCCCGTGGTACTTTTCTTGATCCGACGCAAAAGCATAAATCTCCTCATTCGCCTTCTCAATCGCTTCCCTCAGTAATTGCTTACAGGCTTCCACCGACATTCCCCAATGGATGGATTGCAATTGCGCTCCAATCGTGTCAATGGCCATTTGACTGGCGATATCACCAGCCTGATGCCCTCCCATTCCATCCGCAACAATAGCCAAAGATAGACCATTCAGCTGATGGTGGATAGCGGCTCGGTCCTCATTGACTTGACGGACTTTCCCTATATCGGTACGACTTACCATCTTCATCCGGCTCTCACCTCATTTACTGCTCTCCATATGCTTCGCTCGCAGTTGTCCACAGGCAGCTGCAATATCACTACCTTGTTCACGGCGTATGGTGGCATTAATTTTGCCCTTCTCCAGAATACGTTGGAAGGTAAAAATATCATCTCTGGGTGTACGTTTGAAATCACGTTCAGCAACAAAGTTGACAGGAATCAGATTCACATGGCTGAGCGGCATATCTTTCAAGACAAGCGCCAGCTCTTCCGCATGCTCAGGCTGGTCATTCACTTCGCCCATAAGGGCATATTCAAACGTAATCCGTCTGCCCGTTTTCGCGATGTAATACTTGCAAGCTTCGATTAAGTCCACGAAAGGGAATCTGCGGTTAACTGGCATCAACTTCGATCTGAGCGCATCATTCGGCGCATGAATCGAAATGGCCAAATTCACTTGCAAATTCTCATCAGCGAACTTATAAATGTTCGGTACGATGCCACTAGTGGATACCGTAATGTGACGCTGCCCGATGTTCAAGCCTTTCGGGTGAATCATGACACGCAGGAAATTCATGGTCGCTTCATAATTTTCGAAAGGCTCACCAATCCCCATGATCACGATCGAGGAAATACGCTCTCCCGTCTCATCCAGCAGTTTCTGCGCTTTCACAACCTGGGCGACAATCTCGCCAGGTCTTAGATCCCGCTTCAGACCGCCTAAAGTGGACGCACAGAACGTACAGCCAACTCGGCATCCGACTTGAGTCGTCACGCAAATGCTGTTGCCGTAATTATGCTTCATTACGACGGTTTCAATCGCGTTCTTATCTTCAAGCTCGAACAAGAACTTGACCGTGCCATCCTGAGATTGATATTTCGTAATCTCGGACAGGGTAACGAATTCAAACTGATCCTTCAGCTTGTCACGAAGTGTTTTCGGCAAATTCGACATCTCATCGAAGCTGAAAACGCGTTTAATATACAACCAGTCAAAAATTTGACCGGCACGAAACGCAGACTCTCCGTTTTCTTTTACCCAGCTTTGCCACTCATCCCAATTCAAATCATATACAAATGGTTTCTCTTTCAAATACGGCTTTATACCCACTTTTATCACAACCTGTTGTTATTTCGTCTATTTGTAAATTATTTTAACACAAAGCAAGAACGAACACACGTCCCTGTCCGTTACACGTCACGTTTACGCAGCCGAGCAATAAAAAAACCGTCCGAGTGGAACTGCTGCGGGAGGATTTGTACCATACCCGTTATCGTAGTCTCCGGGTCAATACCCGTGAAAACCTCCGTTGGCAGCGGAGCTAGCTCAAACTCGCTGTGTTCCGCAAGGAAACGCGCGACCATGCCCTCATTCTCCACTTGCTCGATCGTGCAGGTGCTGTACACCAGCACACCGCCTGGCTTGAGCAGTCGGTGTACACGACTCAGAATCGCATATTGCGTTTCGCTGATCGCTTCGATCTCAGCCTCCTGCTTCGCCCACTTGAGATCAGGTTTGCGGCGAATAACACCAAGGCCTGAGCAAGGCGCATCGAGCAGAATGCGATCGAAGGACTCCGCCGCAAAATGCTCGTCCAGCTTCGCAGCATCCATCACGAGCGTCTGAATCGACGATAGTCCCAGACGCTCCGCTTGATCTGCAATCAGCTTCTGCTTGTGCTCATGCAGATCACAAGCCCAGATCTGACCCACATCGTCCATCTTCTCGGCGATGTGGGCGGTCTTGCCGCCAGGGGCGGCGCAGCAGTCCAGCACCTTCATGCCTGGACGCGGATCAAGAGCCTCGGCGACGAGCATCGAGCTCTCGTCTTGAATCGAGAAGTCCCCTTGCTGGAAGCCAGGGACTAACGCCATGTTCCCGGCCCCCTGCACAAGGATGCCGGCCGGGGCCAGCTCTGACGCTTCCGCGCTGAGGCCGCTAGCTTGGAGCTGCTCCAGCAGCTCCAAGCGGCTGCGCCGCCTCGCGTTCGCGCGGATGCTCACGTGCGGCGGCTCGTTGTTCGCCGCACAGATCTGTTCCGTCAGCTCAGGGCCGAGCTGACGGATCCACCGGCGCACGAGCCATTCCGGATGGGAATGGCTCAGTGCGATGCGCTTCACGTCGCCGAGCGCAGCCGGCAGCGTGAGCTCGTCCTTGCTGCGGATGATCGCGCGCAGCACGCCGTTGACCATGCCCGAGATGCCTTGGTGGCCTCGGCGCTTCGCGATATTGACCGCTTCGCTCACGACAGCATGGTCAGGGATGCGGTCCAAATAATGCAGCTGATAGAAGCTCAGCCGCAGCAAGCAGCGCACCCAGGGCTCCAGCTTCGCGAGCCCTTTGCTGACAAAGCGCTCTAAGAAGAAGTCGATCGTATTCTGACGCCCGATCGTGCCATACACGAGCTCGGTAGCAAGACCAGCATCAGCCCGCTCCAGCGCGTGCTTTTGCAGCACTTGATTCAACAATAGATTGCTGTATGACTGATTCTCTTCAACTCGGATAAGCACATCCAGTGCCGCATCACGGGCAGAACGCTTAACAGCGCTGCTTTTCGCAGCGCCCGAGGATGATTTTGGCGCAGAGGGCTTGCCTGATCTCTGCGAATTCGTATGTCCATGTTGCGGACGATTGGGTTTAGTCGTAGACAAAATCAAATACCTCATTTTTTTCGTGGCATTGTGAATTGATTTCCATTAGTCTCAAAAATCCTTCTTAAATGAGCCAAGTCGGCCCAAAAGTGCACAATAGTTCGATTTTACCGGATTAATTGGTTAAGTTTCGAGGCAGCAGCTTGTTTAGTCCACTATAAGTGGGTGAAATCGAGCTATTGGCGTTAATCTACTCTCAACATCGGAAATAAGCAGGTAAAATCGAACTACAGCACCTTCAAGCTAGACGGTTTACTCATTACACGTTCCCGAGTAACGTTCCCGCAGGAATCTGCACCCCGCGAATGAACTCGGATACCGGCATCGCTTTCTTACCAGCGGGTTGAATCTCGGTTAGCCACAATGTGCCTGCACCTGTCAACACTTCAATTCCCTGCTCATTACAGCGAAGAACAGTCCCTGGAACACCTGTATGACCGCTAGGCTCTATGGTCTGCGGCTTCAAGCTCGCCCATACCTTCATGACTTCCCCATTCCAATATGTATACGCACCAGGAAAAGGGTTTAAGCCCCTAATATGATTCCACAGCTCGAGCGCTGAACGCGACCAGTCCAAAAGCTCATCTTCTCTACGAATATTAGGTGAATAGATCGCATCCGCCTCGTTTTGAGGGACAGCCTCAATCCGGCCTGCCAATAAATCGGGTAACGTACGCTTCAGCAAATCAGCACCAGCGATGCTCAACTTCTCAAACAACATCCCCGTTGTATCCGTATCCTCAATCGGCAGTTCAACACGCGAGATCATGTCGCCCGTATCCAGTCCAACCGCCATATACATGATGGTAACGCCCGTTTCGGCCTCACCTCGCATGACAGCATGATGAATCGGCGCTCCCCCCCGATATTTCGGAAGCAGCGATGCGTGGATATTAATACAGCCATACTTAGGCAAATCTAACACCGATTTCGGTAAAATTTGACCATAAGCCGCGGTTACGATTAAATCTGGCGCAAGCTGGCGGATCTGCTCAACGGAATCTGCTTCACGCAGCTTCACGGGTTGAAGCACCGGGATGCCATGCTTCTCCGCCTCAACCTTCACTGGCGTCGGTGTAAGGACGCGTTTGCGTCCCTTCGGTCGATCCGGCTGTGTAACTACCGTAGTCACGTTATAGCCTTCCTCCAAGAGTGCCCGCAAGGAGGGTACTGCAAAATCCGGTGTACCCATGAAAATGATGTTCACTCTTCTTCTTCCTCTTCATCGGCTGTATAGGTTTTGACCGCAAGATCCGTAAACAATACGCCATTCAAGTGGTCGATCTCGTGGAAAATACAACGTGCCAATAACTCAGTGCCAGTTACTTCAATCGGGTTTCCATTACGATCTTGTCCTTTGGCCGTTACGTTCAGCGCACGAAGGACATCACCACGAAGACCAGGAATACTCAAACAGCCTTCTGGCCCCATTTGCTCACCGCTGGAAGTCACGATCTCTGGATTGATCATTTCGATCAGACCGCCATGCTCTTCACCGCAGTCCATCACAATTACACGCTTCAGAATACCGATTTGAGGAGCAGCAAGGCCAACGCCTTCCGCTTCATACATCGTATCTGCCATATCATCAAGCAATTTATGCAGATTGGAATTAAATTTCGTAACTGTGATCGCTTTCTCGCGCAGCACAGGATCTGGATCTTTAACAATAATACGAATAGCCATGAATGTGCACCTACCTTTAAGTCGTCTCGATTAGGGGTTCTTACATCAAATATTGCGGGTCAACATCCACGCTTATAAGCAGCTTTTCTTTGGCTGAGCGCTCCTCAAACCAAGCTACTGTCTTCCCAACGATCTCTGCAGCTAATTCTTCCCCCCGATATTTTACCACGCATTGGAATCGATATCTATCTTTGATTCGGGAAATAGGCGATGCAACAGGTCCTAACACGTCAAAATGAAAGGATGAATCCATCGGTACAGCTTCCGAAAACAAATCTACCTGTTGTCTCGTGTAAGGGAGGGCAATCTCTTTCAGCCTTGTCACAAAGGCTTCCGCCATCCGCACCAGCAGCGGTACTTGTTCGTGTGAAAAGGTAATTAATATTAATCTTTGATACGGAGGATAACCTAAATTAGCACGAATATCCATCTCATGGTTGGCAAAAGCGATATAGTCATGATGACTCGCATATTGCACACTGTAATGCTCAGGCGTGTACGTCTGCACGAATACTTCCCCTTGCTTCTCGTGCCGACCTGCCCGACCTGCAACTTGTGTTAAGAGCTGGAACGTCCTCTCAGCGGAGCGAAAATCAGGAATATTCAGCACGGTATCCGCCGCGATCACCCCAACGAGGGTAACATCGGGAAAATCAAGTCCTTTTGCCACCATTTGTGTGCCAAGCAAGACATCTGCCTGCTTCTCGCGAAACATCGTTAGCCATTTTTCATGAGAACCCTTTTCTGTCGTCGTATCGACATCCATACGGATGACCCTTATACCCGGAAAAATCTTACTAAGCTCTTCCTCCACGCGCTGAGTCCCCGTGCCAAAATGACGAATATGCTCCGACTGACAGCTCGGACACTCTGTTACTTCGCGCTCTGCATAGCCGCAATAATGACAGCGAAGCATGCGCGAGCTTTGATGATACGTCAGTGAAATGTCGCAATGCGGACACTGTGAAACGAACCCGCACGTACGGCACATCACAAACGTCGCGTAACCCCTCCGATTCAGCAGCAATACCGTCTGTTCCTTCTTTTGTAACCGATCTTCGATCGCTTTATACAAGGATCTGCTAAACATCGACCGATTACCGGTTTTTAGCTCCTCACGCATATCCACAATCGTAACAGGCGGCATCGGTCTGCTCGCAACGCGCTCCTTCATGGTCAGTAACGTGAACGGAGGTTTAGACCGATCTCTCCTGCGTCTCGTTTTCTCCATACTCTCTAAGGATGGCGTAGCAGAACCCAGCACGACAACCGCATCCTGCTGCTTAGCTCTTTGAACAGCCACATCACGGGTATGATATTTCGGACTCTCTTCTTGCTTATAGGAGGATTCATGCTCTTCATCTATAATAATCAGGCCAATATTGGTAAAAGGGGCAAAAATCGCCGACCGCGCGCCGATCACGACCTTCACTTGCTTGCGCGTAATTTTGCGCCACTCATCGTAGCGCTCGCCATTGGACAATCGGCTATGAAGCACCGCCACCAGATCGCCGAACCGTCCTTTGAACCGCTCCACCATTTGCGGTGTCAGGGAAATTTCCGGCACAAGCACAATAGCTTCTTTATCCATATCCAAGCATTGCTGGATGGATTGAAGGTATACCTCGGTTTTCCCACTGCCGGTAACACCGTGCAAAAGAAACACTTCATGTCGATCCTCAGCCACCGCATCGCGAATAGGGGCAAACACGCCGCTCTGCTCCTCCGTCAGAGTAAGCGGCTTCGTCCGCGCAAAAGCACGACCCATATACGGGTCACGCATCACTTCGACCTCACGCAGCTCGATCCAGCCGCGATCCGCCAAGCTTTTAACCGTGCTCGCTCCGACCTCAATCGTTTCCATCAGCTCCGTCAATCGAACGGCATGCGGATGCTCGATCAAATAGCGCAGCACGTCTTTCTGCTTGTTCGCTCTGGCAGGAAGCTCGACCAGCGCCTCTTCCAAGCCATGACCGCCTGCAGGTGGAAATACCGTTAATGCCTTTTTGGTATTCATCCGGTCTTTCACTAACTGCACTTCTGCAAGTCTACCCGTTGACAACAATTCTTTGATAAGAGCGCCTTCCTTCGAAAAACGCTCCAACAACACGTCCATGGAAACGGACTCCTTGCTCCTCACAAAGCTAATAATCGCTTCGATATCAGGCATATCCAGAAAGGAGTGATCCTCAGATTCCTCTCCTACGATAATCACTCGTTCATATTTCGCTTTGAGTGCCGCAGGCAGCATCGCTTGCAGCGCAGTCACTTCATGACACATATACATACGACTGATCCACCGTCCAAGAATGACAAGTTCGCTCGTCAAGGGCGGTACGAGATCCAGCACATTTTGAATGAGTTTGATGCGCTTCGCGTCAACTTCCGTTTGGTCGTGCAGTTCAACCACAAAGCCTTGCAGAACACGAGGTCCAAAAGGTACCCCTACTCGGCTGCCGACTTCGACCCACTTGCTCAGAGATGCCGGCACTTCATAGTCGAACGCCCGATTCGTTTGCTTGGCTGGGACATCGACAATGACTTTGGCGTACATCAAGATTCCCCCGCCGTGGCTGCCATTCGTTCTGCAGCAAGCTCAAGCAGCTTACGTGCAACGTCACATTTGCTTTGTATCGGCAAGGCTTGTACAAGCCCATTACGATCATAGAATCGAACGACGTTCGTATCGCCGCCAAAGCCTGCGCCTTCCTGTGATACATCGTTCCCCACGATGAGATCACAATTTTTGCGTTTCAGCTTGTCCATCGCATGCTCGTCTAGGCGCTCCGTTTCCGCAGCAAACCCGATAACGAACTGATCCGCTGTTTTCAGCGCTCCGATTTCCTGCAAAATATCAGGATTTTTAATCAACTCCAGTGTTAGCGAATCGGATTTCTTCTTGATCTTCTGCTCGGCCACAACAGCAGGACGATAATCGGCCACTGCCGCAGCTTTAATAATGAGTTGGCTTTCCCCAAGCCTAGCTAATACCGCTTCGCGCATATCTAGCGCAGACTGCACAGGAACGAGCTGGACGCCTTCAGGTACGGTAAGGACCGAAGGCCCTGATACCAATGTTACCTTCGCCCCCATGCGGACCGCCTCTTCCGCGATGGCATAACCCATTTTACCTGACGAGTCATTGGTCAAATATCGCACTGGATCCAGACGTTCCACGGTGCCTCCGGCCGTCACTAGCACGCGCTTGCCCATTAAGCGCCCTGCCTCCCCTTGAAAATGCCGCTCAACCGCGGCAAAAATTTCCTCCGGCTCAGCAAGACGGCCCTTGCCCACATACCCGCAGGCTAGTTGCCCTTCGCCAGGTTCAATGAAACGTACGCCGCGACGGCGCAACGTCTCCATATTGGTCTGCACAGCTGGATTCGCGTACATATGCACGTTCATCGCAGGCGCTACCCAGATTGGTGCCATGGTTGCAAGAAGTGTGGTGCTTAGCATGTCATCGCCAAGCCCTAATGCCAGCTTGCCAATCGTATTCGCCGTAGCTGGGGCAATTAGCACGAGATCTGCGCTGTCCGCCAAATTAATATGAGAAACGACTGCGGGATCCTTCTCATCGAACGTATCGACAAAAACATGATGCCGCGACAAGGTTTGAAACGTTAACGGCGCAACGAATTGCACCGCGGAGCGTGTCATAATCACCCGCACAACAGCCCCAGCTTGTGTTAATTTACTCGTTAACGCCGCAGCTTTATAAGCCGCAATGCCTCCACAGACACCGAGCACAATCGTTTTGCCTTGCAATACACCCATGGTAATCCCCTTTCGAAATGCCAAATGAGAAAAAAATAACAACCACGAGGGTTGTTGGGTAAGGCAGTTTATTTCTTCGCGTATTTCTCGCTCTCGTTTGTGTTGATTTTCTCATAACCGATGTAATTACCGTATAGTTCTTCTAACGCAACACCAACATGTTTATGGGCCTTCTGGCCTTTCAAATCGGATTTTGCACCATCACGCAGGGATCTAGCTCTTTTGGAAGCTGCAACAACCAAGGAGTACTTGCTGTCCACGATATCAAGCAGTTTATCAATTGAAGGGTATAACATTCAATTCACCTCATCCATCCATTGTACGATTTTTGGAAACATACGATCTTTTCTGCAATGCTCAGCCGCTAGAATCGCTTGTATTTTCGCGCATGCGGTATCTACATGATCATTCACGATCGCATAATCATAGTGCTCCATCAGACGAATTTCATCGATGGCGACTGACATGCGGCTGCGAATGACTTCATCCGTTTCCGTGCCACGTGTAACAATACGATTCTCAAGTTCATCTAGAGATGGCGGCAGCAAGAAAATAAATACACCTTCGTCAAACTTTTGTTTGACCTGCAGTGCGCCTTGAACCTCAATTTCTAAGATCACATCATGTCCTGAACGCAGCGTCTCCTCTACAAAACGTCTTGGAGTTCCATAGAAGTTGCCCACGTATTCAGCCCATTCCAGCACTTCATCCGTTTCAATCAACTGTTGAAACTGCTCGCGGGTTTTGAAAAAATAATTAACACCGTCTACTTCACCTTGTCTAGGCGAACGTGTTGTCGCCGATACCGAGTAGACAATATCCGGAGCAACCTTGCGCAGCGCCGCACAAACGGTGCCTTTGCCGACACCAGACGGACCGGATAAAACAATCAGAATACCTCTCTCACGCTCAAGAGTGTTCGTATTACTCGTCATGATCATCGTCCTTATTCGAAAGTCTATGCGCTACCGTCTCTGGTTGTACTGCCGACAAAATCACATGATCGCTGTCCGTGATAATAACGGCACGGGTTCTTCTACCATATGTAGCGTCAATCAGCATGTGACGATCACGCGCTTCTTGAATGATTCTCTTGATCGGAGCCGATTCTGGACTCACAATCGAGATAATGCGGTTCGCCGATACGATGTTGCCGAACCCGATATTGATTAATTTGATAGCCATCTAGGACTTCCTCCTCGCGAAGCACATGCAAGCTTCACTCGATATTCTGTATTTGTTCCCGCATTTTCTCAAGCTCTGCTTTCATCGCAATCACTCTCGCCGTTGGCTCGGAATGATTCGACTTGGATCCGATCGTGTTGACTTCTCGATTCATTTCTTGAATCAAGAAATCCAGCTTTCGGCCAACAGGCTCTTTGTCTGAAAGCAATGCTTCACATTGCCCAAAATGACTCTTCAGACGAGTCAATTCCTCATCCACATTGGAACGATCTGCGAATAGAGCAATCTCAGTAGCAAGGCGCTGCTCATCCACAGGGATCCCATCGAGTACAAGGGACTGAATACGACTCGTCATCTTCGCCGCATTCTCCTGAACCACTTGTGGAGCTAGCGCTTCTAACTCGATATGAATTCGCTTCATCTCGGCTAGCCGTTCACGAATATCCTGCTCTAAAAATTCACCTTCGCGGTGTCTCATCGCGGATAGCTGAGCGACAGCCTCCTGTAAACAGGTACAAAGCTCTTGTTCAATCTCGTTATCCGGCTCTTGACGTACATCCTTCATTTGAATCAGCTCAGGAAGTCTCAATAAATCTTGGAGCTCCACCTGACCCGTGATCCCATACCGCTGCTTCAACTGTTCAGCTGCTTCCAGATAAGCATCTGCCAAAGCAAAATTAACCGTTATGTTCTTCGGGGAAGCCGATTCACGTTCCGCTGTAATAAAGACGTCTACACGCCCTCGCTTCACAGCTTGCAATACCGTTTTCTTCAAAGCGTCTTCGAAAGCCGCCCATTCCTTAGGCAAACGAATCGACACTTCACTATACCTATGATTGACCGATTTCACATCGATAAACACGTTGTATCCCGCAAAAGAACGATTCGCTTGTCCGAACCCGGTCATACTGCAAATCATTCTAATCACATCCATTATCCTATTTTAATTCATTTTGAAAGTGGGTACAAGTGGAAATCATGCCTTTTCGACTTTTCCCACACATAGTTCGTCAGATCAACGCACATTTCATACGCCAGAAAAGGGGTCATCAGATAGATCCCGTTAAAATATTGCATCGCGGTATCCAGCAGTTCTTTGGCAATTTCTACACCCATTGCACGGCCTTCTGGACCCTTCAACCCATCCATCCGCGCCCTAACTTCATCCGACAAGCGAATGCCGGGAACCTCATTGTGCAGATATTCGGCATTTCCACCGCTAGCCAGCGGAGCGATACCAATGAAAATAGGAATTTGCAAATGCTTGGTCGCTTCGTGAATTTGTTCAATCAGCTTGGCATCGTACACAGGCTGCGTCATGATATAATCCGCACCTGCCTCGATTTTGCGCTCCAAGCGCTGAACGGCTTTATCTAAATGCTTCACATTTGGATTGAATGCCGCACCTACAACGAAATTAGCCTTCTGCTTCAAAGGTTTACCTGAGAAGGCGATGCCTTGGTTGAGCTGTTTAATCATCCGAATAATTTCGAATGAGGTGAGATCGTACACGGAGCTGGACCCCGGGAGATCGCCAAACTTGGCGGGATCGCCGGTCACGGCCAGCACGTGGTCTATCCCCAACGCGTGCAAGCCCATGAGATGGGACTGCGTCCCGATCATGTTGCGGTCACGACACGCGATGTGAATGAGCGGACGCGCGCCCAGACGCTCCTGCACGAGGTAGCCGAGGGCCAGGTTGCTCATGCGCGTCACGGCCAGGGAATTGTCGGCCATCGTAATGGCGTCGACATGCGCCTCCTGCAGGGCCTTCGACCCCTGCATGAACTTCTCGATGTCGAGATCCTTCGGAGGATCAAGCTCGACAATGACGGTTTTGCGCTGCTTTACGATGTCCAGCAGCGAAGGAATGCCCGCCGGAGGCGCAGGCTTCGCCGGTGCGGGCTCGATCACGATCGCAGCGGCTCCCGCTGGGGCTGCGCCTGGCGCAGCCGGCACGTAGCCCTGCAGCGCCTTCGCTACAGCAGCGATGTGCTCCGGCGTCGTGCCGCAGCAGCCGCCGATGATACGCGCGCCAAGATCGGCAAAGCGCAGCGCGCTTTCGGCGAAGTACTGAGGCGTCGCCGCGTACGTATAGTGCCCGTCTACGTAGTCGGGCAACCCTGCGTTCGGAAACGCCGAGAACGGGACGCCAGGGATCGGCGCGATTTTCTCCATCGAACGCAGAATGCCGTTCGGGCCTACGCGGCAGTTAAAGCCGATCACATCGGCGCCCTCGTCACGCAGCCGCAGGAACGCTTCTTGCAGTGGAACACCGTCTTGCGTGCTGCCCGTGCCTTCGTTCGCGAACTGGCAAATTACTGGAAGCTGGCTCATGCTGCGAATAATGCGCAAAGCAAGCTGCAGCTCTTCCAAATCATAGAAGGTCTCCAGCAGCAACCCGTCCACAGGTGAGTCTAACAGTACGCTGATTTGTTCCCGAAGGGACTCTTCCACATCGGATGTCCGTACATTTTTACGCTTACCAGCACGAATAGAGCCAATTGCGCCTACAACATACGCATCTTCGCCAACGACTTTCCGTGCCAGCTCAACACCCGCACGGTTAATAGCTTCAACGTCGCCTTCTAGACCGTACTTCGACAACTTCTCCCGATTCGCCGAAAACGTATTCGTTTCAATAAGACGAGCACCAGCCTCGAAGTAACGGCGGTGCACGTCAGCGACCGTTTCCGGCCTGAGCAAATTCAATTCTTCATAAGAAATGCCGACGGGAAATCCCATCTGATATAAGTATGTCCCCATAGCGCCGTCACCGGTCAAAATTTCCCGCTGCAGCGCTGCACGAAGATCCAATTTCATGCATCATTTCCCCTATCTACCCGACTTATCGTATGCCATATATATATATTCTTATAGTTTGCCTGTGAACACTTCTTCCGCTGGTCCCGTCATATACACGTGGTTATCCGCTTCCAGCCACTCGATGAACAAATCTCCACCTTTGAGTGAAACGGTCGCTTCGCGATCGGATAAATCATTAAGTACAGAGGAGACTAGAGTAGCGCAAGCACCTGTTCCGCACGCAAGCGTAGGTCCAGCGCCTCGCTCCCAAACCCGCATATCCGTATAAGCGCGGTCGCGGACGGTTGCGAATTCGACATTTATTTTGCGTGGAAACATAGGATGCGCTTCAAGCTTAGGCCCCCACGTTGCGAGGTCAAAATTCACAGCATCCTCCACATAAATGACACAATGCGGGTTCCCCATGGAAACCGCTGTGAAACGAAACGATCTGCCGTCTACTTCAATCGGGTAATCAATTACCTCATTGGCATCAACGGTAGTTGGTACCTGAAGTCCTTGCAGAATGGGCTCTCCCATATCCACACGAGCGGTCACAACTTTGCCATCCTGCACATGTACTTGAACCTTTTGCACACCAGCACCAATGGTCTCAATCGTAATCTCTGTGGCATCGATCAACTTATGGTCGTACACATATTTGGAAACACAGCGGATCGCATTGCCGCATTGCTCGGCCTCAGATCCATCCGAGTTGATAATGCGCATTTGAAAATCAGCCTTCTCTGAAGGAAGAATAAAAACAACGCCGTCGGCACCGATGCTAAAAAATCGATTACACAGCTTAGTAGCCAGCTGATCAGCCCCGGCAGGAAGCTCTTTCTCCCCGGCTACGACGATAAAGTCATTGCCAAGTCCATGCATTTTCGTAAAATTCATTTCAAGCACCCCTATGTGCGGTTTAGCCATTATCATAGCGTAAAATCGTCGGTATGCATAGCCCTGCGCCTCCGCAGCACGTCATAGTCTATGAATCGCCTTAACCGATACGATCTTCTTCACAGCGTATTCTATTGACGCTATCCCCACTGCTCATTTACTTAGAAACTACACGAATTACTATTCAAAACTTCATTCATACTTTTATTTTAACAGCAAACTTTCGTTGATTCAAGAACGTATGTTTGGTATAATAAAATGAGAACAAATGTTCCTTCGAGGAGTGAACCACATTGGAGATTACTTTTCGTTTTCCAACTACACTAGAACAGTTCCAACAGCAGTTTCCCACTGAAGATTCTTGTATTGATTACTTAACTTCTTCAAAATGGCCTAACGGCTTTTCTTGCCCTCTTTGTGGTCATTCTCACGCTTATTTAACTACTACAAGAAGACTCCCACTGTACGAATGCCTCCAATGCCACCACCAAACATCTCCTATTGCTGGGACAATCATGTCAGGTAGTCGTACCTCTTTGATGAAATGGTTCACTGCCATTTTTCTAATTTCACAGCCAGAGCATGGAATTAACGCCGTTGCCCTCTCCCGGGTCATTAATGTCACCTACAATATCCGTCATACCTGTAGTTTGTTTGATCATATGTCACCTCTTTCCGGTGTCGTCCAAGTAAATTCGGCCAAATACGGAAAACCTTTCAATCCTTATTACCGAAACCACCCCCAAGAACACTACCTTCTTGCAGGAGCTTCTCTTAACCACCTCGAAGAGCCATCTTATTTCAAACCGAAACTTGTCCCCAGAATACATATCATAGATCGACTTTTTCAACGTTCAGCAACAACAGATTTCTCACAACATCATATTGATCCAAATGTTACTAGCACGGCGTTCATTATCGGGCGTTTTAATCGTAAAAGATTCAGCCCTCTCCTTGGTTTGGCTGCTAACGCTAAAAAATTCATCAACGACACCTTCCATGGCATTGGACCCAAATATCTCCAAAGTTATCTGGACGAGTTTTGCTATAAAGCCAATCTCACCTTGAAAGGGGTACCTGTCTTTCAGCATTTGATCCAAACATGCACCTCATCGCGCCCTACACCTACCAGTTCCAACACTCAACAATCCTCTTTGCGCCTAGATTACAAAACGGTTCTTTTTTCGCTTGTCCACTATGTCACTTCACATTTTTCAAAACTTTAAATTGCTTGTTTCTGCTTGTATTTTTCAAGCTAGATCTACTCATGCCTCTACGCTAGTTCTGGTTACTCTGGTTATTGCAATAATCTTTTCATTCCAGTTCGCTAACTGAGCCGAGGGAATAGCGCTTATAAGGTTTGCCTTGTTGGTATCACCACAATCCTTCCATGAGCCAACGGAATAATGGTAATAGGCTTCGCGCTGCACAATAGAAAAAGCCGCCTCACGGCAGCTCTTTCCACTTCCCTTATCTAAAACTAGGTTTTGACGATTTATTATACACAGAGGCGCTGGAACCTCTCGAACCTCTTGAACCTTTGGTGCGTTTTGGCGACAGCACGCTGCCTAATCCCATGAAGAATGTCGGAATGCCAGCGGCAATGAGAACGAGAATCCAGTCCTTCCAGCCTAACGGAACGGTTTTGAATATCGGTTGAAGCGCATCGACATACATAACGCCGAGCATCAGAATCAGCGATGATAAAACAGCCAGAACTAAGTACTTATTTTGCAAAGGATTCCGGTGGAAAATCGAACGTGAACTGCGACAATCGAATACATGAATGAGTTGGGCCATAACTAAGGTCGCAAATGCGACACTTTGCGCTTTCAATAATGTCTCCGCATCTGAAGGATTCACGCGTAAAATGAGCCAGAAGGCACCCAAAGTACACACCCCGATGAGCATACCGCGTGAAATAATTTTCCAACCTAACCGTCTAGCAAAAATACTTTCCTTCGCCGAACGCGGCTTATGCTGCATCAAGTCTTTCTCAGCCTGATCGACACCAAGTGCCATCGCTGGCAGTCCATCCGTGACCAAATTCACCCATAGAATTTGTATAGGCACGAGCGGCAGCGGAAGTCCCGCCATCATGGCGATGAACATCGTCATAATTTCGCCAACGTTAGAGGCAAGCAGGTAGCGAATGAACTTACGGATATTTTCATAAATACTGCGCCCCTCTTCAATCGCCGCAACGATCGTTGAGAAATTGTCATCACTAAGAATTAAAGATGATGCCTCTTTGGATACATCGGTTCCCGTAATTCCCATCGCAATGCCGATATCTGCGGCCTTAATCGCTGGTGCATCATTGACACCGTCCCCAGTCATGGCAACAACGTGTCCATTGCGTTGCAATGATTTCACAATACGCAGCTTATGTTCAGGGGATACCCTTGCATAGACGTATGTATCATTAACTTTCGCGTCGAGCTCGTCATCGGAGAGCTGACCGATTTGCTGACCGCTCATACTGACGCCATTGGCTGGAATCATGCCAAGCTGCTTCGCAATCGCTTCTGCAGTCGTTTGGTGATCCCCAGTAATCATAACAGTCTTGATGCCAGCTTTACGGCATTTGGAGATCGCTTCACGCACTTCTTTGCGCGGAGGATCGATCATTCCTGTTAAACCTACAAAGACCAACCCATTTTCAACATCCTCATAGTCATCATACCGATCACTAGCTTTAATTTCTTTATAGGCAATACCCAACACACGTAGCGCCGACTTGGCCATGCCTTCATTCGCTGAGATCACCTTTTGTTTCAGGGTTGCGGTGAATGGAATGACTTTACCGTCCCACAAAATGTAACTGCAATGCTGCAGCAATACATCAGGTGCTCCTTTGGTACAAGCCATGCGGCCATTCTCGGAGGATACCAGTACAGACATTCTTTTACGCTCCGAGTCGAAGGGGAATTCAGCGATTCTTTTATATTTTTCACTCAGCGATTCTTGCGTAATCCCGCTTTTGGCACTAAGTACAACTAAAGCCCCTTCCGTTGGATCCCCTTTAATATTCCAAATCGAGGCAGATCCCTCTGTGCCATCTTTGCCTTTCTTTCGCTTCGCTTCTTGTTTTTCTTCAACTAACGTTGCGTTATTACAGAGGGCTGACACATGGAGCAGCTTGGTAAGAGACGGATGCTTATGCACATCCGTATGTTGACCGCTTAGAAGAATATTGCCCACCGGCGCATAGCCATCACCTGTTACCTCCAGCACATCGCCGCCAACCCATAAATGGGTCACCGTCATTTTGTTCTGCGTCAGTGTTCCTGTTTTATCTGAGCATATCACGGAGGCGCACCCTAATGTCTCAACCGAAGGCAGCTTTCTAACGATGGCTTTCCGTTTAATCATCCGTTGTACACCGAGAGCTAAAGCGATCGTGACAATCGCTGGGAGCCCTTCTGGGATCGCAGCAACGGCTAAGCTGACACCTGCCAAGAACATCGCATATGGTGGTTGTCCATGCATAATACCTGCTACAACAACCAGAATTGTTAAAGCAATGGCAACGATAATTAAAATTTTACCTAACTGCTCCAACCGGTGCTGCAGCGGTGTTTCCATGGATTCTGTATTTTGAATCAGATCCGCGATTTTGCCCATTTCTGTGCCCATCCCGATCCGAACAACAACCGCCTTCGCTGTGCCACGAGAAACCATCGTACCCATGAAGCCCAAATTGCGTTGATCCCCAAGCGGCACTTCATCATGTGGAATTGAGGCTGTCGTTTTACTGACGGCAATCGACTCCCCAGTAAGCGCAGACTCCTCGATATAAACGCCATTCGTTTCCAGAAACCGAACATCCGCAGGGACTCTGTCTCCGCTTTCCAGAATGATGATATCACCTGGCACCAAATCACGAGCAGGAATTTGATGAATGGCTCCTTCTCTCCACACATTGGCATTAGGCGCAGACAGCTCTTTCAGTGCACGTAATGAACGTTCCGCTCGAAATTCTTGGGTAAAGCCCAAAATCCCATTCATCACAATGATGATGACGATAGTAATCGCATCTAAATATTCACCTAGTAAGCCGGATATCAGAGTCGCCCCCAATAGGACCAGCACCATGAAATCTTTAAATTGATTCAACAGCAGTGTGATTGGCGATACACGCTGCCCCTCTGAGAGCTCGTTTCGCCCTACCTCAGCCTGACGTTTCCAAGCTTCTTCCCAGGGCAATCCTTGCTGCATATTCACCTGCTGCAACTGCAAGACATCCTCCGAGTTCAACTGGTACCACTTATTCTGACTCATCCGCCCTTCTCCCTCCTACATCCACTTGATCTTGTCTCACACTTATACGTATTTGTATTCAGACAAGCAGGAAAATATCCCTGAAATCATCTTTCCTGCCCAGAGCCCCTTAAGTTTTTGTGAAAAGTATGGCATCATAGAGATTAGCAAAGCTGTCAGCTAAGGAACTGGTTGCAAAATCAAGACGCAAATGACAGCTAGCCCCAAAGAATGGAGTTGTATGCATCATGGCTTTAGACGGACTCGTCCTTCATGCAATTGTTCACGAGCTTCAAATGTATGTGGGAGGCCGAATTAATAAAATTCATCAACCAAGCGAAAATGACATTGTGCTCCAGATTCGCACCCAAAGACAGAATGTGAAGCTACTGCTTTCCGCTAACCCTACTTATCCTCGGGTTCAAACGACAGAACAAGTTACCATGAATCCCATGGATGCTCCTATGTTCTGTATGCTGCTTCGCAAGTATTGCGAGAGCGGTGTCATAGAAGCTGTGGAACAAATCGGCATGGAACGGGTGATTCGCTTCCAAATTCGTCATCGTGACGAACTAGGCGATGTCTCCCTCAAGCATATTATTGTGGAAATTATGGGACGGCACAGCAATATCATTCTTCTCGACCCTGCAACAGATACGATTCTGGATGGCATTCATCATGTCACGCCAGCGATTAGCTCCTATCGTGTCGTCATGCCAGGAAGCAAATATGTGACACCGCCCGAGCAGGATAAGCAAAATCCACTGGAAGTTGATGCTGACGCATTCATGCGAGCGCTAGAGAGCACGACTTTGTCGGATGCCGACACCGAAACTGTAACTCAGATCAAACCGGAGCAACAGTTGGTTGCTGCATTCAGCGGACTTAGCCCACTGATCGCCAAGGAAATTGTGTACCGCAGCATGCAAGGAAAAACGGAAGTCGATCCCTCATCGCTTTGGCAAGCGTTCAGCGAAGTCATGACTGCCATGCGCGAGGATCGCTATGAACCGGTTATTGTGGAACAAGAAACGACCGGCAAGCTATTCTTCGCGATGACGCCGCTAACGCATATCATCGGCACATCGAAGTTTTATCCTACGCCGAGCGCATGCTTGGAACAGTTCTATGGCGATAAAGCTGAGAGAGATACGGTCAAGCAACGTGTATCCGATTTATTAAAATTTTTACAAAATGAAGTAAACAAGAATGTAAAAAAACTGGAAAAACTCCAAGATACAGTCGAAGACTCCAAGGACGCGGATAAATTTCGCATTCTCGGAGAGCTGCTGACGGCTTCCCTGCATACAATTAAAAAAGGCGACAAGGAAGTCCAAGCCATCAATTACTACGATGAAGATCAGGCGATGATCACGATCAATCTGGACCCGCTGCTCGGACCCGCGGAAAACGCACAGCGCTATTTTAAAAAGTACAGCAAATTAAAAAACAGCACAGCGATCGTCGAGGAGCAAATAGCTCAAACGCATCAAGAAATCACCTACCTCACGACCCTGCTCCAGCAGTTGAGTGTGGCCTCCCTGCCCGATATTGAAGAGATTCGCGACGAGCTCATGGAGCAAGGCTATGTGCGTGACCGCAACAAGAAGCAGCGCAAGAAAAAGAAAAAAGATAAGCCTGCACTCGCCTGTTACGAGTCCACCGAAGGCGTTCCAATCTATGTTGGGAAAAATAATACACAAAACGAATATCTAACGAATCGACTTGCATCTTCCATGGATACCTGGCTGCACACGAAGGATATTCCTGGCTCCCACGTTGTCATACGCGGTGAATACAGTGACACGACTTTACTTGAAGCCGCACAGCTAGCTGCTTATTTCAGTCAAGCCAAGAATTCGAGTCAAGTCCCTGTTGATTACACGACAATAAAGCATGTCCATAAGCCGAACGGCTCGAAGCCCGGATTTGTGATTTATGTGAATCAGAAGACACTTTATGTAACGCCGGAAGAGGACGAGATTAAACAAATGAAAGTGACCATCAAATGAATATGCAAAAAAACCTATCGGGATTAGATCTCGATAGGTTTTTCATTTTTATAGGCTATTGCTTGTCCCATTGCTTAATTAATGAAAGTAAATAGGCCTTTACTTGGTCTTGCAAGTCTGGGCGTTGTAAAGCCAGCTCAATCGTAGCTTCAATGTACCCCATCTTGTCCCCGACATCATACCGCTTCGCCTGCATCAGGTAAGCAGCCATCTGCTGTTCCTTATTCAGGACGCGCAATGCGTCCGTTAATTGAATCTCACCGCCGCGCCCAGGCTCTTGACGCTCTAGAATACGGAAAATTTCTGGCATGATGATGTAACGCCCGATAACAGCCAAATTAGATGGAGCCTGATCCCGATCCGGCTTTTCCACCAAATCCTCAATCAACCGATAATTATTGCAGCTAGCCGCTGGAGAAATGATACCGTATTTGCTTACATCGACCCAAGGAACCTCTTGAACTGCAATAACGGAGGTCTCCGTTTGCTCATAAACATCCATCATCTGCTTAAGCCCAGGTGGAGAAGATTGGAGAATGTCATCGCCTAGTAGAACAGCGAAAGGCTCATCCCCAATGAATTTGCGCGCGCAGAGAATGGCGTGACCTAGACCAAGCGGCTGCTTCTGGCGTATATAATGAACATCCGCCAAATTAGAAACAGACTTCACAATCTCAAGGAGCTGCGTGCTCCCTTTTTCCTCAAGCATCATCTCCAGCTCAACGGATTTATCGAAATGATCCTCGATCGCCCGCTTGTTACGCCCTGTAACAATGATGATATCTTCAATCCCCGACTCAATCGCTTCTTCCACAATATACTGAATAGCTGGTTTATCAACGATGGGCAGCATTTCCTTCGGCTGCGCTTTGGTTGCGGGCAAGAAACGAGTGCCTAGTCCCGCCGCGGGGATAATGGCTTTACGAATTTTCTTCATGAATGCTCCTCCTCCATTGACTGTAAGTGCACAAGTACATCCATACCAATACGTCTCGAGCCAATAGCTGCATGGAAAGCGACGCCATCTCGGACGCCATGAAAATCAGAGCCTGCCGTCATCAGAAGACCTGTGCGCTGTGCCAGCAGCCTGTATCTCGCTTCATCTTCTGGCGAATGATCGGCATGATACACTTCAATGCCATCTAGTCCTTGTGAGGTAATGGCCTCAACCAGCGTGTCATCGTGATAAATGCCAGGGTGTGCAAGCACCGCTTTGCCTCCAGCCTCATGAATCCACGTAATCGCCGTAGCAGGCTCAATCCGTGGTGGATTGGCATACGCGGCCGCTCCTGTTGCCAAATAGCGATCGAACGCTTCCGTGATCGTGCTCACATAACCCTTATTTAAGAGCACTGCAGCAATGTGAGGCCGCCCTACTGTATCCCCTTTTCGCTTCACGTTCGCTACTTCTTTGAGAACTTCCTCCATCGTAATTGCAATGCCAAGCTCCTGTAAGCGCGCAATGATCATCTCATTACGGGTATCCCTCGTTGCACGCAGGGACGCCAAGCGCTGTAGAAATTGTTCATCTTCTATGTTGATGAAATAGCCAAGAATGTGGATGTCTTGTCCATTCGCGACCGTCGAAATTTCAACCCCAGGTACGACCATGATACCCAGCTCAGCACCCGCTTCAAGTGCTTCAGCTACCCCAGAAATGGTATCGTGATCCGTAATCGCAATAGCACCCAAGCCGGCGTCCAAAGCCATCTGTACGTTTGCTCTTGGCGATTGTGTCCCGTCTGAGGCCGTTGTATGTGAATGCAAATCAGCTTCCATTCGATCTCCCATCGTTGCCTCCAATTGGCGTAGACGAAACTCAATGAACGTATTGTTCACGGAGCAGTCCATCATATCCCTTTTCATAGAAAACGGCTTAAATCCTCTTGTCTCAAGAAAGTCATAAAACTAACTGCCGAAATTGGCAGCAAGGTCGAGTT
Organism: Paenibacillus sp. J31R30; assembly: GCF_059692115.1. NCBI lineage: Bacteria > Bacillati > Bacillota > Bacilli > Caryophanales > Paenibacillaceae > Paenibacillus > Paenibacillus sp. J31R30. The sequence goes on along the minus strand of NZ_JCAUAV010000001.1, from coordinate 1,157,951 downwards.
TAAGTAAATCGCATAGAAGCTGCGCTCAAACACGATATTCTCGATTTTTTTCACTTTAAAAAGACCCAATGTTACCTCATGCTTCACCGATGATTGTGAAAGAATTGAAATACCCAGCCCCGCTTCAACAGCTGATTTAATGGCCCCTGTGCTTCCAAGCTCCATCACAATCTTCATCGTGGAACAATCCATGTTGCAGCGAGCGAACTCTTCCTCCATGACCCTCCTCGTACCAGAACCTTGCTCACGCAGTACAAAAGGGTACTTCAACATCTCCTCCAATTGCACAACTTCAACATCTGCAAGTGGATGATCCGATGGTACAATCAAACGCAGCTCATCGCTGAGAATCGGTTCGGTATGAACATCAGGGTGATGAATCGGCGCTTCAACTAGACCGAAATTGAGTTGATGACTGAGCACCTCGTCTAAAATCTGAGCGGTGTTCATCACCTTCATCGATACGGAAATATTGGGGTAATCCTTGCTGAATGGGCCTAGGAGACGAGGTAAAATATATTCCCCCATCGTTAAGCTGGCCCCAAGTTGGAGCCGTCCTTCAATCATCATCGTAAATTTCGACATGGCGACATCGGTGTCACGAATGAGCTCAATGCTATTCTTAGCAAAAGGCAGCAGCGCTCGCCCAGCCTCGGACAATTCAATCTTCTTGGTGCTGCGATGAAAGAGCTTCACACCAAAGTAATCCTCAAGCGACTGTACCTGCATCGTCACAGCAGGCTGTGTCATATGTAAGGCACCGGCTGCATGGGAGAAACTGCCTTTTTCCGCAACGGTATAGAAAATGTGGAGTTGATGAAAATTAAGTGCCATCGTATAGTATACCGCCTCTCTTTGCTTCCATTATATGAAATCGAACTCGCACAGTCCATCAACACGTCAAAAAAGAGTATGTCTGCCCCAGACATACTCTGATCAATTGCATGATTAGCGACGCTTGCGACTATTCTTAATCAATGTCATACGACGAGAATGCCTCAACCAGGAATAGTACGACTTCAAATCGCGCAGCTCCATGGTCTCTGACATTTTACCAAGAAAGGTAACGATAATCATTTTGTGCAGAGGATTGCCTACAAGATCTGTCTCATGCTCTAAATGTGAAAATTCGGCCACAACCACCAAATCATCGTCAATGAGATAAACATCTTCTTCGTTCCGGTAGTAAGGGACCATGCTATCATTTTTAAGCTTCTCCCAAAGGAAAGCGCAAATTTCCTCGAGCGAATTGTTATTGCTTGAAATACGATCGCTCCATCTCAGCTTAGCATGATTCGTGATCACGATATCCGCCACTTTCTTATCGCCTAGCTGTACGAAGAATGGTTCGTAAGTACTCCATCTCCCCATTACCTTATCTTTCATGATCACATCCCCTTTCCTATTTAAATGGGACCTATTACCTACTCCCTGATGTTCTGTAAGTTATATTTTACTGTATTATAACTTTTTTTCCCATGGAAGAATATATAAAATTATTAATAAGTATTTATGAAGACAAAAAACTATGCCTAATTTTCGGAAAATTGAGAAAACTTCTATCGAGCCCATTCAATTATGAGCTGACAACGGTCTAATGTGGACAAAAAAACAAAAAAGCTTCTTACGAAGCTTTCATTTTGCACTACAGCCTCAAAGCGTGTAAAATCTAGTTTTGTCAGGCACGTCACTACTATATTCCGTTTTAATTTCATTACGGTATGATTTCTCTACTTTTTTGACGTAAGGCAACTTAAGTAGGCTGCGTGTCGTCTCTTCCAATTTGCTGGCATGTATATAAAGAACAGCATAATTCATTTTCTTGGATATGTAATGAAGGGAACCGAACCGCTCCAAATTTCTGGCGGCTTTGATATCGTTTACCCAAATGATTAATCCGCTACGCTCAATCATCATGATTGCAACCTCTTTTCAATAATCCTAGTATGGAGTGATCTCACAACATGAAGCCATCGAAACTAATTGTCCGCGTATCTCGTGGAAACATTACTGAAAGTATACATCGTGTCCACCTTGCTGTCGTGGACACCCAAGGAACGCTCCTGCACGGTGCAGGCGATCCGCACCTGCTCACCTTCGCCCGTTCGACGGCGAAGCTGATTCAAGTGCTGCCGGTCATTGAATCCGGCGCCGCTGATCATTTCGGCCTGACAGAAGCCGAAATTGCCTTATGCTGCGCTTCCCACAATGGGGAAGCTGAGCATGTGAGCACTGCTCGCGGCATACTGGGCAAGCTTGGCTATCATGCCAAACACCTGCAATGCGGTGCGCACGAGCCCTTCCATGCGCCTACCGCACAGGCCATGCGCGAACGCGGGGAGTCCCCCTCAACCTTGCACAACAATTGCTCGGGCAAACACTCGGGTATGCTATCCCTAAGCAGCCATCTAGGCGCTTCGCCTGATACCTACATGAGCCTAGATCATCCTGTTCAACAATTAATGTTGGATGCCGTAAGCGCCATGTCAGATGTTCCTAAGGAGCAGATGGAGCTCGGTATCGACGGCTGTGGCGTTCCTGTCTTCGGAATGCCCATCGACCGCCTTGCTCTCGCTTTCGCCCGTTTGGGGAGCCCTACAGGGCTATCAGATGAGCGTGCAAACGCTTGCCAGAGAATTGTCGATTCTGTGCGAAAATATCCTCAATTCCTCGCAGGAAGCGATCGCTTCGATACGCGATTAATCGAGGTAACAAAGGGCCGAATCATAGGTAAAATGGGCGCTGAAGGCATCTTCGCCATTTCTATACCAGAACAAGCCACCGGCATCGTCTTAAGTGTAGAAGACGGCAATCTTCGTGCCTTGTATCCCGCGGTAACGGAAGCGCTGATGAAGCTTGGCTATCTCTCGGAAGATGAAGTTCGCGAACTTGCCGCTTTCCATACGCCCGTCGTTCAGAACTGGCAAGGAACCGAGGTCGGACGTATCCGCCCCGAATTCTGCCTATAGATCAACTTAACCGCAATTCCCGCTGCAGCTTCCACCGGAGCTGCAGCCTTTGCCGGTTGGCAAGGGATTATTACTTGGCACTTTAATTGAATCAGACACCGCGTGAGCAATCGTCGTTGAGACGGTGAACAACAAGTCGTCTAAGCGATCCTCAGCTTCTTTATACTTGCGAACTGCCTCGACTGCCAGCAGCTTCTCTTGCACTTCATTCACAGCTGCTAGCGCATCATGATAGCTTGGATGGTAGTGCCCAAAACGCTCGCATTCCTCGAAGGCATCTTTCTTCCTAGCAAACACAGCTTGCAAATCTTTAACTTCCTTGCTGCTCTCAACCGCTGTTTTCCAATATAAATAATCTGCAACTTCCGCAGAAGAATTAATCATGTCACCCATGTCGTAGGCCTGCATAAGGATAGCCGACATATCCAGTGTTTCAGTTTCCATAGTTTGTAACATTACGACAACCCCATCCTTCCTCTCGAAAAAGTCTATAACACTTCTATCATATCACAGTTCGCCAAGAGTTTCTTCCTTTTCTCTTACACCCCCATCGTTGATTCCTGGTAAAATGAGCTTCATCTCCTTCCAATCCTCGCTTGGCCATGAAATCTCCTGATATTCTTCCCAACCTTCCAGAATCCAACCTGTCCGATCCTCTCGCAGCATCCGCGGAATAATCAAACAGTCGCGCCCTTCTTTTCGCAGCTGTAGGACACTTTTCCATTCGATCGCTTTACGAATCATATCTTTGCGTGTGGAGGCATGATAGTCTCGGAATTCCTTAATCCAACTCAAAGGGATTTGTTGCATATCTGGATATAAATCGGTCCGCTGTGGAAGATGCGGATCAATTTCATAGAGCTGAATCGTATCTCTGGAGTAACAAAGGCCAATAACAGCCTCATTCCTGTGTTCCTTTTCCTCCTCCACAGGAGTGTTCGAGAGGAGACTGTGATTGGGATGGAAGCCCATCGTTTCCAAGCATTTCGTCAAATGTTTCACATGATCGCGAGAAATAATAAAATTGGTTTCACCAATGCGATCCCCGAGCAAGCTGCGGCACTTGTCATTTCGAAGCAGAGCTTCGGCAACATCTACGGATTGACAGCGAAGCAATGTTACATCCTCTAGATAGAGCTTGTCCTTCTGACTCTCCCATTGCTGTAAGGTAATAACCACTTGTTCTGGAACTTCATAATAAGCATTCGCTTGCAGAAGCTGAATTACGTCTGCGCTCTTCAGATCACGATCTAACGCGCGTTGAAAGCTTTCCTTGGTCAGACGATAGGTTCTAACGAGATCAGCGTTCTGGAGGCTTGCAAACGCCGCAATATGCCATTCAAGCAGAAGCGTGGCATCAGGAGGAAGCAGCAACTCGAAATCTGGCTGGACGTAGAGTGAAGGCGTGATATCGGGCCGCTCATGATGTGAGTCCTGCCTTCCGTCCATATTATGCTGAGGATTGATTAGCCATTTGAACCAGAGCTGATCCTCTAGATCTGTGGCTAACTCAAGGAAACGAAACGCGGTCAACGGCTTTATCCATGCTTTGATCAATTCGTTTCGAAGATCTGACGCATCCATCGATTTATTGGCGATTGAGCAGCTGGAACGGATCGCTTGGGTCAACTCGTGCAGGTTATACCAATGAGAAACAGCGCCCCGCTCCATGAAGGAGATGCCGTGTTCTAACCAAACTGGCGCTGGAAGTAAAGCTTGTCGCCAAATGCGGTAAAGCTGTATTTGCTGGTGTTCATAGGAGCTTTGAAGCCATTCATGAAAGTGCCGCTGATTCATTAGGAACCTGTTCCCTGCTTCATTTTTATATAAAAAACCCATCCGTAAGGCCATTTCAAGCATTAAAGCGGCAGGTTCATCATACACGTCGGTAAAAGCGTAAGTAAGTCCTGACATCGTAATAATTCTTCTTGGCAGGCTCACATGTTCTGTAAGCTTCTGTAGTTGCTTTTTATGTAAAGTTCCTTTATTCGTAAGGGAAAGCGCTGGCTGCCGCGAGCAGTTGACCATGAAATGAAACAATTGCTGCGCTAATCCTCTAGGATTCACTTGTACGTCTTCATCCCCATCGAAGTGGCGCTCACCAATGTCCACTGTACCCACTAATTCGAGTTGGTTTTCAGGATCCCTTATGGGGGTCAGTTCGAACGTAAATAATAAGTTCTGCCAGCTGGCAAAAGCGTCTTCAGGCATGACGAATAACTGTTCCCCCCATGATTTACGGAAAGCAACAATGATGCCATATCGACGCAATCCCCATAAACCCAAGCTTACCTGAGCACCAGCCATTTGGAGCGTCGCTTCCTTCTCCAACCGCTCGCTAGTAAAAGAAAGACAGCCAAATGTTGACATTACTAGTCGTAAAGTACGCCTCTCATCAGAAGAAAGCTCCTTGTAGAGTTCGATTAGGTGATGAGGTTGCGTGAGCACCTCTCCTAAAGACTCGCCAGTCGTACGAAATGCTGCGCACCAGGGTTGTCTTAGAATAAGCTCTTTTAACGAAAGCGGCATTTTCCTTTCCACCTGTTCGTACTTCATACCCAATCTCCCTTCATCTTACCGCTTGATTCCAGCTCGTAATCTCATACTGATAGCCTTGTTCAACGAGAAATAATTGCCTCTTCATCGCAAAATCCTGTTCCTTCGTGTCTGAGCTAACGAGTGAATAAAAGACGGCTACGTTCTCGCCATTTCTCTTCGGACGGAGGATACGCCCGAGTCGCTGCGCTTCTTCTTGCCTGGAACCATAGCTGCCCGAAACCTGGATGGCGATAGCTGCATCCGGGAGATCCACGGCAAAGTTCGCCACTTTAGACACGATAAGCAGCGGCAGCTGCCCCTTTTTGAACCGCTCATAGAGCTCCTCACGACGTTCATGTGGGATGCTGCCGCATATCATAGGTGCACCAGTATGGGCTGCAATTTGTTCCAGCTGATCGATATACTGGCCAATAATTAGGGTTGGCTCGTCCGAATGAAGCTTCAGTAAATGATCAATAACCTCCAGCTTCGCGGCATTCTCTCCTGCAATGCGGAATTGATGCCTAACACTTGAAGCACTGTAACGATCACGATCCTGTATAGACAGAGGAACGCGCACTTCTTGGCAAGTAACCTTGGCGAGCCACCCCATCGTTTCAAGTTGCTTCCACGCCATGTCATATTTCTTAGGCCCAACTAAGGAAAATACATCGCCTTCTAGTCCATCTTCTCTGATCAGCGTAGCCGTTAAACCCAATCTGCGAGTCGCTTGTATCTCAGCCGTCGCACGGAAAACAGGTGCAGGCAGCAGGTGAACCTCATCATAAATGATGAGGCCCCATTCCCTCTCGCTAAATATCCGTAAATGCGAGAAATCGGCATCCTTGCTCCCTCGGTGAGTTAGAATTTGATACGTGGCAATGGTAATGGGCCTGATCTCCTTCGTGGTGCCATTATACTCACCTACCTGATCGCTCGTCAGGCCCGTTTTGGTCAGTATTTCACGCTTCCACTGCTTCACTGAGGTAACATTGGAAGTAAGGATCAGCGTCGCACAGCTTGCTTTGGCCATGGCCGCAATTCCTACTACCGTCTTACCCGCTCCGCAAGGAAGCACGAGTACACCGCTCCCTCCGTGCCCTACCTGCTGAAAAGCATCTACCGCTTGCTTCTGATAATCACGCAGTTGGAACGGTTCTTCCGACTCGTCGTCCTCTCGCCATGGAATCTTCAGAAATTCGCCGCTGCGGTACGATGCCAAATCCTCTACTGGATAGCCCAGCTTCATCAGTTCTTGCTTTAGGATCCCGCGGTAACTCGGTGATATAGCAATAGCCCGTTCACCACGGGTGTCCTTGAGATATTTTTGTAAGGATTCATAAGCACAAATTTCTTTGAATACAACGGTATCCTCGCTGACCAAGAAGAGCTCGCTCCCCACATGCACCATGCGCAGGAGTCCGTAGCGTTTCGTATATTTTCGAATCGTGCTAAGAACGGTAGAAGGAACGCCAAATTTGGCATTTTGATGTAAGCAAGTTGTCATTTCTTCCAACCCCATCCCAGCTGCAGCTGCATTCCACAAGGACAACGGTGTAACCCGATACGTATGAAGATGCTCCGGGCTTTTAACTAGATCTGCAAAACGAGCCAGCTTGCCCTGGAGCTGTTCAAATTCAGGATGCTTCGTTTCGAGGAGGATAGATAAATCGTTCTGAATGATCAGAGGTCTTGAAGGATCCATAGTCATCGCGTATATTCCCTCCTTTTTCCTTAGTATGAAGGGAAAGTACTCGATTTAAACATCGACACCATGCTAACGTATCTTAAAAGAGTTCACGTAGTGTCACATAACCGACGACTAACACGACGCCGAGCGGCAGCCAGCGCACAATTCTGGCAGGACGCAACCGTTTTTCTTCCTCATTCATGTACCAATGTGCTTTCCTTGAGCGCTCTTCCATATCTTTCGCATGAGCTTCCATTTTTTTCTCTATCTCGTATAAGTTCCACATGGTAATTCCCCCCATCCTTTGGTTGGAATTGATTTTAACATGGCAAGAAGTATCAGAGTTATCTATAATAATTGATTGGTTCAATCGAAAATAGTGATGATTGAGGAGTATGAGATCAATATCTATGAGACGATAAAAAAATTTGCCATAAGCGGACTTGGCCTTTGCTTACTGCCGAGAACAAGAGTGCCGGCGGAAATACAAAAAGGGCAGCTAGCGATTTTACCGCTAACTACCCCAATTTTAAATTGTATGTGCAATTGGACTATCATGCCAAACGGCAATATCCGTTCCATTGAAAAACGTCATCCAACGTCTGTGTGAAGCTACTCAACACGAACGGCTTTCGCTTGGGCAAGTAAACACAATTCAGCCGCTTTGAACGTATGCGCTTGTGTCATTGCATTTTCTGTACGATGAATACAATCCAAGATCAACTGACCAAAGAATGGAAAGCCTACTTGTCCATGTAGACTGTAGTGCTTTTCTCCTTGTTGGTTGACCAGATAAAGTTGATCCCCTTGCGGATCGCGAGCAATATCAATATATTTACGCAGCTCGATATACCCCTCGGTTCCAAGAATCAGCGTACGCCCATCTCCCCATGTCCCCAAGCCGTTTGGTGTCAGCCAGTCTACACGGAAATAGTTCGTTGCCCCATTGTCCCCAATAAGTGTTGCATCGCCGAAATCCTCAAGTTCCGGATAATCCTTCGCATGATAATTTGCTACTTTACTGCTTACGACCGTCGCATCCTTACAGCCCGCATAGAAGAGGAACTGTTCAATCTGATGACTGCCGATGTCTGTTAGAATACCGCCGTATTTATCCTTCTCAAAAAACCAATCTGGACGGCTTGACGCATTCAAGCGGTGAGGTCCTAGACCAATCACTTGAACAACGCGACCAATTGCGCCTTCTTCGATCAATTGACCTGCGAAAACAGCGCTTTCCACATGTAGTCGTTCACTGTAGTACACAGCATATTTACGTCCAGTTGCGTTGACCGCAGCCTTCGCATCAGCAAGCTGTTCTAAGGAAGTGAACGGAGTTTTATCTGTAAAATAGTCTTTGCCATGCTCCATGGCACGGATGCCTAATGGACCACGCTCAGAAGGTACAGCAGCGGCAGCAATTAACTTCACTTCTGGGTCCTGAAAGATCTCTTCTTCAGAAGCAGCTACCTGTGCTTGAGGAAACTTTTCTACAAATGCCGCTACTTTCGCAGGATCTTTATCGTACACCCATTTCAGCTCAGCGCCTGCTTCCAGAAGTCCATTACTCATGCCATAAATATGGCCATGATCCAGGGCTATGACCGCGAAGGTAAACTCCCCTTTTTGAACAACAAGGTTCGGTTTGCCTTTTGGCGCATAATTCATGCCATCATTCTTTTGCATGTCGAATTTCCCCCATCATCTTCTTAAACATCAAGTGTTTTAAAGGAGCCTGCCTCTTTATTCGTTTTGGAGTTTTTAATTTTCTCTTGCAAATGGTGCTCAAACAAATCCTCATCAATCGGCAAATCTACCCAGTTGTCTGTGAATGTTGAGAGCATAATCGCATTGGAAATCATCAAACCTTTAATACCTTCTGCTCCCGGAGCGATCAAAGGTGTACCATGCAGGATCGCATCAACAAAGTTCTGCGTGATCCCCATGTGGCCTGTTTCTGTACCTTCAACCGGAATTTCACATTTCCAACATTCTGGTTGACCGAAACCGCCTTTGTACGTTTCATTGAATTCTCTTTCCGATACACGTAAACGCCAGAACGTCAATTTACCGTCTTCAATGACAATCTTGCCGCGGTCGCCTGACAATTCGAAACGGTTCGTTCCTGGAGCTTCGCCTGTCGTAGTCACGAACAGACCTGTCGCGCCATTTTCATACTCAACAAATGCCGTTACATCATCTTCGACCTCGATATTGCGGTGTTTACCGAAATAACAGAAAGCGCGAACACGCTTCGGCATCATATCGATCGTCCACTGCCATAGGTCTAATTGATGCGGATCCTGATTGATAAGCACGCCGCCGCCTTCACCAGCCCATGTTGCACGCCAGCCGCCTGAATCGTAATAGCTTTGGGATCTATACCAATTTGTAATAATCCAGTTGGTTCTGCGAATTTCACCTAACTCGCCAGAAGAAACTAGATCCTTTAATTTCTTATATAAAGGATTTGTACGTTGGTTGTACATCATACTGAATACTTTACCTGAAGCTGCTGCCGCTTCGTTCATTTGACGCACTTGCTTGGTATACACACCTGCCGGCTTCTCACAAATAACATGTAAGCCTGCTTGGAATGCACGTACAGCTGTTTCAGGGTGATCATAGTGAGGCGTTGCGATCAAAACCCCATCAATCAATCCAGAAGCCAGAAAATCGTCAAGATTGTCAAATAATTGGACACCTTCACCTAGATTTTCTTTTGCCCACTCTAGACGATCTGCTCGTGGTTCACAAATAGCGGTAAGTACGCCGCCCTTCACTTCATTTTTCACCAAATATTTGGCATGTCCGGTTCCCATGTTCCCCAGACCAACGATACCAATCCTTACTTTCTCCACTGTACGTCACCTTTTTCTTGTCAGATTCACAATTATTAAGCACGCTTTCACTTTAGCATATTTATGAAGAGGCATCTTGTCGCAGATTGACTACCTTATTGCGAACTTTGACAGTTACACGACATTGGGACAAGTTTACTGAACATAAGCTGGTAATTGTATGTTTACATTTGTTCCGACTCCAAGCTTACTTTGATAGCGGATGGAACCATGATGTTCCTCAATGATCGTAAAACTGACCATCATGCCGAGGCCTGTCCCTTTTTCCTTCGTCGTGTAGAAAGGCTCGCCAATTCGCGGCAATCGATCCTCCGATATGCCCTGCCCCTGATCGACGAACTCTAATACGACGTCATTCCCTTGCACGTATGCTGTAATGATCAATGAGCCGCCAGAAGGCATGGCTTCGATTGCATTTTTGATGACATTCACGAAAACTTGCTTTATTTGATTTCGCTCACACTTAACCGCTGGAAGAATCGATTTGGTATGTAGCATAATCTCAACATTATTCATGATCGCTTCCGTGTTTAATAATTGAATCACTTCTTCAAGAATCGTTAATGGATCGTGAGGCATGTAGGCAACAGCTTGCGGCTTCGCGAGGATTAGAAGCTCGCCTAGAATCAGCTCAATGCGATTAAACTCCTCCTGCATAATGTGATAATAGCGCAGTTTACTCTCTTCGTTCGCATGGCACATCAGCTTCACAAAGCCTTTCAGCGCTGTCAGCGGATTGCGTATCTCATGTGCAATGCCTGCCGCCAATTGGCCAGCAACATGTAATTTCTCCGTTTTACGGAGCAGCTCCTCCGTCTGTTTCTGGACCGTGATATCCTGGACTGTTCCGAATAAACACAGGGCTCTTCCCCACTCGTCATACGTTGTTCTTGCTAACGTATGCAAAATTCGCACACCATCACTAAGCACGACTCTATAGACCAGATCCAATGTTCCTTCATGAAGAGCATTTTTGACAGCCGTCTTCGTTTTAGGCAGGTCATCGGGGTGAATACTTTCAAGAAGGGCTTCTATAGGTAACTGTTGAACAGGATCTGTGCAACCAAACAATGCCGTCAATTCGTCCGATAAATACACCACATTATGGATTACGTCCCACTCATAATGTCCTAGGCCAGCTATTTCTTGCGCGATTTCCAGTTTCGCTTTACTTTGAATGAGCTCATGTTCAATTCGCTTGTGAACGGTAATATCATGAACAAGTCCACGAACTGCCATTCGACCGCCTTCTAAAATGACACGTTCGGTTTGGGAACGTAAATGACGGACTTCCCCATCATGACGTCTGATTCTGTATACTATATCTGACATGCCACACATGACAGCCTGTTTAATGGCAAGAGCTACTTTCTCACGATCGTCAAGAAGGATAAAATCAATCAGTTCACTCAAATTAATGCTAAAACCCGGTTTCAAACCAAAAATTCGGAACATTTCATCCGACCATTTGATCGAATCTTCGTCCAGATTTCGTTCAAAGCTGCCGAATTGGCCTAAGCGCTGTGCCTGTATGAATCGTTCTTCTACCATCTTGCGTTCTGAGATATCTCGCCAAATCCCGATATTCTGACTACGTTTCCCCCGTTCGTCCAACAACCACTTGAAATTGTTCTCGAACCAAACGTACCACCCCTTCTTGTGAAGGAAGCGGCAGGTTATTGTTCCTTGTTCATTCATAACATTCTCATTTTCTATCTTGAAAACTTTCTTCAATCCATCGATATCCTCGGGATGGCAAAAAGCCAACACATTAGCACCGTACATATCTTCTAATTCATATCCTAGTAGGCTATTAATCGAAGGCGAAACATAAAGTAGAGTGCCATCCTCAGATGTTAATGTAATGAGATCTTGTACATAATTTGTATATTTTTTATATAGATCATTTTCAATGGCGAAATGATTCGTAATCATCTCTGTTTTACGGATAATAATATGTAAGTTGTCTCCAACAGGATAGGCATTTACATGAATCCATTGATTGGACGGCTTCACATATTCTTTGAAAGCAATTTCTTTCCCATTTCTCCGAGCTTCATGAAAATGACTGTAAGTGGCATGCCTAATTGCAGCGGGAAACTCGGTCCACGCCATTTTACCAAGAAGTTCTTCAGGTGACCGATTTAATACACTTGCGCCATAATCGTTTGCGTATATAAAATGCCAGTTTGAATCTAGAATGATAAAACCAATGGAAGCGTTGTCTTCAAACATGTTCATCTTTTCTATACGGACCCCCTTCACCCATTTCGTTTCTTATTATCGCTTACTTGGATGTACCTCGTAAAGAGAAATTAGCGAAAAAAAGCAGCCTTCCCTCAGATTTGGGAAAAGCTGCTAAATGAATTGGATAAGTTTGGTTAATGACTTCCCACAAGCGTACGCTCTTGCGAAATTCGGCTTAATGCTTCGCCAGCCTCGTCTTCAAAACTGCCTCTAACGGCCAAATCGCCAATAGCTACAATACCAACAAGCTCGCCATTTTCGAGAACCGGTAACCGCCTAATTTGATTTTGTGCCATGATTCTCGCAGCTTCTTCAACAGACGTATTAGGATCAACAGTGACCATATCTTTCGTCATGACTGTTTCCACAGCCGTTGAACCTGAATGTTTCTCCGCATAGCCTCGAACAACTAAATCTCGGTCTGTCACTCCGCCAATGAACTTGTTCCCGTCAACAACTCCAACAAAACCAATATCGTGCTGCTTCATTTTCAAAGCAATCTCGAACACGTTATCCAGCAGGGTAACCGTCACGCAATCTTTACTCATGATTTCTTTTACTTGCTTGTCTGGCAATTTCATCATCCTCCTTGATGTCATGTAGTGCAACAAATTATTGCTACATTAGCATTCACCAAAGTTCCGAGGGCATTCATGCCATATAATCCAAGGCCATAGACAGAAGTAAATTCGCCGCGTTTAACATGGACTTTTCATCAATGTCGAACTTCGGATGATGATGAGGATGTACGATACCAGCTTCAACATTACCAGCACCTACAAACATGAAGCATCCTGGCTTCTCTTGCAAATAATAGGAAAAGTCTTCTCCGGCCATAATAAGTGGAGATTCATGCACGTTCTCTTCACCAAACAAGGTTGTCCCTACTTGGAAGAAACGGGCTGCTTCATGGGCATCATTGATAACGGTTGGATAACCAAGCTTATATTCTAGCTCATACGTTGCTTGAGACATCTCGCATGTCGCCTGCACAATTCTCTCAATCCGTGCTCTCACATCTTGTCTTAGCTCAGGATTAAAGGTACGCACGGTTCCATTGAGGACGCTTGTTTCCGCTATGACATTGAAGCTAGTGCCGCCATGGAATGAGCCAATACTAACAACGCAAGGTTCTACAGGGTCTACTTGCCTACTTACAATGGATTGCATGTTAACAACTAATTGTGAGGACACATAGACACTATCAATTGTTTGGTGAGGTAAACCGCCGTGACCGCCTTTTCCTTGAACCTTGATGGTAAACTCATCTGGCGCGGCCATGAAAGCCCCTGATCGCGTGTAGACATGTCCAACTGGGAACGGCGTCCATAAGTGAACGCCGAATACTGCGTCTACGCCATCCAGCGCTCCAGCTTTAATCATCGAGTCAGCGCCGCCAGGAGAAATTTCTTCTGCATGCTGAAACAGAAAGACCAAATTCCCTTTCAGTTCTGCCCGATGCTGGCTGGCTACCTTGGCTATTCCGAGCAAAGTTGATGTATGTGCATCATGTCCACAGGCATGCATAATCCCGTTCTTCGTTGATGTATAGTCACAGTTCTTCTCATCCTGAATCGGAAGTGCGTCCATGTCCGCACGAAGGGCAACTGTCGGTCCCTCACCGCTGCCGCGAAGCAAACCGACAACACCGTTCCCGCCTACGCCTGTACGTACTTCAATGTCCCAGCTCAGTAGATGTTGAGTTACAAACTCTGCTGTCTGGTACTCATGGTAGGAAAGCTCAGGATTCCGATGCAAATAACGTCTCCAGCCCACCATTTCTTCATATATCGCTTGGAGTTCTTCCTGAAATTGATTCATAAGATACATCCACCTCCCGTTCTCAATCACTTACTTTTATCTAAAAATGTTCACTTAAAACCTATTCTATCAAATATCAATCATGGTTTCATCTTTAAAGTGCCATCAAATATTAGAATTTACACACGGCAATCGACTTGCAGAACCCTTAGAAACATACTATCATGAGAAAAGAATGCATACGTACAATATGGAGGCGTTAAAATTGATTATTGAAGCAACTGGCTTAAAAGGCCTAAAAAGCGATTTGGCTCACTTGGACGAAGTAACAACTAAACTTGGTTTTGTTCGCTGGCAATGGGAATACACTCGTGCTACTTACGACTTCAAAATGGAAGATAAAGCAAGTAAAGCTGTCTACTTCTTGCGTGTAAACGCACGTGTAGAAACTGGCAAGTTAGAATCTCCTTATGCTGTATTATATCTAGAAGAAGCTTACATAGGCAAAGAAACGTTCCCACATGGTTTGGACTACAATTCACCAATCCCAGAAAACGTGCTCAAAATCTCCAAACAAAAATTAGACCAACTGCAACAATTATTAGCAGACTAGGCGAGGAATCAGCATGAATCCCCCTCGAAGAGGAACACCGGATTTTCTGCTGCTCTTATTAACCTTTGTATTAGTTTGTTTCGGTCTAGTCATGGTGTTTAGCGCAAGCTCAATGACAAGTGCCTATCGATGGGATGACCCTTGGTTCTTCACAAGAAAGCAAATATTCGCGGTTGGCATCGGGACGATTGGCATGTTATTTTGCATGAACATTCATTACACCAAACTAAAGAAGCTCGTCATCCCTGCTTTCTTCTTCGTTTTACTCGGGTTAGTTTTCGTTGTCTTCACGAGTAAAGCGAATGGTGCGAGCAGTTGGTACTCACTGGGCAAATACGGAATACAACCAACCGAGTTTGCCAAGTTGATTGTCATTCTCTATCTAGCCTCTCTGATCAGTAATAAAGAAGAGAAATTTAGGAGTTTTCAAAAGGGATTGCTCCCAGCTATCCTGATCGTTGGTTTCGTGTGCGGTTTGATCCTCTTACAGCCTGATTTCGGGTCCTGTATGATTCTCTTGACGTGTTCTGCCATTGTCATCATGGTTGGAGGCTCCAACCTCAAACATATTTTTTATCTAGGTACTATTCTGACGGTAGTCCTTGGGATAGCTGTTCTATTGTACTTAGTACTGGGCAATACGGACTCTAACTTTAGGGTCGATCGGATCACTTCGTTTATGGATCCTTTTGCTGATCCGCAAGGATCAGGCTTGCAAGTTGTGCAATCCTTGTATGCCTTCGGACACGGCGGATTAACAGGCGCCGGATTCGGACAAGGTATTCAGAAGCTTCACTATTTACCGGAAGCACATAACGATTTCATCTTTGCTATTATCGGTGAAGAGCTCGGATTCATTGGCAGCTCTTTATTCCTTCTCGTCTATCTCGTCTTCATTTGGCGCGGTATTCTCATTGCAGTCCGCTGCCCAGACTTGTTTGGGATGTTAGCCGGTGTTGGCATTATGGTTATGTTCGCTATTCAAGCCTTTATTAATATCGGCGGCGTTACCAATACCATTCCGCTTACAGGTGTAACACTACCCTTCATCTCAGCGGGAGGCTCCTCCATGATGGTTTCCCTGATCAGTATGGGGGTCATCCTTGGGATATCTCGGGAACAAACGTTCAAAGAAATTCCAGCTGCGCAAAAATCGCAGAAAACACATAAAAAAAGACCCTTATCGACATGATATAACGTCGATCGGGTCTTTTTTTTATGGCGCTTATTTGACACGGAGCTGATCTTCCGTTTCTTCTTCTGTAAATGCCACACCTTCCACTTTCACATTCACTTCAACAACATTTAACCCTGTCATATTTTCAACAGCTTCCCGAACGTTCTCCTGGAGATCTCTGCATACATCCTGGATTCGGGAGCCGTATTTCACGATCACTCGCAAATCGATCGCAGCTTCAACTTGCCCTACTTCAACAGAAACGCCGCGTTGTACGTTTTTACCGCTTAGACGCTTCGCTAAGCCTTCAGAGATTCCACCAGACATGCCCGCTATGCCTGCTGTTTCCAGGGCTGCAAGTCCTGCAATTGTCGATACTACATCATCAGAAATTCGAATTAAGCCAGTTTGATTGTCTTCGGACATACGGATCACTCCCTAAACTTGGTATAAATCTATTGTAATAAGAACAAATGCTTAAAGCAAGAACTGCCTGCTCGTATCCATTTTAATTTACTTTGGTAAACAAAGTCGGTATATTATAAGAAGTTAAAAAGTTCCAATATTTTTAGAGTCGGAGGGTTCCCATTGAAAGGTAAATTATTCTACATTGGGTTGCTCGTTTCTTTCGTAGCAGCCGGTATCGCACATTACATGCACCTTGATACAACGTTACAATTCGTAATTGCTTGTGTCGCCATTGTTTTCGTGGCTGGGTTCTTAGGAAAAGCTACTGAAAGCGTAGCGCATTATGCAGGAGACCGCATGGGAGGCTTTCTAAACGCCACATTTGGTAATGCAGCAGAGCTTATCATTGCTTTCTTCTTAGTCCGAGACGGACTGTTTGAAGTAGTCAAAGCCAGTCTTACTGGTGCCATCATCGGGAATTTGTTACTCGTTCTTGGTCTGAGCTTGTTCGCAGGTGGGTTAAAGTTCAAAGAACAATCCTTTAATGTCAAAATGGCATCGCACAATTCTTCCTTAATGATTCTTGGTGTAGTCGCACTATTTATTCCAGCGATCTTTGCAGGTGGTTTGACAACCAAAGAAACATCATCCATGAGTATGATCGTGGCTATTATCCTGATTGTTGCTTATTTACTTTGGCTGATATTCTCGATGATTACCCACAAAAGTATTCTTTCCGATGAAGCAATCGAACACGGTGAGGCAGCTTGGTCTAAAGGCCTTTCCATTGTCTTCCTCGTCGTTGCAACGGCCATGGTTGGCTTTACGAGTGAATGGTTAGTCGGTACGCTGGAAGAGGTTACACACAAATTCGGGTTATCTGACCTGTTTGTCGGTGCTTTCCTCATTGCCATTATCGGTAATGCCGCTGAGCATAGTGCCGCGGTCATGATGGCCTTGAAAAATAAAATGGGTGCAGCCGTTGAAATTGCAATCGGAAGCTCCTTGCAAATCGCGCTATTCGTCGCCCCAGTGCTTATCCTGCTGAGTTTCTTCGTAAGTGGTACGCCAATGAACATTGTCTTTACTACCTATGAAATCGCGGCCATTGGTGTCGCCGTGTTCATAACGAAGTCCATCACACAGGATGGATCCACGAACTGGTATGAAGGACTCCTTCTCCTGTTCGTATACATCATACTTGGTGTCGTATTCTTCCTCGTTTAATTGCATGCTTATAACAAAAAAAGTAACCCCTCGGGGTTACTTTTTATTGTTCAACGCTTCATAAAGCTGCGCAAGATTACGTTCAAGCTTATTTAGAATTTGTTTGCCTGGCAATTCGGAGATCAGTCCCGCTCGAATGGCAAAATCAATTTCCCGCGAAAGTCCGTACATTTGCGTATCTAATACCTCTTCGTATAGTGGACATTGACGCGTCGTCAAATTTTCCATCTGTACTTCGATCAGCTTTTCGATTTTATCTGCATCTTCTTGAAGAAGATTAAGCGCCTTTTGATTCATATCCAGCAATAAATCAGATGAAGACATTCCCAACTTCCCCCTATACGCAAAGTCATCCGTTCTTATATGATCTATATTAAGCGAAATTGCCGTAATATACAAGAGAAGGTACCCTCAGAGATTCTGAGAATACCTTCTCTTGTTACAATTTTAATCTTGAACGACGTTTACGCCCAAACTGTGCTTTGCGAATACTTCAGCCATAGCTGCTTTCGCTTCTTCAGCATCTGGACCATGAACATGCAAATCGTAGTTGCTGGAGCTAAGTAGTGTAGTAAACAAACCAAGAATACTTTTTACATCGATATACTTATTGTCGTATTGAAGAACGATAGATGATCTGAATTTATTCGCTGTTTGGGAAATCTCAACAATTGCTGCATTATTAGCACTTGGCATATTTCATTCCTCCATTATAGTCGCATATGAGTTGGTCAACTTACTTCCTCTATGATAACTTGGAACAGGAAGGGAAAGCAACTACAAAATTTCCTGCATTCTCCATGTAAGCCCTTTATTTCGTCTTCGGCGCAAGCGCTCGCTTCACACTATTTCCAAGAAACAAAAGGAGTACTAATATACCAAGCAATAAGAGCAATCTGCCCTTATATTTCTGAAAATGAAATAGATCATGAGCGATCATGGATTCCAAGAAAACGATTGGAAATTTCCCCAGCAACGTGCCCCATAGGAAATGACGAAATTTCATACGTGTCAGACCCGCAGAGAAGTTGATGCCAGAAGACGGAAGAATGGGTATTAAACGTCCAATTAATACGTAGAAGAAGCCGTGCCTCTCCATCCGCTTACTAAATTGCGTAACCAAAGGAAAGCGTTCGAGTTTCTTTTCTACCCAAGCATGTCCATAATAACGTGCAAAATAAAAGGAAGCAATGGCTCCTAAGCACGACATGACGTAGTTCACAAGAAATCCCATTTTTATCCCAAATATTGCAACATTAGTACCTGCTACAAGGACGAACGGAATAAACGGAAAGAATGTTTGGAAGAAAATCAAACTCATCCCAATTATTTTACCAGGCCAGCCAATGTCTCTTAAATGACCAGACAACTGCCGCATGTTACTATGTGCAAGTTTAATACCTACAGGATTATAGAAGAAGAAATAAAGCAAGCCAAGGATCACGATAATAATACAAATGAGCAGAACTGTACGTTTACTTTTTAATGCCGACAAAATTCGACCATCCTCCCTTAGACCAAATCATTGTAACATGTTACAAGAGGTTCAGGAAGAGCAAACAAGTGATCGTTATCCCCTTCGATTGCTCATCGAACATTAAATAAGTTCAACCTGATACAACCTTCCTTCCCCCGCTTACCACATGCTTATGAATGAAAAAAGCGCTTGTCCGAAGACAAGCACCTATAAGCGTCAACCGATTTGAATTTGATTACGGCCATTATGTTTGGCTTGATAGAGAGCCATATCTGCTCGGTAGAAGAGTGATTCCACGCTGATTTTATCTTCTTCCCAATTCCAATCGGACACACCGCACGAAACTGAAACTTGTGGTTGCGTCTCTTCCATGACACGCCTGCGAATACGCTCACCAATCCGAATCGCCTGATCCTTGGACACTTGAGGTAAATACACCGCAAGCTCTTCTCCGCCCCATCTAGCCGCGATATCCATTTCTCTAATACTGGACTTGATGATCTGGCTCACATGGATTAGAATTTTATCTCCAATTTGATGGCCGTGCGTGTCATTTACCTTCTTGAAATTATCAATATCTACAACAATTAGAGAACCACAGAAATCTTTCTTCTGCATCAGATTCGCTTGTTCATCCAAATAATGCCGAGCATAGAGCCCCGTCAAATTATCCGTAATGACCATTCGCTTCACTTCCGCATGTAAAGAGGCATTCGTCATGGCCAGTCCAATATGGCTTGAAAGCACTTGTAGAAGCTTGTAATTATCATATGAAAAGAAGTTCGGCAAACGATGCACGATGAGGATGACGCCCTCTACTTGGCCATTCACAAGGATAGGTGAGCCAATCAGGGATCGGGAGTTCGTTCGTTGCATTAAGCTTGAGTTTACTTTATCATTACTCCAATAATCGGAAATAATGATCGGCTCCTTGGACGAATAAATCAGACCTGAAAAGCCTTGATCAAGTGTAAATGTCTCATGAAACATGGCAGGTAAGTTGGTCGCCTGAACAATTAACTGATCACTATCTTTGGAGTTCTGAAGAATACAGCTATAATCAGCCCCAAAAATACTTAAAATTTCACTAGATGCTGAATTGAAAATTTCATTTAGACGTAAACTTTGATTAAGCTGTTTTGTAATTTCATTAATGAGCCGCAGTTCGTTAATCATAAGATTGGATTGTTCGTATAGTTTCGCATTTTCAAATGCCGTGCCCGCCGAGTCTGCTAACAGCTCAATGAATTGCAAATCCGATGCGTCGATCAGTTCGTCCGTAAACTCCATGTACAGAACACCGTACACGCCCTGCTTCCCTGATAAAGGTGCCGCGATATTTCCTGAGCTCGAAACGCTGCCTGTTGTAGTTGGCTCAAAGATCACTCGGCCTTCCATGAAAGCGCGAGTTCGAATATCCGACTCTGTACGCTGGAAGTTCAAAGGCTTCACGGATATATTCGTAGAATCATTATCTTGCGACAGCAATAAATCAACTCGTGTGTTGGGATATACACGCCCCAAACACTCAATAACCTCTGTCAACACAGAATGAACATCAATCTTCGCAAGCAGTTTCTTGGAAGCTTCGAAAAGAATAACATGCTTCTTAGCTTCCATTTCCTTCTGATGATGAAGGTTATTGAGGCGATCATATTTCCTGCGTTCTTCAACATGGAGAATGGAGCTTTGAAATGAAAGAGCAAGACTATATAGTAATTGTGCTAAATTTTCCATATTTATGTTCGATTGGGTAAAAAGTCCTAAATAAAATTGGACCTCACCTTGCATATCCATAACTGGCGAAACCGCAACTTGATACGATGCAAACTCTCGCACCTGCCATTCGGAGCCATTAATCAGCAGGATATGACCTACACTTTCACAGCGGGCAAACGGATTATCACCACGATCTGTGGCTTTCCACGAGACCCCTGGTTGCATGAAGTTATCAATCGAAGGCGTGTCATTCGAACACGATTCGATCACGCACAGATGCTCATTTACGCACAGCAGAGCCGTTTGTGAAGGCAGCATATAAGCACCGAATTGTTGATTCCAGTTCTCAAAGGCATGGTGTAAAATGGGGGTTACCTGCAAACCCTCGTAAGAAAAGTTGCCAGAAAGTATAAAGCCTTGCCGAAGAAACACGTCATAGTGTTCTGAACGACTATGCTTTTGTATACTGCGAAGTTCACTCATAGGCTCTCCTTCACTCACTAACAATAGTTCTTAAGCACCAATTTAATCTACTTTCTTCTATCATACTATTTTTTATCTGCTATTGCACGATATTTTCCTCTCATTGGGGCCGAGAGAGACTTGACACTTGCCCCTGTTTTTAATAAAATTAGAAGTCGAGTAACACCATGATTTCGGTGAATGCCATTTGTGATCACCCTCACTGCTTTTGCTCCTGACAAGACAGCGGCTGAACTACTCTTGACAGGGAATCACTTTATGATTCGTTAGCAAAATCGGGCACTTGTCTTCACCCTGACATCTAGATGCTATTTACTAAACTAATTGTCATGAGAAGGAGTTTTCCCTAAATGTCACGTTATACAGGACCTAAATTCAAATTAAGCCGCCGAGTTGGTATTTCCTTGAGTGGTAACGGTAAAGACTTGAAACGCCCATTCCCTCCAGGTCAACATGGCCCAGGACAACGCAAAAAAATGAGCGGTTACGGCGTACAATTGAATGAGAAGCAAAAGCTTCGTCACATGTACGGTTTGAACGAAAAACAATTCCGCAACTTGTTCGACAAAGCTTCCAAGCTTAAAGGTATTGCCGGTGAAAACTTCATGGTATTGCTTGAAAGCCGCCTAGACAACTTGGTTTACCGTCTTGGTCTTTCCAACTCCCGTGCAGGTGCTCGTCAACTCGTTGCTCATGGTCACGTAACTGTGAACGGCAAAAAAGTTGATATCGCTTCTTACATCGTATCCACTGGTGATGTGATTTCACTTCGTGAAAGAAGCAAAGGCCTTTCCACTGTGAAAGAAGCTCTTGCTAACCGTAACTACCTTCCAACTTACCTTGAGTTTAACGACGCAAGCGTAGAAGGTAAATACATCCGTTTACCAGAACGTTCCGAGCTTCCACAAGAAATTGACGAGAAACAAATCGTCGAGTTCTACAGCCGTTAATAAAAGAAACCCCCTTAGGGATTACCCTAAGGGGGTTATTTTGTTGCGTAAAATTAGGCGAATTTGACAAGGAAGTAATTCTTTTTGCCGCGGCGAATGATGAGATAGGCATCACCAAGACGGCCCAATTTACTCGTCGTTACTTCAAGATCTGTCACCTTAACACCATTTACGGTAACAGCTCCACTTTCAATGTCTTGACGCGCCTGACGTTTGGACGGGGCAGCACCTACAGAAATAAGCAGATCAATTAAAGCAACGTCATCTTGCTCCAATGTAGTCGATGGTACATCTTTGAATGCCTCTTCAATTTCAGTACGTGACAATGACTGAATATCTCCACTGAACAGAGCAGCTGTTATGTTAAGTGCACTTTCTAACGCTTCTCCCCCGTGAACAAGCTTCGTTACTTCCCGCGCTAGCACTTTCTGAGCTTCTCTTTTACCCGGCTCATTCTGCACTTCAACTTCCAAACGCCCAATTTCCTCATGGGATTCAAATGTGAAATATTTCAGGAAGCGAATGACATCATTATCCGCTGTTCCTAACCAGAATTGGTAAAACTGGTACGGAGAAGTTTTGTTTGCATCCAGCCAAATAGCTCCGCCTTCTGTTTTACCGAACTTCTGACCATCACTCTTCGTAACAAGCGGCAGCGTTACACCGAATGCGCGTCGATCCGTTGATTTGCCAATCAACTCTAGTCCTGCGGTAATATTCCCCCATTGATCGCTGCCGCCAATTTGTACGGAACAGTTCTTCGTTTCATTTAACTTCAAGAAATCATACGATTGAAGGATCATGTAGCTGAATTCTGTGAACGAAATCCCTTTCGTTATCCGAGAATCCACAGAATCTTTTGCCAACATGTAGTTCACTGTAAAGTTTTTGCCCACATCACGTAAGAACTCAATCACATTCAGAGAGCCTAACCAATCGTAATTGTTTACAAGCTCGGCACTATTTTCAATTTCTGTGGAGAAATCAAGAAAACGAGAAAGTTGATTTTTAATACTTTGTGACCAGGCTTCTACAACCTCTGGCCCGTTCAATGTGCGTTCGTTCGCTTTACCACTCGGATCGCCAATAAGCCCCGTCCCACCGCCAACTAATGCTAATGGAATATGACCAGCAAGCTGGAATCTTCTCAAGGTTAAAATAGGAAGCAGACTGCCGATATGCAAGCTATCCGCTGTCGGATCAAAGCCACAATAAAGAACAACGCGTTCTTCGCTCAACTTTTTGTCCAGACCTTCTCTATCCGTAATTTGATGCAGCAATCCACGAAACTCTAAATCCTTCAGAATACTCATGTTCAACCATCCTTTATTGTAAAATGAGAAACAAAAAAAGCCTTCTTATCCCAAAGGGACGAGAAGACTTGACTCGCGGTACCACCCTAATTAAAACAGCAGTTACGTACATCTATAACGAAAGTCGTAGGCACGGCGTGCTATTTTCACTCAAGAACCGATAACGAGGTTTAATCGGTAAATACTACTTGTGCAGGCACATTCCTGCAGGTTCCCATTTACTGCTCAAGACCGTAATTCACTAACCTGCAGGTACCGGTTCGCACCCTCCACCGGCTCTCTGAAAGCATCCACAAGCTACCTACTGCTGATCCATCAACGCATTTGTTCTTGTTATAACACAGGATTCCGATGCTTGTCAAACAATAAACCGAACCTTTCTCCCATCAGCATTACCGCAAAAGGTGCAATTATGATATACTATATGGGTTCATGTAAGGAGGATATTGGAACTTATGCGCAATTTTTTCGCGAAATGGAATCGCCCCTGGGTTAGAACAACACTTAAAGTAACTGGGATTACCTTAAAATGGGCCATCATCTGCGTCTTTTTAGCTGGCCTACTTGGTGGATCCGCCGCTTTCGGATATGTCAGTGCACTTGTTAAGAAAGATCCGATCCGCAGCGAAGAAGCGATTCGCCAGCAAATGCAAGAGAATGCGATCACGGGCTTTGCCTATTTCAATGATGATGCGGTCATTGGACAATTACGTACAGAAGAAGATCGACGTCTTGCACAGCTTGAAGACATCCCGCAAAATTTGTTAGACGCGGTCCTATCCATTGAGGACAAGGATTTCTACAATCATCGCGGTATCGATTTTCGCGGTCTCTACCGTGCGGTTACACAGAAGCTTCTTAATGAAGATGTGCAAACCGGCGGCAGTACAATCACACAGCAGCTAGCTAGGCGCGTTTTCCTAACACTAGATCGTGATGACGGCCGAAAAGCAAGAGAACTGCTGCTTGCACTTCGCATGGAACGTATCATGTCGAAGGATGAAATTCTGCTCGCTTACTTAAACAAAATCCCTTATGGCAATGGGGCAACTGGCTATAATCTGTATGGCATTAAAGCCGCTGCCAAAGGCTTGTTCAACATCGACGACTTGGACAAATTGAACATTGCGCAAGCTGCTTATTTAGCTGGATTGCCACAATCCCCTTCGCAATACTCGGCATTTACGAGTAAGCCCGCATTCGATGAGGATGGCTACAAAAAAGCGGTAACACGTCAGCAATTAGTACTGAAGCGAATGATGGAAGAGAACAAAATTACCAGCGATCAATATCAAGAAGCTCTCAAATTCGATCTCAAAGCATCGATGCCTGCAGCGGCACAAAAAGCGTACACAACGTACCCTTATCTGATGATCGAAACCGAACAAGAAGCTGCAGAAATTTTATTGAAGATTCAGAATCCTACATTGGATCCGAAAACGAACCCAACCGCTTATAATGATGCGCTCAAAAACATACATACACAGCTATTACGCGGCGGGTATCAAATTTACACGACCATTGATAAAACAATTTATGATTCGATGCATGAGATTTCGAGCAATGACAAGAATTTCGCACCAACGGATGAGAAAAAAGGCGGTATCGAGCAAGTAGGCGCCATCATGATTGATTCCAAAACAGGAGCGATCAAGGGCATGATTGAAGGCCGTGACTTCTTCGACGAGCAGCTCAATCACGCGACCCAAGCTTACAGACAGCCTGGATCAACGATGAAGCCAATTGCCGCTTACATCCCTGCCCTCGAAAAAGGAGTCTTGCAACCAGCAAGTATTGTGGATGATATTCCAATCATTCTCAAAGACGGCGTTAAAGGCTTCCATCTACCAGAAAACTGGGATCATAAGTTCCATGGCTTGATGACAGCACGTAGAGCTTTAAATCAGTCCTATAACATCCCTGCTATCGATGTGTTTCTCAATAAAGTCGGCATCACGCAAGCTTGGGATTTTGCTAAGAAACTAGGCATTACCTCTCTTACCAAAGAAGACAATGCAGCGCAGACAGGTGTTATTGGCGGTTTAAGCCGCGGAACCTCTGTCAAGGAATTGGCAGGTGCTTATGCTTCCATTCCGAATAAGGGCGTATTCAATGCACCGTACTTAATACGCGAGATTAAAGATTCGAATGGCAAAACGATTTATGCCCATGAGCAGAAGCCGCAAACGGTGTACTCACCGCAAAGTGCTTACCTCATTACGGATATGATGAAAACCGTCATTAGTAACGCTAGCCAAGGTACGGCTGCTGATCTCATGAAGAAATTCAAATCATACGGCAAAATCGAAATCTCTGGGAAAACAGGTTCCACACAGGATGATGCTGATGCTTGGTTCATGGGCTTTACCCCTGATATTACAGTAGGTGTGTGGATTGGTTATGATCAGCCGATTAATAAACTGTCGTCCAAAACTGGCCAAACCAACCATGCCAAAGATGTCTGGGCTCTCATTATGAACAAAACTATCGAGCAAA
This sequence comes from Paenibacillus sp. J31R30, assembly GCF_059692115.1. NCBI lineage: Bacteria > Bacillati > Bacillota > Bacilli > Caryophanales > Paenibacillaceae > Paenibacillus > Paenibacillus sp. J31R30. The sequence goes on along the minus strand of NZ_JCAUAV010000001.1, from coordinate 1,132,022 downwards.
AACCGAATCTTTTCCCGACCAAGACATTTGCTAAACCAGACGGAATTGTTTCAGCTACTGTGTCCAGTCTATCCGGCATGCTGCCGAGTGAATTGACGACAGGTTCGGATCATACGGTAACTGATATTTTCAACAAAAAGTATTTGCCTACACAAACAGATAATGTCATGGTTAAAATGAAAATCAGCTCGCTCAATGGGCTCAATTATGTAGCTCAAGAGAGTACGCCAGCTGACTTCGTGCAAGAGAAGGTCGTTATTAAACGACAAAAATCAATCACCCAATTGTTAAAAGAAATCGATGAAGCGATGCAGAAGCTTCCTGAGAAAAGCAGAAAGCCTATCGATTTCTATAAGCCGGAAGATTATGATGTAGATGCACCTGCTGAGATGGATCCGAGGGCAGATGATGGCAAAGTACCACCAGCGCCAGCCAACGTCGTAACAGTCAAATCAGGTGATACAGCGACAATTACTTTCCAACCGAACACAGATGCTGATATTGTTGGTTATCGCATTTACCGTTCGGATAATCAAGGCAAGTTCCAGCTGATGGGTGGCAAAGTTGTGCTTGCAGGCGCCGAAGCGAAGTTTGTTGATCAGCTTCAAACCGCTGCAATAACAGGCTACTATGTTACCGCAGTGGATGTTGCGGGCAAAGAATCTGTTCCAAGTCGATCCTCTTATACGGACGGAAGCAGCTTAGATTCCTTACTCATTCCAGGTGTCGACAGCAATGGCAATCCATTGCCAGATCTGACACTACCTTCACCGGGAACGAATGGTGGAACAGGTACTCCGAATGGCAAACCAGTCTCGAAGGATGCACCCGCTGCCCCAACCGGCATTAAAGCGAAAGCTGAGGTCGCGTCTCTCGTCCTGACCTGGAAAGCCAATGATGCCAAAGACAAGGTTAAACAGTATGTGGTGTACTTTAGCGACAAAGAAAAGGGCACATATATGAAGTTAGGCACCGTTGAGAATGGTACGGAGTTCCACTACTTTGCGGCTGCTTACAATGGTTATTACAAAATCACAGCCATTAATGATGCCGGCGAGTCCAAATTCTCTGCCACAATTGCATATAACAAATAGGAAAAGAGGAAGAACCTGGCCGCGGCCAGGTTCTTCCTCTTTTCCTATTATGTATCACACAAAACACAAAAAAAGCTTCCTCTGCACCATGCAGGGTGCGGAGAAAGCTTTATATTTAGAGCTAATTAATCTTCAATCGTTGACAAGTCACCAGTCGGAAGGTTTAACTCCCAGGCTTTAAGTACACGGCGCATGATCTTCCCACTGCGTGTCTTAGGCAGTTTGTCTTTGAATTCAATTTCACGTGGTGCCGCATGGGCAGAGAGCCCTTCCTTCACGAATTTCGAAATCTCAGCTTTCAGTTCGTCCGAAGCTACGTAGCCTTCACGCAACGCGATAAACGCTTTGATGATTTCCCCACGCATAGGGTCTGGTTTCCCGATCACCCCTGCTTCTGCAACAGCAGGATGCTCAACAAGCTTGCTCTCTACTTCAAATGGGCCAACTCGCTCGCCTGCAGTGTTAATAACGTCATCAACACGACCTTGGAACCAGAAGTAGCCATCCTCGTCTTGATAAGCGGAATCCCCAGAAACGTACCAGCCCGTCAGACGGAAGTACTCTTCATATTTGGATGGATTATTCCAAATTTTACGCATCATCGATGGCCAAGGTGTTTTGATCGCAAGGTTCCCCATCCGATTCGGAGGCAGAACGTTTCCAGCATCATCAATAATAGCAGCTTCAACACCCGGAATCGGGCGACCCATTGAGCCTGGTTTAATCGTCATCGATGGATAGTTGCAAATCAATTGTCCGCCTGTCTCCGTCATCCACCATGTATCGTGAATACGTTGGTTATAGACCTTCATTCCCCATCTAACAACTTCTGGATTCAACGGCTCTCCCACACTCAATACATGACGAAGTGCTGACAAATCGTACCCAGTTGAAACATCGTCACCAGCACCCATCAACATGCGGAAAGCAGTTGGGGCACTGTACCATACAGTAACTTTATATTTCTGAAGTGTATTGTACCAATCTTGTGGACTGAAACGCCCTCCGCGGATCACATTCGTCGCGCCATTCAACCATGGAGCGAAGATCCCATAGGAAGTCCCTGTTACCCAACCTGGATCGGCTGTACACCAGTAGATGTCATCTTCTTTTAGATCAAGAACAATTTGTCCCGTATAATAGTGCTGCAGCATCGCATTTTGAACGTGGAATACACCTTTCGGCTTCCCAGTTGAACCCGATGTGTAATGGATAATTAATCCATCCTCACGATCCAACCATTCGATATCCAGCTCCGTGGAAGCGCTCGCCATTTCTTTATGGTAATCAACTTGCCCTTCACCTAATTCAATGTTCTCTCCAACGAGAATCACATGCTTCAAGTGTGGAAGTTCATTATAAGGTACACGCGAAAGCTGACTAGGTGTCGTAATAATCGCTACAGCTTCACTATCGGCCAAACGGTCTCTAACCGCTGTTTCCATAAAAGCTTCAAAAAGAGGGCCAACAACCGCGCCTACTTTAAGTGATCCAAGTAAAGAATAATACAACTCAGGTGTCCGCGGCATGAAAATGAAAACTCTCTCGCCTTTGCCAATGCCTAGACCTCTAAGGACATTCCCGAACTGATTGGATCTTTCTTTCATTTGTCCAAATGTAATCGCTTCATCCCGTGTGCTGTCACTGTAGTATAAAGCAATTTTATCCTTCTTCGCGCCTTCCGCATGGCGGTCAATGGCTTCATATGCCATATTTACTTTGCCTGTTTCGTACCAGGAAAAGCTTTTCTCGATCTCTTTCCAATCAAATGTCGCATGTGTTTGTTCGTAATTTTCCATGTTAGGATTAAGGGATACTGATTTAATGAGTTCATCTTTGATTTGATCCATAAACGTAAAACCCTCCTCACGAGATAAACCGCTTTCACTTTACTGATGAATTCGAGCAAAATGTGATCGATTTTTGACATGTTCTATTATAACACACTCAGAATATTTCGCCTATGTTTAAGTTTTGCTATGATTTCGCACAAAATTTTGGTATATAAATACTATGAATCCAAAATAAACGACTACTCCGTTCTTCTTGGACGGGAGCGTTTATGGAGAAATATAGCCAACTAATTATGTGAAACATATAAATTCTTATATTTTTCGTAAAGGAAATGCCCATCATGCTGTTTTTTAGAAGGAGAGCCAAGGTTATGCAGCATATCAAAATCTATCACTCACAAAGCTTGCGCAGTGCTCCCGATCAACCTGAAATTATAATTGAGGGCCCCGTTCCACCTGAAAAACTGCAGGATCTCACGATGCACACGAAACTCGATGCCTTTCGTAGACCCAAAGAACAGCATGAAGCCCTTATTGAGATTGCAGGTTTACCTGAAGGGCGAATCATTCTTGCTAGGGATGGATCCACCATTGTCGGTTACGTCACTTTCCACTATGCAGACGAAATCGAGCGCTGGTCCCAGGGAAATATGAAAGATTTAATCGAGCTCGGCGCTATAGAGGTCGCAGATGATTACAGATCGATGGGTTTAGGCAAAAAGATGATCCAGCTCGCCTTTGAAAGCGATCAAATGGAAAATGTCATTTGCTTCACCACGGAATATTATTGGCATTGGGATTTGGAAACCAGTAAATTAACAGTTTGGGAATATCGTCAGATGATGGAGAAGCTGATGAAAAGCGTCGATATGATCTGGTTTGCGACGGATGATCCTGAAATATGCTCACATCCCGCCAACTGTCTTATGGTGAGAACCGGGAAGCAGGTCCCCATCTCATCGATCGAGCAGTTCGATCGTGTACGGTTTCAACAGCGCTTTATGTATTAGCTCTAGGTGTTGAAGATTTTCACATAACTTCAAACGAAATTGTTAGCCAATTCGGGGGAATTTGGAATATGAACAAGAAGTTAACGCAACCTGTGTTTATCTATGATGATCAAGAAATTCAATATAAGTTTAATGATAACCATCCCTTCAATCAGGATCGTCTTATCATGACTGTAGATCTGCTGCGCAAGTCTGGCGCACTCCCCGACAGCGCTCTGATCACGGCAAATTCGGCGACTGATGTGGATCTGCTCCGCGTGCATGCAGCCCCTTATATCGAGGCTGTGAAAGCACTAAGTGCGCCCGTGCCTGATGAACGATGGGTGCGCGAGGCAAACCGATTCGGACTAGACACGGACGATACCCCCTACTTCCCTGAGATGCATGACATCACAGCGAAGGTTGTAGGCGGCTCCATCCGTGCCGTAGACCTCGTGATGTCGGGTCAAGTTCCGCATGCCTTGCATTTAGGCGGCGGGCTCCACCACGCCCTGCAGAGCAAGGGTGCGGGCTTCTGCGTCTACAATGACGCATCTGCAGCCATCGCCTATGCCAAAGAAAAGTACAACGCCAAAGTGTTGTACATCGACACCGATGTGCATCACGGGGATGGCGTGCAGTGGAGTTTCTACACCGACCCGCAGGTCGGCACGCTCTCCATTCACGAGACGGGGAAATATTTATTCCCCGGCACTGGCGCTGTGAATGAACGCGGAGAAGGCGACGCGTTCGGCACTTGCGTGAACATCCCGGTGGAGCCTTACACCGAGGATGATTCCTGGCTGGAATGCTTCAGCGAGGTGCTGACCGAGATGATCGCCCGTTTCCAGCCGGACGTCATTATCTCACAGCATGGGTGCGACGCCCATGCCTTCGACCCGCTCGCGCATGTGCATTGCTCCATGCGCGTGTACAAAGCTATGCCCGAGCTTATCCATCGACTTGCGCACCAATGGTGCGAAGGTCGGTGGGTCGCGCTCGGGGGCGGCGGGTACGACATCTGGCGTGTCGTACCGCGGGCTTGGAGCCTGCTCTGGCTCGTGATGAGCGAGCAGGACATATTGAGTCAGCTGGAGGCGGATCCCCAGCTGAGGCTGCCCCAGGCGTGGCTGGACGCCTGGCAGGGCAAGAGCCCCGTCCCACTCGTGGAGACGTGGCTCGACCCGGCCCACGCATGGGCGCCGATTCCTAGGCGCCAAGCGATAACCGAGAAGAATCGGCAAACGAAAGAACTCGCCATGATGTATTTGAAATAATACTCATTTCAAAGAAAAAAGCTCAGATCCCGCCTGTTTGGCGATGTACTGAGCTTTTTTTCATTAAACTTACAGCGATTTAACCATCTCTTCAACCATTTTATACGAATTCTCCGAAGCAATCACCGTAAACTCCGCGAAATTCACATGTGCAGAACCATCCGCTTTATCGGACATGGAGCGCAGAACAACGTATGGAATGCCATTCATCGCACAAACCTGCGCAACCGAAGATCCTTCCATCTCAACACATACACCGTTCAACTCTTGATGGAGGCTAGCCACCACTTCCCTGCTCGCAATAAACTGATCGCCAGAAAGTACTCTGCCCTTCTTCACTTTACCTGCGAACAATTTCTCACCGGAAGCTACGGCTAAATCAACAAGCTTACTGTCCGCAACATACACGGAGCTATCCGCGTAAGGAATCACGCCACGAGGAAATCCAAGTGCAGTTACATCCATATCATGTTGTACGCATTCTGTTGAAATAACAAGATCGCCGATCTGCAACTCAGGATCCAACGCCCCTGCGACACCAGTGAAAATAACGGCCTCAACACCGAACTGATCAATTAGAATTTGCGTAGTAACCGCAGCATTCACTTTCCCTACGCCTGTACGGCAAACGACGACATTTCTTCCAAAGTAAGTTCCTTCTCGGAATGTAATTCCCGCTTTTACAGACTCACGCACATCTGTCATATGAGCTACGAGCAGCTCGATTTCTTCATTCATCGCACCGATAAGGGCTAGTTTATTCCACGTCATCATTTTGTCCTCTCTCTCTTCCTACATGAGAAAACCTCCACCGCGCCTCTTCCAGAATGGAATGACACGATTAGAGGTTTATTTGGTTTATTTTTCACTTAAACTTAAGCTTTAACCGAATGACGGTTAATGATTTCATGCGGTAAAATAACTTGCATATTATCCGTTGATTCTTTATTCATCAGCTTCGTTAGAAGTCTCATCGACACAGCGCCGATATCATACATCGGTTGAGCTACAGTCGTTAGCGTCGGTCTAACCATCGATGCCATGCGGATGTTGTCCACACTGATCACGGCGATATCTTCAGGAACACGAAGACCATTATCTTGAATCGTATGGATTGCGCCAATCGCCATTTCATCTGTTGCTGAGAAAATCGCAGATGGTTTAGGGGAAAGCTCCAAGAAATAATTGACTGCATCCACACTTGATTCGTATCGATAGTTACCAATTCGCACATACTCATCACGTAGTGGTATTCCAGCCGTTTCAAGTGCACGCTTGTAACCTTGATATCTTGCAAATCCATTCGCTGGATCCTGCAGCGTTCCTGAGATCATAGCAATGTCGCGATGACCTGCTTCGATAAGAACGTTCACAGCATCAAAGGCAGCCATTTCATGATCGATATCAACGGATGCCATTGCTTGGTTCTCATCCTTCGTTCCGCACAGTACGACTGGCACGGAGGAAGTACGGAAAGCTTGGATATGTTCTTCGGTTACAACACCACCCATGAAAAGCAGCCCGTCCACTTGTTTCTCAAGCAACGTGTTAATAACGCGAATTTCTTTCTCTTTCTTCTTGTCCGCATTACACAAAATAATATTGTAATGATACATATTCGCAATATCCTCAATCCCACGCGCTACTTCAGCAAAAATGGAATTGGAGATATCGGGAATGACTACACCGACAGTTGTTGTCTTCTTACTTGCTAAACCTCTTGCTACCGCATTTGGACGGTAACCTAATCGTTCAATGGCTTCAAAAACCTTCTTACGGGTTTGCGGCTTCACGTTCGGGTTGTTGTTGACGACCCGAGAAACGGTTGCCATGGAAACGCCAGCTTCTCTCGCTACATCATAAATGGTTACGGTCACGGTTGCTCTCTCCACTTCACAAAGTATTCTGCGAACCTAGTATATTATCGTTATGATACGACAAATTAATCCATCTTGCAATGCAAAATGAAAATGCTTTGAAAAAAATTTCATTTTATTTTCAAAAGGTTGACAAAAAGAATAAAAGCCAACCTCTTAACGAGGCTGGCCGTCCATATTTAAGTTGAAATTGCGCTTTGAGTGATTTGTGATAACCGTTTGCGAATTTCCTCAGCCCAAGGCTCATCCCCTAGCGATTGTGCTAGCAATAAGATGTCCAACAGCTCATTAATTCGTTCTTCCACAATTTTCTCCATGGAATCATTCATACGCTCTTTTTCTGTTACTTTCAATAATAGAAAGGCAACCTCGGAAACTTCATGGAAGAAAAATTGCTGCTTCTCTGGTTTACTTCCCAACCTACCGATCAGACCGGTAAGCTCAGGCTTTACATGAGGAACAACCTCACTTCGTCCACAGGCCTCACAGGAATAAATAGGGACATTCTCAATATCTACTTTGCTTTGATAAATAACCGTGCGCAGACGAAGGTTCATCGTGCGTCCGCACTTACAATACTTTTGCATTCTAACACTCCTTCACTGACAGGCGGCATGTACATGAGTTGCTTGTACTATGTTATTCTACGATGTCGTCAGATTTCCTTCTGAAATAAGCATAGTAGTTTTTGCCACCTTTGGAAGCGAAGTGTTACTTTTCCTGTTGTTTGCTGAATGCGATAACCTCATCCACAAATCGTTTGGAAAACGCAGGTAGATCTGGCGGTCTACGCCCAGAAATGATGTTGCGGTCAACGACCACTTCTTCATCGACCCAAGTTGCCCCAGCATTTTCGATATCATCACGAATACCTGGCGTGGACGTCATCGTGTAGCCATCTACGATTTTTGCTGAAATCAGAACCCAGCCTGCATGACAAATTTGCGCGATCGGCTTCACATCCGCATGAAACTCCTTCGTGAGTCTAAGAACGTCTGCATAGCGACGTAGTTTGTCAGGTGCCCAGCCGCCAGGTACGTATAGACCAATATAGTCCGACGACTTTACCTCATCGAAAGCATAATCTGTCGTAATAGGAACGCCATATTTCCCGTGGTATACCGTTTTGGCTTTCGGTCCTACGATATCTACAACCGCACCTGCTTCACGTAAACGGTATACAGGGTACCACATTTCTAAATCCTCAAACTCCTCATCAACAAAGGCAAGTACCTTCAATCCCGCTAATTCCAAATTAATTACCTCCTACAATGGATTCCGTTTGTTCGGTTTGAGCTAGCAGTTCCAAGATTTCATCACTGGTTTTGCAAGTTAAAATGCGATCTACTAATGCTTTGCATGTCGCGGCATCACTGCTAAGCAAGCGGTGCTTAACCTGCAAGAGCGTCTGAACAGATATGCTTAGCTCCTCTATGCCTAGTCCTAGCCAGATTGGCAGAGCCCGAATATCTCCCGCCATTTCTCCGCATACGCCCACTGGAATGCCAACACGCTTACCTGCGTCGATCACGAGCTTGAGCAATCGAATAACGGCCGGATGATAGGGATTATATAAGTGCGCGATATTCTCGTTCATTCGATCCACAGCTAATACATATTGGACGAGATCATTCGTACCAATACTCATGAAATTCACTTCGCTGGCAAGTACATCAGCAATTATGGCAGCAGCTGGAACCTCTATCGTAAGTCCAACCTCAATATTGGCATTAAAAGGTACTCCAAGGCTGCTAAGCTCCATCTTCGCTCTTTCCAAATGCGCTTTCGCTTGACGCACCTCATCAACAGAGGTCACCATGGGATACATAATCTTCACATTACCATAATAACTAGCTCTTAAGATCGCTCTTAGCTGCGTCATAAAAAGATCCGTACGATCCAGAGAAATACGAATCGCCCGATATCCTAGGAATGGATTATCTTCTTTGGCAAGCGGCATGTAATCGAGTTTCTTATCACCGCCAATATCCAAGGTGCGGATTACAATCGGGCGCCCTTTGAGCTGCATCGCCGCGTGGCGATAGACCTCGAATTGTTCATCTTCACTAGGTAAGGAATCACGATCCATGTACAGGTATTCCGTACGGAACAGCCCTACACCGGATGCGCCATTTCGCAGCACTTGATCAATTTCCATGACAGAATTAATATTCGCATGCAAATTCACGAAGCTCTTATCTAATGTTAATGGAGCTACATCCGCAATTTCTTGCAGACTTTCTTTGAACTCCAACCAATTTTTCTTGCGAGCCTGGTAGCGCTCAATTGTCGTCTTGTCCGGGTTAATATACAAGGTACCTTCTTGCCCATCGATAATCAAGAAATCGCCATTTTGGATGGGACGCAGCAGCTTCCCTTCTAGACCGAGCACATAAGGAACAGACATAGCTCTGGCCATGATCGAAACGTGCGAGTGCGTGCCTCCCAGAATGGTCAGAAGTCCCAAAACATTCGTAGGGTCCAAATGAGCAAGCTGTGATGGCGTTAGCTCCTTAGCAACAAGAATGTATGGATGGTCAATAGGAGGTACAGTCGTGCTTGTATCCCCTAATAAATGCTTCAGGAGGCGATTACCGACATCTTTGATGTCCAGCGCACGTTCTTTCATGTATTCATCATCAATTAAATTAAACATGCCTACAAATTTATCAATAACTTCTTTCACCGCTACTTCTGCGGCTTTGTATTGCAGCTCAATAATTCCTTGAATCTCATTCATGAAAATGGGATCTTCCAAAATCGCCAAATGCGCATCGAATATATACGCTTGTTCTTGTCCAACGACTTCTTTGATCTCTTGCTTGATGAGCTCTAGCTCATCCTTAGAATGCCGAATGCCATCATATAATCGTTCGAATTCATATGCTAAATCCGTCACATCAATCATTTTCTCCGGGAAATCCCATTCCCATGTGGGGATCACAAAAGCCTGCCCCATGGCAATTCCCGCAGATGCACCAACACCTCTAATCATCCGTTCGTCCCCCCCTCGGATTTAGTTGGCTTAAGGACTACGGACATAACAGAGCCTTGGCCTTTCTTTACTGGTTTAAACGGAGCGAAGCTCCATGATTTCACAATATCAGGATTCGTAATAATCATTGGTGTTGCCAAGGATGAAGCGAATTTTTTCACTTTATTATAATTAAATTTCACTAGCAGTTGGCCTGCTTCCACACGATCGCCTTCCTTCACCACCGCATTAAAGCACTTACCTGGTAAGCTGGACGTATCAATTCCAATGTGCAGTAGAACTTCAAGGCCTTCATCCGTCAAAATCCCAAGCGCATGCATGGTTGGGTAAATGTGCATAATTGTACCTGTAACGGGTGAAACCAATTCCCCTTTATCAGGAATAAAAGCAACACCATTACCGACTAGACGCGATGCAAAGATACGATCAGGCACTTCCTCGATCGGAATCATTCGCCCCTGCATAGGAGAAGTAAACAAAACGACATGAATATCCTTGCGTAAAACCTTCATGATTTCTTCACGTATAAGCTCTGAAAATGTTCCAAACACGACTTGAACATTGCCTCCTCCAAGACGTATGACGCCTGCTGCTCCTAAGTGTCGTAATGCCGTGATGTCCATCAAACGATCATTGACAAGTGTAAGTCGCAATCGGGTAATACAGGCCTCAATCTTCTTAATATTGTCTTTCCCACCAAGTGCCTGCAAAATTAACGGAGAACGATAAGGAATGTCTCCAGCCCATTCTTCTAAAGATGAGCCTTCTTCCCTGCCAGGTGTAGGAATTCGAAACTTCTGAATCGCCCATCGGAATAAGAAATAATAAAGTAAACCATAGACAAGCCCAATGGGTATCAACAATAAGCCATTGTGCGACAAGTGCAAATTAATAATGTAGTCAATAGCCCCAGCTGAATAGGAGAAGCCATGGTGGATATTTAACTCATAAGCTATCCACATCGCAACGCCCGAGAGGATCGCATGGATAACAAACAAATAGGGAGCCACAAACAGAAATGCAAATTCAATCGGTTCTGTCACACCCGTTAAAAAAGAAGCCAATGCAGCCGTTAAGAAAGTAGCCTTGATCTTCGGCTTCAAATCTTCCCTTGCTTCTCCGATGATCGCGAAAGCAATGGCTGGCAAAGCAAACATCATAATCGGGTACAAGCCAGACATATACATGCCTGCTGTAGGATCTCCTGCGAAAAATCGGGGTAAATCGCCGTAAGCGTATTGTCCAGACGGTGTCTCGTAAGCCCCAACTTGAAACCAAAAGAAGTTATTTAAAATATGATGCAAACCAGAAGGAACCAGAAGGCGATGCGCAATACCATAAATGAAAGCACCAAAGCCGCCTAATCCCAGTAAACCACTTGAAATTTTACTCATTACCGTCTCTAAATAAGGACCAATCGCGATCATGATATACGATACGATAAGCGTTGAAAGTCCCATGACAAGCGGCACCATCCGAGGGCCGCCGAAAAATTGTATGTACTCTGGGAGCTTAATCTCCTTACAGCGATGATAGATAATCGCGGCCAGTAAGCCAATCAAGATCCCGCCAGATACGCCTAATTGAAATTGCGGGCCCAGCCCATGCTCAATAAGTCGGGTAAACATAAAATACCCTAACATCGCAGATAAACCTGCTATGCCAGCACTTTCTGTTAAGCCCAATGCCACACCGACAGCGAAGATAATTGGTATGTAATCAAAGATTGTATTTCCAGCCAATGACAGCATATCTCCAAAACTTGAAGCATGTATGACATCCCAAGGTAAATCCCCTAGACAAAGCAGCACAGCAGCAATAGGAAGCGCAATGGTAGGCAGCATTAAGGAGCGGCCAAGCTGTTGTAAGTTCCCCATCCAGTTCAAACGAACGCTACCTCCTTAGCAAATTCGAAGAGTATCTCCCTCTTAATCATAAGATTCTCTTAGTAAATCGTAAAGCTTGTTCGTCCTTTTGTCAAAAAAAATACGCAGAAGGCCTATCCTATATAGGTTTCACAACATAGTAAATGCGAAAGTTGACTAAGTTACTAAAAAACTGTCATACTAAACTTGTACCCCATCCCATGATCCTAGGAGGAATATTATTATGTCTTATGATGTTATCATTATTGGTGCAGGACCTACCGGCGCAAGTGCAGCACTTTTCACATCAAAAGCTGGTAAGAAGACGCTTGTGATCGACAATGAACAAAGTGTTACGAAACGTGCTTGGATCGAGAACCATTATGGTGTTGATGCCATTGGCGGGCCTGATTTAGTTGAAATCGGTAAAAAGCAAGCCGCTAAATTTGGAACGGAATTCGTCCAAGGCAAAGCAACTCAGCTTGTCAAAAGTGAGGATAGCTTTCAAGTAACCACAGAACAAGGTACATATGAAGGGAAACATGTCATACTCGCAACTGGCTTGTCCGTTGAGCTTGCTGAAGCAGCCGGCATCACGACAAAAGCGGGAACCGAGCCGCGTATCAAAGCAATTGTTGATTGCGACGCACAAGGCAATACGAGCCTGAAGGGTGTATGGGCAGCCGGCACAACTGCTGGTGTCAGCATGCATACGATTATTACGGCTGGCGATGGCGCCAAAGTTGCGATCAATGTCATCAGTGAGCTCAATGGTGCTCGCTATGTCGATCACGATGTACTGAAAGCTTAGATTCCAACTTATTAGAAAACCGCTAATCGATCTCCTTCAGAGGCTATCGACTAGCGGTTTTATTTGATTTACGCTTATGCGTCCTGCATTAATTGTTACGCGGGTTCAGTATCGCATCTTCCACCTTGATACAACGGTCCATAATGACCTCTAAGCCTGCATCACTTGCAATACGTCCAGCTTCTTCATTCACGATCTCTAATTGCAGCCAGAATACTTTTGCACCAATCTTGACAGCTTCTTCAGCCACAGGCACAACTGTCTCAGCACGACGAAACACGTTTACGATATCAACAGGCTCAGGGATATCCGATAAAGAGGCATAGCATTTCTCGCCTAGAATTTCATCGGCATTCGGATTAACAGGAATGATACGATATCCTCGGCTTTGCATGGCTGCTGCAACCATGTATGAGGTACGATCCGGTTTATCCGATAAGCCGACTACTGCAATATTCCCTGCTTGAGCAAGCAGCTCCTTAATGTGTTCTCTGGACGGATTTTCAAATGTCATATTGATCGCTCTCCTATTTATTCAAGTAGGTTAGACCTTGTTTCCCCATAGCTGTCCAACTGTCAATAAACTGGGCTTTGCTCACTAGCACTTGCTTCTTCCCACTTAATGGGTCATTTAAGTACACATTGGTTTCATCAAAGCCAACAAGTACTACGGCATGCTCTGAATACGTCGTCTTTAGTGGTCCGATGGGTGTATCCCAGGATACCCATTTGTAAGGTTGATTATAATCAATCGTCGTCCACACAATGACAGGAATACCATGCGCGACTTGCTGCTCGTAAAGTTCAAAAGCTTCGCCTGTAATATCAATCGCTTGAGGGATATAGTCCTTCAGAAGAGGAAACAATCCAGCCGAATAGATACCGAATCCTCTTTGCTTCCGGAAAACATCACCCACAAATCCCGAATTCGGATTGCCCCAATACCCGATAGATCCGTCTGCGTTAAGCGTTGCTGGTGTACGATCTCTGGGCATTTCTGCGACGAGCTCCATCTTCGTCTTGTTCACTCCGTAGAATTGCAGCAGCATCGTGAGACTTGTAATCTCACAGCCTGCAGGCAATTCAGGCAGCTGTTCGAAGATGGGGACATCCAACATCGCTGATTTGATTGGTGCATGCGTAGGCGAAGGGGTCGGCTTCATAGTGACCTTCGTCGTTGCGGCGGGTTTATCAACTGCTAAGACTACTGGACCAGACGCGAATAAAGCTGGCTCTTTTCCCGTCGCCTTCGCATAAAGCAAGACAGCAAACACGCTGCTTGCAAATGTAAGACCGGCTACGAGAAATAATCCAAACGTCACCTTCAATCCTTGCCAAATAATCCTCATGCTGACTCACCCATTCATTGTAATTGAGATTCTAAGACTCGCTCACAAGCTCAACCTGTGCACCGATCGAGCGCAAGTGGTCGAAATATTGTGGATAAGACTTGGCCACATGATGGGCATCTCGAATCGTTAAACCCTTCTCAGAGCGTAATCCAACCACAGTTAATGCCATAATTACGCGATGATCGAAGTGAGCATTAATTTCAACGCCGCCTTCAACACCTTGTGGCTTACCATGTACGATAATTTCACTCTGACGTTCTTCAACATCAGCTCCAGCTTTACGAAGCTCATTCAAATAATCTGTGATACGATCACACTCTTTATACCGCAGGTTCTCAACATTGTAGAACCGCGAAGTCCCTTCGGCAAACACAGCTGCTGCAACCATCGCGAGTACTGCATCTGTAAAATGATCGCCATCAAATTCCCCAGCAACTAGACGTTGATTCCCACGAACATGAACCACACCATTGTCATGCGTTAAATTAACACCCATGGCTTTCAAAACATCCACACAAGCCTTCTCACCCTGCTTGCTGTTCTCTTCTAAGCGAAGCACACGCACATCCGAGTTTGTAACTGCAGCGGCAGCTAGAATAGCTGCAGAGCCCGGGTAGTCGCCTTGGATCACATATTTTTTGGCTTCGTAAGATTGTCTGCCAGGAATACGGTAGTGCATTAAATCTTCACTGGCGTGAACGACGATACCTGCCTGCGCCAATACTTCCAGCGTTTGACCAACAATAATTTTGGATTTCAAATCATGCAGAACTTCAATTTCACTGTCTTCCTCAAGTAAAGGCGTCATAAACAACAGAGAACTCAAGAACTGGGAGCTCACATTACCCGAAACGGAAATTTTACCGCCTCTTGGTTGTCCCCCTTTAATCGTTATCGGCAAACGGCCGTTATTATGTTGTACTTCCACACCCATTTGCTGCAAAGTATCAATTAAATCATCATGAGGACGTTTACCCAGGGATTCTGGATATGTATTAACGAAAGTCACTTCTGGACAGAACGCAGCCGTGGACATCAAAAAGCGAAGAACAGCGCCGGCATTGCCAACGTTCAATTCAGACACATGCTTAGGATTCTTACCGAAGCCTGTAATCACAATTTTCTCATCATCTTCTTCTATAATGGCACCTAGATCTCGCACACAGCGTCTCATAGCATCACTATCTTCACTATGAGCTGGATAATAGATTGTGCTTGTCCCATTCGCTAGCGCACCGATTAGCAAGTAGCGAGTTGTGTAATTCTTGGAGGATAACGCATTAATTTCCCCTTGAAGATGGGAGGTTGGTTTTACGATGGCTTTCATGTCGTTTGATAACTCCTTCGCAAGTAGTTTATATGTATATCCGGCATTGATGAACGTCAAAAAACAAACATCAGTGGGATGATAGAGATCCTAAGATTTATTGACAGTGTACCATACCAAATCTAACTTGGAAACCTACTTCCCTTGCAGCTAATCCGAGAAAAAGCTTGATAAAGCAACACTTCGTTTGACATCCATGCGTTATATTTCTATCATACTAAGTAAGGAGACTTCTTCCGATATCACAACTAGGGAGGCCCAAGTATGGATACAATTCTACCATCCGAGATCAAAGCAAGACTCGCCCAAGGCGAGAAATTGACGCTTATCGACGTTCGCGAAGATGAGGAAGTAGCTGAAGGCATGATTCAAGGCGCCATACATATTCCGTTAGGCCAATTGCCTGAGCGTCTAAGTGAGATCCCTCAAGTCGACGAGGTCATTCTGGTTTGTCGCAGTGGAAATCGCAGCGGACGTGCACTAGGCTATTTAGAAGCTAATGGCTATAAAGGGCTTAAAAACATGATCGGCGGTATGCTCGAGTGGGAGGACTAAGCTGCAAAGCTTGTCTTCTCGTACTAGTGGCGACCAGCCTGCTGAATAATGCGATCTACAATGTGATCTTCTGATAGTTCCGTCGTATCTATAGAAAGATGCGCAAAATCATATGCATGCTTCCGTTGTTCCATAAGCGTATGTACGCGTTCTTCCAAATTACCTTGCAGCAAAGGCCGATTAGTGTCTGCACTGACACGCTGAATAATCGTTTCGGCTGTTGCACTCAAAGCGACAACAAAGCCATTCTGCAGCATGCACGCGCGATTAGGCGCAGCGAGTACCGCACCGCCTCCTGTTGCGACAACTTGTCCTTCACTCTCTAAAATGCGTGCCAATGTCTCTGTTTCCAACGCGCGAAAGTGAGCTTCCCCATGATTCCGAAATAGCTCGGAAATACTTGTCTGTTGAACGTCTTCCAGCACGGCGTCTGAGTCACAGAAATGCCATCCTAAACGCTCTGCAAGCTTTCTGCCTACAGTCGATTTCCCAGTTCCCATGAAACCTACAAGCACTATATTTCTTACTGTCACACTAATCCCCTTTTCCCATATGCTAGTCATACAAACTTTCCCAACATCATACCATAGCCCTTCCAACATGAATACAATTCACCCAAAAATCATATAGTAGTGTGAATAAATTCTAGCACAAACAGTTAAGATTTTAGAGAGACCATGCCGACAAGGAGAGATGGAGCTTTGAACCCTACTGTTTTAAACCAAACTGTCGCCTTTACGAATCGCACACAACGCAAATTGGAGCAGATTTTGCACCCAAGCTATACGCTATGCAAAGAGGATGTCGTCTGGATTCTAGAATTTATTAAGAAAAAAGTGGCTGAAGAAGACCCGATGATGCAAGGTCTCACTCAACCACGATTATTAAGAAATTTCCGTTATTTTGCTGAGGTCTCCCTGATGCTCATCCACAAACGTAATGGCTTCGATCAAGAGGCTGACCGCCTGAAAATGTGGCTTCGAGAAGCCGCCTACGGCTTACAAGAAGAGGCTTAATACCTATTCCTACTCGTTACTCATCCAGTTGTAGTGGAAGGATCCTTCTTTGTCCACACGTTGGAACGTATGAGCGCCGAAGTAATCACGTTGTGCTTGCAACAGGTTAGCCGGCAATCTTTCTGTACGGTAGCTGTCATAGTAAGCAAGTGCAGATGCGAAGGAAGGTACCGCGATACCGCGAGTAACTGCTTCTGCGATCACTTGTCTCCATGATTGTTGGTAGTTATCTACTACGCCTGTGAAGTAGGAATCAAGCAACAGGTTTTTCAATTCTGGATTGCGATCGTACGCATCCTTGATATTTTGAAGGAATCTAGCACGAATGATACAGCCGCCGCGGAAAATCATCGCGATGCTGCCGTATTTCAGATCCCATTTATATTCTTCAGAAGCTGCTCTCATTTGAGCAAAACCTTGTGCATACGAACAAATTTTGCTTGCATAAAGAGCTTGACGAACAGCCTCGATAAACGCTTTGCGATCCCCTGTAAATGCTGGAGCATCAGGTCCTTTGAGTACTTTGCTCGCTGCTACGCGTTCTTCCTTCATCGCAGAGATGAAACGGGAGAATACGGACTCCGTGATGATGGAAAGCGGCACGCCAAGGTCCAGAGCACTTTGACTGGTCCATTTTCCTGTTCCCTTTTGTCCTGCGGAATCCAGAATTACGTCAACCATTGGTTTACCAGTTTCAGCATCATATTTCGTGAAAATATCACGCGTGATTTCGATGAGGTAGCTGTCCAGCTCCCCGTTATTCCACTCTGTGAAGATCTCATGAAGCTCTTCTGTGCTTACATTCAAAACATCCTTCAACAATTGGTAAGCTTCGCAAATCAATTGCATATCTCCGTACTCAATGCCGTTGTGCACCATTTTTACATAGTGGCCCGCGCCGTCTGGTCCGATATACGTACAACAAGCATCTTCGCCAACTTTAGCAGAGATTGCCGTTAGAATAGGCTCTACCAATTTATAAGCGTCTTCTTGGCCTCCTGGCATGATCGCAGGTCCTTTAAGCGCGCCCTCTTCACCGCCGGAAACACCCGTTCCAACGAAACGAATACCATGAGCTTCAAGCTCTTTGTTGCGACGTTGTGTGTCAGGGAAGAATGCATTTCCGCCATCGATCAAAATATCGCCTTTATCCAAATGCGGAAGCAATTGGTTGATTGTATCGTCTGTAGGTCCGCCTGCTTTGACCATGATCAAAATTTTGCGCGGCACTTCCAGGGATTGAACGAACTCTTCAACCGTGTATGTACCAACGAGTTGTTTACCAGCCGCTTCTTGAAGAAGCTCCTTCGTTTTCTCAGCAGAACGGTTGAATACGGATACCGTAAAGCCTCTGCTTTCAATGTTTAATGCTAAGTTTTTCCCCATTACCGCTAAACCTACAACACCTATTTGTTGCTTAGACATGTCTCTCATACACCCTTCCGATATATAAATAGTTAAATCGTCATCGCGCCAAAACCGCCATCTACTCTCAAAACCGTTCCTGTCACAAAGCTCGAAGCTTTCTCTGAAGCCAGGTACACTGCAGCACCTTGAAGCTCGGCAGCTTCACCAAATCGATTCATTGGCGTATGACGCATAATGGATTCGATTCGTTCAGGCGACAAAATCTTACGATTCTGCTCTGCTGGGAAGAAGCCAGGAATAATTGCGTTCACACGTACGCGACTCGGAGCGAATTCACGAGCAAGGTTCTGTGTGATATTATTCACAGCTGCTTTGGAAGCGGAGTAAGTGAATACACGAGAAAGTGGCGGATCAGAGGAAACGGATGAAATATTAATAATGCTTCCGCCTTCACCTCGTTCAACCATGTATTTCCCGAACACTTGGCAGGCTAACACGACACTTTTCAAATTTACCTCCATAATAGAATCCCATTCTTCCATGGAAATGTCAAAGAAAGGCGTCGCACTATTTTTACCTGGACAATTCATAAGAATATCCGCACTGCCCGACCAAGCGATAACATCCTGGAGAACTTGCTCTAAATCCTCACGTTTGGTTGCATCTGCTTGGAAAGTCTGTGCTTCGCCGCCGATTGCTGCAATGCTTTCGCGAACCAGCTCGCTTTTCTCTTGATTACGTCCAACGATGGCTACTTTAGCGCCATGTCCAGCCAAGGCTAATGCCATGGATCCACCAAGTGTACTATTACCGCCAATAATAACTGCTGTTTTCCCAGAAAGATCGAATAAGTTCATTGTCGTCATCCTCTCGATTAATGTTGCTTGGCAAGCATTGAATTATGATTGAGGACTCCGTAGGTGCTGACCTTGAAAAGCAGTGATCGCGTCGAATTGATCTTTTAACTGATGATATACGCTCGTATAAATAGATGTCAATTGTTGATAAACGCGATAATTATTTTCATTCACCTCGTGAGCCTTGCCTACTCCTATCCATTTGTGTGCATGGGATAAGTCTTCAATCTCTCCCATCGCGAGTAAACCAAGCAATGCTGCGCCAATTCCTGAGCTCTCAATGGAGTCTGGAACCGTAACTGCCGTACCGAGCATATCGGTCATCATTTGACGCCAGAACTCGGAACGAGCGAAGCCGCCGGATGCGCGAATGACCGTTGCAGGTCCCATCATCCGTTCCAACGATGTGGCAACGGCTTGAATGGAGAACATGACGCCCTCTAAGGCGGCACGAATCATATGCTTTTTCTGATGACTGAGCGAAAGCCCGAAGTACACACCGCGCGCATTGGCATTCCAATAGGGTGCTCGTTCACCGGATAGTAAAGGCAGGAAGAGCAATCCATCAGAGCCTGCTCCCACTTCAGCCGCAAGTGCCGTCAAATGATCATAAGGATCCATGCCCATGCGGCGTGCTTCCTCAGCTTCTGCAGTCGCAATCTGATCTCTCACCCAACGGAATACGATGCCTCCGTTATTGATCGGTCCACCCACAACCCAGAACCCCTCTGCCAATGCATAACAGAATAATTTCCCTTCGGGGTCCGTTTGCGGCTTGTTCACGACGCTGCGAACTGCGCCGCTCGTGCCGATGGTGACTGCGACGACGCCTGGCTCGAAGGCACCTACGCCGAGATTAGCAAGGACGCCATCGGAAGCGCCGACAATAAACGGCGTGTCAGAGGACAAGCCCATCGCAGCCACATAGGCGGCGCTTAACCCTTCAACACGATGTGTCGTTGGGACAAGCGTCGATAGCTGCTTAGGTGTTACACCGGCATAGTCGAGTGCGCCTGCGTCCCAATCCAATTGCTCCAGATTGAATAATCCGGTCGCGCTCGCCAGTGAATGGTCGATCAGATATTGACCAAATAACTTGGCAAATACATATTCTTTAATCCCAATAAATTTATGAGTATTTCGAACAAGCTCGGGTTCGTGCTCGCCGAACCACTTCAGCTTCAGAAGTGGCGACATGGGATGAATCGGCGTGCCTGTTCTCGCATAAATCTGTTGTCCAAGACCGTTAAGCTTCAAATCCTCCGCATACTTGCTGCTGCGATTATCCGCCCATGTAATACATTGCGTTAGCGGCTTATTGTGCTCATCTACGGCAATTAAGCTGTGCATCGCGGAGCTGAAGGACACGCATAACACTTGTTCAGACGTGATGCCTTGCTTGCGAACGACTGCGCCAATTCCCTGCACGACTGCATCAAATATTTGCTCCGGATCTTGCTCAGCTCGATCTGCGGCAGGTGTGAATAACGGATACTCAATGAAATGGGATGCGAGCACGCGTCCATCGCGATCAATGACTAGTGTTTTGGTGCTTGTTGTACCAATATCGGCTGCTATGATATATGGCTTCTGACTTTGCGTCATTTGCTAATATTCCCCTCTGCATCGAATGATAGCTCATAAGGCTCTGATAAAATCTCAATATCCGGATGCTGACGAGCAGCTTCAAGAAGGTTCACTGAAATTTCAATTTCACCAAGGTGAAGTGTGTCTTGAATGCGTACAAGCTTACAGGTCGTGTAATCTAAGATATTGCAAGTCTTCACGGCCGCTTTGATGGCATAGAAATCATTCTCTAACGTAGTAGCGATTTTCGTAGGTGCACACACAGTTGACGTTAATCCGTTGGCATACGTGAATTCTAGGTTTGTCTTATCAACAAGTCGTTGGGTCGTAAAATCTGCCGTACCTACACCATTGGCGTTGCCTTTGGTTTCATGTGTCAAATCAAGGACAACCATCTTCGACACTTCTGGCCCGCCATGCGCGTACGGAGTAGGATATCGTCCCGTTACGTTGGGATCCATGCCGTCACCGCTAATATTTTTACCGATATAATCAATCACAAGCACATCGATTTCATCGAATAAAATTTTCGGCAAACGTGACTTGGCTTCAACGAGAAGAAGCTCCTCACGCGCTTCAATTTCGGCTGCTGGCAGTACCTCAACCTGACAGGTCTCGTCGTAGGCATTCTCAACAAGTGCAACTCCGAAGACAATTGGCAGCTTCTCAATCATCAAATTCGCCATCGCAGGGACATTCTCTGCCATGTATTTAAAGCCAAGTTGATGACAGGCTTCTGCACCTTTTTGCTTGCCAAGACCAATCGCGATCATCTTCATGATGCCGCTCTCAATGCGCCCGCGGAATGCTGTATGCGGCTTAACGCGGTTGATCACGACAATGGCATCCGCTTCTGACGCGATGCGATCCACATAAACAGGCAACCCATTCGGCAGTTGATCGATTTTTACCACGTCCATCGAAGAACGGATCGGCGCTCCCATGGTTTCTTCTGTAATGCCAAAGTGTTGCAGCACCTCCGTTTGTCCTTCTGCCGTTGCCCCGCCATGGCTGCCCATGCAAGGAACGATAAACGGATGTGCCCCTCTTGCCTTGATTGCATCTAAGGTTGTTTTCGTGAAGCCTGCGATATTCGCAATCCCCCTGCTTCCTACCGCAACAGCAACTTGCTGTCCTGGAAGGATGCTTGGCATAACGCCGCTGCTTTCGAGCTTATCTGCAAGCTCCTGCAGGGGATTTTCCAAGATCGAACGATCAAACTTCTGACGAATTTTGACCATTTGCGGAATCGGAATATCATTTAACAACTCTCTTAGAATACTCATCGACTTCTCCCACTTTCCTTATGCTTGTAATGGTTGCACAGATTCCCGAATAATGAGCTCTGTTCGCAAGAGCAATTGCTCGGTTTCATTCAATTTATTTTCTATATTACCTAGGAGACGCAGAGCGCCTTCTTTGCTAATTTGTTCAATCGGCCGTCGTACGGTCGTTAAGGCTGGAGTTACATACGCAGCGAAAACGGTATCATCGAAGCCAACCACAGAAATGTCTTTTGGGACTTGTAAACCAGCTTCAAACACGGCCTTAATAGCTCCCAATGCCATCTCATCGTTGCAGCAAAAAACAGCTGTAGGTCTCTCCGAGAGCTTCAGGAAGCTCTGCATCGCCTTATGCCCGCTTTCTAAATCATACAATCCAGGCATACGATAGGCAGCTGGAACTGTGATTCCGTAATGCCCCATGGCTCGTTCAAAGCCATCCTTCCGATTTTGCGCGGATTTGAAGCCTTTGCGGCCTTCGATAAGCGCAATTTTCTTATGCCCTTGATTAACCAAGAAGGCGCCTGCATGAAAAGCACCCTGCTCTTCATCAGAAAGCACATTCAGAACACCAGCGGTATCCACGGGCCGATTCAAGACGACTAGCGGAATCCCTTTGTTCGCAATGTGCTCAATGATCGGCCCATCATCGTCACTTTGGCTGACAATGATGATGCCATCAAAGCTTTTCTTCGTGATGGAATGAAAGCTTGTATAATCATCAATGCCTTTAACAATTAACTGGTAACGATCTCGAATCACCGAGTTGACCCCACGAATAGCTTCGTAAAAGAAGCCCGCGGAAGTTCCATTGCTTAGTGTGGTAAAGAATAGCCCCAAGTTATACGAACGATCCAGCACTAAACTCTTCGCATTATAATTCGGCGTGTAATCCAGCTGTTCAGCGATGATGCGAATGCGCTCCTTGGTCTCCTCTTGGATGAGCGGACTGTTGTTCAACGCTCTGGAAACTGTCGTGTGGGATACACCCGCGAGCTTCGCAATATCCTTAATGGTTGCGCTCATACCTTCACCTCTATCTGAAGCATATCACATCTATGCACACGTTAACAATAGTCTTTTTGCAGCACAAAAAAACTCCCCTCTCAGGGAGTCCTTCATGTATTATTCTTTGAAAAAGGCCGGTAAATAGGGACGATTCTGCTCCAGCATCTCATCCATTAATATCTTGGCTACCGAAACAGAAGGCACTAAAGGATGATGAACAAGTGCCTGAAGAACAAGGTCACGACTTCCCGTGACAGCCGCTTCAATCGTCAAACGCTCGTAGGTTTTGACCGCGTGAATTAGTCCCTTCACATGTTCTGGCACCTTGGTTAATCCCATGGGTACAGGACCTTGACCAGTGACGACGCAGTTAACCTCGATGCAGGCATCATTGGGCAGGAAATCAAGGATCCCATTGTTACTCACATTCAGCGTTTGAATATCTCGGCGATCATTATAAAGCGAAATCATCAAATTCACTGCTGCTTCCGAATAATAAGCACCGCCGCGCTTCTCTAATTGCTTCGGCTTCTCCTGTAAATCTGGATCCTGATACAGCTTGAACAGCTCGTCTTCCACGCGTTTGACAACCTCTGCTCGCGTACCGTTTTCTTTCAACGAAGCCAATTGTTCTTCGAGCATCACATCTGTCATATAGAAGTACTTCAAATAATAGGATGGCAGTGCGTGCAGTGAGCGCAGGAAATCGACATCCCACTCGCTAGCCGGTACGTTCTTGCCGCTGTATTCTTCTCTTTTATCCAATAGTTCAGTTAATTTATCCTCACCATCAATCTCAGCTCGGGTCACCCAATGAAGATGATTTAATCCCACGAACTCGGTATAAATCTGTTTCTGCTCAACGTTATATTTGTTCATCAACCATTTGTGCAAACCTATTGGCGCGTTACATAGGCCGATGCTTTTCACCTTCGAATGCTTATGAATCGCCTCGGTTACCATACCCGCTGGATTCGTAAAATTCAAAAGCCAAGCATTCGGACTTAATTCCTCAATGTCCTTGCAAATGTCCAGGAGCACAGGAATCGTCCGGAGCGCTTTCATCATCCCGCCTGGCCCCGTCGTTTCTTGGCCAATTACACCGTATTTATTCGGGATATGCTCATCCCATTTGCGAGCCTCGAGTAAGCCCACACGCATTTGGGTACTAACAAAGTCCGCATCTTTAATCGCCTCTCGGCGATCTAAGGTTAGATACACATCGATTGGCAAGCCTGATTTCTCGATCATTCTTTTCGCCAGATTACCGACGATTTCCAGCTTATGTTTACCCGCTTCTACATCAACAAACCAAAGCTCTTTGACAGGAAGCTGCTCATAACTTTTAATAAAACCTTCTACGATTTCCGGTGTATAGGATGAACCTCCACCAATAATGGCAATTTTCAGGGCACCTTTCATTCCATTCACGTCCAATCTCTAGTTTGTAGGTATGTCCTCATAATTTGAAACTGTTTTAAGATTATCGTAGGCTTCTTGACTTAGGGCATTTCCCTCTGCTTCCATCGCACACCATACAGCACCTACAACTGGTTCTACACTTAATTTGACAACAGCTGCCTTAGGCGCAATCTGATGGACAGCTTGTTCAATGTATTTATGCACATAAGAGCCTTCACCTCTCGTGACCACACTGCCCGCAAGGACAACATCGAATTGTTCATCCTGCATGCTAAGCCGATTAATAACCGCTACAGCAGACTTGCCGAGCTCTTCCCCTTGGATTTGCAAAATACGGCATGCCACTTCATCGTCTTGCTTCGCGGCTTCAAACAAGAGCTTCGTCAAATGAAGCGGAATGGGCTTCTCGTGATCCATAAAGTCATTAAACATATCATCTACTGTTGTATAGCCAAGTTCCCTCAGCACCAAATCGGTCAATAACGTCTGACGCTCTCTTCCATCCCATGCTCGAATGACAGAACGAAACGCCTCGACCGCCAAGGTCCCGCCACCGCCAAAGTCGCCGAATTGATAAGTAAAGCCTCCGCATTGATAAAAGCTTCCTTGCCGATTCTTCCCTGCACTATTCGTTCCACTTCCGCAAATGAGAACTACGCCGAACGGCTGTGAGGTGCCCGCCCGAAGCGCAATCATCGTGTCGCAGTCAATCTCGTACTTACTAAATCCAAGCTCCTTAATTAGCGGACGAAGAATATCATAATCAATCGGCCGATCCGCACCGGCTAGTCCAAAAAAGGCAAACGTAATATCCTCGCGCGTTAAGCCCGCAGCTTGCAATGCCATTTCTACAGAGCTAGTAATGTTGCTTCGTGCACGATCAACACCTAACTGGTGATTGCCATTTCCACTATGTCCTTTGCCAATAACACGGCCTGTGGCATCGGTGATAAGGGTATATGTTTTACTGCCGCCTGCGTCTACGCCTAAATAGTACGTCATTTCTGCTGTCTCCTTGCTGTAGTTTCTCTAATAATTAACTCCGGGGTTAACTGAATCGTTTGATGTGCTTCGGTTTCACCGTCAATCCAGCGCATTAATTCTTCAACGGCGGAACGTCCAAGTTCGGTAGCTGGTTGACGTACCGTTGTTAAATGCGGACGGAATTCCGAGGCAAAAATTTGATCATCAAATCCCACGATCGAGATATCTTTAGGTATTTGGTATCCTACTGTTTTGCAAGCATCCATTATGCCAAGAGCAATGAAATCGTCCGCAGCGAACACCGCAGTAGGCAGCTTTTCTTTACGAATCCAACTATCTGCAATCTCATAACCCGATGTTATGCTAAATTCACCTTGTTGAATCCACAATTTGTTTAAGCCCGCTTCTTGCATTGCGTGAATGTATCCACGTTCCCGTTCAGCACTACTTAAAAAAGGTTTAGATCCTCGAATATGGGCGATTTCCGTATGTCCAAGTTCAATTAAATGCTTGGTTGCCTCGTAGCCGCCTTTGAAATTATCGACAATGATAGATGAAACGGATTCATGCGTTTGCTGATTATCTAGGAGAACAAAAGGAATTTTCTTTTTACGCAACTCAGAAACATAAGCTTCTTCATTCGTTGGAGATACTACTATAAGTCCATCCACTCGATCCTCTTGAAACAATGAATTCTCGAAGGATGTAAACACGTCGGTTGAGATCGATAACGCCAAAAAATAGCCTCGCTCTGCCAGTCGGTCGTTCATTTCCTTGACTACAGCATCAAAGAATGAATCATTCAGATTGGAGATCGCTACGCCGATTATGCCGGTCTTTCCTCTTGCTAAGCTGCGAGCCGCAGCATTGGGCTGATATTCAAGCTCCTTCATAGCTTGCAGCACTTTCTGCCGATTCCCTTCGCGCACCGTACCTGCTTGATTAATAACGCGGGAGACCGTGACCACAGAAAGTCCACTCTTCTTCGCTACATCAAAAATACTGACTTTCATGGCTCCATCTCCTTTAAATAATCCGAAAGTTTAAGCGCTTTAACTTTTATAAAATTATTATAAACGAAGCTTGATGAATGCACAAGTCTCCATCCTAACCCCCATATAAACACACAAAAGAGAGTCCCGTATACCATGCATACAGGCTCTCTTTCATCCCAAGACACTATTCATTATCACATCTCCAGTAGAAGCATTTCTTGTCTCAACTCAATTAATTTGACTTTACTTTCCATCACGGCTTTGGAATCCCCGGAAGATAGCGCATCTTGCAGCGTAGCTAATTCATAATCAAGCTCCATACGCAAAATAGGGATTCGTTCATCCGTCCGCTTCGATCTTAGTGCTTGCATGACTTCTTCTACGGTCACAGCAGGCTCCTTCTGATACAGCACCTTATGCTCGATTCCGCTGATTTCCACCATGCGGATGATTTCTCCGAACATAATATTCTCGATGAGAATTTGCCGATCCTTGAATCTTTTAACCACAGCATGACCGCGTGTATCCCCGATCAGCTTCTCCATCATTTCAGCGAGCTTCTCATCCTTAAATGAATAATTGCCAACGATCTTATACTTCTCGCCAATTCGTTCGAATTTCAGCTTAATCAGCTTGCGTCCAGTCCGAATAGAAATGATAAACTGAAGTTCACTTTCATTCCAGTACAGCGAGTAGCCTTCTTGAATGAGTGCTTTAATGAAGTTCCGGATTAGCCGGCGATCAAATCGTAACTCTAGGTTGCAATACTCCACTTCATGACTCTTACTCACGGCAATCCCCTCCATAATTGGCGCATATTCATTTGTTTAAATATTCAGACAACTTGTGTTCTTACAGTTATCTTATTATGAATTCTATGTTTTAGCAACTTGGATTATGGATATTTTTTTAAAAGAAAGCGTACAAAAAAGCCGATGCCTGTTTGCCATCAGCTACAGCCCATGTTTAGTCCAACCTATGTTTAATGCCAGCCCCAGAAAAAACCATCACGTTCCCAAGCCGCTTTACCGCCATGCAATTTCTTGAAGATTTTCTTGACTTCTTTGGAAATCGATTGATTTCCATTGTCATTGACGTAAATAAAGGATTCCCCAAAATGCTTAAGAATATAGTCAACCGCATCCTTTTGATACAAAATTCCCGCGGATTTCAATTCAGTCAGCATCCACTCTGCCACATCGTTCGCTGTCATGCTCTAACCATTCTCCCTTCACTGTCCATTCGAGCATTATATCACATATCCTTGCAAAATCCGCACCTGACTAGGGACACCAGCACAATCACTTCAGATATCGCTTTAAGCCCATTCCATCCCGCGGATAGATCCATATGCTATTTCGAAAGTCCTTAAACAGGTCTTAAGAAAGAGAGGGTGAATCATATGGGTTATGGCGTAGCAGGTGTTGGCGGCGTTGGCTGTGGTGGCGGTTATGGATCTTCAGCAGCAATCTTAGTTCTTTTCATCTTGTTGGTTATTATCACTAGCGCATTCGTTATTTAATAGTTATCCGATACGAAAGGGCAGCCCCTTCCTTTAGGGCTGCCCTTTTAGTTGAATTAAGCGTTACTTCCCAGCCTCGATGTCTTCACTTGAAGTGCTTGCAACAAGATAATCAATCGTATTATCTGACCGCAATGTTTCAGTCAATACGATTGTTGTTCGGAAATAGTGGCCTTTACTCATTAGCAAGTAGCTATATGTGTTTTCCCCAGTAGTCAATTTATCAATGATGACAGGATTCCACGAATAAGCCACATCTCCAATTTGAAAATACCGGTATCCATCCACATACTCCTTCAAGCGCTTTAGTTTGGTTGGGTCCTTCTCCCCCGACACGACGAGTGATTCATAATTCGAATAGGACATTCGGGGAGGCTCGTTCCCCCAAACTTTTCTCAATTCCAGCTCACTCACATAAAGTTGACCCGTAAATTTCTCTTTCGCCTTGCGCAAGCCATCTGTGCGAATTCCCATCCGCTCAACATCCGTTAACCGGTAATACGCTTGATCCGTATTATTGATTAACACGGGATAAGTAGCTCCCCGATAATCCAAATATTGTGCGTATGGATAATGCAGCACTATTTCGGCATAATCCGTTACATTGCCCTCGGTAGGCTGATTCGAATAAATCCGCGGATTGACATAGATGGTTTTGGTGCTTTCCTGCCAATTCACAACGGCACCCAAATAGCCAGCTAATTCCTTCACAGGCAAATAACTCGAATTATTATAAATTAACGGCGGATTCGCTAGCTGAACGGCTTGACCATTCACAACTACCTTATAATCACTTCGCAGATACGCATCAACTCGTTGAAGCACATCCTGTGCGTATACACCTGCCCCAAAGCATGTTCCCATTAAGGTTCCTATGATGGCAACTTTTGACCATTTCGGCATCTTCTTCATTCGTATTCCTCCTGTACCATTCCTTCGCTTGTTGTCAATAGGATTCGACAAATTCCTGAATTTCCCTGCTTGATTCGACAATATCGGTCTAATGACCTATAGAGCCTGTACGAAACTCCCCCATGCATTGCGGGAAGCGTCAAATTGCTTTAGAATTGTTGAAAACCATGAATGTGAAATGAGGACCTCCAAAGATGAGTTTTACAGGATTTACACAACACGATTTCAATACCTTCATGATTGAAGGCTTAGACGGACGTATGGCTGCCATTCGCGAGCGAATTCAACCTAAGTTTAAAGCGCTTGGCGATGTGCTGGCCGCAGAACTATCCGTACAATCTGGCACCGAAATGTTTCTTCATATTGCGAAGCATTTACGCCGTAAAATCAATCCACCTGTCGACACTTGGATGGCTATATGTCCTAACAAACGAGGCTACAAGCAGGTGCCTCACTTCCAAGTAGGCCTATTCGATGATCGTGTTTTCATTTGGCTAGCACTCATTTATGAACTTCCAAACAAGGGTAATATCGCGAAGACGTATATGAACCATCTAAAACAGATTCAAAAAGAAATTCCTGCGGATTTCCTGCTCTCTTTCGATCATATGAAAAAAGATACAACACCTGTGTCCAAGCTTGACACTAAGGGTTGGAACGAAGCCCTTACACGTTTCCGCGATGTCAAAAAAGCCGAGCTGCTCATAGGTAAAAACATCAGCTTCGATGACCCTGTGTTAGCTAAACCCGCTGAATTAGAGCATTTGATTGAACAAACCTTCGAAAAGCTTCTTCCATTGTACAAGCTTGCCGTAGACACGCCATCACTCTAAATTCATTAAAAATTTATGTTATCTTAAGGTTACATTCAACTAAAACGAGGCTTTCCTGCGCAGACTATATCCTGTAATTCCCAGTAAACAGGAAAGGAGGCCTCGCATACATTGGAAAACAACAAAATGAGAAAGCTGCTTATCAGCTCGATCGCTCTCACCTGTATCTTGGGTGGAAGCCTTACGGCTGTCGCACAAAACCCTGATTCTGACGAGCAGCCAACCGTGCAATGGCAACAAGCTGACGAGAAAGGTCAAGGTGGACATCACAAACGAAAATGGCCGATTATTGAAGAATCAGCCACCGTTATCGGTGTCGACAAAGAAGTCCTCTTCAAATCACTGAAGAGCGGGAAAAGCATTGTTGAAGTCGCTGCCGAAAAAGGAATTTCAGAAGCTGATTTAACTGCCAAGCTCCAGCAGATGCGGACAACGAAAATTGAAGCCGCTGTGAAAGATGGCAAGCTAACCGCCGATCAAGGCGATCACATGAAGCAAAAGCTCGGCGAGCACCTAAAGTTCATTCTCAACGAGAAGAACCTGTTAGCTCACCATCCTGGACATGGCAAGCATAAGTTCGGGTTAAAGCCTGACACAGAGAAGCTTGCCCAATCGCTTGGCATGACGAAAGACGAGCTCCGTACGCAGCTTAAAGCGGGCAAGTCTTTAACAGAGATTGCGCAAGCGAAGGGTATCTCCAAAGACAAGCTAGTGGTATCCATCAAAGATCAACTTACACCATCCATCGAGAAATGGGTTGATCACAAAATGGAACCAAAAGCGAAAAAGTAACTTTTTGTATGAGACGAGGGGCATTCTGCGGAATGCCTCTTTGCTTGCATGCCTTTTTAGGAAAAATGAGTGATTACTCACTTCTCAATCGCATACATTTGTCGTATGATTAGTTTAGCTTTATTAGTGAGTGATTACTCACTTTACTATTTTCCGAAAGAGGTGCAGGCTTATGACATCATCCACATCGATACAAGTGCAAGGGGTCAGCAAGCAATTTGGAGAGAAAATGGTACTGAAGGACATTACACTTGCAGTACCGACTGCGCAGATTTTTGGACTCCTAGGCCCTTCTGGGTCGGGTAAAACAACACTCGTGCGCATGATCGCAGGCATTGACGCCCCCACATCCGGTCAGGTGCACGTGCTCGGTCAAAAGATGCCACAGCTAGCCATGCTCTCACAGATCGGCTATATGGCACAATCAGATGCCTTATACACCGAATTAACAGCGCAGGAGAACCTGGCATTTTTTGCAGCCTTGTATGGACTCAAAGGCGCCAAATGTAAGCAGCGCATACAAGCGGTTATGGAGCTAGTTGATTTGAGTGACCATTTGAAGAAGCAAGTCAGCAATTATTCTGGGGGCATGAAGCGACGATTATCACTCGCTATTTCCTTACTTCATGAGCCTAGCATTCTCATTCTTGACGAGCCAACAGTAGGGATTGACCCTGTCTTGCGTAAATCAATTTGGCAGGAGTTAACGAATCTTAGCCTGAAGGGAACGACCATTCTCTTGACCACACATGTCATGGATGAAGCAGACAAATGTCATCAACTTGGCATGATTCGTGACGGCAGCCTCACCGCTATAGGTACGCCGGAGGAATTAAAAACAGCTACCTCCTCCTCCTCAATTGAAGAAGCATTCTTAGTATATGGAGGTGCTGGAGCATGAGAATTCGCGCTATTGTCATTCGCATTCTTCGCCAATTTTTCCACGATAAACGAACACTCATGATGATGCTTGTTGCCCCTATGCTGATCTTATTCATGATGTCTTTAGTGTTTAATGGCAACACCTACGTACCTAAACTTGGAGCCGTGAATGTCCCTGCCCCACTCATTCAGAAGCTGCAGGATTTGAATGCGGAAGTCACGGTATATACTGCAGATGAAGCTCAAAAGGAGCTGGACAATGTCAACTTAGACGCGGTGCTCAGCATGATTGGAACAACACCGCAACTGACACTCGAAGGCAGTGATCCGAGCAAGAATAAAGCTGTGCTCTTTTTACTGCAAAAAGCTCTTCAGAACGCCGCTCCCGCTGGCACCGCTGCAGCTCTCGCGCCTACGATTATCTATTTACATGGCGCCGCTGACATGGCTGCATTTGATAATTTCGGACCGGTACTCATTGGCTTTTTCGTTTTCTTTTTCGTCTTCCTGCTTTCCGGTGTGTCTTTCCTGAGAGAACGTACGGGCGGAACCTTGGAGCGATTGCTCGCCACACCATTGCGCAGATGGGAGATTGTCGTCGGGTATATCCTTGGCTTCGGGATCTTCACAACCTTGCAAGCTACACTCATAGCTTGGTTTGCAACTACCGTGCTAGGCCTCATGTTGGTAGGCTCCTTCTGGTATGTCCTGCTCATTACCCTGCTGCTTGCTCTAGCGGCGCTCTCATTAGGAACATTGATTTCAGCCTTTGCCAACAATGAATTCCAAATGATTCAGTTCATTCCGCTCATCATTGTGCCTCAGGTATTCTTCTCCGGCTTGTTCAGCTTGGATACGATGTCGGTTTACCTTCGCTGGATCGGTCATTTGATGCCGTTATATTACGGAGCTGACGCCCTGCGGAATATTATGATTCGCGGCGCTGGCTGGGATCACATCTGGCTAGACGTGCTCGTGCTCGCGTCATTTACGCTCGTATTTATGGTCTTGAACATTGTAGCATTGAAGAAGCATCGTAAGATATAATGGATGGATGTCTAGCAATTAGTATAAGAGGTGAATGCAATGTCCGAAATCGAGCCATGGTTAACTGAACTGCTGCGTCTGAACGACGAAGAAGAGAAAATGACCGAGAAAC
The DNA here is from genome assembly GCF_059692115.1 of Paenibacillus sp. J31R30. NCBI lineage: Bacteria > Bacillati > Bacillota > Bacilli > Caryophanales > Paenibacillaceae > Paenibacillus > Paenibacillus sp. J31R30. The sequence goes on along the minus strand of NZ_JCAUAV010000001.1, from coordinate 1,099,467 downwards.
AGATTAAGATTGTTCAAGCGGCCGTGGAGATTTTCTCTGAGAAAGGTTTTGCAGGCTCCTCGACGAGCGAGATTGCTCAGAAGGCTGGTGTAGCGGAAGGTACGATCTTTCGTCACTACAAAACGAAAAAAGAACTCCTCCTCTCGATCGTAGCGCCTATGATGACCAAGCTTATAGCGCCGTTCGCGATCAAAGATTTTACGAAAGTCCTAGAGGCAGAATATCCGAGTGTTGAGCAATTTTTACGTGCTATCATCGTGAATCGGCTAGAATTTGCTCGTAAGCATTTTCCTGTGATCAAAATTTTCATGCATGAAATTCCATTCCACAATGAGCTTCGTGAGCAATTTAAAGAGAAGGTTGCCGATCTTGTACTGGAAAAAGCCTATAAAGCGATTCGACATTTCCAGGGGCAAGGTCAAATCATTGACCTTCCAGCACCCACGACGATGCGGCTGATTGTCTCCACCATTATGGGCTTTCTCATAGCCCGTTTTCTGCTTATTCCCGATGCGGATTGGGAGGAAGAGAAAGAAATCGACTATACCATTAAGTTTATTATGTACGGGTTGTCGCCTCGATAGTGAGAGTCGGCGTGGGAATGAGATTGAAAGTGGTTTATCTGCGCTAACAAAAAAGCTGCACATCCTCTCCTTATGGTGAGATGGATGTGCAGCTTTTTAACACATTAGAAAGTATAAGTGTTTGGGGGAAGCGAAGTTTCCGCTTTTGTATGTTTGGTTTATCGGTGGCAAAAAAGCAAAAGAGCATCCTTTTCAGGGAAATTCACTGCTAGGTGTTAAATAAATGCAAAAAGGTATCTTTGGGGCCTAAAATGTTTAATCAGAGCTGAAAATGCAGAAATTGATGCCTATTTGCATCAATTTTAGCTGAAATCGATTATTTGATAGAGAAAGGTTGCATTCTTGCATTTCTGGAGTATTAGTTCGATTTCACCAGCTTAAGCGGCCTCAAAGTAGGCGGCACACTAAAGACCGGCTGAATAGTTCGGCTAAACGTGAAAATCCCGCCCTAGCCACAGGCTGAGGCGGGATTTATTTAAAGGTCTTTGGAGGGCGGCGTAGCCGTTTTTCTCATGACACCGCTCGCTGCTGTGCAGAAGTCTGGCGGTCAACCAAAATGAAGCGCTGCAGCAGCAAGATTGCAGCTAAGCAGAGCACGCCGCCGATGATGAAAGGCAGCGAATGCGCGATCGCGAACACCGCTCCGCCAAGGAGTGGGCCTGCGATGCGGCCCAGGCTGTCCATGGAGGAGCTGAGGCCTGTCGCGACGCCTTGTCCAACCTTCGTCCGCTGCGTAATCAGCGACGTCACGCACGGTCTGATCAGCGCGTTCCCGGCGCCGAAGACCGATAAGTAAATCGCAGCGGTTACGACGCTGCTGGAGTACAGCAGCAGGAAGAAGCCTGCTGCTGAGAGCAATAACCCGATGCCGATGACGAACTGCTCGGCACCCTGCTTCACTAGGCGGCGTACGACGCCGCCTTGGATCAAGGCACCGACGATGCCGCTCGCGAGGAACATCATCCCAATGTCAAACGGCGTTGCGCCGATTTTGTCCATTTGATAATACTGAAGCGTTGCTTCCAGTCCTGCCAAAGTGAACGAAACGAAAAACGATAACACATACAAATACTTCGATGCACCATCAAATGCGGTCCAGCGCGATGGCGCTTTTTCCTTCGACGATCTACGCTTGTCCACCGTCAAGGATTCTTTTAGAATCGCAGCTGCAAACAAGAATGAAGCAAAAGACAGGGCTGCAGCTACGAAGAATGGTGTGTACGTTCCCCATTTGCTAACAATCCCGCCAACCGCAGGTCCGAAGATAAAGCCTAAGCCAATCGACATTCCTACCATGCCCATCCCCTTCGTGCGATTCTCTACCGTAGTAATATCCGCTACATAAGCTACAGCACAAGCCGTTGCCGCGCCTGAGAATAAGCCGCCTAGAATACGGGATACATACATAATCCAAAGTTCATCATTCGCAAAGCCGAAAATTAAGAAGCTTAAACTAAAGCCAAGCAATCCGATTAAGATAATCGGTCTACGGCCAATACGATCCGATAAGCCTCCCCATATAGGAGACATTAAGAATGAAGCTGCCGAGTACACCGATAAAAGTAATGCGTTATGAAACTTCGCGCCTGCGCCATTCACGACCTCAGGCAGCACAGGAATGATAATTCCGAATCCGATAAAGATCGTCATCAGCAACAACATGATGATTCCAATCTGTTTATTCATGATGCGTTAAGCCTCCAAACCAATTCTTTTCCCTTATCGTACCATACCTTTTTTGGGGATGGAAATGAACATTTGAAGAACAAGCAGCCCGATAAGCACAAATCCACTTGTCAAGAATGGCGCGTGATACCCATAGACGTCCCAGAGCTTCCCAGAAACGATAGGGCCAACGATCATCCCGAGCCCTTCAATCGTAAGGAAAAATCCCCAGACTGCTCCTCTTTTCTCAGGTGGAATTGCAGAAGCAATCAAAGCATTCCACGATGGAATGATGAATGCATAACCCACACCGAGCACAGCGACCAAGACGTACAGCAAGCTCATCGATTTCACGTAAGTAAACAGCAGCAGTGCTGACGCACTTAGCGAAAACCCGATGAGTAAAAAAGGACGAATCCCCATACGGTCAACCATTTTGCCCATTGGTATTAGAAAAATGACGGTTACCGCACCTCCAGCAATCAAAAACATACTGTATTGAAAGGAAGAAAGCTGCAGAACTTCTTTGGCGTACAGCGTTAGAATCGGTGTTAAAATCCCTAAAGCAAACGTCTGAGCAAACATGGCGGGAAACATCAGCGGGCTGACCGACATCGATTTACGAACTTCGCTCAAATAAGTAGACACCTTATGAATCCAGCTAAGCCCTTTTTCTTGTTGCGATTTTGTAACAGCCTTCTCCTCTGCTCTACCAGCATTCGTAGTTTGCTTTCGTGGGAGCATGAGCGCGACAAGGACGACCAGCGTCATACAGCCTATAAGCAGCTTGAATGCAAAGGCATAGTCATTTTCACCGACGAAGAAATTAATCGCCACAGGACCTAGCCCTACACCCGACAGCCACGCCATATAAACCACGCTCATGATGGTTGCTTTGCCTTCATCCCCTGCTACCTCCGTTGTCCCCGTAATCACACAGGGCCATAAAGGTGCTGTTCCGAACCCAAGCAGCGCACAGCCGATAATCATCCATATATATTGGGTGGTGATTGCCATCAAAATAACCGATAGGAAAGTCAACAAAACGCCTGTAAGCATCGTAAATCGATAACCAAGGCGATCAATGATCCAACCAACTGGCGTACGTAACACATTATCACCAATATATTGGGCGGCAAGTGTCCATCCAATAATAAATGCAGAAGCGCCGAGAGACGTTTTCATATAGACTGGTAAAATGGTTAAAAGCAAGGCACCCTTTACAAATTCGACAACAAACATAATAATTAACAATTCCATCACAAATGGGGAAAACAACCGATTTTTCCGCCATTTTTGCATCCAAACCATGCGATTTCTCCTTTTTCGCGCCAATTTGCACTTCTCTCTGTTAGTTTGACCCCATTTTGCACAAACTATTTGAAAAAATTAACTTGCATGAAATCTCTAGTTTGATATACTCATTTTGTTTGTTGCGTTCTTGAGGACAAGCAATCCACGATAGAAGGGAAGCGATAATCAGGTGGATCATACCCGTACACCCCTGTTCTCTGCATTGCTTGCGCATGCGGAAAGAAATCCTATTCAGTTTCACATTCCTGGCCATAAAAAAGGAGTCGGCATGGACCCGGAGTTTCGTGCTTTCATAGGCGACAACGCCTTGTCCATCGACCTCATCAATATAGCACCGCTAGATGATCTCCACCAACCGATGGGTGTCATTGAAGAAGCTCAAAAGCTGGCTGCGCATGCGTTTGGCGCGGATCACACCTTCTTTTCTGTTCAAGGCACGAGTGGCGCGATCATGACCATGATTATGACCGTTTGTTCGGAAGGCGATAAAATTATCGTACCGCGAAATGTTCATAAATCCGTACTAGCCGCGATCATTTTCGTTGGAGCTAAGCCCGTCTTTATTCAGCCTGCTCGCGATAAAAATCTAGGAATTGATCACGGTATTCCAACCCGCTCCGTTCGCCGTGCACTCGAGAAGCATCCGGATGCGAAAGCCGTGCTTGTCATCAATCCGACGTATTATGGTGTTTGTACAAACCTCAAAGAAATTGTTGATCTAGTTCACAGCTATAACATGCCCGTTCTTGTTGATGAAGCCCATGGTGTATTGATTCATTTCCATGACAAACTGCCGATGTCCGCCATGGAAGCGGGAGCAGATATGGCTGCTACGAGTGTACATAAGCTTGGCGGTTCCATGACACAAAGCTCCGTTCTTAACGTCAAAGGGAATCGCGTGAATCCGAAACGCATTCAAACGATTATCTCGATGCTAACGACAACATCAACGTCATATATTTTGCTCGCTTCATTAGATACGTCTCGTCGCCATCTGGCTCTCAATGGGCGCGATATGGCTGAACGCACCATTGAACTTGCTCACTATGCGAGAAAGCAAATCAACGAGATTCCTAACCTCTATTGCTTTGGTGAAGAAGTTCTTGGTGAGGAAGCCACGTATGCATATGATCCTACTAAAATCTGTGTCCACGTTCGCAAGCTTGGTGTCACTGGCTTTGAAGTTGAGAACTGGCTGCGCGATCACTACAATATCGAAGTCGAGATGAGTGACATGTACAACATCCTCTGCCTCTTCACACCAGGAGATACCCAAGAGAATGTCGACATCCTTTTAACGGCTTTGCGAGAATTATCCCACATCAATGATGATGTTGTTGAGGTCAAAGAAGTTGTGATCAAGGTGCCAGCGATCCCGCAGTTGACTTTGACTCCACGAGATGCATTCTACGGTGAAACCGAAATTCTGCCATTCAAAGATTCGGCTGATCGTATCATCGCTGAGTTCATTTATGTCTACCCGCCTGGTATCCCGATACTGCTGCCTGGTGAAGTTATTACACAAGAGTTGATCGACTATATTATTGAGCATGTGGAAGTCGGTTTGCCTGTCAAAGGGCCTGAGGATCGCAGTGTGCAACAGGTGAAAGTTATCGTGGAAACACAAGCCATTTTCTAAAAATGTAAAATTATATCGGTTTCACTTGATCATTCGTGATAATTTTGAGATAAACGGCTCCGCTATCCTTAATAGGACGGCGGAGCCGTTTATGCAACTCTCTCCCTCAAGGGATATATTGTAAAACCGTTTACATGATGCTATGATATGGGTGATGTTTTGCGAATGAGGTGATCAAGGAATGGCTCAAAGCGCTTATATTAAATTCGTAACAGGATCCGCAGTCGCCGCACTTACCTTAGATGAAATCAAGGAAAAGTTGCTGCATTACCGGGATCAACTCAGTCTGACAGCCAAACAGCTTGGTTGGGAGTATGACGACGCCGGATTCCCTTATACGATTGAGACGAAACCGGAAGGCGAAGGCAAATGGTTTTATCTGAAAGGCATCAATCCCTTATATCATACGATTGTGGTTGGGGTCGGTTCTGAACAGAACCAGGAGCAAGAGCGCCAGTTCGTGCAATTCGTATTACCCGACAATGCCACACATGGCGACAAAAGCAAGGGCAATGAATTCTGCAAATATCTGGGTAAACTTCTGAAAGCTGAACTTCATCTTTTTAACGGTAGAATCATGTATTTCAATCCTAGAAAATGAATAATTACAAACAGAAACCCCCTAACAGATCACTCTGCTAGGGGGTTCTTATGTATAGCTCTTATTCTTCGCCTTCTTGAGCCACGATTTCATTGTAAATCGTTACTACACGTTCCCACTCTTCTTCATCTTCAATGTTGACTAGGAAAGCATCTTCATCCTCTTCTTCAACACGGAAAATCACGCCATCTGCTTCAGGATCATTACGATCGAGTAAAACAGCATACGCTTGCTCCTGAGATTGGAAGGTATATACCATGACCATTTCATGTTCTACCCCGTTCTCGTCCGTTACGATAAAAACATCTTCCCCTTGCTCGTCGTGATCGTGGTCACAGTCCGGGCCGTGCACATGATCATGCTTCTCATCGCTCACAGGCAGAACCTCATTTCATTAAATAATAAGTTACTTAAATATCCTAACATTTTCATATTACGAGGTCAAACCAGTTATGCATGGCTTCGCTTACTCGGATTGAATTTGCTTTTCCGAAACGACAGAATAATCGCTGCTTCCGCTTTGCTGCATAGCAAATTTAACAACATACGTGCCCGCTTCATCAAATGAAACGCCATATAAGGGAACCTTCAACCAAAAAGACTCTTTGGAATCCGAAATTGATTTCTCAACCGGGGAAATCACATTGCTGCCACTAGGTGAAACAATCGATACGCGAACAGAATTAATGCTCGTTTTCAAATTATCAACCTGAGCGAATACGATAAAGTCCGCTTGTTTCCCGCGTTCAACAACGCCGAAAGGGACAATGGCCGAATCTTTACGAACTTCTGTTGTAAAGAACATATGTACATTCGGTTTAAACAAGTAGGCCGTTTTACTTGAATCCTCCCACTTTAACAACGCTTGTAATGCATCGCTTATTGCGCGTAATGGCAGAACCGTCTTGCCATCCACAATAAGAGGTGGAACTTCAGAATCTGCGAATTCCTTCGTTTGATTGTTTACGACTAATCTAGCGATATTATATCCTTTATATTCCCCCCATATCGATGAGGCTACCACCGCAGCCGTACTTAAAACAAAGAACACAACCATCAACGTAAAAATGCGCTGAACTTTCATCTCATTTTAACCTCCAACCTCGTTAGTCATCTGTCTGTCTGCATCTTTATACTCCGATGGTTATGAAGAGTTGCGATGAATTTATAATTTTGCAATAAAATTCAAAACGCGTTTAATATATGCTTCTGATTCCAATTGAAAGGAGCCTACGTGCCCTGCTTTTTCTGTGATCCATAGTTCAAATTCAGCGGGATGACGGTTATACATCTCTACACTGTTTGTAAAAGGAATAGCCGAATCGTCCTTGCTATGTATGAACAAAATTGGCCTTGGCGCAATACGATCAACGGCAGCTAAGGCATCTACCGCATGTGGGTTTACACCGATTAGTTTAGGTAGAATAAATAGAATCAGCGGTGTAAATGGGTATCGCGGCAGCTTCGACCACACAGGCAGATTCTCCTTTAAATAAGGACTCAATTGACTAAACGCACTGTCTGTGATTACACCTGCAACGGTTTTCTCGTCCGCGGCGGCTAGTATGGACGAGGTACCTCCCATTGAAAAACCGAGTAAAGTGATTTTCGTTGACGGGCTGGCGTGCGTATTCACCCATTCGATTGCTCCGAGGATATCTTCCTTTTCTAGTAAGCCTATCGTTGTTGTATTTCCCTCAGAAAGTCCTGAATTTCGAAAATCAAACATGAGAACATGATGGCCTGCACGCACGAGCGCTTGAGCTAATGACAAGGCGGGCAGCCCCTTCTCAAGTCGTGTTCCTGCATAACCATGTGACATGATGACCGTCATGGTATTAGGAGCAGATGGTGCATAGGGAGACTCCAAATACCAGCCATCTAACAGTTCACCTGTTCGACTAGGAAATTTGACATCCACGCGATGCAATCCATAATTCTCTGGAGCATCATCTACCAGCTTCCGTGTTGGATGTGTTAACTGCCAACCAACGTAAGTTGAAAGTCCAACTAAACCAAGCAGGATGATTACTAAAATAAGGAAAATAAGAGTCCAATTCATTTTGAAATCAACACCTTCTATTCGAATACTTTAACCTAATGGTTTCTCTAATCCACATATATAGGTTGAAACTCAGCAACTTCCCATGTTACATTAGAAAAAGATGGATTTTTGTCGAAAAATGGAGGCGGCTGAATGAGTTTGCAAATTCAAATGTTGGGAACCGGCAGTGCCTTTTCTAAAAAGTACTATAATACTAGTGCATTAATCCGATCAACGAATGGTACTCTTCTCATAGATTGTGGAGCAACTACCCCCAAATCACTTTTCGAACTTGGTTTAGAGCTAGACCAAATAGACGGAATTCTCATTACACATATTCACGCTGATCATATAGGCGGACTTGAAGAAGTAGCCTTCCGTTTATACTATTCGTATAACCGTAAACGAGTGAAGCTTTACATAACAGAGACATTAGCAGATATACTGTGGGAGAATTCCCTCAAAGGCGGTCTTTATAATCCGGATGAAAGCTTCAACCAACTCCAAGATTATTTCGAACTTGTTTTTCTGCAAGAGAACGTCCCCTTTGAAATCTCGCCTGAGCTTACCATTGAAATCATCCCTACGCTTCATATTGCCCAGAAGCTTAATTATTCGATCTTTATCAATCATCGGACATTCTATAGTGCTGATATGCAATTTAATAAGGAATTCCTTATTGATGTCATTCATACAAGAAATTGTCACACCATTTTTCACGATTGTCAATTAAAAGGAAAGGGATTTGTTCACGCAACATTAAACGAACTTCTTACCCTCCCAGAAGACATACAGAAACTCGTCTATCTGATGCATTATGACGATCACATGCCAGAATTCATCGGCCAAACGGGTCACATGACTTTTATTCACCAACATGAGATCATCAACCTCGTCGACTAATCACCATTTTCAACCTAAGCTCTGAGAATATGTGTTCTCAGGGCTTTTTTCGATAAATCCCGCTTTTTTTCTCATTTTTTTTCGAAATATAGCAGGGATTTTATGACAAGTATAGAATTTGTCACAAGAGTCTATGAACGGTGGAAATTTCCAATCGGGAGATGATGCGGTGATTATCAATGGGGTTTATTATGCTTATGTCATTCTATATGGCCTATATTCTATCTATCTGCATACCGTACTGAACATCCCTTTGTTTCTTCTAGCTGTTTTTTTCTATATCTTGTCTGTTCGGTTTCGATCTTCTCATCCTAACATGTCATGGATTCAAATGCTTATCATCGGGTCCATTCATGTGATTGGTCAATCTGAACTCATTTATCCCCTATATTTATTAACGCTGTCACGTCATATTTACAAAGAAGAAAGCCAATCGAAAGCATGGTTTCTCGCTGTAGGTTTTACGACTATTTATTTAACGACGGTAAATTTCATTACGCAAACTGCAACTAGAGAATACATGTTTGGACTTCCTAGTATCATAGACTTCACAGCGGTAACCCTACTAACAAGAACCGTTTATTTACGAAGTGGAAAATTGGATCGTTTACGAAATGAAAGTCAATTGTTAGCGCAAAAAGACTCCTTAACCGGTCTTTATAACTATGAAGAGTGCCACAGGAGACTTGAACAGCAAATTAAACATCATCAGCCACTCGTGCTGTTTCTCATCGATTGCACCGATTTGAAGGCAATGAATACATCTGGAGGCTTTCAAGCGGGCAATTTTGTGCTCAAACAAATGGCTGATCTTCTGCAAATATTATTCAAAGAGGCGCTCTTTATTGCACGATATGGAGGAGATGAATTCGCAGTCGTTATGCCGCTTCAAAAGGATTTTCTAACAACAGCTTCTTATCAACAGAAGTTGGATTCAGAGCTTCCGAAGCTTACGGGCATTCAAAATACATATGGGATTGCCATCTTTCCGCAGGATGCCTTGACGAAAGATGATCTTATTTTGCAAGCTGAGCATAATCTATTTATGAAGAAACGTGAATCTTGGTTAAAGCGTGAAGAACAAATGCAACGGTCAGAAAAACTGCGTGTCGTCGGAGAGCTTGCTTCAGGAATGGCTCATGAGATTCGGAACCCCCTGACAACGGTCAAAGGTTTTTTGCAATTATCAAAAGCAAGCGATTACAATATTGAAAATTGGTACAGTTTAATCATGGATGAGATCGATCGGATGAGTGATTTGACCGGCGAGTTCCTGCAATTTTCTAAGCCGCACCAAACTGTCTTTGAAACCCATTCATTGAATGAATGTGTCCTTAAAGTTATAGCACTCATAGAATCCGAAGCCACCAGTTCTGGACATGAAATACATTTTCATGAAGCGACCTATTCTGTTCTCATGCTTATGGATCAAGATAAAATGTTACAGCTATTACTAAACATGATGAAGAATGCATGCGAAGCTATGGAAGCAAATGGCTCTATCCACATGAAATTAAGCCGCGATCAGAAGAACGCGACTTTAATCATTGCGGATAATGGTCCAGGTATTCCGAGTGATCAGCTAGAGAAAATTTTCCATCCCTTCTTCACCACCAAAGAAACAGGAACTGGACTTGGACTATCCATTTGCTATAAAATCGTACAGGATCATCAAGGCACTTTGGAAGTGGAAAGCGAACTGGGGATTGGCACCCGATTTATTCTTACCTTCCCACTTGCCGTTAGCATGACTTCTGGAAATGATAGTGCAGCTGTAAGTTAAAGTGTTTTCTTCATTCTAACATGCAGGATGCCAGCATCATAAAAAGGCTCTTCCGAAATCACTTTGTAACCCAACTGGCTGTAGAAGCCTTCTGCTTGGCATTGCGCATCAAGAATCGCATATTTGCACCCTAGCTCGAGAGCTTGTTGCTCCATTGCAGAGATGAGTTGTTTCCCAAGATATCGTCCTCTATAGTCTTTTAAGACGGCAACACGCTGTAATTTGGCTGTTGCTTCTTGATATTCATACCATCTAGATGTGGCGATTGGGATTTCTCCATCCTGAATAAGTAAATGATGGCAGGCTTCCGGAGACTCATCCTTCTCATCCATCTCAAGGTGAGCGGGTACTTGTTGCTCATCAACAAATACGTTAAAACGAACAGCAAAACAAGCTTTCAGTTGATCCATTGTCGTTACACGAATAGTTTCCATGTGGCTATCTTCCTCTCTAAGATCGTTTCTTGATCTTATCCCATTCCGGAAAAGTTGTCCACATGTACAGTAGTCATGTCATTTATTTTCGATCCAATAAATAGCTGCAAGCACCTATGGCAAACCCTAATAGGGCACCAACTGCTACCTCTCGAGGTAAATGACCTAATCGTTCTTTCAAGGCTTTGCGTCTTCTGGCATGATACAACCCGGGGTGCTGGCGAGCTATTCGTTCAACCTGCTCATCTAGATCATTTACTTCTACCGCAATCTCACCAGCCGATCTACGGATGCCCATGGCATCATACATGACAACAGCTCCGAACACGGAGCACACCGCAAAATCAATGGCAGAGAAGCCTCTTTTTAGCCCAATATATGTCGCCAATGCCGTAACACCTGATGAATGAGAGCTTGGCATGCCGCCTGTTTGAACTACTTGTGACCAATCCCATTTTTTACTGAACACATACGTTAAAGGTACTTTGATGGCTTGAGCGGCACCAATACCGATTACAGCCGTAGTCAATGCTCGATTCATTTCCGTTCACCTCACTACTAGCATCCATCACAGGTTTAGATTCTATGCGCAAAGTTTGTTATACTAGACACATTGATTCTTTGTAAGGAGTGTTACTGATGAATATCGCTTTTTTCCTATTACCTAAATCCGAAGTCATTACCGCGACTCCACAAGCAACCCTTCGACAAACGTTGGAGCGCATGGAGTATCATCGATATACCGCTGTTCCGATTCTTTCCGATGAGGGGCATTATGTGGGAACTGTTACCGAAGGGGATTTGCTTTGGTTTCTTAAAAATTCAGAGCATATCGGCTTTGAGAATGCCCACCGTCATGTGCTCGAAGAGGTTCCTCTGCGAGTTAAAAATAAACCCGTTCATATTCATGCAGATATGGTGGATCTCATTGATTTGGCGAAAGTACAAAACTTTGTACCTGTCGTAGATGATTCCGATAAATTTATCGGGATTGTTCGACGGAGCGAAATTATTGAATATTGCGCGAAGCAAATGAACTTTAGAACCAAAGCTGTACAGTCCTAATTGATTACTTATTGAAAAAGGAACAAGGCTGAGTTGATCTCAGCCTTGTTCCTTTTTTTATCAAACATGCCATTATTGCAGCTGGCCATTAGAGGTAGCTTTGGAGGATACAAATTCACTTGCCCAGTCGACCATCCCATTCATTAGGGTTAGGATGAGATTAACGGCATCTTTCTCGGTTAACGAGCCATTAGACTGACTGCTCACGTACTGCGACGTCTTTTGCTCGAGTTTAACAACTAAATCTTTTATTTTCAAAAGTTCATTCGCTAAATCCGTTACTTGTTGATTCTTCGGATCGCCTTGGCCTGATTGCATATTCTGACCTTGGCTTTTATCTTTTCCTTGATCTTTACTTTGGTCCTGGCTCTGATCTTGGCTTTGATTTTGAGAGGCATTCTTCGCTGACTCATCTTGCGCGGCATCGCCGCTTCCTGAGGAACTCTGTTGCGCTTGGTTGTCTTGTGAGCCTTGTGAGCCCTGTGAACCTTGAGAGCCTTGCGCACTTGAGATTAACATCTTTTTGACTTGCTCTAATTCAATCAAAACCATATCATTTTGTTTTGTCAATTCATCCATTTGAAGCTTGAGATCCTGTGTTTTGATCATGTTGTCGAAACCCTTCCTTCCCTTATTTCACAGCACCGCAAGCAATCCGCTTACCTGAGTTGCCGGATGGATCCGTTTTCAGATCATCAGCCTTCTCGTGAACAACCAAACTAGACCCTTCCGGTCTAAAAAGCGAATTCGGCTTGTCCTTATCTAATACGACCGCCTTCGTAACAGCGCTGAACTTCCCATTTCCTTGTGCATCCACAATGAGATTCGGAAGATCTCCCGCATGCGCCCCTTTGGGATTCAAGAAGCCATGTTCTTTTTTATGAGGATTCAAATGCGCTCCAGCCGAATCAAACGTCGGCGCTTCACAACTCCCCTTCTCATGAATGTGGAAGCCATGTACACCAGGAGATAGTCCGCTGACTTGTACATCCAGCTGTACACCCTCCTTCACGGCCGTTAATTGCGCTGTTCCTACCGATTGGTTGTTGGCTCCAATAAGCGTAATACTGATCGTTTCTGGAGGCGAAGTGGCCTCTGCTACTAAGGTGCTTCTAGCTGCTTGACAACCTGTCAACATCAGAAGACCCAAGCTAGCCGTCACCATTAATTGAACTGATTTCATCGTGTACAATCCTCCTGTAAAACCACACATTGGTATATTCTACCCTTAGGATGCACAACTGGCTTTCACGGTAACCATATTTTAACGAACAAATTTTCAAAATCTTCCGTAAGCACAACAAAAAACCTGCCATCTTTCGATCGCAGGCCTTTCTTCTTTGTTACTCTTGGATATGATTATAATATGGTCATGAGCTTGGCGATGATTTGAAGATTTTCTAATTTCCTTTTATAAAAGTGGAACTCAACCTTCGTATGTTCAACCGCATCTTCCATTTGTAGTACCTGCTTCTGTAAGTCTTTCGTGTACGGCCATAATTCTGCTTGTCGTTGAAGTTCATTCTTCCCGGTTACAAGACCTTCACCAATCACTTCATACTCTTTGGATAGAAGCATATGCTTCGCCCAATTCAATTCAGATACAGCATCGACATAAATGGCTTCTGCTTGTTTTAATAATTCAGGTACAAGTTGTAGCTCTAAAATTACATCCGACCGATTCATTCGGATTCCTCCTAAAGAGTTTTCATAGAAACTCAGCATAGTAAATCATGAAATTTGCTTCTTAGCCTCATTTATATTCATAGAAAAACAAAACATGCACAATCGCTGAAAGCCGCGAGAATAGCGGATTTTGTTTGCTTTTCCGACTTATTCCGCAGCTATTTCGCCACAAAAAATGACAAACCAATTAAGATTGCATTAAATCTGTTCAAGAGGCTTCCAACCTACTTGTATAACCTAGTAAAGCTGTTACAATGTTACTATACGTATCAGAGGAGGTGACAAAAATGAGCCAAGAGGAAGAAGTAGTACAACAAAATGAAGAAGAAATCTCTGCTGAATCCACTGAAGAAGTGGTGAGTCAAGAGGCTGAAGAAGAGATCGCTGAAGCGATTGAAGAAGCAGCAGCTGCAGAGGAAGAAAGCGAACAATCCGACGAAGAATAATGAAAACGCTATCTTAATAGTTTAAAATATCCCCCTCAACTTAACCGTTGGGGGTTTATTGATTTTATAATAAATTTTTTTGAAACTCGCGTATAAATATTCTGAACATTCAAATAATACTGGTGTACCAAAAAAAAGGAGATGATTTTGAATGGCTAGATCTAACACTTTAGTCGTACAACAAGCAAAGGCAGCACTTGACCAAATGAAGTTTGAAGTCGCTCAGGAAATTGGTGTCCCTCTCTCCCCTTCTGGTTACAACGGTAATTTAGCAACACGTGATGCTGGCTCAATCGGTGGCAACATCACAAAAAGATTAGTGCAAATGGCTGAACAATCTCTCGGCGGCTACAAACGCTAATCCTTTGATGTAGGAGCAAGCTCAAAAAAGACTGAATCACTCGATCCTCCTTAGAGTGACCTTCAGTCTTTTTTCTATTTCCTTCGAATTCCTCCGATTTTCCTTCAATTTCCTCACCAGTTTCCTCAACCATCTATAATTGATCTTCTAGTTTTAGTATGATTACCTTGCCCCTCTACCCGAAAAAGGAGTGTTGAAACGATGACCACGCAATATGAAATCTTCCGTGATCCCTTCCGCATGTTAATTTTATTAGCCACCTTAGTAAGTGAAAAGCTGAACGAACCTGCCCTCCAATTTGACAACGTACCTTTTTTCGAAAATGAGACCTTCCTTATTCAGCACGACAAGTTTGTGTACAAAAAAGACCTTACTGAAATCACCTGGTTTCAATTTTTAGGAAGAGACATCGCTTGTAGCAAAGACTTGTCCCGCGAAGATTATAATAAAATGTTTGTTGCTTGCCTCGCGTCCTTATATCACATTACATAAAAAGGAAGGAGCAGATCAATTAAGATCGGCTCCTTCGATTCATTTATTACTTCTTTTTTACTTCTTCAACAAAAACATCACTTGCATCACGTGTGCTTCCAAGCTCAAGAATCGTATATTTTTTCTCGCCGATCATGATCACATCTTCCACTTCTGGTAGTGGATCACCCAAATACACAGTACCTAAATACACATTACTACTCTTCAAACGCAAATTCCAACGATGTTGTTGTTTCGTCATATCCTTTTTCCTCCCAAACTCTAATGATCTCAAGTTACCATAAATTCGAGCAAGATGAAAGCAATACTAGGAAACATCGCATGGATATGGTACATTTGATTCACAATCATTACCAGAGAGGCTGGCAACTAGATATGACATCACCTGGTGTTACAGAAGATGAGCTTTCACTTTTGCTTGCGAAACCTTCGCATACAGAGATAGAAACAGACTCGCCTACTACCTTTCTCCCACGTTCCAAAAAGAAGCGAAAGCCTTACTCCGCGCTAGTTACATTGCTCTTTTACAGGAAAAAGTAAGCGCTCCACAATTGACAATCTCTTGAATACTTGGTATATTACTAACTGTATCCATTAACGACTTGTTAGCTCAGCTGGGAGAGCACTATCTTGACAGGGTAGGGGTCAGTGGTTCGAGCCCACTACAGGTCATACGTTAAACCCCTTGTTATTCAAGGGGTTTTTGCTTGTCCATTTTTATATGTAGGTATCTAAAATGCCTTTTGGAGCGAATGCTTATTACTTATTGGGCAACCTTTTGGCTATAAAACATCTTGCTAAAGGTGTCTGCTGTATCCCTCTGCATATTTGGTAATACGTGTGCGTAGCGGTCCATCATATTCACGTTCGCCCAACCAAGACGTCCAGCTACAATTTTTGGATTGATGTTCTCCTTTAATAACATGGTTGCGTGACTATGGCGTAGATCATGGAAGCGGATCTGACTTACTTCAGCTTTGGCGGTAAGCCGGTAAAATGTACGCATTAGATTTCTAGGCGTTACTGGCGTACCAAGCGTTGTACAAATGACCAGATCATTGTCCGTATACATCGATGAATCTGTTTGACGCTTTTCAAGTCTTGTGTGGTTCACTAAAATCTCCAATGCCTTGACGGTGTTTAAGCATAATCCTAGCCCCTACAATCTCAGCAAACAGGATCCACGCCATTCCTGTAAGACACTTCAACTGGATCCGTCTTTCTAGCTGATCCACCTCCACTAATTTCATCATCGTTGCTAAATGGATTGAATGTCAGAAGCGTTATGGGTCGCTGTGCTTGCAGGGATTCACTAACGGTTATTGATAGTCTTCAATGGTTTGGGAGTCTAAGTCTATTGTAATACAAGACTTACAAAATGTGCTAACAACACAGCGTTATAGCCCCTTCGCTTTCTGCTAATTTTCATATGATATTAGTAGTTTAGTCCCTGGAAATTATTTGAAAATTTGGGACTAATCAATAGAATATAGAGGTGGAGATTCCATGGGAGACGACGATTACAAGAAGAAGTACAAGGAATACAAGGAGAAATATGAAATCCTTGTAAACAACCAGAAACAAAAACAACAGCAAGGACAAGCCCAAGGGCAATTACAAGGACAGACCGACACTGACACTGACACGGTATCCAATGTGGGGAACCCTGTCGTTAATGTGAATGTGTCCGCTGGTGCGGGAAGTACCACTGCACTAACAGGTAACGCGTTTGCAGCGTTTACGTTGACACCTTCTAATACAGCAGGTGCAGTCTCAATTCCCATCGCCGTTACTCCAGCAGAAACGACACTGGCAACAATTCAATTAACTCCCAATGCGAACACTGCTGTCTGGTTAAATGCAACGGTTGGCGTTAATTCGCAACCAAGTAGTCGTATACTCATCTATAAATTTTACAGAAATGCTGTCGTGGCTGGAACAGAGATCTTCTCTGCTAGCTACGAAATTGAAGGTGGCTCCTTTGAAAATGATGTTTTCAACCACTTTTCACATGTTGACCATCCGCTAGTTCTGGGAACTGTATCGTATATCTTAACCGTGCAGACTTCTTTAATTGGACCGACTGTTGTTGGACCTATCACTTTTACAGCAGCAGAAGTCTAAAGTATCTGGAAATGAGAAAGCAAATTGGGCGTTCGAATCACTTTCGAGCGTCTTTTTATTTTTCCATTGGTTTCCTTGGAAGTTTAATTTTTGTTGCACATTTTTCCGAGGCACTTGCTGTGGCTGAAAGGGGGTATGGCAGGGGTGGTGGTTGGGGTCTAAAGAAGAAGCCCAATGGGGCCCGAACCTTGTAAAGCACGGTCTACCACAGCCTGCATGATGTCAGGAAGAACTTCCCCAACTAGTGCCAAATTTCTTTATTGGACGTACCGTTGGAACTGTGGTTCTGTACGCCACCTACGCATCTGTTTGGGTGATATGCCAACCTCGGAAGCAATTTCCTCGTAGGTCATTCCTGAACGTCCAGGAACGCACAAGAATTCAGCAGCCTGAAGCTGTTCTGCCGTGAGCTCACCTTACTTTAGAAGTTTGGTCATAGCAGACTCCTCCTTCTTCTACTATCCTCACCATAGACTTCGCGACGTATCAGATGTGGGATCAGTGCATAGCAGCGTTCTTCCGTTACGTCACCCAAAGTAAAATTTACCTTTGACCGTTCAGCTATTGCCGGGGTAAGCCTACGGTTGCCCCTTTCAATTTCTGACACGTAACTGCCTGGAATCCCAAGGTGAACACCGTAAACATCTCGGGACATTTCATGGAAATGCCTAGTACGTGTGTGTAATAGTTTCACAAGTTTGCAAACTAGGTGTCACAACTTATTTTTGACGCGTTATTATTCCCCATCGAATTCAAAAAGGGGCGATTTATAATGCAATTTCCTAACATCCTAGAAGTGAAAGACATCCAGTGGATACATTCTAAAGAAGGCGGGGTTCGCTAAGAGAACACGCAAAAAGAACCCCTCACAGGGTTCTTTTTCAATCAACATTACACCTTAAATCGTTCAACAACTTCTTGCAAGCTTGTCATCTGATCATGAAGCTCGATGGATTCTTTATGTACACGATCGAACATTTGTCCCAGCGTCTCTACGTTGGCCAAAACTTCCTCGGAACTAGCTGCCGTTTCTTCGGAACTCGCGGAGGAAAGCTCGATAAAGCCTACAATTTTGTTTTTATGGTTATCGACATGCGCCATATCTCCAGTAATCTTTTCGATAGATTCATGGATTTGCTGCAACGAGGTATGAATGAAATCAAATGTATCCGATGTCTGTCCTGCGTTCTCTTCTTGCGAGCCAACGATATGAAGAGACTGCTCCATCGCTGCTGATGTTTGCTGTGCAGAATGCAAAACGTTCTCAATCAAGGTCTGAATATGTTCCGATGCCTCGCCTGCTTGAACAGAAAGAGTCCTCACCTCAGCAGCCACTACGGCGAATCCGCGGCCATGTTCTCCAGCCCTCGCTGCCTCAATCGAAGCGTTAAGCGCTAGTAAATTCGTTTGTCTCGAGATGATGTGAATTGTGGTGACCATTTCTTTGATAGCGTCAATATCATGCATAAGTTGGCTTACGCTGGACTCTACATCTTTGGTCACGGTGACGTTATTGCGGATCAACTCGATCATCGCTCGCATCGTTTCAGCGCCTTGCGCTTCCTTCTCGCGAATAATCGCACTATGATTATGTAGAAGTTGAACGTGTTCCTTCGTATCGTCTATCAATTCCGCTAGTTCATGTACGCCCCTCAACCCATCCTCTACGACTTCTGCCTGACTCGAAGCGGCTGTTGCCAATTCGTGGATCGTTGTATTAATTTCATATGAAATCGTATTTGTTTGTTTCATAGAATCTTTGATATGATCGGCATTGCCTTTACTCCAACTTGCAGATTGTTTAACATCCTTGACGATCACATGAATTTTCTCGATAAATTGATTTGTCGCAGTCGACAGTCTGCCGATTTCATCCATCGATGAATCAGGAAGCCTTCTCGTTAAATCTCCATCCCCTTGAGCGATCGCAACCATGGCTGATTGCAGTCTCTCCAGCCTTTTGAACTGGCGACTAACAATGTAAAACAATACCGCCCATGCAATCAGTAAGCCTGCCACTGTGGCAATACATATCGTATAAAAGAAGTTTGTTAAGACTTGCTCCGACAGTGCCAGTACAAGCACTTGACCCGTCGACAACGCTCTAAAGTAATACTTGGCTTTCGTACCATTGTGCGACATCGTCAAGTACGCTTTGTGGTCCCCTGTGAGACTCACGTTAAGAGAGTCCAGCAGCTTCGCGTCTAACTGCGTAATAGCATCATCGGATGAGGCAACGAGTTTACCCGTGGAATCAACGACTCCCGCGAATAGCACATCTCCGCCAAGCTCCGATTTTAATTGTGTCAGCACCGGCTTCGCTCCTATTTTACCATCGAGTTCAGTTAACGTGGCTCCGTCTCTTCCCGTTTGTACAATCCGTGGAGATGACCAACCGGTCACACCGACGTACTTATACACCTTAGGATCAACACTTCGCTGTTGGGCCGGTTGTGTTACTATTTTTTGCTTACCGGAAATTAAATCCATAAACTCAAAGGCTTGATTTTTAGGATCAGCACCAAAGTTGAAATCAATCTTTTCGCCTGCATTCGTCAGGACCAACTGTCCTTGTGCATTGGTAATCCAAAACTCATCAATACCGGAACGCTCAGCTATTTCGACAGCTTGCTTATAGTTCATCGGAATCTTTTCGTACATATACGACAGAAGGGCTGCTTGTCCAACCATCTCCTTCTCCATTACACTTTCTGTTGTCTTTCTCGCAATTATAGCGTTTTCGATGCCAATTCTAGCTGTTTCTAGTGTCGTAAAACCTTTTTCATGAAGACTTTCAGCCGTCTGCTGATACGTAATTGTCGCTGTCCCTACGGACACGCCAAACAACACGACCATTAAGGGCCAAATAATTTTGTGCTTGATCGATTTGAATGCCATCTTGCTCTCCCTTTTCTGTAGATTCATTGATCCTAAATGTTCCACTTCGCTGTCTTCCAACAAATTCCTGCAAAAAAACGTTATCGTTCGACACTTTGTTAGAAGTTGTCAGTCAATCACACTAAAAAAGCTTTCCAGAAGTAGAATGATCTACTCCCAGAAAGCCAATAACTCGACACTTTCACAAATTCAGCATGCTTTGTATCGCTCGTTTCGTTTCAATAATTGCCTCTCTCAAAGGCTCTGTCTCACCCTGGAACGGATGAACACTACCAAAGGTATGGTTCCCCTCTGGAATTCTCACCCATTGAATAGCTGAATTGGCAGCAACCAATTTCTCAGAGCCTCTAATGCCCCGTTCCCCATCCGCTGTCCCTTGTATAAGTGTTATCGGAAAAGTAGCCTCACTCACTCGACTGACAATATCAAATCTCTCTTGATTTCGTTCCATATCTTCAAGAATCTCTAGATCAAGCGGCATCATCTGCTTCGTTCGTCCATTTAAGATGTAGGAGCGGCCTGTGGACCTCATCTCCGCCTTATTCTCAGGTGTTAGCAAATCCACATGGGCGATGCCATTCCAGCTGATAACGCCGGCTATCTCCTCAGGATGATCTAACGCGTAGATCAAGCTCACACCAGCCCCTCTGCTATGCCCTAGCAATAGGATGGGTTTCGTACTAGCACTTTGATTGTGAACATCAGCAATGATAGCCTGTAAGTCCTCAAGATCCCTTGAATAGGTAGCACGAGCGAACTTTTCAAGCTCCGTAAAATCCATTAAGTTTTCGCCAACCCCGTTATTGGAGAAATTCAATGCAACGACATCCACGACTTCTGCTAATTCTTTAGCCACATGAGGAAACATCCCCCAGTTCTTGAAGCCTTTATAACCGTGACACAGAAGTAATGTACCTTTACTTGGTTGGGTTTTGGCTTTGTAGATATCGCCTCGCACAACACGTTGGTCAGAAATATGTAATTCAAAAGGTATGCCCTTAGATTCTTCCATCTTAGATCCCTTCCTTTCGTTCCAAATCGATCTTTCATTCGTATACTTTTGTTATTTTATCACAATCTAACTGGAGTATGGGAGGTACAGTGCGTACTACAACCAGCTTTATAAAATCATGCAAATTAGTAAACACTTAGCTATGGCCATATACCTAGAAGAATAAGGAGGAAGCCCTCACGCACATGTTTTCAAAGCGATCTCAGATCAGGCAGCGACAATTACTTGTCACTTTCCTTCTTGTCCTCCTTTGGAGTCAATGGATTGGTACAAGTACTCAGGCCGAGAGCATCATCCCACATCATCAGAAAGTATCCACGGATTCCGATACGATTCAATTGCTCGTTAAATCATCTTCTCGAGCTAACTATCAAACAGAGGCGTCTTTTGTAGATAAAACCTTGCATCGAGCGTTGGAAGCCGGCATAGCTGGAAATCCTTATCTAGAACCACTGTTGCCGGACACCACACTCCGCTATGTCAAAAACGGTGAATCCGTACTGTTAGGCGTGACGCCAACTGCTGAGATTATCGATTTGGCTGGAAAGCAAATCATCCAGCTATCAAGCAAAGCGCAGGAGACGCTTCGCACACAAGTTCAAGCTCTCCGCGCTAAGCATTACGGCGAGCTGCTGACCTGGGAGGAAGCAAGTCTTGTGCTTCCCAAGTATAGTTCCTTTACCGTCCTCGATGTAGAGAGCGGCCTTAGCTTCGAAGGGCAGCGTCGCGCGGGCTCCCATCATGCGGATGTGCAGCCGCTCACCAAAACCGACTCCGCGACGCTCAAGAGCATTTATGGCGGCAAGTGGAGTTGGGACCGCAGAGCGGTCCTAGTGAAGCTCAATGGCCGCACGCTCGCCGCCTCCATGCACGGCATGCCGCATGGCGGTGATGGTATACCCGGAAATGACTTCAACGGTCATTTCTGTATTCACTTCCTCGGGAGCGTGACCCACGGCTCCCGCTCCATGGACCCGGCGCACCAAGTCATGGTGCACCGAGCGGCAGGCTTGCTGCTGGACTACGTCAGCAAGCTCTCGCCCTGGGCGCTGATCGACGTATGGATCAGCGCCGCACATCAAGGTGACCTGCAGCTGCTGCAGGTCACCACAGGGCAAGAACAGGCGATGCACGTGCGAAGCATGCGCCGCCTGTCCAAGTTCAAGGAGCAGGATGTGTCCCAGCTCCTTCAGCTCGATACCGCTGTCGACGTGACGATGACAGCCGCTAGAGCTAACGCGGTGTCGAGTCGCCGCGTGCTGTTTCATCTTGAACGTGCCTCACTGCAGAATCGGTGGTACATCCGCAGCGCGGATATCCAATAAATAAAGCCTGGCCACTTTGGATTCATCCAGAGCAGCCGGGCTTTATTTTTTATTTTACCGTGATTTTGCCTGTCATGAAATCCTTATGTGGTTCACAGAAATACGTATACACACCAGGGTTTGAAAGTGTAATACTTTCAGATTCCCCCGTACCGAGCAGTGATGTTTTGAAGCTGCCATCATCAGCGACAGCATTATGCTTAACCTTGTCTTTATTCGTAAATACAATCGTGGATCCCGCTTCAACCTTCAAATCACTATCGCTATACGCGAATCCTTCGATATTTATGTAGTAGGTTTTGCCAACTTTCTGTCCGGAATCTCCCGTAATTAAGTTCACAGATCTGGTTGCAGGATCATATTGCACCACGACTCCGAATACTTCAGCCAGAAACCGAGAATGAACAAAAGTAGAACTGTTAATTAACTGCGCTGGACCAACCATCGTCACTTTTGATCCATCTACTTCAGCTTCAGGAGATCCAATCATGAGTTTGACGGTTTTGGCACCTTTTTTCACGGTAACCATTTGGCTACTCGCATCATAACCGACTTCCCCACCAATTCCTTCTGCAAAAGCACGATATGGGACAAACAAAGAATTATCAATCAAGTATGATTCATCTAGTGCCATTGCTTTACCATCCAGTGTGATCTTCATATCCGATTTCGTTGGTTGTTCATAGGCCACTGTTCCCATCGGCATGACCATCCCATGATCCTGTGCAGTAGCGGGAACAATTCCGGTTAGAAGCAAACCCAAACTGACCACTAATGCACCTATACTTTTTTTCATAACCAAAATCCTCCTTCAGTCTAGTTCTTCTACTCATAGAGTATACGTACCGAAAGAGGATTCGGTTTACTTTACTTCTCAATTATTGCAAAGGTTGACCCGATGCCTTACGCAATTCATTCGCAAGACGATGGAACTCTTCTTGTGCTGGTACCGAGGATGTTGCCATATAGCCAGCAGACAAAAATGGAATAATCGCATTAGCATCATTCACACTTAGCGGATAGCTAGGCGGTTCTGGCAGAACAAGTGTATTCCACCACCCTTCATTCCCATAAGATTCATCATGATCAATCGCAATACTATTCACAACCACATCATTTAAATATTGATAAATCTGAATGAACGTCGATTTCTTCCCTGCGCTCCACGCATAGGTTTGCCAGAAATGGGAGCAAGCACCTGCAGCTTTCACAGCCTCCATCACAGCGTAAGAGCCGTACACCCCTGTTGTAAACGCTGGAGTAGCCTCACTGGCAGCTTTAATATAAGCTATGACCGTTGGCATTTGAGCAGCTGAAACATCAAAATCAACAGCAAAATAAATACAGCTGCCTTCCGGCTGACCTACTCTCGCTGCAACTTGTAAGGCCGTGGCCCCGTCAGCCAAGCCGGCATTCCTTCCGCCAAGCGCACGACTCGCTGTTGTCTCAAACACAGAAACCAGCTGTAAGCCAGCACCACTAATTGCGTCTGCCTCTGATTTCGTTAATGACTTTGCACCACTTGGCACCAAATATCTGGCGACAAATGTATATCCTTGTCCGACGAAAGCAGCCGCTTTTTGTGCCGTTAGCGGTGTTGAACAATCAAACCCTTTCGTCACTTGCAATCACCTACTTTCCATTTAGTAGTCATAGTTTATGCAAATAGAGTACCATCCGACACCAACGGGCAACTAGAGGCTTGTTTTCGGGCACGTAAAAAGGCTTCTCTCCGGAGAGAAAAGCCCTTTCCTTAAGCTTCTTTCGTACCAAAGCGGATCGCATTCCGTTCTTTCGCTCGCTGCGCTTCGACCTCACGATTGCGGGGCTCAGCATGAGTTACCAAGGAATCCAATAGCTTTTGAGCGGCCACAGCAACATCTTGAACAGCCTGCTGGAATGCAGCTTCATTCGCTTTGGAAGGCTCCGTAAACCCAGAGATCTTGCGAACAAACTGCAGGGACGCCGCTCGAACTTCATCTTCCGTCACTGTCGGTTCATAGTTGAAAAGCGGTTTTATATTTCGGCACATAGTGTACTCCTTCGGACTTTTTATCCAATATAATAGATGTAAGGTGTTTTTACAAGATTGCGCACATTACCAATTCGTTGATTTTCCAAAAGTATTAATCATAAGAATTATATGGAAATCGTGACCCCTCAGGTTTATGATAGAAGAGTAGTAGAATGATAATAACTAGATACGGGTGAGGTAAATTGTTTATATTTGACTACATTGTTAATCTCTCCATTTTTTCACTCTTTGTTAGTACACCTTTAGTAATCCGATCGTACATTAACCAACAACCGCTTAAGAAATTGCACCTTTGGGTGGGTATTTACGGCGGGCTTGTTTCAATTCTCCTCGTCTTTTTATCTGTTAAACAGCAAGGATTTTCTTACGACATCCGATATGCCCCTGTCATTCTAGTTTTTGCCTATCTAGGTCCGGTGGCCGGATTGATTACTGGTTTTTTCTCCTTACTTGCAAGGCTATATTCAGGTGGGAATTGGCCGCCAGCTATAGTGGGCTGGGCATTAATCATGATTGTATTCTCTGTCTTACAGGCGTATATCTCCTATCTCAAACCACTAAAAAGAAGCCTTGCCCTATTTGGTGCCTACATTTCACTCTATGTGGTCACCGTATTTTCTTTTCATATTTTATTAGATAAGCCACTTTTTCACCTGCAGTATATATTGTTTGTGATGTTAGGTGTCATCTTGGGGGGCTTGCTCATTGAATCCAATGAGAGACTGCGTAGAACCATCACAGAAAAAAAGCACATCGAGAAGACACTTGAAGCAAGTGAGTCCAAATATCGGCTAATCGCTGAGAATACCTCTGACCTGATCATGGTTATGGATAAAGATCATTCGCTCAGTTACTTTTCTCCTTCCAATGAGGTCGTACTGGGGTATCAAGGCTCCCAATTGGAAGCAACTGAATTATGTAAGTTCGTTCATCCAGATGATTTGGACATGTTTAGATCTACCATAAATAGAATGTTTGAGAATATGGAATCGCACGCCTTGGAATTTCGGTTAAAACACAAAGAAGGCCGTTGGATCGAATTTGAATCCCACTGTATGCCGGTTAAGGGAGATGGAGGTACTATTGATCATATCGTTATTATCAGTCGAGATATCTCCGAACGCAAAAAAGCAGAAGAATTCCTTTTGCAGTCAGAGAAGCTCTCCATTGTCGGGGAGATGGCGGCAGGCGTGGCACATGAAATTCGCAATCCCCTCACAACCATCAAAGGATTTCTTCAGATTTACAAAAGGGAGAATCCATCGATCAAGTATAATGATCTGCTCCTAAGTGAGCTGGAACGTATTGAGACCATTACGAGCGAACTTCTTTCTTTGGCCAAACCCCAAGCTGTTCAACTTATCCATACGGATATTAAAGATTTGATTGTTTATACCGTAGAGTTTCTCTCACCACAGGCACTTTTGCGTAATATTGAATTTAAACTGTTTTGCGTGGAGCCAACTTTACCAATCACCTGTGAAAAAAATCAATTAAAGCAGGTCTTTCTCAATATTTTGAAGAACGCCATAGAGTCCATGCCTAATGGCGGGGAGATTCATATTAGCTTACACAAAGAAACGGAAAATGAGTGTATCGTTTTAGTAAAAGATCAAGGTTGCGGGATACCCGAGGAGCTGCTACCTCGTTTGGGTCAGCCTTTTTATACCTTGAAAGAAAAGGGCACAGGGCTCGGTCTCATGATCAGTCACAAGATTATTAAACAACACCATGGCAGTATTACATATCGAAGTAAGGTAAATGAAGGAACCTCGATTGAGATTAGGTTACCGTTGACAAGCTGAGGATTTGGCTCAATTATTGAACCCAAATAAAGCCCGAGGGAGAACATCCCTGGGCTTATACTTCTTTACACCTTAAACCATAAATCTATACCCGGATCCCCAAACCGTACCAATGTACTGGGGCTTAGATGGGATTTCCTCGATTTTCTCTCTGATTCTGGCAATATGAACCGTCACTGTAGACGCGTCGCTCATCGCATCCATCCCCCAGATCCGCTCAAAAAGCTCTTCCTTGCCGAATACGCGATTAGGATGCTGTAAAAGGAACAGAAGCAAGTCAAATTCCTTTTGAGCTAGGACAACTTCATTTCCGTTCATAAACACTCTTCTTGCATCCTTTTGAATCTCAAGGCCCCTAATTTGAATCGTGCTTCCTTCATTGCCCTTCCCAAACCGTTCTTTCATCCGCTCGAACTTTTTCAGATGGGCACCAACCCGTGCTACCAGCTCACCCGAGCTGAAAGGCTTAGTTATATAATCGTCCGCACCGAGGCCTAAACCATTTATTTTATAAATTTCCTCTGCTCTCGCTGATACCAAAAGCACTGGAATATCATCCTGTTCACGTACCGTTCTCAACACTTCAAACCCATCCATATCCGGCAGCATGATATCTAAGATCACAAGTTGAAATCCGTCCTCTTTCAGCGCTCTCAAACCCTCTATGCCGCTGTTCACGATTTTAACCGAGTATCCGCTCAACTCCAGATAATCCTTCTGCAGATTGGCAATACTTTGGTCATCTTCAACAATCAAAATTCTACTCATCATAACCTCCAGACATGTTAGAACTTCTTAAGAGATATCATGATCCCAGTTCCCTCACCTACAACGCTTTTAGCCCATATTTTCCCTTCGTGCCCTTCAATGATTTGCTTAGCGATAGCAAGACCTAATCCACTGCCGCTCTTTCTTGAAGGGTCTACCTGATAAAATCGTTCAAATATAAAGGGAAGCTTGTCCTCAGGTATTCCTTGTCCATTGTCTTTAATTTCAATTATAGCAGATGTTCTAGTTTCTCTTAGGATAATCTCAATCTTTCCAGATGCCTTGTCTGCATGCGTGATCGCATTTTCAAGCGTATTTTGCACGACTCTCTTTAATCTTTCACGATCAATTAATACTTTGACAGGCTCCATTAATTCATTGATTAATGCTATCGATACATTTGCTTTTTCACACTCATATTTATGATCCGTGACGCAATCCTCGAAATAACTCGCCAAATCACTCTTTTCAAAATGGTAAGGCAGCTGGTTCAAATCGAGTTTAGAATATAAGAGAAGATCATCAATCATCGCATTTACCAAAATAGCCTTGGATCGGGCAGTTTCCAGATACTCTTCCATTTTCTCAGGCGTCTTCGCTACCCCATCGATAATTCCTTCGATATAACCTTTTATAGAAGTCACAGGTGTCTTTAAGTCATGCGAAATACTTGAAACTAAAAACTTCCTGTTATCATCATATTTTTGCTGCAAATAGACAGACTCCTTCAACTTGATCCGCATCAATTCCAAGGTTCTGCCTAATTCTTGAATTTCGCCTTCGCCTTCCTCGGAAATCTCGCCGCTTAGATCACCTTCCCTAATTTTTACCGCGGCATCCTTTAATCGGGAGATCGGTCTGATAATGCTGCGTGAGAACTTATATGAAATCCAAGTATTCATTAGCAAAAAAACAACCGTGAAAAAACTGAACGTAAAAATGCCAAGTATCACATATAAGCTTGTTTTTACCTTAATTGGCGCAAGCAACAACAGAATTCCCGTATCACCAGACGAAAGTTTGTAATCCGCCCGGTTAAACATATATGTTTTGCTATCAAGCTCTATCTCATCGGAATTAGACCTTTCACCGGACAGCATTAGGATCTTCTCGATATCCATCTTATTGAAATTTTGAGAAGCGTACATTACCTCTCTATTGACTAAAATGATCGCACTTGCATTCAAAACGTTCACGCGATCTGAGAGCTCTTGTTGATATTTCTTATCCAACAGCTGCTCGAACCCCAAGGTCTGCGCCCCTCTTTTGATCTCACTGATCGCTGCCCTGACCTCGAATGCATGTTGAAACTCCTTCACACCCGCTTCGCGGCCAAAAACTTTTGTATAAGTGGCAACAAAAATAGTGACAGCCAGGATCGTCAAACCAATGGAAAGCAGCACAGCCAACATATTCATCGTGAAAAATCGTTTCGTTAAGCGCATGTAGATTCCTTTCTATATATCCTTGCTGTCAAACAAGTAATAACCAGTAGTAAATAACATGATACCACAACCGGACATGATAAGAATCTGGCGGAAAATTTTAAAGACATTGATCGATTCAGAAATCCAAAGGTTATACCAGTCAAACATCGACGTAATAAAAAAACTCGAATAGGATGAGAACACAATACCGAGAAAATTAAAACCAATAAACACAAGAATGGAGAGGAAAAATACGGCTAGTCCTCCTTGTATTACATTGGCTAACAGCACGACGATCAGTGCAAACACGAATACTGGAAAAAATGTTAAGCCATATGACAGAACGACCTTTACGATTCCAATCAGGCTGGCAGATGACGGGTTAAATATAAAACCAGCGAGTAGGGAAAGCAGCATGACAAACAAAAGATTTCCCGCAATAAATAGAGCTAAATTCAAAACCTTCGCACTAAAAACACTGAATCTGGACACCGGTCTTAACAGAGTTATTTTCATCGTATTCGATGACGATTCCCCGTTAAACATATCAATCGCGACAAAGATAGCAAATAACGGTAAAAGCGTATAAGTAATAAACGAAAGAACCGCAATGGGAAATTCAACACTCCCTACAATTCTTAATCCAAGGCCATGCTTTATCGTAGTTACGGCAATTTGACCGATCATGACGGCAAGAATGGACAAAATCGCGGCTGCCATCATTTTTTTCTTTTTCAGCAACTTCACGGCTTCATTAATAAATGCAGCTTTAAACCCTGCCATTCCTGTCCACCTCACTAACAAAATAATTCTCAAGCGACGAATAATACGACAGGATATGTTGGGTATATTCTACGTTGACCAACTTACCTCCGTAAATAATCCCGATTCTTGTGCATGTTAATTCCACATCGTGAATCAAGTGACTGGAAATAAAAAAAGTCGTACCTTCCTGAGATAGTTGCTTGATCAACTTCCTCATCTCCAGCATTCCCTCTACATCCAGGCCGTTAAGAGGCTCGTCCAAAATTAACAATTTCGGTCTCGATAGAATTGCTGCCGCTATTCCTAGTCGTTGTTTCATTCCGAGCGAAAATTTTTGTGATTTTTCGTTTTTATATTTCAACATCCCCGTAATTTCAAGACATTCATCGATTCTTCGCTGATCAACTTCAGGGTAGAATCTCGCGAATAGTTTCAAATTTTCGTTTGCCGTCATATAGGGGTACGATTCTGCGGTTTCAATCAAACAGCCGACATGCTTCATCGCATTGACATAGTCCTCTGAAACACTGGAACCGAAAATTTTCACATCGCCGCGATCCGGTTTCATAAGCCCTGTTATCATCTTCATAGCAGTTGTCTTACCTGCACCATTTGGTCCTAGAAACCCGAAAATATCCCCTTGATCAACATCTAGGTTCAACTCGCTGATTCCCCGGCCATTCTTAAATGACTTGGTTAAGTCCTTGATCTCCATCGCCTTGACTGTCAATTCATCATCTCCCTAAAAATGCTCAGGAAGCCGCGATCCGCAGCCTCCTGAACAACATTTCTATTCAAACACGCGTCTAAATTCTCCATCATAGTATGGTTTCATACTAGATTTGTACGTGTTTTTATCCATAACACCTATATTCATTTCGAAGTAAATCTTACCAGCAGAATTCGGATGAATCATGCCATTCTTCTGCTCACCCTTCGCATCGGTGTAAGTGAACGTTGGAGCTGTCATCGGATTGTATTCAAAACTAAATGCATCCTTGCTAGGATACTCGCTCTCAAAACCAGGAGAAACGGTTTCTGAATACTTTCCTACCACTTTAACTCCATCTACATTTGTGATTTCTACCGTTCTCTCACCAATCTTCACGAATTTACCGTCTTTGTCCATAATGATATCATTTTTATAGGTACCTACATATTTACTGCTGAATCCGCCTGCATAATTAACCTTCTCAACATTTTTGCCTGATAGGTCAGGCATAACAATCTTCGTATTGCCAATCTCTGAAAGCTTGACAATCACATTTAAGTTTAAGTCATGCTGAACGCCATTTTTATCTTTTCCTGACAGTGTGATATCACCTGTCACATTTTCTAAATAACCTGCTTTATTTTCAACAGCCGTCCCTACAACCTTTTTCACAAAAATATCGCTCTCTATTTCAGGTAAATCCCGCTCACTGCCAAGCATCTGCTTGATTCCATAGGAAGTGACAGCATTCACAAGAGCAGGTACTTGTGTCTCGGACAAGCTTCCCGAATACTCTTTCCCGCCATCAGTACCTTCCTCAACTTGCACATAATCTTTCAGAGAGCCAACCACAGCATCAACGATTTTTTCAATCTCCGATGCTCCTTTTTCATCAAAAGGGTTTCTGAACTCAGCTTGATTTCCACGGTTCATATGAGCCGGATATTCCGATATGTAATATGTATTATCCATACCGTTTTTATTAATGGATTGCTTCTTATCGGAATACGAATAATTGGTGGTTGTTTCACCCTTGGCGTTTTTACTCGTCTCGGTGTCCTCAGATACCTGGTTGACCGTATCCAATTTCTTGAACGAGGAAGATTGAAGCAAGGTTTGATTATTATCCTTCAATGAATACAACGTCTCGACCGTGTAGTTTTTCATATCCTTTTCCATAAGTGTTGCCGTGTTTTTAACTGAATCTTTTAACCGGTCATATCCAGATCCAAGCAGCGCATCAGCGAAAGCGGTAGATACAAATAAACAAGCTCCAATCGTAAATGAAAGTACAGTAACTGATTTTTTGCTAAGTTTCATCTCTCTTCTCCTTTAAAAATAATTTGCGGGAAACGTTTCCTTACTAGTTATTTTATTATACGCTTATTGAATCCATCTAAATGGATTATTAACAAAGTATTAACTCTTTCCCGGGACTGCGAAAATCACAAAATTTAATTGTTAGGAGACTGATTACTGATGAATGATTTTATTAAACTGTCTAAAGCTGCTGTCTTTGGTGCTGCCAATGGCGTCATGTTCATGACTTTTTTTGGCGCGCTTTGGGCTTCCATTGGTATTGTTGGTTCCAATGAACTTGGAGCACCGTGGCCACTTGTTCTTTCAGCTATTGTGACAATCATCTTGCTGTTCGGGGCTATTTCGTTATTTAGTAAATCTCGCAGCATGAACGATGCTCGTACACCGGAAGAAAAGGTACATTGGAAACGGACAAATCGAAAATTTGGTATGATCTTTGGTCTAGAAGGACTTGCGATCTTCGTTGCAAGTATGATTTGTAATTCACTCGATCATTTTGAAGTCTTTTTCCCAATCATGGCGATCATTGTTGGTATTCACTTTATCCCTTTAGCTCAATTGTTTCGAGCAAAATTTTATTATGGTACGGGTGCAGTGCTCTGTATATTAGGCATCATATCTTTATTTTTACCACTCAACGCCACAATCGGCAATGTATCATTGATTCCGAGATCTATATTTATTGGCTTTGGCTCATCTTTAACGTTATGGGTGACAGGTTTGAGAATCTGGGTTGTTATACTTAGACAATTGAAACAATAATAAAAAAGTAGTATGCACAAACGAACACAAGCCCCTCATTTCCATCAACACTGATGAGAATGAGGGGCTTGTTATGTCCTTAAAATAAATAAAAACCCTTATCTACCAAGGGTTTCCGTGCTATGGGCCCAGAGGGACTCGAACCCCCGACCAATCGGTTATGAGCCGACCGCTCTAACCAACTGAGCTATAGGCCCTAATGAAATTTGGTTGCGGGGGCAGGATTTGAACCTGCGGCCTTCGGGTTATGAGCCCGACGAGCTACCGAGCTGCTCCACCCCGCGTCATGAGTACCGCTCAACAGCGACAAAAATAAATATACACTAACGGCGCAGGCTTAGTCAAGCGTTAATTTATACATATTCAGCTAATCTACGTGTTATACCTGACGCCAAAGCGCCCTTTTTTCGATTTATAAACCTCAACTTCCTGCGGGCACTCATACCCATAGATCCACCAATCTTCTTCCATTCGTTTCGCTAAACAGCCTGCTTGAAACTTGGAATCGTATAATTTCGCCCAATAGATCCAGTTCATCATTATCACTCCAATATAGTCTGATCGTTACCTCTAGCTTATCCATAATTAGGTTCACTTATTAGCAACATTCGTTCATCCTTAACCGACTAATCGAAAGAACAAATCTTTTTTGACCATATGACAAATAAAATGTGACGGTTTACAGGAATAGCAGGAATTTCCCTGTTTTTGGGGAAGTTAAGTGATGTAGACTATTTGGCAGCAGAAAAAAGGAGAATACAACCATGATTGAAACAATCAAAAGCTATCTACAAACGCACAGGGATGAACACATAGAGGAACTCTTGGCGTTTTTGCGAATTCCAAGCATTAGTGCCGTAGCCCAGCACCAACCGGATATGATCAGATGCGCTGAATGGACCGCTCAGTCTTTGAAACAGGCCGGACTCGAAAATATTGAAATTATGCCAACGAAAGGTCACCCCGTGGTTTACGCAGACTGGTTACATGCGCCAGGCAAACCGACGGTTCTGATATATGGTCATTATGATGTGCAGCCCGCTGAGCCATTAGAGCTGTGGGAAACGCCTCCTTTTGAGCCGATTATTCGTGATAACAAGCTGTTCGGTCGTGGCAGTACGGATGACAAGGGCCAGTTATTGCTGTATGTAAAAGTTGTTGAAGCCTTCCTCCAAACACACGGGTCACTTCCCGTTAATGTGAAATTCTGCATCGAAGGTGAAGAAGAAATTGCGAGTAAAAACCTCCCTGCTTTTGTTGAAGCTCATGCAGCTAAATTGCAGGCCGATTCCATCGTACTATCTGACACGCAAATGCACGGTCCTGGCAAGCCAGCACTTATGTATGGACTTCGTGGCTTAGCTGGATTCGAAATCACCATCGATGGCGCTAATAGTGATCTCCATTCGGGACTTTTCGGCGGTGCGGTGCAGAACCCGATTCACGCGTTGTCCAAGCTGCTAAGCTCCTTTCATGATGAAGAGGGTCGCGTAGCGGTAAAAGGCTTTTATGACCGTGTCATTGCCCTTTCGGACAAAGAGCGAGAAGCGTTTAAAAAGGTTGAACCCGACGAGAACAAAGTTCGCACGAATTTGAACGTTACGGATCTATACGGAGAGAAAGGCTTCTCCTTCTATGAGCAAACGACTTCCCGACCTACACTCGAAATCACATCAGTAAGCGGCGGCTTTCAAGGCGAGGGGATCAAACCGATCATTCCGAATCGTGCTATAGCGAAAATTGCCTGTCGCCTAGTCGCTGCACAGATCCCTGAGGAAATCATGGATTTGGTCGAAGCCCATATTCATGCACAGTCACTTCCAGGCGTGTCCATTGCGTTGGACCGACAATTGCGAGGCAATCCTTTTATCACGCCGATTGATGAGCCTGTTATGGTTGCGGCAGCGGAAGCTTACGAGGAAACGTTCGGTGAATGGCCGGTATACACGCGCAGCGGTGGGTCTATTCCGATTGTTGAAGTATTAGGTCGTGTGTTGGATGCACCTGTGGTGCTAATGGGCTTTGGATTACCAGGGGAGAACCTTCACGCACCGAATGAGCATTTCCATTTGATGAATTGGGATAATGGTACAGAGACCATCAGCCGATATTGGTTGAAGCTTGCTGCGCTATCTGAGCGTAAAACAGAATCTAACTAACCTAGAGCAAAAGGAGTTATTTCTATGGGGAAGCACTTACATATCCGCGACGCGCAATTGGCAGATTTGGCTGAAATCGTACGCATCTACAACTCAACAATCGCAGGACGCATGGTTACTGCTGATACGGAACCCGTCACAACTGAATCACGTGAGCGCTGGTTTCATGAACATTCGGCCGATTTCCGCCCACTATGGGTACTTGAGAATGAGAGCGGCATCTGTGGTTGGCTAAGCTTCCAGTCCTTCTACGGGCGGCCTGCCTATAACGCAACTGCCGAAGTCAGTATTTACGTGGATGAAGCTTATCGCGGTCAAGGCATTGGACGCTACTTGATGGAACAAGCTATTGCCGCTAGTCCAGGGCTTGGTCTGAAGTCGTTGTTAGGCTTTATTTTCGGCCACAACGAGCCGAGTCTGCAGCTATTCCGCAAATTTGGCTTCACCAATTGGGCGCATCTGCCTGGCGTAGCCGAGTTGGACGGCGTTGAGCGTGATTTGATTATTTTGGGCAAACGCGTAAGCTAATTGTTGACTGCAGCTAACGGACTCAGATGATCTGATAGCTGAAAAAAAAGACCTGCATAATCGTCTAACGGACACAGAGACCGCTATTGGCTCAAAAAGAGGAGATTCGATTCCCCTAATGAGGCAATAGTGACTCTAGTGTCCGTTAGATTTCTACATAGACGATTACAGCCAGTATAGTGACGCGTATGTCCGTTAGACGTTAATCGTAAACTATCCTGTAATCACAGCCTCAACCTCGATCTCAATCAGCAATTGCGGGTCAATCAGCGCCTTTACCTCAACCATCGTCGCCACAGGCTGCACATCTCGGAAATACTCCCCATGCGCCCGACCAAACTCTTCCCACAATGAAATATCAGTCACATACATGCGGGTTCGAATTACATCACCTATCTGAGAACCAAGTTCTTGAAGCGCCTGCTCAATCGTTTGAAGAATGAATCGAGCTTGTTCGTAGGCATCGCCTACTCCAACAACCTCGCCATCCTTCATCGCCGTCGTTCCCGCTACCTCGATGCAATCACCGACACGAATGGCTCGGCAATAACCGACCACCGGCTCCCAAGGTGAGCCTGTAAACACTCTCGTTCGATTCATTACACGCGACAACTCCTTTTATAAATAAGCTGCTAATTTCGCTTGTAAGCCTTCCGTCACTGGTAGAAGCGGCAAACGCAATGCACCAGAAGCAATGACGCCTTGTTGATGAAGCAGCCATTTGATCGGAGCTGGATTCGGCTCTTCAAAAAGCAAACGAACAAGCGGTAACAGCTCCTCAAATTCTTCACGGCTTTGCTGATAAGCCCCATCAAAGTAACTCCGGATAAACGCTACAAAACGCTCCGTCTCCACATTCGCTGAAGCACTCATCACACCTTTGGCCCCTGCCTGCAACGCTGCATACAGCAACGTGTCTTCACCGCAGAGAACAGGTTTTGAGCCAAGTCGCGTCAACTCCGTCACCAGCCTCGTGTTCGGAGTGCTGTCTTTCATGCCAATGATACCGTCGATGTCGAGAATCGTACGCACCGTATCGAGCGTAAGCGTCATGCCTGTACGATGCGGGACATCATACAATATCACGGGTACCCCGACTCGCGCTACACGGCGGAAATGTTCGATTATCCCTTGCTGGCTTGGCCGGTTGTAATATGGAACTACAACAAGCGCAGCCTCTGCTCCCAGCTCTCCTGCTTGCTCAGTTTTCCTAACCGTCGATAAGGTATCATTAGTCCCTGTTCCTACAATCAACGGAACCTGAACATGCGCTGCGTCTCGAGCGGCTTGTGCTGCAGCGAATAAGACCCCTAGCTCGTCTTTCGTAATGGTTGGCGATTCCCCTGTTGTCCCATTGACAACCAACCCATCTATTTCATCTTGAAACAAGTTATAAGCTTGATTATAAAAGGATGCTGCATCCACTTCAAATTCCTCATCAAAAGGGGTAATAATCGGTACATAAATCCCCTGTAGGTCTTGTTCTTTTAGCAAAATGACCATCTCCCTGCCTCGTTTGTTTGTACATTTACTTTAGCATGGAACTTATCATCACAGTTAGCTATAATAAATGATAGAACTCATCAAATAAATTGATATTAAAGCGAGGCTACATATGGATCTGACGTATTTCCGCACCTTTCGAGAAGTTGCCCGCAGGAAAAGCTTCACACGTGCCGCTGAGGAATTGGGCTATGCCCAATCAAGTATAACCATGCAGATTCAAAAGCTGGAACGTGAGTACGGTGTTCCCCTTTTCGAACGGTACGGGCGACAGTTACGTCTTACGCCACCTGGAGAAAGCTTGCTTGTATTAACGCAGCAAATGTTGGAGCTGTATGATCAATCCAAAGAAATGATCGCCCATCAAGTAAGCGGTACCTTGACAATCGGTACAATTAACTCCTTGGCAGCCTACTATTTACCCCCTTTTCTCCATGAATTAAAGCAACTATATCCTGGGCTTAATATCCAACTTTTCCCTGATAGTGAAACCTCCATCCTTAACAAGGTAAAAGAAGGTGATTATGATATTGGACTTCTATTGGATCAATATCCAGCAGATCCCACACTCGCATGTACACGTGTAAGAGAAGAACAACTTGTCTTCATAGCACCACTGAACCACCCATTAGCTCAGCAAAGCCATATTCAGCTCGCCGACTTAGGAAACACGGAATTCATCGTTACGGAGGAAGGCTGTATCTATCGCGGGAAGTTTGAAAGGCTGCTGAAGGACAATGCCGTCGCCTTACAAATCGGCTTCGAGTTGGGCAATGTAGAAACGATTAAACATTGTGTAATGAGCGGTTTAGGCATCGCTTTGCTGCCTCGTATTACAGTAGCTAGCGAAATCGCTCAAGGTAAACTCGTACAGCTCCCATTTACACATACACAGCTTTCTATAGACTTACAGCTGGTGCTTCATCCGAAAAAGTGGATGTCCCAACCGCTCCAAACTTTCATTCAATTGCTCACCAAGCAACAACCGGTGAATTGAAAAAAAAGAAGCTCACCTTTGTGAAAAGGTAGAGCTTCTTCTTATTTTAGACGCGAATATCAAGATTAGCACCCAAATGCGGCGCCGCTGGAGCGGTAACCTGCGCTTGGTTCTTCGCGAAATCTTGTATCAATGTAGTAGCTAAGCTTGCTTGCAGGATGAACCAAGTACTCTTTTAGTATAGAGGAATCCTACACATTTCGTCAATTATCGCCAATCTGAACTGGCAGCCAATTATACGCCGTATGCAGAAGGATTGACTCTCCATGAACGCAAGAGTTCCATATCCGCCTGTTGGATCTTCCCTTTTTCCAACGCAACCTCAAGCAAGGTCGAGTAGTTAGAAAGGGTGTGCAGTGGCATTTCTGCCGCCGCGAATGCATCTGTTGCTTTATCCAGCTGATAGGAGAAAATCGCTAGTACGCCTAGTGCTTCAGCTCCCGCATCTTTAACGGCTACTGCCGCTTTCAGCGAGCTTCCACCTGTGGAAATCAAGTCTTCGATGACGATGACTTTTTGACCTGGTTTCACAGAACCTTCAATCAGGTTCTCTTTGCCATGTCCTTTCGCTTTATCGCGAATGTAGATCATTGGAAGCCCTAGCTTCTGAGCAACCCAAGCTGCGTGAGGAATACCTGCCGTAGCTGTTCCTGCTACAACTTCAGTTTCAGGGAATTTCTCCTTGATCAATGCAACGAAGCCATCGGCAATCGCTTCACGGATCGCAGGGTGTGACATCGTCAAACGATTATCACAATAAATTGGTGATTTCAGTCCGGATGTCCATGTAAAAGGTTGCTGTGGTCGAAGAGCCACCGCTTCAATATCTAGTAACGACGCTGCAATATGCTGCGCGATTGTTTCGAGCTTACTCATACCTCACCGTTCCTTTCAAAGTTAAATCGAACAGCCCCAGATCCCAAATCTACACGATTGAATCGATAATCGCTTCAATCGCAGCTCTTGGGTCCGCTGCGCCTGTGATCGGACGCCCGATCACGACGTAGTCCGTCCCCTGCGCGAACGCCTCAGCCGGCGTCATGATGCGCGACTGGTCGCCCACGTCGGCCCCCGCCGGGCGGATGCCTGGCGTCACGGTGACGAAGCCGTCACCGCACGCCGCCTTAATCGCCGTCACCTCAAGCGGTGACGCGACGACCCCGTTAAGCCCCGCGGCTTGCGCCAAGCGGGCATACCGAATGACGGCCTGCTCGGTTGTACCGGCAAGGCCGATCTCGTCATTCATCACCTGCTGTGAGGTGCTGGTTAACTGCGTCACGCCGATCACGATCGGACGTGCTGCCCCAACAGCTAGCCCCTTGTCGATACCCTCCAAGGCGGCTTCCATCATGTGCTTACCTCCGGCTGCATGCACATTGAACACATCAACGCCTAGGCGCGTCACGCTCTCCGCGCCGCCCTTCACCGTGTTCGGAATGTCATGCATCTTCACGTCGAGGAACACCTTATAGCCGCGATCCTTCAGACTCGCGACAAAGGTAGGACCTGCAGCATAAAACAGCTGCATTCCTACCTTCACATAACAGGGAATGCCTTCGAGCTGCTTGAGCAGCCCTTCAGCACTTTCTGCATTCGCGTAATCTAAGGCGACCATAATGCGTCCGGTAACATCTACTCGTGTTAA
Organism: Paenibacillus sp. J31R30; assembly: GCF_059692115.1. Taxonomy (NCBI): domain Bacteria; kingdom Bacillati; phylum Bacillota; class Bacilli; order Caryophanales; family Paenibacillaceae; genus Paenibacillus; species Paenibacillus sp. J31R30. Next base: position 1,060,665 of record NZ_JCAUAV010000001.1, on the reverse strand, counting down.
CGTACTCAAATGTGGCACCATCCTTTAGGCATGTATTGGCATTGCACGTGAGGAGAAGTTAATCGCTTCAAGCATATTCACTAGCGCTCTTACCGTATCCAAGGATGTCATACACACGACACCGTTCTCTACAGCTTCACGACGAATACGGAAGCCGTCTCGCTCAGGCGTTTTACCCTTAGTCAATGTGTTCACAACAAACTGTGCATCTCCGCTGCGGATCAGGTCAAGAATGTTTGGTGAACCTTCGCTAAGCTTATTCACAGTTGTAACTGGAAGACCTGCTTGGGCAATCGCTTCGGCAGTTCCGCCTGTTGCAATGATTTTGTAGCCAAGACGATAGAATCCTTTCAAGATTTCAATCGCTTCTTCTTTATCTTTATCCGCTACGGTTACCACGACGGAACCTGCAGCAGGAATCTTCATACCAGCACCGATGAGACCTTTGTATAGGGCTTTGGCAAAATTAACATCGCGACCCATTACCTCACCTGTGGACTTCATTTCAGGTCCGAGTGTTGTATCTACACGGCGCAGCTTCGCGAAGGAGAATACCGGTACTTTGACAGATACGTATTTATCTTCTGGCCATAGTCCGCCTTGGTAGCCCATATCAGCAAGGGATTGCCCCATGATCACGCGTGTTGCCACGTTCGCCATTGGAATGTTCGTCACTTTGCTTAGAAATGGAACCGTTCTGGAGGAACGCGGGTTAACCTCGATAACATACACTTGATCGTTAGAGATAACGAACTGGATGTTCACAAGACCAACAACGTTAAGTTCTAGACCAATTTTCGTCGTGATTTCGATAATTTGCTGCTTGATCTCATCGGAGATCGATTGTGGCGGATAGACGGCGATGGAGTCACCGGAGTGAACCCCTGCGCGTTCTACGTGTTCCATGATCCCTGGGATCAGAACCGTTTCTCTATCGCAAATGGCGTCAACCTCTACCTCTTTGCCCAGCATGTAACGGTCGATAAGGACCGGATGTTCTGGGTTAATTTTCACCGCATATTCCATGTAGCTCAAGAGCTCTTCATCGGAGTATACGATTTCCATAGCGCGTCCACCTAGTACGTAGGAAGGACGAACGATTACCGGATAGCCGAACTTCGCTGCTGTACCAACCGCTTGATCGACAGATGTTACTGTGCCGCCCGGAGGTTGTGCAACCGAAATTTTGCTAAGCAGAGCTTCGAATTTCTTACGATCTTCGGCTGTATCGATACTTTCTAGGTCTGAACCTAGGATGCGTACGCCAGCTTTGTGCAAAGGTGCAGCCAAGTTAATCGCTGTTTGTCCACCGAACTGAACAATAACTCCGATTGGTTGCTCACGCTCAATAACGTTCATTACGTCTTCGAAGAATAATGGCTCGAAGTACAAGCGATCCGACGTATTAAAGTCAGTTGATACAGTTTCAGGGTTGTTATTGATGATTACCGCTTCATAGCCAGCCGCTTGGATCGCCCATACCGCATGAACTGTGGAGTAATCGAACTCGATCCCTTGACCGATACGAATTGGACCCGATCCTAGAACGACAACTTTCTCTTTCGTTGTTTCCGTTACTTCATCTTCTTGCTCATATGTTGAGTAGTAATAAGGCGTTGAAGCTTCGAACTCCGCTGCACATGTATCTACCATTTTGTAAACAGGCTTGATGTTATTTTGCAAACGGAACGTTCTTACGTCTGCTTCTTTCGTGAAGGTCGAGCAGCCTGCCAATGTACGAATTTCCGCAACAGCACGGTCTGTGAAGCCTTTACGTTTGATTTCGAAAATAAGCTCAGTTGTCAAATCCTTAGCTGCAATTTCCTTTTCATACGCGATAAGTGCACTTAATTTGTTCAGGAACCACCAGTCAATTTTCGTCAAATTTTGCAGGTGTTCCACGGTGTAGCCTCTACGGAACGCTTCTGCTAGTAAGAACAGTCGCTCATCGTCTGGTTTTACCAAACGTAGTTCTAATGTTTCTTTATCTAGTAAATCCGTTTCTTTCAGGAACAAGCGGTGAACACCGATTTCAAGGGAGCGAATCGCTTTATGAATGGACTCTTCGAACGTACGGCCAATCGCCATAACTTCGCCAGTCGCTTTCATTTGTGTTCCTAGCTTACGGTTAGCTGCAGTAAATTTATCGAACGGCCAGCGAGGAATTTTGGAAACGATGTAATCAAGTGCTGGCTCGAAGCATGCATAGGTTTGACCCGTTACTGGGTTAACTAGCTCATCAAGTGTGTAGCCAATCGCAATTTTTGCTGCCATTTTCGCAATTGGATAGCCAGTTGCTTTGGAAGCAAGTGCTGAAGAGCGACTTACACGCGGGTTAACTTCGATTACATAATATTGGAAGCTATGTGGATCTAGTGCGTATTGAACGTTACATCCGCCTTCGATGTTCAGGGCACGAATGATTTTCAAAGATGCGGAACGCAGCATTTGATACTCACGGTCCGACAATGTTTGGCTAGGTGCTACAACGATGCTGTCGCCTGTATGTACGCCTACTGGATCAAAGTTCTCCATGTTACATACCACGATACAGTTGTCGTTCGCATCACGCATAACTTCGTACTCGACTTCTTTCATACCCGCGATACTGCGCTCTACGAGACACTGACCGATTGGGCTGTAACGAATTCCGGAAGCAACAATTTCCGTTAGCTCTTCCATCGTGTTACAAATACCGCCGCCTGTTCCACCAAGAGTGTAGGCAGGACGAATGATGATTGGGAAGCCAATTTCATTTGCAAAATCAACAGCTTGAGCCACAGTCGTCACGATAACGCTATCCGGTACTGGTTGCTCTAGTTCTCTCATCAAGTCTCTGAAAAGGTCACGATCTTCCGCTTTCTCAATCGCAGTAAGCTGTGTTCCTAGAAGCTTAACGTTCTCGCTCTCTAGAACGCCTGCACGAGCAAGTTCAACCGCCATGTTCAGACCCGTTTGTCCGCCTAGTGTTGGCAGCAACCCGTCTGGACGTTCTTGACGAATGATTTGTGTCACGAACTCAAGTGTAATTGGCTCGATGTATACTTTGTCAGCCATGTTCGTATCTGTCATGATCGTAGCTGGGTTGCTGTTGATCAGGATAACTTCCATGCCTTCTTCTTTCAATGCTTGGCAAGCTTGTGTACCGGCATAATCGAACTCCGCCGCTTGACCAATTACAATCGGACCGGAACCGATAACGAGAATCTTTTTGAGTGTATTATTTTTTGGCATATTGCAGTTCCTCCTTCACAGATGTCGATGCCGTGGAAGCATTCCACTGAGCAAGCATTTGCGCTTGGCGCGGCTGCTGTGGGTTATCTAGTTTGTGCTGACGAATCAGCGAGATGAAATCATCGAACAGGTAGCTGGAGTCAAAAGGTCCAGGTGCTGCCTCTGGGTGGTATTGCACGGAGAACGCTGGGTATTGCTTATGGCGTAAACCTTCGATCGTGCGATCGTTATTGTTAATGTGCGTCACTTCAAGGTTCGTTCCTTGGATGGAATCTTCCTTAACCGTGTAGCCATGGTTTTGTGATGTAATGTAGCAACGTCCGGAGACCAAGTCCTTAACCGGGTGGTTACCGCCGCGATGACCGAACTTCAATTTATCTGTATCAGCGCCGCAAGCAAGTGCGAACAATTGGTGACCCAAGCAAATTCCGAATAATGGAATGTCGCCAAGCAAGCCTTTGATCATTTCAACTGCGTGAGGAACATCCTTCGGATCCCCAGGGCCATTGGAAAGCAACACGCCATCTGGTGCAAGGCGGCGAATTTGTTCAGCAGTAGCATTATGAGGAACTACCACAACATCGCAATCACGCTTGCTAAGATCGCGGATGATTCCGCTTTTTGCACCGAAGTCGACTAGTACAACACGCTCTTTGTGTCCAGGAGCACCGAACACGCTTTTCGTAGAAACGCGGGAAACTTGATCCGTCATAAGCGGCGTATTTTTAAGAGTTGCCATCAATTCTTCAACGGATTTATTGGAAGTTGTAAGGATACTTTTCATTACGCCATAATGACGAAGTTTACGAGTCAACATGCGTGTGTCGATCCCGCTGATGCCCACGATGCCGTATTCTTTCAGAAGGCTGCCAAGTGTGTATTGCGCTCTCCAGTTACTTGGAATTTCTTCATGCTCACGCACAACGAAGCCATGGATAAAAGGACGTACGGACTCGAAATCATCACGAATCACGCCGTAGTTCCCGATCAATGGGTAAGTCATTGTAACGATTTGTCCACAGTATGAAGGGTCCGAAAGTACCTCTTGATAACCTGTAATCCCTGTATTGAATACAACCTCGCCGACGGATTCACCTTCACTACCGAACGATTTTCCTGTAAAAAGAGTGCCGTCTTCCAGCAACAATCTTGCCTGCATGTTCTTTCAACTCCTTCGCTATTGTCAGGCGGCTCTCACGAACCGCAGATGTCATGCTTACGATGTAACGCTTCACGGACTTGCATAAAAATAAATCTTCTTGTATAAATATACACGATTTTTCATTCATCGTATAGATGCTTATCGTGATTTAGGCTTTAAAATTAAGGCTATTTTATGACCAAACGACTTTACCCGAAGCAATCGTCAAAACCGGCCAGCCTTGCAGCTCCCAACCGATGAAAGGGGTGTTCTTGCTGCGCGATACGATCTCTTCTTTAAGAACAGCTCTCGTCGTCTCTAGGTCAACGATCGTAATGTCTGCCGCGCTGCCTACTTCTAATGTTCCGTATGGAAGACCGAATACGTCGGCTGGCTTTTTGGTCATGCGGTCTACTAGGAAGCCAAGTGTCCATTTGCCTGTAAGAACAAATTTCGTATACAACAAGGAGAAAGCTGTTTCGAAACCGAGGATTCCGAAAGGCGCGAGCATCATGCCCTTCGCTTTCTCTTCTTCCGTATGAGGCGCATGGTCTGTCACAATGATGTCGATGGTGCCATCTTCAAGTCCTTCGATGACAGCCTGTACATCGCGCGGCGTACGAAGCGGCGGGTTCATCTTCCAGTTCGCGTCCATCCCTGGGATGTCTTCTTCGGAGAGAAGAAGATGATGCGGGCATACCTCAGCAGTAACCTTGATGCCGAACTGTTTCGCATGACGGATCAAGCGAACCGACTGTTCTGTGCTGACGTGACATACGTGGTAGTGTACCCCAGTTGCTTCGGCTAGCAATACGTCGCGGCCTACATGAATCGCTTCGGATTCGTTCGGGATGCCTTTCAAGCCATGCTTCGTCGCGAAAGTCCCTTCGTTTACCGGCGCTCCCACAACCAAAGTATCATCTTCACAGTGTGCGATGATCGGCATGCCGAGTGATGCAGCCAGTGCCATCGCATCCTTCATCATTTGCGCACTTTGTACGCCAACGCCGTCGTCTGTATATCCGATAACGCCCGCTTCTTTCAAAGCTGCGAAATCTGTGAGCTCACGGCCTAGCTCGTTCTTCGTGATCGTTCCGTAAGGAATAACGCGCACAACGCCTTCTGTTGCAGCTTTATCTAATATGTAATTTACCGTATCAACGGTATCAATAACCGGTCTTGTATTTGGCATGCAGGCAATCGTTGTAAATCCGCCTCTTGCTGCTGAACGTGTTCCTGTTGCAATGTTCTCTTTATGTTCAAAGCCAGGCTCTCTCAAATGAACGTGCATATCAATAAAGCCAGGTGATACAAGCTTGCCGGCAGCGTCAATAACTTCATGACCACCTGTTTGCGGGGTCTCACCGTTCGAAGCATCTACAACCTGTGCGATCTTATCATTCTCTACCAAAATGTGTTTCTTCGTTTGAACATTATGAACATCCACGGTAAGTCCGTTTAGAATCCAAATTCCCATTGTGATATTGTCCTCCTAGTATTCGTTTGGGGCCCCCGCAAAGTAATCGGAATCAACTTCAGAGCTTAGCTTCACTTTGTGGGGTATTTTTATGATAAAGCTCGTTCGATGACTGCCATGCGAATTGGCACGCCGTGAGCGATTTGCGTGAAAATCTTGGACTTCTCATGCTCAACCAGTTCATCATCCAGCTCAACGTTGCGATTGACTGGAGCCGGGTGCATGATGATCGCATGAGGCGCCATGCGGCTTGCGCGCTCTACCGTTAATCCGAATTGCTCGCGGTATTCTTCAGCAGATTTGATGAGCCCTGTATCGTGGCGTTCCAGCTGCACACGAAGCATCATGACTACGTCCGCTTTCAAAGCTTCTTCGAAGCTGACATAAGGTGCGAACTGTGCTAACTCCGGTGCTTGCATACTAGGTGGAGCACAGAACTGCACTTTCGCTCCTAGGGCGATCAGGCCCCAGAGGTTGGAGCGCGCAACACGGCTGTGCAGAATGTCTCCGATGATGGAGACCGTTAAGCCTTTGATAGCGCCGAATTGCTTGCGCATCGTATAGAAATCAAGCAGCGCTTGCGTTGGGTGCTCGTTATTGCCGTCCCCCGCGTTGATGAGCGGGATTTTGATTTTCTCAGCCAATTCTTGAAGCACACCATTAGGCTTCAGTCGAATGACACCAGCATCGATGCCCATCGATTCAAGCGTCCGAACCGTATCGTAGATGGACTCTCCTTTTTGTACGCTGGACTCCGCTGCCGAGAAGTTCAGGACATCCGCGCCAAGACGCTTTTGCGCTAGCTCAAAAGAGAACCGAGTTCTTGTACTATTTTCAAAAAATAAGTTAGAAACGAATTTTCCATGAAATTGGTTTGTTACTTTGTTGGGGTTGTTTTCCCAATAGGCTGCACGATCCAGTAGGCTTGTGATCTCCTCTGCGCTGACGCCTTTCAGTCCCAAGAAATGTCTAGTTGTTGTTGTGCTCATGCTACTCACTCCTGTTTCCCCCTTAGAATAATCACTTCATCTTTATCATCAATTTCCGTTAACATGACTTCAATACTTTCACTCTTGGAGGTTGGTACGTTCTTCCCAACATAATCAGGTCGAATCGGCAATTCCCGATGTCCTCGATCCACAAGTACAGCCAGCTGAATCATTTGCGGTCTTCCCAAATCAATCAGCGCATCCATTGCCGCTCTCACCGTTCTTCCCGTGTAGAGCACATCATCGAAAAGGATGATTTTGCGATCCTGGATCTGCAGCTTGCCGCCTTCTTGTACATTTTCTACCGATTTCACCTTCACACGATCATCACGATAGGATGTGATGTCAATCTCGCCTACAGGAATCGGTATGCCTTCGATTTCTAGAATCCGTTCTGCTACTCGCTTCGCTAAGTAAATGCCTCGGGTCCGAATCCCAATCAAGGTACAATCCTCTACACCTTTATTCTTTTCCAGTATCTCGTGTGCAATCCGCGTAAGTGCTCTACGAATTCCCATTTCATCAATAATGGTGTGTTCGGCGGTCTCATTCATTGTTTTCGCCTCCTGGCAAAACGTTCTTAGTCAGCATTCACTTGCTTTTCTTGGCCGGAAAACCAAAAAACTCCTTGCCCAATTCATGGCAAGGAGTTACGAGTGCATAAAGAGATAGAGCGGGGCTGCAGGATGCGCACATCCTCAAGCTACTGAATCATCGACTCAGATTTACCCGACTTTTCTTATCGTTTTACCTTGCCAGCCTCTCTGGACTGTTTTTAAAGGCACATATGTAATTAAAAGGATTATGCCACTTTCGACATGATAAGTCAATATTTTTTTCATCCTGCTATAATCATTCTTTCCTTGGGCAAGATTTGTGCCATGTGTTATTATTTACATATAAATTCACTTTCTACACCTAATTAATCCCAGTTTTATGCAGTCAAAATGTTAAGGAGGAAACTATGTTCAAATTGTTTCGATTTTTGAAGCCTTACAAAGCCTCGGTGATTGCCGTCATTACATTAATGCTCTTGCAATCGCTTGCTCAGCTGTATCTGCCAACACTCCTCTCTGACATCGTGGATGTCGGTGTTGTGAAAGGAGATGTGGGTTACATTCTGCGATATGGGGCTTATATGCTGCTAGTCGCTATGGGAGGTATGGCTTGTGTCATGGTTGCAAGTTACTTGCTTGCGAAGGCCGCAACTGGCTTTGGGAGAGATTTGCGACGCAACATCTTCACCCATGTCGAGAGTTTTTCTTTGCATGAGTTTGACAAACTAGGTACATCTTCACTTATCACAAGAACGACGAATGATATCGCACAGGTACAGCAATTAGTTGTGATGATGCGAATGTTCATCGGGGTGCCTACCATGCTCATTGGCGGTGTCATTATGGCTTCCTATAAGGATACTAATCTCGCGATTGTACTTTACGCTGTTATCCCCATTCTAGTTCTTGTTATTGCAGTTATTATGCGAAAAAGTCTACCTTTATTCAAAGCTTTGCAAGTGAGAATTGATGGAATCAATCTTGTTCTGCGTGAACATTTAACGGGTATTCGTGTGATTCGTGCTTTTAATCGTTCCAACCATGAGAAATTGAAATTCGAACGTGCAAATCAAGATTTCACCCAAATTGCGATCAAAGTCAATACGATTATGGCTACGATGATGCCCATCATGATGCTCGTATTCAACCTTGGCATTGTCGTCATTCTTTGGTATGGCGGAATTCGAATTGACGGCAACCAAATGCAAATCGGTGACTTGATGGCCTTCATCCAGTATGCGATGCAAATTATGTTCAGCATGTTCATGATGACCATGATATTCATGATGATTCCACGCGCATCCGCTTCTGCTGTACGAATTAATGAGGTCCTTGCCATTCAATCCAACATACATAGTGCAGATAACGCACAGACACTCCAAGACGACCAAACCGTCGTTGAATTTAATCACGTAACATTTAGTTATCCTGGAGCTGAGCAGCCAGCGATTCAAGATATTTCTTTCTGTGCGAAACCCGGAGAAGTTACAGCTATTATAGGTGGAACGGGTTCAGGCAAAACGACACTCATTAATTTGTTGCTCCGCTTTTATGATGTTGAGTCCGGCTCTATAGCGTTGAATGGTAAGCCGCTCCCTTCTCTCTCCTTAGAGAGTGTTCGGAATCAAATTGGATATGTGCCGCAGAAAGCCGTACTTTTCTCAGGCACGGTTGCAGATAATCTTCGATTCGGGAATGATCAAGCGACAAATGAGGAGCTAGCTTCTGCTGCTACAACAGCCCAGGCAGCTGATTTCATCAGCGGCATGAAAGACACCTTCCAAGCTACACTTGCCCAAGGCGGAACCAATCTATCGGGTGGTCAGAAACAACGTCTTGCCATTGGAAGGGCACTCGCTCGCAAACCGAACATTTATGTGTTTGACGACAGCTTCTCTGCACTTGATTTCAAAACAGATGCCAAGCTTCGCGCTGCACTTAAATCTGAAACATCACGTGCAACCATGATAATTGTCGCGCAGCGTGTCAGCACCATTATGGATGCGAACCAAATTATCGTTTTGGATGAAGGACGAATCGCAGGGATCGGTACCCATAGTGAGCTAATGACAACCTGTGAGGTTTATCAAGAAATTGTTGCTTCTCAGCTATCAGAGGAGGAAAGTGCATGAGTGAGAAACCAAAAGAACCGCAGCGTCCAGCAGCCGGCATGAATCCAGGTTTTATTGGACGTGGCGGAATGGCTGGCATGGGGATGCCTGTTCAGAAGGCGAAGGATTTTAAGGGTACATTAAAAAGACTCATGACATACATGCAGCCATTTCGTGTCTCCATTTCCTTTGTACTCCTTGCAGCTATATTAAGCACGTTATTTAGTATCATTAGCCCAAAATTGATGGGCAACGCAGTTACCAAGTTGTCTGAAGGCGCTATCGGCAAGCTCAAAGGCATCGCAGGTGCCAAAATCGATTTCGATGCGATCCTGCAGATCGTACTTATCCTAGCTGCTCTATACGTGTTCAGCGCCATTTTAATGTATATCCAGCAACTAATCATGGTAAAAGTTACGCAGCGCATCGTATTTAATTTACGACGAGATATCAGTGAGAAGCTAACGCGTGTTCCGCTCTCCTTCTTTGATGCAAGAAGCCATGGCGACACCATGAGCCGTGCTACGAATGATGTGGACACGATCAGTTCCACCATGCAGCAAAGCTTGACGCAGCTCATTACGTCTCTCGTCACTTTAATCGGAATCATTATCATGATGCTGACAATCAGTCCGCTACTCACATTAGCGACAATTATTACCTTGCCGCTCAGCATTTTGGGAACCAAAATGATTGCTACCCGCTCCCAACAATATTTTAAAGGTCAACAACGCACACTGGGTGAACTGAACGGCCATGTCGAAGAAATGTATACTGGACATACGATCGTGAAAGCTTTTGGCAGAGAAAAGCAATCTATTGAGAAATTCAATGAAATTAATGATCGCTTGTATCATTCCGGCTGGAAGGCACAGTTTATTTCAGGGCTTATTTTTCCGTTGATGTCTTTTATCGGGAATATTGGTTATGTCCTCGTGAGTGTCATCGGTGGTGTCATGGTTACCCATAACGCGATTAAAATCGGTGACGTTCTCGCCTTCATTCAATACTCTGGTCAATTTGGCATGCCGATCACACAAGTGGCGAATATCGCGAACGTGATCCAGTCTACGATTGCAGCGGCAGAGCGCATTTTTGAATTATTGGATGAGCCAGAGGAAGTCCTGGAGAAAAAAGAAGCACAGAACGTGAAAGAAGTACATGGTCATGTACAGTTCGAAGATGTCAATTTCTCTTATAAATCGGATACGACGTTAATTACCAATATGAATATCGATGTAAAACCGGGTCAAACCGTTGCCATCGTTGGACCTACGGGAGCCGGTAAAACGACTATCGTTAATCTCCTTATGCGCTTCTATGAATTACATAACGGCCGTATTTCCATCGATGGTATTGATTCGCGCAATATAACACGAAGTGACCTCCGGGGACTGTTCGGTATGGTATTGCAGGATACATGGCTGTTCAATGGCACAATCCGCGATAATATTGCTTATGGACGACAAGGTGCCACAGAGGAAGATATCATTGAAGCAGCACGCGCGGCTTACGCAGATCATTTCATACGAACGCTGCCGGATGGGTATGATACGATTTTGAATGAAGAAGCGTCCAATCTATCCCATGGTCAAAAGCAGCTGCTAACCATTGCACGTGCGATCCTAGCCGATCCAGCTATCTTGATTCTCGATGAAGCAACGAGCAGCGTCGATACGCGGACGGAAGTTTCCATTCAACGGGCTATGAATAATTTGATGGCGAATCGCACGAGCTTTGTGATTGCTCATCGATTATCAACTATCCGAGAAGCGGACCTCATTCTTGTGATGAATCAAGGAACCGTCATTGAACAGGGCACGCATAGTGAGCTTCTCGAACAGCAAGGCTTCTATGCCGAGCTCTATCAAAGTCAATTTGCACAAAAAGCTGTATGAAACAGATTGGCTCAAACGCCTCCTTTCTGCTAATATAGGAGAGTCAATCATAAATTTGAAGGAGATGTCACCATGACCGAAATGAATACCCTAGAAATTATCCAGTTTATTAAAGAAAGCAAAAAGAAAACTCCGGTGAAAGTATATGTAAAAGGAAACCTTGAAGGCCTTGAGTTCGGCGAAGGCAGCCAAGCCTTCATTACAGGCGGAAGCGGTGTCGTTTTCGGTGAGTGGAGCGTGCTTCAACCGATTCTAGAAGCTAACAAAGATAAAGTTGTTGATTTCGTAGTTGAAAATGATCGTCGTAACTCTGCTATTCCTACGCTAGATTTGAAGCACATCAACGCTCGTATCGAGCCAGGTGCGGTAATTCGCGATAAAGTACATATTGGCGATAACGCGATTATCATGATGGGCGCACTCATCAACATCGGAGCTTCTGTTGGTGATGGTACGATGATCGACATGAACGCTGTTCTTGGCGGACGTGCACAAGTAGGCAAAATGTGTCACATCGGCGCAGGCGCAGTTGTCGCTGGCGTTATCGAGCCACCTTCCGCACAACCTTGTGTGATCGAAGATGACGTACTTGTTGGCGCTAACGCGGTTATTCTAGAAGGCGTACGCATCGGTAAAGGTTCCGTTGTAGCTGCTGGCGCAATCGTAACCCAAGACGTTGAAGAGTACACAGTCGTTGCAGGCGCACCTGCACGTGTTATCAAAAAAGTAGACGATAAAACAAAGTCCAAAACCGAAATTCTAGCAGACCTACGTACCCTATAAGGTGATCTAGATCTGGAGGAAATCGTTATGCTTAGCCCTTTCGTAGAGCTGCGACGTCAGCTTCATCAAATCCCGGAACCGGGGTTCCAAGAGTTCAAAACGCAGCAGCTTCTGCTTGACCAGTTGGCCAAGCTGCCGCAGGATCGGCTCACGATCCGCACATGGCGAACGGGCATTCTGGTCTATATTAAAGGATTAAACCCGAGCAAGCGGTTCGGTTATCGCGCAGATATGGACGGTCTTCCGATCACGGAAGAAACCACGCTCCCCTTCCCTTCACAGCATCCAGGCTTTATGCATGCATGCGGGCATGATTTTCATATGTCCATTGGGATCGGGGTTGTGACACACTTCGTGACGGCTCCGATGCAGGATGATCTCGTCGTGTTGTTTCAACCCGCTGAAGAAGGTCCAGGCGGTGCGTTACCTATGCTTGCTGCTGAGGAATTGCAGGACTGGATGCCTGACCAGATGGTCGCGCTCCATATTGCGCCGGAGTATCCGGTCGGCACCATCGCTGTCAGACCTGAAATCTTGTTCGCCAACACATCTGAGCTGTTCATAGATTTGCTTGGCAAAGGCGGGCATGCAGCCTATCCGCATCAAGCAAACGATATGATCATCGCGGCAACGCAGATGGTTGGGCAGCTTCAAACGATCGTGTCACGGAATGTGAATCCACTGGATTCCGCTGTGATCACGATTGGCAAAATGGAAGCTGGAACGAAGCAGAATATTATCGCGGAGAAGGCTCGCTTAGAGGGCACGATTCGCACGCTATCTGCTGCATCTATGGACAAGATCAAAGGACGCATTGAAGCGGTTGCCGCGGGCATTGAAGCTTCTTTCGAATGCCAAGTCACCATTGACTGGGGCTCGAATTATCGCCAAGTGTACAATGACCCTGCCTTGACTGTCGAGTTCATGGACTGGCTTCGCGGACGCGATAACGTTACATTGTTCGAATGCACGGAAGCCATGACTGGCGAAGACTTTGGTTACTTCTTAGAGAAAATTCCTGGCTTTATGTTCTGGTTAGGGGTGGATACACCTCACGGCCTACATAATGCCAAGCTTGATCCCGATGAGCGTGCAATCGATGTAGCCATCGATACGATTACAGCTTATCTGCGATATAAGTCTAGCTAGATTGAAAAAGCCTCCCGATCTACTCCACTTCTGGTGGATGATTGGGAGGCTTTTTGGTTTACCTCTCTTTGCAAAAAAGGGACCACCGCTGATACAGCGATGGTCCTTTTTCTTTTAAAGCTTACCTACAAACCGCTGAAGTCGATCCAGCGATTGCTCTAGCACGTCCTGTGCGTAGGCGTATGAAATGCGGATATACCCTTCCCCATAGGAAGTAAAAGCATCACCTGGCACAACTGCGACATGCTCTTCCTGCAGCAGCCTCATCGCAAACTCTTGCGAGGATAAGCCGAACTTCGCAATGGAAGGGAACAAATAGAAGGCGCCGTCTGGCTTTTCAAGCTCGATGCCCATAGCGAGTAATCGCTCGTAGACGTAGTCCCTGCGTTCAACATAAGCCTCACGCATTGGAAGCGCATCGTCGATCCCTACCGTCAACGCTTCCAAGGCGGCATACTGGCTTACTGAACTAGCACAGGTCACGTTATACTGATGGACTTTCACCATGTGCTCTGTGAGGTATGCAGGAGCCATTGTAAAGCCAATACGCCAGCCTGTCATTGCATGGGATTTGGACAAGCCATTGATCACGATTGTTTTTTCCCGCAGCTTGCCAACTGTAGCAATCGAATGGTGACGAACCCCATACACCAACTCGCTGTAAATTTCATCGGATAAAATAAACAACTCCCGATCTGTCAATAATGCAGCCAAATCAGCAATTTCCTTCTCGGTAAGCACCTGACCTGTCGGATTCGACGGGTAGCATAGGATCACGCAGCGCGTCTTTTCTGTGAGATACGGAGCCAACAGCTCAGCTGTTAATTTCAAGCCATTTTCTCTCGTATCCACATAGACAGGCACGCCACCAGCTAACCGAATTAAAGGCTCATACCCGGGATAAATCGGAGCCGGAATGATAACCTCAGCACCTGGTGTCAAAATCGTCCGCAGCGTAATATCCACAGCCTGGCTCGCGCCCGCTGTTACGATAATTTCATCCGCAGCGCGATAAGTCTGTCCATACTTGACCTTTACGAAGTTAGACACAGCCTCACGAAGCTCTAGCAGACCAGGGTTTTGCGTGTAGACAGTTTTGTTCTGATCCAAAGCCCTTTGACCCGCCTCGATAATATGCCGCGGCGTCGGGAAGTCAGGCTGACCAATGGTTAATGTCAATGCACCAGGAATCGTGCTGACTAGATTTGAAATTTTGCGAATACCGGAAATTTGAATATCTTTCACTTGCGGGTTAATCAAATGCTCCAACACATGCAGCTCTCCTCTCTCCATTGAACAAGAACTAGGTTGTCCGTATCGTTGATATTAAGTTCTCCATATCAGGTGGGATCGGCGCTTCAAATTGAAGCCATTCCCCTGACCTTGGATGTTTAAAGCCTAGAATCGCAGCATGCAGCGCTTGACCTTCCATCAACATGCCTTTGCTCTTGCCATACATCGGGTCTCCAACTAGCGGATGGCCGATGAACTTCATGTGAACGCGAATTTGGTGCGTTCTGCCGGTTTCCAGCTTCAACTCGACCAATGTGAAGTCACCAAAACGTTCCATGACAACAAAGTGTGTCACTGCCGTTTTGCTGTTTTTCTCCGTAACGGTATACATCTTACGATCATGAGAATCGCGTCCAATTGGCGCATCGATGGTACCTTGATCATGTTGAATATATCCATGCACCAGGGCAATATACTTACGGTTTACGGTATGCGCCTTCAGTTGCTCCGCGAGGCTCGCATGAGCCTTATCATTTTTGGCTGACATAATTAAGCCTGATGTATCCTTGTCAATCCGATGCACAATACCTGGACGCAGCTCGCCATTAATGCCGGACAAATCCTGGCAGTGGTACATTAACGCATTCACTAAGGTGCCCGAATAATGCCCTGGCGCTGGATGAACAACGAGACCTCGCTGCTTGTTGATTACGATCACATCGCTGTCCTCATACACAACATTCAGAGGAATGTTTTCGGCGAGCAGTTCCACACCTTGAGGCTCTGGAATCACTAACGCTATTACATCATGAACGGATAATTTGTAATTGGGCTTTACCGCTTTCCCATTCACCTTAACGTGACCGTCTTTGACCCATTGTTGGACAAGTGTGCGAGAAATATCTTCTTCCAACGCTTCCGTAATAAATTTATCGATCCGTTCGTTGGCAAACTGATTTTCAACTGTCCACTCAATCGGTTCTTGGGACACGGACTCAGGTGAGGTCTGGTTTGTGTTCATGTGTTGCTCCTTTTTTCTCTTTTCGTGCTGCTAGCAGCGACTCGATAAATATCAGGATAACCCCGACCACGATGCAAGAATCCGCTACATTGAAAATCGGGAAAATATAATCGACTTCTTTGCCGAAAAAGTTAAAATCAAATGTAAATTGAAAGAAATCCACAACTTCTGCGAATAAGGCACGGTCGACGAAATTGCCGAGTGCTCCTCCTAATAGTAAACACAATGCGAAGGGTAAGAATACCTTACCTTCTCGAATAGTACGCTGCATGTACCAAATAATACCGCACAGCACGACAATAGTTACAACGATGAAAAACCAACGTTGATTTTGTAAAATGCCGAAGGCTGCGCCGCGATTACGATGGGATGTAATCATGAAAAACTCTCCAATGACAGAGCGTTCATCGCCGAGCGGAACCTTTTTCACAATGATCCATTTCGTAACTTGATCTAGAATGAATGCAAGAAGTGCATACAAGTAATATTTCAAATATTTCATCTTCGTGTACCTCCTACAATGTTAAAGCTTGTTCATTCCTATTTTTCAAGGAATTACCTCACTAAAAAAAGCGGTCTATCGGCATCATAAACGGTATGAATGAGCTGTTAGAAGGGAGCTGTATGACCTATGAGCCATTTAACCGATGAGCAATTAAAAACGTTATATGTACAACTGTTGGAGGAAAAGGTTGCACTTGAGAAGCATTTTGCCACGAATGATCACTTTGGACTCGCTAATTCTTTCTCTGATTCCATAGGCGAGCTCTCCATGTATGATAATCATCCTGCTGATGTCGGATCCGAAGTTTTTGAACGAGCCAAAGATATATCGCTCAATGAACACGCGGAGATGCATTTGCAGCAAGTTAATGAGGCCTTAGCTCGTATGGAAAGTGGCCAATACGGTGTTTGTGTATTTAGCCACCAACCTATTCCATATGAACGCCTACAAGCCATTCCCACAACTTTATACAGCATAGAACATGTACCAGATCCCGACCAATCCTTCCGTCGCCCAGTTGAAGAGCAAGTGCTATACCCGCCTTTCGGTCGAACGAGCTTCGATGAACGAAACGATGAAACTGAATTTGATGGTGAAGATGCCTGGCAAATTGTAGAAAGTTGGGGAACCTCAAACTCACCTGCTTTCGCTGAAAGCAATCAAGTCGAAAGCTACAACGACATGTACATCGAAGCCGATGAGCTGGAAGGCTATGTAGAATCTTTCGAAAGCTTTGTAGCCACAGATCTATATGGTGAGCATGTCACAATCGTACGTAGTAAAGCTTATAACGAATATATGCATAGTGATGAAGGCGATCCATTCCTTGAACCCGAAAGATCTGCCAATCTGGACGACGAATGAGAGCCTGATTAAAAACAGGACAAACGAGCTTCGCAATTTGCGCAAGCTCGTTTGCTTCCTCTACTCGTGATAATGAGCAGTTACAACATCGTTACATCTGACACAGAGTGTTGGATGCTCTTTACTGTGCCCAACCTCAGGCGTCACTATCCAGCAGCGTTCACATTTTTCACCGTCTGCAACAGCGATTGCAATGGCTACATCTTTGGACTGAAGTGCACCTTCAGGTACTGATGTACCTACTGGGTGTAAGTTAACAGCCGATACAATGAACAACTGATCCAATTGCTCGAATTGTGTTAACAAGGCAAACATCGCTTCATTCGGATACAATTGAACAGCTGCACCTAAGGAATTACCAATGACTTTCTCCTTACGCGCCTCTTCTAACGCCTTAAGAACGTCATCGCGTACTTCCAAGAAGGAATTCCATTTATTTTCCAATTCCTCGTCGTAAATATTCGTGTCTACTTCTGGCAGCTCCGCAAGCTGAACACTACTTAATCCAACCCCAGGGATGTACTTCCAAACCTCATCCGCAGTATGTGGAAGAATCGGTGCGATCAGTTTCGTAATCGCGGTTAGCGCCGCATACAGCACGGTTTGCGAGGCTTTACGTGCAGGATCCTCAGCCGCATTCGCGTATAAACGATCCTTGATGATATCCAAATAGAAGGAGCTCATCTCAACAGCACAGAAATGGTGGATCGTTTGATACACAACATGGAACTCATAAGCTTCATAAGCTTTGATAACCTTCTCAACCATACGGTTCAAACGAATCAATGCATAGCGATCAAGCTCGGATAAACTTGTATAAGCCACACGATCAGTCGCTGGATTAAATTGACTTAAATTCCCTAACAAGAATCGCATCGTGTTGCGGATTTTACGATAAACCTCAGTCGTTTGGTTCAAAATATTGTCCGAAATCCGGTGATCGGATTGATAATCCACGGATGAAACCCATAGACGAAGAATATCAGCGCCTAATTTACCGCATACCACATTCGGGTCAATCGTGTTACCAATGGATTTGGACATTTTGCGCCCTTCTCCATCCAGCGTAAAGCCATGACTTAGAATGCCTTTGTACGGCGATTTCTCTCTTGTAGCTACACCTGTGATCAGGGATGAATTGAACCAACCACGGTATTGGTCGGAACCTTCGAGATACAGATCCGCAGGCCATTGTAGCTCTGGACGAGACTCAAGAACAGCAACGTGACTGGAGCCCGAGTCAAACCATACGTCCATGATATCTGTTTCTTTACGGAACTCGCCATGACCACATTTGGTACACGTTGTACCGTGCGGCAGTAGATCCTTCTCTTCCTTGATAAACCAAGCATTGGAGCCTTCTTGCTCGAATAATTGGGCAACATGTTCAATCGTTTGCTCGTTGACAAGCGGCTCATTACAGCTGCGGCAATAGAAAATCGGGATTGGAACGCCCCATGCCCGCTGTCTAGAAATACACCAGTCTCCACGATCAGCGATCATGTTGTGTAGACGAACTTCGCCCCACTCTGGCGTCCATTTCACTTGCTTAATTTCATCCAGCATCTCTTGTCTGAACTTATCAATCGAAGCGAACCATTGCTCTGTCGCACGATAAATGACAGGCTTCTTCGTTCGCCAATCGTGTGCATACTGATGCTGAATGTCCGCAGCTTTAAGCAAAAGACCAGACTCTTGCAGCTTCTCGATGATCAGCTTGCCGCCTTTTTCATAGAACAAGCCTTCGTATCCAGGCGCTTCAGCCGTAAAATGACCTTGATCGTCCACAGGACACAATACGCCGATGTTATAGCGTTGTCCGATAGCGAAGTCGTCTTCCCCGTGTCCAGGAGCTGTGTGAACACAACCTGTACCCGCTTCTAGGGTCACGTGCTCGCCAACCATGACAAGGGATTCACGATCGTAGAACGGATGTTGGCACGTAACAAACTCCAACTCACTGCCTTTTACCGTCGATAATACTTCGTATTCGGTCCAACCGATTTCTTTGGCCGCTGCTGCAAGAAGTCCTTGTGCCAGCACATATTTCTTACCACCCGCTTGAACAACCGCATACTCGAATTCTGGGTGTACGGAAATACCCAAGTTCGCAGGAAGCGTCCAAGCTGTCGTTGTCCAGATAACGATAGCCGCATCCTCTGGAAGCTTGCCTTTTCCATCTTTCACTGGGAAAGCCACGTAAAGTGACGTAGATGTTTTCTCTTTGTACTCGATTTCCGCTTCAGCTAATGCGCTCTCTGAGGACGGGGACCAGTAAACAGGCTTCAAACCTTTATAAACGAAGCCCTTCTGCACCATCGTGCCGAATACACGAATTTGCTGTGCTTCATAGCCCGGTTGCAGCGTGATGTACGGGTTCTTCCAATCACCGCGAATACCTAGACGTTGGAATTGACTCTTTTGCTTCTCAACGGATTGCAGCGCATATTCCTTGCAATATTCACGGAACTCAGGAACCGTCATTTTCTTGCGGTCGACTTTACCGCTGTTCGTGATCACTTGCTCGATCGGTAAGCCATGCGTATCCCAGCCTGGTACGTAAGGCGCGTCGAAGCCTTGTAGTGTTTTAAAACGCACGATAATATCTTTCAGCACTTTGTTTAGTGCGTGACCGATATGAATATCTCCATTCGCATAGGGAGGCCCATCGTGTAAAATGAACTTTGTTCTACCCTTACGACTTTCTTGTACTTTGGCATAAATGTCTTCTGCTTCCCAATGTTCTTGCATTTTCGGTTCCGCTTGAGGCAAATTACCTCTCATCGGAAATTCAGTTTGTAATAGATTTAATGTTTTACCATAATCCATGCTTTCCACTCCATCCCTACTTCAATCTAAAAAACAAAAAAAGCCTCTCATCCCAAAAAGGGACGAGAAACTCAACTCGCGGTACCACCCTCGTTAAAAAGCATCATGAACATGCGCCTTTAGGCGAATCGAACAGAGCTTCTTCACTCGATCATGTGTAACGGCATGACCCGTTTCTCTCTACTCATTTCAAGAGACGCTCCTGGGGGATATTCGGTACGCTGCAGAGATTAGGCTCACACCAAAACCCTAATTCGCTGACACTGCTCATAACGCCCTACTCGTTCCAGTCATAGCTTTATTGCGATACATTTAACAGGAGTATACCCAATCTAGCAAGCATAGTCAATAAGAGAGAACTGCCCTAATCCTTATTACTTCTCTTCTGCAGTTTCAAACTGCATGCTTTGCCAGCCTTCTGTGTTCAATAATTCAAGTTGAGCTTCAAGCAACGTCCGGAAACGAGTGCGGTAAATGGAAGCTTGTTTCTTAAGTTCTTCAATCTCAAGTGCTACTTTACGAGAGCGAGTCAAGGATTCGTTAATAATCCGATCCGCATTTTTCTCCGCTTCTTTCAGAATCAATTGCGCTTCCTTCTTCGAATTGCTTCGGACTTCATCGGCAGCTTCTTGAGCTACGATGATCGTCTTACTCAGCGACTCCTCAATGTGCGTGAAATGATCTAAACGCTCTTGCAAGCCCAACGTTTGATTCTGCAAATCCTTATTCTCACGAATGAGTGCTTCATAATCCTTGATGACTTGATCTAGGAACTCATTAACTTGATCTTCGTCATAACCACGAAACGAACGTGAAAACTCCTTATTATGTATATCTAGCGGTGTTAATGGCATCAGTGCCCCTCCTTAGCGTTTTGCGCAGCAAAACTGACTTCGTAAGTATAAGCTGAGCTTGTCTGAAAGCTAGCCTACACCCATGTCTATACAGTTCAGTTCGACAGAAAATTAGCAATTCCTGCAAAGTTCGTGGATAAATTATCCACGATCATGCAAACTTGCCAATCCTCACACGAATTCGACCTTTTTTCGATACGCCTTCCACTTCAAGCACTTTAAATCTGCCAAAGCCTTGCAAGGAGATCATGTCTCCTTCCTTCAAAGGCTTACTCGGATCTTCTTCCAGCTTCCAGTTCACGCGGCAACGGCCTGCTTGGATCGGTTGCAGCACTTTGGCTCGGCTAAGCCGGAATACGTCGCTTACAATACCGTCCATCCGCATGGAGGCTACGGATAAATGCAGTTCATCCAACTGAACTTGTGCTAGCTCAAGTTTGTCCAAAGAAAGTAATTCCGTTTGAACATGCACTCTATGTACTTGGGACAAATTCAAATGCAAATAATCGGCTGCGTCCTGGGTCACCAGACAATGGCAGCCACCCTCTATAACATGAATATCGCCAATCTTGTCTCGCTTCATGCCGAGTCCAAGAATGGCGCCCATGTAATCTCCGTGTTCTAAGGTTAGAAATTTGCCATCCCCCGAGGAAACCGCCAACACAGCCATCGCCATGTCTTCACCTTCCAAAGTCCGATAATCAGGGGCAATCAAGGCTCGTCTACGTTCTGCTGCCTCATAACCGCCATCGAAACAGCAATGCACATCCGGGTGTCGGTTCACGAGCGAGTTCAAGATAAACGCTTGTCTGGGATCGAGGAAATCGGTTAATTTCACAGCATGCTGTTCAGCAGCTCTTTCAACCCAATCCCAGGCCTTGTCGACAAAATGGTGCTCGTCTGGGTGAAAATGTCCATAGATATCCTTCGTCAAGACTAGAAAATCCCCACGATGAAATCAAGGACCGCGAAGATTCCCATGACGACGAATTTCAATGCGATCAATGCCACGATTGGCGAAAGATCAATGAAACCGATGCTTGGGATGATTTTGCGGAATGGAGCCAAATACGGTTCAACCAGCTTCGAGAGCAGTCCACCGACAAAACTGCCACGTGCATTTGGAAACCAGGATAAGATCAAATAACCAATAATCATGAAATAATAAATTTCTGTAACAACGTTTAAAAAAGCGTAAACGGTACTCACGTAGTTTTCCACCTCTGTCTCTGTGTTTGGGGATATGCGTCTATTCCTCGCCCATCATCTCGGAGATGTGGCCATGAATATCTACTGAATCTGGTGTACAGAGAAAGATATTCGGTCCAAGCTTAGAGATAGACCCATTCAATGCGTAAACCGTACCACTCAAGAAATCTACGATTCGGATGGCTTGATCACCTCGAACTCGCTGTAAATTAACAACAACGGCTCTACGAGCACGTAGATGGTCCGCAATGTCCTGTGTTTCCTCATAAGTGCGAGGCTCGCTGAGGACAACGCGAGAATTTTTCTGTGAATGTATACTAACGACATTCGCCTTATTTTTATTACGTAATTCGTAAGGATTGGTTTCAGGTTCTTCCGTTGCTTCTACAATCCGTTCACGCTCCACAATTTCTTCCTCTTCCTGGAGACCCAGAAAATTCATAAATCGGTTATACACACCCATCGTGGTTCCCTCCTGACAACATCATAAATCGGACTCAAAGTTTCTACCGCTAGCCTTCTTTGCCTACCAATACAGTACCTAGGCGCACCCAAGTTGCACCTTCTTCGATCGCCACATCAAAGTCGCCTGACATGCCCATCGATAACTCTTTCACTTCATAAGGAAACAATTTCCGCTCGTTCAATTGATCCCGCAGTTCTCGTAAACCGCGAAATACAGGTCTCGTTTCTTCGGATTCCAGCTCATAGGGAGCCATGGTCATCAATCCACATACACGAATATGCGCTAGTTTACTTACTTCTTCAGCAAATTGAAAAAACTCATGGGGCGATACACCATACTTCGTGGCTTCACCGGATATATTCACTTGCAAGAAACAATTCACTTCTATCCCTAATGCGGCAGCCTGCTTGTCCAACTCTTTTGCAAGCGACATCCGATCTAGGGAATGAATATAGGCAAATTTCCCAATGACATCCTTCACCTTGTTCGTCTGCAGATGACCTAGAAAGTGCCATGTTCCACGCTCGTGCAAGGCTTCCCACTTCGGCTTCACATCTTGCCAACGATTTTCACCAATATGTAGTAGACCCGTGTTCAATACTTGTTCAGTCGTTTCTAAAGATACATATTTGGTAACGGCGATGATCTTAATTTCATTTTCTTCACGGCCAGACTGCTGACATACAGCTGCAATCCGAGCTTCAACCTCTTGTTTGCGTTCTAATACGCTCATTTTATCCTACACCTCAATTCAACACACCTTACCGGTTCCTTACGGACGCAGACCGATCCAAGCTATCATTCGACCTGTGGAACCCCCTTCTTTTCGATGTGAAAAGAAGAGATCTGTTCGGCAACTCGTACATAACTGAGTTACTTCGATATGGGACGACAAAATTCCTGCTTGCTCGATCAATTTTCGATTCAATTGTTGCAAATTCAACATATACTTATCATTGCCTTTATCGGTGATAACAGCTTGTTGTTCATCATATGACATCTGTGTCTCATCCATGACTTGCCTAACGCGCGATGCTACCGTCTCATCAACCTCATAGCAGCAGACTCCAATCGAAGGACCAATAGCTGCACGGATATCAGAGGGCTGACTACCAAAAGTATGTGTCATTAAGGATATTGTAGCCATGGAAATGTTTAACACAGTACCTTTCCAACCCGCGTGTGCAAGGCCTACTACTTGCTGCACTGGATCATAGAAATACAACGGAACACAATCCGCAAATTGCGCGCAGAGAACGATCCCCTTCTCCTTTGTAATAAAGCCATCCTTCGATTGTAGGGCTGATTCCCTGCTATCTCGCCCCATTCCTTGCTCTTTTAGACTGACGATAGCGATGTCTTTCCCATGTACCTGCTCAGCATACGTAAAAGACGTAAATGACTGTCCTAAGGCATCAGCAATGCGCTCACGATTACGTACAACATCAGCTCGGTTATCGTTCACATGGAGTCCGCAATTCAGAGAGGCAAAGGGTGCCTGGCTTACTCCCCCTAAGCGAGAGGTGAAGCCCGCCGTTAATTCAGGGAATGAAGCTAGCCATGCAGCTATGTTTAAAAGGACCGGTTGATCCTCGGTAGTTTCTTTGGATTGTACGACAAATGGTTCCAATGCCATTCTCCTCCATTCTGTCTTGTATATCTCTACTTTAGCACAAAATAAAAAGACACACGATGGCTGATCAGCTGTTCATATTACTGAACTGCTTCACATCGTGTGCCAACCGTCAGTTTCGAAACTGACGATTAAACTCATATACCCCTTCGGTGTCATCCGTTTGACGGTACGGCCGTACGTCTTCCAGCTTCACGAGCACAACATCAGCACCAATTTTCACGATATGCTTCCAAGGAATAATGACATCGGTCCCGGTCCCGAACAATCCGAAGAAACGGGTTTGATTCGGTACAACAATAGACTCGATTCGTCCTTGGCGCAGGTCAAGCTCCAAATCACTGATTTGTCCAAGCTTTTTACCGTCCACAATATTTATTACGTCCTTCGTCTGGAAATCAGATATTTTCATGAGGCCTATCACCACATATCTCATTAGAATTTGTACCGATTTTTTATTAGTATATGTCTGTACTGGGCAAAATGTCCTGAAACACGAAAAAAGACCTTCACGGCTTGTCTACCAAGGCCGTTCCAGTCTTTGTTAATTGCACTTAGGATTTTACATGCTTCTGCATCTGACAAATGGCTGATTTCTCTAACCTTGAGACCTGCGCTTGAGAAATGCCAATCTCATCTGCTACTTCCATCTGGGTCTTCCCTTCAAAGAAACGCATGGAAAGGATCATCTTCTCTCTGGCGTTTAGCTTATGCATGGCTTCGCGCAAGGCAATACCCTCGATCCATGACATGTCCTTATTGCGCTCATCGCTTATTTGATCCATCACATAAATGGGATCTCCCCCATCATGATAAATGGGCTCAAATAAGGATACCGGATCTTGAATAGCATCAAGTGCGAACACGACATCTTCTTTGGGTACATTCAGCGCTTCAGAGATTTCGTAAATGGAAGGCTCGCGAGAGTTTTGATTCGTCAGACTGTCTCTAACTTGTAAAGCTTTGTAAGCAATATCTCTCAAGGAACGAGAAACGCGAATCGGGTTATTATCTCGTAAGTAGCGGCGTATCTCACCTATAATCATCGGTACAGCATAGGTCGAGAATTTGACATTTTGACTTAAATCAAAGTTATCAATGGCTTTCATCAAACCAATACAGCCAACTTGGAAGAGATCGTCCACATACTCTCCACGATTGTTGAACCGTTGAATCACACTCAGTACCAACCTTAAGTTGCCATTGACCAATTTCTCTCTTGCAGTTCGTTCTTGTTTAGTTTGCAGGTCAGTGAACAACTCACGCATCTCTGCATTGGTCAGCACAGGCAGTTTGGCGGTGTCAACTCCACATATCTCAACTTTATTTCGGGTCACCGTGATTACCTCCCAAGGAGAAACATTACTGTTAATTATCCCCGTGAGCGGTCGATTTATTCCTGCCCTTTCCCCTTGCCAGCCACTTGACAAAAGGGTACTGATTCGCTCCCTCCCGTGACTGCTGAACAATTTCGACATTTCCTGCCAAAAAAAATTTTCAGACCATCTTGTTAAACTCTTTACGCAGCCTCTTTATGATCCGTTTTTCTAATCTTGAGATATAGGATTGCGAAATACCCAACAGGTCGGCAACGTCTTTTTGCGTCTTTTCTTCCCCATCCTGCAGCCCAAAGCGGAGCTCCATAATAATTCGCTCACGTTCACTCAGCTTATCCAGCGCTTTATGCAAAAGCTTCCGGTCCACTTGTTCCTCGATATTCCGATAAATCGTATCATTCTCAGTTCCTAATACATCGGACAAGAGCAGCTCATTGCCGTCCCAGTCAATATTCAACGGCTCATCGAACGAAACTTCCGTTCGAATTTTACTATTCCTGCGCAAGTACATCAGAATTTCGTTCTCAATACAACGAGAAGCGTAAGTAGCCAGCTTAATCTTCTTCTCAGGATCGAATGTATTGACGGCTTTGATCAGACCGATAGCTCCAATCGAAACCAAATCCTCGATATTAATGCCCGTATTCTCGAATTTCCTCGCTATATAGACAACCAATCTCAGGTTTCGCTCAATCAACATAGCGCGAATAGCTGCATCCCCAGATGGTAACTTTTCCAATAGGTATTCTTCTTCTTCACGAGTAAGCGGTGGTGGCAAAGCTTCACTACCACCTATGTAATAGATTTCCTCACCTTTGAGACCAAGCAGCATCAAAATTCGATAATACGCTAGTTGAAAAAGCAGTTTCCACTTCAAGAACATGTTAGTTTCCTCCTAAGAGTTTTGCTGTGGCAAAACTTTCTTCGTAAGCGTGAGAAAACCTCTATCGAGGCCATTCAAAGATGAGCGACCGCGTTAAGAGGAAAGTTTTATCGACAAATAGAAAGATATTTTCGGGTTCCGAAAATTTACGCTTTCTATTGTGGTAAACTGAGTTTTGCCCTGGCAAAACTTTCATCGTGAGCATTAGCTGCTTTATCCAGCTGAGATCAATGCTGGGTGGATAATTGCTTGATAGGAGCCATCGCTGCACAGCTTTCCTCCGTCGAGTCCGATAAGCACCTTCGTTGCCTCCATTTGCGAATCATTATGAGTGATCACCACCTTATCGGGTTTAATAGCCAGCATGAATTGAGTATTTCGATTAACACCACGATAGGGAACTAGACGCAAACGATCTTGCCAAATAAACTCCTCTACACCAATCCCACTAATGATTTGATCCACATCGGCTGAGCGTATCCGTTGCAGCCACTGCTCAGGAAGTGCATCTCCCCACTCAGCAACCTCCATGACCATAACCGGTGTGCGTGTTAATGGGTCATACAATTGATTCCCCGTATCAATAAGGCCCTTACAGGTGGCAATGTAGTCACCCACATAAATAGTGACTTCTGCCAAATAGGATGTCATAACCTCGCGTTGCTTTGTACTTTGGAACACCGTTCGAAACCACCAAATGAGGGGAAGCAGCAGGAGGAGCACGAACAGGATACTTCCAATTTGAAATTGAAAGACGGCCACGCCAGATTGTGTGAATACAATTCCCTTCATCACATCGGAGGAAGACGCGAGCACATAATGAATGCCGAACAGTCCACCGGCAACAGCGAAATTAATGAGAAGGAACGTGCCCATATTCCGCAATAAATTTTGTAAGGAACCATAAGCAAAAGCGGTTATAATCATACCTGTACAAAACATACATTTCACAGAAAATGTAAAAAATAAGGTTGGAACTGGTAAAAACATCATGACAACATAGGATGCTCCTAAAGCAGCTGATAGCGTGATTCTCCACCATTTGAACGCTATTTTTCGCGTTTTTGCGGTGACAATAAGTAAGGCCGCATCCACCAGAAAGTTCAGCAGGAAAATGAGATCCGCATAGACGACCATACCATGCCTCACCTCCAAGACGGACACTTTCTAGCAAATTCGTGACGAAACTTTAAGGTTCTAAATCAGTATATTGGATTCCAAGTTCAAAGTCTGTCTAAACTTGCTAGTAGGAACCTACTTTTTTTGTCAGTTGGCGCGGGCTTGTCCACCCGAGAAAAGCTTATAGAACAACAAAAAACCGAAGCATCTACATCAAGTAGGGCTTCGGTCTCTAGACAGTTATTGTGTAATTATTTGTCAGTATTCCGCCCGCGGTTACGCAGGAAAGTCGGAATATCTAATTGATCATTGGATGGCTGTGCGCCAAATGGTTTGAGATTGTTCAGCCGATTGTCAGGCGCTGCCGTTTCTGGCTGGCTTGATGTAACTGGACGTTTGATAGACTGATGAATGGGAGCCGCTTTATGTTCGAATCCAGTTGCAATAACAGTAACTAGAATCTCATCTTTAAGCTTCTCATCAATAACAGCACCGAAAATCATATTAACCTCGATATCCGAAGCAGATGCCACGATATCCGCAGCCTCATTCACTTCGTACAAGCTAAGGTTCATACCGCCTGTGATGTTCATCAGAACACCGCGTGCGCCTTCGATTGAAGTTTCCAGCAATGGACTTGAAATTGCTTTCTTCGCTGCTTCCGCCGCACGATTTTCACCCGTAGCTACGCCGATCCCCATAAGGGCCGAACCACGTTCTGTCATAATCGTTTTGACATCTGCAAAGTCCAAATTGATAAGTCCTGGTACTGCGATCAAATCGGAAATCCCTTGTACCCCTTGACGAAGAACATTATCCGCTTCGCGGAACGCTTCCAGCATCGGAGTCTTTTTGTCAACGATCTCAAGAAGACGATCGTTCGGGATAATAATCAGCGTATCTACTTTCTCTTTCAAAGCTGCAATCCCTTGCTCTGCTTGCAAAGAACGCTTACGTCCTTCGAAAGTAAACGGTCGCGTTACTACACCAACCGTAAGTGCGCCTACCTCTTTCGCGATTTCCGCAATGACTGGAGCAGCGCCTGTACCTGTACCGCCGCCCATTCCTGCTGTTACGAAAACCATATCAGCGCCGCGAAGCGTATTCAGAATCGTCTCCCTTGACTCTTCTGCTGCTTTCTTCCCGACTTCAGGATTCGCTCCTGCGCCTAGACCGCGGGTCAATTTATCGCCAATTTGTAGTTTATGTACGGACTTGGCCAAATGAAGAGCCTGTGCATCCGTATTCACGGTAATAAATTCTACACCTTTAACACCGTTTTCAATCATGCGATTAACTGCATTGCTACCGCCGCCACCAACACCAATGACTTTAATCTGAGCCAATTGGTCTAAATCCATATCAAATTCAAACATATGAGCCATATCCCCCTAACTTAACGTTCACTAAATGAATTCACTGAAGAAATTTTTAACTCGTTCAACCCAACCTGGCTTTTGACTATCGGAGGATTTTTTGGTAGTCTTGGTTGCCAGTTTCTTGGCGAAACCTGAATTACGATTCTTCATGTATTTGGAGACGAATTGAATAATACCAACACCACTCGTGTAGGATGGATCACGTACCCCGATGAAATCAGGCACTGCTATACGAACGGATGTGGCTAGTTCGGATTGTGCAATCGCCAGAATACCTGGCATACAAACGGTACCGCCTGTGAGTACATAGCCACCTGCAAGATTACCATATCCTAAACGATGAACTTCGGCTCGAATTAATTGGAAAATCTCTTCGACACGAGGCTCAACGATATTCGCAAGATCAACTTGAGAGAACTCTTTTTCAACATTCGAGCCCATTCTCGTCACTTTAAACACTTGATCAGGTGCGGAATCTTCTACAGAAGCACAGCCGTATTTCAGCTTAATTTTCTCCGCAATTTCCAGCTGTGTATGCAGTCCAATAGAAATGTCATTGCTGACGAATTCTCCGCCGATTTGAATCGTAGAGGTCGCTACTAAATTACCTTCGTCAAACACAGCAATTGTTGTTGCACCAGCACCAATATCAACCAACACGGTTCCTACAGCCTTCTCATCTTTGGAAAGAGCCAAATTACCAGATGCGAGGGACATTAATATGAGTCCAGAAACCTTCAGTTCGGATTTTTCCACAACACGGATTAAATTATGTATGCCCGTCTTCGCTCCAGTAATAATCGTCGCTTCTACTTCCAAACGAACACCGATCATACCGCGTGGATCATTAATACCTTCTTGTCCATCAACCAAATATTGCTTAGGTACAACTCCAACAATTTCACGTTCGGGAGGTAATGCGATGACTCTTGCCGCTTGAATGACGCGATCAATATCTTCTTCTCCGATTTCCCGGTCTTCATTAGATACAGCAACAACACCGTGACTCGATTGAAGAGAAATATGATTTCCAGAAATTCCAACGTAAACCTCGGAAATTTGTATACCGACCATTCGTTCTGCATGATCAATGGCACTGCGAATAGAATGCACAGTTTGATCAATGTCAACGATTGCGCCTTTACGAATACCCTCTGACTCGGCAGATCCCACTCCTATTATATTAATGGTTCCGTTAACAACTTCCCCAATAATAGCTCGAACTTTGGATGTACCGATGTCTAAACTAACAATGATATCATTGTTGCTCAAGCCCCTGGCACCTCCTGTAACTTAGGTAAAATTGCAAAATCTTCACAAATACATTTATACGTATTCCACACAACCGCCATATTCCCTCTTTTTTCTACATTTTTTTTGCATTTAATAACCAGTTTCAAATTCTCATCTTATTGTTGTGAAATGCAAACGTTCTCGTCTAGTAATACAAGAAAAAATAGAGTAAGCAGATAGAGCCTATTTAACCATAAAACTAATTTTAACATTATTTTCAGAGATTGAGTAGTCTCATCTGTGTTTTTTTGTTTGTAACCCTGCCTCTTAACCGTTTTTAAGGTTTTGGCGTTGATTTTGGCGCACTCTTGGGATCTGATTTGGAATCGGCTGCTTTGGTTTCTCCACTAGTTGCAAATGGGGTGTGATATTCTGCTTCCAGCATCGTGATAACCCCATTCGTAATGTGGTCCTCTACTAAACTAGCAATATAACCAGGCAAATTATCAATCTTATCTGGCAAATAGGCAATCGTTGTGTGGATCTCGAATTGGGACCGCGTGTAGATTTTAATCTTGTCAGGATAAGATTCGGAAGGATCCGGTTTAATCTCAGAAACATCAGACAACGCACTTTGTGGGATTTGGCCAAGCACTTTGCATAGTGCCGCTTTGTTAGGATCCTTATCGTCCCACCCCGTTAGAATCGGCATATCGAGAGGAACACCGCTTCCAGCCGGCAATTGAATCACACCGCCATCGGCGAGCACCGCTTGTTTCTTCCCGTCAGGCGCAATTTGGAATGCCACTTTAGGGAATTCTTCTACCTGGATATGAATCACACCTGGAAATGTCTTCTTGACTGAGGCACTTTTGATCATAGGAACCTTAGCTATGCGTTGCTCAATCGTCTTGGAGCTCACTGCAAAAAAGCGATCCCCAACTGTAACTAGACTAGCTTGTCCAATTATATCCGGGGCTAATAACACATTTCCCTCTACTTCTACACGGCTAATACGACTTAGTGATGATTGGAAAAACAAAATGATGAGTACGGTTATGAAAAAAATGATCAAAAATGAGAGCAGCTTCCGATTCGTACGCGTTCGCGGCTTAGGTACAGGCAGCGTTGGTACTTTGTTATCTTCGGACAAGAGGGGCACCACCTATTTATAGTTACTGTAAGAGTGAAAACCGTGAATCCCCTCCTGCTCGCAGGAAGGGATACGCGATTGCCACGCAAGCTATTACTCACTTGGAACCGGAGCTTGACGAAGTACAGAGGCTCCAAGTCTGACTAGCATATGTTCTATCCTATCATAGCCTCTATCAATGTGATGAATTTGTTCAACGATCGTTGTGCCATGCGCAGCTAGACCGGCGATAACAAGAGCAGCACCAGCCCGCAAATCAGTTGCTTCAACCGTAGCCCCGTATAACCTAGGTACCCCACGGATAAAGGCTGAATTCAGATCTACACGAATATCCGCACCCATCCGTGACAGTTCATCCACGTGCTTAAATCTACCTTCAAATATCGTTTCTTTCATCACACTAAGTCCATCTGCTAGAGATAAAAGCACCATGACTTGTGATTGTAAATCCGTCGGGAAAGATGGATGAGGCGAAGTCACGATACGTTCAACTGCCTTAGGTCTTGCCTTGCAGCTTACATGTATTATATCACCGTCTGCGATGATTTGAACACCTGCACGCTTAAGCACATGGATAACCGAAGTTAAATGAGCAGGGTTCACTCTTTCCAACGTAATATTCCCTCTGGTCGCCGCAGCAGCGACTAGGAATGTGCCAGCCACAATGCGGTCGGGAATAATTCGATACGTGCAAGGAGTAAGGACTGTTACTCCACGAATGGTGATCGTGTCCGTTCCAGCTCCTATAATGTCGGCGCCCATTGCATTTAAGAAATTTTGTAAATCCTGTATCTCAGGTTCACGCGCAGCATTATAAATCGTTGTGATACCCTCCGCTTTCACGGCAGCCATCATAATATTCTCGGTTGCCCCTACACTTGGAAAGTCCAGGAAGATTTCGTTCCCCTGCAAGGACTCTGCGGTACAGACAATTTTGTTGGCGAATTCTTCAATATCGGCTCCAAGAGCCTGTAAGCCTTTGAGGTGCAAATCGATTTTACGTTCGCCGATCGCGCAGCCACCTGGTTGATACACGGTGACACTGCCGAATCTAGCGATTAGTGGACCCATAAGAAAGATGGAAGAGCGCATCTGACCCATCAATTCTTCGGGGATGTGGGAGGAATGAACTGTGGATGTTGTGATGGATACCGTATCTCCTTGCTGCTCGGCACGACAACCCAGTGAACGAAGAATGCTCAGCATGGTGTCGATATCGAGCAGATTAGGAACATTGTGTAGCGTATGCGTGCCGCTAGCAAGTAGGCAGGCAGCTAATATTGGTAATGCGGCGTTTTTCGCGCCGTGTATCTGGATGGCTCCCGTAAGAGGTCTTCCACCTTCGATAACGAGCTTCTCCAAAATTCCACCTCCGATTTACCTCTCACCCATTACCAGAACCTCAGGTACTAGCTTGATTCCGTAGGTTTGCTCTACGATCAGCTGTACTTCGTTGATAAGAGTGAGAACGTCCTCGGCTGTAGCTTCTCCAGTGTTAACAATGAAATTGGCGTGAAGCATTGAGATTTCTGCTCCACCGACACGTTTGCCTTTCAGGCCTGCTTCTTCGATGAGCTTAGCTGCGAATCCCCCTTCGGGGTTACGGAATACGCTTCCTGCGCAAGCTAATTGGAGCGGTTGCGTGCGGAGTCGCCGATCTCGGTATGCGGCCATAGCCCCTGCGATCTCGTTGCGGTCTCCAGCCTGTAATTCAAAGACAGCCTCTGTTACAATGCCAGGCAATGTGTGCAAAATAGAATGTCGATAAGCATATTTTAAATCATCTGCCTGCATGACGACCAATTCCCCTGTATCCAGGATGACTTCAGCCTGCTTGAGTATGCGTGACACATCGGACCCGTGAGCCCCTGCATTCATGTAGACGGCGCCTCCCACAGAACCGGGGATCCCTGAAGCAAACTCCAGTCCGGTTAAACCTTCTCTGGCTGCGAGTACGGACAATTTAATGAACGAATAGGAGCCTCCAGCGTAGACCATCGCACCCTCAAAGCGAAGGGTATCTAGCGCCTGACCTAGCTTAATAACGACGCCACGAATTCCTTTATCTCGAATAAGCAAGTTAGAGCCCCGGCCAATAATGGTCCAAGGTTCGCCACGCTCATGGAGAAACTTGATGGCAGCAGCAACCTGCTCTTTGGAGTGAGGAATAATCAAGCAATCAGCCGGACCGCCGATTTTCCAAGTGGTGTAGGGAGCTAGTCGTTCATTCGTTCTTATCTCGCCAATATTTGATGCCTGTAAGTCGGCTATTAACTTCTGCATGGGAAAACCTCCTTCACAGAACGTAGGGCGAAATGCAAGGACTAACAGAAAAGAAGTTCCAACATTTCATTCATATGGAGCTGGACGAAGTTGGCCGGTCTTCGTTCATGCTCTTTTATGAAGCCTTAGGTGTCTGTCACGGTTATAGTGTAGTTTATGTAAAATCGGATAGAGTGTGACAATCGCCTATATGCTTTAACAAAATCAAAACGATTTGCTATGCGCTTCAATCAATTTCACGATGGCAGCAACAGCGTCGCTTTCATTCCGTGATTGCATCGCTGCCTTATACGTCTCACGGTTCGCATATAGCGCTTCTACATGTTCAGCAAGTCCATCGGCAGTTAAATCCTCTTCTTGAATCACATCGGCATAGCCAGCCTTCTGAAAGGATGCTGCGTTTAGGATTTGGTCCCCACGGCTTGCTTGACGGGAAAGCGGGATTAACAGCATTGGCTTTTCCAAGCCCAAAAATTCAAAAATAGAGGTTGCCCCTGCCCGGGAAATGACGAGCTCCGTCATCGCCAAGACATCTGGGAGTTCTTCATTCAAATATTCGAATTGT
This sequence comes from Paenibacillus sp. J31R30, assembly GCF_059692115.1. Taxonomy (NCBI): domain Bacteria; kingdom Bacillati; phylum Bacillota; class Bacilli; order Caryophanales; family Paenibacillaceae; genus Paenibacillus; species Paenibacillus sp. J31R30. The sequence continues at coordinate 1,026,760 of NZ_JCAUAV010000001.1, read as the reverse complement.
TTGTACCCCCGGGTAGTGAGATGCTCAGTTGATACATTTCCTTTGCCGCAAAGGTGCACGATTTGAAATTGTGGAAGTAAACGCCCAAGGTTAGCACGAACTGCCTGATTAAGCACTTGGGATCCCAAGCTTCCACCCATGACTAGAATCACTGGCTTCTGCGAATGAAAATCACAAAGCTGCAAGGCGCGTGATGCTTTCCCGCTATTGATATGTTCACGGATCGGCAAACCAGTTAGAACAGACTTACCGCCTTTAATATGCGAAAGGGATTCTGGAAACGTAACACAAACCTTCGTTGCAAATGGGATGGAAATTTTATTCGCCAATCCTGGCGTCATATCCGATTCATGAATAATGACTGGAATGTTATTCATCCGACTCCCGAGAACGACTGGAACGGAAACGAACCCGCCTTTCGAAAAGACAATGGCGGGCTTCAAACGTTTAAGTAACCGATACGATTCATAAACACCTTTCATTACTTTGAAGGGATCTTTTATATTTTTAAGATCAAAATAGCGTCGCAATTTCCCTGATGAGATCGGATAAAAGGGAACCCCTTCTCGATCAATAATATCTTTTTCAATACCAGTAGCCGAGCCTATGTATTTAATCTCCCAACCTAGCTGCTTAAGCTTATGCATCAGCGCTAAATTAGGGGTCACGTGGCCTGCAGAGCCACCTCCGGTAAAAACAATTGTCTTCATTCCCCTGTCACCTCGAATAGCGGGATATATTAAGCAGGATGCCGACAGATGTCAACATAAGCGTCAATGAAGACCCTCCTGCACTTATGAATGGCAGCGTAATGCCGGTTACTGGAAACATCCCAATAACGACGCCAATATTAATAATGACTTGCACGGCGATCATGCCGATAATACCTACAGCAATTAAGCTGGCAAATGTATCTGGTGCTGTGATAGCTGCGCGCATTCCCCGCCATACTAAGATGGTGAAGAGCAGCAGAACCAACGTGCCACCAATAAAACCAAGTTCTTCTGCGATGATGGAAAAAATAAAATCAGTTTGCGGCTCAGGCAGGTAACTATACTTTTGTCTACTCATCCCTAATCCAAGGCCCACAAGACCACCAGGACCGATCGCATACAAAGATTGAATAGATTGATAGCCTGCGCCAAGCGGATCCTGCCACGGGTCTAGAAAGGCTGTAATCCGTTTAAGGCGATAGGGTGCGGCGATAACGAGCCCTATAAAACCAGCAATCCCTATCATACCTAGATAAGAGAGATGAAGCAATCTCGCACCTGCCGTATAAATGATCAATAGGGAAGCGCCCACGAGAACAACCCCAGTTCCCAAGTCAGGCTGAAGCATAATAAAGCCGAACGCCAATCCCATAATGCCTAATGGCGGCATCAGTCCTTTGGTCAGGAGTGTGATCTTGGATTGATTTTCAGAAAGCATTTTGGAAAGAAAGAGAATCATCCCGATTTTCATAAACTCAGAAGGTTGAATCCCGAATGCTCCAATACCTAGCCAGCTTCTGGCACCGCCGCGAATGACCCCGATTCCAGGAATCAATACAATAATCAGCATGCCAAAGCAAATAAACAGCGCTAGTTTAGCAAATCGTTTCCACACCAAATAATCGACATTCATTGTGAAGAACATGGCAACAATTCCTAGTACAGCGAAAATGAGTTGCCTTTTTAAATAATAAAAGGAATCACCAAACTCACGAAACGCAAGTACACTACTTGCGCTGTAGACCATAATAACGCCGATTGTCAAAAGCATCAAGGTCGGAATAATAATCCAAATGTCAGGAGCGGAGCGTGCTTTACCCATTACAGACACCTCTTTGTCAGTTGTGGGCCCCCTTCTGCTGACTAGTTAACAGACACCTGTCAGTTAAACTACTAGTCCTATAGCGTGGATAAGCCCTACTTAAAGGTTATGCACGGACTCACTAAACATGCGTCCCCTGTCCTCAAAGGATGGAAACATATCCCAACTTGCGCAAGCAGGTGATAGTAGCACAATGTCTCCTTGCGCACTCATTTGCCAGGCAAGCTGAACGGCTTGTTCAACCGCGTCCGCTGCATCCTTAGCAGTATCGACGGTTTGTACCATGCTAATCCCTGCCAATTCGGCAATATGCTTGATTTTTTCTTTCGTTTGCCCTAATGTGACTACCCCTTTGATCCGCTCACGGAAAATAGGCAGCAATTCCATATAATCCGAACCACGATCCAAGCCGCCGGCAATGAGGATAACCGGTTGATCGAAAACTTCTATCGACTTGATACAAGCCGCGGCATTCGTAGCTTTAGAGTTGTTATAAAAGGTCACGCCATCCAGCTTCCTCACAAGCTCCAGACGGTGCTCTACGCCTTGAAAGCTTCTCAACACATCAGCAATCGTAGTCAGCTTTACACCAGCTGTAATAGCCGCTGCAGCAGCTGCTAACGCGTTCTCCACATTAAAGCTGCCTGGTATGCCCATTTCAGTAGCAGGAAGAATCGTTTGAAGCGTTCCTTGACCATTGGCATAGACCAAATAGTTCGTTGCCGCATCCAAATAAACGCCAAATACCAGCTTTTCCTTCATCGAAAAAGGGAACTGCTTCGCCTTCAAGCTTGGCATAAGACGTCGGCATACTTCGTCGTCCCAATTCAAGATCGCCGTATCTGATTCCGTTTGATTATCGAATAGTTTGGCCTTGGAAGCGATATAGTCCTCCATGGAACCATGATAATCCAAATGCGTCTCGTATAAATTCAACAGCAAGCCAATTGTTGGACGGAAAGACGTCGTTCCTTTTAATTGAAAAGAGCTTAATTCCACAACCATCCAATTCTCCGCCGTCACCTCGGGTGCCGCTTCCGTTAACGCACGACCGATATTCCCAGCTACCACAGGCTTCAAGCCTGCCGCATCCAACATCAAGCCGATTAGCGTAGTTGTTGTCGTTTTCCCATTGGAGCCTGTGATCCCGATGATTGGCGCTTCACAAAATTGATACGCCACCTCAACCTCTGTCACTACTTCAATACCCAGCTCCTCTGCTTTGCGAATTGGCTCTACCGAGTATGGAATTCCAGGATTCTTAACTACCAACGCTACCCCTTCATGAACGAGGGAGTCCGGATGAAACCCGCATACAACAGAAATACCCAGAGCCTCCAATTCGTCGGCTTCAGGGCACGCACTTCGTTCCTTTTTGTCATTGACAGTGACGAGAGCTCCTTTTTGATGAAAAAGCTTAGCTGCAGCGACACCGCTGCGAGCCAAGCCGAGTACGATCACTTCAAGTCCACGATAATCCCGCGGATGCTTCATGTTCTACAACACCTCATTCATATATAATCCGAGCACGGCAAGCACGAGACCTACAACCCAGAACGTAATGACAACTCGCCATTCGGACCAACCAACCAATTCAAAGTGATGATGAATCGGACTCATTTTGAATACACGTTTCTTTCTTGTTTTGAAGGAAACCACTTGAATGACAACGGATAGGATTTCAATTAAGAATACGCCGCCAATAATGGCAAGCAACAATTCTGCTTTCGTTAGAATAGCTACGGCAACAAGTCCGCCGCCAATCCCCAGTGAGCCTGTGTCTCCCATGAAAACTTTGGCCGGGTGCGCATTGAACACAAGAAATCCAAGCACCGCGCCGACCATAGCCGCTGAGAAAATCGCCGCTTCCGGCTGTGTATTATTCATCGCAATGATCGTGTAAGCACCAAAAGCAATTGCACTTGTCCCCGCTAACAAGCCGTCCAAGCCGTCTGTAAAGTTAACCGCATTGGAAGCACCCAACATCAGGATTGCCATAAGCGGGAAATACAACCATCCTGCATTGATGTGGTAGGATACGAACGGTACATATATATCCGTGCTATGACCTTGCATAATTAGTAAATAACAGACAATGGCAGAAATCAATAATTGACCAAAAAGTTTTTGCTTAGCTGTAAGTCCTAGAGAACGCTTAAAAATAATTTTAATATAGTCGTCGAGGAAGCCAACAAGTCCATATCCTAATGAGGCTAGTAAAAGAATGAGTAAATCTGTATTTTTATCCGCAAAACGAAGCGTAGCCAGAGATAGAGCGAGTAAAATAATGACGCCGCCCATCGTTGGTGTGCCTTGTTTTTTGAGATGTCCCTGCGGACCATCCTCACGGATTTGTTGCCCAAATTTCATCCGTCGTAAAATAGGTATACATAACGGCCCCATGATTAGCGCAAGCACAAATGCCACACCCATTGTTAATAATACTGCGTTTTCCACGTTGGTTCCCCCTGCTCATTTCCGTCACTCTTTCCTGAAATAACGATGTCCTTCTAAGGGACAGCGTTATGGAAGCCTCGAAATTGGCGCAGCCAATTTGAGGGTCTTTCTATAAAGCTAATAAGCTTTGTACAACCTGCTCAAGCCGCATGCCGCGCGAGCCCTTCACGAGCACGAGATCCTCGGCGCGTGCTAAGGCAGCGAGCTCCTCCGCGAGCTGCGCCTTGTCGTCGTAGGCGCGCACCTGCGCCTCCGGGAAGTTCTTAGCCGCTTCATCCGCGATGAAGCGGCCAAGGCGGCCGAACGTGAAGACGTAGTCTACACGTTCCGGAGACAGCATCGCGCCAATGCCGCGATGGAACTGCTCTTCGTGCTCGCCAAGCTCCAGCATGTCGCCGAGCACGAGGAACTTCCGACCGAAGCCGCTCAGCTGCTCGGTCAAGGCAATCGCCGCCCGCATCGAGGCGGGGCTGGCGTTATACGCATCGTTAAGCACGGTCAGCCCAGAGGCTGCCGTGAGCTTCTCGATGCGCATGCTTGTCATCTGCAGCCCGCGAAGCCCCGCTGCAATGGCACTTGGCGAGGCGCCGAAGGTCTCGCCGACGGAGATGGCCGCCAGAGCATTTACGACGTTATGCGTGCCGAGCAGCGGTATGAACAATTCCGGATATCCCGGTGAATTGATGGCAAAGTAAGCTCCGTCAGCATCCATGCGGATGCCTGTCGGGTATCGGTCATTTCCTTGGCCATGACCGAAGCGAATGCGCTGGAGACCTGTCGGCAGTTCCAGCTCGCTGAGTGCTTGTTCAATTAACGGCTCATCCCCGTTATAGATAATCAAGCTTTCGCTCGGCATCCCTGTCACAATCTCCGCTTTGGCCCGGGCAATCTCTTCCCTTGAACCCAACTGAAGCATATGCGACTCACCAATCATGGTGATAATGGCGACATCTGGTTCAGCAATCTCGGACAATAAGGCAATTTCGCCGCGTCCGCTCATGCCCATTTCCACAACAGCAAATTGTGTTGTTTCTTCAAGCAGCAATAACGTTTGCGGTAATCCGATATGATTATTCAGGTTTCCCTTTGTTTTATGAACCTCATAAGTGCTCCCGAGCACTGCCGCTACCAAATCTTTGGTAGTTGTCTTCCCATTACTTCCTGTAATGCCAATGATGCGTACAGGAAGCTCTTTGCGGTAGGCCTTGGCCAAGCGCTGAAGCGCCGTGAGCGTATCATCGACTAGGATGTAAGGAATGCCGTTAGGCACCGCGCCGTGATCCTCTTGCCAGAGAACGGCCACAGCCCCTTTCTGATACGCATCTTCCACATACTGGTGACCATCGAAATTTTCACCGATAAGCGGGATAAACAGACTACCAGCCTGAATCGATCGTGTATCCGTAGAAACCCCTTTAATCGAAATATCGCCATGAACACCTGATACCTCGCTATGGAGCATCGTTGCTATATGACCTAATGTACGCTGAATCACTGTATTCTCCCCCTAATCGCAGCCCTAGCCACCAAACGATCATCGAAATCATGCTTTACACCCATGATATCCTGATACGTTTCGTGGCCTTTTCCCGCTATCAATATTACATCTTTAGGGCCTGCCCCTTCAATAGCCTTTTGTATCGCTTTTTTACGATCTGCCAACAAAATGTACTGATTTTCCGGGTAATTAACTTCTTTGAGCCCCGGCTCAATATCTGCCAGAATCGCATCCGGATCTTCCGTGCGCGGATTATCAGAGGTCACATATAGAAAATCGCTATAGTGCGCAGCCACTTTTCCCATGAGAGGACGCTTCGTTTTGTCCCGATCCCCGCCACAGCCAAATACGGTAATGATCTTTCCTTCGGCAAATTCGCTTACCGTGGAGAGGGCATTCTCTAATCCATCTGGTGTATGCGCATAGTCAACCAAAACCAAATAATCTTGCCCTTCGTTCACAACTTCCATTCTGCCTTCTACAACGGAGATTGCCTCTAGGCTGCTTCGAATCGCTTCCAAAGAAAACCCTTCTGCTAAGCCTGCGGCAATAGCACCCAACGCATTGTATACATTGAATTTACCTACCAATTGCATGCGAAAGAAAGCTTCTCCAGCAAAAGAGTGCAGCTGAAATTCCGTACCTTTAGATGTCATCCGGATGTCTGAAGCCCGCACATCACACTCATTCTCAATACCGAAAGTAATAACTTGCGCTGCTGTCAACCTCTGAAAGGTCTGAGAAGCCTCATCATCGGCGTTTAGAATCGCATATTGGCGAGCATCCGAATCCGCGGAGAAGCCGTTCCCTAGACGGGAGAACAACAATCCTTTTGCAGCTGCATAAGCTTCCATCGTTTTATGATAATCCAAATGGTCCTGTGTCAAATTCGTGAAAATACCCGAACGGAATTGAATCCCCTTCACTCTACCCATGTCTAGACCATGAGAAGAGACCTCCATAATACAGTAATCAGTACCTGCGTCTGCCATTTTTCTTAAAATACGTTGAAGCTCCAGTGCCTCCTGCGTATTCGTCGCTTTATTTTCTATATATTCATCTCGAATTTTGATATGGATATTGCCCATTAATCCTGTCACATAGCCGTGATCCGCGATAATTTTTTCCAACAAGTATTTGGAAGTCGTTTTACCATTTGTCCCTGTAATCCCGATAACCTTCATCTCTTTGCTTGGATAACCAAAGAAATGAGCAGAAAGAGCCGCCATCGCATATCTGGCATCTTTCACTACAATCTGCGGGATAGGCAGGTCAAGCACTCGTTCTGTTACAAGCGCAGAAGCCCCGAGCGCAATCGCTTTGGGGGCGTAGTTGTGACCATCTACTGTCAAGCCAGGGATACAGAAAAACAAATCACCTTGTTTTATTTTACGAGAGTCTGCCTCAATTCCCGTGATCTCCGTGTCTTTATCGCCATGTATATGGGTAATGAGCAGTGCAGAAGCAAGCTCATGCAGTTTCATAAGCAACCCTCTCTTCCTTGATTTCCCTATCTATTATGGACAATTTTATGCGAGTAGAAAAGCTAAACATGTCTTATTCGTAAATGTTTTTTTAAAATTGTGTGAATGGCAGCTACTTCTCAGGATCAACATCCGACAAGAAAATACGTATCGTTGAGCCCTGATCCACGCGCGAACCTGCTTTAGGCGCTTGTGAGATGACATACTTCCCATTCCCTGACTTTGCTAACCTAAAATTCATGTTCAGGTCTTCTAATATATCATCAACTGACGCGCCAACCAAGTCCGGAACTTCAACTACAGGAATTTCACCGTACCGGTACTCTTTGTCAAGTTGATTTTTGTCTGGCTCTACCTTCATGTAACGCAGGGCATCTGCCATGATATCTCTTACTAACGGCGCTGCAATTAGACCCCCGAATTGAATCCCTTTCGGATCATCAACTGCGGCATAGACAACAATTTTGGGATTATCCGCTGGTGCAAAGCCAATGAAGGAAACGATATGCTCATCCGGCGAATAACGGCCATTGATGACCTTCTGTGCCGTTCCTGTTTTCCCGCCAACACGGTAACCATCAATAAACGCATTGCGACCCGTTCCTTTGGCTACGACGCTCTCCAGCGCTTCACGAACTTGTCGCGAGGTATCTTCCGAGATTACATTCCGCACCAGCTCTGGCTCGACAACATCAACAACTTCACCTGTGTCTGGATTAGAAAATGATTTTGCCAGATATGGCTTAAACAACTTGCCTCCATTGATCGCAGCGGAAACGGCAGTAATTTGTTGAATCGGAGTAACCGAGACCCCTTGACCAAAAGCTGTTGTTGCAAGTTCCACAGGACCTACTTGCGACGGTTTGAACATAATCCCGTTCTCTTCCCCGCCAAGATCAATTCCTGTCTTCTTCCCAAAACCAAATCGGGAGATATAGTCAAATAATTTCTCTTTACCTAAACGTTGACCCATGACGACAAAGCCTGGGTTACACGAGTTTTGAACAACCTGAAGCATGGTTTCGCTGCCATGCCCACCGCGTTTCCAACAGCGCAGCCTAGCGCCGCCAACCTCAATGGAGCCAGGATCATAGAACTGCTCATTCTTTAGATCTACTTTCTTTTCTTCCAGCGCTGCGGCTAGTGTAATAATCTTAAATGTAGACCCAGGCTCATACGTTTTCCAAATCGGTAAATTCCGGTTATAGATTTCGGCAGGTGACTCCAAATATTTAGCAGGATCATAGGTCGGACGACTCCCCATTGACAAAATCTCACCGGTATTCGGATCCATCATGATAGCAATGACATTCTGCGCTTGATATTGCACCATTGCCTGATCTAACGCACGTTCCATTACCGATTGCAAATGGCTGTCAATTGTCAGCTTCACATTCAGCCCATCTTTGGGCGGTGTATAGGTATCTGTTGTGCCAGCTAATTTCCGGCCAGCTGCATCTGTCATATAGGCAATATTCCCTGCGATGCCTGTTAATTGCGAGTTATATTTCGACTCAATCCCCGTTAGTCCTTTATCAATCCCTGCGAAGCCAAGAATATGCGCAGCAAGCGAACCATAAGGATAGTAGCGCTTATTATCCTCCGCTACCACGATCCCAGGCAGCTGTAGATCACGCACTTCTTGCGCTTTTTCGATCGTAATTTTACGACCCGAAGGCTTTATATAGTTTTGCATGGCTTTCTTCGTAATTTGCTTGTAAATGTCATCTTCATTACCATCCAACACCTCTGCCAGCTTAGCAGCTGTGGCGTGGGCATCTTTAATCTGTACAGGAATAGCCACCAATGTGGGGGTACTCATACTATACGTAAGCGTCAAGCCATTACGGTCTTGAATTTCGCCTCTTTTTGGTGCAAAACCAATCTCTCTTCGCCAACTGTTCTCGGCCAACTTCGCAAGGTCTTGTCCAATCACAAGCTGGACATAGGCTAAGCGGATGATAAGTGCTGTAAAGATGACAGTTCCGATGATTAACGCAGTAAACAATCTGCGACGAACGGTAACGTTAGAAACCCGCATGAACGTTCAGTCTCCCTTCCCACTATGGACATGTTCATTCCTAACATGACTATTCGGGACAAACAGGGGTTAGAACAAGCTGTTCACGATCAAGGTTTATTTGAAGCTGTTCGTTGCGTCTCCGTTTTGGAATTTGGCGTAGGCGTTGGTTTGGGCGTTGACTTTGGTGTCGGTGGCGGCGAACCCGATGGTGTCGTAACAGGCGTTGATCCGGCTGTCACTGATGACGACTTATCACCTAACGGTTTAAGCTGCAGCGTAACCTCTCGGCCTTCACCAGCAGCCGATTGCTCTGACACATAGCCTTCTCCGGTGGTTTGACATTCGACCTTGAAGAAGGAGCACGTCTCAACAGCATCTCGAAGCGATCTGCCTACTAGATTCGGCAGTGGCATTTCCTCGACAGGCTGCATGGCAACATAAATGCGCTGCGTTGATAATATTTGAGTGCCTGCCTTCGGGAATTGATCAACTACCTTATCGCCTTTGCCGAATACTTCGAGCGATAATCCGATATCTTTAGCCGTCCCTTTGGCGTTGGTTGCAGAAACATCGGCAAAATTCGGTACATTCAGCCTATTCGCTTCTTTTGTCACCGTTTTGGGCTTCTTACTAGAAGCCACACCCATGTACTGCAGAGACTCGCCTACAATTTCTTTAAAAGCAGGTGCAAGCACTTGACCACCTAGATGGTAGTTTCCGCCAAGATCAGGCTGATCTGCAATTAGCGTAATGAGGATTCGCGGATCTTCTACAGGCGCATAGCCAATAAACGAGATTACCCACGTATCGGATGAATATGTTTTTTCACCAGGAAGTACGACATTGGCCGTTCCCGTTTTCCCCGCAACACGATAATCCTCCATAAAGGCAAGCTTACCTGTCCCAACTTCTTGGTCGGATACGACTTGCTCTAAATAGCTGCTCACTTGCGCTGCCGTTTGCGGGCTGACAACTTGTCTCACCACTTGGGGTTCAACAGCTGAAATGACTTTGCCCGTTTTGGGATCGATAATATCTTTCACTATATGCGGCCACATCAATTTACCGCCATTTGCAATCGCTGCATACGCTGCTGTTTGCTGGATTGCCGTAACAACGACTTTACCTTGCCCATAGGTTGCTGTTGCGTACTCAGAAGGATATTTCATATCCACAAGCCCCGAAACTTCGCCTAGCATATCAATATTTGTTTTCTGTTCAAACCCAAATTTCTCAATATACTCGCTAAGTTTAGGTGGTGTTAGCTTCTCAATACCTAGCTTCACAAAGGCAACGTTACTAGACCGTTTAAGTCCTTCTAAGAACGTTATTTTCCCCCAACCGACGAGATTATGGTCATGAAGTATGCGGTCAGAGACTTTAATTGCACCGGATTGATAGGTTTCCGTCGGATTAAATAATCCCTCTTCCACAGTTCCGGCTAGGGTAACTAGCTTAAATGTAGAGCCCGGCTCATAACGTGAGGCAATCGCGCCATTTCTAAAGTCACTTTGATCTTTGATCGTCCAATACGAATTTGGATTAAAGGTAGGTGTATTCGCCATCCCTAGAATTTCCATTGTTTTGGGATCAACCGCGATAGCCGTTAAGCTCTTCGGGTGCCATTTGTCATTCACTTTCGCTAAAGCGCTCTCTAAATAAAATTGAATATTTTTGTCGATCGTCAGTCTGACATTATTTCCGTCTTCTGCAGGCTTAAAGTTGACTTTGGCATCAGGAAGCTCGACACCCTTGCCATCCTTTTCATAGCTTAGCATGCCTGGAACACCCTTCAGCGTATCGTTTAATTTGAGCTCAAGCCCGAGTGCTGCTTCGCCCTCTTTATTCGTATACCCCAAAATATGCGAGGCCAAGGTTTCACCAGGATAGTATCTTTTCTTATCTTCAAGAATTGAAATCCCTACATTTGCTTTGGCGCTTAACTTCAGCTTCGTCTGCAGATTGGTGATGAGTGTACGGACCTGATCCGCCTTCTCCTTCTCAATCTTCCAGCCTTCGTTCCTCACTTCGACGTTCGCAGCGAAGTCTGTGCCATCTAAATTCTTCTTTGTTGCTCTTTCGCGAATCTTATTCACTAGTTCCGCACGGGACGCTTCGGATTCTTTCAAGATATCCGCTAATCCTTGCGTCACATCCTCTGCAATGTGCAAAGCATCGATGACTTTCGGATTTAAAGCGATCGTATACGCAGTAGCCTCAACAGCAAGCACCTTATCGTTCCGATCGAGAATAGAGCCACGCACAGGGGTTAAGACCTTATCTGTTTCCCATCTTTTCTCGGCCTTCTCTAGCAACCAGGATGCTTCTACGACTTGAATCCAATAGACTTTCACCATGAGGACAACAAAAAGAAGGGTGAAAAACCCTCCGATTAGCAAAGAACGCAGCTTAATTTTTTTAGTCATATGAGTACCTGCCTGTTACGGTTTAGAAGCTGATTTCGTACCTTTGCTACTCGTTGTAGCAGTCGTTGCACTAGATTTCGATTTCGTAGTAGTCGTCGCTTGAGCCACGGCATTACCTTGCTTCTCATCTTGTAAATTAAACCCGAGGCGCACGGCTTCCTCTTTTAAACGATCAGGACTTTGCAGCTTCTCTACTTCTTGCTTGAGCGCGCTGTTCTGTGCTTGAATCTCTCGAATCTCGCCTTGCATTTTCAAAATATTCGCATTCATCTGATAGATAGCAGCGAACCGCCAAATGATAACCCCCGCAACAATAACGCAAAGAACTACCGTGAATAAGTAAAGCATTTTTTCTTGGGCCGGTAAAGAGGAATTACGATATACCACTTTGGTCGTTTCTTTTATCTTTACACGTTGCCCAGGATTCGCTTTACGCTTCGGATCAAGTGCCAAATTGCCTTGAATATATGATGACATCGTTTATTCCTCCCTTGGTTCAAAGCTTTTCTGCTATTCGCAGCTTCGCGGATCTGGCTCGTTGATTCACTTCCAGCTCATGTTCACTTGGTAGAATTGGCTTGCGGGTAACCAGCTTCAAATCTCCCGATTTGGTGCACACGCACATAGGGAAAGCCGGCGGACACGTACATTTCTCCACATTTTTCACAAAAAATTGTTTGCAAATGCGATCTTCCAAGGAGTGGAACGTGATGACCGCAATGCGACCTTGAGGTGCTAGACAGTTCAGCGACTGTTGCAGCGCTTCTTCAAATGCGCCTAGCTCGTCATTCACGGCGATCCGTAACGCTTGGAAGCTGCGCTTAGCTGGGTGACCACCAGTCCGCCTAGCGGCTGCTGGAATCCCCTCTTTGATCAACTCAACAAGTTCACCCGTTGTTTCAATCGGTTTCTTCTCTCTGGCTTCTACAATGACACCAGCAATTCGTCTCGAGAACTTTTCTTCCCCATATTCGAATAAAATTTTTGCAATTTTGTCAGCAGGCCACTCATTTACGATCGTCTTAGCGGTTAAAGTTGTATCGCGATCCATTCTCATATCGAGCTCTGCATCCTGATTGTAGCTAAATCCACGATCACCATCATCCAACTGAGGTGAAGACACGCCGAGATCGAACAAAATGCCATCGACCTGAGGTTTACCATCTTTCATCGCTTTGGGTACACCTTTAAGAACATGCACCATGTCTCTAAAGTTGCTTTTAATAATCGCTACACGATCTAGATAGGGTGCAAGTACGGTTTGAGCATTTGCTAGCGCAATATCATCTTGATCTAGGGCAATGAGCAACCCTTCTGGACCTAGTTTGGATGCGATTAAAGAGCTATGTCCTGCTCCTCCCATCGTGCAATCCACGTAAACGCCATCTGGTTTTATATGTAAACCTTCTACAGATTCTTCTTTAAGTACAGTCACATGATGAAACACTTGTTGTCCTCCTAAAAGTTTTGCCTTGGCAAAACTGACTTCGTAAGCATATTCTTTAACACTAAATTTCTATAAGTCAAAATTAAAATCGACCAGCTTCTCTGCTATTTCATTGAATGACTGTTCAGACTCATTGGCATAGCTTTCCCAAACTTGCTTGCTCCAAATCTCCACACGATTAGAAACACCGATAACGACACAATCCTTCTCCAATTTGGCATGGGTGGCGAGATTACTGGGAATGTTGGCTCTACCCTGCTTATCAAGCTCACACTCTGTTGCACCAGAGAAGAAAAACCGGGTAAAGGCACGTGCATCTGACTTCATTAATGGCAATGCTTTCAGCTTCTGTTCGAGTATTAACCATTCTGATTGCGGGTATACGAATAAACATTGATCCAATCCACGGGTGATGACAAAAGCTTCGCCAAGGGCTTCACGAAATTTAGCCGGAATAATCATTCGGCCTTTCTCGTCAATGCTATGTTGATATTCGCCCATAAACATAGCATCGGGTCCCCTTTCCCTCCACTTTCTACCACTTTCCACCACATTTGAATCAATATTCGCTAAAAATAAAAGAAATCCTGCTTAGTTAGCAGGATTAATTAAATTTATTTCATATTTTAGGTCTATTCTGTGCCTTTTGTTCCTTGCTCTGACTCTCGGGGTTCGTTTTCAGATGTATTTTGCTCTTTCAACTGTAATCGCAGTTCCTTCAATTGTGAGTTCCGTTTGCGTCTGTATACCCAGAATGGGATAGCTATTAGGAGTAAAAGCACCAAAACTGGCACCGCGGCTGCCAGAAAAACAAGGACTCCTTGCAGAACTGCGGCCAATACATTCAGGCTTGAGCCCCATGCTTTTTCAACACGCTCTGCTAAAGTTAGTTCATTCGGGTCAGAAAGCAGCGGCTTTTTTCCCGTTTGCTGATACATGCGCAGCTCGATCGTGGAGTACGAAACATTTTGATCCAAGTACCGCATTCTGCCTTTAATTTGCTCTATAGCCTCTTGCACCTTAGCCAACTCACTCGAAAATGCAAGGAGATCGTCGGTCTTAGACGCCTTCTCCATAAAGCTAAGCAGTCTGGTTTCCACGAGCTGTTTGGCCGTTAATCGTGAACTTAGATCTACATATTCTTCGGTCACGTCCTGCCCCTGCACATTGCGTTGTAAGGACGGACTGATCTTCTCTAGTCCGTCTAGCATAGAAACAAACCCGTTTGCTGCCACTTTAATGGTGTAGGTGCCGCCCTTTTCACCAGTACTGGCATTCTCAGAGAACTGTAAAATGTATGCGCCGCTTAGTGCAACGAGATCCCGAAGTGCGGTTTGGGCCTTCGCGTAGTCTTCGACAGGCATAACCAGATTAGCTCGATAAATGAGCTTACGATTAAAGCCGGCCTCTTGATCATTCCCGCTTGCAGCAATTGCGACGTTAGGCACGGTTTTACCGATGGAAGTGCTGGGAGATATAGCCGCAACTTCAGCTTTGGCCGCTGGAGCAGCATTACTCGAATTCATATCTTTGCCAGTTGCAAATTGATCCGAAGACGCACCCGCTGACTGCGTTTGCAGCATTTCACCTTTTGACGCTGAGGTGGACGATTCCTGTTTGCTCTGCGAAGAGGAGGAACTGCAACCTGCAAGTACACCTGACACTAAAAAACACAGCATAATTAACAATGTTAAATTTGTTCTAGTCTTACCCCCCATTTGCACCATGCCCCATTTCCATTTTTAGGTTATTACACCCTTCAAACGGAGTGGATGATTTGAAAGTTGCATGGAATTTACGATCAACTTAAATATTGTAAATAATTTGGGACGTAGGGGCTCTTTTAAATACAAAAAAACACCCTCCAGTCCAAAAAAAACGGACCGAAGGGCATTATTTATATCCTAGTGCTCATCCCAGCTATCGAGGTAAGCTTTTTGCTCATCTGACAGAGCATCAACACTTGTACCCAGTGACTCAAGCTTGAAGCGAGCAACTTGCTCATCAAGAACATAAGGAACATTAACAACTGTTTTGCCTAACGATTGATATGAATCATTCACATGCTTCAATGACATTGCTTGAAGTGCAAATGTCATATCCATGATTTCAGCCGGGTGACCATCACCAGCAGCTAAGTTAACCAATCGGCCTTCAGCAAGAATGTACACTTTGCGACCATCGTGCAATTGGTATTCTTCGATATTACGACGTACCGTACGTTTGGAGGAAGACAAAGCCTCAAGCTCAGGTTTGTTCACTTCAACGTCAAAGTGGCCAGCGTTGGAAAGAATCGCGCCATCTTTCATGACTTTGTAGTGTTCACCACGGATAACATCACGGTTACCAGTAACGGTTACGAAGAAATCACCCAATTTCGCTGCTTCGATCATCGGCATTACAGCGAAACCGTCCATATAAGCCTCTACGCCTTTAATTGCATCGATTTCAGTAACGATGACATTAGCGCCTAAGCCTTTAGCACGCATGGCCACACCTTTACCACACCAGCCATAACCTACAACAACAACTGTTTTACCTGCAACAACTAGGTTAGTCGTACGGTTGATGCCATCCCAAACGGATTGACCTGTTCCGTAACGGTTATCAAACAAGTATTTACAGAACGCGTCATTAACAGCAACCATCGGGAAAGCAAGCTTTCCTTCTTTTTCCATCGCTTTCAAGCGTAGAATACCTGTTGTTGTTTCTTCTGCGCCACCGCGTACGTTGACAGCCAAATCTTTACGTTCCGAATGAAGAAGTGAGACCAAGTCGCCACCGTCATCAATGATTAGATCTGGTTTGGACTCCAAGGATTTGATAAGAAGTTCTTTGTACTCTTCAGGAGTTGGGTTGTATTTTGCAAATACAGTAATCCCATCTTCAACAAGCGCAGCACAGACATCATCTTGTGTAGATAGCGGGTTGCTTCCCGTGATTGTAACTTCGGCGCCACCAGCTTTAACTACTTTAGCCAGGTATGCCGTTTTCGCTTCTAAATGCAAGGAGATCGTTACTTTCAAACCTTTGAAAGGCTGCTCTTTCTCAAATTGCTCACGAATACGATTCAAAACAGGCATATGCGCCTGAACCCAATCAATTTTCAAATGACCATCAGGCGCTAGCGCCATATCAGTTACAATACTGTTTGTTGCAGTTGTCATTATCGTTCCTCCTACAAATAATAAATACGATGCAAGCCATCTACGGGTATCGGTGTCTCAATTAATGTATGTAGCCAAGCATTACCATAACGGTTCAGATAGGCACACCCATTATACACTCTTTCTTGTGGCTTGGCCAATGGAAATATCGTGAGTCGAACACGGTCCAATTGGCGAATCGCCGCATCGAATTGCGTATGAGACGCTTCACTTGCTTTATGATGCAAATAATCGATCTGTTCTACTATTTTCGCAAGATTCGTATCTCCTAGCTTTTTGACGCCAGGGTTAATCATATGAAGAGATTCGACAAGCGGTGCATAACTGCTGAGGAATGCTTCCTTCACAGCCTCAAATCGGTCATTCAGCTGCAAAGTATCTTGCGCATCCAACCAAGCTTGCTTCTTCTCATCAAAATGCTCCAGCACGTCGGTGAAGGTAAGCTCGTATTTATCCATTTGTTTCTTGATCGTGCCTTCAATTAACGTAAACTCCATCCGTGGCACCACGATCGGCATACGCATATGGAAATGCTCAAAGGCTTTCTTCGTTAACGCCCAGTATGCTATTTCTCCAGGACCTAGCACCGTCGCTAGAACCGGAAACAAATATTCCTGCATAAGCGGCCGAGACATAACATTATTGCTCAACTGATCAGGTGACGTCATCGCTTTATCGCGAAGCTCGGCCTTCGTAAATGTAATCGTATTTTTCTTATCTGTAAAATGTTCACCCTCACGGTGCAGCAGCAAACGCTGACCTTCAGCAAAAACGAATAAATTTGCCGCGTCCTCATGAATCTCTGCTTGAATTCCATAACCAGCTTGACTAACTTCCGCTTGGCTTTGCAGTAAGGCCGTTGCAAAATCAGCATTCTGCTCAATAATTCCCTCGAACATCGAGGATTCCAGAGAACGCAGAGCAGGATCATCAGCATCCACAAGCACAAGACCATATTCGCCGAACAACATCGCCATCCAACGCGCAAAAGCCTCCGAGAGCGTCGTCGTACCATGATTCGTAGCTGATCGCATTTTATCCAGTAAAGAAGCTTTAAATTCTGTGTCCATCAACGACTGATCCAGTTTATTCAAGGCCTCTTCCCACGCTTCTGGTGACAATGGGAGCCGACTTACTGATGTGCGCAGCCCTGTCGGGTGCTCTACCTTCAACTTCTCAATCTGCTGCGCATTGGAGAGGACATGCACGTGATTTACTTCATCGAAATCATGATCCTCGCCCGCAATCCAGAAAATAGGGACAACGGCACGCTGCAATTTCGCCCTCCATTCACGCGCTAACTGAATGATGGTTATTGCCTTATAGAGAATCATCAACTGACCGCCAAACAAACCTGCTTGTTGTCCACCTACGACTGCAAGAGTTTCCTTACTGCCTAAAGCTGCAACATGCTCCAAAGCCGCCCCTGTATTCCCTATACGCTTATTGTAGGCCTCCAGCACACCTACCAGGCTCTCACGTTGGACATGAGGAGCATTACTTGCTTCATCCAACCAACGGACCCGAGATTGCCAATCGGACTCGTTACTAAAATGGGTTGGAAATAACGATTTCGCATTGCCTGATCTTGCTATATAATCTTCCGCCAATTTCTGATTTTTCTTCCAATGAAAAGTTTCCATTTGCATATGCGACTAGTGTCTCCTCTTCATAACAAATAAAACAACTATCCTTTAATTGTACACGTAAGGCATGAAATCGTCAAAACTGTATTTTTTCTAATTACAATTATGTAGTGAATACATAACAACGAAAAGCCGCCCCTCTCGGGACGGCTGCGTTTTTAGTATAAATGACAAGCAACAAAGTGATTCGGTTCCACTTCTTTGCTAGGCGGCATGGAATCTGCGCACTTCGCCATGGCTTGTGGACAACGCGTACGGAACGGGCAACCACTTGGCGGGTTGAGCGGACTTGGTACATCGCCTTGAAGAATGATACGTTCACGCGTACGTTCAACTTCTGGATCCGGGATCGGAATCGCGGAAAGTAGTGATTGTGTATACGGGTGTAACGGTTTGGCATAAAGAGCGTCGGATGTAGTAACCTCTACAAGGTTCCCCAAATACATAACCCCGATACGGTCGGAGATGTGCTTAACCATCGCCAAATCATGCGCGATAAACAAATAAGTTAGGCCCATTTCTTTTTGCAATCTTTTGAAAAGGTTAACGACTTGAGCTTGTACGGAAACGTCCAATGCAGAAATCGGTTCATCGGCGATGATGAATTTCGGTTCAATCGCAAGCGCACGGGCAATCCCAATACGTTGACGTTGTCCACCGGAGAATTCATGAGGGAAACGACTAGCATGCTCATCGTTCAAACCAACAGCACGAAGTAGTTCCATAACGCGCTCTTTACGTTTCGCACCTGTGTATAGACCATGAATATCAATACCTTCGGCAATGATATTCCCTACCGTCATACGCGGGTTCAAGGATGCGTAAGGATCTTGGAATACCATTTGCATATTCCGGTTAAATTCCTTGAGCTTTTTCCCACTTAGCTTATGAACATCTTCACCGTCGAAAATAACTTCGCCTTCTGTAGCGTCATAAAGCTTAATAATGGTTCTCCCTGCAGTGGATTTCCCACAACCTGATTCCCCAACGAGACCAAACGTTTCGCCACGTTTAATTTCTATAGAAAAATTGTCTACGGCTTTCAAAATCTTGCCGTTTCCAAGATTGAAATGCTTCTTCATATTGCGAATTTGCAAAATGGGTTGTTCTGACTTCGACAATGTTTTAGACATGCCCCTTACCTCCCACTCCTACAGGACGTTCAACTTTCGGCGCGTCAGGGTGAAGCAACCAGCAAGCTGCAGAATGTGTTTCAGACAACACAGAGTGAGCTGGATCTTCTTCCAGACAGTGATTCATCGCATATGGACATCTAGCTGCGAATGCACACCCTTTTGGCGGAGCGAACAAATCTGGCGGCGTACCTGGAATTGGTACTAACTCCTCGTTCGCGTTCGTATCCAACCGCGGCACCGAACGAAGCAAGCCCCATGTATATGGATGCTGCGGCTCATAGAAAATTTCATCTACTGTGCCTTGTTCAATGATTTTTCCTGCGTACATAACGACAACACGATTAGCCATATCAGCTACAACACCAAGATCATGCGTAATTAAGATAATGGAAGAATCCGTTTTTTCCGAGATCGTCTTCATTAAATCAATAATTTGTGCTTGAATCGTTACGTCTAGCGCTGTTGTAGGCTCATCTGCAATAAGCAGCTTAGGCGAACAAGCTAGTGCAATAGCGATCATGACACGTTGACGCATACCGCCTGAGAGTTCGTGCGGATATTGATGAATACGACCTTCAGGGGAGTTGATGCCAACAAGCTTGAGAATTTCGATAGCTTTCTCTGTTGCTGCTTTCTTGCTCAAACCTTCGTGTTTGATCAAACCTTCCGTGATTTGATCGCCGACTTTCATCGTAGGATTCAACGAAGTCATTGGATCCTGGAAAATCATTCCCATTTCGGAGCCACGAATTTTCTCCATCTGTCTGTTGGAAAGCTTCGTAATATCCACTTTCCCGTCAAACATGATAGAACCGCTTTTTATATAGCTAGGCGGAGTAGGAATTAAACGCATGAGCGTTTGTGCCGTTACGGATTTACCGCAGCCAGATTCACCTACAATCGCCAACACTTCACCTTTTTTCAAAGAAAAAGATACGCCGCGAACAGCTTGAACTTCACCCGCATACGTTTGGAATGAAACTCGTAGATCTTTCACTTCAAGTAAATTGTTTTTGGTGCTCATCATTATTCACCCCTTCTTACTTGCGCATTTTTGGATCTAGCGCATCACGAAGCCCATCGCCGAGAAGATTGAAGCTCAACAAGATCAAGCTGAAAATAATCGTCGGGAAAATTAGGCGATGCGGATATAACCGAATATAGTTAGCTCCGTCTGACAGCAAGTTACCTAGCGAGGCCAGAGGAGGCTTAACACCAAGACCAATAAAGCTCAAAAACGCTTCAGTAAAGATCGCAGAAGGTACAACGAATGTAATCTGCACAATAATTATACCAAGAGCATTCGGGATCAAGCTACGCATAATTATTCTCATGGGAGAAGCCCCCAATGTGCGTGAAGCCAGAACGAATTCTTGTTCTTTAAGCGTGAGCATTTGCCCACGAACGAGCCGCGCCATAGGCACCCAGCCTGTAATACTGTAGGCGATAATGATGGAGGAAACCCCCGAGCCGATAACCATGATCAAAAGAATGGCAATCAACAAGAAAGGAATGGCATAAACGATCTCAATAGAACGTTGCATGATCTCATCGACTTTTCCACCGTAATAAGCAGAAATACCGCCATAAATAACCCCAATAACCAAATCAATTAAAGCCGCGGTAATACCGATAAACAGGGAAATACGAGTTCCCCACCACACACGAGTCCAAACATCACGACCAAAGTCATCTGTTCCGAAGAAGTGAGAACCACTTGGAGCTGCATTTTTAAGTTTTAAGTTTTGTGTCTGATAATCGTAGCTTGAAACAAATGGTACGATAATCGATAGTACGATTAAAGCAACCAATATAATTAAGCCAGCCATAGCCAGTCTATTTTTCTTAAGTCGTCTCCATGCGTCCTGCCAATAATTGAGCGAAGGTCTAACAATCACTTCACCAGTTAAAGATTTATTTGAAACGGGAGCAAACTTGTAGTTAGTCTCTGTTGATTCATTTGGAGTTTGCATGAGTTATTTCCCGCCTTTCCCAAGACGAATTCTAGGGTCTACTAAACCGTACACAACGTCAGTAATAAAGATAACGACGATCAATATACTTGAGTAAAAAATGGTTAATCCAGATATCATTGTATAGTCATTTGAATACACTGATGATACGAAATGTTTACCCAAACCTGGTACACTAAAAATTTGCTCAACTACTAACGTACCTGTGATGACGTTTACAAATATTGGACCGATAATTGTGATAACCGGTAATATCGCATTACGAATCGTATGCTTAACGACAACTGTCAAATTTGACAAACCTTTAGATTTCGCTGTTTTAATATAATCTTGATTCAATACGTCTAACATGGACGTACGCATTAAACGCGCCAAAATGGCAATGGTACCAAAGGACAAAGCAATTGCTGGTAAAACTTTGTATTCTGGACCTTTCCACAAACCTGCAGGAAGAATTCCCCACTTAACACCAACGTAATAAGAAAGCATTGGACCGAGCACGAATGACGGGATGGAAACACCCAAAATCGCAATGAACATAGCTGTATAGTCGCCAGCTTTATTATGTTTCAAGGCTGCAATGATCCCTAAAGTCAAACCAACAATAATCGCAATCGCAATTGAAATCAATCCAAGCTCCAAAGATGATGGGAAAGCTTGTTTAATAATATCTGTTACTTTGTGAGCAGGGAATTGAAAGGAAGCTCCTAGATCGCCGTGGATGATATTGTTCATGAATGTCAAGTACTGTTGCCACAATGGCTTATCCAGACCATATTGCTTCATTAACATATCTCTCGTTGCTTTCGGAATCTTCTCAGCGCCTTCTCCTAGTGGATTACCTGGCAAGTTTTTCATCAAGACGAAAGTGAATGTTGCAATTAGCCATAACGTAATAAGCGCATATAGGAAACGGCGAAGAATGAACTTAATCATATTGCTCCTCCTTTATTAAAATATAAAACAAGAAAGTTAGAAGAGGCCGCTCCCACGAGGTGCGAACGGCCCCTTCTGCTAATAACTACTTTTGAATTACTTAATTGTAGTCCATTTCAATTCCCACTCTTGACCAAACGAAGGAAGAATCAAACCGTTAACTGTTGGTTTTTTCAAGTAAGCACGAGTACGGAAGTACAATGGAGCTACACCTTGATCGTCCATAAGGATTTTCTCAGCATCAACTAATGCTTTCGCACGTTTTGTAACGTCTGTTTCTGTTTGAGCACCTTTTACAAGCTTATCGTATTCTGCGTTGCTGTAATCACCTTCATCAAACTCGCCGCCAGTTACCCACATATCCAAGAACGTCATTGGATCGTTGTAATCTGCGCCCCATAGGGAAAGAACGATTTCGAAATCTTTCTTGGAGGAAAGCTCAATACGCAATGCGTGAGGAACTGGGTTCGCTTCAGCAACATAATTAAGGTTTTGTTTCCATTGTGCAAGGATAAACTCAAGTGATTTTTTCGCAGTTTCAGTATCATCCGCGTTCACTTTCATTTTTGGAAGTTCTTTCAAACCAAGCTCAGCTAGACCTTCAGCAAGCAATTGCTTTGCTTTAGCAGCGTCGAACTTAGGTTGTGTATCTCCAGCTGTTTTACGGAAGTCGCCGCCAGCACCGTCAGAAGTACCACCTGGTACTAGACCAGTGGAAGCTACGGAACCGTTAGCAAGTACTGTATCTACGTAAGCTTGACGATCGATTGCCATACCAAGAGCTTGACGGATCTTTTTGTTACCCAAAGCTGGAACTTTTTTCGTTTGGTACATGAGGTATGAGTTAGTCAACTCTGGTTTAGGCAGGTTGTCCGGTTTACCTTTGTACAAAGTCAATTGGTCACGGTTGATTTCAGTCAAATCAGCCGCGTTTGTTTCATATAGGTTAAGTCCTGTATTTGTGTCTTTTACGATATTGATTGTTGCTTTTGTTAATTTCACATTAGCAGCATCCCAATATTTTTCGTTTTTAACAAGCTCAAGTGTTTGACCATGATCCCATTTGCTCAAGATGAATGGACCAGCACCGATAACTTTGTCAGCTTCTGCGCCGTATTTGTCGCCAGCTTTAGTTACGAAATCTTCACGTTGTGGCAAGAAAGTTCCGAAAGCAAGCATTTGTGTAAAGAATGCAATCGGCTTTTCAAGTGTAATTTGAAGTTGCTTGTCGCCAAGAACTTTAACGCCTAGAGCGTCTTGAGCTTTTTTCACATCTTCAGGAGTTTTAGCTTTAGTTACAGCTTCTCCACCTTTAATCCATGCTACTACGAAGCTGTATTGACCTTTTGTAGCTGGATCCAAAGTACGTTTGAAGGAATAAGCAAAGTCTTGAGCTTTAACTGGTGTACCATCTGACCAGTTCGCGTTGTCACGAATATCAATCGTGTACGTTAGACCATCAGCGGAAATTTTAGGGAAATCTTTTGCAAGACCAGGAGTTGCTTTGCCATCTTTATCTGTACGATATAGACCTTCGTTAAATGCGCTAATGAAAGTAAAAGCAGCATTTGCTGTTGCTTTGGAGCTATCCATAACAGGTGGCTCTGCTGAGAAATTGATTTTAATTTCTTGCGGCTTGTTGGAAGCTGGAGCTGTAGTACCTGTTGCCCCACCAGTTGGTGATGTCGTTGGTGTTGTTTCCTCGTTCTTACCACAACCAACTGCTACGCTACCCATGAGCGTTAGTGCTACTGCTGTAGAAACCCATTTTGTCGTTTTCATAAAACTCCTCCTTTAAAATATGTATGTCTAGACATCTATGGTTAGGTGTTTTGTTAGCTTTATTTACATAAACCTTACACCTTTAACCCGGAGATCAATGAAACCGCTTCTTTAATGTTATGTTACATTACTTAGATCTCTGGTAAAAAAAATTACTAGAGTCTACGCAAGGAATTATAACATATACAATGAGTTTGTCCACAAATAATTTACCTTTGACTAATTCACTGGTAAAAAAATTTACTCTCACGGTTTTTAATTATACAACCAACGGTCAATAAAATCTAGACGATTTTGTTTGTTATTTTCTACAAATCTCAAATAAATATTACAAACATCCACTAAATTATTGCCCAAATCAACCAAAATTAGGTAATTTCATTACCGTCTATGTTGAAAAAAGGTAGTTTTTCCCGATATGAATGAAAAACAATAGGATATATAGCGTAGATAAGCCCACAAAGCTAAGACGCCATACAAGCCTGCCTACTTTAATTAAATTAGTTTGCCCTTTCAAATGGTTTTGATAACCCCCAATAATACCAAATGCAATCAATAACATTAGTACAATCAGCCAGAAACCAAACTGGGTATGAAAGAGTTTGTTCCACATCAAAGATACGGATCCTAATAGAAACAAAGTTGTGACATCCATAGTAAACCTTGTAGTCATCTTCTTATCCTTCAGAAATAGATAGATGAGAAACCAAAAAAGCACAAACGTAATAAATGGCGCTACGGCCAGCATGGCATATAAAGTAGATAATAGACTAACGAAACCACTCAGCAAGAAGAGTCACCTCTTATTTTTCTATCGCTTTAATCATTCTATACACCATACGATGCGCGGGAAGCTCTAGCCCCATTTCATTACCCATTTCAACTAAGCGGCCATTCAAATAATCAACTTCGGTGTGCCGCGATGCTTCAATGTCCTGCAGCATGGAGGAATGATTCGCACTCGTTGCCTGACACACTTCAATAATAGTAGACCACAGATCATCCGGAAGCTTGATGCCTTTGGCCACGGCCAGGCGGAGCACTTCTTGATAGAGATCTTGCATGAGCGAACGTGTCCACTCGGAACGAAGTAATTCACCATTTTGCACGCGTAAAATCGCTGTTAGCGGGTTAATGACCACATTAATCACTAACTTACTCCAGATTCTGACTTCCATATTTTTCGACAAAACCGCATGAAATCCTGCTAGTTCCAACAACTGCACGAAAAAAATATGTTGGTTATCTTCCGTAAGCTTCTTATCCGTTTCCATATCCCCAAAATAGGTGATTCCATGACCTGTATGGCTGACTGAAGTCGAGCTGTTTCGCTTCGCCCCCTCCGTCGTAACCGCGAATAAAAGCTTAGCTCCCTCGATAGCTTGGCTTAATTTCAATTCATGACCTACCCCGTTTTGAAAGCAGACTAGATAGGTGTGATTCGACATTATACTTTTAAGATAATTGATAAGTTTTGGAGAAATCGCTGTTTGTTTCACCATGAGGAGAATATAGTCTACTGGCTGCGCTCTCGCAGCGACTTCTCCCCTCACTTCATCGGCATAGCTGCAGAAAACGATTGGTTGCCCATTCTTAGCCTCTTGTGAAGATATCCCATCAATCGTTATTCCTTGCTGATCCAATGCCTTTGCTTGTTCATCCGATCTTGTCACTACCGTTAATTGTGTGCAAAAAGGGGCAAGCTTCGAGGCGAAAAGCAGTCCTAAAGAGCCCGCTCCAATGATCATGATATGCATGCCATTCAACCACCCTTATTTCATATAACCACTATTATATAAAACAACAACAAAGTTGTCCTCTTAAGATACAGCAAAAAAGTCACAGACCAAGGCTCTCCTTGATCTGTGACTCCTGCTTGCATCTTGACAATCGCTCAATCTACTCTTTCCAAATTACCATTGGCATCCATTTTGAAACGAGGCTTCTCTTCTTCCTCTTCCTCAACCAGGAAAGCCATCTTCCTAGCACGATCCATAATTTGAATAAGCGCTTTATAATCATCATTGACAACACGATAATCAGTTTCAACTTCATTTACTTGCTTATTCAACTTGTTATTTTCTCTGCCAAGTCTATCGAGTTCGTCCTCTTTCTCCTGCAGTTCTTTTTCCAACGTTTTGATATGACGATTCATATCCTGATAGGTGTTGCGCCACTGCCTTAAGAAACGAATGACAGCATCTATCGAAAGCGTCTCTTCTGTAAATACTTCATTTTTGCCTGCTGGCACCTCTGGGCTATCAAGCAAACCAATCGAAGATGAGCCCGAAATCGAAACGGGTGCATGCTTTTTCAATTGCGTCCGTTTCTGACGCTGTGCTTTGGCAATTTGAATCGCTGCCTCATACTTCTTCCGAACAAAACTGTTCCAACGAAACCCACACGCGGCCGCTGTTCGTCCAATGCGCTCTCCAACTTCTTCAAACGCAGATAATTGTGTGCTTCCTTCCCGGATATGACGCAATGTCAATTCCGCTAAAATTAAGTCGTCTTCATCGCTCCAAGCATCTTGTCTAATTGCCGACATAAGGCCAAACCTCCTAACAAATTATAGGGATCTTTGGTCGGAGAGCAAAGTCTCTCCTTTTCGGGAGCTTCGATTCCTGATCAAATTCTCTCCTATTGCAGATGCATCATAAAGAAGAATCAATTAGTCAGACAGGTATCAATTGATTCGTTGCCATTATTACTATTTCTATGCCCGTACTAGAGTTCATAGAATCTATTTGATACTAAATGGTATTGCCAAATTTTTTGACCCTCATACATGGGATTCGTATAAAAAGACATACTACGTCTATATGATGAAATGTTTTCAATTTCGTCACCGTTTGACGGTTTACACCACTTGGATCAAACGGTATAATGTGTTGTAGTTATTGTGCAACGTGGTACGAGAGGGGGATGTAACGAGAATGGATCGCATGTTTCGGGTTCTAGGTTTTTGGACACTTGTTATCGCACTAATGAGCTTAGCTGGCGATATGATACCTATGTCTCTGATTTTCTTTTTTCAAACTGCCGTATTCGTCATTCTAGGCTATATGCGCTTGTCAGAACGTACTTACATATTGTTGTTCTGGGGATATATGATTATCTCCTTCAGCGGATTTACGTATTGGTCATTTTTCAAAATGTCCGTCTAACGCAGATGACAAACAAAAAGGTGAATCGGCAATTATGCCGGTTCACCTTTTTTCATAGCAATAAACACCTTAAACAATTCGCTCATCCCGTCACTAAGCAGCAATTGCCTGATCGAACGATTCCTCTTTGATACTTCACTGAAGGGATTCGGATCAAAATGGTTTTGCAGCTTCTCCAAAATGCCCTGCTCTACTAAGAACTGACGCTGTGTTGTCAGCTGACAAGACTCGAATCCACTTGCTGCCGCGGCCTTCTGACACAGACTAAAATTGACATGCGCGGTTATGTCCTGATCGCCTTGATGAATAAAGGGATTATCATGCGCTTCATGCCTGCGGTAGCACATTAATGTCCCGTTCTGTCGATGCGATGCAAAGAGTTCAGCTTCTACATCCCCATAATCAATAGCGATAACACAACCACTAAGAATCCGTTGTGAGAGTCGTTCATACCAAGCGCCTGCCTCTAAATTAATTTCCATCACCTGTCCATCCAACCATTGAACTTCCATTGCGGATAGATAGTCTACTATACGTTGAGATTGCAGAGGTAACCAGATCTCTTGGAGATGAGGCTCCCGTTCTTGCCAAATGACATGAGATTCTTGAAACATTTGATCCTGATAACGAATGCGATGAATCGGGAAAGCATCCAATAGTTCATTCGCTACTACATAGACATGTTCACTAGGAGCCTCTAGCAACCAAGTTGTTTCATCCAAGAAACGAATATGATCCTCATGTGCAGCGAGCGCAGCCTTTTGGAGCTGACGATGGTAAGGACTTGATTCAATAAGTGTATACGTTAAACGAACATAGATGTCAGGAGCAGCCCGCTTCATTTCATCAAGCAACTGAAGGGCCAACCGTCCATTCCCTCCGCCCCATTCAACCAGTTCAATGTATATCGGCAGATTGGATTGACTCTGAAGTTGTTTATATATAAATGCAGCCACCATCTCACCCATAACGGTTCCAATGGAAGAACTCGTATAGAAATCGCCTTGCTTGCCTATCTTGACTTGGTCCTTGCAATAATACCCACCCGGATTGTGATACAAGCATATTTCCATATAATCACGAAAAGAAATTCTTTGCTTCTCAGCCGAAAGAATTCTTTCTTTCAATGCTTGTATCACACTATTGTTTCCTAGTTGATTCACGATTGTAAAACCCCCAGTTCTTTACTTACAGACAAATGAATATGAAACCCTTATAATGATAAAGGATTATGGAAGGAGAGACAGCCCAGCATGACAAAGAAGTGGATTACCCTAACAGCGATAACGGCGATTGGCCTAGTCTCGCTGACAGCTTGTACAGACAACACGAAAGTTAAAGAAGCATTTCAACAATCCGTAAACAAACAATCAGAAATGAAGTCGTACACCTTCGATGGCAGCACGACACTCGCGATCAGTGATGGTTTAATGAAATCAGCTAACCCTCTTACAAATGGGTTGTTATCTTTGATCAGAGAAAGCACGATTACCTGGAAGGGTGTTAGCAATCTGGATCCCCTTCAGTTCCAAACAGACTTGCGAATAACGCCTAAGGGATCTACATCCCCCATCGATATACCAATTCTCATTAAAGATAGCAAATTGTATTTTAATATGCCAGCCTTAAATAAGACGGCAGATGAGTATTACGCGATTGATTTACAGAAAATGAGCGGGACAGCTGCAAGTCCTTTAACCGCTGATACCTTGAAGAACACTCCTCAAGTTTCTACGGCACTTAGTAAAGTGATTTTCGAAGGTATCGATGCCAAATGGTTCAAGGAAGCCAAGGATCCGGTTAAGCTGACGGACGGAACAACAGCGAAATCGATTCAGGTTGATCTGACGACTAAAAACGTGAAAGAAATCAACACACAATTCCAAGCCAAATTGCCAGAGTTTATTAGTTCCTTGCAGACGAATGGCTTCTTGTCCGCTGACAAAGCGGATGCACTTAAGAAAAACAGCCTTTCCTCTCTAACGCTGAAAGCACCTGGCAATATGAAAATTGCTATTGACGACAAAGGCTTTATTCGCGACCAATCCCTTGATATCACGTTCAGTGTGACGATGGATGGCAAAGCCTATGACAACCATATCGTACTGCATCAAAGCTACGATGCTATTAACCAAGGCACCACGTTGACGAAGGAAGTTCCTGCGAAGGTGAAGAGTTTTGATGACATTCTGAAGCTGTTAACACCAGCGGCTAAAAAATAGAACGAGGTCAAATACTTACCTTTCCCCAAAGGTAAGTATTTTTTTGTGCTTCATTTAATAGAAATATGATAATCTATTCATAGGGGGAGAATACCATCAATGAATTCTAAAAAACTCACAGCGCTGCTGTTATCCATTGTTTTGCTAACGCAACTCATATTACCTTACGGAGGCGTTTGGGCTGAAGAAACGCAGACTGCGCAAGATGAAGCCAAAGAGCTGGTCCAAAAAGGGCTTACTATTTTCGAAATCGATAAAGAGGTTGCTCGTTTAAACGAACAGGATGCCAAAATCGGTGAACAAATCAAACAGAATGAACAAGATATTGTGAAGCAAAATGGCAATGTTGAGACAACTCGTAAGCATGCCGGTAAAGTATTGCGAGCCTATTATACAGGAGATCGCGATTCGATTTGGATGCTGCTATTTGCGGCCAACTCCTTCACGGATGTCTTGAAAATGTTTGAATACTTACAGATGATTATTACCAATGACCATCGTTCGCTTGCTACGTTCACCGACTCTTATCAAAAGCTCAAAAACTTACAAATCGAGTTAGCCAATTCTCGAACTGAGCTGCAGACAACCAAAACTAAATTCCTCGAGCAGCGTGAGCGACTCGTTAAGCTTCAAGAAGAGCTGGACAAACAGCTGGCTGTCAGTGCGCAAGCTCAGGTCATTGCAACCCAAATCAAAAGCTTAAATGATCAATGGAAACAAGAAGGCTTGCCATTGGCGAGAGATTATCTGGACAATTTATCTTTGGCTTTCCGCGAACTTCCACAATTTCTTATGTCGGACAGTAAGTATATTAGCATCACATCCACAACACCTGTTGTCAATCTTACGGACGTAGATTTCAATTCGTATCTTCACTCCAAGAGCGAGCTTCTGAAAACGTTAAATTTTGAATTCAAAGATGGAGCAATGGTCGCCACAGGCAAAAAAGGCGAGTTGCAGATAGCCATACAAGGGAACTTCGTCCTTCTCAAGAACACAGATAACTTGAATGAAGTCCGCTTTGTCGTTGATAATCTTGAATTTAACAGCTTCAAGCTGCCGGATACGACCATCGCAGACTTTACGAAGGAATTTTCTTTAGGTTTTGTACCGAAAAAAGTCGTGAGCTACCTCGATGTGATCAGTGTCGAGACCAAAAAAGGCGTGGCAGTTGTGAAACTCAAATTATCTCTGTAAACTAGTAGGGATAATGCATGGAAAAGTGAGGAACAACGATGGAATTCAAAATTGGTCTAATGATGGATCTGCCTGATGGCAAAATACCCGGCTTCTATGCCCAAATCGTCAAAGCACTTGCCGGCAAAGTCGAGTTATTCGATCGCGATAAAGAAATGCTGATTGTCAGTAATGAAGAGCAGCAACGCGCAGCACTTGAGGTTATGGCCCATTTTAACATCGAGACTACGATCATGGATCTTCGTTTGCTGGACAACGAGGCTGAATTGACGGATTTGTTCTCGGATTACGGGTTCACAAGCCGCGCCGAACATAACTATGTGTACGATAAAATCGTCATTCCTTTCCGTTTCACTTCGAGCAGTCCCGCAGTCGAGGTAGATCAAGCAGCCCTACAGGTTGAAGAGCACCTCATTGCCCAATACAAAGACGCCGCGAATCACGATGTGTATGTTGTCGATCGGCAGCTCGAAGAGCTCATGCACGGAATTGCCAAAGCGTATCGCTGCAGCATCGAAATCGTACGCTAAATACAGCAAAAAGCCCACATCAGCTGATGTGGGCTTTTCTCTTTTTAGAGCAAATCTGCTGCCAATTGAGCTAGATGCGAGCGTTCGCCGCGCTCCAATGTGATATGTCCGCTTATACCTTCCTGTTTAAACCGCTCTACCACATACGTAAGCCCATTGCTTGATGCATCCAGGTATGGATGGTCAATTTGATCCGGATCACCCAGGAGAACGATTTTACTGCCTTCTCCAACGCGAGATACAATCGTTTTCACTTCGTGTTTGGATAGGTTCTGCGCTTCATCAATAATAATAAATTGACCAGGAATAGACCGCCCACGAATATACGTTAGCGCCTCTACTTGAATACTACCTAGACCAGCAAGTATTTTTTCAATATCACCTGGTTTTTTGGTATCGAATAAATATTCCAAATTATCGTAGATCGGCTGCATCCAGGGACGCAACTTTTCATCTTTTTCACCAGGCAGGTATCCAATATCCTTGCCCATCGGGACGACCGGACGAGCAATCAGCAGTTTCTTGTATTTACGATCATCCTCAATTTTCATGAGCCCCGCAGCTAACGTAAGCAGCGTTTTACCTGTACCCGCTTTCCCAGTCAGGGTGACGAGCGGGATTTCGTCATTGAGCAGAAGCTCAAGAGCCATTCGCTGCTGCGCATTGCGCGCGGCAATTCCCCAGATGGGATCGTTACTCATGTAAAGCGGCTCAAGTTTTTTGGCATCCGGTGTAACTTTGAGCAATGCAGATTTGGAAGAGCCTAGCTCATCACGCAATATCACGAACTCATGAGGATGCAGCATGTAGCTCAAATTCAATGAAGTAACGGTCAAGAAGCGATACGAGTAAAACTCATCAATGATGGATGGATGAACGAAAAGCGTAATATAGCCTGTATACATATCGGTTTGAGCTACGATTCGATCGGTTAGATAATCCTGTGCTGGAATCCCCAATACATCCGCTTTAATTCGAACCAAAGTATCTTTACTGACGATTACGACGGGCCTAGCCACATCATTTTCTTGCTCTTCTAAATGGTAGTTTAGGGCAACCGCGAGAATGCGATTGTCATTCGTTAATTCAGCAAAGGTATCTTGCAGCTTCGCAAAGCTGCGGTGGTTAAGCTCCACTTTAATGCTGCCACCATGCTCAAGGGTAATCCCATCGGATAAATTACCTTTGGCTCTTAATCCGTCTAGTAATCTTGAGACATGTCTAGCATTGCGACCGATTTCATCCGCATTGCGTTTCTTAGAATCGATTTCCTCCAACACCACGGCGGGTATGACCACTTCATTATCTTCAAATGCAAATAAAGCATTAGGGTCCTGAAGCAGTACATTGGTATCTAACACGTAAATTTTTTTCATTGGTGTGTCCCCTCCCAGATTTGGCGTTAGATCAGTGGTTATATTCATACATACAACCTAACCGTACAGGACAAACTAAACGCGAGATTCAAGGAAAGAAGGGAACGATTCTGGTGAGACTAATATACGTATGTGGACTGATTCTGATCCTCGCGGTAGGCTGCAGTCAAGCGCCGAAAAGTGGTGCCCCCTCTCAAGATACGAATAATAGACAAGTAAAAGTTCAACAAATTGCTCCGCAAAAGCTTGAGATCAAAGATTCTAAGGCGGTTGCAGCGCATTTGGAAAACCTAGCATTGAGTATCCCTCAGGTGGAGAGCGCACATTGCGTTGTCTTCGGCAATACAGCTGTCGTCGGCATCAACATTAAGAAGGAGCTTGATCGTGCCAGAGTAGGTACCGTGAAGTATTCGGTAGCTGAAGCACTCAAGAAGGATCCTTATGGCGTGAATGCGATCGTGACGGCTGATATGGATCTTGATCAACGCTTACGCAACATTCGGGATAACATTCAAGCTGGAAGACCCATCACAGGCTTTGCCGAGCAAATGGCTGATATCGTAGGTCGTGTTATGCCACAATTGCCCCGTGATATTCGCAATGACCCTGATATCGATAACGCAAGCCCTGACGGTACGAGCCCACAGGTTCCAGCCCGATAAACCGCTGAAGATGACAAAAAGCCTGACTGCATACGCAGATCTAGGCTTTTTTTATCGCATCAAAAACTTGGCCGAGTGAAATAATCGCATCTCGGCTCTCACAAGCTTTCGCATATTCAGCTATATTCATCATGTGGGCGCTATCTATCCATTGCATCGGTGCAGCTGTTAGGTGTTCAGCCATGTCGTTTGCGCCTCCTACTAGGTTGTTGAAAACGCTCCTTACACTTACAGTATAGCATAGCGGGTGCCAAGCGTTCCACCATTATGTATCTATTTTCAATTCAACTAGGCACACCTTTAGCCCAGATATACTTTAGTGTACGTCGATTTGGTAAAGTTATGTCCTTAATTCACAGCGTTAAACCGCTATTGATTGTTATAAATAGGGTTTGAGTTAATATCATCAAGCAGCTTCTCCGCACTATCGCGATCGAAACAATGCTTATGATACTCCCCCTCATGATTATAGCCGATCCAAATTTTCATTGGATCCTCTACAGGTAGAACCTCAAGATTACTGACTTTGTGATCTTCAACTAAAATAAGTGCAAAAAAGTCCAACGTCTCTTTAGCCGCTTCATCTTCTGGTCGAGCCTGTGAAACAATATGCATCTGCAGCCAATTGAAAAAGGCATCACCTAACTTCATCTCAGCGTCCATCCTCTCTTAGTAGAACCATGTCATAACCAGCTTCTAACCATTGCAACCATTGTTTCGTCCAACGGTCTATCATCTCATCACTTGCTTCCCTTCGTTCCTCCAACACTAACTTCAAGCCCATTACCATAGCTTTCGCCTCCTGGCGATTCAGCAAACGGTCCAGAAAGGCTTCTGCACAGTGCGAAAGATGAAAAGGCTTACCATCAAACACAATATCTCCTTCAAGCGTTAAATCTAATTCTACGAGGTCTGATCCACACACGTCTTCCTCATCACTCAGCAGCAGACTCGATTTGAACATCGCTAGCAAACGAGGATGCTGATGAGCAGCCAGTTGGCGGAAAGCTTCAAAATCGGCATCAGGCAGGCAGCTCAAGCGCTCTGCGCCAAGCACAAGCGGGGAATAACCCAGGATCGGCGTCAACCAGTATCGGGGCATATGGCATGGACTCCTTACTATTTAAGTCGGCCTCTTGCCGCTTCTTTTCTCAATAAAATAACGAATTCTCACCATCAGCATCAAGGAGATCGCAACTGCCAAACAAAGTACAATAGGCAGTCCTACAATTTGAAATACGAGCAGCATCACGGAACCGATTCCTAGCAGCACATAGATAATCGCTGTTTTGAGCACCGGTAATTTGCGCGTACGGAATACTTTATTGTACACATAGGACATGAAAACGAAGATTAGTAGATACGTGATGAAGAGGTGATTGGCAAACCATTCATTCAAGGCAGTCAACAAACATACACTCCATTTCATTAATAAGTTAAGTCTTAACGTTGTTGTAACATTCCTCATTATCCCTTAAATCTACAAATAAATAAAGGGAAATGCGGCTGGATAGCCGACATTTCCCTAAATTCGTACATACTTGTGAATTAAGCGTTAGCTTCCGCCATTTTGCGGTTTTTCTCAGCACGCTCGCGCTCGCTCTTGTTCAAAATCTTTTTACGGATACGAACCGATTTCGGTGTAATTTCACAATACTCATCATCATTCAAATACTCAAGTGCTTGCTCCAAAGAGTACATACGAGGAGTTTTCATTTTGACCGTTTCTTCTTTGTTCGCGGAACGAATGTTGTTTACCGCTTTTTCTTTACAGATGTTAACGATGATATCATTGTCACGTGTATGCTCACCAACAACCATACCTTCGTAAACTTCAGTTTGCGGATGTACGAACAAGATACCGCGATCTTCAACGGAAAGAATTCCGTAAAGTGTGGAAACGCCGGATTCGCTGGATACTAGTACGCCTTCGTGACGTCCGCCAACCCCTGCTCCTTGGTATGGACCGTAGCTGTCAAACGCATGGTTCATAATTCCGTAACCGCGAGTCAATGTCAAGAAGTTCGTTCTGTAACCGATCAATCCACGAGCTGGGATCAAGAACTCAAGACGAACGTTACCGCTGCCGTTGTTGATCATGTTAACCATCTCAGCTTTACGTGAACCTAAGCTCTCCATTACGGAACCCATGCTATCTTCTGGAACGTCGATGATCAAACGCTCAATCGGCTCCATTTTTTGTCCGTCGATTTGACGAATGATAACTTCTGGTTTGGAAACTTGCAATTCAAAGCCTTCACGACGCATGTTCTCGATCAAAATACCTAAGTGAAGCTCACCGCGGCCTGATACGATGAAAGCATCCGGGCTATCTGTATCTTCTACACGTAAGCTAACGTCTGTTTCAAGCTCTTTGTATAGACGCTCACGGATTTTACGGGAAGTAACCCATTTACCTTCACGACCCGCGAATGGCGAGTTGTTAACGATAAATGTCATTTGAAGCGTTGGCTCATCAATTTTCAATACTGGCAATGCTTCTGGGTTCGCTGGATCAGCTACCGTTTCACCAATGTTGATATCTTTGATACCTGCAATGGCAATGATGTCCCCTGCAGCTGCTTCTTCAATCTCAATACGTTTCAACCCTGTGAAACCGAAAAGCTTCTCGATTCTAGCTTGCTTTTGTCCGCCTTCACGCGTCATAACTGTAACGGTTTGGCCTTGACGAATTTTACCACGGTTCACACGGCCTACGCCGATACGACCCAAGTACTCATTGTAATCCATCAATGTAACTAGGAATTGAAGCGGTTGTTCAACATCTTCCGTTGGAGATGGGATGTGTTGAACAACTGTTTCATAAATAGCTTCCATGTTATCATCTTGCTTCTCTGGATCAAGGCTTGATGTTCCTTGCAATGCGGATGCATATACAACGTGGAAATCAAGTTGCTCATCAGTAGCACCAAGTTCAATAAACAAATCAAGTACTTCGTCAACAACTTCTTGAGGACGAGCGTTTGGACGGTCAATTTTGTTAACAACTACTACCGGAGATAGGTTGCTTTCAAGAGCTTTACGCAGAACGAACTTCGTTTGTGGCATTGTGCCTTCGAAAGCATCAACAACCAACAATACGCCGTCTACCATTTTCATGATCCGTTCAACTTCGCCGCCGAAGTCAGCATGTCCTGGTGTATCTACAATGTTAATCAAGTAGTCTTTATAGTTAATCGCCGTATTTTTGGCAAGGATGGTAATACCGCGTTCTCTCTCTAGATCGTTGGAGTCCATCGCTCTTTCTTGAATAGCCTCGTTATCGCGGAATGTTCCGGATTGCTGAAGCAATTTATCTACGAGTGTTGTTTTACCGTGGTCAACGTGTGCGATAATAGCAATGTTGCGAATCTTGTCTCTTGCATGCATGAATGTCAAACCCTCTCTACCCTATAATTTTCGTCTCTGTTCATAAAACAAGCGTCGGACATAAGCGCCGACGCTTGACATTTACCCTTAGTATACGCAGTTTCTCGACATTATGCAAGACAAAAGGCACACTTAACAAAACTTTTAACTGGAAAGAATCAAGTTCACCATAATCTTCGCTTTCGGAAAATCATGGAAAGTCCAGCAACCACAAGGATCAAAGCGATTACATAAATCCCTAATTTGAAAAGTATCGTTAAGCCAAAAAGCGCCGCCGATATGATTCCCAACACGATGGCTGCGATCCAAATGCTGCGATCACTCCCGCGTTCAAACAAATGAAGCTCATATAAACCAATCGCTATTCCTAAAATGAAACCCGGCCAAATATAGCTCATGGAACCCCAGCCGAATAAATTGCAAAAGAAAAACATGAGGGCATACGTGGTTAAAATACCACCAGGAACGAGCACGCCAGCCGGTAATCTGCGGTTGAAATACAAGTAATGCAAGAGCAGTCCAGGCACAAGTAAAAGAAGCGGCCAAAAGAAGGAAAGAAGAAGCTGGAACACCCCTAATTTGCCTAGCAACAAGACCACAGCCAAGCCGATAAATAAAATGCCAATGGAGTAGCTATTTCTAGCGATACGAATCCCTCCTAAAATGTGCAAATGGTGAACGGGCCCAAATCGTTATAAAATCGACACCCTTCTACAAATATTTTATCTCACATGACAGGAAATTGCTAGGTGTTTATCATGGTTCAGCATTGCGTTCAATTCCATTTGTCTGGGTATACTAAGGCACACGCAGAACCCCTTTGCCTAAGGTCTCTGCTGTTCAAATGGGGAGGTAGCATGGAACAATCAATAACTAGGAACAAGCAGAAACGAAAACCGTTATGGACCAAAGCCTTCTTGATAACTGCCCTGGCTAATTTACTGCTTTTTTTCAGCTTTCAAATGCTCATTCCAACTATTCCTACTCATCTATCTCAATTAGGCGGAGACAACATGCAAGTCGGACTAGTTATTGGGATATTCACCATTTCCTCGCTTCTTACGCGACCATTCGCCGGCAGAGCACTAGACTCACTCGGTAGAAAACATGTCCTTCTCGTTGGGTTAGCGATTTGCGCATTTACGATTGCCGGCTATTCATATATCGCTGCGGTGACACTCATTTTAGCCGCACGCTTTGTTCATGGTATCGGCTGGGGGTTGTCAACAACCTCTCTGGGCACGGTGATCGCCGATATTATCCCGCCAGAACGCCGCGGAGAAGGAATGGGCTACTACGGATTATCGAATACTTTCGCTATGGCCGTCGGTCCACTCACAGGACTATGGGTCATGCAAGCATTCGGATTCTCGTATGTCCTTTTGATATCAACGATTCTTGCGATATTGTCTTTGTTCAGCTCGCTATTCATCACCTATCCGAAGCCGATTATACCCACGAAACCAGCACAACGACTTCGGTTCACAGATCGATTATGGGAGCGAACAGCACTGCTTCCCTCTGTTCTTCTGCTATGCACCGCCATCTGTTACGGTGGAATCGTGACCTTTATTACTTTATTCGCCATCGAAGCAGGCATTGCAAAAGTAGGCCTATTCTTCCTATGCAACGCCAGCATGGTATTACTCGTACGCCCTATTACTGGCGTTCTCTTTGACCGCAAAGGACCCGAATGGGTACTCCTTCCCGGCGCGATCTTCACAATTGCAGGGCTTTTGCTGCTGTCCTATGCTCACTCCAATATGAGCTTGGCGATTGCCGCCCTATGTTACGGCGTAGGCTTCGGCTCCATCCAACCGGCCCTCCAGGCATGGACGATAGCACGTTCTTCCCCAGAGCGGCGCGGCGCAGCCAATGGCACCTTCTTTTCTGCGAATGACCTCGGCATTGGATTAGGCGCAATGGTGTTAGGGGCTCTCGCCAACTGGAGCGGCAGCTACGCCTTGATGTACAGGTACTCCACTACACTCATCTTCGTATTTCTACTGATCTATGGATGGTCCTTCTGGGCGCTAACTTTGCATAAAAAAACAGCACACTGACCTAATCGTCAGCGTGCTTATTTGTCATTCATTTCTTGTCTTGAATTGAAATAACCGCACCCATTTGGCAATTCCACCTGTAGCAATGACGATCGCAGTGGTCATAACTGGAATCCAAACATGCAAAAATTCAAAATCATGCAGCAGCCAATCAATCATCTTCTCATCTTTTACAAACATTTCACCAGCTGTATATCCAAGGATTCCCGCGCCTAAATAGACTAAAATCGGATACTTCTGCAATAAATTCATCACGAGTGTGCTTCCCCAAATAATGATTGGAATACTGAGCCCGATACCTAGAATAATGACCGTATTATTTCCATTTCCTTTGGCCGCAATTGCTAAGACATTGTCCAAGCTCATAACGAAATCAGCGACAATGATCGTCCATATCGCCTTGCCAAGTGTGGCGGCTTCCTTAATATTCGAGTGTCCGTCTTCGTCCGTAAGCAGCTTAATAGCAATCCATAACAGCAAGATCGAACCGCCTGCTTGTATAAAAGGGATCGTCAGCAAACTTACTGCTACGAGAGTAAGAATCAATCGCAATGCAATGGCTCCAAAGGCCCCCCACCAAATGGCAAGCTTTCTCTGCTCTATGGGGAGATTTTTGCTAGCTAGCGCGATTACAACCGCATTATCACCGCTGAGCACAATATTAATCAACATAATTTGTAAGAATAAAAAGAGCGCATCAATCATGCTTCTGGGCCTCCTGGCGGACATGGAGAGCAAATGATTGGAAAAGTTGCTATCATAGCTGCAGATAGGAGTTAGAATAAATGGGCGTTAGATTCCTTTTTCAGTTGTCCATGCACGATTTCAATGGTTTCTGTTTCTAAGACTGCTTTGTCGATGAGCTCATTTAGAAATGCCATGCTATCTTCCAGCTTCTCCACCAGGCGCAAGTTAGGATTCGTACTTGGGGATGGCGGGAGAAATAACGAACAGCAGTCCTCATAGGGTAAAATAGAGATAGGAAATGTTCCTATCGATTCGGCTAAGCCAATAATCTCTTGCTTGTCCATCATCATCAACGGTTGTAAAAGCGGCAGCGTGACCACCCGACCAATGGCGTGTAAACTCGGCAGGGTTTGACTGGCGACTTGCCCCAAGCTCTCGCCTGTAACTAAAGCGCCTAGACCTTCACGCTCTGCGATCCGTTCTGCAATTCGGTACATCGCCCTTCGTATGAGGGTGACGAGCAGATTGTCTTGATAGGCACGGTGAATGGAGGTTTGAACCTCCGTGAAGGACACCATGTGAAGCTTTAAGGAGTCTGTGTAGCCAGCCAATTGATGCGCAAGCTCAATGACTTTATCCTTCGCACGTTCACTAGTGTAAGGGTAACTATGGAAATGAATAGCCTCCATCGTCAATCCCTTGCGCATCGCCAACCAGCCTGCTACCGGACTATCAATGCCTCCTGAGAGCATCAACAGCGCTTTACCGCTCGTTCCTGAGGGGAAACCGCCAGCACCTTCAATAACTTCGACATACAAGAGCACCTGATCCTCGCGAATTTCTACACGCAGCTCAACCTCAGGCTTGCGAACATCTACTTGTAACCCTGGGATCGCTTGAAGAACATAGCCCCCAACCAAATAATTCATCTGCTGAGAGTCA
Source organism: Paenibacillus sp. J31R30 (assembly GCF_059692115.1). NCBI lineage: Bacteria > Bacillati > Bacillota > Bacilli > Caryophanales > Paenibacillaceae > Paenibacillus > Paenibacillus sp. J31R30. Next base: position 986,734 of record NZ_JCAUAV010000001.1, on the reverse strand, counting down.
TGAGGAAATGATTTATTGACCCTGCGCACAGTAACCTTAAAGGTCGCTGGTTGTTTCGGAAGTGCCTGCATCATCCGCAGCGCTGTCTCTTGAATCGACTCAAGCTCTAACGGCGCATGATAAGCCGGACTGAAAGACGCAAGTCCAAATACACGCTGCAAAGCGGCAGAAGCCTGTTCATAAGCGGCACCCCCTAGCTCCACATATACGCGTCCATATTCCGGAATATACCTAACGTCAGGAAAAGAACTTAAAACTTTACGAATTTGTATCATAACACTTCGCTCGAAGCGCTTACGATTTTTACCTTTCAGCATCATTTCGCCAAAACGCAATATTAAACAATCCGGTTTCATCTTCGCTTCCCCCTTTGAATGACAGATGGGTTTCTCATGGGAGCAAGCTCCTTGACCACCTCTTGTAATGAGCGTAGAAAACGCTCGATATCCTGCTCTTGATGTTCATCAGAAAAGCTTACTCGTAATCCGCTTACGGCTAGATCTCGATGACAGCCCAAAGCCAACATGACTTCACTAGGCTCTGACTCCCCAGACGTACAAGCAGATCTTGTTGAGATGTATACACCCTTCTGTTCCAGGGCATGCACCACAACCTCTGCTTTCATCCCGGCAAAAGCAAAGTGAACGATATGCGGTGCCATTTGCTGCTCTTCCGCAACGCCAGTAATCACTAATTCTGGCATGGCCGTGATCCCTGCCAATAATTGCTTTCTAAGCCGATATTTATGAGCCATTTTCACAGCTTGATTGTCCATACTTATGCGCAAAGCCTTTGCCATACCTACGATTAAAGGGACGTTTTCGGTTCCAGATCGGACACCAAATTCCTGGCCTCCTCCTGCAAGCAAGGGTTTGAGTTGTACGCCGGCTCTTCGATAGAGAAAGCCAACCCCTTTGGGCCCTCGAAATTTATGGGCTGATGCACTGCAGAGATCGATCCCCCATGTATTGGGCAGTAAAGGCAGCTTAGCAAGTCCTTGAACAGCGTCCACATGAAAAATAATTTTAGGATACTCGGCGAGAAATTTACCTATTTCTTCAATTGGCTGAATCGTACCTATTTCGTTATTTACATACATGACGCTAACGAGGATTGTATCCTCACAAATGGCAGCTTGAAGATCTTCCAGCCTGACGCTCCCCGCATGAGTAACAGGTAAATAGGTGACTCGAAAGCCTTCCTGCTCCAATTGAGCGAATACTTCCTTAACGGAAGCATGCTCGATTTGCGTGGTAATGATATGCTTTCCTCGCTGTTGATAGCTGTAGGCTGCGCCCTTAATCGCTAAGTTATTACTTTCCGTACCGCCAGATGTACAAATGATGTCACTCGGCAATACATCAATGGCAGAAGCAATGACTCCCTTCGCACTCTGCAAAAGCTTCTCAGCTTCTACACCCAATCGATGGATGGAAGAAGGATTCCCATAGTGAGATTTCATCACCTCTGCAATTGTTTCAATGACTTCTTCATAAATCGGCGACGTAGCCGCATAATCCAAATAAAGCATGGTCCGTTTCTTCCCTTTCATAACCAATAACTCATCTTCCCTGACGCTTTGGATACCTTCCACTATTAAAGCCTATAAACATCTAGAACTCAAGTTAGCCGGCCACAATGCGAAAAGCCGATCTCCGCATAGCACATGCGAAAATCAGCTCATGGTTACATGATTTATTGAGCAAAATTCTGACGATGATCGAGCACTTTCGAAACGTAAGCTTGTGTCTCTTTTGGCAAAAATTGAAGCCGATTAGCCAGATCCTCGTCTGTCTTAATACCTAAGCGGTCGACACGTCCAGGCCCAGCATTATAAGCAGCTAGAGCTACGCCTTCGTTCCCCTTATATTTCTTAAGCAAGCCGCTTAGGAACTGTGTACCTGCGTCAATATTCTGTTTGGGATCAAATGGGTTCGTTACCCCATAACCGCTTCCCGTCCCGTCCATGAGCTGCATCAACCCTTTGGCACCGGCTGAGGAAACGGCAAGATGGTTAAAAGCTGATTCTTGTTGGATAACAGCTTTAACCAACGAAGTGTCCACTCCGTATTTTTGACTAGCTTGTCCAATCAATCCTTCAAACTGAGCTGCAGAGGTTGCGTGAGAGATCGACTGCAAAGGTGTATATGATTTATTCAAAGCGCCTAATGCGCTTGGTAGATTGCTTAACGATTGTTGCAATGTTGACGTGTCCAGAATGTCAGTCCCTGTCCCCGTACCTGCACCTTGTCCCATAAGCGCATTTAAAAGCTCACTAAAATCACTCGAATCCTCGGAAGTTGAAGCTGAAGCGTCATTCGAGAATAGACTTAATTTGCTCAACGTCTGAAGCTGTAGCAGCTCCTTTAATACTCTAGGGTCAATACTTTGCGTATTGGTATTCGTGATGCTGCTCATCGCCCAGACCTCGCTTTATCATGTTCAATGTACTTATTGTACACGGTTTGAGCCCTGACGACTATACTTTTATTCTAAAAAGAATGAAAAAAAGACAGTCGCTAGACTGTCCCTCTTGCCTTTCAAGAAATATTCTGCTGAAGCATTTCATTGTCATTCATGGATCTTCTCACGGTGACACGTGAAATTCGCAAATGATCGGTTTCTTCTACAATGAACATAAATTCATTATTGTAGCTTACTTGTTGATTACGGCTAGGCGGAATTTCGGTTTGGGAATAAATCCAACCTCCGATTGTATCGTAGTCATCCGACTCGATCTCTAGCCCGAAGTACTCGTTTACCTCGTCAATTAACAGTAACCCATCAATCGAGAACGTATTCTCATCCTTCATTTCAATCGTTGGGCGCTCCTCGTCAAACTCATCTTGGATTTCACCAACGATCTCTTCCATAATGTCTTCCAGTGTTACTAACCCTGAAGTACCGCCGTATTCATCAATCAGCAAAGCCATTTGGCTCTTGCGTTTCTGCATCATTTTCAACAGATCACTGATATGAATGGAATCAGGCACCGTTGTTATTGGCCGAATGATTTTTTTAATGCCTTTCAAATTGGCATCTGGCTTCAGCAAATCCTTGATGTGAACGAAACCTATGATGTTATCCTTATCTGGATCACACACGGGGTATCTCGTTCGCATTTCTTTGATGGCGATAGCTAAATTCTCTGCATAAGAAAGTCCTGCGTATAAGCATTCCATTTCTGTACGTGGAATCATAATTTCTCGTGCTGTCGTCTCTGCGAATCCGAATATATTATCAACAAGCGTGAGCTCTGTATTATCGATTAGTCCGTTTTTGTGACTTTCCTGCATCAGGACTCGAATTTCATCCTGGGTATGCGAGGATTCGTGTTCCGTTGTTGGCTCAATCCCTGCGCGGCGAAGCATCCAGTTGGAGATCCCATTAAGTGTCCAAATGAATGGATACATAAGTTTATAGAATAATACCATTGGGCCTGCAGAAAGCAACGTAACTTGTTCTGCTTTACGAATCGCATACGTCTTAGGAAACTGTTCACCTAACGTAATATGAAGAGTAGTCATTAAAGAGAAAGCAATAATAAATGTTATTGTGTGAAAAACACTGTCCGGCAATCCCAGTGGAGCGAATAAAGGCTCTAGAATCTTGGCAAACGTCGGTTCACCCACATAACCTAGACCTAATGAGGTAAGCGTAATTCCTAATTGACAAGCTCCCAAGTAAGCATCGAGATTATTCATAATACCTTGAGCAAACTTCGCATTTCGGCGACCTTCACCGACAAGCGATTCAATTCGACTACCTCGTACTTTCACCATGGCAAATTCTGCTGCGACAAAAAAACCGTTTAACAACACTAGTCCAAACATTAACAGAAAACTGATTAACGTTTCGGGCAAAGGATCTTCCAATACCTTACCTATCCCCTAATAAGTGCAAAAGCCGCACCCAGGAGAGTAGGTACACCTCCCTTAATTTTCGATTTTAATTTTTATTAAATATCACTACTCATTATATAATAATACTGTAATCATTCAAAGGTGCGAATATGACACTTGAAGCCAAATAGTACGAGCAAATGGGCGTAAACACATTAAAATGAGCCTTTCTTGCGCTATTACACATGAATAATGGCCTACTTACGCTCTTTTTCACGTTTTTTTTATAAAAAAATAAAAACAAGCCGATTTCTCGGCTTGCTTTTTCTGATTTTTAAAAGTAAGGAACCAATAAAAAATAGGCGGCTACGGCAATAATACCAAGTGCAACGGACCAAGAGCCGATGCTCTTATTTCCCATTACAAAAGCAATAACACCGAGAATAATGCCCGAAATCCCAAGTAATACTGGCCAAACAAATAAAGAGGCCAGCGCAACGAACAGCGCTACATAACCCACAGCTTTATTGCGAGTTACAGCTTCTACTAGCTCAGCTACTTCCTCATCAGAAACGTTCGAGGTAGACTCATTGCCTCGATTCATTCTAGTCTGAGGTACAGCGATCTCAGCTGCATATTCTTCTTGGGCATGGAGTCCGCTTTCGATTCGAAGCTGACTCTTCTGGAATCGCTCCTTGGTGGCATTGTCTAAAGAACTGTCCTCTTTATTCATGCTACCTCCGCGTTACACATACCTAATGTTTGGTCGCAGCTTTAAACGTGTGGCAACACGTATTAGCCGCTTTAGTTGCAGTATCATGATGAGTAGTATCAAAAGATTCCTCTGAAGCAAATTCTTCATTGTAGCTGGCATTTGCGTGCTGATCAATCTCAATCATGATCGTGTCTGCATGACAGTTGTTGCCTTGCGTCCAATATTCACAATTGGATACTGCGCATTTGACTGCTGGCATCATCATCACCCCCAGTAACAATTTGCCCGCCTTAGGAGTGATCTATCCTTACTGGAGTCTGTCAGATAAGACCAAGAACATCGCATGCGACCAAAGAAGTGGGAGTGCAGGATCCCCATGTTTCGCTATCCATTCTGCATAAACAGCGGGCTCGCGAAGGTGATCATCTACTTGCTCTGGGAAACGTCCAAGCTCATCTGCCTTACTCGCTATCCAATCTAAACAGCGCTTCGCCTCATCTTTATTCCCGAGCTCCATCTGCATCCAACCGTACCAAGCGGTCAACAACAGCCACTCACCACCGCCATAATAGCGATCTTCTATGTAGCGCCCAATCCCTCCATGTTTAAGATCAGCCTCGATTGCTTGCACAGTTTTGAGCATCAAAGGATCACTAGGCTCACACACGCCAAATGGCAAGGCCAGCCAAAGCAAGCTTGCATCCACACCGCTCAGAGCAGGCTGCCAGACTTCATTCACACAATGTATAGACTTCACGAATCGTCCATCTTGAACAGCATGTTTATGTATAAAATGTTGGATCAGTTCAGCTTTCTCTATCAGATCCGAGCGCGATTCTAGTTCACCCAGCGCCTTCAGTCCCCCATATAAGCAAGCCAGTGTTGCTGGATGAACATAATCCGGATATTCTTCCCAACAATCAAAATTCGGATAATGCCAGAACGTCATCACGTAGTCTACGGTCATCTCAATGCTCTCTCTAAACTCTTCCAAGAGGGATGTGTGACCCGTTATGCGAATATGCTCTACCAGCCCCCATAACCATGCACCATAGCCATCCAGCTGAAAATGACCCCACTCCGAATGGTCGTCACGACCATCCAAATGATATCGTGTCCCAAGAAACTCGGAACGATCAATCCACTCTCGATTCTCATGTTTTCGAAGCAGCTCAGTAAGCCGCGGACGCTTGTCCTTCAGAACACGATGAACCCAGCGGTAAAATTGTTCGCTACTTGCCGTTTCTCCGACACGATCCATGGCATTTGCAATAAAAGTACCATCTCGTAACCAGCTATAGCTATAAGGAGGGAAAAGAGGAGATGCCACATAGCCTCCGCTCGGATGTTGATTCAGCTTAATAATTGCTTTACTCGTGCTGACTAATTGTTCTATCTCCATCGATATTCTCCCCTTGTTATAAGAAAATGTTATAAGAAAAGGGATGCGCTGGTCGCATCCCTTTTTTTCGATTAATATTAAACTTTTTCGCCTTGCATACGGCGTTGTGTAATATAGTCTGTTTCATAATAAGCAAGGTCTTCTCTAAGCTCTTCAAATACCTTGGACAATTCGATCGTTAAGTCACGTACTTCACGTGAAGGTTTCTTGCGGAAACGAATCGCATCTTGTCCTGTATAAGCATAGCGACCGTCCTCGGAATAGCACTCGTTCTTAGGATAGAAAAAGGTATTAACACATGTATGATATACCTCATAGAGCACTTTTTCCGAAAAATCAACATTAAAAGTAGGACGTCTCAAGCTAACGCCCAATTTCTCATAAGCCACTTCACAAAAAACTAGAAGATGACGAGTGTCCTGCAAATACCCGCGGTAAAATTCATCCATTGCCGGATCATTTTCCACATTTAACAGTGAGAGCGAATGTTGATTAAGAAACAGTTCCATTTTGGCCGTCGTTTCTTTGAGTTTAGTACGCGTGGAATCACAAATATTTTTCACATTAAAAACAGCCATGTAAGAAGACCTCCTATAATTGCGCTATTTCTATCCTACCATAAATGTTCCCGAAGTGGTATATGTAAAACACCACATAACATGCATAAAACGGTCTCGCTCTCCTAACTCTATATCCTAGTTGATGTAAAAAAGGAGTGCTTGCTTATGTGGCGTTATCTCACAACCCTAGCTTTGGCATTAGGATTAGGACTCCTACTCTTCACTAATTCACCAAGCCAACACAATACGCCAGGACCCGAAGTCTATAGTGCCAAGTATGAAACTACGTCTAAGTTAGCCCTTTTGGAACAAGATGTCAAACTTACGGATGAGCTTTGCAGAGACCAATGCGCTCTCGATTACCAAACAATGCTGGGGCAAATCGAAGGCGGCGAGCCTGTTACGAATGTGCTGACAGACATGCGAAAGCATCATGAGAAGATGGAAATGCTCATCTGGTCCAAGCGCGGTCAAAATTGGGAGCAAGGTATCAAATCAGGAGACCTGCCCACTTCGTACAAAGATCAAGCTGCCACCTATTTAAAAGAAGCTAAATCTGCCGTCGATGGGGGTAAGCATTACCAATCACCTAAATTCGGAGCAGGGCATCAGGTCTATTTCATCCAAGGTACCCCTTCAAACCATGGTGAAGATTCACTTATTGGCGTTGTTCATCAAGATGTGCTGGCGCAAGTAACTGATCATCAAATGAAAAACTTGAGACTTGAACCCTATCCAAACGAAAATCGTTGGAAAGTTAAAGCCGTTGAGACCAATACGTTAAAAGAGAAGATCGTGGATCATCCAGAGGACAATCAAGGTACCAGCCATTATCAACAGAATGAAGTCGTTGTTCGTTTCAAAACGGATCCAACAGAAGCTCAGCTTAATCAAATAAGGGCCGAAATCAAGGCGATTTCAGCACAAAAGCTAGGTTATACGTACGTTTTCCGAACGGAAGGTATGGACGCCAAAGCATTAATAGCCTATTTCAGCAAATGGAATGTTGCTTACGTTGAACCGCATTTCCTTTATATGACGAATGATTATTATGATGATCAAGATCGAGAGGATTCAAACCCGTCTAGCACCAATTCGGATACGAATCAAACCCCGGTTTCATCGAATTTCATGCCAAATGATAATTTATATCAGCGATATCAATGGAATCTGCCGCTCATTGAGACCGTACAAGGCTGGCAATTGAACCGCGGAGCGAATGATGTCATTGTTGCCGTTGTTGATACGGGGGTAGATATGAAGCATCCAGATTTACAGGGACAATTATTGCCTGGCTATAACGTCATTAGCGGGAATGATAATCCACAAGATGATGTTGGACACGGTACGCATGTAACTGGCGTGATTTCAGCCCTGGTAAACAATAATTTGGGCGTTGCGGGAATGACTTGGTTTAATAAAGTATTGCCTGTAAAAGTTCTGGATCAAACGGGTGCAGGCAGCACATATTCTGTTGCGCAGGGGATCATATGGGCTACTGATCACGGGGCAAAAGTCATGAATCTAAGTCTCGGCAATTACGCCGATTCTGGCTTTCTCCATGACGCCATTCAATATGCTTATGATAAAGACGTTGCACTCATCGCGGCAAGCGGGAACGATAATACGGAGCAACCAGGATTTCCTGCCGCTTACCCTGAGGTTTTTGCTGTAGCTGCCAGTGATTCGCACAATGAGAAAGCGCCATTCTCCAATTACGGCGATTATATCGATGTCACTGCACCTGGTGTCACCATTGCCAGTACGTATCCAAATAACCAATATGCCGCACTCTCCGGCACTTCCATGGCAAGCCCGCATGTGACAGCACTTGCTGCGTTGATTCGATCTGCTAATCCTAATCTGAAAAATACAGACGTCTACGAGATCATGCGCAAATCTGCTCAGGATCTTGGTAACAAAGGCCATGATAAATACTTTGGCTATGGCTTAATTGATGTTGTCAAAGCCATCGAGATGGCGAAGCAAGAGACGTCACCACTATCCTATTGGCCGCAGGATTTGGCACGTCAATTGCATTTGGTACCGAAAAAGTATGCGGGTAGTTTAGAGAAATAGATAGAATATAGCGTATTGCAAAATGCTAAAAAAACCTTCAATCCCACGTTTGTTTGGGGTTGAAGGTTTTTATTTATCCCACATAATTGAAATACCCGCACAGCCGAAGCCATGCGGGTAACCGACAGTATGGAAAGTTTGCCGTAAGCCGGGTTCTGTACTTCCAGTGGTCATAACGGGCGTCTGCTCCCCTGCCACTATTGAAGCGACAATCATCTATCTAGGCCATGCATTGCTACACAGCTCAAGCGACCAACCCGAACGCGTCTCAGGCGAAGACTGCTGCCTCGAAAGCAGCTAGCGTTCCATTAGGTCTTGCTCCAAGTGGGGTTTACCAGGATCTATGTCACCATAGAACCTCGTGGTCTCTTACACCACGGTTCCACCCTTGCCTGTGCTATATTTCAAGCCATCGGCGGTCCATTTCTGTGGCCCTATCCTTCAACTCGCGTTGACTGGACGTTATCCAGCACCCTGCCTTATGGAGCCCGGACTTTCCTCTCGCTATGGCTTACCCATAGCCAGCGATTGTCTGTCAAACTTCCCTTTGCATAGGCTAGTATACTAGGAATGCCTTCGAATTACAACACATGATCGTTTCCTCGATTACCAGCCTTTCTAAGCATCCTAGACAAATTGGAACGGCTCGGTGTTAATCGCGGATGCGATGACCTGTGTATCCGTCTTCGCGAGCTGCGCGGCAAGGTAATCCGCGACGCCGCGCTTCATGATCTTCTCGACGTTGTGACCAACGTCGAGGAGCGCTAACCCCGCCGCTAACGCATCGTGAGCGGTGTGGTAGTCGATGTCGCCGGTGACCAGCACATCGGCGCCGGCAAACATGGCGTGCCGCATGTAGCGGCCGCCAGAGCCCCCCAGCACGGCCACCTTGCGGATGGGCCGTGACAGATCGCCGACGACGCGCACCGTCGGCACGTCGAACACAGCCTTCGCGTGCTCCGTGAGCTCGCGAAGCGTCATCGCCGCGGGCAGCTTGCCCACGCGGCCTAGACCGAACACTCTACCCTTGAGGTCCATCGGGTAGAGGTCATAGGCCACCTCCTCGTAGGGGTGGGCCTTCAACATCGCTGTAACCGCTTTGCGCTGCACGCTTGCGGTTACAATCGTCTCTACGCGTACCTCTTGTACGCGTTCTAGCTTGCCCACTTCCCCGATAAACGGAGTCGCCCCTTCCTGCGGCAGGAACGTCCCCGTCCCGGGGATATTGAAGCTGCAGGAGCTGTACTGCCCTATGCCGCCTGCTCCGGCTTTGAACAGGGCATCAAGCACTACCTGATGATGTGTCTCAGGTACGAAAACGACGAGCTTCTGGAGCTTCTCTGTATGGACATCTTCAAGGTGAGTCATATCCGTTAAGCCAAGCTGCTCCGACAACAAATCATTAACGCCGCCTTCTGCCACATCCAGGTTCGTATGGGCAATATACACAGCGATATCATTCTTTATTAATTTTTCATATAAACGACCCGCTGGTGATTCAGTCTGAAGATGAGCCAGCGGTCTAAAAATAATCGCATGATGGGCAATAATGAGGTTCGCACCCGCTTCGATCGCTTCGTCCACAACCGCATCCGTCACATCAAGTGCAACAAGCACTTTTCTGATGTCTTTCTGGAGTGTGCCGAGCTGCAGACCAATCTTATCATCTGCCATCGCGTAATGCTTAGGGGCCAGCTGTTCAAATAGCTGGATTACGGTTTGACCTTTTGCAAGCACGCGAGTACCTCCTTAATTTCACGCATTTCTTGGCTAACTTGCTCTGCTTTCGCAATGGAGGCCTCAGCTGTTGACAGCTTCAATTGATCCACAATCATCGCCAGTTTTTTCAATTCGCTCTCCCACTTCACAAACCACACTTCAGGAGCTTCGTTGATCAAATAAGGTCCCATCTGCTGCAAGCGTTCCTTCGATACAGTGACACCGCCTGGAAGAACACGATCCTCGTAAAGCGCTTCTAGTGCTCCACGCTCCTCTGAATCTGCAGTCACAGCCGTTAAAATTTCATAGATCTTGCCATCTTCCTCGAGAATAGCTTCTGATTCTAACTTCCAACCATTGTCCAACAGCCAACGTCTCACATGATCTTCACCAACATTCGGCTGCAGAATCAACTGTTGAACACCAGGAAGCTTTGATTTGCCCGCCTCCAAAATACTCGCCATTAAGCTTCCGCCCATACCAGCGATTGTAATGACATTGACCTCTCCGGCCTCGATAACAGCAAGCCCATCTCCGGATCTTACTTGAATGATTTTAGATAAGCCACAGTCGAGTACCTGTCTTTGCGCCGCCTCAAATGGCCCAGGATTTACTTCTCCCGCCACGGCTGCAACAATAATTCCCTGCTGTGCCAAATACGTTGGTAATAAGGCATGATCGGAGCCAATATCTGCGACCTTGGAACCTCTAAGTACACGATCAGCAATCATTTGAAGTCTTTTCGATAATTTAACCATATGCTACATTACCCACTCTACCCATTTTTTTCGCAACAAAAATAACGCTGCGCCTACTGAAACTAATTTTGCTGTAAACGAAATTTGAATGATTCGTGCGCTCATCTCAATATCCACTAGGAAGGTCATGGCTTCAGGAATAAACCAAACCAGGCCTCCTACTAGCATGAGCACGCTAGCCGCTTGTTTATTCGTGTGATGCGCAAGCCAAGCCATCCATATGAGAACTACACTCACAGGAATCCAGCTTAATTCAAGTGAAAACCATGAAGGGTGCTCTAATTTTTGCATTAATAACCAACTATAGGTCCCAACCAAACCAAGCCATCCACATATTTGGAAAATAGCCATACGACCGATCAAGCCGTTAAATAACCAAATACAACTGCAAAACGCTAAATAGCCAATATACGTGGTCCCGGCATCTACGCCCGATAAATTCATAATGTGTATGCCTAATAGCAACATCGCTATTGAAGCTAAGCCGCACAAGGCATATGAAATGAGAGGCGTCCGACTAAATTGTCTATATGCGACCGCATAACAAATGATGACAAAAAGTGTGGAAATACCAATTTGCATTGGTAATCCAAAAGAGTTAAAATTAAGAGCAGATAAGGCAAGAGCGGCAATTACCGCTAATGCGCCCAACCATATTTTCCAGTTACTGTTTGTTACAGCCGTTGCCGAAACACCCAAAAGTGAAGCTGGTTTAGGCGTCAAATCATCCACATACAAATTCATTAGAAAATCGCAATAATGCTCAGGAAGCAATTTGCTCCGGCGCCAATGATCGATTTCTCTTACTATCACTTTTCTTCTCTCAGCATCCATCTATTCGCTCACCTTCCTAGCTACTTTATCGGTGATTCAATGCTCAGATTTTAGTTTTTCTTAAGAAAAACTACAAAAAAAAGACCCCGCCGAATCTGGCAGGGCCCACTCATAGCGATTTTATTCCAAAAAGTCCTTCAAACGTTTACTACGGCTTGGATGTCTTAGTTTGCGCAAAGCTTTTGCTTCAATTTGACGAATCCGTTCCCGCGTAACACCGAATACTTTTCCTACTTCTTCTAATGTTCTTGTACGTCCATCATCAAGTCCAAAACGTAACCGAAGTACATTTTCTTCTCTTTCTGTTAACGTATCAAGCACGTCTTCAAGCTGTTCCTTCAGAAGCTCATACGCAGCTGCATCAGCAGGTGCCAATGCCTCTTGATCCTCGATAAAATCCCCTAAATGCGAATCATCTTCTTCACCAATCGGCGTTTCTAAGGAAACAGGCTCTTGCGCGATTTTCATGATTTCACGAACTTTATCCGTGCTTAAATCCATCTCTTTAGCAATTTCTTCTGGCGTAGGTTCGCGCCCCAATTCTTGCAGCAATTGACGAGAAACACGAATCAATTTGTTAATTGTTTCAACCATATGTACCGGAATACGAATCGTTCTCGCCTGGTCGGCAATCGCACGAGTAATCGCTTGACGAATCCACCAAGTCGCATAGGTACTGAATTTGTAGCCTTTGGTATGGTCAAACTTCTCAACAGCCTTAATAAGACCCATATTACCTTCTTGAATCAAATCAAGGAAAAGCATGCCGCGACCTACATAGCGTTTGGCAATACTTACAACAAGTCGAAGGTTAGCTTCAGCAAGACGACGCTTCGCTTCCTCATCCCCATTTTCAATACGCTTGGCAAGTCCGACTTCGTCTTCCGCAGAAAGAAGCGGTACGCGACCAATTTCTTTCAAATACATCCGAACTGGATCATTAATTTTAATCCCCGGCGGTAAAGCCAGATCATCATCGAAGTTAAATTCGTCGCGCTCATTCTCTTCAGGATTCATCGAATCTTCATCCGATTCATTCCCCACATCAATACCTTGCTCGGAAAGCTGTTCAAAGAACTCATCGATTTGCTCAGGATCCTGATCGAAGGGAGCTAATTTCTCCATGATATCCTTGTAAGTTAGTGAGGACCGTTTTTTCCCCTGCTCTATAAGTTGGTCTTTCACCTGGTCCAGGGTCAATTCTGTCTCTAATTCTGTACGCTGATCATTCGCCATGGTACGGACTCCCTCCTCCCTAGTCATGTCAGTTTAGCTAAGATGACTTCAACCGTTTTTCTAGGGCAATAATTTCAATTGCAATTTGCGCAGCTCTAAGATGGTCGCCCTCGCGTACTGCGCGAGCTTGTTCTTCTTTCTTACGTTCAACTTCTTCTTGCATTGGAACTTTGCGAATTTGGCGAATATAGTCGTCAATCACTTGTTCGTTCATTCCATGACCTGCTCCCATCATAACAATGGAGCTAGCCAAGCTCTCCAGCTGTTCGTCTTGCAGCATGGCAATGTATCGGCTTGCATCGGGCTCTAAATACTGAGCGTAGTAAGCATATAAATAAGCAGCTAAGACTGCGTGAGCTTCAACATTAAACTGGTCACCTAATTGCGCTTCAACACGTTCGCATACGTCTCGATCATGCATCATAACGGCTAAAATCAATCGCTCTGCATTATGATACGCAGGTAGTAACGAAGGTGATTTCTTCTTTGTTCGTTCCGCTGGTCTCCCATTATTCATAACATTATTCCACAGAATTGGTTTATTATCCCCATCTGGTCGGTTTTTTTCCGATTGCAATAAGATTTCGTGGAGATCTAACTTCATGGCTTCATAGGACGAATCCGGAAACTCTGAAGCTAACTGTTTGAGATAATGTTCGCGTTCCATAGGAGATTGCAGCTGACTAATTAACTTCACAGCTGATTGCAGATAACGTAGTCGGTCACCGTCCTCATGCAATTTAAAATTTTTGCGAATATATAAGAGCTTATATTTCATCGATGGCACGGAAGCTCCAATAATCTCCCGGGCGAATCGGTCAAACCCATATTGACGAACATAATCGTCAGGATCCTTGCCATCTGGCAGCATCGCAACCGTAACGCGACTTCCTGTGTCTTCCAACAACGGAATGCTCTTGAAAGCAGCAGATTGTCCTGCATTGTCACCGTCATAGCAAATGACGATTTCATCCGCGTTGCGGTTCAATAAGACAGCATGCTCTTTCGTTAAGGCCGTCCCCATCGTCGCAACACCATTCGTGATGCCAGCTTCCCAAGCTTTAATCAAATCCACATAACCTTCAAAAATAACGGCTTGCTGCAGCTTACGCATATTCGGCCGAGCTAGATGAAGATTATACAAAGTCCTGCTTTTATTAAAAAGGATGGATTCGGGACTGTTCAAATATTTGGGCTGTGCATCTCCCATGGATCTTCCAGCGAATGCAATGACTTTGCCAGTTGAGTCGCAAATAGGGAACATGATACGTTCACGGAATTTGTCCACGTAACCATGACCTTCATGTTTAGCGGAAATAAGTCCGCCCTTCTCCATAAGTGCTAAATCAAACCCGCGTTTGTCCAATTGCTGAACGAGCGTGTCCCACATTAATGGAGCATAACCAATCTGAAACGTGTCAATCAGCTTATCGGAGATACCTCTTGAAGTCAGATATCCTTTGGCCGCTTTGCCTTGATCGGTATTACCTACAATATAATGATAGAACTTCGCTGCAAATTCATATGCCTTTAATAATGTCGCTTTTTCTTGTTGCTGTTCATTCTGCTCCTCTGATACTTCCTCCCACGTTATGGGGATGTCTGCATCTTCAGCAAGCTTCGTGATTGCTTCCGCAAAACTCAAGCCCTCGATCTCCATGATGAAACGAATTAAGTTCCCACCTGCTTGGCACCCAAAGCAACGATAAATCTGTTTCTCCGGTGTGACCGTAAACGACGGACTCTTCTCCGAGTGAAATGGACAGAGGCCCTTCATATAATGCCCTTGTTTGCTCAAATGTACGTGCCTGCCGATGACATCGACGATATCATGGCGCTTCAGTACAGCCTCAATTACCTCTTCAGGTATGCGTCCGTACCTCATTTCAATCCACCTACAATTCAGGTCGCTTTTCCGACTAATTACTATTCGCTACTTTTTTTCGATTTCCTGCAATTTTTCTAAAAGATTTGTCAAACCATGTAGAAAATTTTTACGATCCGTCTCTGTAAAGGGTTTTGGCCCTTTGGTATGCTTACCATTTCTTCGCATTTTGGCGGAGGCATGGCGGCGTTCCAACAGATAATCAATCGAACTATCGGTATATTCCTGCCCCCGATTCGTCAAGCAGATCGAACCCTTCGCAAGCCCTAATGCGGCGAGTCCAAAATCTTGTGTTACCAAAATATCACCTGACCGAATCTGATTGGCAATATATAAATCGACAGATTGATCGGAACGATCTACTTGAACTACCTTCACACCAGGATTTTCCTTCATCTTATGATCGAAAGAAGCAACTAGAACAACTTGTACGCCAAACTGTCTACCTGCCTGCTCGATTTCCGACTTCACAGGACAAGCATCGGCATCAACAATAATACATCTTGCACTCAAGTGTCAGCCCCTGCCTTTAAATGAAATCTCACCGTACTATTATATACGATGGACTTACAAAAAATCCTGCAAGCCAGAACATAAAAGCTTACTAGATATGTTCAATGTGGTCCATAATTAAACTGGCTGTTTCTTCTACAGCGCGATTGGATACATCAAAGATAACGCATCCGATCTTGCTCATAATTTTATCAGCAAAATCCAGTTCTATTTTAATACGTTCAACATTCGCATAGGTTGCATTTTCTGCAAGTCCGAGTGTACGAAGTCGTTCTTGACGTATCACGTTTAACTTAGCCGGGTCAATGCGCAAGCCAATAATCTTCTCCTTAGGAATGGTATAAATCGCAGCAGGAGGCTGCATTTCCGGCACTAACGGAACGTTGGCCACTTTCAACCTTTTGTGTGCCAAATACATCGATAACGGTGTCTTAGACGTGCGGGATACACCCAATAGGATAATGTCAGCCTTCTGGATGCCGCTAAAATCTCGACCATCATCATATTTGACAGCAAACTCGACGGCTTCGACCTTTTTGAAATAATCCTCATCCAGCGGATGAATCATCCCCGGTTGTCTGCGAGGCTCTTGACGCAGCGCGTTCCCTAGCGTGGTAACAACAGGCCCTAGTAAATCAATATAGGGAATATCATATTGTTTCGCTTTGGCAATCAGGTCATCCCGCAATTCTGGAATAACTAGTGTGAATACAACAATTCCGCCATGCGTACGAATCCCATTAATCACTTTATCTATACCCTCGAAATCATGAATAAACGGAGCTCGTAATATTTCAACAGGCACAGGATGAAACTGCATCGCGGCTGCCCGAACAACAGATTCTCCTGTTTCCCCTACAGAATCCGAAACAACATAAACACGAGTAGGATGTGGATGATCCATTTTCCTAACCCCTTTCAGCAGGGACAAGACCCTACACTAGCATTTGTATGTAAATAACTTCAGAACAGAACGATAGCATGAGAAAAACCTCACCGATATGCGTAAGAGCACAAGGGCGAGGTGATTTCCACCACATCATATCAAAGGGAGAAACACATGTCAAATGAGGCCGAAAAAGTTTAAATATTGTATTTTTCCATCTGTTCAATGAATCCTCTTGATTTCCATTGCACTCCAATATGTACGTCCATATAGGCACGCATGCATTGCTTCAACTGCTCTTTCGTTTCCTCTTTCACTTGAACGGAGCCCAATCTGCGCATATCCATTCTGGGAAAAAGTCTAAGCAGTTTATAGGCACCTTCACCGATAGCAATCGCAGAAGTGTCCTTAAAGCGACATCTCCTACATAAGGTTCCGCCCATGTTAGGGCTGAATGTTGTAATATCAGCTGTTTCACCACAAGCAACACAGGCATCCGTAACCGGTAAATAGCCGGCTAAATCAAACATTTTCATTTCATATAAGTGTGTAACAATTTGCATATCTTTGTTCTCTTCGATCGCCATTAAGCCGGCCTTGAGTTGTTCAAATATGTAGTTATTGCCTTCTTCATCACCTAGCATGCGATCCGTCATCTCGGCTAAATAAGAGGCATAGGCCGACTTATGCAAGTCTTCGCGTAGTGCGTGGTGGGCTTCTATGATTTCGGCCCCGTTGAGAGATCCCATCTGACCTCTTTGTTTGTAAAAAACAAAATCGCCGTACGTAAACAGCTGCGTAACGGCGCCATGCTTGCTTTTCAGTTTCTTCGCACCGCGAGCCATTACACCGACTTTCCCCAGCTCGGGGGTGAATAAACGAATAATTTTGTTGCCTTCTCCGTAGTCCATGCTACGAATGACAATTCCTTGAACGCTATGCAGCAAATAGCTTCCCCCATGAAGGCCGCTCTGAACACACGAATCCTTGCTGTCACATATTCAGACCATCGAGCGGCTCTTCGTTACTTTGATCTTCTTCTTGCACTTCCGCATCCATGCCAGGTTCTCCCGTTACTTGTTTGTACAGCAGATAGGCGTCCACATCACCGGTCTTTGAAAAATACGTCCACGAAAAATCTTTCATGTTCAGCATCCTCCCCATCGAACGTGATGTTCATAGGATGTGCAGTAGACTCTTCACTATACGAAGTAAAAACTGGTACTCTTAGGGAATTATGAATTATTCGTGACGAAAACCAAGATCACGAAGGACTCTGTCTTGATTTCTCCAGTCTTTCTTGACCTTCACCCATAGCTCTAGGAAGGTTTTGGATCCCAGGAGCGTTTCAATATCGCGGCGTGCTTGTCTGCCAATTTCCTTAAGCAGTGCACCTTGTTTACCAATAACGATCCCTTTTTGCGATTCACGTTCTACAAAAATGACAGCCGAAATATGTACGACCCCATTCGGTTCGACACGCATATCCTCAATTTGCACCGCAATCGAATGCGGAATTTCTTCCCGGGTCATATGCAAGATTTTCTCGCGTACGAGCTCCGCGCATACGAACTGCTCCGGATGATCTGTTATTTGATCCGCAGGGTAATACTGAGGACCTTCTGGCAAATAACGAATAATTTGCTCGAGAAGTGTCGTGACATTATTCCCTTTCAACGCGGATACTGGCACGATTTCAGCGAAATTGTACAAATCTTTATAATTCGTAATAATCGCTAGCAGCGCTTCTGGCTGGACGAGGTCAATTTTGTTCAAAACCAAAATAACCGGCGTTTCAATATGCTTCAGCTGCTCGATAATATAACGGTCTCCCCCGCCAATACCGTCAGCCACATCAACCAAGAATAATACAGCATCTACTTCGCCAAGTGTGCCATGAGCAACTTTACTCATGTAATCACCTAGCTTCGATGTCGGTTTATGGATACCTGGCGTATCAAGAAAAACAATCTGTCCATTATCGGACGTATATACGCCATGGATCTTATTTCTTGTCGTTTGCGGCTTATCGGACATGATCGCAATCTTTTGTCCAATAATTTGGTTCATTAGCGTTGATTTACCGACATTCGGTCGTCCGATAATCGCGACAAACCCTGATTTAAATTCTTTTTTGGCCACTTCTACTTATCCTCCATTTATGTGCAAATCTTTCGTTGTAAAAGCGCCTGGCAATAATGCAGCCACCGTTGTTTGAACGAAAGCTCCTTTGATATTACTCAAATATACAGGCATTTCCGGTTCGCACAATTCAATTAATACTTGTCGACACACGCCACATGGCGAAATCGGCCCTTCCGTATCTCCAGTTACCGCGATTGCTTGGAAGGATCCCCGCGGATGCCCATCTGCAATTGCACGGAATAACGCAGTTCTCTCGGCACAGTTTGTTGGTCCATAGGCAGCGTTTTCGACATTGCATCCTAAATGTACTTGTCCATTAGCGTCCAACAACGCGGCACCGACTTGAAAGTGGGAATAAGGCGTATAGGCTCGCTTCATCGCTTCCTTAGCGAATTCAATGAGTTCTTGCGGATTCATAGCCATCCACCCTTTATGAGTAATAGTAAGTAATAGTTAAGTTATAGCATGTTTAAGCAGGAAAAAGCGAGGAGCGTCACGACAATGCCAATCATTGCGCCCAAAAAGAGTGCTGGGAACGGCCTTGTTTTTTTGTCATACAAGACTATAAGGATAATAATTGAGAGCGTGTACGCGAGTAAGGCGGCGATCGTTTCAGTGACAATGACCAAAATGACGGTAGCAATAGCAAAAGCGATTGCTGTTAATAAACTCGGTCGCACTAACTTACCTTTGTCCGAGAATCGCGTTTCAATCACAATCACTGTAAGCATGACTAGTGCGATTAAAATCCAAATCGCACCTGAAGACAATGGCGCTTCTTGCAGTCTAGCGTGCCGTAACAGTTGATCAATCGGTTCGTAGAAAACAACTAACCCCACAACAACGGCAAACATAGCAGACACCAATACGGACGCCGCGGCGACGTCCTTCGCAATTTTGGCTAACGGATGACGGTCTGGCATAGCTAGATCCACCGTTTTCTCGACAGCCGTATTAATTAATTCCGTCACAATCATAAGTGTTACCGCTAACAAGATAAATAAAATATCTGTTTTGGATAAATGAATGAATAATGCTGCAAATAACACAAGAAACGCAACGGAAAAATGAAATTTCATATTACGCTGCGTATCTAGTGCATATTTGATTCCTTCATAGGCGTACCGAAAACTTCTGCGCCATTTACGGAAGCCGCCCGACATTATCGCGTCAAGCCTGCTTTCTGTAAGATGTCCTCCTGTTTAGCGAACATCACTTTCTCTTCTTCTTCACTCTGGTGGTCATAACCAATCAGGTGAAGGAAACCATGGACGAATAAGAAGCCAAGCTCTCGTTCAACGGAATGACCATACTCTTCGGCTTGCGCAATCGCCCGCGGCACCGAAATAATGATATCGCCAAGCGGCTCGATGAATGCTTCCGATACGGTCTCCCCTTCTTCAAGCTCTCCCTCTGAATCGTCGCCATCATCCTCGTAATTAATCTGAATCTCGTCATCACCAAATTCGCTCATCGCAAAGGATAGCACATCCGTTGGCTTATCTAAATTGCGGTACTGTTTATTCAAGTCCTGAATCGTCTCATCATCTACGAATGTGAGCGCAACTTCACCTTCCGTAACGCCTTCAAGCTCTCCTGCAAGCTTTAAGAGCTCTTCCAGCTTCTCAATAAAGGCAGGTGAGATTTCTTTCTCTTCCTGCTCACTGCTCCATGCTAACGTTAAATCTACACTTGCCATATTCAATAGTCCTCCTTCTTATGCTCCTGGCTTCTTAGCCGTTAATTCACTCGGATATTCAATGCGAGAATGAAAGATACCTAACAAGGTTTCATTCAGTGTCTTAGCTATTTTATCCAGTTCCTTGAGGGTGAGGTCACATTCGTTGAATTGACCATCATCCAAGCGTGATTTGATAATTTTGGTTACCATGGAGTCGATTTGTTCGAGAGTTGGATTACGCAATGAACGTACCGCCGCCTCTACACTATCTGCAATCCCCACAATAGCCGCTTCTTTCGATTGCGCTTTCGGGCCTGGATAACGGAAGTCTTCTTCGCGTATCCCTTTGTCACTATTCTCTTCTTCAGCTTGCTTCTTCGCTTTATGATAGAAAAAGTGCAGCAACGTTGTCCCATGATGCTGTTCAGCGATATCTCGAATCGGCTTAGGCATCTTATAATCCTTCAACATATCTACCCCATCACGCGGGTGGGCGATAATAATGGACTTACTTAAATTCGGATCGATGCGATCATGCGGATTCTCAATATTCGTTTGATTTTCAATAAAATAGCTAGGTCGCTTGGTTTTGCCAATATCATGATAATACGATCCTACGCGACACAATAGCCCGTCTGCGCCAATGGATTCGGCAGCTGCTTCAGAAAGGTTACCTACCATCACACTGTGATGATAGGTTCCTGGAGTTTCTGTAAGCAACTTACGCAGCAATGGATGATTCGGATTGGATAACTCCACAAGCTTCAGCGGTGAAAGGATCCCGAAGGAAGCTTCAAAAAATGGGAGCAATCCGATGACAAAGACCACCGTTACTAAACCGCCTGCCGTCGCAAATGACAATGACATCAAGGCTTCTCTTTGATGAAAATGATCTTCCATCAACAGCATCGCCGTTATCGTCAACATGGAGAAAAAGGCGATCATAAGCCCTGCTTTCAAAATCGTTGCACGTTGGCTCGCACGTTGTATCGTAAACACACCGCTAAAGCAGATAACTAAGCTAACTAACCCAAACCGGAAATCGAATAGCGCATCGTGCTCTGTATTGAAAATAATACTTGCCATTATGGAGAATAAAACCGAGGAAATAAAGGCAAGCGGCGCGTCCAGCAAGATCGTAATCAAGATACTCCCGAGAGCTGTAGGTGCGAGATACCCGATAAACGGATAATCAAAATTCTGAAGCAGTGAAATAATTTTCATTCCAGCAATGTTCATTACGAAAATCAATACAAACATGACGAGCTGTGAATTATTGTACTTAACCTGAAAGTTGCTCTGTCTAACAAACATAAAAATCACAAAAGACAAGAGTGCACAAAGAATACCAAGACCCAGCTGGGGCAAATGATTCGCTTTATCTTTTAACAGCTTCAGCTTCTCTAACCGCGTATATATTTCCTCTGTAATGACATCGCCAGCCTTCACTAGGACATCATTCTTGTTAATATAGACCGTCTTCATATTGCTCCTAGCTTGTCCTTTAGCATCATCTGTACCCTTCTGATCAAAAAATTTATTCGGGGTAATTAATGCTCTTGCAATTTCGGTTACCATCTCACGAGAAGTATTCTTCGCTAAGTTAGACGTATTCACAACTTCTGCTACCTTTGCTCGCGCAGTCTGTGCATCAAGGATTTGGTCATTCATCAATTTCGTCACGATTTCTTTCGTCACCGGACGCATCTCCGCAAGGTCTTCCTTGGTCAGCCGCGGCAGTTTAAAAAACACTTCCTCTGGCAGCGGATATTTCTGATCCGATAGACCGAGTTGAATTTGTTCAAGCAATAAATCATTGTATTGCCCACTATTACGCAGTGTTTTGATGGCATCATTCGTCAGGTCACTAATGAGCTGCGGGATGACGCGGCGATAAATGCTAACCTTATCATCGAATTTGACTTCTTCATCGGCATTGATCTGAGATAATTTATCAAAAATAGCATCACTAATGACTTCATTCTTGAGATTAACGATCCGGTAAACAGGCGGGACACGCTTCGCGGCATCTTCCTTGGCTTGCTCTGTCGCGACAGCGTTCTCAATCTGCTCTGGCGCATAGATCGTCTTCTCACTCTTCATTCCTAGCGTAATATCAAAAACTTGTGGTACTAACTTCGAATACAAAGTGGTATAGAATATCAATCCCAATATGAGAAACAAGAGAATTCTTAAGCCTGTATTGTATTTCCATCCGCTCAGCCGGTAATGAAATTTGCCTTTCATTTGCACTTCATTTTTCATTACGGAGGTCATTCCTCTCTATCTATCCAACCTAGCTTCTTACTTATTCATTTCAGCATTGTATGCAACAATTATTTTCTGAACAAGTGAATGACGAACAACGTCACCTTCATCAAAATGAATAAAGCCGAGTTCTTCAATACCGCTCAGAATGCGTGAAGCTTCAACCAGACCAGAGGACTTTCCACGCGGTAAATCAATCTGAGTTACATCGCCTGTGATGACCATTTTCGAGCCAAAACCTAATCGTGTAAGAAACATCTTCATTTGCTCAGGAGTCGTGTTCTGTGCTTCATCCAAGATAATAAATGAATCGTCTAATGTACGCCCTCTCATATAGGCTAATGGCGCAATTTCAATGAGTCCGCGCTCCAATGACTTAGCAACTTGTTCAGGCCCGAGGACGTCATTAAGAGCATCATACAATGGGCGCAAATAAGGGTCAACTTTTTCCTGTAAGTCCCCCGGAAGGAACCCTAAGCTTTCACCAGCTTCAACAGCAGGACGTGTCAATACGATACGTTTGACTGCCCCTTCTTTCAATCGAGTGACGGCAAGAACAACAGCTAAATATGTCTTTCCAGTCCCTGCTGGACCTATTCCAAAGACGATATCCTTTTTCTTAATTGTATCTACATACTTCTTCTGGCCAATGGTTTTGACACGAATAGGCTTCCCTTTGTGTGTAGATGTGATCTCACCTTTGAACAGATCCAGCAATTGCTCGGCCTTCATCTGTTTCGCCAGTTCAATCGCATACAGGACATCACGCTCAGTTACTGTGTAGTTATTGCGGATTAGCTGTAAAAGAACTTCAAAGAGCTGCTGAAGTGAGTTCACTTCCGCAGCTCTGCCTTGTATTGTTATTTCGGCTTCGCGCGTAAAGATTTGAGCATCAATTTCCCGTTCAACGATATGTAAGAATTTATCCTGCGGCCCAAATAAAGCAAGTCCTTCAGCCGGGTTTTTCAATGTGATTTTTACAGATTGCGCATTTTCAATCAACAGGCCTCATTCTCCTTGTGTCACAATTGGTTGTTCTTCGGCAATATTTTCTTCGACCTCAAAATGAACGTCTATATAAATTTTACCATTCTCTGTTTTTTCATGCAAAATTTTTTCTCCGACAATCCTCGCATCCTCGCCTGCAGCGGCTAATAACTTGGCTTTTGCCTGCTCAATGCCTACCTTTTTCGCATTCGCCGCTTCCACTGGCTCCTCCACCAGATGAACCTCCATCACTTTCTCATGAAGCCATCCAAGTCCAAGAGAAAACGAACGCCAAGCAAGTGTTTTACGATCAGGGATCGTTTCAAAATGTTCAAATTTAGATTTGCCATAGCCGGTAAGCTGGAGAGCTCTTGTCCCAAATACGAGGTAGCTGCGATGCACAGTTTCACCAGTATATACTTTATACTGTTTCGTAAGCGGTGCTTCAATTCGGGAGGTATACCAGACAACTCCTCTTATCTTACCATCTGCAACGACCACTTGACTATTTTGCTCATCACCAATGGTACCTGAGATCAAAACGGTCCCTTTACGAACATATGTATTCGGTTTGACCATCGGCTTTCCTTTTACCGATTGAATTTCGGTCACGAGCGCACTTTTGGAAGCCACAATATTACGAGGATTTTTCAATGGATCTTTTCGAGGAATGGTCGCCTCAACAACCTTAATCGTGATGTGCGTTCCGCGAATTTCTACACCAACCCACGCCGCACTCGGCAACTCTTGCTGAATGGCGCGAGAAAGTTCCTCCGTCTTATCCAGCTTAAATTTCCACTGAAACTTATGTATGCCTTGCTTTGAGGCTGCCCGTAGAATTTCCGATGCTTCTATGCGGTCATTGCCATCCACCGAAACTTGCCAAACCAGTGAGGTCAGCACGTATAGACTGATGATGAAAGCCGCCAAGCCGCCAAACAACACTTTTCTCCGCCCTATTTTATCCATGAAAAAAGGAAGACCGAATCGTTCCATCACGTGCACTCTACAGCCTGTCCGTTTCAAGAGCGGACGAAGTCGAAAGAAATCCTTGATGAGGATATACATCTCCAACCTACCATCTTTTCCAGCTTGAATATCCCATATGGAGAAGCCTCCCTCCACCATGGGATGAATCAACCTTTCGCAGTCCTTGCCGCGAATTTGTATGCGTACATAGCCTCGCAGACGGGCTATGAATAAGGATTGTTTCATGATTCAGCCTCCAGTTCTCATTCGCACTACCCAATTAAGGCATATATTTCACATGATCAATGATGCCTTCAATGAACACCTCTTCGGAAAGGATGGCTCGAATGACCAATTTCTGGCCGCAAACCTCAAGCGTTCCTTTCGTTAACTCCAGCTTCAGAATTTCACTGGAGAAAAACAGTACGCCCCGGTGATTCTCTACATATAGCTGTACGTTGCCGATCATCGTGATTCGCGGCAAATCCTGTACAACATCTTGGGGAAGATCAAGGATCTTGGCCGTGAACTGGTTCCATTTGCGGGTCAAGCGACGCATAGCTGGGCAGTACCCCCTCTAACTAGAAGATCAAAAATGCAGAAAAGGCGCATAGACTTTCTACCAAATTATGCGACAGAAGCCGCTTTTATGAAGAAGAAGCATAAAAAAAACGCCCCCTCGCATAGGCAAGAGGACGTTCCTGTATTGATTCATCTACGATAAGGCTTCTTTGCACGCGGCGGGCCTAGTATCTCTGCCCACACAACACCTTGCAGTACTTGATCGCGATTCGGTTGGTCTGGAAATGGACTCGAAGATGATATCTCCTCTGAATAAATAGGGGAGCCAACCGAAGTTCCACTTTTAGTTGAAGGTGAACTAAAAGGAGATGCCTTCTGCTTCTGCGCTGGGGGCGTCGGTTTGCCTATGTTAGACTGATTAAACTCGTCTCTCACGCGTTCTGAGCGACCCGAGGCAGCAGGCTGACCTGGTTGACCACGCTTCGCTTCAGCAGGCCTCCTAGCTTCTCCTGGACCATTCCCAAAGGTCGGCATCCCTGCTCTTGTTGTGCCTGTGCCTCGCTCAGGTCGTTGTCGTCTGCCTTGCAATTTATAGAAGAAGGCCAGCGCGATAATGACCAGATACCAGTTCTTAAATAAGAATACGATAAGCTGTTCCATCCGATCACCTCGTACCCTTATTCTTTCTCATTTTTCCCGTCGTTTACTTTACCTAAGGAGGAACGCATTTGTGTATCGGATTCAATGTTTTTGAGATTCATATAATCCATTACACCTAATTGACCATTCCGTAACGCTTCTGCCATCGCAAGCGGAACCTGAGACTCCGATTCAACAACTTTAGCACGCATCTCTACAACTCGCGCTTTCATCTCCTGCTCAGCTGCAACAGCCATTGCGCGGCGTTCTTCTGCTTTTGCTTGCGCGATTCGTTTGTCTGCTTCTGCTTGCTCCGTTTGTAAATGTGCGCCGATGTTCTTACCTACATCCACATCTGCAATATCAATGGACAGTATTTCAAATGCAGTGCCCGCATCCAAGCCTTTACCCAGTACAGTCCTAGAGATCATATCCGGATTCTCTAAGACGTCTTTGTGAGATTCACTGGAACCTACGGTTGTAACGATACCCTCACCGACACGGGCAATAATCGTTTCTTCCCCGGCACCACCGACTAGTCGGTCAATATTAGCACGAACTGTTACTCTTGCGATAACCTTTACCTCAATACCGTTCTTCGCTACAGCCGAAACATTAGGCGTTTCGATCACACGTGGATTTACACTCATTTGAACAGCTAACAATACATCGCGACCCGCCAAATCAATGGCCGCCGCGCGCTCAAATTCCAAATGAATTTTTGCTCGATGTGCAGCAATTAGTGCATTCACAACACGGTCAACATTACCGCCTGCAAGATAGTGACTTTCCAGTTGATTCACACTAAGATCTATACCCGCTTTCGTAGCCTTAATCATCGGATTCACAATACGACTTGGCGTAACCCGACGAAGTCTCATCGCGATCAAGGTAATGATACTAATTTTCACACCTGAAGCCAATGCAGATATCCACAGCATAACTGGAACGACACTCAGAAGAACCGATAACACGATAATAATAATGGCTGCAAGCAGCACCAAATATAAGCCTGGTTCAATCGTCATTTGTTTATTTCCTCCTCAATGTTATGTTGCTTATCCAGTTCTTTTACAACAACACGAACTCCTTCAACATCCACAACAACGATTGATTGGTTGACTGAGATGAAGCTGCCTAGCGAAACGACATCGACACGTTCCCCTTGAATCATCGCCGTACCTGCAGGCCGCAGAGGTGTGATCGCTTCACCTGTTTGGCCAATTAAATAGGATCTGTCTGGATTCGATGTAAAACCCTTACTTGTCGTTAGCTGTTCCCTCAGAATAAAACGGTTCCAAACACCCCGGTGCTTAAACGTTCTAATCGCTGCAATGACAGCCACAATGGCCACTAGCAGAGCAATAATCAACATAAACGCTGCTTCTTTGGGATCAGAAGACGCCATCAGGACGCCGCCGAAGAGACAAATGGCTCCCAATACACTGAGAATACCAAAGCTAGGCACGACCAATTCTAAAATAAGCAGAATTACGCCTAATCCTAAGACAGCTAAATCACCGAAGCTTGCAAAGCCTGCTAAATAGAAACCCAGAAAATATAAACCAAAGCCAGCAACCCCTGCCAAGGCCAACAATCCACTACTGAAAAAAAGCAGTTCAAGCGCGATGCCAATAATGCCAACCATTAATAAAACGGTAGCTGTTACAGGGTGAGTCAGAAACGCGGACAAGTTATCTAGAAACATCGTCGTTCACTCCTTCCCCTTATACTTCCTTCTCATTAGGTATGTACGTATTAATGTATGAACTGTTTCGGAAATTATTAGAAAATGTGAGAAAGCCTTCTGAAATGGAAAAAAGACCAAGCGGAACGAATCCACTCGGTCTTCACAAAACATATTTGGTATTAACCTAATAGTTGTTGAACTAACTGATTGATAATCTTACCATCAGCGCGTCCTTTAACCTGAGGCATCAATGCCGTCATCACTTTGCCCATATCCGCTTTGGAAGAAGCACCAATTTGCTGGATGGTCTGCTGTACAATGGCTTTCACTTCTTCCTCAGAAAGCTGTTGCGGCATGTACTCAGCTAAAATAACAAGTTCCGCACTCAGGTTGTCGGCTAGATCTTCACGACCTGCCTTGGTAAATTCTTGGAGGGAATCCTTACGCTGTTTGATCTCACGAGTTAGAACATCAAGCACTTCATTGTCGTCTAAGGGTCTTTTCAGATCAATCTCAGAATTCTTAATCGTTGAACGCACCATTCGAATTACAGAGAGCTTAAACTTGTCCTGACTCTTCATCGCTTGCTTCATATCTTCGTTCAATCGATCGCTTAAGCTCATGTTGCCTCCTAGAACTTTCTTTTACGAGCAGCCTCTGATTTAAGCTTACGCTTAACGCTAGGCTTGTCATAATGCTTACGTTTCTTAACTTCTGCAAGAACGCCATCCTTAGCGATGGAACGCTTAAAGCGACGAAGTGCAGCATCTATAGTTTCGTTCTTACGAACTCGAGTTTCTGACAACAGTTTTCCCTCCCTCCGAACAGACCATCTAAGACAAAACGGTTCATCAAATCTCATTATAGGTGATAGTAATTAGGGTGTCAATCGCTAAACTGATGTTTCCTGCTAGGAAAGATTAGTTATGCACACCAAGCGGTGCCAATCTAGCACCTGCCATCAGATGATAATGCAAATGGTGAACAATTTGACCCGCGTTGGCACCAATGTTCGTAATCACACGATAACCGGATTCTTCTACCTCTAGCTCTCTAGCAATTTGTGCTGCAACACGCTGCATTTGCCCTACGACAGCCCAATCTTCCGTCTCTCCAGCAGCTAAAGAAGCAAAGTGTTTCTTCGGAATGATAAGGACATGAATCGGTGCGGCAGGCTGAATATCATGAAAAGCTAGAATCTGATCATCCTCATAGACTTTCTTAGAGGGAAGCTCCCCTGCAATGATTTTACAAAAAACACAATCACTCATTGATCCATTCGTCCTCCCGACATTGTTATCCTACTTACCTATAAGTTTATCGGAAAGCCATCAAAAAATCCAATCCAAATAATATCGGAATTAGCGATGAGGTTGGCTTTTGAGCGATTGATGGATCTTCTTCCATTTCGCTTTTTCCGCAGCTTGAAGACCTTTGTCCTCTTTGCGAGCTAGATAGGCAAGCTCCTTTTGCAATTTCACATAACTTTGGAAGCGATCTGCAGCTAAAGCTCCCGAATCTAGCGCGGCTTTAACCGCACACTTCGGTTCATTCTCGTGTTTGCAATCTTGGAAGAAGCATTGCTCTGCAAATTCCTCAACATCCTGAAAGGACGTGCTGAGCCCCTCTGAGGCGCTCCAAAGCTGCAACTCTCTCATACCCGGGGTATCGATTAAAATGCCGCCATCAGGCAGCAGAATCATTTCACGATGCGTTGTTGTATGCTTCCCTTTATCATCACCAGATCGGATATCTCCTGTGTTCAAAATATCTCGTCCGTAGATGCGATTCACTAAGGTCGATTTACCAACTCCTGACGATCCAAGTAACGCAACAGTTTGCCCGCGAGTCATGTAGGCAGCAAGTTCTTCTAAACCACGATTTTCTGCAGAGCTAATAATGTGGATGGGAACCCCTATAGCAACAGCCGCGACTTCGTCGGCAAGCTCCTCTGGATTTTCGCACAGATCAGACTTACTCAATACAATGACGGGATTCGCTCCGCTCTCCCACGCTAAAACCAAATATCTTTCAATTCGACGAACGTTGAAATCTTGATTCAAGGCATTTACCAGAAATACGGTATCTACATTGGTTGCAACAATTTGCTCTTCCGTGACTTGACCAGCCACTTTACGGGAAAACTTACTTCGACGAGGAAGCACGGCATGGATTACAGCCCGCTGCTCCCCTTCCCGTAGGGATAAGACGACCCAATCCCCTACGGCAGGATAATCCTCGCGCCGCAGCGCTTGGTGACGCATTTTGCCAGAAACCTCTGCCAGCATTTCGCCAGCTTCCGTCTGAACGCGATACATATGCTTATGTTCTAAGGAGACGCGGCCTGCGACAAATCCTTCTTCGTTTAGATACGGTTCGAATGCTTTTTCAAAAAATACATGCCATCCTAAATCTGCTTTATTCAAGTCAATGACTCATCCTCTCAAGGTGTTCTAATGTGAAGTATATACCTAACTTATTCGGCTCACACGGGAAAGAATGATTTAGATTGTTTAATCCGAAGCCCGTATTTGACACCGGTCAATTCACTTGTAGACTAATAGTCTACTTTTGCATATAATAAGGGTAAACTGATCGCCTGAATGGAGTGAGCGGATGAGTCAATTCATGAGAGCCTCGACCCGCAAAAAGCGCGATGTGATGATGGAAGTCGCCTTAGCGATGTTCATGGAGAAAGGCTACGAGAACGTCTCTGTCGATGATATTATCGCAGCTACCAGTACATCCAAAGGAACCTTTTATCATTATTTCAAAAGTAAGGATGCCATCATTTCAGCGTTATACACGAAACAAATTCAGTTGATTCAAGACTGGGTCAAGCAACCCCCTTCCAAGGTGCAATCATTAGAAGGACATATTAATCGGCTATTTTTAGACTTAGCGTCCAATATTCAGTTCTCACCAAGACTAATTCGCAGCTTGCAGGCACTTTCCTTGCAAAATGATACGGTTAAATTGGAAGAGCTCCAGCAATTGAACGTTTTAACAGAAAGCTTGCTGCACTGGCTCCCGGAGCCAAAAAAGATTGAATTGCTCGTGTGCATGTATGCAGGCACGATCCGAACATGGTGCACGCAAGATGATGCCGACCTGCTCTCCATGATGAAAAACAACTTAGCCTGGCTTTGGGTAGGTCTTCGTTCCGTAGAACCTAACGCATCCCTGCAGGTAGAACCAGTCCCCAAGGAGGAAAAACGAATGAAAGTAGCCATTATCGGTGGAGGTCTTGCTGGTTTAACAGCAGCCGCATATTTATCTGAAAACCCACATGTGGAAGGGATTCTATTTGAGCGTAGTCCACAGCTCGGAGGCCGCGCATTTACGTATGAGAAAGCTGGTTTCACACTCAACTACGGCGCACACGCGATCTATGGGATCGATCGTCATACGTTGACTACGATGGAACGCGAACTTGGACTATCGTTTTCCTCCAAGCAAGTTGATAAGCGCAAAGTCGTCTACGCGAAGCATAATCAGCTTACAACTGCACCACTCGATGCCATTAACCTGTTAAAAACGGATCTACTGAACACGATTCAAAAAGTCCGCTTCGTTGGTGAAATTGCCGCAATTATAGCTAATATTCACAATATTAAAAACTATGCAACATTAGCCGACTACCTTGCTGAGTCTAACGCCGATGAAGATGTGAAAGAGCTATGGGAGCATTTGGTATGCTCTAACTTCTTCATTACACCAGAAGATGCTCGAAATGTATCCGGTGCTGTTATTAGCGAGTATTATCACAACTTGTTCCTATCCAGTAAACCTGTCAATTATGTCTTGGGCAGCTGGGCAGTTATTACGAATCAGTTGAAACAGAAAATGACCGCCTCCGGCAAATGGGAAATCGCCCTGCAGGAAGGTGTGGACGGACTTCGTTATGAGGACCGCAAGTTTGTTTTAAAAACGAAGACACGTGAAATGGCGTTTGATAAAGTGATTTTCGCGATGCCCGTACAACAAGTTGTCAAGCTGTTGAAAGGTACGGCATGGGAGCCATTCCTCTCACCGTATGAGTCCAATACAGCAACTGAGGTTATGGTTTACGACATCGGTTTAAGCCGCGTCGTCGCTAGACCGTTTAGTTACATCAGCGATATGGACAATAAGCTCTTCATTAGCGATGTTTCGGCAACAGACCATACGTTAGTGCCTGAAGGCGGGCAGTTACTTCAAGGTATCGCGTACTTAAGCGACAACTTCGATAGTGATGAGGAACGTAAAGCCTATTTGGACAATAAAACCTCACAAATGGAAGCCCTTTTCGATCAACACTATCCAGGCTGGCGTGATGTCACTGCGGTTAAGCGTGTTTCTAAGAAAGCCATGGTTTCCAGCGTGAAGAACATTGCGACCAACCGACTTTTACCAACTCGTGTGGAAAATATTCCTTTCTACTTCTGCGGAGACGGCTGTACAGGTAAAGGAGAGCTCGCTGAACGTGCATTCTCGAGTGCTCGAACTGCAGCGTTATCGATCGTACAAGAGGTGCAGCAAGCGCTGCAGAACGTATAGAGCTAAGATATATTCATTAATTGCAGCCAGCACTTCCTAAATTGGGAGTGCTGTTTTTCTATATCACCCGTTACTGGAAAATTTTATCGCTTATCATGCAACTTCAGCCTGCGCAGATCGTCTACATAGACAATGAATACCAAGTAGGAGGCATTTGTATGTCGAAAGAAAGAAGCTTGATGATTGTCGGAGGATTGTTGCTCTCCATCGCAATACTGATCTTGCTTGTGAAAATTCTTGTTCCAGCACCCCAAACCACTTTACATGCAGAAGTAACCAAGCAACCCGAGATAACGGCACTGCCTAGAACAACTATAGAACCGAGTCCGCAGGTACTACCTAACGAAACCAAGCAGTCAAGTACCGCGCGCTGGTATGATCCTGCGCTTCTCAGAATCGGCGATGGGGTTGCTGGATGGAAAGTACTTGATCGTCAACTGGAGACCTATGGGAAAGGCTCTAAGGTCTTCATCATGGAAGGAGAAGCGCAAATCTCCGGTACTTTTACCATTAACTATGAAGAGGACACCTATAATAGCAGCCAGATCATCATGTTAGCGGACGAAGCCTCCTCGGAACTATTGCCGCAGCCGCTGGCTTTCAAAGGAACCCCCACGCGCCTGATTCTGCAAGTAAGTAATCCAGATGCCCACAAACAATTTGGCCCGCCAGGATCCAAAGGTCGTGTTACCGTTACCATTCGTCGCTATCAAACCGTATATGCGGATATTCTTGAAGGCGTCTCCGATACAGCTGTAGTAACTCAACTAAACCAAGTCGAAACTACACCGCCGCCACTGTCGGAGGTCACTCAAAGTGAACTCACTCAAGCTCTTAGCGCCTATCCTCTGGCTCCATTTACGATGAAGGATAATCATGACCTCACAGCGCCAGCCACCTATACGCTTATGCAGGATTGGTTTCAACAAATCAATCAACAATATATCAATGGGTTAAGTCCAATTGCGCTCAAACGAATTAGTCCCGATCAGAAAGAGCAGATTCAAACATGGCTGCAGCAGGTATTTACTGAAAATAAAGCCAAAGAATTAGCCAACACCTATCTACAGAAATCGGGAATTCATCACATTGTCGAAGGCGGTGTGTTACCACTCAGACCCCCTGGTGAAGTCAAGGAGATCAAACAACAATCTATACAATCAGAAGATTCCAACACACTGCGTTATACGGGCATTTATATACTATCAGGCACCCATGATGCTCATTTCACTTATATTTTGAGGAAAATGGACGGTGTTTGGAAAATCGACCAGATGGAAATGAAGCTCATATAATTTGTAAAATAAACAAAGCTGCTCCCGCCCTGACATGTTGTCAGAAGTGAAAGCAGCTTTTTTATTGGTATGTTAATTCGTTGAAATGGTTACCGTGCGGCTAGTTCCATCCCAATTGACGATGCCGCCAAAGGTTTCTCCTACGAATCTAGCAGGTGCAAGTGTATACCCATTCACGAGTCTGGCTGGTTCTTCCAGTTGAATCGCCTTACCATTTACATACACGGTGCTTTGATCAAGTGTCAGCTTCACGGTTGTGCTTCCTTTTGTTGCTGTGACTGATCTAGTAGCCGCTTCATAATCTACTTTGGCCCCCATAGCTTCGAAAATGGCACGAAGCGGCGTAAATGTCGAGCCATTCACAATGACAGGGGGTTGTTCAAATTTTTGTTCGATCCCATTGATATTCACGGAAACCTGTGATGAAATACCAAACGTTCGCAGTGCAACTTGTTGTCCGGTTTTGTTCAGGATACGTAATTGTAAAACCGAGCCTTCTGGCACATCTCCAGCTTTGAGATCCAGTCCATAAGGCAGACTCGTTTGGGAGGCAATAACCCGCCCATTCAATAAATAATCAACCTTGCCAATGTAAACCTCCGGAATTTTGATAAAAGGAATGACCCGAGTTTGCTTAGTGAAGGCTTGATGATCCGCATTAATAGGCACATAACCAACTTGATCGGCAGGTTTCGCTGCGTCCTTAACTTCAGAAAGCAGATATGGATTAGCAATCAACTTGCTGTAGTAGCTTTGGATTTCAGAAGAAGTCGATAGTGAATAATCGTTTTTGGCGTTACTCATTTGCTGATCCACATTAAAGTACGTGATCGCTTTCAGTCTTGGATATTTGTACGGCATAATTTCATACAACCGCTGGAGATTAAGCTTAGCCCACTCCGTGTAATCTTCGCTTGCAGAATGCGAGTAATGCGGAACCCCCGTCTCACTAAGCATCAATGGCTTGCGATCTGCATACGTGTTGTACAATCTCGTCAATCTTTCTACGTTACTTGTTGCTAGCATAGAAGGAAGTGAGGGATCCCCATTTTCATAAGGCTCAATATACAAACTTACGCCAACCCAGTCTACATACGCATCTCCTGGATAGTACGGATCGATATCATTCGCAGGCACATCCCCCGGACTCCATACCATAGCCACGTTCGGCGCTTCAGCCGCAAATACATCATGGAGCATTCTAAACTTCGCAATATACTGCGCAGGATTTCCGTGCCATTTCACCCAAGCGCCATTCATCTCACCTGCAAAACGTAAAAAGATTGGAATCCCAGCAGCTTTCGCTTCCTTAGCCCAGTTGCGCAGATACGTGCCATCGGTAACAGGGTCCAACCCGTCTAGCGGTTCCCAAGCAATTTGTAAAGCTCCGCCGGCATCTTTCGCTCGTTTTACATAGGAGGAGGGAAAGCTTTTTCCCCAAGAGGTATAAGCTAAGTAAATCGCATGCTTCTTGCCATAGACGGATTGCGTTTTCGTGAACATATTACCGACTTTCGGATCTTGCTCGGAGTACATCCCTAAATATGTACCATAAACGGGTTCAAACTTAGCAAGTTGTGAGCCAACAGGTTCCGAGAGCTGCTGAACAACACTCTCATTATTTTCTTTCCTATACAACTCAACGGTTGTCCGAATTTGATCAGCACGCTGCAATTTCACAGCCCCCCAATCCTTGCCCGCATTCACCCAGTATTGATTTTCCTGCTCATAATAATGAATCGCTTGGTCATAATCTCCGATCTCATCAAAATACGCATCTAATTTCCCACTGAATAGCGCCGCATTCTCCCAATCCCCTTTGCTTGCGTAATAATCAGAGAGATATTGCCAATGAGGAACGGCAGCTTTGGAATTTCCAGACGCTTGCAACGACTCCGCTTGTGTCCAATGATCCCAGACGACGTCAGCACGTGCAGGTGCTGGTGTTTGTGCGATTCCCGCAGCAAGAATACCAACGGCTAGTGATAAAATACCTATTCGTTTATTCATTTTCAATATAAACAGACTCCCTTTCATGGTGTTTTCAACTATTCGCCTGTACTAGATACGTAATGAATCGTCGAAAAGTAGCACAATATTCAAAGAAACTACAAAATAATCCCTCTAAGTTGACAAAATTGAGCAAAATTTCATCGTTTCTACACGACAGTTCGATGCCTTCTGCAAATTGCAATTGTTAAAATATAGAAAAATGCATTAACGGAAGGGTTTTCACCATATGAAAAATATAGGCCCTGTTTTCCTCGTTGCAGCTTGTCTGAGTTCGTTACTCGTCAGTTGCGAGACCATGCTTGATCCATCTTCCGTTGATAAATTGACTATTTCCATAGAAACAAGCACGACTCAACCCATAGAACAGACAAACACTACGCAAGAGTCGGCCCCTCTTCCATCGGCGATGGTTACAGGATCAAATGAAGATCATTCTAAACCTGTGATAAGTACAATAGCAGAAGAAAAGGCTCCAAGTGTCGTATATGTACAACCATCTCCTGCAAAACTAGAGTTGCAAGAGCCGCTACATATTCTTTATGCCGGTGACGCCATGTTCGACTGGTCAGTTAAGGAGGCGATCAACCGGTATGGGCCTGATTATCCATTTCAACATATTCAATCCGAAATCGAACGCGCTGATTTTTCCTTCGTCAATCTCGAAACCGCTGTTACCCTCGAGAACGAGAAGGATACCAATCAGATTTATAATTTCAAATCCAATCCCGAGTCACTTCGTGGTTTGAAAAATGCCGGTTTTGACATGGTTTCCGTCGCAAACAATCATTCTATGGATTTCTTACAGAAAGGGTTTCTCGACACGCTAACCCATTTGGATAAGTCCGGCCTACTTTATGTAGGCGGTGGTCTGAATGCGCAAGAAGCCTATCGAGCGAAGAGCGTTACTTTGAAGGGGAAAAAGGTGAAATTCCTCGCTTTTTCTCGGTTTATCCCTACGGGTGACTGGTTTGCAGGCCCGAACAAACCCGGCATTGCCCAGGCTTATGATCACAAGCCCGTACTTGATGCCATTGCTCGAGAACGTGAGGATGCAGACTTCGTCCTCGTTTACTTACACTGGGGAGTTGAGATGAACAATCGCCCTGAACCCTGGCAGCGAGAATTTGCCAAGCAAATGATAGATGCAGGCGCAGATGCCATTATTGGCAGCCACGTACACGTACTTCAAGGCTTTGAATATTACAAAGGGAAGCCCATTGCCTACTCGATCGGTAATTTCCTCTTCCCTGACTATGTATCGGGTCCAAAAGCAGACACAGGTCTACTCCATTTAAACCTCTCAGAGGACCAAATCGAGATGTCTTTCCAACCTTTTTACATTGAGAAAAATCAAATCGTCTCCAAAGGTGAAGCTTATGCTGAAAAGCAATTGGCTTATTTACAATCGATTTCATATGGAGTGGCACTCGACGGTCAGGTTATTCGGTCGAATATAGGGATTGCTAGTCGTTGAGGAGGAGTTGAAAATTGAAGGAAATGTGAAAGGGAAAACAGGACGTACTCATTGTGGAAATAAGAAGATATGAGACGATCATAGTATGTAAGGGAATTACATATGATGCTCCAAAAAAACAAGGTCATTATCTCATTTTTTTGTGAAGACCCCATGTAATTCAGCCCTTCAAACATTTATTACCTGTTTACTTATGTGACTTCACTAAAATCGCTCTAGTTCGTTTACGTTGACTTTCTGTCAATGGCTGCACATAAGAGGCGTCGCCACGCGGTGCCATTCCATGTATTTTACCCGCCGTAAAAGTACCGCCTGCTGCAGGAATTGCCGTACGCACGCCATAGGTAGTCATGACCACACCGATAGGGTTGCATATGGAGCGTAATCCATCCGCTGGCCCTGCAAAGTTGAGCGCTACCGCATAGCGGTCACTTGAACGGAGCCAAACCGACCCAGAATCACCTGGGAGTGAAACAGGACCCGAATCCCCAACAACCACAGTTTGATTGCGAAATAGTAAGGTACCAAGGCTTCCCCCATACGATACACGCACATCTACATTATTAGACTCCACGGTTCCTCTAACAAAACCTGAAGTACGTCCAGATTTAAACACTTTTAGACCGACTGGATAGGTTAATAGATGTCCTGGGACTGTAATTAGTTGGCCTGATGCACTGCGCAAATACCGTGGATTTAATATGCTGTTAGAGGTCGGGAGAGCTATTGACGAATCTTGAAAATTAACTTCACCTGGACGTAATGGAACAAATTGATAGGCTCTTCCTACACGATCCGTCCCAGACATCCCGCCATCAGCAGGCCCTGGTTGTACCGTTTCCGAGAATGCAGATGAGTTATTTCTGATCAGTACGTGGTTATTACTTAGAATGTAAAGCTGATTATTTTTGATCACAACCAAACCTGCTGTCCCCGTGGAAAAGGGATTGGTTTTGCCAATACTTACTCCGCCAGGAACTGGACGCTGTCTACTTTGAAATGTAGCTGCCTTATAAGCTCTCGGTTTGGCAGCAGTCAGCACATGCGCTTTAAATGACTTAGATGAAAGAAAGCGCACCGGCACGGATGACCCTAATTTTGCGGCAACACTTTTGAGGTTATTCAATCCGGAAGGCACTATCTTTTGATTGGTGTATACGATGACACTTGCCCCCGCAGTTGGTTTTTGGGGATCTGCATATCCAACCCCGACCGCCATAACCTCCGCCCTTTTCAATAAAACAGGTGAGAGACGATTCTTATGCTTCAGTGCTTCATGAAATGTTGCCATGCACATTCCCCTTTTCGTCATGTTGGTGCAGTGTATGCCAACTTGTACGAAACGGATTGATACCTTTACCTAGGGAGTATTCAGGAAATAAAAAAAGGCTAATGACGAATAATGCGTCATTAGCCTTACTTATTTGTGTTAAGCAATCTTTTGAAAAGAGATCACTTTAAGTTAGCTCAAAGTTCTTCGACTGAAATGCGACTCCCGCGACCAGATGGTTCTGCGGGATGTACAATTAATTTGCGAACGAGTCGAGCACGCAGCTCAGGTACATGAGAGATGACGCCTACAGCTAAACGATCTGTATGCAGCTTCTCTAAAGCACCTATAACCATGTCCAGCAATTCTTGGTCAAGTGTACCGAAGCCCTCATCCAGGAAGAAAAACTCTAACGGATATTCGCCCTTCA
Organism: Paenibacillus sp. J31R30; assembly: GCF_059692115.1. NCBI lineage: Bacteria > Bacillati > Bacillota > Bacilli > Caryophanales > Paenibacillaceae > Paenibacillus > Paenibacillus sp. J31R30. The sequence continues at coordinate 948,383 of NZ_JCAUAV010000001.1, read as the reverse complement.
ACTGAATCTGAGCAGATAATGCTAAGGCCAATGCTAACGAGGTAAGGAAGGTTTCCCCACCGGATAGCGTCCCAACCGGACGCTTCACCCCGCCATTCGCATCGTCACGAATGACGAAGCCACCGCCAGAGTCGACTTCAATCCCGTAACGTCGACGCGTCAACTCACCAAGTCGCTCGGATGCCGCGCGACTTACCTGCATTAACTGCTCTTCGGCCAGGTACTCGACGAAGGCATTGGCTTTGAGCACGGCTTGCAGCTTGCCAAGCCGCTCCAGCTGCGTCGCCTGCTCTGCACGCTGCGCCTCGAGCTCGCACCAGCGCAAGTGCCGCGCAGCGAGCTCGCTTGCGCCCTGCGCCGCCTTGGCCCGCGCCTCCAGCGCGGCTTCGGCGCCAGCCTTCGCGTCGCTCAGCTGCGCCTGCGACTGCGCCCACTCGGCCGCGCTCAGCACGCGGCCCTGCAGCTTCGCTGCCAGCTGCGCCAGCTGGGCGCGCAGCGCCTGCTCCCGCTCGCGGTGCTCCGCCGCGAGCTGAGCCCACTGGCGGCGCTGCTCAGGCGCCAGCGCCGCGGCCTCTGCGGCTTCGCGCGACGCGAAGCCTCCTTTTTCGAGCGCGCTGGCAAGCGCGCGCTCGGTCTGCGCCTGCTGCCGCGCGGCGGCGGCAGCGGCTTCGGCGGCGGCGCTGTAGCGCTGCGCCGCTAGGGACTGCTCGCGCTGCGCCGCCGCGTGCGCGAGCTTGGTCTGCTGCGCGAGCTGACGCAGCTGCGCTAGCGCGGAGGTCGCCTCCGCGATGAGCTGCGGCACCGCCGCGCCAGGCGCGCGCAGAGCGAGCTGCCGCGACTTGTCGGCGGCGAGCTGCGCGAGCCCTTGCAGCCGCTCATGGAGCTGCAAGGCTGTACGATCTTGCTCTTGCGCAGCAAGCTGAAGGCTTTCGAGGCCCGCGAGAAGCTCCTCGAGAAAAGGAATGCTTTTCTCAATACGACCGCGCAGTTCATCGGCTAGACGCTCATGTTCAAGGAGCTGATGGAGTTGGTCATCCACCAGATCCCAAGTCAGCGTTGTAAAATCCGTATGCCACTGCCGAGTCTGCTCTTCAACAGATTTGCTTACACTTGTTAATTTAGTTTCTGACTCAGCAAGCAAACTAGCCGCAGCCTGCCATTGTGCATGTAAGACAAGACCTTGTTGAGTAAGTTGGGCATGTTCTTTGTATATGTCCTGAAGTACCCTCTCACACTCTTCTACTTGAGACATACGAGATTGAAAGTCTGACTCCAAAATCTGCCATTGCTCCTGCCAATCCTCGAGTTTCATTTCTAAAGAAATGCTTCTCAGATCTACCTGTGTTCCTTCTTCTTGAGCTACAGCAGCTTCCTGTAGTGCATGTTCTATGCCCGCACGGCCTTCTTGCCGCTCCCCCTTAACCTCAGCTGGAAATTCCAATTCAACGGCTTGCTTATAGAGCTCCGACATTCGTCGAGCAACTTGCGAGCCTTGAAACTGTCGTTCTTTCATTTCTTGTAACAATAGCTCGATTTGCTGCAATAAACCTTCGGATATACTTGTTTTCTCTGCATTCATCGCGGACTCGTTGTTATTTTGAAGAGCCGGATGCTCCATCGCTCCACAGACAGGACAAGGCTCACCCATCTCCAGTTCTGCAGCTAATACAGCAGCCAAAGCATGACGCTCTTGATGCTTTAACTGCCTGCGTTGCTCATCCATCCACCCTTGCAAGCCTGTAAACAATTTTCCAAAAAAAACATCGTGTCTCTGTAAGTGTCCCTTACACGCAGCATACGCTGTAAACCAACCGCTTAGCTTAGCCTGAAGAACTCCTTGTTTCTCTACAATTAAGCTTTGCGAATGTTCGACCGCAGCATATGCATGTGCTTTATCAGATTTACTATTCTTCGCTTCCAGCTCTTGAGACTGAAGAAGGAGAATCCCTTTTTTCGCTTGCACGGCGTTTTGAAGTAATTGTCTCTGCGTGGCATCCGTTTCTACCAGCTTTAATTGCGCTTTCAGCTCCGATTGTTTCGCCACTGCCTTTTGCTTCGTTTCATTGGATTTAGAAATGTCCGCTTGCAGACGTAATAACGTTGATTTCACTTCAGCTTCTTGCGTTTGTGTCGTTTGAATGTGAGACTGTACCTGTTCAAGCTCCTGTCCAATGACAAGCGCTTGTTCCAACTGATCCAAGCGCAGCATTAACGGCCCTTCCTGCAAGACCAGTTCTTGTTCCGCTTTGTCAAACGCTAATGTTGCTTGCTGAAAAGCAGTGTCCGCAATCGCTTGCGAAGTTACAGCTGCATCAAGGTGAGATTTGCTAGATAACACATCACTCGCAGCCAACTTATGCTGTTCCAAGTAAGGAATAACTCGCTCCGCTTGTTCACCAAGCTTCAGCAGCTGTTCTTTTTCAGCAATGAGCCCGTCTTGCTCTCGATGCTTTTGCTGCTCTTGCTCAAGTCCCTCAGATTCCTTCATCCATTGGTAAACTTGTTTATGCTCTTCATAGAGCTTCTCCTGCTGCTCCAAATGGTCCCGGCTACGAACCGCTTCTTGTTCCGCTTCATGAAGCCTGTTATTCGCTTCTTCCAAAGCCATTGAGGACGCATCCCCTAGCCCCTGCTGCTCGGCAGCAAGCTGTTTAACAGCGCTGTCCGTTTCCTTTACTTTAGAGCTGACCTTCGCACTCAAATGGTCCCCGTAGGTTTCAAGATGGAAAAGCCGCTGCAGCATTTGCCTTCGATCCTTACCTGTCAAGGTCAGAAACTCAGCAAACTTCCCTTGCGGCAGCACGACCGCTCTCGTAAAGTCCTGCATCGACAGCCCCAAAATGTTCTGAACTTGTTGATTGACTTCGCCCGCCTTATCCGCCAGCACGATCGTTTCGTTATCACGAATATGTAAGAACCGAGAAATGGTTCCATTGATGGACATCTCAGCACCACGCTTGAATTGCCGCTCTACCCGATATCGCTCTGTACTCGTTGCATTGGTCAGTTCAAATGTAAAAGAAACGAACAGTGTCTGCTCGGCATGATTCATAATCGCTTGGGTGCCGCCGCTTGCTCGTTCTACTTTGCCATACAATGAGAGGGTTATCGCATCTAAAATCGATGATTTTCCACTTCCCGTTGGCCCAAATATTCCAAACACTCCAGCATCTACGAGCTGGCTGAAATCGATTGTCTGCAGCTCTCGATAGCTTTGCAGGCCTGACATCTGTAATTGTACTGGACGCATCTTACTTCCTCCTTTCACTTACATCACAAAAGTTATCCACAAGCACTTGTTGGGGAAAACATTTTTCCCCACACGCACGAATCTCAATTCATTTGCGCTTACTCGCCGCCAGAAGTATCACCAAGCTCTTTCTCCTGCAGCAACTCCAAAAATAATTGAACTAACGCAGGCTCTGGTTGTGCGCCTCCCGTTTGACGCGCATAGAAGCGTGTAAAATGCTCCTCCATTGAAAAAGCTGCTTTCGGCATCGATGTACGAACAGCTTCCATTTCTGGATAGATGGGACGAATATGAATGAAGCCTTCGTACGCTTTACGCAGCGATTGTATTTGTTCAATGGACATGGCGGAAGTCATCGTGATCTCCAAATCAATCCATGCCGTGCTATCTCTTTGTTCATCTAGCCATTGGTGTACCTGTCCTATGCCTTCTTTCGCTTTCCAGCTTACCAACGGGCGTCCTGAGGTCAAGAAAATTTCCTGAGGCTCAGCCACCTGCCCTGGCGCAAGATCAAGAATTGTCACGGATTTGGCTTGTCCCGCTTCCGAAAAGCTATAAGCTATAGGTGAACCGCTATATCGAATGGGAGAAGCAGCCTTCACATTTTGCGGACGATGCAAGTGGCCAAGCGCTACATATTGCGCCCCAGCAGTCAGAGCGGTAGTGTCCACGGTGTACGCACCGCCAACTTGAATTGGACGTTCCGACTCCGTTTCATGCCCGCCTAGTACATATAAGTGACTCATGATCAAATTCACTGTATTTGGTTCGAAAGACGCAGCCTGTTTACGAATCAAAGCTCCAACCCGCTCCGAATATTTGCTGCGCAGCACTTCTTCCTCAGCAACTTCGGAAAGCAACTCCTTTAAGCGAGATTCCGAAGGATACGGCAAAGCGATTAATCGAGCAAGCTCACCTGTTCGAGCAATTCCAATAGATTGAATTTCCTGAATCGGTAATCCAATAAGGGTTATGCCTTGTGACGCTGCCAGCGGACCCGAAGCCGCCAGACGATCCGGATGATCATGGTTACCCGAAATAATCGCAACTTGCCTTTTACCGCCATCTGCAAGCCTAGATATGCCTTCATAAAATAACTGCTCCGCTGCAGCAGGAGGGTTGACGCTGTCGTAAATATCTCCAGCAATCAACACTAGATCTATCGCTTGATCCTCCACAATGCGCACAAGCTCATCCATGAAAGCGATCTGCTCTTCCATCCGGCTGCGCCCCTCCAAAGCTCGTCCAAAATGCCAATCGGCCGTGTGTAAAATTCGCATGTCTCATCTCCTTTCTGACCTTAGCAAGTCGTCTCTCGTTATTAATGTCTCTCTACATTTCTACTAGTTTGGCACCATCAAAGAAATAGAGGAACTTGCCATGTACCGGACGTTTCCAAATGTGTTCCACAGCGCGAGCATATAAGCTTATTTGCTTCTCATAACGTTGTTGAAGCTCAACTTCCGTGCTTCCTCTAACCGCATCCGTCTTATAATCTACGAGAACGAGTCCTAGCTCATCTTCAAAAAGACAATCTATAACCCCTTGAATGAGCACAGTCTCTCCAAGTGTTGATGGGTCCGCCTCAGAGTAAACCTCACCTGCAGGCAGTCCATAACTAAATGGAACCTCTCGCTGCACATTGTGCGATTGGATCATCCGTTTCCCAACCTGTGTTTCGAAAAATTTCAAAATAACAGGGATATCTACCACATCACGCTGATCTTGCGTCATCGTTTGCTTGTCCAACATCTCTTGGAGTGTTGACTGTATAATTGCTTCTGTTGGCATTTCTGCTAGGGACATATTTTGCATTACGGCATGAACAACAGTCCCTTTCTCAGCTGCCGTTAGCTTTTTCTCTTCCATGAATCTCGGTCTTCGCCAAATCGTAGCCGCTGGTTTACTTGCCGTTGGCATAGTTCCCTCTCCGGATGAGATTTCCACAGCGATTGGCGACTCGAACTCATCCACGATCCGGTTGAGCTCAGATAGCCGTTTCATTTCCGAAACCGTCGTTTTAGCAAAATGCTTCGGCGCATCAGGGAATGTGTATGTCCAAGATAGTCGATCCTCTAAAGCTTCTTTCCAGTTTCCAGACGTAGTAACAGTCTCACGCTGCTGAATCGCCTTGAATCGATCACTTTCCGGCTCGACAACCACATCTTCTAAGACATCCTGTACCTGCAAGCTTTCTGGCGTAATCACGGAGAGCTTCCATTGCGATGAATCATGCAGCAAACGTATATCCGAAGCAATATCACGAATTCCAAGCCGTTCACGCCACATGGCGGCATCCGGATGACGAAGCAAAGCAGGCCCTACCCAGTCCAGATAGCTCTTCGCTTTCGCTAACTCAAAATCAGGCAAATACCATGCCTCCCTTGATAAATGACGAGCCCAACCACGCAGCAGCTTATCGAGCGATTTCACAGTACCAAGTAAGTACAATTTCTCGCGCGCTCTGGTGAGGGCTACATAGAGAACGCGCATTTCCTCAGCTAGAAGTTCGAGCTTCAGCCTCTTTTTAATCGCAAGAGAGGGTAACGTCGGGTAACTGACACGCAGCGTTGTATCTACAAATCGCGGTCCGAAGCCAAGCTCTTTATGCAATAAGAACGCATCATTCAAATCGCGTTGATTAAACATCTTCGCCATGCCAGCCACAAAAACAACCGGAAATTCCAAGCCCTTGCTCTTATGAATGGACATAATCCGAACAACATCTTCCTGCTCACCAAGCGCACGTGCGGTTCCAAGATCGCCTCCGCTTTCTTTCATCCGTTCGATAAATCGTAAGAAGCGGAATAATCCACGCAGAGACGTACTCTCGTATTGTCTTGCTCTATCATATAAAGCTCTTAAGTTGGCTTGCCTTTGCATGCCGCCAGGCAATCCGCCAGCGAAATCATAATAGCCGGTTTGTCTAAAAATGCTCCAAATCAAGTCGGCTAGCGATCCTTGTCTAGCGTCATTACGCCATTGCTCCAATTGTTCAAGAAATAGCGTCAATTTGATTCCCAGCTTGTCATCCGCACTCTGTACACTTTGCCCAGCCGTACGCAAGACAGACTCATAGAAAGGTACGGATTTGTCCGCAGCTCGAATTTGCGCCAAATGCTCTGCTGACAGTCCAACCATCGGAGATCGCAATACAGCCGCCAAAGGTACGTCTTGATACGGATTGTCAATGACCTTCAATAAGGAAAGCATCGTTTCAACTTCTGTTGCCGAGAAGTAACCAGTACTGAGCTCAGCATAAGCTGGAATGCCTTGTTTCTTCAGCTCATCAATTAGAATTGGGGACCAGGCTTGGGTTGCTCGCAACAAAATTACAATATCCCTGTATGTTGCGGGACGGTCACCCCCCGTTCGTTTATCAAATACTTGAAATGACTCTTGACCACCTGCGCCTAACAACCCTTTGATTTGACGAGCAATTGTACGTGCTTCCAGCTGCGCAGTTTCCAGTTCTTCTGCTTCCAATGCGGGATCAATCGCACTTTCAGCACCCTCGGCGTTGATGTCCTCTCCACTTTCATCGGATTCTTCAGTGAACGCTTCGCTTTTGTCTGTTCCATCCTTACCACGATCAATGAGCAGCATCTCAACTGAGCAATCAGAGGCAGAGGGCGGGTAACCCGCTCCATACACTAGTTCCGCACGCTCATCGTAAGCAATTTCACCGACAGTTTCATTCATCATTTGTTTGAAAATAAAGTTAACCGCATCAACGACTTGAAGACGACTACGGAAATTTCTCGCTAAATCGATTCTTCCACCGTTCATCTCTCCGTCAGATGCTTCTTTGTTGGAACGATACGCTTTGTATTTTTCTAAGAATAGACCTGGCTCTGCCAGACGAAACCGATAAATACTTTGTTTCACATCACCAACCATAAACCGATTGCCCGGCTTTGAAGTTGAAATCAACTCCACAATCGCTTCTTGGACACGATTCGTATCCTGGTATTCATCCAGCAGCACTTCTGCAAATTGCTTCCGATACGATTGCGCCGCTTCTGAAGGATACAATTCACCGGGCATGGAACCTGGCGCACTTAGAATTTGTAAGCAATAATGCTCCAAATCGGCAAAGTCAATCAGTCCCTTCGCTGCTTTAGCCGCTTGATATCGCTGACCGAAATCAACGATAAGATCAACAAGGACGTGCAGCAACGGAGCCATGTCTGCAATTTCTTGATGAAACTGTTCTGGTGTTCGACCGAACAATTCTTCTTTTAATTTGTTAATTTGTTCCTTCGCCTTGTTTCGAAGCTCTTTAACTTCTTCTTGCAGTCCTTTGTCATAATCATCGCCCTTGCAGGCTTTGAGCTTACCGAACTCGACTGTTTGAAAACCAAGATACAAGACGGACCATGGATAAGTCGTCGTTTCCAATAAATTCTGAACGAGCAGCATATCATCTCGTAAATTTTCTATATACGGGGCAGGGCCTCCTGGAGATTCCGCGATGTGCAGCGCTTGTCCTAGCAAATCCGCTGCTCCTTCTAATTCCAGAGAAAGATCACGAACTAGACTTTGCTCCCACAGCGAATAATCCACTGGCGCTGAGGCCGCGGCAACATATGGCAGCGCTTCTTCAACTATCCCAGTCAGCTCATCCGCAATCGCTTGATCCGCTTGCCTTGAAGAAGGCGGGCCAAACATTGACGCAGTCCCTCTAAGCCAATGCTCCGGCCAAGGATGACTGCGAGATACATCGTAAAGCTTCTGAATAAGCATCATTATCGCGTTATCATTGCGCTCACCGCTAAAAGAATCCACCAAACGCCAGAATGCGCTGTCTTCATTACTCGCGGCATAATATTCTTCAAGCATCTCGCCTAGTAAGTCCTGACGGAGTAAATCCGCTTCCGTTTCATTCGCTATTCGAAAGCCAGGGTCTAATTTGATGAGACTGAAATAACGCTGAACAACCTCTAAACAAAAGGAGTGAAGGGTTGTAATCGATGCCTTCCCCATTAGCGCCAGCTGTTTACGCAAATGCTGTGAATGCGGCTGTTTCATCAGTTCTTTCTCAAGTGCCTCTCGAATTCGATGCTTCATTTCAGAAGCCGCTGCTTTCGTAAATGTTGCAACGAGTAATCGGTCTACATCGATCGGTTCCCATTCATTAGAGATCCTACGAATGATTCGTTCAACGAGTACGGCAGTTTTACCAGAGCCTGCGGCAGCGGCAACCAACATGTTTTGCCCCTTGAGGGTAATGGCATCCCATTGATCATCCGTCCATGTACTACCGAGGGGTTTAGGTTCTTGCTGTTGTGTCACCTTGTCCGCTCCTTTCTACCATCACGATTGACTTACCTGTTCAGCAAGCTCCGTCCACACTTGATCCTTCGCACGAGGTCGAAAGATTTGAATCTCATTCCCTTCAAATAAGGGATCTATTTGGCAAATCGCGGTATACGAACAATGCTGGCAGGCTGACTTTTTCCCTAAACGATAAGGAGCAATATCAACATGACCATCTGTAATGTTCGTCCCAATTTGTTTGACTTGTTTACGTACATAAGTTCGAAGCGTATTCCACTGCTCGTCCGTCGCTACCGATGAAGTCGAGTAGAAGCTTCCATCTTTCTTTAATGCGACTGGAATAAGCTGTGAATGCCCAGAGCTATGGATAAGCTCATCATCCATCATTCCGGCAACCTCAGCATCCGCTGTGATCAAGCCCTTCATTTTAAATCGTTTGCGAAGTTCTTTCTCAACGGAAGCAGGATCAAGCGCATTTTTCTGCTGCAGCATGGGGTTATGCACGTGGAAATAAAGCACGCCTGCCGGCTTTGCTTCCACACCAAGCCATGTCTCCGCATGTGTAAGAATTACGTCCAGATACGTTAACATCTGCAGGGATAATCCGTAGTACACTTCTGAAAGCTGCAAGGCCGTTTGACTGGATTTGTAGTCAATCACTCGTAAAAGCACACCCTGCTCACCATCAGCGCGATCCACACGGTCAATCCTGCCGATAATCTCCATCGTACAGCCGTTGTCCAGTTCAAATGTCAGCGAAGGCAAATCCTTGCCAGGTCCAAAATCAATTTCCAGCCCTAGTGGTTGAAATTGACCATGCTTAGCATGCTCACCGAGAATAACGGCTGCCCTGCCAACCACTTGCTTTAGCTTTCTAGCAATATACGCATAGCGACTTGAGCTCAGTAGAATCTCACCTTGAAGTCTCGGGGCAAGCTCGTCCACCACTTGTGCAGACCTCTCCATACATTGTTCGGCGGAAAGGGAACCCCAATCCAACTGATCATGCTGTAGTTTCTGTACGAATTGATTCAATGCAGCGTGGAACAATTGACCGATATCAGGTGCATCCAAGCGATACACACGACGCTCTTGCAGGCGTAATCCATGCGAAACGAAGTGAGAGAATGGACATGCCACATACTTCTCCATACGTGAAACACTTGCGCGCAAATGTTCACCGTATAACAGCTTGCTCGTTCTGGAAGAAAGTCCCTTCTCTTTGTTCGTATACTGCAATGCCTGCACAACTGACTGCAGTTTCATTTGCCAAGCGGGTTGCTCCGCGTACCAATTGTACGCATCCCACCATAGTTCTGACATACGTCCACCCAGCATCCAATGCTTCATGCGAACAGCCAAATAAGAGATCGCCTGAGTCGGATGGGCTAGATAAGCTGCTTGCTCAATTTCAGGCGACTCTACTGACGGTTCTGCCAAAAGCAGTGACTCTTCCGTACCTGGAAAAAGCTGTCTCATCTGCCTGATCAGTTCCGAAGGCAATAACGATTTCCCTTCTTCATCCGCTAAAGGATAACTCATCCAAAGACGCTTGCCCGGTACAGTCAACGATGTATAGACGATAAATTGCTCGTCCAACAGCTTACGGCGACTTCCATCCGCCATAGGCAATCCGGAGTCCATCAGAACACTTCGTTCTGCTTCAGTCAGCACGCCTTTTTCAGCCATCTGCGCTGGAATAACCCCGTCATTCACACCTAAAATATAGGCATACCGAATTCCGCTTGAACGAGTTCGATCCATACTTCCGATCAGCAATTGATCCATCGAAGGCGGGACTAAGCCTAGTTTCATGCTTTCCATCCCTGTTTCGATAAGGCTGTTAAAAAGCTCCAAGGATAGTTCATCATCGCCCATGGTTTCCACCAATTGATCCAGCATATCCATCACACTGTTCCACATTTGACCATGCTCGCGAGCCTTTTCCGGTTTTCCATCAAGTGTTGCTTGCTGTGTCCATGCCTCTAGCTTCTCCGGTGCCTGCACGGTAATCAATAGCTCATAAACAGCTTCAACTTGAGCCTTAACCGTACGCGCTTGTCCAAGACGATTAGCTAGTGCAAGTAATGGGCGCACGACCCACGACTTGCTCGTATTTAGTGCTTGAAGTTCGGCAGAATGTACATTTACCTGATCCTCCGCTTGCTCCAAATTGGCACGAAATTGATAGGTCCATGGCTTCCCATCCGTCCATCTATAGCCTTGAATCCCGAAAGCAAGTACATAATTCTCTAATTTATCAAGCTCAGTCCTTTGAGTAGTTGCATCCAGTGGCAGCAATAAATCCGTCTTGATACAACGGAATACAGCATCGTAATGCCAATTGTGCTGAATAACCTCTAGCGCGGACCGAATGAATTCCACGAGTGGATGATGAAGTACCGACCGCTTCTGATCGAAAAAGTGAGGAATTTCATAATCCGTAAGCACCATGTTTAATAGATCCTGATAGCCTTCCATATTCCTTACCATGATGGCCATTTCACGCCACCGCACACCCTGCTCTCGAACTAGCTGCAGCATGTCTCGCACAGCGCCCTCAACCTCCGCACGGCGATGAACAGCTTCTCTAATAACGAGCTGATCGGCTATTTTCTCTCCTGAGGAAGTCTGATATTTAGGAGCTCCACCGCCAATTCGACGATCGAAATTTTGCTCCAAATAGGCAAGCGCAGGACTATCTTCGTATCGAGGTGAACGATCAGGTGTAAGCAGTAGGACTTCAGCAGCACCTAGACCAAGCTGCCAAATCATCTCCTGCAAGCGAACCATTGTCGTAGCCGTAGGATGAAATAAATCCAACTCATCCGGCATATCTCCCGCCTGAAGTTCGCGATCCAGACATAATGTAATCGTCACTTGCTTACATACTGCAAATAAAGCACCAAGCACCTTAAATTCTTGCGGTGTAAAACCATGAAACCCATCAATCCATACCGAAGCTGAACGCAAATAACTGGACCTTGCTACCTGCTCTGCCAGCAGCGTCAAGTAATCCTCGCCATCCAAATACTGCTTGGCAAGCTCCGACTCAAACTGCTTGTAGACGAGTTGAATATCGTGCATCTTATCTCGCAGCAAACCGTGTTCACCAAGGTTGGTCACTCGTTTATTCTCATGTGTCTCTAGCTGTTCAGCCGTCACACAATAGCGTTTCATCTCCGTAAAAAGCTGGTTCAAACGGTCAACAAAGCCCATCTGCTCAGCCGAGTGACCGAAGAGGCGAAGTTTATCTTTGTATTTATGTAAAATGCTCGTTAACAGCAGTTTCTTTCCTGTATCATCAATAGGCAGCCTCGCCGTACCGCCTTCTTCTTGCATCACACGCCAAGCTAATCTGTGGAAGCTTAATACTTGTGCGCGAATCATTCCGCGAATATTAGGATCCGAAACTAGCGCGTGTTCAGCTTGAAATGTGGCTTGTTCAGGGACAAGCAAAATTAACGGATCTCCTTCAGGCGCTAATGCCAACTGCTCCTTCATTTCCGTCAGACAGCGTTCACTCTTGCCGCTTCCGGCTCTACCAATCACGAATCGAATGGACATTCATAGCCTCCTAACACTTTCCGTCGGAAAGCTTGCTTCGTAAGCAATTCTCATAGTCTATCTCTCTATTCTAGCATATTTGTGGTGCTTAGTCGGTGTGGTAGATGATGGAGGGGGGATCTGGGGGATTCATTTCAAACACGTTATGCGAACGTATATTCTATTATTGTAACATGGAAAATGAAATACGGAAAGACTTCTACGCCAGAAGTTGCATTAGTCCGATATCTCCGAACTAAACCCAAGATTTCTTTCTTAAAATGACAATTAGTCCGATTCTGCCGAATTAATTACCCATATTCCAGGCATAGCGGGTTGCTAATCGTGATTTAGTTCGGCTAATTCGGACTATCGAAGATGTAATGCCGCGGACAGTGAGATTAATTCGGCAATTTCGGACTAATGGAAAATGGGAACAACAGTAAACAGCAACACGACACAAAAAAACAAAGCCAGAATAATTCCAGCTTTGTTACCTTTTCAGAATTAGAAAACCACTATTTATTTGCTTCGAACTTCAAAAATTGCAAATTTTAAATAATGCCCCTCATCTACGCCGAGAATACGCGGGTGGTCCATCCCTGCTCCACGGAACTCAATTAGGCGCAGCAATTTACCCGCATCTGTTGCCGCTGCATGGATTGTTTCAAGGAACAGCTCCGGATGCATGTGATAGGAACAGCTTGCTGTGACCAGATAGCCACCTTCATTCACAAGCTTCATCCCGTGTAAATTGATATCCTTATAACCACGGCAAGCACCTTCAACTGCACTCTTCGTTTTGGCGAAAGCAGGCGGGTCTAGAATTACGACGTCCCACGTCCGACCACCTGTACCTACAGGCTTAGAGGTGTCTACCTTAGCTTGTCCTGAGGCACCTGCTGAAGAGCGAAGCTTACGCTCATCCAAGCCTTTTACTTGCGTACGCAAGTACTCGAAGGCATCAGCGACGACGAACTCGACGCGATCCTCGAATCCATTCAGAGCGACGTTCGTACGCGCGCTTTCGATGGCATGCTCGGAAATATCGAGACAGGTCACTTTTTTCGCCCCGAATTTACAAGCGTTTAACGTAAAGCTCCCTGTATGCGAGAAGCACTCCAGCACTGAAGCTCCGTCCCACAGAGGGAACGTGACTACTTTGCCATTGGCATTCACAGGCAGCAACTCCGTTACACCATTCTCTTCGACTTCCGTCAAATGAATGCCGCTGCGGTGACCCCAACCCGTCATCAATGGCGCAATCGCAGCGCGATTCTCACGTTGGTCGAAGAAATACCCCGTCTTCTGTCCCTCTTCAATATCCACGCGAATGCGAAGGCCATTCTCTAAGATATCAACATGCTTTGTGCAATCTCCATATAGGAGTCCCTTCGTCTGCTTCAGACCTTCTAACTCACGAATGGAAACGTCACTGCGCTCATAGATCCCTGCTGGCTTCATGACTTGAACCAATGCTTCTACGATATTGTCTCTACAGAGGTCCATCCCCAAGGTTAAAAGCTGAACTACAAGCGTGTTCTCGAATTTATCCACAATGAGTCCTGGAAGGAAATCAGCTTCCCCATAAACCAGACGATAAGACTGCGCTCCTTTCACAAAACGCTGACGATGAAGGAAACAACGTGTAAACCGTTCGACGAAAAACTCAGTCGTCATCGCCTCAATCGGACTATACGATACAATACGTACCGTTAGCTGCGAAGCTTCGTTGTAATAGCCGGTTGCTAGATATTTGCCTAGGTGGTTCTGAACGGATACAAGCTGTCCAGGCACAATGTCTCCATCCGTGCGCTCTATTTCACTCTTATACACCCATGGATGCCCTTGCTCCAAGCGGGGTTTGCGTTTCTTATGTAAAAATACTACTGCCATTGTTTTAGCCGTCCTTTGCGTGAAACCGTTCACCTACACCATCTGGCTTGTCATGCTTGTCTGTACGGTCACATATATTGGTTGAAAAAGTCATCCGCTCACGAAAAGGAGATCCTCTCATGATTCATGCTATTATTTTGCCTGTTGTCGCAGGCTTTATCTTATTTTTGTTTGGGATGAAGCTCATGGAAACCTCGCTTCAAACCTGGGCCGGCCCCCGCCTCCAGCTGTGGCTGGAGCGGTTCACCCGCACACCGGTGCGCGGCCTGCTCACCGGCACCGTACTGACAGCGGCGCTGCAGAGCAGCACCGCCATCACGGTCATCGCCATTGGCCTCGTCGGCGCTGGCGTCCTGTCCTTCCCGAGAACACTAGGCGTGATTCTCGGAACGAACATCGGCACGTGCCTCACCACTGAGCTGATCGGGCTCAGCTTGGGTGGCATCGGCGTGCCGATCCTGATCGCCAGCGCCAGCGTCTGGCTGGCGAGCTGGCTGGCCGGGCCGCTGCCGCAGGCCACCGGCCCCCGACACGCCGCCGCGCAAGCAGCCGCGGCACCATCCCTGACCGCCGAGAACGTCGGCGGTCGCCAATGGGTGCGCAGCGTCCGCTACGGATCGCTGGCGGTCTCTGGCTTCTCTCTCGTGCTGCTCGGCATCGAGATCATGCAAACCATCGGGCCTGCGCTGCAGTCCCGAGGTCTGTTCTCCTGGTTCGTGCACCAGGCGCAAGCAAGCCTGCTCTGGGGCATCCTCGCAGGCGCAGCCGTGACCGCGCTCGTGCATAGCAGCGCTGCCGTCATTGCGATGGCGATGAGCCTCGCCGCCACGGGAGCCATCCCCGTCGAGCTCGGGGTTGCGATTACGATCGGTGCCAACGTAGGCACCTGCGTCACCGCTCTAATCGCAGGCATGAGCAGCTCACGTGCCGGACGATATGTCGCCTGGTCGCATGTGCTGCTCAATGTCGGAGGCGCGATCCTCTTTTACCCTATTATCCATGTGCTCGTTAGTCTTTCAGCACTACTTGCTGATGACGCCGCTTCACAGATAGCCCGTTCTCAAACCATTTTCAACATCGTAGGTTCCCTAGTCGCTTTGCCACTCTGCTATCTTAATATGTGGAAGCGCCTTGAGTTCCGTTCACAATAGCTACGCCTGAGCTGGTACCTAATCTTGTCGCACCTGCTTCAATCATGGCAATTGCCGTCTCTACATCACGTACGCCGCCAGATGCTTTCACACCGATCGTGCTGGATACGTTTTGGCGCATCAAGCGAACATCTTCCAACGTAGCTCCACCAGGACCAAAACCAGTTGAGGTTTTCACGAAATGAGCACCAGCTTCTTCAGAAAGACGGCAAGCAGTAGCTTTCTGCTCATCATTTAGGAAACCTGTTTCCATGATCACTTTGACGATGGCTTTTCCTTTTACAGCATCTACAACTTGCTTAATATCGGAACGAACCGCATCGAGTTGTCCTTCCAACAGCAAACCGATTGGCAATACTGTATCAATTTCAGCTGCTCCATTTTCAACAGCTTTAGCTGCTTCGAAGGCTTTCACTTCACTCAAGCTTGCACCAAGAGGAAAACCAACTACCGCAGCAACCTTAACACCTGTTCCTTCTAAAGCTTTAGCCGCTGTTGCAACGAACTGTGAATTCACACACACACTGAAAAATTGATGCTGCGCAGCTTCCTCACACAACTTGTGAATCGCAGCAGTACTCGCATCTGCTTTCAATAAAGTATGGTCGATATAGCTTGCAATTTCTTTCGCGTTTAATGTCATTTTCAAAGCACCTCATCTGATTTAGTAGTTACACACTTCGATTTCGAACAAGCTCCCGTCTAATCGAGAAAACCTCTAACGCAGTCATTCAAAAGAACGACCACGAGTAGAGGTGGGGAATTACTTAAACTTACTTACAAATTCACTACGCCTTCAAGCACGCGAACGAGTTGTCCCTTGCTCTCATTGACACCGGCCTCCGTAACCTTCACGCGGCAGACTTGACCGATCATGTCTTCTGAACCTTCAAACACTAATTGTACATAGTTATCGGAATATCCACTGTACAAGCCGCTATCCGGTGCACCTTTGTAGGTACGCTCTGGAATAACTTCCAGCACTTGCCCAACGAACTTCTGAGCATAAGCCAACTGCATTTTCTCGGATAGATCAATGAGTTCATGAACACGTGCATTTTTGATTTCTTCATCCACCTGATCCTCCATCCGTGCAGCAGGGGTACCTGTCCGCTTCGAATAAGGGAAAACGTGCATTTCGGAGAATTTCATTTGCTCCATGAATTTGTAGCCATCGCGGAACATCTCTTCTGTCTCACCAGGGAAACCAACGATGACATCCGTTGTTATTGCAACATCTGGCATAATCTCGTGCAGACGCTCAATTTTACGTGCAAACTCAGCCGTTGTATATTTGCGGCGCATCCGCGCAAGCACCTGATCATCGCCCGCTTGCAACGGGATGTGCAGATGACGGCACATTTTGTCCGAAGATTTCAGAACTTCAATCACTTCATCAGTAATTTGGCTCGCTTCGATCGAAGAAATCCGAATGCGCTTCAAGCCTTCGACTTTATCCAGATCCTTGAGCAGCTTCGCCAAGCTGTAGTCCTCAATATCTTCACCATAGCCCCCAGTATGAATACCTGTGAGTACGATTTCCTGATAGCCTGCTGCTACGAGCTGTTCCGCTTGCGCAATAACGCTTTGCGGTTCACGACTACGCATCAATCCACGTGACCAAGGAATAATGCAGAAGGTGCAGAAGTTGTTGCATCCTTCTTGAATTTTCAGAAATGCCCGTGTACGATCCGCAAAATCAGGCACATCCAGTTCCTCGAACGAACGGGTTTTCATAATGTTTCGCACCGCATTAATCGGTTGACGATCTGACTCAAACTGTTTCACAAGCGGAATGATTTTCTCACGATCCTGCGTCCCGATCACCATGTCCACACCTGGAATTGCCATAATTTCCGCTGGCGATGTTTGTGCGTAACAACCTGTAACAGCCACAATTGCCTCCGGATTGCGACGAATCGCGCGACGAATCATCTGGCGACTCTTCTTATCCCCTGTGTTTGTTACTGTACATGTGTTAATTACATAGACATCTGCCGTATTCTCGAAATCAACTTGTTCATAGCCCTCATTTTTGAAAAGCTGCCAAATTGCTTCTGTATCATAAAAATTCACTTTACATCCGAGTGTATGAAACGCTACCGTTGCCATTTTCGCTTATCCTCCCATTTCTCCGGTTTCATAAAACAGACAGGTAAGACCCACCATCGCGGCCGTCTCTGTCCGTAAAATGCGATTCCCCAGCGAAACCGAGCGAAAGCCAGCCTCTTCAGCTTGCTTAATTTCTTGCTCTGTGAATCCACCTTCGGGGCCAACCGCAATCAACACTTGCTTGCCTGGTCCTATTCGGCCTTCCGCTAGCGCTGCCTGTATGGCAGGCTTCAGCTGCTGACCATCTTCCTTCTCATAGCAAATCCAAGCCACATCCGCTTCCTTTGCACGCTGCAGCAATTGCTTCCATGTGTAGACGGATTCAATCTGCGGCACACGGTTACGATGGGCTTGCTCTGCTGCTTCCTTCGCGATTTTCTGCCAGCGCTCTGTGCGCTTCGCTTCTTTCTTCGCATCGTACTGCACAATCGTTCGTTCCGATAAAAAAGGAAGAAACCGGGCTGCCCCGATCTCGGTCCCTTTTTGAATAATAAGCTCCATCTTATCGCCTTTAGGTAAGCTCTGCGCGATCCACACGTTAACAGCCGCTTCCGCGTCCATAGCGAGCTCCTCCACGATTTCCGCGGTAACTGCTCCCTTGTCTAACTGAGTGATACGAACGAGCACCTCGCGGTCCACACCATTGCTGCAGATGACTTTATCGCCTACTTCAGCGCGCATGACGCGACCCAGATGATGGGCGTCGTCCCCCTCAATGGTGACTGTTTGTGTAGAAGCATGGAACTGCTGGGGCGGGAGAAAATAACGCTGCATAGTCAAAGCCTCTCTATCTTCGTTCATTTGAACATCATTTGATCTTTATTCGAACACCGATGTCACGTGAAACTTCCACACACCATCATACCTCGTTTGAACCGGAAAATCCATATGGAACTCAATGGAGAGATTACATGCCCAAAATGCTAGTAATCACAATAGCAAATTGGTTGATGATGTCATCGCCTAAACGTAGGTAAGGATCTAGCGTTACTTGACGTAGAGGTCTGATAAAGACAACTAGTAAGAAAATCACAGATGCCCATTGTTCAAACTTTTGAAGCGTCTCCGTGTACCTGAGGTTAACTAAATCTTGAATAATCCGATATCCATCAAGAGGTGGAATTGGAATCAAGTTAAACAGAAACAATGTAATATTAATGTTTAACATCAACTTCAAGAACAGAACAATCGCATCCCCACTGCCCTTGGACATCCCATCTAGCCAACCATATTTCTGAAATAGCGCAAAAATAAATAACGTGATAAAGGCCATAATCAAGTTACTAATCGGCCCCGCCGCGGTCACAATAATCCCAAATAAGCGAGGACGCTTAAAATTACCCCGGTTTACTGGAACAGGCTTCGCCCAACCAAAACCTGCAATCAACAGCATAATCGTTCCGAAAAGGTCCAAATGGACCATCGGGTTCAACGAAACACGGCCAAACTGATACGCCGTAGAATCTCCTAATTTATAGGCGCTATACGCATGTGCCCATTCATGAATCGTAAACGAAAGCACGAGCACCAAAATCACAAACGGCAGCGTGTTCCAATCGTAAAATAATAAGCCTCCCATGAGCCAACACCTACAGCTTTCTAGCTACGATCACAACCCAATTCGAATCATAGTTTTTCTCTACGATCGTGAATTTAGCTGCAACCAGTGCTTTTTCTACATCCGCTTCTTTGTTCGTAATGATACCTGAAGTTATGTAATAACCGCCTTGCTGCAACACCTCGTACACGTCATCTACAAACATGACAATGACCTCAGCCAAAATGTTCGCTACAACGAGCTGAACCGGGATCGAAACACCTAACCCCGCGTCTCCTTCGGACTCGCTCTCTTTAAGTACGCCAAGAAGATCGCTAAGTTTCACCGTAATTTTATCTTCGAGTTGATTCTGCTTCGTATTATCCAATGCACTCGTAACTGCTACGGGATCTAGATCCACTGCAAGGACATGCTTCGCGCCAAGCTTAGCTGCTGCAATAGAGAGAATACCTGAGCCGGTTCCCACGTCAATCACATCGTCACCAGGTTGCAGTACCTTCTCCAACGTTTTCAAGCAAAGTGAAGTAGTTGCATGTGTACCTGTACCGAATGCCATGCCTGGGTCGAGTTCCAAGATCAATTCGTCTGGGGAAGCCGTATACTCTTCCCAAGTTGGTTTAATCGTCAAGCGATCGGATACGCGAATCGGTTTAAAATACGTTTTCCACGCGTGTGCCCAGTCTTCATCATCAACTTCAACCACTTCATACGTCGGGTTCCCCGTATCAATATCAAATTCTGTCAGTTGTTCAACAGATGCCTTCAAGTTCGCCAATATTGGCTCCATGTCAGTACCATGGTAGAAGTAACCTTTGATCACGGCTCTTCCCTCAGGGATATCGTTAAATGGTGTTTCGTATAATTGACCAAACGACGTATCTCTCTCTTTATTTAAGGTGCCGGATTCCTCGATGGATACACCTCCAGCTCCCAATTCATGAACAAAGTTGGTTATCATTTCAATCGCTTCTTCTGTCGTATGTACAGTTAATTCTTGCCAAAGCATCGGTATTGCTCCTCCTGTCGGTTATTCCCTATGTAAAATGAACCCAGATAGGTCTATTTTCACAAAGAGTATTGTACTACACTTCGCTTCTGGGGTAAAATGGAGCTATCAATGTAAGCGTTTTTTTATTTTTCTTAACACTGTTCTAACACTATGGTGCTACATTGAATAAGTCATCATTATTATCTATCGTAAGAACGGAGACATCTTATGCGCAAAACACTCATGGTTCTTCCTGTTTTCCTTGCAATGGCGCTTATCGCCCCTCTGACAACCAAAACCATGATGGCTGACAATTACAGTCAAGTTACCGCTCATCGTGGAAGCTCAGGGCATACGCCAGAGAATACGCTAGCTGCGATGCAACAAGCTATTACCGATCACGCTGGATATGCAGAGTTAGATGTGCAAGAAACAGCTGATGGCGTCGTCATGCTTATGCATGATGATAATGCATATAGGACGACGGGTATCAATAAAAATATGTGGGAAGTCACCTCCACTGAACTCAAACAAGCAGATGCAGGAAGTTGGTATCATAAAGATTTTAAAGATGAGCATGTCCCAACGCTGGATGAAGTTATTTCACTCGCTAAAGGTCATATGAAGTTGAATATCGAGTTGAAAAATAATGGTCATGTCGTAGAACTTGCCAAAAAAACAGTTGATATCATCCAATCCCATGATTTTGTAAAGGAATGTACCGTGACGTCTTTCGATGCGGAGCTATTGCATAAAGTGAAATCTTTGAACTCCTCCATTAAAACAGGCCTCATTATAGGACAAAACACGGAAGATCTCGATGAGCTCATGAAAAGCTCTGATTATGAAGTTATTTCTGCGGCCTATCCGCTTGTGAATGAATCTTTCATGAGGCAGGCCGAGAATCACCATAAAGAAGTCTATGTTTGGACAGTGAATGACACAAGGATGATGAGACGTATGCTCGCTCTCGGTGTATCCAGCATTATTACGAATTATCCAGATAAGCTTGTCAAATTGATGAGCGTTGAATAAATGTTGTCATGTAAAAAAGCACCTGTTCCATCGACCCGATACTTGAGGTCACTTGGAACAGGTGCTGTTTGTTTATACCGAGCCACCCGCTGTTTCAATCACACGAATGGCCTGTTCATAACATTGCTCGTCGATCACAGCAGCCAACACAATATCGAGTCCAACTGTGTCGACCTCGTGATCTTGACTTACCAGACTATCAGCCATCGCTGAATCTAAGCCGCTGCCGATATCATTATTGAACCGATCAACCTGCACATCCACAGCTCGTAAAGCTTTCAGCTTAGACGCGGCTCCTTCAGCTTGTTCTGGGGAATGAAAATAGGCAAGAATCCCTCTCTCCGCCATTACTGATCTTCCTGGCGGGCATCCGCTGCTTGCGCGCGTTCCGCAGCCTCAAAGTCATCCTTATCCGCTACTTCAGCTGAAAATTCAACATCTTCCTGTTTGGCAACTGGCAAATTGCTTTGAGCCTGATTATTCTTTTTTTGATTCATGTACCCATGCCTCCTATAAACCGTGAATTCTAGTTTGAACGACTAGTTTATCGTTTGCGATTGGACACATTTTTATGCAAAATCAAGCTCCATTTCATTCCTTTATTTTTTCAAACGAAGCATCATATAGACGAAACATCGTTTTGTAGCCCGATTCATCCAACTTAATCCCTACGTCTAGCTTTCCTGTAATCTGCAAGGGACCACTGGTGTATCTTAGCTTCATGGAATCCGGCACGTAAACTATCATGATTTTATTCCAATACGTCTCATCACCATTATCGAATGGACATTCTGCTCCTGGCTGTGGAATTAATAGAAACCAGTGTTTGTCGAAGGAGAGAACTTCTCCCATAAAGCCTTTGATCTGGACGGTCTTCCCGCTCATATCCCAAAACTTATTGGAAGGTGTGTCTTGCTTGTCGTTATCGAAAAACTCAGACCACGTAATTTCATTGGACAATTGGGATTGTTTCGGTTTCGGCGTTGAGATAGGCTCGGTCGGTTTGGCTTCAATCTTTGTATTTGCAGGTTGAACGG
Source organism: Paenibacillus sp. J31R30 (assembly GCF_059692115.1). NCBI lineage: Bacteria > Bacillati > Bacillota > Bacilli > Caryophanales > Paenibacillaceae > Paenibacillus > Paenibacillus sp. J31R30. Next base: position 926,530 of record NZ_JCAUAV010000001.1, on the reverse strand, counting down.
GCTCAGAAGGCTTGGGCGAGGCCGACACAGCTTGTTGCTTACCACTATCCACTTGTACCTGTGGGGAAGACATTGGTGAAACTGACGGTCCTGAAGTTGACGACGGAGCAGTCTCTTGAACAGTTGGGCTAGGGCTAGAGCTTGGTACAACAAGTGGAGTTGCGCTAAGTGTCTCCTTAGGGGAGACACTTATGCTCGGAGAATGAGAGGCAACAGCTTCCACATTCGTGCTGATACTTCCGAACGACTGTCCTGATGGTTCGGCCCCCTTTTGACCGCAGCCGGATATGATAACAAGCATGACAAACAAGCTTATCCCTATAATTCTATGATTATTTTTCATCCTAACATCACCTCACGACCGAAATAATTGCAAAGGATCAACTCGGTATGCTTGTATCGCAGGTCCGATGGACGCCGCAACAGCGATTAGCAAAGTGACCACGATTAGCAATGACTCGCCTGGCAAGAAAGATCCCGCCTGTATTTGAAGACCTGTGTTCGCAAAAACCACATCACGGCTAAGATAACCACCAATATGACCGAAGGCTATTCCTACGATTAGGCCAATTAAGGTTAGAATGACACCTTCACCCACCAATGAAGACCAGATAAATGACCTCGATTTCCCGATAAGACGAAGCAGCGCGACATCCCGTTTGCGTTCATGCACCGCTGCAATTAACGATAATAGAATGGATCCCGCCGCAAGCAAGATACAGATCACAGTAACGAACTTCACTCCTTGTGTCCCTTGATCAACGACATTTACAACATCAGCCACTGCTTTACTCGTATAAATAGCCTGCACATTATTGTATTGTGCGAACGTTGTTTTGATCGACTGTGCGCCCATGAGTGATTTCGGTTTAACGAGGATTGCTGTGATATCGTGCGCGCCAGATTGTTCACTTTCATGTACAGCCCACGCATAATCCAAAGTTGTAAATACCGCTCGGTCATCTGACGTGTGTAATGGCGGCAATATACCCACTACCGTATAAGTGAAAGAATGATGCTCTTCCTCCTCATCCTCGTCATCAGTCTCTAAACCATGAATAAGACCATGCGCACCATGAAAAGTGTCGCCCACATGAAGCCCAAGTGAGCTTGCCACATAGGAGCCAACGATGGTCTCCCCAAGCTTTCCGTACAGGTTGCCATGAGCCATTTGTTTAGCAGCGCCATAGCGTGTTAAGAAGTAGCCAGGTTCCATGCCGACAATCGGAAAACCGTTATAATTATCCCCAGTGGTCATGGCGTAGGCCGACTCAACGAATTCATTTTTGCGTACATCAGCTAAAATCGAACTAGGTATATTCCCCGTAGGTGCACCAATATGGTAATAGGTATTCAGAGCAAGCTGCGTAGCACTGCCTTTAGCACCAATGGTCACGTCGAAGGGACCGTAGCCTTTCTCAGCTCCTTGTTCAACACCTTGACTACATAGCAGAAGGAACACAACGAGAGCTGCTGTAACGGCTACTGAGCAGATGGTCACAAGTGACAAGGTTTTGCGATGCCATATTTGACTCCAAAGCAAGGAGATTACTTTCATACGGATACACTCCTAAGTAAATCGTTCAGCTCATGCATGTAGACACGTTTCGGAAACATTTCTGCGATGTGTTGATCATGCGTGACCGTCAGTAATGTCAACTGCTCAGTCTTGCAAATCTCTAGAAGCAGCGACATCATCTCGCTCGCCGTTTCCCAATCCAAGCTGCCTGTCGGTTCATCCGCTAGTAGGAGTGGGGGCTTAGTTATTAAAGCCCGGATAATAGCCGCTCTTTGCTGTTGACCTCGAGATAATTGAGCTGGTAGATGCTGACCGCGATCCTGCAAGCCTACGCGTTCTAACCACTCATCAAGCTTCTCCGCTCGCTCCCGCTTCTTCCATGCGCGCGGCATGACTAATTCGACGTTCTGCCTTACCGTTAGTGAAGATATCAGATGAAAATCCTGAAATATATAACCGATATTATCCGCGCGGAAGCGATCTCGTTTACTTTCAGTGAGAAGATGAACGGGTTGACTGGCCACCCATATCTCTCCTTGATCTGCCGTTAGAACACCGCTTAGCAGATGTAACAGCGTGCTCTTCCCACAACCGCTTGCACCCATTAGAGCTATTCGTTCACCTCGCTGAATCTGCCAATCCGCAACCTGCAGGATAGGCAAGCTTTGTCCATGCAGTTGGAAGGCTTTCGATATTCCCTGCAGTCTAATCATGCGAAATCCCCTCGCTTCCCTACGACTCCAAAAGAAAAGAGGACACGGGGAAGGAGCTCCCCATGTCCGTCTGCTCCTAATCTTAATTTTTTACGATACGCTCATTAAAGGAATCCCATGTAAAGCTTTTTCCAGTCAATTGGTTGAAGGCTTCTAGCGGCAAGTACAACTTACCGTTGTCTACATTGCCAACCCATGTGCTTGCTGCACCATTCACTGTTAAAGCTCCCGTAGTAACAAGAACTGAAATTTTCTGACTATCTTTTGTAAACGTAACTATTTTAGCTGCTTCATCCCATGCTACTTGGATATCTAATGATTCCGCCAAGGATCTCGCTGTGAATAAGGTTTTGTTATCTCGTGTTACTTTAAAGAGCGGATAACTATATTTGTCTTGAAGCTCTTTCGTAGCCGCTGCCAAATCAGCACCAATCACTTTCGCGCCGCTTTTAGCAATATCCGTGTTATCCACATCGCCTTTTACAAGATCAGCAATTGGACCGTATGCCCACACACCAACATCAACACCTGTATGACCATGCCCCGTCCAACCCACTGCAAGACGTTTCGACACGACTGCGTTATAACCGCCGCCACGACCGTAGGAGGATCCATCACCATTCAAAATCAACTGAACTTCTTCATCCGACAAATCCGTGAAGCCAATATTGTCTGCTACAATTTTACGGATATCATCCGCTGTTTGCGCTTTTTTCAAGCTAGCATCAATATACTCATAGGAATGCTTTTGTTTGTTAAACAAATCCACATTTAATTCATAGACATTGTCTCTTGCAAGGGACAAACCGCCTGTCTCATGATCCGCAGAAACAACGACTGAGGTATTTCCATCTTTTTTAGCAAAATCAACTAACGTCTTGAACGTAGCATCAAGCTCCAGCATTTCTTGAATGTTGGCAGGCAGATCGTTGGCGTGACCAGCGTGGTCAATACGGCCTTGCTCAACCAATAAAACGAAGCCATTTTTATTTTGGGCTAAGATTTCCAGTGCTTTTTGCGATAATTGCGGCAAACTCGGAACTGAATCCGTACGGTCAAGCACGTAAGGAATTTCTGCGTCTGCAAAAAGTCCAAGCGCTTTTCCTGCTGTGGCAGGGATAGCATCTAAGCCTTTTTTATCAAAAGCAGTTTGGTACCCTTTCGCTTGGAAATCAGGAATGATGTTTTTGTCAGTACGCTTCCCTTTGTCTTCTTTCGTTGTGAAATTGACCTTTCCACCACCGAAGATGACATCGACGCCACTGTTCAAATATTGCGATGCAATCGCATTCTGGTTGCCGCGTTGGCGAACGTGGGATGCCCATACGGCAGGAGTTGCCCCAGTAATGTTATCTGTTGATACTAGACCTGTTGCTTTGCCTTGCTTCATGGCAGCTTCAATAATGGAAGCGAAGGGCTTAGCTACATCGCCGTTGGATACACTGATCGCATTATTATACGTTTTGTTCCCTGTTGAGAAAGCAGTCGCAGCTGCGGCAGAATCAGTTACTGCGCCTGACTCTGTTGTATAAGGGCTTGGTTGGGAATATGTACTTGCTTTACCTACGTAGTAGCCGCCATCTAGCTCCAAACGATCTTTATTCAGAAATTTCTTAGCGTAATAACGAGCAGCCGTCACTTCAGCTGGCCCCATGCCATCGCCGATAAGAACAATCAAGTTTTTGGAAGGTGGAGCAGCTGGTGTTGGTGAATCTGCAGCGGATACTGTACCTGCTAGACTAAGTGCTACTAAGGAGACTGCCATACCTGAACCCATGATTTGTTTTAACCGTTTTTTCAAATGTTTTCCCTCCAAAAATAGTATTTCACCTTACTAGCATAAGGTTCATAGATTTGGAGAACATCAGTGTCATATAAATGTCTTGTAAATATGGTAGGTTTTGTTAAGGGATGATTAATGGGGACTGACCTATTGCCACTATCCCCTTCGCTCAGGACAGCATGCATCCATTCCTATTCTGAGCTAATGGGATACCGTCTACAATCATGGGCGTTAAAGTCCTCACTTCGCCAGCGAGCCTCATTTTATGGCATCCTTGGGCTTTAGAGTGTATCAAACCAGGTTTTAACAAATAACGTCTTCTATGTCCGTTCAAAACAAAAACACCTCAAACGCGTGAATGCACAGATCAGATCTGTCCTTCACACACTCGAGGTGCCATTGATATCTAGTCGCCTAAGAAGGCTCTTTTCATACGTTCAAAAATAGACTGGCTCTGCTCATGCGTATGCTCGCCGCTTTGCTTGCCGAACTGGCGCAGCAAATCCTTCTGGTCTTCCGACAAGTTGGTCGGTGTCATTACGATGACCTTCACGTGCTGATCGCCTTGGCCGAAGCCCCGAAGATGCGGAACGCCTTTGCCTTTTAGACGGAAATACGTGTCGGTTTGTGTTCCTGCTGGAATCTTCAATTTCACTTTCTCGGTAAGTGTCGGGATTTCAATCTCATCACCTAGCGCTGCTTGCATGAAAGTCAAAGGAACTTCACAGTACACATCGTTGCCTTCACGTTGAAAGAACTCGTGATTTTTCACACGAATAACAACGTATAGGTCGCCAGATGGGCCTCCGCGTGTTCCGCCTTCACCTTCACCTGAAACGCGAAGCTGAGCTCCATCATCTACACCTGCTGGAATCTTAATGTGAATCGTGCGCGTTTTCTTCACTTTACCGGCGCCATGACAGGTTCCGCATTTTTCTTTGATGATTTTACCGGAACCGTTACATGATGTACATACGCGGCGGTTCACAATACGGCCAAACGCTGTATTCTGAACCACTTCCTGTTGTCCGCTGCCGTGACAGCCGCCACATGTCTCAGGCTTCGTTCCTGCCTTAGCACCTGAACCATGACACGTATCACAATTTTCGGTACGCGGAATATTGATATCCGTTTCTTTACCGAAAATAGCTTCTTTGAATTCCACTTGCATCGTGTATTGCAAATCGTTACCGCGTTGCGGAGCATTCGGATTACGACGATTACCACCGCCGCCGCCACCGAAGAACATATCAAAGATATCCCCGAAGCCGCCACCAAAGTCTTGACCGCCGCCAAATCCTTGATTCGGATCTACGTGTCCGAACTGATCGTATTGTGCTTTCTTCTGATCATCGCTAAGAACATCATACGCATCTTTAGCTTCTTTAAACTTATCTTCTGCGTCTGCCGCTTTATTCACGTCAGGGTGATATTGACGTGCCATTTTACGGTAAGCTTTCTTGATCTCATCCTGTGAAGCATCCTTGCCGAGACCTAACACCTCGTAATAATCACGTTTACTCACTTGTTCCACTCCCATGTTCAAGACTACAAACGGAAAGTCAAAGCCACGGAGAAACCTCCCCTTGGCTTTGACTCTTACGTTAATTAATAACAAACAGTGTTTAAAAGAATTCTTTAAACTTCTATTTAGTTAGAATATGATTATTTTTTAGGTTCGTCAACCACTTCGTAGTCAGCGTCAACAACATTTTCTCTGCCTTTTGGAGCTTCGCCAGCGCCAGCATCAGGGCCTTGGCCTTGATCCGCAGAAGCTTGCTCATATAATTTAACAGAAAGTTGTTGAATCACTTCAGTCAATTCTTCTGTTGCTTTTTTGATCGTTTCAAGATCGTTACCCGCTAGAGCAGCTGTAACTTTCTCTTTCGCTGCGTTCGCTTTGTCGATCTCACCTTGGTCAACTTTGTCGCCAAGATCTTTGATCGTTTTGTCAACGGAGTATACCAATTGATCAGCTTCGTTACGAGCTTCTACAAGCTCTTTACGTGCGCGATCTTCTTCAGCATGAGCTTCCGCATCCTTCACCATTTGTTCAACTTCCGCGTCACTCAAGCCGCTGGAGGAAGTGATGGTGATTTTTTGGCTTTTGCCTGTACCTTTATCCAAAGCAGATACGTTAACGATACCGTTCGCATCGATATCGAAGCTAACTTCGATTTGCGGTACGCCGCGTGGAGCTGGAGGAATGTCACCTAGCATGAAACGGCCAAGTGTTTTGTTGCCGCTAGCCATGGAGCGCTCACCTTGAAGCACGTGAATCTCAACGCTAGTTTGGTTATCTGCATAAGTGGAGTACACTTGTGATTTTGTAGTTGGAATTGTTGTGTTGCGGTCGATCATTTTTGTGAATACGCCGCCTGCTGTTTCGATACCCAAGGAAAGTGGTGTTACGTCAAGAAGAACAACGTCTTTCACTTCACCAGTCAAAACACCAGCTTGAACAGCTGCACCAAGTGCAACAACTTCATCCGGGTTAACACCTTTGTGAGGCTCTTTACCGATCAATTTTTTGATCGCTTCTACAACCGCTGGAATACGTGTGGATCCACCAACAAGAACAACTTTGTCGATTTGGCTTGTGGACAAACCGGAATCTTGAAGCGCTTGACGAGTTGGTCCTAGTGTTCTTTCAACAAGTCCAGAAGTAAGCTCATCGAACTTCGCACGTGATATGTTCAACTCCAAATGCTGAGGCACGCCGTCTGCTACCGTGATGAACGGAAGGGAAACTGTCGTTGTCAAAACACCGGAAAGTTCTTTTTTCGCTTTTTCAGCAGCATCTTTCAAACGTTGAACTGCCGCTTTATCTTTGGAAAGATCAATGCCTTGCTCTTTTTTGAACTCAGCAACGAGGTAATCCATCACAACTTGGTCAAAGTCATCTCCGCCCAATTTGTTGTCGCCGCTTGTTGCTTTAACTTCGAAGAAACCATCGCCTAGCTCAAGGATGGATACGTCAAATGTACCGCCACCAAGGTCATAAACGAGAATCGTTTGATCTTCTGTTTTTTCCAAACCGTAAGCAAGTGCTGCTGCAGTTGGCTCATTGACGATACGAAGAACTTCAAGACCAGCAATTTTACCAGCATCTTTCGTAGCTTGACGTTGGCTATCGTTGAAGTAAGCAGGAACCGTGATTACCGCTTGTGTAACCGTTTGGCCAAGGTAAGCTTCTGCGTCCGCTTTTAGCTTTTGCAGGATGATTGCAGAGATCTCTTGTGGCGTGTAGTCTTTGCCATCAATGTTCTCTTTGTGGTTCGTACCAATGTGACGTTTGATGGAGCTGATTGTTTTATCTGGGTTTGTGATTGCTTGACGTTTCGCTGTTTCACCAACAACACGCTCGCCATCTTTTTTGAAACCTACAACGGATGGCGTTGTGCGGTTACCTTCTGGATTTGGAATTACAACGGCTTCTCCGCCTTCCATAACGGCAACGCAAGAATTTGTAGTACCTAAGTCAATACCAATTACTTTACTCATTGTAAAAATGCCTCCTTATGTCCCATAGGAACGTGATTAGATTTATTTAATGTTAAAAAAGATAAGATCACTATACGCTAACTTTCACCATCGCAGGTCGGATGACCTTATCTTTGAGGATGTAACCTTTTTGCAATTCTTCTACAACAATACCTTCTTCATGCTCCTCAGATTCCACTTGCATCACGGCTTGATGGAATTCAGGGTTGAACGGTTGACCAACCGCTTCGATAGGCTTAAGCCCTTCAGCTGTTAAAAGTTGATCGATACCGCGGTATGTCATATCCAAGCCTTTTGCCAATGCGTCGAAATCCTTCGTCTCTTTGCTTGAAGACAGCGCGCGATCAAAGTTATCCACAATCGGTAAAAGCTGCTCAATCAATTTTAGCGAAGCGTATTTCGCGAAATCTTCCTTCTCCGCTCTTGCACGGCGACGGAAGTTGTCGAAGTCCGCTTGAACGCGTAATAAACGCTGATAGTTTTCTTCGGCTTGCACACGCGCCTGTTCCAATTCGCTATTTACTGTAGCTTCCTCGGAAACTTCTACGTTGTCAACAACCTCAGCTTCTACAGTCGTTGCTTCGTTGTCGGCTGCGTATGTAGTGTCAATATCTTGTTCGACTGTTTTGTTATCTCCAGTACTCAATTGTCCTTCACCTCCTAAACATAATACACGACTTATTTGGGTTTAGTTTGCCCATCTTTAGTTCTCTTCAAAAGGCTGCTTCATCTTAATCACTGTATGGATACGCAGTACCGCGGCAGCTACTTCACCAGCCGCTTGCAGCGCGTGAATTTTCACATCTGTCGGATCCATGATCCCCGCCTCCAGGAAATCCGTGATCAGCCCCGTATCACAATCGATTCCTAGGCTGTCCGTATCCTGTGCAAGCTGGGCTGCTTTCAGCTCCTCAACCTTCTCGAGCGGATTGTAGCCTGCGTTCACGACGATTTGTGACAATGGCTTGCGCAGTGCTCCCGCGACAGCGGTCACACCAAAGCCCTCCATGCCCTTCATCGTCTCGCGCACACGCTCCAGATCGTACGCGACGGCCATCTCCGCTGCGCCGCCGCCGGGCAAGTACCCGCCGCGCACGGCGGCTTGAACGGCTGACGCAGCATCCTTCGCGATGCGCGAGCGCTCATGCGCCGCTTCGCGCGTCGCGGCGCCAACAATCACGGTCACGTGCTGCTCACCGTGACCCTGCGCTACGCGCACGCGCTCTAGCCGCTCGTCATACGCGGCATAGCCTGCGTGGCCGAGCGCAGCGCTCAGCTCCGGCGCGCTCTTGCGCAGCGCCGTGCGCCGCACCGGCCTAGCGCCGGTGTGCTCACTCAGCAGCTGCAGGTCCCTGCGGGACAGCCGCTGCAGCACGAGGATGCCATGGTCGGAGCAGAATTGCTCCGCCTCAGGGTCCACCCCGCGGTCTGATGCAATCAGACCGACGCCAAGTTCCAGCAGCGAGCCTAGGCTGCTGCGGAAGTGCTCCCGGAGCTGCATGTAGCGCTGGAAGCCTGCCTCGGTGACCAGCGATTCCTCGCTGACTGCCTCAGGCTCTAGGGCATCATGCAGCACGAGGATACGAGCATCACGGCGTTCATGCCCCGGATGCAGGTTCATCGGCTTCTGATTCAGCAGAATGCCGGTCCAGACCTCGCTGCTCGCTTCTTCATGCGCGAGCACGCTGTCTGCGAAGCGATAGCCTTCTTCGCGCAGCTTCTCTTCGCCAACGGCTTCAGCCGCTTTGATGATAAGCTTAGCAATGTCGGTCTGTTCTCTTCCAGCCGTATAGGCTATCCGATGCAGTGCTCGATCCGCTAGACTCACAATCGCACGACTGCGGCTCTGTAAGCTCGCTACAGCTAATTCAATACCTTGCAGCATACCTGTAACAACCTTCGCAACAGGAACGCCTCGCGTGACCTGTGCGACGCCTTCCTGCACCATTGCACCGGCAAGAACAGTCGCCGTCGTTGTCCCATCGCCAATCTGGCGTTGTTGACTGCGTGCGACTTGAATCATCAGCCTGGCAGCAGGATGGGTAACATCCATCTTTTCCAATATGGTAACACCATCATTAGTAATAATGACATCGCCTTGGCCGCCGACCAGCATCGTATCTAGACCTTTAGGACCTAGTGTTCCTTCGACGGCTGAACAGATCGCTCTCACAGCCGCCGCATTATTTACTAATGTAGAATAGCGTTCTTCACCTTCACCGTGCATAGGTTTGACTCCTGTCATTTGCCATACCAACGTCCTAGGACCAATTCCATATGCTTCGATAGATGCTCCATCAAACCGATAACTCTACCGTATTCCATTCGGGTAGGTCCCAAAATACCTATTGTACCAAGCGGCGTACCGCCAATGGAATAGGAGGCTGTAATTAAACTGCAGTTCGATATCGCTTCAATACTATTTTCAGCACCGATTTTAATCTCAATGCCCTCATTGGAAGGTGTAAATAACTTGATTAGGGTTGGCGCTTCTTCCAGCAGATCAAAAATGCTCTTCACTTTCTCCACATCCTTGAACTCAGGCTGTGTGAGCATATTGGTCATCCCGCTAAGGAAAACACGGTCTTTCTCATCACTTTGAAGTACACTTTCCACCATACCAAGAAGCTCTTGATACCCATTTACATATCGGCTTAATTCATTCGAAATTTCATTATAAAGCTTCGATTTAAACTGAACCAATGGCACATTCTTAAGCCTTGTATTTAGAATATTGACGACCTTCTCGATTTCCGACATCGGAATCCCTTCAGGTATCGTCACTGTTTTATTTTCAACATGGCCCGTATTCATGACAAGGATCGCAACAGCAGTTGTATCCGAGATCGGGATGATTTGAATATGCTTCAAAGTCGTACTAAAAACCTCAGGACCGAGCACAATAGACGTGTAATTCGTAAGACTGGACAGCATGCCCGCCACGTGCTGAATGACACCTTCCATCTCTTGAATGCGTTCTGCGAAAGCCCCCTTCATGGAGTCCAAATCATGACTGTGCAAGGAGCCGTGCTTCAACAAATGATCGACATAATAGCGATAACCTTTGTGTGAAGGAATACGACCTGCGGACGTATGAGGTTGCTCAAGATAGCCCATTTCTTCGAGATCAGACATTTCATTACGTATCGTTGCTGGACTAAACCCAACATTCCCACGCTTCGAAATACTTCGCGAACCAATTGGCTCCGCTGAACGAACGTAATCATCAATGATTGCACTTAAAATCATGCGTTGGCGCTCTGTCAACATGAGTACCCCTCCTCCTCACTTCTCACTATTTGCCACTTCGTTAGCACTCGTATTTAGTGAGTGCTAAATCCTAATACAAAAATAACAGACCCTAAGGTCTGTTGTCAAGTCAATCCAAACGTTTAAGTACGGCGATTTCGTCGCAGCAATACTGTTTTTTGCAATGCATGCAGTCTCTCCAAACCTTCTCCGGAAAAATCTCCTTCGGAACGAGTGTAAAGCCGTTTTTTTGGAAGAATGCAACCTCATAAGTAAGTGCCATAACTTTAATAATGCCTTGGGTTCTTGCCTCTTCCACTAAGAAATTTACAAGCTTGCCGCCGATTCCTTGACCCTTAAAGCCTGGCGTCATCCCCAGTGAGCGAATCTCAACAAGATCTGGACCCAACCTCGTCAATGAACCGCAGCCTATCAATAAGCCGTCAAATTCAGCGACAACAAAGGTATCAATTTGTTCAACTAGCATTTCCCTGCTCCGCGGCAGCATAATGCCTTGCTTAGCATACCCCTGTATAATTTCATAAAGCTTCTCGATATCATCCACCGAAGCTTTTCTTACGGACACCGTAGTTGATGTATTCACGCTTATCCCACCCACCAATCGCAAAAAATGCATAAAAGCCACGCTAGCGCCCTGCGACTTTCCGCTGTTTCGCTTGTGGATTCATGTATAAATATACAACAATACGTATAAATGCACAAGCGTTTTTTGCTCAAAGGTTCCGTCTTATGTCAGGAAAGAAGCGAACACTTCATTACCGAGCAGAATGCCATGTTTGGACAAACGATAGCCTTCATTTGTTTGTTCTAGCAATCCTTTTGTCAACCATCCTTGAAGTGTAGAACCGAATTGGGATTCAATCGTGATTCCAAATTGATCCGCGAAATCTTTGTTGCGCACACCCTCCAGCAGCCGTAACCCAACCATCATGAAATCTTCCATCGCTTCTTGCGGCGTCACTTCGAATTGCTCCATGATCGGTAATCCAAGCTTCGTGGCGTCAATGTAAGGTTGGATCCCCTTCACATTCACATGGCGCTGTCCATTCATATAACCGTGTGCCCCAGCACCTAGTCCATAGTAGGAGCGATTGCGCCAATACATCGTGTTGTGTCGGCTCTCTCGGCCCGGCTTGGCAAAGTTACTAATTTCATATTGCTTATAACCTGCTCCCTCCAGCCTTCGCATGATGAGCTCATACATATCGACTTCCTCATCTTCACTCGGGAGCGGCAATTGATTCTTATTAAATAAGGTATGGAATAACGTGTTTTCTTCCACTTTCAAGCTATAAATCGAGTAATGCTGTAAATCAAGGGAGAGCGCTTCATCTAAGGTAGCCTGCATAATGTCCACCGTTTGCTTCGGAAGTCCGAACATCAGGTCGATTGATAAATTATCGAAGCCCAGCTTCTTCGCGTTGGCGATGCTTCTGTGTACATCATCTGTATTGTGAATACGGCCGATCGTCGCAAGGATGTCATTGTTAAAAGATTGCACACCAAAGCTGATGCGATTCACGCCGCCGGCTTTCATCACAGCAAGCTTATCTTCGTCCGTTGTTCCCGGATTCGCTTCCATCGAAAACTCGACTTCCGCGCTGTCAGCTGGGAAATAAGTCCGCACAATGCGCAGGAAACGTTCCATTTGATCAGGAAGCAGCACAGTTGGCGTACCCCCGCCGACGAAAATCGTCTCCACCTTCTGAGGTGGATGGGTACGTACTGTGAGCTCCATTTCGCGCTCAAGCGCATCTAGATATTCCATGACAGGCTGGCCTTTGAGAACGTACGAATTGAAATCGCAATAATGGCATTTATTCGTGCAAAAAGGGATATGAATGTACACCGCTGTAGGCGTTGTATGGGTTACTAACATAAGGGTATTCCTTTCTAGCTTGCTTATTGAGAAAAAGCCAAGGGACAGCGTACGCTGCCACCCCAGCTTTTCGTTCTAACATCTATTCGTCGATTTTCAGAACAGCCATGAACGCTTCTTGCGGTACTTCTACGCTGCCGACCTGCTTCATGCGTTTCTTACCTTCTTTTTGCTTGTCTAACAATTTACGCTTACGCGAAATGTCACCGCCGTAACACTTGGCAAGTACGTTTTTACGCATTGCTTTAACTGTCTCACGCGCCACAATTTTCTGTCCGATTGCCGCTTGAATTGGCACTTCAAACATTTGCCGCGGGATGAGTTCTTTCAGCTTATCACAAATAATTTTACCACGGTGATAGGCTGTATCTCTGTGAACGATGAAGGAAAGTGCATCCACTTGCTCTGAATTCAGCAAGATATCCATCTTCACGAGATTGGATTTCTTGTAGCCGCTAACTTCATAGTCAAAGGAAGCATAGCCCTTCGTCCGTGATTTCAACATATCGAAGAAATCGTAGACGATCTCTGATAACGGAATTTCATACGTCAATGTTACGCGATTCGTATCCAAGTATTCCATGTTCAAGTATTCTCCGCGCTTGCCTTGGCAAAGCTCCATAATCGTGCCCACATAATCGTTCGGTACGATAACAGATGCTTTCACATATGGTTCTTCAACGAAGTCGATACGCTGCGGATCTGGATAATTGGATGGATTATCAATCTCCATCACATCGCCATTCGTTAATGTAATGCGATAAATAACGCTTGGCGCCGTCGTAATCAACGGAATGTTGAACTCACGCTCGATACGCTCTTGAATGATTTCCATGTGCAGAAGTCCTAAGAATCCGCAACGGAAGCCGAAGCCCAGTGCTGTCGAAGTTTCAGGCTCGAAACGCAAGGAAGCATCGTTCAGTTCAAGCTTTTGCAATGCTTCACGAAGATCGTTGTAATCGGTTGTTTCAATTGGATACAATCCGCAGAATACCATTGGATTGATACGACGGTAACCTGGCAGCGCTTCTGGTGAAGGACGATCTGCTTCCGTTACTGTGTCACCGACACGGGTGTCTCCGACATTTTTGATACCGGCAACGATAAAACCAACATCTCCGACCTCAAGGGAAGGAACCGATGACATTCTTGGTTTGAATGCACCTACTTCAATGACTTCAAACACTTTGCCTGTCGCCATCATTTTAATCTTGGAGCCTGCTTTAATCGCGCCATCTACAACACGCACATACACGATTACGCCTTTGTAGCTGTCGTAATGGGAGTCGAAAATCAAGGCTTTGAGCGGTGCGTCAGGATTACCTTGAGGAGCCGGTACCTTCAAGCAAATTTGTTCAATGATCTCTTTAATACCGATTCCCGCTTTGGCTGATGCATGTACAGCATCACTTGCGTCAAGTCCGATCACGTCTTCGATCTCTTGCTTTACCTTATCCGGGTCCGCGCTTGGTAAATCGATTTTATTAATGACAGGTAATATTTCTAAATTATTTTCGAGTGCCAGATATACGTTTGCTAGTGTTTGAGCCTCAATCCCCTGAGCCGCATCGACAACCAACAGTGCACCTTCACAAGCTGCAAGGCTTCGCGATACCTCATAGGTAAAGTCTACGTGTCCTGGTGTATCAATCAAGTTAAGGATGTAATCTACACCATTGTCAGCGCGGTAAGCCAATCTCACCGCTTGAAGCTTGATGGTAATCCCGCGTTCGCGCTCCAGATCCATCTGGTCGAGAACTTGCTCTTGCATTTCACGTGAAGACAATGCACCTGTATATTCCAGAATGCGATCAGCTAGTGTTGATTTACCGTGATCGATATGAGCGATAATTGAAAAGTTGCGAATTCTTTGTTGTCTTTCTCGAATGTCCGTCATGCTAAAGACTAACCCCCACTACATGCAAATAATTTTCATTATAGCAGTTGTGGGAAGTCGGAGCAATGCACACCTAGCCTTTGCCTAAAACAACATCAAACAAGGAAACAAACAATTTTATGCCATGGTGCGCAGTTATCTGTAAAAGTTCACCCAATTTATTCCCTACTCGATTTAACGAATCATCCTGAATTGCTACTGGATCAGCTTTCTGCTCAGCAGGTTGATTGGCTTTAACGGTCGTATCTTTTGTAGCCTTGTCTTTCACGGCTGGCGTTGGCGTAGGTGTAGCGTTGGCCACCGTTGCAGTTCCTTTACCAGGTGCTTTCGTTGGTACTGATTGCAGGGCAGCTTTGGAGGAAGGCTGAGGACCTTCTATTCGATCCATGCCGCTTGATGCCAGACTGACGCCGAACAAAATACAGAACAGCAACAGTAAACCAAACAAGCCAACTTTGATATAAAAGTGTCTCAGCCTCATCTTCCGTGCCTCCTTAGCTTTATTCGATACTATGATTTCTTAGGTGTTACTGGTGCATCTACTTTTTTCGCGTTCAAAATAACTTCCGAAATCGCTTCGGCCAACCAATCTGTCGTCCGGTAGCATTCCTCTAAGGTATTGTAAGGACCGCCAACCTCTATCAAAATGCTGTTTGGCGAAATGTTTTGATTGTACAAGCCATTGCCCTCGCTTGCTTCTTTCGCATGAATCCCCTTCGATACGCCAGGGTGCTTCTCTTCCAGCACTTGATGAATTTTGCTAGCAAATTCCTCGTTCTTTTTCCAGTTTGGGTTTTTTCCACCAATAATAAAATAGACCTGAGCAACATCCTTGCCATCAATAGTTGCCGTAGTTTTATTCCGCGCTGCAGAGTCCCGATGAATATCGAAAAAGTATTGCAAATCTTTATGTGAAGCGACCGCTTCCTGCAACGTTTTGGCGGAATACTTGTACGAATACGGATATTCAAAACCTTTGACTGTGCTAGGATAAACCGTAGAGGAATGCACAGCGCCTATGCCGTCTCTTTCGAGGTTTTGAGCCAACCGTTGACCAACCGAGATGATATTCACCTTATCACTGTAAGCCTTATCTGGGTCTGTCACACCTTTAAGCTCTGGTAGAAATGACTCATTACTATGTGTTTGATAAATAAAAGCAATATTATCGCCTGCTGTTTTTGGTGGCTGACCAACTGCTGCACTCGGAGTAGGGGCTACGCTGCTAATGGGTGTTGGCTCTACAGATGGAGATGGAAGCGGAGATTTAGCTTCTGCCTCCAAATTACTCGACCCTGGATTCAAATCATAAGGCGCACTCGGATTCGTTTCGCTCCCTCTCACCAAAACCGTTGATTTATTCAAATCCATGCCAGGCACTTCACTTGCGACTAAGCTTTTGGGATCACTCGGATTAATATCCGTCATCATTTGAAAAGCGAAGTGAAACACATTGTGCTGGGAGAAAGTGAACTTTTTCTGATCCTTATTTAAATGAGGGACTTCCATACCCAACATATCGATGAAAAACTGATTCGTGACAGATGCGGCAAGACCTTTCATGGATGAAACCGGCGACGTAGATATTAATCTACTTTGTAGGACGCCACCCAGACCAATAAGTACGAAAAGAGCTAAGGTCGAGGTGCTGAGAACAATAAACGTTTTCCCGACGGAACTGGCGCTCTGAAAGGTTTTGCGAACTTGGCTGAAATTCCATGTGGCTGATGTCCATTTCATAGTTTCCATGCCTCCTAAACTATCTTAATTCAATCTATGAAACGAGCCCGAACGATAGAACTAGTTTCGCTAGCTTTTTTTGACCACAAAAGAATTTACAAGTTTCCGAGATTCGATAGAGGTTTATCATAGAGAAGAAATTAGGAGGATCTTTTAATCTCGGCAGGATGCTGAAACGCAAAAAAAGAACTGCCCCACACCAGTGGGCTCAGTTCTTTCCATGTATTTAATGCGTATAGGCAGCTACGTTATCGACATCTACCGCGTCATGCAGAGCCGCATTCAAGCCGCTGGCAATGATATTCGCGATATCCTCAATAAATTGGTCAATCTCTTTCGGTGTGACGAGCAGATCGTGTCCTACGGGGTTTAACACCTCTTTGACTAGCTGCAACCGCTCATCTTCGTTAATGTTGTCCAGAAGCCCGAAAATTTGACCCGTATTATTCGTTTGACCGCTGAAATGCTTCTGCATCATATCAAAAGCATTATTCACAATTGTAGAAGCATAGACGACTGTCGGAACACCGATAGCAATAACAGGAATACCTAGCTGTTCCTTCGTCAAGCCTTTGCGCTTATTGCCGATGCCTGATCCTGGGTGGATACCCGTATCCGCAATCTGAATAGTTGTATTGACACGATCCAAGGATCTAGAGGCGAGCGCATCGATGGCAATGATGAAATCAGGTTTGGATTTATCTACAATCCCTTGCACAATGTCGCTGCTTTCAATCCCCGTTGTCCCAAGAACACCCGGCGCCACGGCACTAACGGCTCGGTAGCCGGGGCTTACATCTTCAGGCACTAGCTCAAAATAATGTCGTGTCACCATAATATTTTCGACGACAAGAGGACCCAAGGCATCGGGGGTTACATTGCCATTGCCCAGCCCAATAATAAGGGCTTTAGCATTTTTCGGAATACCAACCTGCTTCAGAAACTGCTCAAACTCTTGAGCTAGCTTTGTCGCAACGCGATCTTGAAGCTGGCTGTCTTTCTCCCGCAATGCAGGTACTTCAATGGTTATATAATGTCCAAGCATCTTGCCTAGCGCCTTAGACCCTTCTTCGTTTAGGACGTTAATTTTGGTAACGCGTATGCCGTTCTCCCGTGTAAACTCTTGTTCAATCCCCGGAATCGGCTGTCCCTGATTGGCTGCGTGGACCATATCCCTTGCATCGAGTGCAAGATCCGTTTGTGTGTTAAATGAGCCTAAGTCCATTGGAGCTCCCCTTTCTCACTTGCGCTGTATTGTTTATTGTGTGACAGATTCTGTCCCCTTATGCAAAGAGGAAGACCACTGAAAACCTATTGACAGCTCTTGCATTTTGAAATATTGCGTGGTAGAATACTTAAAGTTGTCAGCAAACATACAAATGTAACGTTGAACGTGTTTTGTAAGTAGGAGGTGAATTTCATGCCAAACATTAAATCCGCTATTAAACGAGTAAAAGTTAGCGAAAAACGCCGTCTTCGTAATGCTTCCCAAAAGTCCGCTCTGCGTACTGCTGTAAAAGCTTTCGAAACAGCTGTAAGCCCAGAAGCTCTAATTAACGCTTCCAAGAAATTAGATAAAGCAGCTTCTAAAGGTTTAATCCATAAAAATGCCGCTAACCGCAAGAAGTCCCGTCTAGCTAAAAAGCTAAACGCTCTTTCGGCTCAAGCGTAATACACGGACATAAAGCAAAAGACTAATCCTCCTTGGAGAATTAGTCTTTTTTCATTTCACTTCCTAGGCAGCCAGCCTAAGAAGGAACAATTCCAATCCTAATACCTTATCGATTTTCCCTGTCTTCATTTGCAAATCGAGATCAGCCAGCTCGCCCATAATCCGGCTCAGCTTCTCCCCATCGTATTTCCGCGCTTGCCCTTCCGCCACTTTGACCGCAAAAGGATGCAAACCGATCTGTGAAGCCATCTGCTGCTGCGAGTAGCCTTGTTTCCCAAGCTCTTTGACCTGCAGCATGATTCGGAACTGTCTGGCTATGAGCGAAGCAATTTTGATCGGCTCCTCACGCTGCTTCAAGAGCTCCTCTAAAATCACGAATGCCCGCTCTAATCGCACATTCACGATATCTTCAATAAGGATGAATACGTTTTGTTCTGTGCTCCGTGCGACCAATTGATCAATAATGTCTGGCGTCGCTTCACCAGCGGCTCCAACATACAATGAAATCTTCTCTAATTCAGCTGATAATGATTGCAAGTTTCCGCTGGTGTACAGAATCAATTGATCTGCTGCGCCGCCAGAGAACGTAAAACCTAGCGTACTCGCTTGTTTGGCTACCCATTGGGTCAATTCCTCAGGGCTCAAGGAAAGGAACGGCACAGCGGCTTCCATGTCTTTCAACGCTTTGACTATCTTCTTACGCTCGTCCAATTTATCCGCATCCACTGTGAAAACAACAACGGTATGCTCCGCGGGTGACTTTAAATAGGCAGTCAAGCGATCCAAATTGTGCTCCAGCTTCGTATTTTCCTTTGCCCCTGTGAAAAACAAAGCATTTTTGGCAATGACTAGCTTCTTTGGCACCATGAAAGGCAAGGTCTCCGCATCGTCTAGCGCAGATGAAAGCGGCATTTCACTCAAGTCGAATTTGCTCACAGCAAACTCCCGGTCTTCAGGACCCATTAATGAATCTGTTAAAATTTGAATAAATTCGCGCATTTTATATTTCTCAGGGCCGTAACACAAATACACGGGTGCTTGGCGGCCTGCTTGTATATCTTTTAATGCTCGTTTCGCATCCATCGCTGGCATTCACCCCTCACGTACATTTTACCAACAACAAAGGGATTACGTCAAAGTCCGAAGACCTTGAAGCAATCCCTTTGCCAGTCTATTTAAACACCGATTTAAGGCTCTAGAAACCTTAGCTCGTGTGGATGAATGAACTGTTCCTTGTTCCATAAGTTAGTTTACGCATTCACAGCTCTATTGGTGCATACAAATCTTACTTTTATTTATTGGCTTCTGTTTTCTCATTCACATCGATAAGAATAGTCTGTAACGTTCCCTTACTAATGACCTCATAAAACAGCTTGTCATCCTTCGACCATTCCAGCAGCCTTATTTGATCATCTGTCTGCCAAAATTGCTTGGAAGCAAATACAATCTCATGTGTAAGGCTATTCCGAATCACAACATGAGACTCTTCAACCGTAGCCTCATATTTACCTGTTGTAGACTTCAGCATTGCGTCAACATGCGGCGTGGAAGAAGAGAAAATACCTTGTGTACCACTTATACGTTCTGTACTTGAAGGATCTACAGAAGCAGCAGGAGTGGTTTTCTTCGTTGGTGACTCCGTCGTCTTCGGTTCTAAAGATGATTGGGGTACGGATAAGCCTGCCGCAGGGGTAAATGCACCCGCATTCGGATCATCTTTATCCGATTTCGAAGGGGAAGTACCTCCATCATCCAGCTTTGCAGGAGCCGTAGTTGATGGAGAAGCTTGCCTATCCAACGAATCGCTTCCGCCTGCTGGTGAACTGTATGCACCTGGGCTCTCAAGCATCGCATCGGTGGTAGCTCTCGGCATGATTCCACTGCCTACTGATGTATCAGCAGGGTTAGGAGTACCTTTGGCAAATAAGTCTGTTGTTGGCGCAATAGGAGCACCTTCGTTATTCGTTGCGTTTACCTGATTTTTAGTTATCTCTTTGTTTCCTTGGTTCAACTCTGAAGCTGCAGTCGCTTGCTTCTCGGACGCGCTTTTCGAGTCAGAGCTTGTATGTGACAACAATCCATCTGCATTATCGAGAACGTTATTTTGCATATTAAAAGCAAAGAATCCTATAATCAATCCCGCGGCCACGACGCCGCTTGCGAATTTCCAAGAGAACTGTTCTCTCAATCGGTTCTTCCGTGAGAACTTAGGCTCTTCTGCTGAATCCGTTCTAGCAGCAATTGGAGAGAAGGCAACGATATTGTCCATCTTTGGCATCTCTGATTGTTTATCCAATTCAAGCAATTGCGGCATTATGGCATCAACCAAACTGAAAGGCGGTTTAACCTTAGGAAGCTGGGACAATTCGTTCGACAGTGCTTGCAGACGTTCAAACATCTGGGCGCAGTCCAAACAATGCACTAGGTGAGCATGCAGCTCATCTTCCTCATTTGGAGCTAAATCTCCATCTAGCTGTCTTTGCATGTACATCATCACCTCTTGACATTTCATCCCCGAACACCTCCTTTCTGATAATCTTGGAGTAGCGACTGTAAGGTGTGTCTAGCTCGGAATAAGTAAGACTTCACCGTATTGAGTGGTAAATTGAGCGATTCTGCAATTTCATGATACGAAAAGTCCTGCAAATAACGAAGGACAACCACAGTGCGATGGTGTTCGGGAAGCTTATCGATTGCTTCTCTAATATCCTGAGCTAGGTAGCCCGTCAATATTTCTTGTTCAACATTATTATCAGCTGTAAATGTCATCTCATGCTCATCCATTGAAACCGTTGGCTTTGCTCTGCGAAATTTATCGATGCAGATGTTCGTAACAATCCGCTGCACCCACGTTTTGAACAAGGCTTTTTCTTCGTAGGAATTAATTTTGGTATAAATCCGAAGAAGTGCTTCTTGCGAAGCATCAAGCGCATCCTGTTCATTATTCAAAATATAAAAAGCCGTCCGATAAACGTGAGACTCAATCTCTCGCAATAGGGTAATGAGCGCATCACGGTCACCGGCTTGTGCTGATTTTACCAGTTCGGGTGCTATCACTGGGATCCCTCCCCCTTGCAATCTTACTGACGCACTTGCATCTCATAAGGTTGCAATCTTTTTAGAATAAATATAATGGTAGCTTGCATCTATCAGAATAACAAATAATGAGCGATATAACACCTTTTAGACGTGAAAAATATAAATTTGTTTCAAAATAGTTGAAAATTTACAAAGAAAAGCCTTAGAAGAACACACCCATTAGGGAATGCTGCCACTAAGACCAATTTCTAGCAACTTTTAAACTTTAAATTTAGATAAGGAATTTTGAAGTGCATGCGAAAGCTGCTCTAGTTTTGAGGACAATCCTACTAATCCATCACTAATACGCAATTGCTCCGAGCTTTAGGCTGCTACTTGTTCGGAAGTTGCCAACGATTGCTGGGAAACGGCACTTACGTTCATCATGGCATCACTAAGCACGATCTGTGATTCTTCGAGCTTTAACACCGTTTGACTAACAGCTCCTAGTTGTGAAATAAAGCTCCCCATGCGCTCTTGCACCTGTTTGAACAGTAAATCTGCCTCTTTGACGGAATGAATTTGCTCTTGGAAAATCGGATACGCTTCCGATAATACCCACACGGTGTCCTCAATTTCTTTCTGAATCGTTTCCGTAATTTGTCCGACATAATCAATCGATTGCTTCGACTGATCCGCTAACTTGCGAATTTCGTCTGCCACGACCATAAACCCTTTGCCTGCGCTGCCTGCCCTCGCTGCTTCAATTGTTGCGTTGAGTGAGAGAATATTCGTCTGTTTCGTCATTCCGCTTAAAATATCAAGCACTTTGCGAATCGATTGCGTGCTGTCTTTCAGCTTATCAACCTTATTCACCATCGTATGGGTCATCTCTTCAGTTACATTCGTTTTGGCGATAAGCTCTTCCATATATCGAATACCAGAGAGGCTTGAATGCTGTACTTCCTCAGCTGATGCGCCCATTTCCTGATTAGCTTGCACAACACTCGCAATTTGCCCGCCAATATGAATCGTTAATTCATTCCCCCGCTCTGCTTGCATAACTAACCCCGCCGCACCGCCAGAAATTTCGGTCGTTGCGACAGCGATTTCTTTGGCTGCAGCTGCCGTATGCTGCGAAGAACTGGAGATTGCTCCTGCCGTCTGCAGTACTTCCTCTGAGGAGAGATTCGTTTGTTTGAAAAGCTCTGTGATTTGCTGCATCATTGTATCAAAGCTATTGCCTAATTGACCTATCTCATCTCTGGATGTAGTCAGAACACGAATGCGCAGGTCACCGCCAGCTCCACCCTCCATTAAATTGCGAATATGCCCCAGCGGCTTACCGATCATTCTCGCAACGAAATAGCCAATACCCGCGGCAATGACGAAAGCACAGAGAGCAACAATGATCGTCAAATTATAGATGGAACTCATATCTTTCGTAAGGTCCTTCATAGGTATGGTACCTATCGTGAACCAATCTGTGATCGTCGACTTGGAGAAAACAATTTGCTTCGTGCCATCCTCCGACAAAATAAAATCAGTTGGTTTTGAATTGTTATCTACTTTATAGGTTGATTTAGTTCCCATCTCGGCCGCATCCTGACTGTATATGACCACACCAGAACCATCGATCACTTGAATAGAGCCTGTATCCCCCATTTTAATATGCTCAAGCTGTTTCTTAACAACATCCAGGTTAATGTCAAAAAGCGCAATGAAAACCTCATCCGATTTGGCCTGATGAATGACACTGCCAACAGAAATGACTGGGTTTAGGAGACGGTTTTCCTTTAATTTGGTTGAAAACCAAACGGGTTCACCATCTTTTTCAATGATACTCTTAAACCAGTCTTGATCCGCGTAATTTTTATCCGACATCGAACTCGTTTTCGTTTGGATGATATCTCCAGATTTCGTAAATATCTCAATCGACTGGATATTGTCATTGGCATGAAAATAGTTAGATATCGTCGTATCCAGTAAAGAGAGGTTCGCCAGATTAGCCGTAGAGTCCTTCGTTAGCTTAGTTGCATTGGAGACCTGCCCTTGTAGCAAGTCATCCATAACTAGCTGAAGTGTAAATTTTTCAAATATGTCATATATAAAATCGAGTTTCTGTCCTGCCTGCTCAATCGTTTGTAACGAAGCATCGCCGACCTTTTTTTGCATCACGTTTTTGGAGATTTGATACGAGGCAATCCCCATAAAGAGGACCAGGAACAAACTACTGACAATAATGGTGACGCTTAACTTCACGCCAACTGATCGAAACCCCGTCTTGGAATCCTGCCTTTGGGGGACATCATGGCTCGGTTTAGCTTGTTGGGAAGACGTCATTTGGAGCAAATTCGAGGGGTTTTTCTTCATATTTTCTCCACCGCCATGTCGTTTTATGTATTTTTTCAATCATATCTTTTTACAATTTCGACATATATGTTCAAAACCATTTCAATAAATGATTATTTCAATCAAAATTTTGCGAAAAATATTCCCAATGACCTATATTTATAAGTCTCTAGCCTCTATCTACGAAAAATACCCCAGCTTACTAGTTCATTAGCTTCATTCTCGTAAAAATCCCTTCCTTCCGCACCTCCATTTGCACTTCACCCATCCGATCTGTGCGTAGAATCCCCACTTTCGCATTGGCTAAATGATCCATAACTTCTGGCGAAGGATGGCCGTATGTATTCATCGCACCCACCGAAATAACGGCCACAGCTGGATTCCAATAGGCCAACCACTCTGGTGTCGTAGAGGTTTTGCTGCCATGGTGAGCAACTTTAAGAACATCGATTTTGTGCTCCGTGGTGGTGGAGGTGTGTGTTTTGGTGACGGGGGAAGACGTAGAGGATGAAGATGATGATGAAGCAACTGAAGAAGAAAAAGAAGAAGATGTATTCAAAAACTTGTTATCACTTGCTATTAATTCGGGATGATCACGTAAATAATCAAGCACAACAGCTTCGGATGCTTTCTCCATATCCCCCGTAAACAGCCAACGGGTCCCTTGCATCTCGAGCAAGAATACGACCGATCTCGCATTCTGCTCTTTGACAATTTCAATCGCGGACTCATTCGTTTCCAGCGGATACAGAACCTGTAATCTCGTAAGTGGATCAATGTCGATCCAATCTCCTACTTCTGCTGGTAATAAGGGAACTCGCTTTTGCAAAAGTGTGTGAAACATCGTCGTCATGCTGCTGTTTTCCTTGAATGTCCCGTTAAAAAGGAATTGCTTCACAGGAATTTGTTCCAGAACTGCCTGTAACCCGCCACTGTGGTCGGCATCCTCATGAGTAAGTACAACAAGATCCAAGTGATGTATCCCCCGTTTTTTCAGGAGAGGAACAAGCAGCTTTTGCCCCACCTCATAAGGATCCTTGCGGATTTTCCATTCATCACCCGGTTTACGAAACGTGAGTGTCCCTCCTCCATCTACTAAAATGTGACGACCATAGGGGGTACGGATCAGAATGGCGTCACCTTGCCCAACATCAATAAACTGGACTAAACCTGTCCGTTGAAAGCGGTTAGGCGAATAACCGATCCATAAGAGCAAAAGAAAACTGCCAATTACAAGTAATAAACCAAACTTTACACTTATTTTCTTTGTGCTTTTCCTGCTGTTCGAGTCTAACATAATGGGAAGCTCATCCGAAGAGCTTTGGTGACTGCGATGCCAGCGTATATAAATGAGAACAAGGAAAGCGTAATAGAAATAGATCCACGGTATGCTTGGGGATGGCCAAATCATTTTGAGATGAGGAATCTGCTGAAGTTGATCCGTTATCCAAAATATAGCTTGATTCAACCAAGCGATCAGCGTGCCTAATCTTTGACCTAAGGGGATGAAGAGCAAACCAAATACTAGCGCAACCAAACCTGCAGGAAAAACGATCATGCTGATAACGGGAACTAGCACGGCATTGGCTAACCAAGACAACAACGAAAATTGATTAAAATAATAAATCGAGACTGGGAAGGAGACGGCTTGCGAGACTAGCGTGATGGCGAAGGTGTTTCGGAGGGTCGGCGATATCAGGTAAGGGGAAAGCAATTCACTTACTCTTTGTACACCAAGGATGAGTCCCAGTGTGACTAAGAATGATAGTTGGAAGCTTACATCAAGTAAAAAATAAGGATCCCAAAGCAGCATCGCCCATGCTGCGGCAGCAAGTATGTGAAGGACCTCTTTCATTCCTCCACGCCGAGCTGCGTACAGAGCAATCATCGACATGAGGCCGGCTCTCACAATAGACGGGGAAGCGCCCGTGACTAGCACGTAGAATGGAAGCAGACACATGCAGATGAGCAGATAGGTTTCTTTGGCCATTTTGAAGCGGCGCATAATCCAAATGCACACACCTAGAAACACAGCAATATTTAACCCTGAGATGGCTAAAATATGAGTCAGCCCCAGCTCCGAAAATTGCTGGAAGCGTTCCGGATCCAGATCGTCTGTCAAGCCGATCAACATGCTCTTCATGAATCCCGCTTGCGATGCGGGAAAGATCACGTCCATCCGCCTGCTGAGCGCTGCGCGCAGCTCGTCGTTCCAGCGCAGCAGCTGGACGACGCTAAGGCGCGCAGCCGCAGGCTGCACCTGCGCCTGATCCACCCCTTTGGCTGAGAGCAGCCAATGGGTGTGGTGAAGGCGCAAGTATCGGCGGTAGTCGAAGCCGCCGAAGTTGCGGGCCAGGGACGGGCTGCGCAGCGTCCCCGTTATCGTCAGGGCGTCGCCTCGGCGCCAGCCCGACGCGATCGTCTGCTGCGCCTGCTCCATCAGGCGCAGCGAGACCTGCACGCTTTCCCCGCCCAGCGGGAAAGCGGTGTTGTCTTGGAAGCGGACGGACTCCGCTTCCATGGTGAAGCTAGCCCTGTCACCGTCAATGGTGACAGGGCTAGCCAAATGGCCGAGCAGCGTAGCCTCGCTGCCGTCAGGGCTTACCTGCTGCTGCTGCGCCAGCGGCAGGGCAGTGATGTTGCGCTGGTCGGTCCCTTGATAATAGCCGTAGGCTATTACGACCAGCAACAGTGCGCCCAGCGGCTGCCGGCCAGGCAGGCGCAGCGCGTAGAGGATGACGAGCGCGGCTAGCAGCAGCGCGCTCGTCATCCAGGACAGCCAAGGGAGCTCCGTGTAAATCGCGAGCACATAACCACTTATCCACAGACAGCATCCTTGAACAACTGGTCTTTTCATGGTAGGGGATCTCTCCTTTTTTATATGTGAATGTTGTCATAATACAAAGAACCTCCCCCTATCGCACCCCAAAGGCTGCTTCTAGAGAGAGGTTCTTCCTCTCAAAAACTGCTATTTAGTTAACAACCTCAGAAACTGTGCCTGATGGTGGTTCATATCCGCTCATTTGACGGAACGAAATTCCTCTAGTTCCCATCAACTGGCTAACCTTCTCATGATCCTTCGGATACCCACGATGAAACACAATTTCAGTCACTCCGCTATTCGCTAACATGTTCGCACAAGTCCAGCAAGGTTGATCAGTCACATAAACTGTGGAACCCTCGCGATCCTCGCGGTCGGTAAACAGCAGCAGGTTCTGCTCAGCATGAATCGTACGTATACACCGATGCTTACGTACGACTTCCTCTACATCGTCAACGACTTTCAGCTCAATTTCTTCCACGAGCATGCAGCCGGCTTCCGTGCAATCCGGCACGCCCATCGGAGCCCCGTTATATGCGGTACCGAGCAGCTTTTTCCCTTGTACAAGCACGGCTCCAACATGTCTGCGATTACAACGCGAGCGTGTGGAGGCCATATAAGCGATATCTAGAAAATACGTATCCCAATCTTTCCGTATGCTCATGATGATTGACTCCCTCCTGATGACTCGGTTTTTCATTACCTATTTTCAAGACCAAAACTATTTCTAGTATTTTCTCATATTTCGATAGAAATGAAAAGATATGTTAGGTCATAGGCTAGGACGGAGCTACAAACAAGTGTCCCTTCAGCTTCTCTAACATTTTCTCACCAATCCCCTTTACATCCATGAGTTCTTCAATTCGCTTGAAGCGCCCCTTCTTCGTACGGTACTCAAGAATGGCTTTTGCCTTACTTTCACCAATCCCTGGCAGCTTATCTAACTGTTCGAATGTAGCGGTGTTCAAATCGATAAGTCCATTAACCTTTTCAAGCAATGGGGGTGCAGCTTTGGGAGTGGGTTCAGGGCTAGTGTTGTTTGTTCCTGTAGTGCTAGACAGCGTGGATAGAGTCTCTGAAGAGGAGGTTGCTTCTTCTGAATTTGTCGCCTTCGTTGGAGACGACTTTGACGTTGTCGCAGTCGAACTAGCCTTTGGCGTTACGGACGCTTTTACTGTAGGAACTGACTCAGTCTTGCTACTTCCCTCTTTTTTCTCATTGGCCTCTTGCGTGAGTAACTCTTCCATCTGTGTATTGATCGGCATGAAGGCCGTTTGAATGGTCGATTGTCCCCCGCGGAGAAAGGGCCACACCACCCAAACAAAAAGAGAGACAACTCCAAGGATCAACAAAATTCTCTTGATTCTATTTCCAAATAAATCCACAGACTACCTTCTTTCTTTGCATATTTGCAAATGAGCGACCATATACATGAAAAAGCGTCCCAATGACTACTCGACTAGTGTGCGACCGCGTTTATAGGTTGGTTTTCGTATAAAGACTGATTTTTTCGGGAGGGATCACTTGATGAAAGCTGGATTCATCGGTACTGGGAGTATGGGAAGTATTCTGATTGAAGCATTCATTCATTCCGGGGCATTCAATCCCGAGCAAATTATCGCTAGCAATCGAACCTTGCGTAAAGTAGAACTACTTGCGGAGAACTATCCTGGCTTGCAGGTGGCAGAAACGAATCGTGAAGTCGTGCGTGGAAGTGATTTAATTTTCCTATGTGTGAAACCATCTGAATTCAAAAAGGTTATTGATGAAATCAAAGAGGACGTGCTTCCCTCTCAATTTATAATATCCATAACGAGCCCTATTCTCATTAAACATCTGGAAGGTCTTTTACCTGCTAAAATAAGTAAAATTATCCCAAGTATTACGAACTATGTGTTAAGCGGTGCGACGTTATGTATTCATGGGAATCGTATGCAGCCTGAAGATAAAGAATGGCTTGAAAATATTTTCACTCACATTTCTACTCCAATTCGTGTGTCGGAGAATTACACAAGGATTTCATCTGATTTATCGAGCTGTGGTCCTGCTTTTCTCGCAAGCTTCATTCAAGCATTTATTGATGCGGCTGTGGAAGAAACGGGTATTTCTGCTGAGGAGGCCACACTTCTGGCCAGTGAAATGACGTTAGGTACTGGAAAGCTGCTTACAACGGGCGGCTTCAACCCCATTAGCTTGCAAAAGCGAGTATCTGTTCCTGGTGGTATTACGGCGGAAGGCTTGCGGATTTTGGAAAAGGAGCTATGCGGAGTTTTCTCTCAGGTTATTCGTGCCACTCATGCCAAATATGAAGAAGACATTGAGAAGGCTGAGCTGCTCTTTCCTTTGAAACAACAGCAATAGCCTTCTCAACGCATAATTCTTTGAACTTATCCTACAACGATATTGACTAATTTACCCTTCACAACAATCAATTTGCGAACGGCCTTTCCGGCGGTCGCTTCTTTGACTTTGTCGAGTTCGAAAGCCATTTTCTCCATGGCAGCTTCATCTGTATCCTTGGAAATCATGACGCGGTCAACGATCTTACCATTGATCTGGACGACGATTTCAACTTCATTATCTACAGTCCAAGCTTCATCATAAGTTGGCCATACTTCGTATGTGATGGATTCCACGCCGCCTAGCTTCTCCCAAAGCTCTTCCGCTAAGTGAGGCGCGATTGGGGATAGCATTTGTACGAAGTTTTTCATCGCTTCCAAAGGTAGACGCTCTGTTTTGTAAGCCTCGTTGACGAAAATCATCATTTGGCTAATCGCTGTGTTGAAACGAAGCGCATCGAAATCTTCGGTGATTTTTTTGATCGAGCGGTGCCACGTACGTTTGAATGAATCGCTCCCTAGCGTTTCATCCGCACTGATTTTGGAGTGAACTTGACCGTTGTCATCAACGAACAGTCTCCATACGCGATTCAAGAAACGATAGATCCCGTCTACGCCCGTTGTATTCCACGGTTTGGTCGCTTCCAACGGCCCCATGAACATTTCATAAATGCGCAGTGTATCCGCGCCTTGATCGCTCACGATGTCATCTGGATTTACTACATTGCCGCGTGATTTACTCATTTTCTCCATGTTCTCGCCAAGAATCATCCCTTGGTTAACAAGCTTATGGAACGGCTCTTTCGTATGAACAAAGCCTAGATCGTAAAGCACTTTATGCCAGAAACGCGCATATAGCAAGTGAAGAACCGCGTGCTCCGCTCCGCCAATGTAAAGATCTACTGGCAGCCATTGCTTTTGCAGCTCATCCGAGCAGAAAGCTTGATCATTCTTCGGATCGATGAAGCGCAGATAATACCAGCAGCTTCCCGCCCATTGTGGCATTGTGTTCGTTTCACGACGAGCTTTCATACCTGTTTCCGGATCAATTGTATTTACCCACTCGGATACGTTAGCAAGCGGTGACTCGCCTGTACCTGATGGTTTAATTTCATCTACTTGTGGAAGCAATAGTGGCAATTGATCCACAGGAACTGGCTTCATCGTGCCATCTTCAAGGTGAAGAATTGGAATCGGCTCACCCCAGTAACGTTGACGGCTGAACAGCCAATCTCTCAAACGATACGTTACTTTGCCGCGGCCTTTGCCATTTTGCTCCAACCAAGTGATCATATGGCTGATGCCTTGCTCAATGTTCAATCCATCGATTGGACCGGAATTCAAATGCTTGCCATCGCCAGCGTAAGCTTCCTTCTCCACATCTCCGCCTTGAACAACTTCAATAATCGGCAAGTCAAATTGCTTCGCAAATTCCCAGTCACGTTGATCGTGCCCTGGAACCGCCATGATTGCCCCTGTACCATAACCGCCAAGGACATAATCAGCGATCCAAATCGGCACTTTCGTGTCATTGACCGGATTAATTGCATAAGCCCCTGTGAACACGCCGGATTTGTCTTTCGCCAAATCTGTACGCTCCAAGTCACTTTTGCGTGAAGCTTTCTCTTGGTATTCTTTGATCGCAGCTGATTGCGCTTCTGTTGTAATCTGCGCTACAAGTTCATGCTCAGGCGCCAATACGCAATAAGTTGCTCCGAACAATGTGTCTGGACGCGTTGTGAAAACTGTTAGGCTCTTCTCAGCATGGCCTTCGATCGCGAACTGAACCTCAGCTCCTGTTGATTTTCCAATCCAGTTACGCTGCATATCCTTAATGCTTTCGGACCAATCCAATTCCTCAAGATCTTCAAGTAAACGCTCCGCATACTCCGTAATTTTCAAAATCCACTGACGCATCGGCTTCCGAATAACCGGGTGGTTACCACGTTCGCTCAATCCATCGATGACTTCTTCATTAGCCAAAACCGTACCTAGCGCAGGACACCAGTTAACTGGCACTTCATCTACGTAGGCAAGCCCTTTATTGTAGAGCTGGATGAAAATCCACTGTGTCCATTTGTAGTACTCTGGATCCGTTGTACTGATCTCCCGATCCCAGTCGTAAGAGAAACCAAGTGATTTGATTTGACGGCGGAACGTATCAATATTTTTCTTCGTAAATTCACGCGGGTCATTTCCTGTATCTAGTGCATATTGCTCAGCAGGAAGACCGAACGCGTCCCAACCCATCGGGTGAAGGACATTAAAGCCTCTCATCCGTTTGAAACGGGAAACGATATCGGTTGCTGTGTAGCCTTCAGGATGCCCTACGTGCAACCCTGCGCCTGATGGGTATGGAAACATATCCAACGCATAAAATTTCGGTTTATCCGAATTTTCTAGTACTTTAAATGTTTTCTTAGCATCCCAATACGCCTGCCACTTAGGTTCAATAGCTTGCGGATTATAGCCTTGTTGTTCTTTCGTTTCTTTCAATTCCTGTGTCATGACCTTCCATGCCTCCTTAAGTTGCTCTTTCGCTCATGTATGCAAATACGCACAAAAAAACCTCACATCGCTAGCGGATATCGCTAGGGACGAGAGGTATAATTCCCGTGGTACCACCCTAGTTAACACAAGGCGTTCTTCACCTGTGTTCACTCTGCCCCTTAACGCGGGTGAGACGATCCAGCTAGCGCTTCTGATCCGAGATCAGGCGGTTCACCTTCTAGCTCCGAGGCGAGTTCTCAAGACTAACATCTGCCGGCTCACACCCTAGCTCCGACTCTCTGAAAGATGCTGTACAAGGTACTATTCCTCATCTAAGCTTTCCATACAACTGATTAGCTTTGATTATATGTAAAATAATGCCGAACTGTCAAGCCGAGGGCGAATCCCGTCAGTATTATTTTTTCGCAATAAAGAAAGCTCGCTCTGTCTGATCCGTAGGCTTCTCCCATGTAAAATCAGCCGCTTGTTGAATTTCGCTAAAACCAGCTTCTTTCAGCATTTGTGCAAGCCAAGGCAACGGATACGCCCGTTGTTCATGGGTTTCGTCGATACGTCTGAAAGTTTCGCTAGACCCGCTATTTTTGACAAAGATCGTTAAGTCATGCTCAATCTGCACACGTTCTTCATCCAATTCGCTGGTCCAAATGTAAGCCACATCGTCTTCATTCAAAAAGAACGGCTGTGACTCTGCATAAGCGAACAATTGCTGCGGGGTGTGAACATCAAACAGGAATAACCCACCAGGCTTGAGTCCCGCATAGGTTTGACGGAACGCATCCACGATGTCTTCTTCCTCCAGCAAGTAATTCAGGCTATCGCAAAAAGAAATCGCGACATCGACTTCCTCCCCAAGCTCCCATTCACGTAAATCCTGTTGAATCCAACGCACGGCTCCACCGCGGAGCTGACTTAACTGCTCACTTTGCTTCTGCTCAGCCACAGCCAGCATATCCTCCGAAAGATCGAGTCCCGTCACTTGGAAGCCTTCAGCCGCTAATGGAATGGACAAGTTGCCTGTTCCACAGCCTAAATCAACAAGCGTCGTTGGCTTGATTTGATAACGTTCGAAGCACTCCTTCACAAACCGCAGCCACGCTTCATAAGGCATACTTTTCATCAAGCGATCGTACGTATAGGCAAATTGTTCGTAACTCATCTCAGCCTTGCGTCTCCTCTTGTTTCAGATACGTCCAATCTGCTTCCTGATAGACGAGTCCATCCTTCATAAGCTTCCCTAATGCACGTTTGAAGGCTGCTTTACTAAGGCCGAACTTATCCTTAATCACATCCGCTTGCGTTTTATCTGAAAATGGCATCGCATTTCCAGGACGTCCGCGAAGTACTTCCAAGATGCTCTCTGCATCTTCATCGCGCCCTTTTTCCTTCGGCAGCCTCATGGATAAGTTAACTCGTCCATCCTCTTCACGCACGAATGCGATCCTAACATCGACTAGCTCACCCACACGAAGCAAGCGTGTCCGCTCTTGCGGGATGATCAGCCCGATGATGCCAAAACCAAGCACACCCGCTTCACAAATCACGAAAGTACCCATCTGAAGGGGACGATACACACGTGCTTTGACCCATTGGTTTGTCCAACTTGATGGCGCACGAACACATAGCGGAGCCAGGTCTTCTTCAAGCGCCAGCTTCGCAATTAATCGGCCTTGACGATCGTGTGCAAGCGTTGCAAACACTTTGTCCCCAACTTGAGGGCGAAGGTCCTCGAATTCAGGCACATTCCGATATGGTAAAAGCAGATGACGACCTAGCCCCATTTCTAGGAAATACCCAAATCGCGGATGAATATCAACAACCTCTAGAAGCCCCACGTGACCCATGGTCAGCAGAGGTTTCTTCATGGTCGCCATGATCCGATCCTGCGTATCGTGGAATAAGAATACTTCCACTTGGTCTCCCGGACTAATCCGGTTCCCTACAATTTCCGCATAAGGAAGCAAAAAATCCTGATATCCATCGCTCAGGAAAAAGCCGTTAGGTGGAACTTCCCTTGCTACCTCTAAGGTAACAAGGGATCCTGCTTCATTTCTCATACCCGCTCCACAACTTTGGCGTCAGACCAAAGTCTTTCGATATTATAGTATTCGCGGTCATCGCGGTGGAAAACGTGAAGAACAACGTCTCCTAAATCAAGCAGAACCCATCTAGCTGTATCAATACCTTCATAGCCTCTGATATGAACACCATGTTCGTGCGCTTTTTTACGAGCCTCGCCCGCAATCGCTTGAACTTGTGTTTCCGAATTCCCGTGACAAATAACGAAATAATCGGCGATTAAGGAAACGCCTTTCAAATTCAGGCTAACGATATCTGCCGCTTTTTTGTCTTCCGCTGCCTCAACAACGAATGCTAATACTTCTTCTGGGTTTTTACTCATGCAATCATCCTCCATGTCATTAGGTGTGTATTTGGATTTGTTCCAATAAATCGTTCCGTGTCAAAATTGTAAGTGGATAAATGCGCTTTCCCTTGGATAACAAGAAATGGATCGTAGAGTCAAAGCCGGCGATCAACGCGCGCTCTAGACTCGTCTTAGCGAGTTCACGAATAACCTCGACACCTGGGAAATCACGGCCTGGTTCCATATAATCCGCCAAACAAACGATTTTGTCGAGCAGCGTCATCTGTTCGCGTCCGGATGTATGGTAGCGGATCGCATCCAATATTTCCTCATCATCGATACCAAATTGCGTCTTCGCGATAAAAGCACCTGCATGTGAATGCCACAGCTCCTTATCGAAAGCCAGCAAGTCTTGCGGTAAATCGTTCTCACGAATAATCTTAGCTTGCTCCTGAATTGGCCAATACTTGCAATAGTCGTGCATAATCGCTGCGACATCCGCTTTGACCGCATCTCCGCCAAATCGTTCAGCCAGCATCACGCTCGTTTCCATCACACCAAGCGTGTGCTGCCAGCGCCGTTCAGGCATTTGCTCCTTCACCGCCGCCATAAGGTCTTCACGTTTCATATAAGCGATTCACCTCCATGAACTGCCCTACCTTATCTGGCACAAGATACCTAACGGGATCCTTAAGCTGTCTCATCGCCCGAATAGCTGTCGATGAAATCTCAACGAGCGGCATCGGTACTAGCTTCACGCGATTACGAATACGCTCGGGAAGCTGCGTCAGGTCCAGCTTATAGCCAGGTCTGGCTAATCCAATAAAATGAATATGCCGCACGATGTCATCGATGCGATGCCACTGCGGCAAATACTGGACCATATCGGCACCAATAATATAAGTGAACGCGATGTCCGGATATTGCGATTTCAACAGTTCGATCGTATCGATACTATAGGATACGCCGCCTTTGTTAATTTCGATATCGACAGGACGAAAAAAAGGATTGCCTTCCGCAGCAAGGCAAACCATCTCCCAACGCTGCTGGCTTGTTCCTTTTGGGGCATTAGGCTTATGCGGCGGGACGTTAGCAGGCATCAGCCATACTTCGTCCAAGCCCCCTTCTACCCTCGCACGTTCAGCTGCGATTAAATGACCGGTATGAATGGGATCGAATGTGCCTCCCATAATTCCGACAAGCATACATCCACCTCATTAGCGCGGCAGTTCAATCTTCTTATTGTCACGCGATTCTTTGTATAGCACGACGATCTTCCCGATAACCTGAACAAGCTCTGCGCCAGATTTCTCGGATAATTCAGCTCCAACCTCTTGGCGATCTTCACCACTGTTGTTGAGTACCGTGATTTTGATCAATTCACGAACTTCAATCGCTTCTTGGATGTGACGAATCAAATGCTCATTCACGCCACCTTTACCTACTTGAAAAATTGGATCTACATGGTGCGCCAATGAGCGCAAATATCTTTTCTGTTTGCCTGATAACATAGATGTCCCTCTATTCATTCTTATTCAGTTAACGACTGTTCTACCACCTGTCTCATCGCCTCAACCGGCGCAGTGGTACCCGTCCAATACTCGAAGGCATATGCGCCTTGATAAATAAACATGCCGAGCCCGCCATGAATGCGAGCTCCTATAGCTTCCGCTTCACGAAGAAATCTCGTGATGCGTGGATTGTAAATAAGATCACTTACTAGGTGGTGTGGTCGAAGCAAATGGAGCGGCAAAGGAAGCTCCTCCACATTCGGATGCATGCCAGCCGATGTGGTGTTGAGCACAAACTCAACATGATCTACCACGTTGTCAAGCTCATCCATCCCTAAACCAACAGTTTCGGTGAATGCGCCAATTGTAGCAGCTAGTTCCACGGCACGCGCCTTGGTACGATTCGCTATATAAATACAGCTCACGCCTTCTTTGGCTAAGGCATAGGCCACACCTCGTGCCGCGCCGCCAGCGCCGAGAAGAAGAACGCGTTTCCCTTTGAGCTCAATGCCTGTCTCTTCCTTCAAGGAACGCACATAACCAATCCCATCGGTGTTGAAGCCTTTGAGCTTGCCCTGTTCATTCACGATGGTATTGACTGCTCCAACGATCATAGCCCCTTCATCGATCTCATCGAGGTAGTTCATCACATCTACTTTATGTGGAATGGTCACATTCACTCCGCGGTATCCAAGAGCCCGAATTCCCCGAACAGCCTCTCCAAGCTCCTCAGGCTTCACATGAAAAGCAGCATAAACACCATTTATTCCCGCTTCCTGAAAAGCGCGATTCAGCATAATCGGAGAACGGGAATGCCGAATGGGATCCCCGAATACCCCATATAGTACCGTATGACTGTCGATTGTCCGAAGTTTCTCCATGATCTCCCCATGTCTCCCCGAAATAATCGGCTACGAAGTCTGTAAAGGACGACGCGTTTATCAGAAATATAGCCGATTAATAATGTGAAACTTATACTTTCTACTATTTTAAATTAATGACTCCCGCGTTATCACTTTAATCCCCTTTGGAGCATGAACAGCTAACTGTGCACCAGCTAGACTATTCACTTTAATCCAGCCTAAACCAGAGATCAGCACATCCATCTGTTTCCCCTTCGGAATGTGCAGCGGATGCTTAACCAGCTTCGGAAGCTCTTCAAGATCAGCTTGCGCCGGCGGCGTTAGTATGACACCTTTGTGTTCTTCATATAAGCTATCTGCTCGCTCCAGCTTCGTGCGATGAATTTGAATCGCATTCGATGTATAGCAAGTAAAGGATTGATGCTCACCTTGGATAAAGTCAAACCGAACGAGCGCGCCAAAGAATAATGTCTGTGCCTCATTAAGTTGAAATACCATCGGTTTGAGCGGTTTATCCGGCATTAGCGGTGTTAAATCACGCTTTTTCACGACTTCAGTCAGACGATGCTTGTACACAATCCCAGGCGTATCGATAATGAACTTGCCGTCATCGAGCGGGATTTTGACGAGATCGAGCGTAGTTCCCGGATACTGCGATGTCGTTAGTTCCGCTTCCAAATCACTGTAATCACTAATCAGGCGATTTATTAACGTCGATTTCCCCACGTTTGTTGCCCCAACTACATATACGTCCATGTTGCCGCGGTATTCCTGAACAGCCGTAATCACCCGATCAAACCCCATGTTCTTCTTCGCGCTGCACAGCACGATATCAACAACTTTGAGGTTTTCTTCCTTGACTCTGCGCTGTACCCAGTTGATGATCTTGTTCGCATTCGTCACTTTTGGCAGTAAGTCGATCTTGTTAACCACGAGCAGAACGGGATTATTGCCAATAAATCGGGCAAGCGAGCTAATCATACTGCCTTCAAAATCAAAAATATCCACGATTTTCACGACTAACGCCTTCGTTTGACCAACATGTCCTAATAATTTCAGGAAGTCGTCCTGTTGAAGGGTAATGCTCGAAGACTCATTATAATGCTTAATTCGATAACAGCGTTGGCAAATCAAAGGTTCCTTTTGCAAGGCAGCCTCTGGAATAAAGCCAAGCTTACTTTTGTCTTCATTTTGCAGCTGAATGCCGCAACCCGCACAATGTTGTATTGTTTCTGTACTCATGAAACCTCCTATTTCTTCATCCTTGCTACTGCCCATCTCTCAATAAGACGATTCACTCTTGTGAATAGGCCTTCATCTTTTCTGGAGATTGGTTGAACTAGGATCGTGTATAGCCCCATTCGATTGCCGCCAAGTACATCGGTCAGCATTTGATCCCCGATGACAGTCGTCTGTCGCGCATTCGTTCCAAGCAGCTTCATCGCTTTATGAAAGGAAGCATTCGTCGGTTTTTTGGCACGGTGAATAAACGGAATGCCCAGCGGCTTCGCAAATGTCGACACCCGGTTATGATGGTTATTCGACACAATGACAACTTTGAAGCCGATCTGCTGCAGATGATTCAGCCATTCTATTAGCTCAGGCGTCGCATGTGGATCACGTGCACCGACAAGTGTATTATCAAGATCCGTTATAATTCCGCGAATACCGAATCCCCACAGGTGATTGGCATCAATATCATAAATTGTATGAACAGACTGTCTGGGTACAAGCTTTTTCAGCAAACAAATTCCCTCCAACTGCTTCCTTGACATATACGTGAAACTATACCATAGTGCCTCGTTTGTTGCAAAAAGAAAAGAACATATTTTCCCACTAGCCTCTTGATGGCAATGGCAACCAGTCTAAAACGCTTTGAATTTTACGATCCCAGTAGCCCCAATCATGTGTGGCAGACTCTTCTTCATAGGTAATTTGCAACCCTTGTTTTCGACAATAATCACGGAACCGAATGTTATCTTCGTACAGGAAGTCTTCCGTGCCACAGCATTGATAGAGCTGCGGTCTTTCTTGTTTAGTAGCTGTAAGCTGGTCTGCGAGATAAAACAAATCATTCGGGCTGCCTTTTATCGTAGATACATCACCAAAAATCAATTGAAAGTCAGCTGGAAACGCAGTAGCTCTCTCAACGATATCAACAGCTCCTGACAAGCTTGCACCGGCTGCATATCGATCAGGTTGCGAGAGTGCTAGCTTCATCGCACCATATCCCCCCATTGAAAGACCGGCAACATAATTCAACTCTCGTTCATCCGATAACGGAAAGAAAGATCTCGCTAGCGCAGGCAATTCTTCACTAATAAACTCCCAATACTTTGGACCTGAGGCCATATCCGCATAAAAGCTGCGGTTCACCGCTGGCATAACAACGGCTATACCAAGCCCAGAAGCGTAACGCTCAATAGAGGTTCGACGCATCCAAATCGTATGGTCATCGGACAAGCCGTGTAATAAAAATAAGGTTGGGTGCTTTCCTCCATAAGCATGGGAAGCTAGTCCAATTTGGCTCTTGGCAACTTGAGGTAATATCACATGCATGGAAGCTGCAACACCAAGGGATTCGGAGTGAAAATGACAATCGATAAATGCCATAAAAAAAGATCTCCTCTCGTAGGAAGCCACCCTCCTTAGTTGGAGAGTGGCTTCGTTTTCTTTTATTTCATTTGTTCTTTGACACGAAGAATTAATTGGTTCGCTTGTTGGTATTCGACTTCAGACACGGCTAATTGACTGTATTTCGCACGTTCAAACAGTTCAATTAAAGAGTCCAACTCTTTCTTCAACCACTTACTCTGTGTTGACCATCTTGTTGTTGCTTCACGCACCGTTTCATATTCGTGTCTCGTGTATCCTTTTCGACGGCAGGCACGGAGCATTCTTTCAAATTCAACGATAATTTTTTGATTGAAATTCACGACTTGGAGCTGTTTCCTCCGAGCTCGCCAGTTCCGCCATGCTTCACTTCTCATAAGGAAGAATACAGCGACTGCAAGAAGAGCTGCGGCTGCTACACTGCTCAGTGTTAGCCAGAGCCATGTGAAGCTCGCCGCTTCTGTCGTTTCTTCTGGTAATGTGCTCGTATCGGTATCCGTTGATAAGTCTTCAACGACTGGTGCTGCTTCTGGGAAAACATTTGGCAGCGTAAAGCCCGAAGTTGGTTCAAAGGATATCCAGCCAAAGCCATCAAAGTATACTTCTACCCAAGAGTGAGCATCTGAGTTACGAACGGTATAGGCACCAGCACCATCCAAATCAATGCTGGCCCCTAACGCACCTAGGATCCCCTGCTCCCGAATCTCATCGGTGATCGATGAGGCTCCCGAGGAATACCCTTTTACCCAGCGCGTTGGCAATCCAATGGACCGTGTGAGCACAGCCATTGCTGTCGAATAGTAATCGCAATACCCTTGCTTCACTTCGAATAGGAAACGATCTACAAAGTCTTTGCTTTTCCCTTTCGTTTCGTCAGGCGTGTTCGTATAAGGAAAATTCTGGGACAAATACTTCTCGATCAGCTTCGCTTTATCGTAAGGATTCGTCGCTGTTTTGGTAATATCAAGAGCAAGCTGCTTTACTCGCTCAGGCAAATCAGCAGGTACTTGTAAGTACTCCGCCCATTCAGGCTTGCTTGAATAGTCCTGCTCGGTTTTCCGCAGTAAATCTTCCTCAAGAATCGGTTCTTGGACAACAACCGAGTAATCTTTGGGATAATTGCTTCGTCCTGTGAAGCGAAGTTCCGATTGTCGCGGAGACCAAATGATCCGTTGGAACGGGTTCTCACCCTTATTAATTTCTACAATTTTCTGAATGGCGTATCCACCGAATAATACCGGGAACACCTCTTCACGATCCATCACAACACTTTGGGTGACTTCCTGCGTTTTCAATAGCGATACGTTAAATCGTGGATCCAGCGGCAACGGATTCAAATTCACCCGATATACAGGCAGCCTCTTCTCCGTTGGCCCAAGCTCCCAACCTTTCCCGTTATACATGGATCTAGTTTCACCACGGAAATAAGTCCGTTTACTCGATTCAACCGTCATCACCGGTGTGTAATCGAACCGAAAGCCACCGCCCAGTCGGGTATCATCACGGCTATAGCCCGATGAAGCATCAGCCGTCGAAGTCGCAATACTAACCCCTTTGCCCAGTAACGGCACCGATTCTCCACGACTCACTTTCCAAGCTGTGTAAGGATCAGTCAGAATCGGATTTACCGTTGGGGCGAATATACCAGCCAAGGCAATCACGCCAACCAAAATGAGGATAGGAACGGTAAAAGAAGACGGATAATCGGAAATTGTCTCCCACACATCTGGCGCTTTTTTCTTCAGTTGTGAAAAATGTTTCACAATGAGCAGGAGAAATCCGCAAAGCAGGATCATCGCCACTTGAGGCCAAAGAAAAATCATACTGAATGAATCGCGTACGGCAAAGAATAAGATGCTGACAAAAATAAGCACGACTATCCGAAATTTGGATTGCACGGACCACATCGCGAACAAATAAATAATCCACGTGCCTAAACTAAACCAAATGTACGGCTCTAGCTGCCCCGCATTGAGGCCAATCCAGCGCAGCGCCTCTTTCCAGGTTGTAATATGAACAGGCTTGAATTCATACCCCATTCCCAAGCCATGAAACCAGATCATGAGTACGAACTGGAGAAACCCGCGCCAGCCTGTTGTAATTCTCGGAATACAATAAGTCGCCGCAATGAGGACTAGCGTCCATGTCACGAAGGAAACTGTCTCAGCAAGCCACAGGCCATCTTCCTTCATAATCCAAATTACAAACTGATAGAGGAAAATACCTATGAGAATCGCTGACACACGCAGCGCCCAATCCTTAAGAAGAAGTCTGCTCCACCATGTGTTAGGCATACCGTTTCGCCCCTCCCAGAAGGTTAGGCAAGTCTGTTAATTGACTTACCTCATACCCCATATAGCCTTGTGAGCGAATCGCTTTAATGTAATCCTCAGGCTTGGACATCGGTTCCACTCCCTGAGACCCAAATACTTGATCTGCCTGTGCATGAATCCAAATATGGCAGGGCTTCATTTGGAGAAGCGCCATTTGCTGAAACATTTGCAGCATGCTGCTTCCCTTTTGCGGAGATATGAGCACAATTAAGCTGCCTGCGGGCCAATCCTGCGAGCGTTCCTTCAAGATTTGGCTCAGAGATTGAAAACCATCCGCATCTACGCCAACAAGATGTTTAACAATTTCCTTATAATGATGCTGTGTGTGCTTCGGTTCAAAATAAGTGAACTCTTTGCCGATCGACAGCAAGCCCAGCGACATTTCACGTCCTGTTCCATAACGGAACAAGGATGCCGCAACTGACACGGCAAGTTCAAATTCAGCCTCATCTCGGTACGCACGTGCAGTTCGATCTAGTAAAACAATGGTTTTCGGCAAGGATTCACGTTCGAACTCCTTCGACTTCCACGTTCCTGTCTTCGCCGTAGCATTCCAGTGAATGCGAGAAAGACGATCACCATAAATGTACTCACGAACACCATTAATTTGCGTTGTTTCCCGATGTGCGCTAGTCGTCGTAGAGTTGTGCTGCATCCCTTTGAGCATTTGATGAAATTGCGCCCATTCACGGATTGTGACCGTTTGGGGATACACGGTAATTGGCTGTTGCAGATCCAAACGACTCTTATGTTGAAAGAAGCCGAAAATATCCTCCGTCAAGCACTCCGTCTCCCCGAAGCGGTAATAGCCTCTTCGAAGCGGCGGTGTGCTATAGGTGAAATCACCTCGACGCTTCCAATCTGGCACGATAGACCCTTCGAATACAGATTCATCACCATTTTGACGTATGAGCTGATCTTTGATCATCACGTATGGAACCGGCCAAAACCCTGGTATTTGCACACCGATCTGAATTTGCAGAGATTGACCTGCCTCGAGTTTAGCCTCTGAGCCTGTATTCGTAAGCTTGCGCGTCGCCTGCGCGCGTTTGATCCCGCTCCAATTCCCAGAAAGCAAATACACAGTTAGAAACGTCATCATAATAAACAACATGGAGGCCAGCTTTCCACCTTGAAAAAGCATGAAGAACAAGCTAGCCGCCAAACAAGTTAAAAGTAGCCATAATGCTGCCGGGAACCGGGGACGCTCCCCGAATCGTTTAAATACCGGTCGTTTCATAGGCTCACTTCTCCAATCTGACCGGAACCCGTACTTGCTCAAAAATCGTAGCTAGCACAGAAGCAATACTAATGCCATCCATACGAGCTTCCATTTGAAGGATCATACGGTGACCCAATACAAAAGGAGCTAAATATTTTATATCATCCGGGATGACATAATCACGACCATGTAAGAAGGCATACGCTTTGGAGGCTAATACTAGCGAGAGTGTAGCCCTCGGACTCGCTCCTAGGAAAACAGCGTGATGTTCTCTCGTCTTTCTCGAAATCGTTACTAAGTAATCTGCAACGGCCTCATCCATATGTACATGACGAACCTGCTCTTGGATCTCAAGCACTTGCTTGGTATCGATAATGGCATGCAAGGCTTCCATCGGATGAGCTTTACTTTGGGAGGCAATCATCATTTTCTCAGCAGCTTCACTTGGATAGCCTAAGCTCAGCTTGATCATAAAGCGATCTAGTTGGGCCTCTGGCAATGTATATGTCCCTTCAAAATCGATGGGATTCTGGGTCGCCAGCATCAGGAACGGAGCTGGAAGCTCATGTAAATCACCATCAACCGTAATATGCTGTTCTTCCATCGCTTCAAGTAGAGCAGATTGTGTTTTGGTCGTGGCCCGATTGATTTCATCCACAAGCAAAATATTCGTCATAATCGGCCCCGAACGGAATAGAAACTTCTCTTCTTTGGGGTGATATATAGATACGCCAGTGATATCCGTTGGCAACAAGTCCGGGTTACATTGAATACGGCGGAATTGCCCGTTTATAGATTTTGCTAGTGCTTTAATAAGCACCGTTTTGCCTGTTCCTGGAACATCCTCTAGTAGAACATGACCACCGGCCAACATTGCAGTAAGCAACAATTCAATTTCAGCGCTTTTGCCAAGAATACATGATTCTAAATTTGCTTTCAGCCTAGCTAGTACTTCTACATGATGCTGAGTGGCAGTTTCCATGTGTTGATCCTCCTTAGAGTTTTCGAAGAAAAGTTTCTTCGTAAGCGTGTATTAAGTATTGCAAGTATTCACGAAAAAACATGTATGCGTAACCATTGCCAATTTGGGATTAAATGCTTCATCTTCCGTTTGGCTCAGAAAATGAGAAAATTGTACTAAATCTAGTTTACAGGAAAGTATTTCGCCCGTATACTTGTAAATCCTCTAAAGTTATTTGTTAAAATTACCCACGCAAACGCTTGTACGATGGAATTCAACGGGTGGGTATGACAAATATGGTTTTACTGGTACAAATGCGTAGGGAAATTCCAGCTCAGGACATAGAAAAAAGACGCCAAGCGGCGTCTTTTTTTACACTTATGCTAACCTTCTCAAATCAACTTCACCCTTTGGGTTTCACAAGCAAAGCAGCCAGAAACGAGAATATAATCGCAGCCGACACACCCGCGCTGGTCACTTTAAAAATACCTGTAATGATGCCTATGTAGCCTTCCTTATGGAGCTCCTCCAATGCCCCGTGAACTAGGGCATTTCCGAAGCTCGTAATGGGCACAGTTGCACCTGCGCCTGCAAAGGCGATCAGCGGTTCATACAAATTGCAGCCATCGGCTATGGCACCAAGTACAACTAGCGTGCTCATCGTATGAGCTGGCGTTAATTTGCCAACGTCCATCATGAGCTGCCCAAGGACACAGATCGCCCCTCCAACAACAAAAGCCCAAAAAAAGCTCATACGTACAAACCTCCAGACTCTATGGAAACAGCATGTGCGATACAAGGAATACTCTCGCCTTGTTGGAATGTAAGAGGTGAAAGTAAAGCTCCAGTTGCGACAACGAGAATTCGCTTCAATTCCCCCTTGGCCATGCGCTTCAGCAAGTGCCCATAGGTAACCGTAGCTGAGCAGCCGCAGCCGCTGCCTCCCGCTTGTACCGTTTGCGTTTCACGATCAAAGATGATTAATCCGCAATCGTCATAAGTTGTCTGCTCGATCGGGAACTGGTGCTTGTGAAAGAGCTCACGAGCGATGCTTATCCCTACCGCGGCAAGGTCCCCTGTGACGATAAGATCGTAATAGGATGGATCGCGATTCAATTCGCGACAATGCGTTTGGATCGTATCCACAGCGGCCGGCGCCATAGCCGCACCCATATTAAACGGATCCGTGATTCCCATATCCACGATCCGACCGATTGTGGCTGCGGTGACGACAGGGCCGTCACCGGTTTTGCCGAGCACGGCGACCCCAGCGCCGGTGACTGTGTACTGCGCCGTCGGCGGCTTCTGAGAGCCATATTCCGTTGGATAACGGAACTGCTTCTCCGCCGTACAATTATGACTGCAGGTGCCGGCCATAACATAGTTGGCCGCGCCGGAATCAACCAGTTGAGCGGCTAGCGCGAGTCCCTCCATGGAGGTAGAACAAGCTCCAAATATACCAAGGTAAGGGATATTGAGCGTGCGGGCAGCGAAAGTGTTGGAGATGATCTGATTCATCAGATCACCTCCAACATAGAACTGGATCTGGTCGTCGGTTAGACCGGCTTTCGCCATCGCGTGATGCGCTGCCTCCTCCAGCAGCGCCTTTTCGGCTTTTTCCCACGTTTTTTGACCAAGTGTCAAATCACCATGAACGATATCAAAATCTTCACTAATA
This sequence comes from Paenibacillus sp. J31R30, assembly GCF_059692115.1. Classification (NCBI taxonomy): domain Bacteria; kingdom Bacillati; phylum Bacillota; class Bacilli; order Caryophanales; family Paenibacillaceae; genus Paenibacillus; species Paenibacillus sp. J31R30. Next base: position 881,969 of record NZ_JCAUAV010000001.1, on the reverse strand, counting down.
GGCCCCTTCCCTTCATCAGGACCTACAACCGTACCCGTTGAAAGAATCACGGGCCGATTTTCAAAAAGCCAGCTTTGGTGTCCCTTCAGCATATCGTCAGCCTCCCATGAAGATAAGATGTGCAATCCCAACAAAGAAGGCCGCAACTGTTCCGAAAACGATAACTGAACCTGCTAATTTAAACATATTACCGCCGACACCTAACACAAGACCTTCCGCCCGGTGCTCAATCGCCGCCGAACAAAGTGAATTCGCAAAGCCAGTAACGGGGACGGAGCTGCCTCCTCCTGCAAATTGTGCGATTTTGTCATAAATACCGAAGCTCGTTAAGATCACCGAGATAATAATCATCACGGCAACAGTTGGATTGCCCGCTGTCTTCTCCGTAAATCCAAAATAATTAATGAACATGTGCATGAAGCATTCACCGATCAAACAGATTGTCCCACCCACCAGAAAGGCTCTGCTGCAATTTTTGAGAACAGGTCTCTTGGGCTCTTGCTGCTTGGCTAATTTTTGGTACTCCTGCTGCGTCATCGTTAAGTTTTTCTTCTTGTTGTTAGGCATGACTTACTCCTATTCCCTCAAAACCTAAGCTCTGAGAATCGTATGTAGCTGCTGAATAATTTGGGTTAATTGAATGGAACATGCTTCATACATTTGTTTGGCTTCTATATTTTGTGTCGTGAGCGAGTATAACTCCATATCTGCTTCACATTTCTTTAAGTTCGCAAGCAGCGCAGGACGTTCGGATGGTGCAGGCACTTGAATTTTGTCATCAAAGAGGTCAACCATTAATTCTCCATGCGTGTCTACTTGACCGAGAAACACATTTTCTTTGGCAACACCCATCTTCTCAAGCTCCGTTTGCAGCCATCCTCTACTCTTACCAGCAGCAGCCAATGGCTCATTCTGAATCACACCATCCATCATGACAGCTTGCGTCGGCTTCTCTACAGGCAGCTTCATCCCGATATGTTTAGGTGTTAATGGTTGGTTCTCACTCTTCAGCAGAATGCTCAAGTCACCGCTTGATTCCAACATCGCGAATTCCACATCAGCCACCCGAAATACACCTTTGGTACGCAACTGTTCCAGCAATTCATCGCCTGTATAGCGTTCTTTTCTCAAATTCCCCTCAAGGATCTTTCCGTCCTGAATGAGCACCCTGCCATTACCTTCAAACCAGCCGCGAAGTGTCTTGCTCTTCAACGTCAGAATTTCCAACACTAACGGCACTAGAACCCACACTAAAATCGCAATAACCCCGTGAACGTAATTCGCTTCAACATCCGTCGATATATTCCCAGCGAGATCCCCAAGCGTAATTCCGATCACATATTCAAAAAAAGTGAGCTGAGATATTTGTTTTTTGCCTAGAATCCGCGTTAAAACAAAGAGAAACATTAAGGTACCTAATGCTCTAATAGCAATAAGTATCCAGTCTGGCACATCATTCCCCTCCTTCTCCAGCTTTCCATATCTTCATTATGTGCCGTTTGGGGACTAACTATTATTGCTCTAAATTGGACATATTTGGTAACATGAGCCGCACGCATTGCGGGCATATTAACAACCGCAAACAGGAGAGTGCATATGGATCACCTTTGTTCTCATCCATTATCACATTTGAGGAGTGTTTACAAAATGACAGTAGCAGCACAAGTTAAAACAACCTTAGCGTCCTTAAAAAGTGCTCAGGCCAGTCTCGAAACTTTTGCCCTTAGCACACAGAACCAAGAGGCTAAGCAATTATACGAGACAGCAGCCCAATCTACGCAGCAGATCGTTGATCAAGTCTCCTCACGCGTGCAGCAATTAGAAAATGAAGAACCGCAATACAAAGGGTTCTAAATAACAAACAGCCGCTGCGAGTGTTCGCAACGGCTGTTTTTCACTTTTTTATAAAAACAAACTAAGAAACAAGATTAGCAAAACATAAAGGATGAGAATAAGTAATTTAAGCTTTTCCTTTGGCATGAGAGCCGCCCCTCGTTTCGTTGAATTTCCTATGGAGGTTATTGTTCATATCATCATTCTAATGGCTGTCCAGACGCCTTCCTTATCTCATTCGCTAAACGATTAAATTCCTTCCTCGCTTCAGCATCTGAGGTTGCGAAATAGGCGGCGGATAAAAAAGCAATGATCTTGTTCGCGTCTTCTACACTTAACACCGCTGTATACCTCCTTCAAATATTCGATTTATTTGCCCGTCCAGTAATCAAAGGTCAGTGATCTATTTCTGAATAAGGAATAGGGAATATAGCAATAGCCTGCGTCACCCCACGCAGTTCCCCAAGAATTACGGGCGATGATGACACCCTTCCCCTTTACTTTACTATCCTTGTACCCAACCGCAAGTAAGGCATGACCGCCGAGCAGCTTCTCCTTTTTCCGATTCGGATAAGGAATATTCCCTGTTTTCGAAGCCGTCTTACTCTCAAAGGAGTCATAGATCCAAATGCCAAATACAACAGGTGATCCATCGGCTAGTGCCGCCTTAATGCCCGCTAGATCATGAATCCGATGATACCCATCAATCCGATAATATCTAGCAAGTGCCTCGGCTTCATGATTTGGCGTATTGCGAAAATTCGCAATCTCGTAAGGCCATACTTCCTCTGGACATACGCCCGTTTTCTGCAGTACTTTCAGCCCATCACGAATCGTAGCCCCTGCATCACGATTAACCGTATTCTCTAGATCCCGTTCATGCCAATAGTGAAAAAGGCGTGATAATCGCATTGGGTTCTCTTCTTCGGCTCGCAGCCAAAACTCACGAAGTCCGCTTACAATCGCATTCGAGGTGCACGAACCTAGTGACCCTTGGTTCACAACGGGAGAGAGCTTGCTGCGCAAATCGGTTTGGCCCGGCAATTGGGCTTCCCGAATATAATTGACACTCCTGTATGAGAAATCACGGAAATCGCGCGGGTCTTGTTTGACTGTATATTTCCGCATATCTGTACCTCCTAAGAAGCCTAATCGCTGAGTACTCCAGTGTATTCACCCATAGGCAGGAGCGTGCAAAAAAGAGCCCGACATCCATAAGGAAGTCCAAGCTCTTTCGTGTGTACGTTTTATTCGGTTACCGTAACGGTTACAGGCGACCATTCGCCAATAATCGTTTGACCATGCAAGGAGACACTACCTTGTGGCGTCAAATCTTTCTCCGTCATCATGCCTAGTGCAACTGTGAAGCGATTGAATTTGATCGGCACATTTTTTTCAACACGTACTTCTTCACCGTTCACATAGAAAATGACTTCATCATTCCCGCGGTGGTACGTAATTTTGTACGTGTTAAATTCGCGCGGCAGGAAATTCGTTTCCTCTTTGAAAATACAGAAGAAACGCGTCTTATCTGTCTCAGGCACTTGTACCCCCGGGAACGGAAGTACTGCGTAAACACTCGCATATTTATCATTGCCAGCAAAGAAATCCAGCGCTGCGCCAGTCGTAAAATCCAGCAAATTCAACGAAACGAATCCATCATATAAATCATTAGGGGCGGTGTTTTGTGTGCGTGCTCGGATTTGCAGCTCGAACGAAATTTCGCCTTCTTCAGGTACTTCAACATCCTTAGCCGAATAATACATATGCTTTGCGTTATCAAGGAATTGTACATAATCATTTTTGCGGCTTAGCGGCGCACGTGCATATAGAATCCCGTTTCGAACAATAATCGTCGCGTTCGGCTCTCTAAATTCCCAGAAAGAGCCGTCTGGCATCGGGAAGCCACCTATTTTCCAAACTTCACCTTCGGACAGAATCGTGTGAAAATCACCAATTGTAAATTGCTTGCTCATCTATATGACCTCGCTTCGTCTGTGAATTTTAAGATTGAATGATAGCTTGTACGACTAAGGCTAGCATCATAATCAAGCCGCCTCTTATTGTTGCTTTGAGGGAAGCCCCCATTAATGGCAGATAGGCCGGAGAAGGATTCTCTGACTTCAAATTACGATAGACTCGATAAAATGGAACGGCTGTTAGTAATGCAAGCAGGGCATAATAAGGGAACACGCCAATAAGTACACAAGCAATCAATGCTGCGTAAGACAGTACGAATAGGAATTTGGAGAAAACCAGTGCTCGCTTCTCGCCCCAAACCACAACTAACGTTCGCTTACCCGCGCTTTGATCAGCTTGCCAATGAAGGAAATGATGATTAAAGAGAATCAATGTCGTCAATAAACCAATGGGCAAAGATAGCAATATTGGGCGATAATCCACCTGCATGGTCTGCACATAATAACTGCCTAACGTAGGTAAAACACCGAAGGACAGCAGTATAGCAATCTCACTATAGCCTTTCCCACGGTAACCAAATTTAATAGGCGGCGCTACATAGAAATACGCGATTAAGGCGCCCAAGCCTCCAAACAAGAGTACGAGCCAACCACTACTAATACTTAGTATAAGTCCACAAATAAGAGCAACTGCAAACAGTGACCACGTTAAAAAACTAAACGTTCGCTCTGCTATAATTCCATTTGCTAGAAAACCTGAATTTGTTGAAATCGTAGAGGCCGTTTCCTTAGCTGCCGTATCGATGCCATTTCGAAAATCCCATAAGTCATTAATCATATTGGAGAATAAATGCGCTGCAATCGATCCTATGAAGGTCAGCACAAATAGCATTGGATGAAATGTATCGTTCCACACAATGGCTCCCAATCCACCTAATAGGACGGGAATGATCATGACTGGAATAACCCGAAATCGTGATGCTTTCATTAATAGCGTTAGGTTGAGGTTATTCATCTCTCACGTTCCTTTCAAAAATACTCTGCAACTCATACTATCCCAATCTTACTAGTACTTCAAGTGAGTTTCTATTCCCTCGGAACCACGGTCTACCAGCTCTGGTAAATTGTCGGAGAAATAAAAAAAAGGATACTAGAATGAACTCTAGTGATCCTTCATCTCTATTTCTATTTGAGATAAAATACTTCGCGCATCGGAGTAATCGGCACTGCTTCGCGGAAATCGAATGAACCTACGACCATTTTGGACGTAATGGCATTCCACCGATTACAAGCGTCGCTCTCAGCCAGATAAGCGAAAGCAGCATCTAAATCATCACACAAGAATACATAGAAGAATTGCGCACCATTTTGAAAAATGGAGTAATCCCGGATACCAGCTTTACTATGTTCTTCCATAATTTCAGGCCATGGAGCCAAATGCATCTCAACATACTCTTCTAGAACTTCCTCACGAATCGTCCATGTCCAAGCAAATTTCCCGCTATTTTGCATCAGGTTCTACCCTTCCTTTTTCCAAATGTTAGATTCCTAACTTCACTTTACTTTGTCACCAAATGGCCGTCAATGCTAATCTTCACACGTTAAACTCGTCAGCCAGCGCACACTATTCAAGACAAGTCTTCGATAAGCCTCAGATTGAAAAGACGGCGCATGATGTCCAGGCTGCAGATAAACAACCCTTCCAAGTCCATACCGATGTTCCCATGCTGCTGGGTACTGTATCCCTTCGTATTCGAACGCTAGAAACACATTTCTTGGTGTAATTGGATCAAAATCAAACATATAAGGCTCCTCATCCAGCTGAAAGTTGTCAACGCCTTCCAGAAGTGGATGCTCCTCTACCGTCCGAACATAGTGAAGTGATTGATACGGTGGATGACTTGTAAACTTAGCACCCATCATCTGTCTAAGCTCATAGCTGCGTTGAATGGAAATCCCATTGTGGATGACCAACAGACTTCCGCCGCCTGAAACGAACCTTAACAAACCTGCTGATTGCGCCGCCGTTAGATCTCGGTTCCAGCAGTCCGTGTAGGACAAGCAAAGTGAGAATTGGTCCTGTTCCAACGTTGCAAATGCTTGATAATCCTCAGTTGCTTCAAGTTGAAACTCCGCATGGAGAAAGGACTCCAGCTCCTGTCTCGCAGGCTCTAAGGGATGCCATGGCGCATCCGTCATATCCCCAATCAATCGAATCTTCGTTTTCTCACTCATCTGATCCCGTGCCTCCTCGCCACTTTTTACCAAGGTATTCGTTTACCGGTGTCTGCCTCCAAATAAATAGGCAACTCTTCGAGTTCATCCTTGTACTTGTCAATCTTATTCAGGATATGAGCTGCCGATTCCTCCGCTGTATAGGTGCCGGCATCGTTCCATGTACCGCTCATGTACGTTTTAACCCATCCCGGGTGAATGAGGAGAACTCGCCCGCCTTTGGCACGAATTTTGTTATGAATGATGGTAGAACCCATGTTCAGTGCGGCTTTGGCCATACAATAACCGAACCATGCTTCGCGGTGGCTATTCGCAATGCTTCCAGCCTCTGATGTGATCATGACAATCAGTTTTCCGCCTTGCATAATGGGTTCGATAAGCTTATTCGACATCCGAATGGCGCCAAGTGCAGATACATTATAAACACGCTGAATCTCGTCAAAATCAAGCTCATCTTCAACTGTTTTCATGGTGTCGCCAAGGATTGCCGCGTTGTTGATTAACAGATCCAGCTTATCTGTCTTGCTTCGGATGAACGCAGCACCTTCCTGCACACTTTCGTCCGAGCCGACGTCCAAGTGGAAAGCATGCATTTGACCAGGATACGACTCACTAAGCCGAGTCAGATCAACATTAGTCGTCTGAATGCCTCCTGCAAAAACAGTGAACCCCTCCCGCAATAAGAATTGCGTTAGCGCAAGTCCAATTCCCCGATCCGTCCCTGTAACACAAGCGGTTTTGCGGGGCTGATTGGATGCCATTTGTGTCATTTCGCTCACCCTTCCAAATTAACAATTCCGCGTCTAACAGACTGCTTAGTTTATAAATTAGATCTCGTGTAATCCCTATGTAATCGCAATCATTTCGGGTAAAGGAAAACCAGTTGCATGAGCAACTGGTTATCTTTTCACCAAATCTTCACGAATCGGTGTAAATACATCTAAAAGTGCAGAGTCTTCTAATGCTGTTACGCCATGCTTAGCTCCACTAGGTATGTAAACCGTTTGGCCTTGTTCGATTACAGTAACGACGCCATCGATTGTGAATTCGATTTTACCCTTCAAGCAATACGACATTTGCTCATGAACATGGCTGTGCTGATAACCAATGGCCCCAGGTTCAAAGTGAACCTCCATCATCATCAAACCTACCTCAGCTTTCAAAATACAGCGTGTTACTCCTGGTTCTGCTGCTTCCCATACGCCAATATTAGACATCTGACTTTCCCCTTTCGTCATTCAAACGCTTCCTGATAATGAAAAAGAAGGACCGCAAGCGGCCCTTCACTTACCCACTAATTATACTCGAATAGCACCCAAATGAACATACTTGAAAATAAATGAACCCTATGCGGATGTTGCTGCTCGGTCCTTCCCTTTATCAGCTTCCCCTGCGTTCTTGTTGGCCGCTTCGCGATCCTGCTGCATATCAGCGACCGTTTTCACTTTCACACGAGCAGCCCCTTCATAGTCACGCGTCGGAATGAGGTTCCCCGCTGCAAGACGCTTTTTAGCCTCAGCAATCGCCGCACCATATTGCGGCAGCCAAGCCTCTTGGGCGACCAACATTTCATCAACCATTTGCCAAATTTCCTTCGGATTGCAGACAGCTCCAACGAGAGGATCCATCATAAAGGCTTGCCGAAGCAGCTTATCATCCCCATGAACAGCCGCTTCTACCGCTAAGCGTTGAACGGAGATACTGACATTGCACACTGCCGCTGGCCCTAGAGGCAGATCACCAACATGCGGCATCGAGATGCCGTTGCGATCGACATAGCCTGGCGCTTCGATAATGGCATCCGCTGGCAGATTCGAGATCACACTTTGATTAACCAAGTTGAAATGCCCACGGTAGACGCGCCCTGTTTCCAGACCTTCAATGATATAAGAACCATGCTCTTCACTGCGCTTCTCACTCGCATAGACGAATGCCGGATCCTTCATCCAGTTTGGGAAATCCGTTTCAAACCATCGACGACCTTCCGTACAGACACGTAAGTATCCACCCGTTTCACCATTAATCCAAGATCCCATATCAATCCAATCCTGAATTTCACTAGCCCGTTTTCGATACCAAGGTACATATTCACTCAAATGTCCATTCGACTCCGTGCTATAGTAGCCAAAGCGGCGCAGCATATCAACGCGTACCTTCTCTGTTCGTGCATACTCGGCATGATTCTCAAATGCTTCTAACAGCCCTTCGGTCAAATCTTTCCCCTTATGAGAAGCTTGGATATACCATGTTTGATGATTAATTCCTGCACAAATAATGTCCACGTCTTTCTTATCCAACCCGTACACATTCGCAATTTGATGATGGCCATGCTGAACACCGTGACAGAGGCCTATCGTACGCACGCCGCCATACTTGTTGCAAGCCCATGTCAACATAGCCATGGGGTTCGCGTAATTTAACAGCGTGACATCCGGTGCTGCAACCTCGCGAATATCTTGACAAATGCGCAGCATTTCGGAGATGCCACGCTGTCCGTACATGATGCCGCCTGCACACAAGGTATCGCCAACGCATTGATCCACACCATATTTCAAAGGAATGTCGACATCCGTTGCGAAAGCTTCTAGCCCTCCAACACGAATGGTACACAAGACATATTTCGCACCTTCTAACGCTTCCCTGCGATCCGTCGTCGCTTGAATCTGAATCGCTAAGCCATTCTCATGAATATCTCGTTGGCATAGTTCCGTCACCATTTCTAAATTGTGTGGATTAATGTCTGTAAAAGCCACTTGAATGTTATGGAATTCTGGAACAGCTAGTAAATCTCGTAGAAGTCCACGTGTGAATCCGATACTTCCTGCGCCAATGAATGCTACCTTAAATGTCATAGATATCGCCCTCTCTATCACTTCGTCTATGTTTCACATTGTACCAAGCAAAAGAGAGAAAACGTTATCAAATTTCTAACTAGATCACCAGCCGTTTGTCAAAAATCCTAACTTCCTTCTGGATACATATACTTGCTCTTGTTCATCGATTTCCGATAATCCGTAGGCGTTAGTTGCGTATGCGCTTTGAACAACATGTGAAAATACTGCCTGCTGCCAACCCCGATATAATCCGAAATATCTGCAATCGCAATGTCTGTTTCGAGCAGCAGCATTTGTGCTTTTTCCATCCTGATTTCGGTTAAATACGCCATTAGGGTTTGCCCAGTCACCGTTTTGAAAATCCGCTGTAAATAGCCTGGATGTAAATTCACAGCCCCAGCAATATCCTTCACTTGGATCTCGCGATCGTAATTTTGATGCATGTAATCCATGCTTTGTTTCACATACCATTCACTCTGGACCAAACTGCTGCTCACGGTTTCACGGCGTAACCGAGCAATTCGGATCAACAGCTGGGCAATTAACAATTGAATCATCGTCTCACTTTTGTCTGCCGGCTTATCTAATTCTAGCACTAAGCTTTTCATCACATGATAGACTTCATCAGGATCGCGCAGCACTAAGTAGGACGTCTGAACCTCCAATAAAGAGGATAATTGCTTCTCATCCGCAGCTAGTTGTTGAATCGAGGGCATCACACCCTTATGCGCAGTAAAGCGGAACTCCACATTGAGCATGCGACAGGGTTCATCGTCTTCCACAAGCAGTCGATGGGCGATATTCGCATTCAACAGGATGAACTCTCCTTTTTTCAATCGCACCCTTTCGGTTCGTGTGCGAGACAGCTGGATCTCAACCTCACAATAACCTTGTATCGTATACATGATCTCTGCAGCATCATGGCGGTGAAAGGGCATATGAAAGCCTTGCCATTGTTTAAAATAATAAGCAACCACCTGCGGATAGCAGGGTGGATCCGTCCATAAAGTTGGAAACAGACTAGTCGTTTGAGGCATTGGGAGCTCCTTCCCATCCATTCTATGGTCATTGTACTCCGCTGCTGTTAAAAAGAAAATCCCTTCCTATGGAAGGGATTCGGCTGCTTCTAATTGTTGGTCTTTCTATAACTGTGAATCAACATTTTATTAGCGATCCGTGTGATCATTTTTCGATAATGGATGACTTATATTATCCATAATCTCCTCAACAGCCTCACTTAACATATCCGTTGGAGTTGTATCTTCTTCTTCCGGCAGGGTTGGAATGGTATCGTTGCATACACGATCAAAATAGTGACTTTTGTCCATTGGAATGCGCCTCCTATTACTTGCTTTCATATTAAACTTCACTCGTTTGTTTGTTTTGTACATATTCCGCTGACTTTATTCACAACTTCCCAAATTCCCGAAAAAAGCATACAAGATCTCCTTGCCTAAATCCTCAATATGAAGTAAATTAAACCTATATGAACGTATATCAACACAAATAAACCAACTCTAAGGAGAGATTACACGATGGAAATCCGTTATGCCTCACACCCGAACGAAGTTAAACAATTTGACACTGAACGCTTGCAAGCTGAGTTTCAAGTACAGTCCTTATTCTCTGAAAATCAAGTGACATTAGTTTACTCACACGTTGACCGCTTCATTATCGGTGGCGTACTGCCAACGACAGAAACGCTTCAATTAGAAGCTGATCGCAAAGAAATGGCAGCAGACTACTTCCTAGAGCGTCGTGAAATCGGCATCATCAACGTAGGCGCAAGAGGGACAATCACAGTTGATGGTACAGCCTACACAATGGATTCCAAAGATTGTATCTACATCGGTTTAGGTTCCAAAGAAATCACTTTCGCAAGTGATGATGCAGCTAACCCAGCTAAATTCTATTTCAACTCCACACCAGCTCACAAAACGTATCCAACCGTTAAAGTTGCGATTAGCGAAGCGACGCCTGCACACCTAGGCAGCATCAACACGTCCAATGAGCGTACGATCTATAAATACATCCACTTGGATGGTGTTCAAAGCTGTCAACTCGTTATGGGGATGACACTATTGAAGCCAGGCAACATGTGGAACACAATGCCAACTCATACGCACAACCGTCGTGCTGAAGTTTATTTCTATTTTGACATGCCAGAAGATGCAGTTGTCTTCCATATGATGGGTGAGCCGCAACAAACGCGTCACATTGTTATGCGCAATGAGCAAGCGGTCATTTCACCAAGCTGGTCCATTCATAGCGGTGTTGGCACGAACAACTATACATTCATTTGGGGTATGGCTGGCGAAAACCAAATGTTCAACGATATGGATGCTGTAGCCATGCAAGATCTCAAATAATCGGTAATCCCCTATATAGAACGGATGAAACCCGATGAATCCTTTACGTAGATATGAAACGATTATGGAAGTTCTTCTTGCTCAGAAAGAAGTAACCGTTAATGAGCTGAGCGAACGACTGGAAGTAACAGGAAAAACCATTCGCGAGGATTTAGCCAAGCTGGAGGAAAAGGGGCTGCTCATCCGCATTCATGGCGGTGCCATGCTAGCTCAAAGTGATCAGCTCGGCATCCTTTCCGCGAAGGAACCGAATATCAAGCATACTGACAAAAAATCGGAGATTGCGTCCCTCGCACTCCGATACATCCAGCCTCGCGATATCATCGCACTGGATGGCGGCTCTACAACGCTTGAAATCGCTAGGCGGCTGGACAATCAGCCGCTTACAGTTGTAACTAATGATCTCTACATCATTTCCGAGCTTGTCCATAAGGATGAAATTCGGCTTGTCGTGCCTGGCGGCTATCGATTGCGCAACATGCTTGCTGGCCCAGAAGCCGTCAACTATGTTCGAGATCTTAACATTCAGAAATCGTTTATTTCTGCCACCGGCGTGCATTTGCAGCATGGCTTTACGATTTATACGAATGATCTTGTTGAATATAAGCGTGCGTTGATAGGCTCTAGCGCAACCGTGTATGGGGTTATCGATCATTTCAAATTCGGGCAATGTGCGTTGCGAACCTTCGCATCCCTTTCCGAAGTGGCTATGATTTTAACCGATAGCGGGTTATCAGAAGAAACAGCTCGACAGTTCCGCGAAACAGGTATTCAAATTGAAACACTTTAAGTAAAAGCTGCACCACTGAAACCTATAATCTCTTTTTTGAAAAGGAGTACGTCATGACACTTTTTAATCTCTCAGGAAATACAGCATTCGTTACAGGTGCTTCAGGCGGCCTAGGTCAAGCCATGGCAATCGGACTTGCAGAAGCAGGTGCGAATGTGATTGCAGTATCCTCCTCTGAAAGTGTACAAACCGTTGAAGCAATCCGCGCTTTAGGTGGCAAAGCTGAGCTTATCGCAGCAGATCTTAGCAACGAAGACATCCTTGAAGATGTGGTTGCTAGAGCGATTGGTATTTATGGCAGCATCGATATTCTGGTTAACAACGCGGGAATTATCCGCCGCACACCAGCAGTAGATCACGCACGTCAAGATTGGCACGATGTGATCGACCTGAACTTGAACTCCGCTTTCTTCCTTTGCCAGCTGATTGGTCGTCATATGATCGAACGCGGCAGCGGTAAAATCGTGAATATTGCTTCCATGTTGACGTACCAAGGCGGAATTAACGTACCTGGTTACACAGCTAGTAAGCATGCCATTGCAGGTGTGACGAAAGCATTAGCGAACGAGTGGGCTGGAAAAGGCATCCAAATTAATGCCATTGCCCCAGGCTATATGACGACAAATAACACAGCGCCTATTCTCAAAGATGAGAAACGTACGGCTTCAATCACGGAGCGTATTCCAGCAGGTCGCTGGGGTTCACCAGAGGATTTGAAAGGTCCAGTTGTCTTCTTGTCTTCGAGCGCTTCCGATTATATGAACGGACACGTGCTCTGCGTGGACGGCGGATGGATGGCCAGGTAGATGGGAATCGGGACACTCGCTCATACCGTCGGTCATCTGCCATTGAAGGAACTGACTGCGAAGCTAAGCGGTCGCAACATCGACTTCGTTCAGTTAGCGCTCAGTAAAGCGATTAGCGATTATGATTTAAGTCTTGGGAAACTAAGTCCGGCTCTTGCTAATCATATTGGCGAGCAATTTCATCGCGCAGGCGTTCGGATTGGCGTACTCGGTTGCTACATCAACCCAATTCATCCTGATCCGCAGCAGCGTCGCTATGAAATCGATAGGTTCAAAGAGCATTTGCGGTATGCTAGAGACTTCGGTACGTCCATCGTAGCGACTGAAACGGGTGATCTGACAACGTATCTCTCACAAGATGCTGAAGGCTACGAGGCTGTTGGCTGGAACATCCTAAGGGAAACGGTTGAGGAATTAGCCGAAGAAGCCGAGCGTTGGGGCGTTCACATCGGATTAGAGCCTGTATTCACACATACACTATCAAGTACAGAGAAAATGGCTCGCATCTTGGCAGAAGTGCCTTCCAGCACGCTGGGTGTCGTTTTTGATCCGATTAATCTTCTTCCTCCAACTGTGGTTGAACCGCAAGATCAAGAAGCTTTCTTGGATCATGCCTTCGCAACTTTTGGCAATCGAATCGTGCTGACTCATTTGAAGGATTATGTCGTGACAAATGGTCAAAAGAATGAAATTGAGTCTGGTAAAGGCATATTCGAGACAGCTTCCTTCCTAGCAAAGCTTCACTCGCATAAGCCTGGTGTCGACATTTCGTTAGAAAAGCTACAAGATCACACAATCGAAGAAGCGTTCTCGTACGTTAGAAGCTTGTTATGAAAAAGAACCCCGATTTCTCTCTGTGGAGAGATGTCGGGGTTTTCTCACCACATAAGAATTGATCAGTTTCCGGTACTCGGAAGAACAAATTCTTATTGGCGATAAAAACCACCTTAAAAACGCGGTCGCTCATCCTCGAAGAACCTCGATAAAAGTTTTTCTCATTTCTTAATATCCGCATCGGTAAGCACCTCGAATTCGTCACCAAGGTGCTGCTGAAGCGCCTTCAATGTCGCCACACCAACAGCAATATCCTCGTCGCCAGCTCCTCCGCTGACACCTACTCCGCCAATGACTTGACCGTTCACCACGATAGGAAATCCGCCAACAAAAATCGCAAACTTCCCCGGCATCATCGCATGAATCCCGAAGGCCTCTCCATGAATTGTCGCGGGACCGCCAGGCTGATTGAACAGATGTGTCGACCGTCTATGCCCGCTTGCTGTGAAAGCCTTCGCCATCGCTAACTCTGGACTCGTATTGCGCGCGCCATTCATCCGCTCTAACGCTAGTAAATATCCGCCTTCATCAACAATACAGATCGTTTCTGCTGCCTTTGCTTCCTGGGCAGCTTGAATACCGGCAGCAATCATCACCTTCGCTTCCTCAATTTCTAGCTTCAACACGGATCTCATGAAGAGTGACCCCCTTTGTCGAATCTGCCTATCCACGGCACATTTTCCATTTATATGGGGCACCAAGCGAAAAAAGTCCGAAGATTATGCCCCCATAGCGTCTTTCGTGTCTGTTAGCGGTCAATTCACGTTCCAAAAATAAAAAGCCTACTTGTTTCCCATTAAGGAGACTTGTTAGGCTTTACGGATATCTACTTATTAGGCTGCTGTTGTCTAGCTGGTCGAGTTGGTCGTTCTACCCAGTTCTCACGGCTCATGCGCTTCACCTGATTAATCGGATTAGAAAGATCAACGACTTCAGCTTTGAATGGCTGCTCTGCTGCTAGCTTCTCTTTGTACCCCGTGCCAGGTGCTGGCCCACCTCCACCATTCCGTTTACCCTTGTTCCATACGCGATTCTTGCTCATGCCACCACTCCACCGTTTTTTGTTTAAGTGTAATGGCAGACACCAAAAAACGCAAATGCAGGTTTCACAATGCAGATTGACGGATGGGCCGGCGAAGTTTGGCATATGGTGAACTCGGCTAGTTTTACCGCAATAAAATGGCTTCAACTATTCACTCGCCCTAACCCGGAACAAGTTAGGATATGCAGCGATCCACACCACTCCCATATATCTCCTTACAACTCGAACGCCTTCGCTAGCAAACGATACGAGTGCAATCGCGCCTCGATGTTATGGATCGGCGAAACAACCATGATTTCATCGGCTTGATATGCCTCATTCAGCTTCAGGATCTCTTCTTTCACTTGCTTCGGCGTGCCGACGATGCGCTTGTGGCGACCGCTCCGAATCGTCGCATAGTCATTTTCCGTGTACGGATAATTCTGAGCGGTACGCACCGATGGGAATGATGGCAGCAGCATCCCCCGACCTAATGACAAGAAAAATAAGTCCGTGCTCAATGCCAGTTGATTCGCCTCTTCCTCCGTGTCCGCGCAGATGACCAACACCGCTGCAAGCGAGTGAGGTTTCTCATTCAAGATGGAGGGTGTGAAATGCTCGCGATAAATTCGGAGCGCCTGCTCACAGTCCGCGTTTCCAAAAAACTGCGCAAAACCAAAAGCAGCCCCTTGATCCGCAGCAATTCTTGCGCTGTCATAGGAAGAACCGAGCAGCCAAATCTCCGGCGCAGTCGGTATAATCGGCGATGCATGCAGCGCGGCGAACCGATGGTTAGCCGGCAATGAATCATATAAATACCCCGTCAAATCAGCAATTTGCTGCGGGTAGGAGTCAACGCTTGAATATTTCCCCTCTTGCAGCGCTCGCGTGGATATGGGCATTCCGCCAGGCGCACGCCCTAAGCCTACGTCAATACGACCTGGATGCAGCGCCTCCAGCAAGCGGAAGTTTTCTGCAACTTTATATGCGCTATAGTGAGGCATCATGATGCCACCAGAGCCTAGTCGGATGCGCTCTGTTTTAGCTGCCAGATGTGCGATCAGCACCTCGGGACTCGAATGCGCCAGTGCTTGCGAGGCATGATGCTCTGACACCCAAAAGCGGCTATAACCAATGCGATCAGCTTCTTGGGCAAGTTCTGTCGTCTCAGCTAACGTTTGCGCTGCATTTCGACCTTCTCCAATTTGTGATTGATCCAAAATACTTAATTTTATCACAAGTAATCACCTCCTTTTAACTGTAACATATTAAAGCACAGAATAGCAAAAAACAGATAAAACCCTCCTCCTATCGTCTCCATTCCACGTGAATTAATGATAAAATCACTTCAAAATTCATAATCTGACAGAATCTCTTATTTTACACCTCTACCAAAGTTATCCATTAGATGCTATTTTAATATATACATCCAAGCGAGGGAGAGATTGCCATGAGAACTATTTACGAGAATTATAGAGGTTTCAAAATTAACAAAGATGACAGCACCTATAACGCTATTCATGCGGATCGTATTATTTTTGCTCAATCGCCGCTTAGTCAGGTTCTAGATTCGATCGATCATTACATCGATGTAACGGAAGGCTCCGATTCATCCGAAGAGACGTCGCCCTACCCGCAAAATTAGCAAACTACGCATTTCCGTGAATGTGGATATACGAATGCAAAAAACGCAACTGTCCTTTTGGGACGGTTGTGTTTTTTCTTCTGTACTCTGCCTGAGTGCGAGTTAGTCGGTCGATTTTATTCGATTTCATCGACTAATTCGTGTAGGGTTACTCCCTCAGCACCCGTTAGTCCGAATTTATCGAACTAATTTCTCTGTCCGCTTCATTAATTCCTCATTGTCCTAAATACCCCAATATATCGGACTAACGCAGCTTATGCCTGCTACAGAATCACATGCTTCAGCTTCATCAGCTCTGCGACCTTCTGGAATTGCGAAGCATTGTGCCCGATCGACATCGCACAGTGATGCGTCGGCGCTTCCGCGAACCAGTGCGACATGTACGCATCAGGATGCTCGCGGAATTTCACCGGCGTCTGCGTGTTGCCGATTTTCATAATCGGCCCGTTCGTGGACTCGCCTTCGCTGGAGATCAGCTTCAGCTTGCCATCACCGGTCTGTGTCACGTTCAGGGTCGTGATTGCTCCTGTCTTCACCTTCGCTTCGACGGACACGCCCGTGCCCTGCTTGCCGTGATACAGCCCCATGCCGCGCAGAATCGGCTTTCCTTCGGAAATCGCGATGTGGAACGGTCCGTCATGGCCCAGCAAGATCGTCTCGTCGATGTAATCCACGACGACGATTTCCGAGAAGGAGCCGCCAACGCCGAGAATATCGCTGATTTTCATCGCGACAGCCGTCTTCAGGTCTCCTTCGCCAGAGCAAGGGATCCCTCGCGCCGTTAGCAGCGAGTGACCGACAATGAAGCCGCCTTGCAGCTTCTCGTACTCACCACCCGGCGCTCCGTGGTAATAGTACGATAAGGCGTCTAAATCATAAGCGCGCACAAGCTTTTCCTGCGCTGCAGCTACCCGACAGGACCACTCCAGCTGCTCTTCGGTTGGCTTTTTGGCAATCGGATCCGAAGGGGAATCACCGCTGATCTGAAACATGTCATGCAGCTCATCCAGCTTCCGTTTCACATCTTGAGGAGTTACTTCACGCAGCATACGGTCCAAATCACACATTTCAAGCACTTCGACATGCAAGCCTGTCTGCGCTGAAATCATCGTAAAATCACTATACATATCAAGCATCCCGCTATACGTATTGCCTAAAAAGCCGAAACGGCTATGCTGCAGCGTTCTAGGCACACCTGCTGCACGTACCCACTCTTCGATCTCCTTCCACGCGCGAAGCGCTTCACGACGTTCATGTGTCACTTCATTCGTTAACGAGATAGCTGGTGTATAATCCAGCCCCAGCATGCCATTCACTACTCGGAAGGGAATACCCGCTCGATTGAACACATTGGCAAACTCCGGCACGGGACAAGCACCGCAATGTGCTAACCATTCCCCTGTCGTTGATTGCTCATAGTTAAGTCTAGCCGTTGGCTGCAAATTGAGAAACACAACGGGCGCTTTGCAAATCTGATGAACCGGCAGCACGGTCGAGCTCGTTGAGTAAGTGGCTGCATGGCAAAATACGAGGTCAACATTGCGTTCGCTCAACCATTCCCCTGCCTTCCGGCCCTCCCCTTCCGTATCGACAAGTCCATAGTAAAACACGTCTGCCCAGGCGGACATGCGTTGCTCAATAAAACGACCGTACTCTTCCAATCGCTCTTTCAGCCCGGGGAACTGCTCCCAATAAGCTCGAAGTCCTACGGAGTACAATCCGATCCGCGGCTTGAGGCTTGCTTTAATAGCTGGATATATGGACATAGCTACATCTCCCATTCCTCTATAAATAATAACTTTATAAACCTATTGTAATGGCTTACAATTGAGATATCATCCAAGGATCTTGGTTTAAAATAATAGAATCTTGCGATTCAAAAGGAGGCACTCCTTGTATGAAAGAAAATTTCACCACCGCATGGTCGGAAGACTCCATTCGATTCATCTCTACTCCCTCTACGTTCGCCAAAGTGAACCTGTATTACGTGCAAGAAATCGGTCATTTCCATACGCTGCCTGGCTATTTCACAGAACGGGAAGGACTTGATTCCTATTTGATCGTCTACACGCTTAAAGGCAGTGGAGTACTGACTTTTCACAATAAAAGCTATTCATTAAGTGCGCATCAGGTATTTTTCATCCATTGTGATCACTATCACCATTACGCAACCCATCCTCAAGAGCCGCTAGAGCTTCTGTGGGTTCATTTACATGGTAGTGCTACATCAGCGTACTACGAGCATTTTGCAGCGTCACACGAGCCAGTTCTACAGCTGTCGAATGACTCTTCCGTTTCTGGATTACTACGTCAAACACTGCAAATCCAACAACAAAGAAGCGCAGCCACCGAGCTCATCACATCCAAGCTGTTGGTTGAGCTGTTAACGGAGATCGCCCTATCTGCGCAAGAAAAAGGCTCGTCCGAGTCGGATAAGCCTGGATACATTGATGATATTTGCCAAACGCTGGAGTCGAGATTCACGGAATCTATTTCATTAGACGAGCTTGCACACGAACACGCTGTCAGCAAGTATCATATGGCCAAACGCTTTAAGCAATATACAGGCTTCTCACCGCACGAATACTTGATTGGCATCCGAATGACCCATGCGAAGGAACGCTTGAAGTACTCCGATATGCCCGTATCCGAGATTGCAGCCGCAATTGGTATTGACAACGTCAGCCATTTTATCAATCTGTTCAAAGACCGCACAGGTGATACGCCGCTTGTCTATCGAAAAAAATGGCAGCGCCCCCGTTAGGGGGCAAGGTTTTGGGGGCAGGGGAAATGGGTCTTAACCCCCACTCATTGGCCATTCGTCTTTTTTCCACCCCGTCCCCCTACTTCCAATCCGACTCATCCAGCACCGCAGGAATCTCAATCCAAGCCCGGACACCCTGATCCTCCCTGAGCGCGTACTGCAAGCCATACCCCTCACCGAAATGCAGCTGAATCCGCTTCTGCACATTAATAACTCCAAACCCTCTATTGCTCTCTTTCCCCTGCAAAATTGCATTCAACATCGCGATGTCTGCTGGTCGATAGCCGTTATCCTCCACGCTGATGATAATTTTTCCATCGTTGTACTTCACCTTAATCCATAATTCACCGTCTTGGCTCATATTCTTGATGCCATGTAGAATGGCATTTTCGATGATCGGCTGCAAGACCACTTTCGGCATGAGGAAGCGTTTGGCTTCTTCTTCGATTTCCCAGTGCGCCTTAAACGCATACTCATAGCGGAACAATTGGAGCCGCACATACGCTTCAGCATGATTGATTTCTTCCATAACGGGAATGAGCAGTTTGCCTTTACTAAGCCCAATTCGCATAATGAGTGACAAATCCTTTATCATTTCGGCTGATTCCGCCGCCCCCTCCATTAAGGTATGCCAGTAGACGGACTCCAACGTGTTATAGAGGAGATGTGGGTTAATTTGTGTATGCAATATCGACAATTCAACTTCCTTGTGCTTTAGCTCTAGCTCAAATTGATCATAAATCGTCTGATTCAATCGATTCGTCATGCGGATGAAATGATTGCTCAGCAGCACGATCTCATTTTTACTTTCTGCATGCATGGTAATGGCTAAAGGTTTGCCCGGGTGATAGGAATTCGTGATACGAGCCAGCCTGGAGATCGGCTTCAAAATCGATTGAATAAAGTACATACTCGCCAAAATCAAAATCAGGAAATAAATCAACATAATCCAATCCACAAGGCGCTGAACCGAGATATGATCACTAATAATCGATTGAACCGGAACACGCATTAGCAGCTTGGTCGCCGTCATCTCACTCGTGTGAATAACCGACATGATCTCTTCATCGTTCTCGATTTGCTTATAAACCCCTTCTTCCTTACCCTCAGGAACACCAATCTTTGAGCCGATACCGAAGGCTTCCGTATTCGTGGCCAATACCGTATTATCGGGATCGAGCAGCAGGATTTGCGCATCTTTGTACTTATCAAAAGGGACGAAATCCATCTGCAACGGGGTCTCAATGCCCGACACAACTAAGTAGCCGATGACCGTTTCTCCGTTATAAATGCTGTTTAATTGCCTCAAATAAGCCACAGTTTGTGTGTTATTCGGGTTATAGCCGAATTTATCAATGACGCGAATAATGCCCTTCCCTTTCGCATTACTAACCGCTTTATACCACGAAAGATCAGTCATATCCGTCGAATAAAATACCCCGTTATTCAATAAGTCTGAATTGGGAACGAAGGAATACAATTTGTCTTTATCCGAGAAAAATAAGGAATACCTGACCGCATTAGTTGAATAATTGTTCAAATATTTATCTAACGTTTTGAAAATCTCAAAGCGCTCATATTCCGAGGATGAGGGAACACTTACCAATTGTTGGATTTCCTGTGAAATCATAATTTTTTCTGTTTTTTCCTCAAAATCGCTGCTTTCCCGATCTAGTGTCAAATGACTTCCGCGAACTAATTGGAGCAGCGCCGTCCCTACTTGTTCCTCTGTAATGGATTCCAGCTTCTTGGCAACGACCAAATCTAAGACAAGCGTTGGAATGACAACGAAGACAATAAGAAGTAGGATCAGCTTTTTCATCAACTTCATATTTTGCAGCATTTTGCGCATACCTACCTATCATCCTTTCAAAAGCTTTCCGCCTAAGCCGCTATGAACAGCACCTCTGCACAATAGCTACCAGTAGGTTCGCTATGACCGGAGGAATCTCCTTTAAAACAACAAGAAAACGCCTCCAGAATTCGCATTCTGATGGGCGTTTCCACCTAACCTTTCACGCTGGACACCGATAATCCACGAACCATAAACTTTTGGAAAATCAGGAAGAAGAGCACCGGCGGCAGCATGGCCATTGTCAACACAGCGAAGCGTACACTCCATGGAATGACAGAGTTCGAGTACACAACATAGCGATAAATACCTGTGGCGAGTGGGTACATGCTTTTATCCGTCATCACGATATTCGGCCAGTAGAAATCATTCCACGTTGTCGAGAAAGACAGCATGAGCAGCGTGCCAATGATCGGCGTCGAAAGCGGAACGGCAATCCGCAGAAAGGACTTGAATTCACTCGCACCATCGATACGTGCAGCTTCAAGGACTTCCTTGTGAATGCCATCGAAGAAATTTTTGAGCAGCAGCATGAAGTACGCATTCGCCGCCGCGGGCAGCCAGAACGCCCAATAAGTATTGATCATCCCTAAACTTTTCAAATTCAGAAAGTTAGGTACGATGTACGTTGCCGGTGGAATCAAAAGCGTCGAGAAAAAGAAAAGTGTCAACCAACGCTTGAATGGGACTTTCAAATGGGATAATGCATAGGCGGCAAGCCCGATAAATAAGAGGGAACACACCACATTACCTACATAAATGAAGATCGTATTTTTCAAAAACGTCAAAAGTGGAAGATCGAAGCTGTTGAAGGCGTCGTCGTAATTTTTCCAAATCCAGTGCTTCGGGAAAAAGGTTGGAGGAAAGGTGAAAAACTCTTCACGTGTTTTCAGTGAGCCAAAAAAGGTATTCAGAAACGGATAGATGGTCGTAACCGCAATCGCCAGAACGAGCAGCACCATGAGGGTGTAACCGAATTTAACGGAACCTTTTTTAAAATCATGCTGGGAAATTAACCCGCGTTCGCCTTGCTTCATTCTTTCTCACTCCTACGCTGCACGACATTGTAAAGGATGGTCATTCCGATGAGAACGAAGAACATCAAGCTGCCCATGGCGCTTGCTTTGCCGAATTCCAGATCACGGAACGCCGTATGGTTGAGCCATAGTAAGTAGGTCAGCGTTGCATTATTAGGACCGCCGTCCGTCATCGATAATTGCGCTTGGAAGCCCTGTGAAGTCGTGATCAGCTGGAGTACGAGCAGAAGTCCCATTAACGTTCGGATACTAGGCAAAATAATATAACGAACACGCTGCCACACACTGGCACCATCGATTTCAGCCGCTTCGTATAAATCCTTCGGAATCCCCACGATCGCCGCTATATAGATCAAGGTTGCTGCCCCAAAGCTTTGCCACGTCTCTAGCACAACAATCGAAGCCATCGCTAATTTTGTACTAAAGAAGGAAACCTGCTCCATGCCTAGCTTCTGCAGGAAACTGTTAATTGGCCCTACCGCATCAAAGAACCACATCCACATCCCATACAAAACGATAGCTGGTACCGCGCTAGGCAAATAGCTGATAATGCGGGCTGCACCTTGAAACCGCCGAAGCTCAGACACGGCTATTGCCACCAATGGCGGGATCCAGAAGCCAAGAATAATACCTAACGCCATATAGATCAATGTATTCTTGATTGAAATCCATAGCAGATCATCCTTCAGAATACTCACATAATTTGCTAACCCAGTGAACTGATTGCCATCTACAAAATCAATGTTGTAGAAGCTATAGAAAATCCCTTTGAAAATAGGCACCCAAAGAAAGATAATGAATAACACAACTTCCGGTAAAATAAACAGAGTACCCCATAAATACCAGTTCATTCTCTTCTTCGAAACCTTACTTCCGACGACAGGTTGTGCGCTCAGCTCTGCATCCATCCTAAACACTCCTTATGAGAAAATCGGATCTAAACCATGAACGGTTTAGATCCGGGGATTAGGCTTGCCTATTCGACCTTCACTTTGTCAAACGTTTCCGTTTGCACTTTGGTCGCGGCTTCAGACAGCGCTTTTTTCAAATCCACATCTTTCGTCGTAAACACTTTTTGAATGACATTGGCCATTTCCGTATAATATTTTTGAGCTTCGTATTGCGCTTCTGGCTTACCATCCCAGAGAGCAAGCAATTGTGGATCATATTTGAACACGTTATCATACTTCGTTAATAGATCCGTATACTTTTTACCGAAATCAGAGGAATCTTTCCAGTAGTTGATTGGTTGTGGAATGTACACACGGTTTTTACCTTTACGGTCTTCAATTTCTTTCTTCGTGGAATTTAAGAAGTCGTCTGTGAAATACTCATCTGTAATCCATTTGAACGCCATTTCTTGTTGATCTTTATCGCTCTTCGGATTAATTACGCGATAGTTACCGCCAAGTACGCCTGTATGCTTGCCACCTTTAGTAAAGGAAGGCATTGGATATACAACGAGATCATCCTTGCTAATGCCGCCTTCGTTGATCGCTGTATCAGCAGCGTTACCGCTACCACACATCACCATCGCGCCACGGCCTTGCGCAAATGCATTCAACGCATCGCCATAACCGAGTGCCCAGTTTTGCGGAATCAAGTTTTCATCCTTCAGCTTTTTGTAGAATTCAAGCGCTTGCAAGCCAGCCTCTGAATTGAATACGCCTACCACTTTTCCATTCTCCAGCTTCTGAACATCGCCGCCCGCAGCATATAGGAAATTCGTCCAGTTCCAGCCTGCTTCAGGTCCTTTCCCCATTGGAATAAAACCTGCGATCCCTTTGGCTGGATCATTAATTTTTCTTGCTGCGACTAGCAGATCTTCCCATGTCCAATCCATTGGTGGAAGCTCTACACCTTTATCTTTGAACAACTTTTTATTCAACGTAATGGTCATAACGTAACCATCGATTGGCACCCCGTAGGTTTTGCCGTTCACAACAAATGGTTTGGAAAGCAGATCGTTCATATCCTTCGCATGCGCCCAAGAACTCATGGAATCCGTAATATCAGCTACCCACTTCTTATCAACAAGTACCTTACCTTCAGTCGCATACGTTGTATACTCAGTTGGTGCACTGTTCGATGCCATTTTGATCCCGATCTCAAGCGGATTGTACTGCCAGTCGTCCTTTTTGAAATCGACATTAGGAAATTTCGTTTTAAAACGCGTAATCCGTTGATCCAGTTGATCATTTTTTTCTTTTTGATCGGATTTAAAGCTCTGTGCCGTAATCGTAACTTTCTTCGCAGCAGGCGCTGGCGTTGCAGCAGCTGGTGTGGATTCCTTCGCTGTTGGGGCTGTACTCGCCGTGCTCGTTGTTCCGTTACTTGAACTACATCCCGCTAGCAGTACTGTCAGTGCAATCGCACTCATTGTAGACGCTTTCTTTGCTTTCATGTTTGGTTCCCCTTTCGAATCGCTTTCACTTGTGGTTGCTACAGTTTTGATTATAAAGGGAGAGCCATCCATGAGCGATGTGTCGTATTACGCTAAGTATGTCGTATGTTACGTACCTGCTTGCTTCACTTCGGAGATATTGATCCCGAAATGCTTTTTGAATATTTTGCTAAAATGCTCTGGAGATTCATAACCGATTTCTTCGGAAATCTCATAGCGCCGTTTATCTGTCGTCAGAATAAGACGCTTCCCCTCTTCCATCCGCAACTTCGTGACGTAGTCCCAGATGTTCGTTCCCATCACCTTTTTAAACAAAAAGCTTAAATAATTAGGACTTAAATGCACCGCATCTGCAATATCCTGCAGCTTCAGCCCTTTATTGCAAAAATGTCCCTCAATGTATACTTTCGTATCGTAAACAATCCGGTGATTCGCCTCATCCACACCTGCGACTGTTAAGTTGGGGTTTTGTGTGAGGCTATCCTTATCTTCGATATAGAACATATAGTGACCCTTATTCGTTTCACAGCAGGTTAAGCTCTCGAGCGCTTCTTTATACATCACTGGCCACTGCGTAATGCCTTCACGGATGCGACTGATGCCGATCTGACTCTTCACATTCAAATATTTCAGCAGATTCGTATGAATCATTTGCGCCACCATCAACAGTTGATTCACCCGCATAGAGCCTCTGCTCTCCTCTTCCGTTATTTGCAACAGCAAGGTGAACGTGGAATTGTGATTATTAAAAACAAGATGATTCCACTGACTCGCGGTTTCTTCCATAATGTTCAAAGCCGCGTATTTCAACAAACTGCGATCCTTCAACGTGGAGATTTCCTGATCATGAATCCCGCCACGCTCGAGTGATAATTTGATTGTCAGCATGCTAAAATACGTACCATTCATTCTTTGATCCAGCGTCTCAAGAATAGTAGGCACCTCGGACTCATGGATCGTCCCTGTCACCAATTCATTCAAAAAGTAATTCGTTTCATGCGACATATGCCCTGGCAACGTGCGAGATCCTTCCCAGTTCGCGAAACGTTGACCCTTCTCTTCCTTTTCCTTCAACAGCTTGGTCACAACCGAGATGAGATGCGGCGGTGTTATCGGCTTAACCAGATACTCCTTCGCTCCAAAACGGATGGCTTTCTGAGCATACTCAAACTCACCATGCGCCGACAAAATGACGATTGGAATCGATGGATCCTCTAAGAAAATGTTCTCGATCAATTCGATCCCATTCATTTTCTCCATCTGAATATCCGTAAATACCAGATCTATTTTCTCCAAATGTATAAAATCAAGCGCCTCAAACCCGTTGTACGCAATGAAGACTTCATTAATGTCCAACTTGGACTGCTTCAAAATCGTCGCAACACCCTTACAAATCATCGGCTCGTCATCGACAACTAAAATATTAACCATACTGCCACCTCATTCGTTTACTTGCCACAATTCCATTTTATTGTACAACAATCGGTGTGAATATGTGTTTTATTACGTTTATTGTGTGGGATGTGTGGATGAGGCGGGCTCGTGTAACTCGATTTTTTTCGAGTTACGGAGCTATTGCGGCGGCCGGCGGGACGCGTAACTCGATTTTTTCGAGTTACGGAGCTTCTGCGACGGCCGGCGGGACGCGTAACTCGATTTTTTCGAGTTACGGAGCTACGGGGGCGGCCGGCGGGACGCGTAACTCGATTTTTTCGAGTTACGGAGCTTCTGCGACGACGCGCGGGACGCGTAACTCGATTTTTTCGAGTTACGGAGCTCGTAGGGCGGCAGGTCGGGACGCGTAACTCGATTTTTTCGAGTTACGGAGCTACGGCGGCGACGCGCGGGACGCGTAACTCGATTTTTTCGAGTTACGGAGCTTCTGCGACGACGCGTGGGACGCGTAACTCGATTTTTTCGAGTTACGGACCTATTGCGGCGGCCGGCGAGACGCGTAACTCGATTTTTTCGAGTTACGGAGCTTCTGCGGCGACGCGCGGGACGCGTAACTCGATTTTTTCGAGTTACGGAGCTTCTGCGGCGGCCGGCGAGGCGCGTAAATCGATTTTTTCGAGTTACGGAGATTCTGGAGCCACGCGTGGGAGCCGTAACTCGTTTTTTTTCGAGTTAGCCTACCTGTTACGATGCAAAAGATTCACGGCTTTTTCAGTAATCATGAATTTATGACTCCTAGTCGTTCCTCTACCAATTGGACAAAGCAAGCCTTTTGCCTCTAAATCTCTTAACACTTTTCTGCAAGTTTCACTTTTAAGCTGAAGCCACATGCATACGTCCGTCAATCGAAAAGGTTGACTAACTAGCAACGCGAATCTCAAAACTTCCCGCTCGTACACTGGCAACTGGAGTAATCCGCTGCCCTCTACGTTCCCGACTCGACCAATTAATTCATACAAATTTCTTTGGCAGAAACTTGGCTTTTTCTCCAACTCATCTCGGCTATACGGAAAATAAGTGTAACCTAGTATCGCAACTGAACGTGCACGCGCTCTCTCGAAGGAGAAACGATCCCTGGTGATTTTCTCCGCATGAGTGACAAAGCTGTCCTCCTCAAACACAATCCGTAACTTGGGGTGAAATACGTCACCGTATATCTTCATACCCGATAAGCTCATCATTTCATACTCAAGCACCAAACCCTCTAAAGTCCCCAAAACAGGCAGTAGCACTCCTTCCAAAAGTTTCTTCGTTCCTGTCAGGTCCCTTTGCAGCATCTCCAGCCTCTGACCGCTTGCACTCCTAATTTGTTCTTTCAAAAATATATCAAACTCCTTTTGGAACATTGCGATTACCTCCTTAAAAAATAAAAACGCCGCCAGCTCCAAAAGGAGCTAACGGCGTGTGCTTCACGCGTAAAATCATGCTTATCTTTACGATATCAAAACATTTTAGACTTAGCAAAGTAATTCTGATCACAATCTTATCTTTTAATTAATTTGAAATCATCATAATGGAAGCCTGGTGCAACTACACAGGAAACCAGAACGGGTTCATCACCTAAAGGACGCGCCATTTGCCAAACATGAGCTGGAACAAGAGCCTGCGGATGCTGCCCTTTTAGCACATCAGGCCCAAGAATAATATCCTGTGTCGCTTTTGGCTGCTCACTCGTTCCTCCTAATG
This sequence comes from Paenibacillus sp. J31R30, assembly GCF_059692115.1. Taxonomy (NCBI): domain Bacteria; kingdom Bacillati; phylum Bacillota; class Bacilli; order Caryophanales; family Paenibacillaceae; genus Paenibacillus; species Paenibacillus sp. J31R30. The sequence goes on along the minus strand of NZ_JCAUAV010000001.1, from coordinate 854,485 downwards.
TAAGCAATATAGGGCTGCCAGAATGCCACAACCATAATTCATCCGACAATACGGTGTGCCATTCCGAAAATTCATCCGGATGAAGCAAAAAATAAATGGAGGTTGCTGCGTATCGCGAACCGGAGTACGCTTCATGTAGGACTTCTTTCGGGATTTCGAATGAAGCTTTCCAGAGCTCCTTGTACCATCCGCCCTCAGGGTGAGGCTTTAAATCCAAGGTTTGAACAAGTGGTGATAGTGTTTTCGTAATCATATGATTTCTCCTATTTCTCTCTAGACTAACAAAGTAAGCATTATACCATAGGGAGGTCACATTTTGTTCTGGAAAAACTTACGAAACCTCCACCCAAAAATTTCGTATTGAAAAAGTATTCATTCTAACAAATACTGGGAAATGAGGGATTTCGATGACAGATAACTTAAACCTTCAGTTGAGAGAAGCAAAAGAGCGGATGTTTCAGCTCCACAAATCAGAACGCAAAAGAAAAGATCTACAGGACAGAGTATTCGAGCAGGAACGTCTTATTCATAAGCTCGAATTACAACTTGAATCCGAGCAGGCAGATGTCGAGCGATTAACTCGATTGTCTCTTACGAATCTATTTCATACGGTTCTACGCAGTAAGTCCGAGCAACTGGAGTTGGAGCGCCAACAAGCCCTAACGGCTGCGCTGCAGTTAGAAGCTGCTAAGCAGGAGCTGCAGGACACGAAACAGGCTTTGATCAAAATAGGTGATGACCTTGCCATCTTTCAACGTGCAGAAGACGATTATAAGAGGCTCATGGCAGCCAAGAAATCCGCACTTTTAAACACCCCTTCACTTTCAATAGAGTTAGAAAGGATGGACGATGAAATCGATGATCAGAAGCTGCTCGTCAAGGAGCTTCAAGAAGCATTGAACGCCGGCAAGCGTGTACTAGCCTCCTTAACAGATGCCTCCAATAGCTTGGAGAAAGCAGAAAATTGGGGAAAATGGGACTTATGGGGCGGCGGCGGCATGATCAGCACGCATGCAAAGCATAGTCATGTTGACGATGCCAAGCAGTTCATTCATCAGGCGAATCACCAGATTTTGAATTTTCGCGACGAACTAAAGGACTTGAATCGGAGTTTTCACATTGAGATCGATATCGGTGACACCTTGAAAATGGCCGACTATTGGTTTGATGGACTCATTGCCGACTGGATTGTACAAGGTCGTATCGAGAACTCTCAAAGTCAAACGCTTTCCGCGTTGAACAAAATTCGTACTGTCGTTGCACAGCTGCAGAAAGAATATACGGCAGCAGATGCGACGTTAACTGGACTAGTAACGAAACGGATCAATTGGATCGAGGAGTCAAACTTTGACAGTTAATTTTGTTCAAAACAAAAAACACCCATTCTCAAGTAAATACTTGAGAATGGGTGCTCCATATGATACAGCTTCTACTTCATCTGCTGCAACAAATTCACGCGATACGCTTCGCTTTCCAAGCCTTGAATTTCTTTGTACTCTTCCTCGGTCAATCTGCGTGGCGTGCCGACCGCTTTCGCGATCAAATAAATTTTCGCGCTCTCTTCCATGACTTCCGTGCGGTAGTAGGCTTCGCGCAAGTTTTTGCCCGTGGTGACAAGCCCGTGATTGTTGAGCAGAATCGAGCTGTAGCGATCCGCTTTCTCGGCTACGAGATTGGCCAGTTTATCCGTTGTCGGCACGACATACGGAATGAAAGCTACGTCGCCAACCAATGCGGCTTGGTCTGGAAACAACATCGGCAGCTCGTTGTCGACGAGCGTCAATGCGATACAATACGCAGGATGTGTATGCACAATAGCTTTCATGACGGGGTTCACACGGTAGCAGAACAAGTGCATCAGTACCTCGGAGGATGGGCGATATGTTTTATCCAAAATATTCCCCGAAGGAATATCTACAGGCACCCATTGCTCAGGCTCGATGTCTTCCAAAGCGAAACCGCTCGGAGACAGATACATTGTATCTTCAAATCTTGCACTTATATTTCCTCCAGGTCCTACAACGAGGCCTTTGGCTACACTTTTGCGTGCATATTTCGTTAATTCTTCTCTGGTTAGCTGTTCGGACATGATGTCGTCAACTCCTTCCTCACTTCTTCTCAATGACCTTCATATAGGCACGATAAGCTTCTGCCCACTGCTCGGCGGCAACTGGTTCATAGCGCTCCGGCGGGAAGCTGTTCATCACGGCTTGTCGAATCTCTCCGAGCGACCCCACCTCGCCATGCGCCTTCGCCTGCATCATGATGTTCCCGATCGCCGTTGCTTCGATCGGACCTGCGATGACAGATCTGCCTGTCGCATTGGCGGTCAACTGGCATAGCAATCGATTCTGTATGCCGCCGCCAACCATATGAACCGTTGATAGCTTACGCCCAGTCAGCCCCTCGATTTCATCCAGCGTTTGCTTGAACTTCATAGCTAAGCTATCCACAACGCAGCGAATCAACTCCGCCTTCGTTTGCGGCACCGCTTGCCCGGTCTGCACGCAATACTGCCGGATCCGCTCCGGCATATTCCCAGGTGCGAGAAAAACAGGATCCTGCGAATCAATATAGCTTCCCAGACCCGGCTCTTGTCGAGCCATTTCTTGCATTTTAGCGAAGCCGAGCGACTCTCCCTCAAGCTCCCATTGACGCTTGCAGGCTTGCAGGAGCCAAAGCCCCATAATATTTTTGAGCATACGAATCTTCTGCTCGGCACCGCCTTCATTCGTAAAACCATAGCGTAAGCTGTCCGCATTCATGATCGGTTGATCGAGCTCAACCCCCATGAGGGACCACGTTCCGCAGGAAATGAACGCATAATCCCCTGCTAAGGACGGGATTGACACCACGGCAGAAGCAGTATCGTGTGACGCTGTCGCGACGATCGGGAAAGCTTCAATCTGAAGCTCTTCCGCGATTTCCTTGCGCAGCAATCCGCCGATAGTTCCCGGCATTACGATGTCTGTGAACAGCGATGAAGGTATACCCAACTTTTCAAACAAAAAAGTATCCCATGATCGTGTCGTAGGGTTCAGCAGCCCCGTCGTACTTGCAATCGTATACTCCGTGGAACGAATACCAGATAAATAGTAGCGAAATAAGTCCGGCATCAGCAGTAAACGCACGTCTTCAGGCACCTGCAAGCCCTCTTCCAAGCTTTCGGCATACAGTTGAAAAATCGTATTAAAAGATAGGGGCTGAATACCAGAATGCGCATACAATTCATGCTCGGGCATAGTCCGAAGTAACGCCGTCATAGCCCGCTCATTTCGCGCTTCCCGGTAATGGTAGGGATTCCCCAGCAGCTTGCCTTTTCCCGTTACAAGGCCATAATCCACTCCCCATGTATCCACAGCAAGGGATGCTGGCGCACCTGCTGCATGCTGCTTGTAAACAAGCACACCTTCCTTCAGCTCATGAAAAAGCCGGAGAAAGTCCCAATATAAGCTGCCATTCAGCTCGACGGGATCATTTGAAAAGCGATGAATTTCTTGCGTCGACAACGTGGAACCGTTCCATCGCCCAAGTATCGTTCTTCCACTACTTGCACCGAAATCGACGGCCAGCATATTTAATTGGTTGTCACCCACGCGGGTTCACCTCCGCAACTGCTTACTTATATAGCGGACCGAAGTTGCTGCACGCTCTGAAGTCTGCACCCTCAGGATCGGATGTACCGAAATTGCTCCAAACACGCGGACGGAAAACGTCCTCTTTTGCCACGTTATGCATGGAAACTGGAATACGCAGAATCGCCGCAAGTGTAATCAAATCTGCCCCAATATGCCCGTAGGAGATGGAGCCGTGGTTGGATCCCCAGTTATCCATAACGGAGTACACATCTGTAAATGATCCTTCTCCAGTCAAAATAGGAGCAAACCAAGTTGTCGGCCATGTTGAATCCGTACGATCGTCTAAGGTCTGGTGCACATTTTCAGGCAGGTCGACGGAGTAGCCTTCTGCGATTTGCAAGACAGGTCCTAAGCCTTTGACCAAATTAATCCGTGACATCGTCACCGGCATACCGCCTTTAGTCAGGAAGTCTGTGGAATAGCCGCCTCCGCGGAAATATTCAACAGATGCTGGACGCCATGAGGTCGCTGCTAAGCAATCTGTCACTTCTTGATCTGTGATTTCCCAGAAAGGTTTCATCACCGGTTTACCGTCACGTGACTGCTGACCTGTTCCATCCAATGCAGCGGGCCCTGAGTTAATCAAATGGAGGATACCGTCTTTTGCTGCACCTGTCAGGGTGTGTCCTGTTACGCGCTTCACCGAGTCTGGGCTCCAGTACGTTCTAACATCAGCGAAAATTTGAGCTGTATTCGTGAGCAAGTTCCCGAACAACATAACTACGCCATTCAAGCTATCGTTCTCAGTAGCTACAAGATAAGGAGCACGCTTACCATTCCAGTCAAAAGAAGTATTCAGAATAGCTTCCATGAAGTCGCCATTTGGGAAATGATCCGTCCAATGACGTTGGCCTTGGAAACCAGATAGGATTGCATTGTGGCCTAACGCCTCTTCGCCAAACTCAATATCAGCTAATCGCGGATTGCCGACCATCAGATCACGAACGATCATTGTCATTTTGACAACGGTTTCCCAATCCTGATCTTTCTTCTCACGACTCGTTTGAATCGCAGCTGGATTCTTATCGGGACCTTCTGTGCAGTTCTCTTTTACCCAGTTCAACGCCAACTGATATTCTTCTGGATCAAAAATTTCTTCATTAATCCGACGCACTAATTCGGACATATCTACATACTCATTGCGCATGCCCAAGTAGTTTTGGAATAGCTCCTCGTTCACAATGGAACCCGCAATCCCCATCGAAACGGAACCGATAGAGAGGTAAGATTTCCCTTTCATATACGCCGCTGCAAGTCCTGCCTTAGCAAAACGAATCAACTTCTCATGAACATCCTGTGGAATCGTTGTCGTTCCCGAATCTTGCACGTCTTTGCCGTAAATACCGAAGGCTGGGATGCCTTTTTGTGCATGACCGGATAAAACAGCAGCCAAATACACAGCGCCTGGACGCTCCGTTCCGTTGAAGCCCCAGACGGCTTTCGGTGTTGAAGGATCCATATCCATCGTTTCCGTGCCATAACACCAACAAGGTGTTACTGTGATGGAGACGCCAACGCCTGACTTCGTGAATTTATCTGCACAAGCAGCAGCTTCTGCTACGCCACCGATACATGTGTCCGCGATAACGCATTCAACTGGCTGTCCATTCGGGTATTTCAACGTTTCGCTCAGCAAAGCAGCAACGCCCTTCGCCATGTTCATCGTTTGCTCTTCAAGTGATTCACGAATCCCTTTTCTTCTACCATCAATCGTTGGGCGGATACCAATTTTCGGGAACTCTTGCTTCCATCTGTAATCGCTGTTTGTCATCTACATTCATCCTCCTCGTTATGTAAAAAGCTCATCTATCCTCTTGCTTGTACGCTTAAAATAGAGTTATCGGTAATTCATTTCACTCGACAACTACACCTTTTCTTAAAATAATGTTGGCATAAAGCGCCTTTTCACTCGTCGCCACGATGGCATAAGCTTTCTTCGCCCGCTCATAAAAAGCGAACCGTTCCACGTACTCAATAGCTGGTGTAGCATGCTCACTGATGATCCCCTCATACTCGCCCCAGATCGGGGTAGCAACCGTATCACCAGGAACGACAGCCATGAGGGCAACAGGCTGATCGCTGTAAGTGTCCAGTGGATACAGTGATAATACCGCTTTCAACAATTCCGATACGCCATGACCATCACAACGTAATAGTCGGTTTGCATGACTTGCTGCAGGAAAATTCCCATCCGCCAAGATGATTTCGTCCCCATGCCCCATCTCCATCAGAACTTTGAGAAGCTCTGGCGAGAGGATTGAAGGTATCCCTTTTAACATCATCAACATCTCCTACTTTAGTTTGTGTTACCGATAACTCAAAATTAACAATTTAATCTCTTGCTGTCAATGATTTATTTCTATACAATATGTAAATAAACCGCCTAATAAAGGAGATTAACACGTGATAACAATCTATGACATCGCCGAAAAGGCCGGCGTTTCCGCTATGACGGTTTCCCGCGTGATCAATAACACGGGCCGCATCAGCGAAGAGACACGCAAGCGTGTACGGAAAGTCATGGAAGAACTCCACTACATTCCGAATGCACTTGCACGCAGCTTAGTCTCCCAGAAGACAAATCTTATTTCCTTGCTCATTACGGATATTATGAATCCGTTCTATACAACATTAGCCCGAGGCGCTGAGGATGCAGCGAAAAAGGCGGGCTATCGCCTGCTTTTTGCCAATAGTGATGAGGATTATGCGAAAGAAAAGGACTACGTCGATATGATTCTCTCCACGCGCGTGGATGGCGTATTATTCGCACCAGCCGGGGATCATTCCCTCGAAAATTTGCAGCAGCTGCAGAAGCATCAGATCCCTTTCGTTGTCTTGGACCGTGAAATTCCGGGGATTGATGCGGATGTCGTTCTTGGCGATAGTAAGGAAGGTGCCCGCAATCTAGTTGAGCATTTAATCGCGCTTGGGCATCACCGCATCGCGTTGGTGAATGGTTTACAGGATGTATCCACGGCTCGCCTGCGATACACAGGGTATAATGAGGCGCATCGTCTTAATGGCCTTGCCCTCGACGACTCACTGGTTGTTCATCTTGGGTATCGCGATTTCCATGATGATTCCGCCCTTGATGGACTGCTCCAGCTTGATGAGCCGCCTACTGCTATTTTTGCCGCCAATAACATGTTGGCTGTCGGCGTGATCCAATCGCTGCGCCAGCGTGGCCTGCAGGTACCTGGCGACATCTCCGTCGTCTGTTTCGACGACTTCGGACCCGCAGGTGCAATCAATCCGTTCCTCACTGTTGCCTCACAGCCAGCCTATCAATTCGGCCAGCTTGGGATGCAACTCTTGATTGAACGCATAGAAGGTGAATCTAGCGACGAATCTCGCAGAATTATGCTGCCTTCCGAGCTTATCGTTCGAGCGTCGACACAGCCCCACACGCAGCCCAGCTCGTAGAGATAGATGGCTATTGTTCTTCCCATTTATGAACAATAGCCGCAATGATCTCCTCCTTCGTCTCCTCGGTCAATCCATTCCGAAGTTCAGTTATAAATTCTATAAACAGCAGGGATAAGAGCTCATTCATCTCCATATTGAGTGGATGATGATGCTTCCAATTCATATCATCGAAAAAGACTCGCATCCGATTAACCTCAACGGGGTGTAATCTAACATTGAGGGTTAAAAATGCAGCCCTTTCCGCATGACCTTCCTGGAAGGAAAGTCCCCATTGAAAACCGGGAACACTACCAGGGCTCGGCCGTTCATTCGTGTTTGCACTTGCAACAATGCCGCCAAATTTGCTCCTGAGCTGTAAAATGTATGTATATAGATCCTTGCCTTTGCGCACATGATCCATAAAATTATCAAATAAAAGTTTGACTAAGAATGTTTTGTTGACCCCGCTTAGCTCCTCTTGTGATGTATAGACAATATCCTCCAAGAAAGCATCTGCTCGGTTAAAATAGTCACGAGGCGCTCTCACTTTGACCGTGTGGTAAATATCCGTTGCTCCCCGTTGAAATAAGCCCGTCCATGATTTTAATGTGAGCATAGCATACTCCCCCCCTTCTTCTCCCTCTTAAACTACTATTCCGAATCTAGCAGAAAAATGACTACAACTTTAAGTATTCTCTGAGGGCGACCCCTGTTTGCATTGGGTTATGTTCCTAATCGGAGTGGTCATCGGCCCCCACTTTGTTTATGATGAACTAAGTAGTATAGCGCGATCTAACGAAGCTGGAGGACACACATATGGGTACAGTAACGACAAGGAAGGCGATCGTAATTGGGGCGGGAATCGGTGGATTATGTACGGCATTGTCGCTTCAGCAGCAGGGATGGCGAGTATCGGTGTACGACAAAGCAGCATCATTAAAGGAAGCCGGCGCTGGAATCGTGCTCGCTGCCAACGCGATGAAAGCACTCGATCTGCTTGGCCTTGGCGGAACAGTCAGGAACGTGGGGGCACCTGTCGTTCACGCTGATATTCGAAACTGGGATGGCAAAATCATTACGAGCCTTCCAGCTGCCAAACAAGCGGTACGCTATGGAACGCAAAGCTATGTCATTCATAGAGCTGACTTGCAATCGATTCTTGTGCAAGCAGTAACGGCAACAACACCTATACAGACGAATAAACAATGGATCGAAGGCATGCAGAGTGATCAAGGAGTAACTGCTATTTTCAAAGACGGTACGCAAGAGGTTGCTGATGTCATTATCGGTGCGGATGGGATTCACTCTGCTGTTCGAGAACGACTTTTCGGGAAAAACCCTGTCCGTTACTCGGGGTATATCGCTTTACGAGGTGTATGTTCACATGATGAGGCTCACCATGCAAATAATGGCGGGGGCTTCGAGGCGCTGGGACCGGGGAAACGTTTCGGACTCTCGAGCCTCGGCAACGGCCGTGCATTCTGGTTTGCCGCAATTAATACGCCTTTAGGGAATATACCACCAGTAGAGGAGAGAAAATCGGAACTGCTGCGTCTATTTCACGGTTGGTACAGCCCGGTTGTGGCTGCAATCGAAGCAACGGAGGCATCGACCATTCTGGCCCATAACATCGTAGACCGCCGCCCAATACAAAAGTGGAGTTCTGGCAGAATGACACTCCTCGGCGATGCCGCACATCCAATGCTGCCCAATTTGGGGCAGGGTGGTGCGCAGGCGATTGAAGATGCCATCGTACTGGCAAGGTGCCTGCGAAATCCTGATATTTCGGCTGCACTTTTAGCCTATGAAAAAGAGCGAATGACTCGGACAAACCGAATCGTGCGGATGTCTCGGTCGATGGGACGAATGATACAACTTGAGAACCCATTATTGATCTACGGCCGCAATAAACTGCTGGCTTCCTTGTCTGATGCTCGTTATATAAGCCGCTTCGATCCTATCATTGGTTATGAGGTAAGGTAATTATTTTCAGCAAAGTATAAAAATAAATGGATTCTCACAAGCGAATACTCAGCTTACAACATAAATTGGTTTTAACGCATATACGTCAGAGCCATAAAACCGATATGTTTTTAAGCTAAAGGGTGAGCATACATGGAGAACACGAAGATAGATGACTTAAGAGATCGAATTGATGAAATTAACGAGAGTCTGCGAATGCTGCTCTCCGAAAGAGCACGCATTACCCAAGAGATCGGGATAGAGAAAGAAAAGCAAGGCGTGCCTAAATTCGACCCGCTTCGCGAGAAAAAAATGCTAGACGCCTTGGTTGCACGGAATACAGGCCCTTTCGATGACGATACGATACGTCACCTTTTTAAACAAATCTTCCAAGCCTCGTTAACCTTGCAACAAACGGAACACAAGAAACAGCTGCTTGTTAGTCGTAAGCGGCAGCAAGCAGACACCATCATCCAGCTTGGTCCTGCCGCCATCGGCGGTAGTAAACCAATCATGATTGCGGGTCCCTGCTCCGTGGAAAGTATTGAGCAAGTACGCACAGTTGCCGCTGCTTTGAAAAAAGCTGGCGTTACCGTGCTCCGCGGAGGCGCCTTCAAGCCTCGCACATCACCATATGATTTTCAAGGGTTAGGCTTAGAAGGCTTACAAATCCTCAAAGAAGTCGCCGATGAGTTCGGACTCCAAACGATCAGCGAAATCGTTGATCCCGCACATATCGATATCGCGGGTCAATACATCGACGTGATCCAAATTGGAGCGAGAAACATGCATAATTTCGAACTATTGAAAGCCGCTGGCGAGGTTCGTATTCCCATTCTTTTGAAGCGCGGCTTGTCCGCTACGATCGATGAATTCCTGCATGCTGCAGAATACATCCTATCCCGCGGTAACACGCAGGTGATGTTGATCGAACGCGGCATCCGAACCTATGAGCGGGCAACGCGAAATACACTCGACATCTCCGCTGTGCCGATTCTGAAACAAGAAAGTCATTTGCCGGTGCTGGTCGATGTTACCCATTCCACGGGACGCAAAGATATTTTCGCGCCTTGTGCCAAAGCTGCCTTAGCCGCCGGAGCGGATGGGATTATGGTCGAAGTCCACCCCAATCCAGCCACTGCTCTTTCCGATGCGCAGCAGCAGCTGACAATTGAGGAGTTCAATCAATTTTACGCGGCGATTCAAAGCTCAGGATTGTTTTAACATCGGGGTAACTGGTTCGCTGGAGTACCTCGATGTTTTCGACTTAAACTAATCCTTTTGCCATGGTCGTCACACGTAACTCGATTTTTTCGACTTGCGCTGCTCCTTTTGCCATACTCGCCGCACGTAACTCGATTTTTTCGACTTACACTGCTCCTTTTGCCATGGTCGCCACACGTAACTCGATTTTTTCGACTTGCGCTGCTCCTTTTGCCATTCTCGCCGAACGTAACTCGATTTTTTCGACTTGCGCTGCTCCTTTTGCCATTCTCGCCGCACGTAACTCGATTTTTTCGACTTACACTGCTCCTTTTGCCATTCTAGCCGCACGTAACTCGATTTTATCAACTTGCGCTGCTCCTTTTGCCATTCTCGCCGCACGTAACTCGATTTTTTCGACTTACGCTATGAGTAACTCCACTCCGTTTCCATCGGCCGAGCACGAGTTACTCAAATTTTTCGAGTAACACTACCAAAAAAAGCCCCCAACCCCACAATAAGTGGGAATTGGAGGCTTTCTATCTATACCGTCTTATCTACAAAGGAAATGCGATTGTTCTCAGCAAATTTCTTCAGCTTGCTCGCCATAGCTTCGATATCAAAACGGTTCAATGTTTTGTTATATACCCAACGAGGAGACTTGCCTGTAAGCTCGATGATAATTTGACCTGGCGCGTGTACAATCTCTTTGATATTTTCCGCACCCAGAATTAATTCTCGGGCTAGACCTCTCTTCGAGAGATTCGTTTTGGTCACTCGCAAGTACGGTCTCCGCACAAAATAAATGAGTACGCCAACTACCAAATAGCTAAGCGTTGTATACCAATACATTTTGTCCCCTCCGGTTTTCGTCAACGTAAACAACAAGAAGATTGAAACCACGATGAAAAACGCGGCCAACAGAATGCTTCTTCCCTTAAATACGACCGGACGATCCGGATCCGTTGAAATAGGCGCCTTTCCTTGCTTGGTACGGGTCAGGTTTGCCTTTTTCGTATTTTTACTTACCATTCTTTCCCACTTGCGTGACATGCCTTTCACTCCCTGCATAATAGTTACCATACTTCTCTTCTCATAATCCCATACTTGCGGCAGAATGTCGATATTTAGCTTGGACACACAGGCAAAAGGAGCCCTCTCAGGCTCCTCCACATCACTATTCGTTCACATTCGAATTATACAGATTTCCTCCGCCTGTACGTACATCATTCACCGCTGTAGTTCCTGTTGCCGCACTTGTTGCATAGACGACGTAACCGGTCGAATTATCCAAATTCACGGTATTATTGTTAAAAGAATTATTCACGCCTGTCGCATACTCCGAACCATGCGTACGAACTTGGAAAGCATCTACAACGTTGGAGTTACCATTCCGATACCCTTGATTATAGCGGACAATCGTATTCACACCCTTTACATCAATGAAGCTGTCTGCGCTATTCGCTCCACTAATCCCCGTACCGTTAAACGTGCAGTACTCGATAATCGTTCCGCTCGCGCCTTCCTTCACATCGATATGCTCTGCCGTAATGCCGCCATCGAAATTCGTATGACTAATCACATTCCCTGTTACAACATGCTCATAAGGTGAGCTGGAGTCGGAACCAACATACGCGCCTTCACCATACCCAGCCTGGTATAATCCTGTATCGTAAATAAGCGAGTACGTCAATGTATTGTAGGAGCTGCCATCCCGGAAATGGACACCTTCATCGCCAACATAATGAACTTCTACGTTGTTCAGCAGATTGTTATTACCGTTGTCGATGATAATCCCTTTTTGCGCATTTGTGATTTCGACATCGCGGATCTGCCAATAGTTGCCCGTTAAGTGAATGCCGTAGGAGCCATCGTTCACATTCACACCCTTGAGCACGGCTGGATTAGCTGCATCACAGCTCTTCAGAACGATCGGATTGGAAGCTGTTCCACTTTGATCCGAATAGAACAATCCTTGCCCGCCTGGATCGCCGCTCGTCACACGATCACCAACATAATTGCCAGGGGCAAGCAGAATGACTGATCCTGCCACTGCATTTTTCATCGCATTTTGAATAGCAGCCGTTGTGTTTAATGCATTCGTACAGCCTGTAGGCGGCGTTCCACCAGAGGTAGTTACATTGATCGTGCTGCTTTGACTCGAAGCATTGCCTGCCGCGTCTTTTGCTTTGACATAGTAGCTATACGAGGTAGACGCCGTTAATCCAGTATCACTCGTGGAAGTACCTGTTACGGTCTTGAGAAATGAGCCATTCCGATATACATCATAACCCGTTACGCCTACATTATCTGTCGATGCACTCCAACTTAGATTGATTTGACTGCTGGAAGCTGCAGTGCCGCCCAATCCACTAGGAGCTGTCGGCGCTTGGGTATCCCCTCCCGTCCCACCGCCGCTGACGACAACAAGCTGTGGCTTATTCGAGGCATTCTCATTACTATTCAATGTGGTGTATTTCCCCACACTTTCTTGCAGTGCAAAGGAAACAACGCCATCTCCTGCTGCTTGAGCCGTCACATAAGCTGTAACATCAATCTCGTTGTACGTCGCTGTCGTATTGATGGCAACACTACCTGCTGCGCTGCCGACCGTTGGTTTCGTGCTCCAGGTAATGGCGGATTGCGTCCAGCTGTCTGTCGTTTGATAAGCGGATAATACCGTTGACGCGGATGCGCTGCCATAAATCCGGAGCTTGGCACTCGTTACACCCGAAAGGCCAGAGAGACTGTATTTGAGATACGTGTACCGAGATGCACCTGGGTCATTTTTTACAAACAACGAAGTGGCTGTTCCAAAATTGCTTGTGGGATTACCTTCATGCACATAAGAATCATCCGAAGGACTTAGTGTGGATGTCGCCGCACCTGCCGTTACTGGAATTGCAAGCAGCATAACCGCCGAGAATAGCGTTACCCAACCAGTCTTACCTTTAATTTTTTTAAAAATCGTACTCATTATTATTCCTCCTCTGACTCCATTAGATAGCGCTTACAAATAGAATTATAAGAGATCGTCAGAACCGAATGTTTCCTGCTATTGTTCAGATCTTGCACTGTGTTGCTGTTTTTTATACCTGCATGCGATACGACTTCGGTGTCGTTCCAAGAACGGTCTTGAACACACGTGAAAAGTAAGAACCATTCTGAAAGCCCACCTCTTGCGCGATAAAGCTAGCAGACTTCGACGTGGTTTCTAGCAAGAGACATGCTTCCTTTAATCTGCGGGAAATAATAAATTCCGTTATGGTGCGCCCCGTTGACTGTCGGAAAATATGTGATAAGTAAAAGGTAGAGAGATGCAAATCCTCCGACATCCGCTGCAGGTCAAATTTGTCCTTGTAATGCCGTTCGATCCATTCCGTGATCTGCCCAGCCGTATGATTGCTGCTCAACTTCAACTTCTCTTTCTGAGCCTGGCAAATTTCATTTTCATAAGGTTCAAGCTGCTGAAGCATAGATAATAAGCATAAGACAAATTCTTCTTGCTGTTTATGTGTCGAGACACGACTTAGTTTGCTATGTAAATGCTCATAAAATTTGGCTAGATGTTGTTGCTGAGGAATCACGTGACTGGTTAACGATTGCTTCCAAAGTGTGTTAAACCATGTCCGAATCCCGCTAAATGCACGCAGCGCAGTATCTAATCTGTAAGGATCAAACATAAGGATTGAACGTACAAAGGGACCTTGGATTTGAATGCGGTGCAATTGAAACGGCTGGAAAATCAAAAGGCAGCCTGGCTCAATGTTGTACCAGCGTTTGTTCACTTCCACACGGCCTACTCCTTCATACACATAGAGGAATTCCATACAAGAATGAGCATGAAAGACCTCCCAATTCTGCTTTCGGCTTGATTTCTCATGGTTCAGATGAAAGGGTTCTTTGGTGACATCCACACTTGTGCTAAGTTTCAACAGCTATCCCTCCTGAATTTGGAAATAGTTGGACGCTTTGAGCGAGCGTGAGCACACTCTATCACATTCTTGCACAAAACAATTGTACAAATTATAGGGATTCCAGTGTTTTGTTTAGGTGCGATTCACGACAAAAAAAACAGATCTTGCCATTTTCCCTCTCGAGAAAATAAACAAGATCTGTTTATCATAGCTTGGTTACGCGTTGACCTTTTCTGCACGTTTTTCTGGCGCTTCCAGATGCTCCGGTGCTTCTTTCCCTTCACCGACGAGCTCTCTAGCTGAATTTTTAAATTCATGCAGTGTACGTCCTACAGCACGACCGAGTTCCGGCAGCTTAGACGGTCCAAACAAGACTAACACAACCAATAAAATTAACACGAGTCCAGGTAATCCAATATTTTGCAACATACCACATCATCTCCGTTTCATTAGTCTTGGTTATGGTGCTTTGGATACACAGCTACAGCTTCAATCTCAATCAGCCAATCGGTGCTAACGAGGCTTGCAATACCAACAGTCGAACGTGCTGGCTTCACAGGATTCGCCTCTGTACCAAAAAATTGCGCATAAGCGTCAAACCAGCCTTGATAATCAAATTTGCCTTCCTTCGCTGCATCCGGTGTCACATAGACACGAAGATAAGCAACATCTTTAAGCGTGAGGCCTTTATCTTTTAATTGCGTTTCAATGGCCTTTAGAATTCCAATCCCCTGAGTTTTCGTATCTCCATAGCGCTCGTATACCGTCTTGCCTTCTTTGTTGATAACCGGTGGAACTGTTCCGCTTGTGAATAAATAGGAGGCTCCCGCAGGGACCGACACACCCGCAGCAATGGAAGAAGCAGGATTCCCATAAAATTCGACTTCATTAATTGGCTCTGCATTGTATTTACTTGATTTCTCTGTCCCAGCCGCATAAGCACTTACACAAATCAGACATGAACCAACGGTAGCTGCTACGATCGTCTTCCACTTTTTCGTTATAATCATCATGATTCACTCCTTCTCCTCTACTCTTTCATTACACGCTCATGAATTTCGGTAACAACTTTCCGCGCAGACTCAATAGCTCCGGCTTGCCAAGCAGTGATATAACTGATGTGCTCCCCTGCCAAATAAATGCGTCCATCAGGTTTGCATAGAGTTGGATAGTAGTTCTTACGATCGTCAGCTGTGTATGAAGCCCAACCGCCTTGATTATATTTAATCTTCTTCCAATCCACGGAGAAAGAGGTTTCGAACTCCTTGTGGTATTGCGGGTGAATCTTCGCGCCTTGGCTTAAGGCATAATCTTCTCGGGCAGCAAGTGACATATTACCAAGTTTATCTGCATTTCCTCCGAATGAATAATAACCTAATAGAATTCCTTTTTTGGAAAAATAGTCATTCGGCGGGTAATAGATATTGGCAATATCCATATTCGTCAATGAGCTTCCGCCATAAATCATCTCATCTTCTTCCCAGAAGCGACGCTTGAATTGAAGCCCGATTTTGCCTGCAGCCGCATAGCTAATCTTCGCGATTGCCGTGGACATTTCTGGAGAGAAGTCCGCTTTAATGTTCTTGAGGACAGGGAGCGGGATGGTACAGATACAGAAGTCTCCATCAATCTCTTTATTTGCTCCACTAAGCAAGTCCTTATACAAAATCTTAACACCATCGGAAGACTGTTTGATCTCGTGAACTTCCGAATTGAATTGAATTTTGTCGCCTACGCGTTTCTCGAACGCCTTAGCAATCATATCCATCCCGCCTACGGGGTGGAACATCATCATTTGCTGATCATAGCCGTACTCACTGCTGAGAAATTGACCAAAACCAGAATTGATAATCGCTTTTAAGCTAAATGGATCCTTGCGAACACCTGCGTCAAATTTACCGCCCGGCTCTTCCACATATCCAGCTCTGCTTGAACCTTTATAGAACAGATCCGCATTCAAATCTCCTTCGCTTTTCAAATATGCAACAAGTTTCGTTTTTTCTTCTGTCGTCAAAGGTAGATCTAACGCTTTCTGATTAACAGCTTTAGCTAGCATTTCGGCAACATATCCACGTACATCGGCTTTTGCCTGCCGCTTAGGAATTTTCACTCCTGACAATTCGCCTACATTTTCATTATAGTAATACCCGCTCTCGTTCACATTGTTAAAGGGTTCAATGGCAACCCCAAATTTGCGGGCATAGTCCAGCGTCACATGAAATTGAGGAATGCGCATTGGCCCTGCATTGAAATACATGCCATTATCGAAGCGAGCCACCTGCTTCACGCCGCCAATCTCCGTTACCGTCGTCCCTCTACGCACTGTCCATGCTCGTCCTCCTGAACGCGCCCTCGCTTCTAGGATGGTGCACTGATAGCCTGCATTTCCAAGCTCATAGGCTGCTGTCATCCCGGCAATCCCACCGCCTAAGATGATAACTTTCTTGCCATTGCGATTCGTAGATGTAAGATCCCTTCCCGATGGCGGTGTGTAATCTGCGGCTTTCATCGTTTCCGGGGAGAGCAGTCCTAAAGTACCCATCACACTAAATATTGCGGCTGACCCTCCTAATTTGCCGACTGTTGTCAAAAATTGTCTACGTGTAATTTGATCTTCTTGGATCGGTGTCTTCTCCATGCTTCCATCTCCTCGTGTTTAAGTTTGGCTATCCGCTACTTAAACTTAACAGCGAGGCATGGAATAGTCATTATATTATGTAAGGTAACATGACATAAATTTTAGTTATACTAAGATAACCAACGTTTATTTGATCGAATTTCCATTAAATGATAGAGTTTCATTAATTAGTGTCACATTAAAGTTAGTTTACCTTACATAAAGTTGGAGGGATAGGCTTATGATGACAAAGAAGAAGGTAATTCAAATTGGTGTAGTCAGTGAATTGACGGGGTTAACAGAGAGGCAAATTCGATACTATGAGGACCGCAAGCTTATTTTTCCAGACAGAAGTAAGGGAGGCGTTCGCAAATATTCGTTCGAGGATATTCAAACCATTATGGATATTCACTCCAAGCTAACTGACGGCTTTCATACGGTAGAATTACGACGAATACTTACCGGCTCCTAACACCAAGGACCAAATAGACGGGAGGGCTACTATGCAGATCAAAGAAATGATGTCACTTGTCGAACATCTAACCGAATTACGCATGCGAATTATTCGTGTTCTCATTGCCGTAATACTTACCTTAATCATTGGATTCATTTTTGCACAGCAGATATTACTTTATCTTAAGCATAGCTCAACGGCATCCGGCATCACCTGGCATGTATTTTCACCAATGGATGGTATTCGCATTTATATGCTCATCGCATTCGCCGTTTCACTCACACTCACATTGCCATTTATCCTTTATCAGATATGGGCTTTCGTCAAAAAAGGACTTACCAAAGAAGAGCAAACCGCCACACTACGGTACATCCCCTATACGTTCTTATGCTTTTTGATTGGTTTAGCTTTTGGTTACTTCGTTGTATTCCCGATGTGCATGAAGTTTACAGTGGGAGTAACCGAAAATCTAGGCTTAACACAAACCTATGGCGTGGCTCAATACTTTAGTTTTATGCTCAATATTATCATTCCGTTGTCTCTAGCCTTCGAACTCCCGATTGTCGTCATGTTTCTAACAAAGCTGAAGCTGCTGAATCCTAAATTACTTAACAAAGTTCGCAGATACGCCTATCTGATTCTGATTATCACAGCCAGCTTGATCTCTCCGCCTGATTTAATCTCGCATCTGATGGTAGCCATCCCATTATTCGCTCTATATGAAATCAGTATTCTGTTATCTCGCTTCGTATATAACGAACAATTGCGGGAAGACAGTCTCAGACAAGTCGAATACGGCGTCTCCTAAAATAGTGCTTCTCACATATTGTCCAGCTTCCTCAATTCGGATATAGTTACTTCATAACTGACACTCAGAAAAGGTGAACTATGCGAATTGAACAACTCATCTATATCATTGAAATTAATCAAACAGGTTCCATTTCTTTAGCAGCTGAAAAGCTTCACGTTTCCCAGCCAAACATCTCTCAAGCGATCGTAAGCTTAGAGGAAGAGCTTGGCGTGAAGCTTTTCAAGCGTTCACGGACTGGAGCCGTACCTACCGAAGACGGCAAATTAATTATTAGCAAAGCCATTGAGATTATGAATAAAGTTGAAGAGCTTCGCGAGACAGCTGGCTTTCAATTCAACCAGCTGTCAGGCTCTCTCTCTATCGCCTCTGTACCAAGTCTCTGTTTAAGCGTACTCCCTCCAACGCTGGCTATTTTCAAAAATAAGCACACTGATGTGGAGCTTGTCATGATGGAGTTGAATTATCCACAGATTATCCAAGAAGTTCTTAATGGACAAGTGGATTTGGGACTCATTGCTGTCTCAACAAATTATCACAGCCCCCATCCCCAGCTTATCACGGAACATCTGATGGACTGCCGAATTATGGCCTATGTGGGTAAAACATCCCCTTTATCGCACCGAACTAGCATCTCCATCGATGAACTCCTACAAGAACCTCTTCTAATTTCCTCTGATTTCCTGCTCAACATATTCAAACAGCATGGAGAGCCTAACCTCTTATTTAAGCTGGGGAATTCAGAAGCAGCCAAACGGATTATTGCTGAAGGAATCGCGATTGGCTTCTATACGGAAACGGGTATGCGATATGATCCTTATTTAGAAACGGGGAGTATTGTTGCACTAGAAGTCACAGGTGTGGATTTAGGTGTTTCCTTCCGCTCCATTCGCCTGAAAGGCCGGCATCTTTCCTTGCCATCCAAAGAATTCACCAAGGAGCTCAAAACAATCATTGCGGCAATGTGAGGTCAGTGCCCTCATTTGCATGTGAAGTTTTGCTCCGGGTAAGCGCTGGTTCCTTCCCTTTGATCATGGCATAA
This sequence comes from Paenibacillus sp. J31R30, assembly GCF_059692115.1. Classification (NCBI taxonomy): domain Bacteria; kingdom Bacillati; phylum Bacillota; class Bacilli; order Caryophanales; family Paenibacillaceae; genus Paenibacillus; species Paenibacillus sp. J31R30. The sequence continues at coordinate 835,439 of NZ_JCAUAV010000001.1, read as the reverse complement.
CCCGCAGAAAGACTAATAATCACTACATTGCCAAGCAATAAGGGGATGGATAATCGACTTAATAAGAGATATCCTTGGAACACTAACAATCCGACAGCAATAACTACAATGGTGTAGAGAAGGATTGGCTTCATCGTGAAAGGCGCGCTTTGATATAATTCTGGGTATTTACGCGGAAGTTTAGCTGCGGATAAGACGGGGAAAATGCTGGCAATGAGTAAGATGCCTACACCTAGCTGAGAAATGGTTGCAAGCGATACACCCGTCACGATCGGAATGATTCCAAGGATATAGTAAAAAGTCAACAGCCAATGCGGCGTTCCATATCTTCGATTTACTTTACCTAACGAAGCAGGAAGCCAGCCGTCACGACACGCAACCAGCATACCCCTCGTCACCCATGAGAAGGTAACATTCAGTGTTGATGCCAAAGCGAACATAGCGCCGCCAATAACAAAAAATAAAAACAGTGGTTTCGGCAGTATAGATGTAGCCACATCAATCAGCGACTCCCCTGCAACCTCTGAGACAGGTAATACGCCAGTTGCAACGATACCCATTCCGATGTAAAGCAGCCCCACAATGCCAGAACTGATTAGAATCGCTAGTGGAATGTCCCGCTTCGGCCGTTTCATTTCGCCGCCGAGTTCGACAACCGCATAGGCGCCACCCGAAGCAAAGGACGTCATCCCAACCGCCATTAGAAAACCACTGAGGCCATGCGGAAAATAAGAAGTTGGCTTAAATACGGAATAGTCCACCTCCGACAATCCCCATCCGACGAATATAAACAACGAAAGTAATTTTATGAGGATGAGTACTTTCCCCAACGTAGACATGAATTTAATTCCGAATAGATTGATGAGATAGAAAAACGTCAAAACGATAAAAGCTACCGGCATGATGGGAACACTCTTCACGATTCCTTGCAAATACTGAGCGAACGATATCGCATACACGGCTATTGTCAGATGTCCAAAAGTGAATAAGCTCAAGTACACAAAGCCGGCTTTCGGCGAGAGCAATCGACTGGTATAGGTGTACATACCTCCCGTTGTCGGAAGCACTGATCCGAGTACCGCAAGCGGAATCGTAATGATCAGCATAAATACCGAAGAAAGCAGGAAAGCAAGAGGAACGCCAGTTCCCGTCAAAGCTATCGCTACACCTGTAATGGAAAGGATGCCAGCCCCGACCATTTGCCCTATTGCAATACCAATTGCATCTCGCAGCCCTAATATTTTTTTTAGTTTCTCCATTTCATTCCCCATGATCACCCAACCTCCCTAACCTTGATTACTTTCATTTCTGCATAAAACCAGGGATTCCCTTTTTCATCCACAAAAAAAGGACTATCTTACCAGTCAAATCTAGCGGTTATTCCTCACATCGAGACAAAATGTATCAAACATTACGTCGAAATTGTCGAAATTAGACTAACATTATTTAGGGCTTTTCCCTCATTGTTTCCTCCTAGTACTTTCAGCTATAGTTACCTCATATCAAATTTCTAGGCATATTCACCCCACCCATCTCATATCATGTATAGTTGCTTATTTCTGAAAACCAAATGTAATTTTACAGAAAACTAAGTTCAAACTTGAAGGGATGCTGATTTCGTATTCTTACTCTAGAGAAAATTCAATTTATCGAGACACAATGTATCAATCCACAAGATGCCATCATTATTCGTCTGCTTATTGAAGGTGTCGCTCCTCATGAAATTGTTTATTTAAAAAGTAATTCCTTAGATGAAATAAAACAAATACTTACCGTGACTGATGCCATGGGGGGCAAAAGGCACATCCAAGTCTCCAAAATCTGCGTTGAACGGTTTCAAGCCGCGTTGAAGCAGACCAAATATCTGACGATTACGGGCGACCCGCTTCAGCTAAAGAAATATTCCGATTTAAGAAAAAGTCCTTTTCTGATCAAAATGAGCATGTCCGATTACATCGCTAATCGAGCGATGATTACAGAATTGGATTCTGTCATTCTGCGCACCATTTATATGCGACTTCGCCGATTAGCCGAATACTACGCTCTTCCGGAGCTTACTCATTTAACAACCGTGAAGCTAGAGTTGAAACAACTCGCGATTGTATAGCAGTTATCGTTATGGCAGAAAAAAGCTACCCCGACATTGGTTCCCATGTTCGGGGTAGCTTTCATTGTGCTATTGAATCTTCAATAATCGCCAGTGTTGATTTTTGCCGCCATTGTCCGTCCATTGGATGGCCGCTCCTCCATTCGCTTTGGAAGCGCCGGAAATATCGATAAGCTTGCCTGTAGCGCGATTTTTCAATTTGAAATTACCCGCTCCGTTATCGATAATTTGCCAATGTTGACTCGTCCAGCCCCCATCGGACCACTGCTCAATGATCGCGCCATCTGCTGTGCCTCCACTTTCTACACCTATAATCTTACCGCTTGCCTTGTTCTGAATTTTATAATAACCACTGCCAGCACTCACAAACTTCCATTGTTGGCTGTCCCAACCGCTATCGATGTATTGCTCTAAATTATCACCATTCGCAATCCCTTGACCTACCACATTCAAGTCTTTCCCGCCATTTCGATTCTCGAGTAAATAATAAGCATTCGTATCGATGGCCGGTGAAGAAGCAGACAAGCTGCCCGTGCTCGTATCGATCGTTACATTACTGCCCCAGCTCATGGAAAGTGATGTATTCGACGGGAATGTCAGTGGAAGCCACACATAGCGCGATTCCATCACTTTGCCGCTCCAAGCACCTGCCCAGCGATCCCCCATATACAGGTAGCTCGTTGAACTTGACCCCTCAACAGGGAGCACATAAGCGCTTTGCGAGTCGAATGTGGTTCCATCTCCGAAGTTGCTTAGACCGCTCCACGTGTTCGTAATACTTGTTGCCGTTGCATATTTACCTTGGTTAGGATCCCAGCCTGTTGCACCCGAGGTAACAAGGAAGTACACGCCATTCCGCTTGAACATGGCAGGCGCTTCGCGATATTGTCCCACCCACAAGGTTGCCACTAGGGAATCAACACTTCGGAAGTCCGTTGAAAGCTTATAAATATTCAAATCAGCATTCACACGTGTTGCACTAATCAAATAAGCCGTGCCGTTATCATTGTAAACGGTCATATCTCTAGAGTCGTAGCCTAACGGGCGGAAGCTTCCTTGATACGTGTAGCTGCCATCCACGGTGCTGGAATAGGCTACAGCTGTACGAGCTTGCCCGTAATCAACGCCATTTTCCCAATGCATCCATAGAACGAATTGACCTGTTGAGCTGTTATAAATGACTTTGGGTCTTTCAATATTGGACACATTCAGCTCTGCAGCAGAATTTAGAGTTAACACATCGTTACGGAATTCCCATGTTTTCAAGTCAGAGGACCGATAACAGGATACCGCTTTAAACGTGCCATCCGCATTGCGATTTTCTCCAAACCAATAATAGTAGCTTCCTACTTTTATAACCCCTCCGCCATGCGCATGAATCACATTACCGCTAGTATCTTTGAATTGAACTCCATTTTGAATCGTGACTGCAGCCGCTTGCGCGACATCTCCAAATAAGCTTCCGCTTAATACACCCAGCCCACAAACAGCGACGAGCAAGAAACTTAACAACCTCGCTATTGATTTTCTCATTACATGCATCCTTCCTCTCCTAAATTTTGTTTTGGCCCCAATACTTCCCCGCGCAATGCGTAATACGAAATATGAAACGCTTACATAAATGAATAACACTCATCACCTCCTTTTCGTTAACATACTCGCTGACAGTGCCTCTTTACTACTGAATATTCCAGAACAACTATGAACTTTTGCAACTTCCCCCTAAAATTTCTTCTCTTCATACGGCAAAAAAACGTAAAAATGCTTGAGCTGGTTTACAATTAAAAGATGAAGAGATATGGAGGCGCGTAAAAAAAATAAAAAAAAAAGGCAGCCCCCTACTCTCTAGGGAACCACCTTACTCCTCTTCATTCAGTTTGAAGCCGTTGAACGCGTTGTCTTCGTTTCAATAACTCTGGCAACGCAATGCCTAACATCGTAATCAACACGCCTAACCACTGCAGCCCACTCACGGACTCATGCAGGACGATAAAGGACATAATAACAGCCGTTGGCAGCTCCGCCGCACTCATGATCGTAGCCATGCCGCCGCCAATACGCGGCACACCAATCGCGAAAAATAACGGAGGGATCACGACACCGAACAGGGCTAGCAGTAAGGCCCAAGGCAATAATGATTCATGCAGAGATCCGTTCCATAGGAAGTGAGGCGGGAAAATCAGCATGACAATGATGAACGAACCTGTTTGCATGACAGCGCCGCGTGTGATAGGCGCAATTTGCTTGGCCACCTTTCCACTCATGGCAATAAACAACGCGTACGTCAATGCTGAAAGCAATCCTAAGCTCACGCCAAGCCACGATGGTGCCTCTACCATGCCTTTTAGATAACCACTTGCCATAATAATTCCGATAAATAAGAAAATAAGTGCGATGAGCTTATCCTTGCTGGGACGTTTCCGATCTATGATAGCTTCCAGTACAATACCGATCCACGTAAATTGAAACAATAAGAGAATAGCAAATGATGCTGAAACATATTGCAAAGCTGCATAATAAAATATCCCCGTTAAGCCTGAACTTGTTCCAACTAACATGAGAAGAAGCGCTTGACGTGGCGACACTCGAAACGTTTTGGCCTCAGCGGAACCTTGCTTTGCTGATTTGGCAGTGACAAACGCCATAATCCACATCATGATTAAACCAAAGAAAATTTGACTGCCAACCACTTCACCCACGTGAAAACCTGACTCATAAGCCTTCTTCACGAAAGTCGACAATAATCCGAAGCTGCAGGCGCCAGCTAGTACGTAAACATAATATTTCATGCTAACGACCTCATCAGAATATCTCTGACGGTGTCCCTTGTCATCACTTTGTATTGCCCAATGCTAGGCTTCATGAATGATTTGTGCACCAATTCCTCAATTCGCTGATCATCAATGCCGTAGTATCCTAGTCGATTGGGTGCGCCTAGCGAATCCCAGAATTGACGTAAAGCATGAATGCCTTCCAAGGCAACCTCGTGATCGGTTTTACCTGAATCATTGATTCCGAAAATGGCCATGGCCAGCTTCTTCATGCGCGATGGATCATCTTCTGCACAATGTGTCATCCAGTTAGGAAATACGATGGCAAGTCCACCCCCGTGAGGGATGTCGTAAACGGCGGATAAGCCGTGCTCAATTTGATGAGATGCCCAATCCCCACCGTCTGTCCCACTCGACAATAAGCCATTAAAAGCGGTAGTTCCAGCGTACATTATCGTAGCACGATGATGTACATCCTGCAGATTTGATAATAGCTTAGGAGCAGCTTCCATAACTGTCAGCAGAACAGCCTCCATGAAGCGATCGATCATAGGGGTATGCTCAGTACGATGGAAGTATTGCTCCAGCACATGTGACATCATATCCACAATCCCATATATGGTCTGATCTAAGGGCACCGATGTTGTATAGGCGGGGTCCAAAATACTAAAAAGCGGATAAGCTAATGGACTGCTCCAACCGCGCTTCTCATTGCTATCCCAATTCGTAATCACTGAGATGTTATTCATCTCCGAGCCTGTCGCGGCGAGTGTCAATACCGTCCCCAACGGCAGCGCCTTCTGTGGCTCAGCTTTCCTCGTGATGATATTCCACACATCACCTTCATAATAGACGCCAACGGAGATGGCTTTGGCACAATCGATGACGCTCCCCCCGCCAACAGCGAGGATGAGATCAATTTGCTCCTTACGGCATAGCTCGATGCCCCTCTTCACTGTTGTCAGCCTTGGGTTAGGCTCTACCCCTGACATCTCAACAACGATAGCTTGCATATCTAGAAGCTGCTTCATGACAGCATCGTATACACCATTTTTCTTGATGCTTCCTCCACCGTAAACGAGCAGCACGCGTTTCCCGGTCTCTCCTAGCTCCTGCTGCAATTGCTTGATCTGACCTTCGCCAAACCATAACTTAGTTGGATTATACTGAATAAATGATTGCATATGTGTGTAAACTCCTTCGATGACTAATATCTACAGAAGTATATCACAAGTCTAATTCAATAGCATTGGTAAGAGCTTAGGTATAGACACGTCCTTTCTACGGAAAAAACCGTACATCTCCTTAGTAAGATGTACGGTTTAGTGCACTTATATGCGGTGCAAAGGCAGCGAGAATGAAATGCTACAGCCATGTCCCAGGCGGCTTTCCGCCCAAATTTGCCCACCATGGTACTGCACAATTTCTTTCGCAATCGCAAGTCCTAAGCCGCTTCCGCCAGAGTTGCTGCGCGATTTGGACACCTTATAGAAACGTTCGAAAATATGGGGAAGATCCTCTTCACTAATCCCTACCCCCGTATCAGACACCTGAATAACGAGTTCGTAGGGTTCTTCTCTGATTTCGATCCGAACATCAATGGAGCAGCCGCGCGTCGAGAACTTTATGGCGTTATAGATAAGATTGGCATATACCTGTTCAATCCGATCCGTATCAACGGTTAGCATGAGTCCATCCATCTGCTCCATGTAGAGCGTATAGGCAATACCTGCATTTAACGCATCCAATTCATACTTAGCAAAAAGCTGACGAACCATGGTCACACACGATGTTGGTGCAAGCTGGAAATGGAATTGCTTCGTTTCAAGTCGGCTTAGTTGATACAAGTCCATGATCAAACGTTGAATCCCGACAATACGCATATGCACGACGGACAAATATTTCTTCTGCTCTTCTGGCTCCTGAATCACACCATCCAGAATGGCTTCTACATAGCCTTGTATCGATGTAAGCGGAGTCCCCAGATCATGGGAAATATTCGATAGGAGATCTCGCCGCGAAGTCTCCATTAATATCAACTCATTCGTTCGTTCTTTCACCTTGGATTCTAGATCATTGTATAGTCTAGCATTTTCAATAGAAATCGCGGCTTGCGCCGATAAAAGCTTGATCACATCTAAGCGATCTGACGTAAATGCGTTGCGAGTCAAGTTATTTTCCAAATAAAAGACTCCGACTAAATTACCTTGATGCAGAATCGGTTCGCAAAAGATGGATTTACTCTCGGCTAGACGAATGTAGGGATCGTTAATGAAAAAACCAGTTTTCTCAGCGTCATCCAACACGATGCCTTCCTTCATCCGCGCAACATACTGGATGACGGACTGCGGGAGATTCTCGCGCGATTCCAGTAAGACAGAGTTCACTGTACACGAATCCTTCCCTGCACTTGCAAGCATCTCGGCTTCAACGTACAATCTTTCCTTATCCTTCAGAACGAGAATACTCCTCTCCGCACCTGAAGAATAGGTAACAATTTCCATCAACCGTTTAATCAGTTGTTCCAAATTAACTTCACTTGATAATGAACGGGACGTGTTCATAATGGTTTTGAAATCAATAGCTTGTAAGGAGTAGTCACTGATTTTGGTTGTGGCCCAGTCTAAGGACTCATGCAGGCTGGTTAAATAACCCGGATACCGCAAGATGAGGTCATCCGCTTTCGCTTTAGCGCCCCAGCTTACATAACCGAAATAGGCATCCATGAAATAAGTCTTTGCAATTTTATCGCGTCCAGCTTGCTTATAGTATTTACCAGCCAATTCTGTTGCGATAGCTTCGTGATGGATAAATCCCTGCTCCCGCGCTTGCCGAATCGCATTCTCATACCCTTGCTCTGCCTTCTGCATATGCCCTGTCACACGATCCCACTCGGCCTGCATGAGCAGTTTCAGATGCAAGAAATTTTCCGGGCAATTCGCTGCCCATTTTGCCATTTTCTTCAACATCTTCTTCACTTGCTTCGTATACCATCTCTGCTCACAGCTCGATGCAGCATGGAAATGAGCTGTGATGGACAAGACAAAGTAGAAATAATTCTCCGGCATATGAAACAACCCAAAGGAGGCAGATTGGCGCGGCTCTGCCGCCTTCCCAAACTTCACAGCCTCCTCATAGTGACCAAATAAAAAATGCAGCATCATTTTCTTCACGGTATATACGTGAATAATCACTTGATTCGGGTGGGTCTCCAGTTTACGAACAAATTCTTCCTCGTCAGCCTCATGTTCACCGATCAGCACTGGATTCTGTGTCTTTCCTTCAACGTTCATGATCACTTTGCGAAGCATTTCCATCATCAGAAGCGTATCATGATGATTGGTCTGCTCCAGAATCCGATAGTTCGTAGCTAAATCATCATACACCTCAGCAAGCGCAATACCTTGAAAATCCTTCACTAGCACCTGATACGTGAGCGCATACCCCGCAAATACCAAGTCACCATCTTCGATGCCACTTCGGAACGATTCCTTAATAAGCTCAAGGCTGTTCGTGAGCGGCTTCACCCAAGGTGTGACAAACACACCGAACGAAAAATAGCTTTTGCTGCGAAATTGATGGGATTGAAATCGTTCATTCATCCGATTGCTTAGTTGACCATATCGGTAGCCGCTTTGATAGTCCCCGAATCCAGAGCCTAGGATCAGTCCATACGAACCATACACATAAGCCATTGCTGGCGAATTCCCATATTTCAATGCAAGCTTCGTCATGTTTAGCATAAACAACACATATAAGTTGGTGTTCACGAAATAAGCCGATATCGCAACGCTCATCATAAGGTTTATTAATTTGGAGCGATAGGCATCATCCATGATCGGCAAATCGTAGAGCTCGAGCGTATTCTTACTGCCAATTCTCCGCTTCACATCTAAATAGGCCAGTAATATGTTCACGCTTGTCGGCTCTCCCGACAGACGAATCCCATGCTCTGCCAAAGCTTTCAGCCCTAGCTTAACGCTCTGATGCTGCTTCCCTACATTGGTGTAAAGGACAACCTGTAAGTTATAGAGCTCCAACCTTTGTTCGGCTGATTTCGCCTCTTGATGAAGCTGCTCGTAAGACGTCTCGGCTTCTTCTGCCTGGCCGTTCAAATACAGCGTCTCGGCCGTCTCCAACCGAATGGTGTAAGCTAACTCCTCTAATTCCATGCCCTTGATTAGTTTTAGTAGCACTAAACCTTTATTGTAGTATTGGAGTGCCGATCGATAAGCATTGGAAGACTTCGCTTTGCGCGCTGCACTCATATTCAACTCAAGAAGCTGGATTCGCACTGAATGGTCTGTGAGCAATTCGGAACCAATATTCATGTGGATGACAATTTCAAATAGTCGACGTTCAATCTCCGCTTCAGATAAAGCGGCCAGTAACAATTGAGCAATGTTGGCGTGCATCTCTGTGCGCCTAACCTCTTCGACAGACCCATAAATCGCTTCTTGAATCGAATCATGAACAAACATAAATCGGATTTCACGCGCTGCAGACTCGCCTTGCAAATCCGTATAAAACTTGTAGTCCATCCCTACTGGGATAATCAAACCGCTTTGTATCGAGACTTCTAGCTCCTGCAGTACATCAGCGTAAGAGGTATTCATAATAATACCTAGTGCCTCTAAGTCAAAAGAAGCTCCAAGACATGCAGCCATTCGCATAATATGCTGTGATCTGGAGGGCATACGCTCCAGCTTCTCTGCTAGGAGGAACATTAAGTTATCCGTTATTCGCAGCTTTTGAATCTTGTTCATATCCCAGAACCAACGATTGACATCATAATTGAACATTAGCAGCTCTTGTTCATGCAGGGCCGTTAAGAATTGCTTGACGAAGAAAGGATTGCCTCCTGTTTTTTGAACAACAAGTTCTGCAAGTTCTTCTACTTCACTCTGCTCGGATTTCAATGACTCGGCGATTAACTGCTTGACATCACGAATTTCAAGCGCCTTCAGTGTAATGCGTTCTGCAACAAGTCTTGGAGGCAGCTTATCCAAAAACTGAATATGCATGGCAGACAACCGATTACTCTCATATTCACTGCGATAAGAACCAATAAACAAGAAATATTTCAATTGTGAGTCATTTAAAAGCAGGTCCAACATCTGTAAGGACGCCGCATCCGCCCATTGCAAATCATCCAGAAACATGACGATCGGCCGATTCTTGGCGCAAAATAGTAATAAAAATTGCTGTAGTAAAAAGTGGAGACGATTTTGCGTTTCATGTGGGGGAAGCTGCTTCACCATCGGCTGTTCGCCAATTAATAATTTCAGTTCAGGGATGAGATCAGTTAATACTTGTCCGTTTGATCCCAGCATCCTAAGCAACCGCGTACGATATTCTTCCAATTGCTGATCTTTCTCGGTCAAAAGCTGTCGCACTAGCTCTCGCAATGCCTTTGCGATCGCATGATAGGAAATATGCTGTTTATTAGGCTCGAAACGTCCGGATAGAAACCATCCGCTTTCCTTCATGATTGTTTTCATCGTTTCTGCAATTAAGAAAGACTTCCCAAACCCAGACTCCCCTGTGACCCATACCGCTTCCAATGAGCCATGCACAGCATAGTTATACACGTGCAGAAGTCGATTAATCTCCTTAGAGCGTCCGTATAAGCCCTGAGGGATCTGGAACATATCGGTCATGTCGTAGCTGCCTACAATGAAATCCTGCAACTCTTCACCAGAATTGAGTAACAGCATGACTTGCTCCAAGTCTTGAATGATCCCATAAGCACTTTGATAACGGTCCTCAGCATCCTTGGAAAGCAGTTTCATAATAATGCTGGATAGCGACTGCGGAATACCCTTTCGCAAGCTATGCGGCGATTTCGGCGTTACAGCAAAATGACAATGCAGCAGCTCCACAGGATCTTCCGTTTGAAAAGGCAGCTGCCCCGTAATCATTTCGTAGAACGTGACCCCTAATGAGTAATAATCAGTGCGATAATCGATGATCCGGTTCATACGCCCCGTCTGTTCAGGAGACATATAGCTGAGCGTCCCTTCTAATAAGGAAGGATCCAGCATCTCTTGACGCTCTCGTGTAAACGACGAGATACTGAAATCGCCCAACTTCATAATCTGCTTGTGACGATTCATAATAATATTGCTAGGTTTGATATCCTTATGTATAACGTAACGTTGATGAACTTCGCCTACAATTCTAGCTAATTGTATAGCTGCTTGTAAGAACGCTTGAAGCGATTGGCGAAACAACGGAAAATAGGTGGAAAGTGTTTCCCCATCAAAGTCCTCCATCACCATGGCAACGCTGTTTTGATATTTGGGCAATGAAAGCGGCTTAACGATTCCAGGAATATCCAGTATTTTACCAATTTCATATTCACGCTTTAATCTAGCAATATCCGCGGCAATCGGGAAGTCAGAGCGCAGTGTCTTTATGATCACCTTCTCGCCAGATTGCTTATCAATGGCACGATACAATACCGTTCGTTCACCTTGATAGATTTGTCTGATCATTTCATAGTCTGGCAAAATTAACATGTTATCCTCCTAGTAATTCTCGCTGCTAGACAGGGAACTAAAGCAGCTTACCATCCCATGGTAACCCTCTCTCATACCGTCTCTTATCGTGAATATGATATATTTTCAATACATCGATATGGCCCAATTCAAAGGTGTACATCTCCCAAATCTTACAAGGCTCTTCCTCTGATCCATCACGTTCCAGAATGGCATTCACAGCCCGACGCGCCGCCTCATTGGCACCTTCCATCGTGGCTAGGTTCGTGTTGGTACGCACATAATCGGAGGCCAGAAATAAATTCGGGATAGCAGTAAATGCTTCTGGACGGTCATCCCAGGTCCCCACACGGTTAATGAGCAACGGCTCCATATTCGTGCAAGCATGCTCCGGATTTACGAATTGAATATCCGTATCCAAGAACCAAGAATGCAAAACATCATCTTCCAGAATTACCGCTCCATCCACATTAAGGCTCAGCTTCATTTGCGCCCAAACCTCGGCTTTAATTTCTTCAGCCGTACAGTGTGTTGCCGTTTTGCCAAATAAGATGCCAGGTGAATCCCAGTCCGAGATATCAACGGATAGAATGCCTTTCACTTTGCCATCGCCATATTCACTCAAATTCACGTCCGGCCAGAATTGCTTCTGTGAAACTGAAGTAAGCGACCACGGGGCATCCAAATAAATCACATGGCCATGTGTAATCGGCACATCTTGCTTCAGGTAGTACTGAATACCGTTCATCCAAGCAACAGAATCCACGAGCTTCTGAACGCCATGAAGCGACGGGTCTGCTTCCAGCATGGGTTCCGAGATCATTTGCCCCATAACCTCGACTGGGAAAGCCGCAATATAGTAATCTGCTTCGATATCAAACGTTTCACCATTTTTTGTAATGGTTGCACTGCTAATTTGACCATCCACACATTGAATTCTCTCAACTTTCGCATCCAAATGATAGTCAACACCTTGATCCTGAAGAAATGTCAACCAAGGGTAGATCCATTTGTCATTCGTGGGACCATTCAAAAGCCTTACAAAACTCGTGCCAGGCGTTGTAATATCCAGTGTCATCTGAACAGCGACGGGCCCTACCGTTTGTGTATTTGCAATCTTAGACTGACAGGCAACGAGCGTTTTCGTAAATCCAGCAAAAATTTTCTGAAAAGCAGGTGATTGCTGATCCGCCTCGATGAATTCCCACCAATCGATCAAATTGTATTCTTCACGAATACGTTCCTCGCAGCTTGTCATCACCTGCCATAGTTTCCGGCCATACTGCTCCATATCATCTAGGGTAAGTCCTAATCCATTATCAAAGAGATCCTTAATAAGCACTAACAAATTGTCTAAGCTGAACTCGATTTTGGCTAATAAAGGTAATAACGGCGCGGTATATGTCGCGATATCTAGTCGTGTGACTTCCGTTAAATTATCGTACACTGTGCCATTCTCGTATGGAATCCGTTTCAAAGTATCAATCACATGGCGATAGAATCGTGGAAATAATCGAAAGCCGTGCTCCCCAGGTAAATCCCTTCGACCACCAGTTCCGCTGCCAACAAAGGGCATACTTCTGGCCTTCCCCCCAGGGATATGCTTAAACTCGTAAACGGACACCTCATAGCCTCTTACGATAAGTTCATGAGCAGCACTTAAGCCAGCGACTCCTCCACCTAATATTGCGACCTTCTTCAACACGAATCCCCCTCATTTTGGCGTTTTTTGTAAAATTATCTGGTCTTTCTATCATATCATTTAGGCCATTTGAATCATAGAAAAATCCTTGCTGTGTTCTCATAGAGTGCTAGAAATACTAGTTGCGAAAGACCCTTCTAAAGCTGATTTATTCAGCATAAAAAGGTTAATCAGATATTTTCTCAAGATGATTCCAAAATGCAGGAAAAAGATGTACAGTAAGGCTAGGCCCTTGTTCAACGACATGCATAAGATCAATATTATTTTGAACCATTTACGAATGCTTAGCAGGAGCTTAGGCGCCGTCTGTTGAAGGTAAGTTTATCCGAATTGTTCCAAGCTAATATGGCGTTCACAACTCCTGATTCCATTCAAATGGGCAATTCGAACTTTTTTGATAAAATTCCGCAAATTCTGCGCGTGTCTATGTTATTTTTTTCTAACGACTACTCCTAAATTCCTAATCGCTTTCGAATCCTTTATGAGAAAACCTTTATCGAGGCCATTCAAAGATGAGCGACCGCGTTTAGAGGTGTAAAGCACTCCTACATACCAGAGAGGATGGTTATTCCATGCCCGATCGAATAGGTACACGATACGTGCCAAGTACACAAATCGTCTCTTTCCCTCATGGAACTCTCCATTATGGTGATGATGTATTCCTAACTCGCAAAGTACTGCTTTATCGCAAAACGCTTCGTCACAATCAACAGGGTGTCGATTACATAAGCTCACTTCAGGATAAGGCAGCCTTCATTCACGACGGCTTTCATCACATGCTGGATACATCTATCGCCGAGGATGCTGTCACCATCATTTTGCAAGCGAAGCCAGGCTCGCTATTCATCAATCACATCAAAAAGCGCCAATGGACATTCCAGACGGTCGTGTCGATGATGAGCGACTTAGGTGTTTCCCTGCTTGATGCCATGGAGGAAAAGATTACAGGCTTCTCTGTACGTCCTGATAATTTATGGTTAACCGATCAGAACAAGCTCTCCGTTATCAACTACTGGGAGGAAGATGAATCCGAGGAGCAAGGGGCTGTTGGTCTTTGCCGCTTAATGATTCAGCTGCTTACGGGAAGCGAAACGATTACAGATACGTTCGAGGTTATGCACACAAGTCTGGAGCGAGCTTCAATCCCTAGCGCTACCACCGAGCAAAAATTAGCTTTAATTCGTCTTATCAAATTTATTTGCCATGGGCAATCCTCACTCTCCTCGCTCGTATTCGGGTTGCGCAGCTTACCACCTTCCGTCCCTACTAATAAAAGCGTGAAGATTGCTGCGCCAATTGTAGAGGACGAAATTGAACCTGCCAGTGAAGCCCAACCTGAACCGTTTCGTTCCCGTTCGGCAAGTGAGAACCTCACCCGTTCGACACGTTCAGCTAAGCTGATCGCGCTTGGCGCCGTCTCGGCACTAGTTATTGGCATCGTCGGCGTCTGGTCGTATTGGCCCGAGCCCAAGATCGTAGAAACCTTCGTCATCATCTCGCCTACGCCAACGAGTACGCCTATCACGACCGTTAGTCCTACCGCTACAGCCAATACCAAGCTAACGAGCACGAAGGAAGTCTCAGAGACGACTGTCGTACCTAATTTGGTCGGCCAAACGCAAGCGGCTGCAGAACAGATGGCCCTTGAAGCCGGACTGCACTATAACTTCCTGATCGAAACCAGCACGCAAGCGAAAGGCATCGTCACGAAACAAGATCCTAAAGCCGGAACGAACGGCATGCAGGGTGATAATGTGACATTCTGGGTGAGTAAGGGGGCGCAGTAGTCGAGATATGAAAAAAAGCAGCTAAAGTAGACATCTACTTTAGCTGCTTTTTGTTTATTACGCGTGGAAGTCTTGACCCGAACGAACTTCTTTCACATAGCCAGCGCGGATAACGAAGTCACCGAAGTGCTCTTCACCTTGACGCTCTTTCGCATAGTGAGGAATGATCGTTTGCAGGGAATCCAAGATTTCGGATTCACCAATGTTTTCCTTGTACAATTTATTCAAGCGGTTTCCTGCGAATCCGCCTCCCAGGTACATGTTGTACTTGCCAGCTGCTTTACCAATGAAGGCAAGCTCAGCCAGCATAGGTCGTGCGCAACCATTCGGGCAACCCGTCATCCGGATTGTGATTTCTTGCTCACGAAGGCCTACACCTTCAAGAATAGCCTCGACTTTCGTAATCAAAGAAGGCAGGTAACGTTCGGATTCCGCCATTGCGAGTCCACAAGTCGGGAACGCTACGCAAGCCATCGAGTTTCTGCGCAATGCGGAGTAATGAAGACCATCCGTAATGCCGTGCTCTTTGATTAACTCTTCGATTTTCTTCTTTTTCTGAGCGCTTACGTTGCCAATGATCAAGTTCTGATTCGACGTGAGTCGGAAATCACCACTGTGTGTCTTCGCGATTTCACGAAGACCCGTCATCAAACGGTAGTCCCCATCATCCATGACACGGCCGTTCTGAATGAACATCGTGAAGTGCCACTTGCCGTTGCTTCCCTTCACCCAACCATAACGATCTCCATTGGATTCAAAGTGGAAAGAACGTGCTGGCTCAAGGTTCCAACCAAGACGCGTTTGCAGCTCATTCACGAACCACTCAATCCCGCGATCATCGATGGTGTATTTGAAACGAGCATGCTTACGAACAGAGCGATCTCCGTAATCCCGTTGGATCATAACTGTTTTCTCAGCGAGATCAACAGCTTGTTCTGGCTTAATGAAGCCGATCACTTGACCAACCTGCGGATACGTTTTGACATCGCCGTGGGACATCCCCATACCGCCGCCGACGGATACGTTAAAGCCTACCAAGCGGCCTTGTTCAATGATCGCGATGTAGCCAAGATCCTGCGAATAGACGTCTACATCGTTGGATGGCGGAACCGCGATACCGATTTTGAACTTCCGCGGCAAATACACAGGTCCGTAAATCGGCTCTTGCTCTTCTGCGTCACGACTATCCACGATTTTCTCACCGTCAAGCCAAATCTCGTGATAAGCTCTCGTACGCGGATCCAAGTGATTCGAGATGCGGTTCGCCCATTCATAGACTTCACCATGAACTTCGGATTGGTATGGATTTGGGTTGCACATCACGTTACGATTCACGTCACCACAAGCAGCAAGCGTGCTAAGCATGGATGCGTTCACTTCTTGGATCGTTTTCTTCATATTCCATTTGATAACACCATGCAATTGAAAGGATTGACGCGTCGTAAGACGAATCGTGCCGTTCGCATACTTCTGTGCAACGCGATCCATCATCAACCATTGGTCAGATGTGACAATCCCGCCTGCAGCACGAACGCGCAGCATGAACTGATACGCAGGTTCAAGCTTTTGCTTCGCGCGCTCATTGCGCAAGTCACGGTCGTCCTGCATGTAGCTGCCATGGAATTTCATCAATCGGTTATCATCCTCGGGGATGGAACCTGTGATGCGATTTTCAAGCGTCTCTTCTAAGCTGCCGCGCAGATAATTACTGCGGATCTTAATTTGTTCAACATCACTATGTGGTGCACTATTCTTCGATAGTAAGTTATTTTCTGACATCTTGAGCTTTCTCCTCTCGTGATCGCGGGGATCCCGGTTTAATAAACATCCCGTTGATAACGTTTTTGCTGTTGCATGTTAGCCAAATATTGCACGGCTTCTTCGTTGCTTAATCCGCCCTCTTGCTCAAGAATCGTGAGCAGCGCAGCATTCACATCGTGAGCCATTTTCTTCTCGTCACCGCAAATATACACAACAGCGCCTTCTTGCAGCCATTGATAAACCTCGCGGCTCTTCTCTAGCATGCGGTTCTGCACGTATACTTTTTGATCCGTATCACGGGAGAAGGCTACGTCTAATTTCGTAAGTACGCCATCTTTCAACCAACGCTGCCACTCAACTTGATACAAGAAGTCTGTAGCGAAGTGTTGATCCCCATAGAATAACCACGTTTTTCCATCTGCACCCGTCTCTTCTCTCTCTGCAAGGAAAGAACGGAATGGCGCAACGCCAGTACCAGGTCCGATCATGATAATTGGCGTTTCTGGGTTCTCAGGCAGCTTGAAGTTCGGGTTGCTTTGAATGTACACCGGCAGCGCTGCACCCGATTGTGCCCGCTCTGCAAGGTGAACGGAGCAAACACCATAACGATTGCGTCCATTGGCTTCATAGCGCACGGCACGAACCGTGATGTGCACCTCATCCGGTGAGGCTTTGGACGAGCTAGCAATCGAGTACAAACGTGCAGGCAATTTACGAAGTATGGCTACGAATTGACTAGCAGACACACCTTGCAGCGAGAAGTCTTGCACTAAATCAAGCAAATCGCGACCCGCAATGTATGATTTCAACTCGGATTCATTACCTGCAGCAAGCAAAGCATGTAAATTATCATTTGAAGTCAGCTTTGCCACTTGCTCCAGCAAAGGTTTCGTCAGTACTGTGATTTCATAGTAACGAAGAAGCGCTTCTTGCAAAGGACGCTCTTCGCCATTCTTGTTAACTGCAACTGGCGTGCTAGCATTCCAATCCATCGCCTGAATCAATTCATTAACAAGACGCGGATGATTTTCTGGGAAGACACCAAGGCTATCGCCTGGCTCATATTGCAGATTAGAGCCCTCTAGAGAGATCTCCACATGGCGGGTTTCACGATCGGAGCCACGGCCATTCAAGTTCAAGTTCTCGAGTACTTCCGCTTGAAACGGATTCGTTCTGGAGTATTCTGACTCGGCGGAAGCCGCAATACTTACCGCAGTCGCAGAACCACCAACAGCACCGCTAGCCGATGAAGCGTTCAGAGCACCCAGCACACTAGACACCCAAGCCGCAGCAGGCTCATCAAAATCAACATCGCAATCCACACGTTCAGTAATTGACTTCGCGCCT
This sequence comes from Paenibacillus sp. J31R30, assembly GCF_059692115.1. NCBI lineage: Bacteria > Bacillati > Bacillota > Bacilli > Caryophanales > Paenibacillaceae > Paenibacillus > Paenibacillus sp. J31R30. Next base: position 817,464 of record NZ_JCAUAV010000001.1, on the reverse strand, counting down.
AACTCTTGCAAACGCTTATCAAAATCCTTACCCGTTTGACAGAAGAATTCATAAGATGTATCGCCCAAGGAAAGAACTGCGTAACGAAGCTCTTCTAATTGAGGCGCTCTTTTGCTATGAAGGAATTCGTAGAATGAGATCGCGTTATCTGGCGGATCACCTTCACCATGTGTACTTACAATCATGAGTAGGTTCTGAACCTTTTTCAGATTATTCGGTTTAAAGTCACTCATGGAAGAGAGCGTAACTTGGAACGACTGCTCTTCTAGTTTTTTAGCAAGCTTTTTCCCCAATCCGTGGGAATTACCCGTTTGTGATCCGAAAAGCACGGTAACTTCTTTAGAAATAGCCGGTTGACTAGCCACTGCCGTTGGTACGGAAGCAACAGGAGCTGATGCAGAAGTTGTCGAGCCTTGTTGCGCTGTTAGATAGCCACTCAGCCAAATACGTTGAGTATCCGTTAATGTTGGCAGGACACGATTGAGCAATTCAACTTGCTCTTGGTTAAAAGGACTGTTTAAGACTTGTAGTTCCAACAAAATCCACCTCGTCAGCATGTATTGATAAACTTTGCTATTATTCGCACTATTTTTACTCTCCATTGAAACCTATCATACGTGCGCACCATAGGTCAATTAGAATCATCTTATGAGACTTATAAGGGGAATTGATATATGGTTAATTGCGCACTTTTCATGCAAAAAATGACCCCATTTCGGGGTCATTCCATCGATTTCTGACATATTTAACCTTTCACAGATGACCCTACGGTCATCGCCTTCTCAACTTGCTCACTAAAGAGGATATATACAAGCACCGTTGGCAAGCTGGCAATTGTCATCGCTGCCCCCATCGCCCCCCAGTTTGTCGTAAACTGACCTTGGAAGAAGAGTAATCCAAGCGGTAAAGTTTTCAGCGATTCTTTGGTAATTAAAATGAGTGCCATCGTGAATTCATTCCAAGAGGATAAGAAAACGAAAATGACCATCGTCGCCATTGCCGGTTTAATAATTGGTAAAATAATGGTATAAAACGTTCGGTAAATGCTAGCTCCATCCATACACGCAGATTCTTCTAGCTCAACAGGAATGGAACGGAAGAAGCCATAGAACACCATACTTGAGAAAGAAATATTAAATGCAATATAAGGAACAATGAGCGCGCCGTACGTGTTAGCTAAGTGGAAATCTCGAACTAGAATCGCCAGTGGTATCATGATCACTTGGACTGGAATGAACATCCCGATGACCACATAGATGCGAGCGACTTCCTTGAAGCGCCATTGCATCCGGGCAACGGCATAGGAAAACGTCACGGAAAGTACGATCGTCCCTACGACGGTGCAGGCTGCCACGAGCAAGCTGTTGCTAAAGTACTGCGGTACATTGAATTTAGACCAAGCATCCACATAATTTTCGAAGCGAAAATGCGTTGGAATCCCGAAAGGATTCGTAACGAAAATTTCATTGTTATTTTTCAGTGAATAGAAAATCATCCACAATAACGGATACACCGACAACCCCGCATACACCCACAAAAGGATGCCAAGGAGCGGATTTTTTTTGCCTAATTTGAGTAAGCCGTTCATCTTTAACATCCTCCTTTAAAAGGTAATACGTTCGCGTGCAATAAGTTTATTAATCGCTAATGTTACGATCAAACATTCAATCACAAGGAATGCTGCCGCCGCACTGCCGTAACCGAATTCACCAACACGGAAAGCGGAACGGTACATCAGGTACGTCAACGTGTAGGTCGAGTTACCTGGCCCGCCGCCCGTCATGATAAACATATTGGCAAAAGCGTTCAGACCACCTGTGATCGCGAGGACTAGGCAAAATTTGTACGTCTCAGCCAGCATCGGAATCGTAATCTTCATATGTGCTTTGAATTTGGAAGCGCCGTCGATACGGGCAGCCTCTAAGTACTGTTCCGGTACAGACTTCACCGCTGCTAGAAGCAGAGCGAACTGGTAACCCATGTACTGCCAAGCATTCACGAACGCAATCGCAAAAATAGCTGTTTTGCTATTCGTCAGCCAATCCTGGCGATACGAAATGCCAAGAGCTTCGAATACTTTGTTGATTAACCCATATTCACTGTTATACATCGCCAACCAGAGTTGACAGACAACGGTAATGGAAAGCACGACTGGAATGAAATAAGAGATACGTAGAATCTTACTCCCTTTGAAGCCCTCAGCGACCGCGATAGCGAGCACAGACCCGATTCCAATTTGCACAATGGCTAGGATGCCTGCAAACACGAGTCCGTTATAGAGGGACGTATAGAAAATACTGTCTTGAAACAATCGCGTGTAGTTATCTAGAAAAATAAACGTGCCCTCGCTCAAGCCATCCCATTCGAAGGTACTGCGATAGAAGGTTTGTAGAATCGGATAAAACACGATCACTGTATACAAAAGGAGTGCCGGCAGCGTGAACAGCATAATCGCCACTTTATTTCCCATGAATTTGCGCATGTCATCACTTCCTTTGTAGAGTAGAAGACTCACCATAGGACGAGACGTTCCACAGTGAGTCTTCCATGTCATAGAATCAAATTTATTTCGCTGGCACCGCTGCTTTATTCAAATCTTTCACGAATTGATCGGACGTATAGTTACCTGTCATTAGGTTTTGTGTAGCATCTTCAAGTGCTGCTTTGAACTTCGGATTGGACAAGCCCCATGAGAAAGCAGTTGTGCTTGTGATTTTCGGAATATCCTTGGAAAGCTGATCCATCATAGGAGGGAATTGCTTCACAATCGGTTTGTCTACCTTTGTAGCTACAATCGGGTTACTGCGGTTTGTAAATTTGTACTCGGCATATTTCAAGGAGATGAAAGAAGCAACTTTCGCCGCTAGCTCTTTATCCTTCGTGTTCGCGGATACAGCATATCCACCAGGACCACCGCTGCCGCTGAACGCTGTTTTACCTTTTTCGTAAGCTGCTGCATCAGCTGCTGGCAAGTACATGTAGCCAGCTTTGTCGCCAAGCGCTTTCGTTGCTGCTTCAATTTCCCATTGTCCATTGATGAACATCGCTGCTTTACCTTCATGGTAAAGTGCTGCCGCTTGGTCATAGTTCAAGTTCGTTGCGCCTTTTGGCAGCATGCCTGCTTTCACTAGCTCGATGATTTTGTCAGCAGCTGTTTTGTAAGCCGCGTCTTCAGCTTTCGCCGTTCCTTTATCCAGCTTGTTGATACCGCCTGGATCTGCACGTGTTACGAACATGTCATACAGCGCTACACAAGGCCATTTCTCTTTGGCGAAAATGGAAAGCGGTGTAATACCTTTTGCGTTGAACGTTTTAACAGCTGTCATCATTTCATCATACGTTGTTGGTACTTTCACGCCATTTTGTTGGAACAAATCCTTGTTGTAGTAGAGGAGCGCTACTTCGTTCCCTGCGTACGGGAACGCATACGTGTGGCCATCATCCGTCACCAGTGTGTTCATCGCGCTTGGCTGCATTTTGTCCTTAAAGCCAAACTTCGTTACATACTCATCTAACATCAGGATGTTATTGGATTTTTTAAACGTGTCAATAATGTCTAGTCCTGCTTGGAAAATATCTGGAAGGTTACCTGTTGCCGCATAGGTCTTTAATTTCTGACCGTCATCTTGGGCTTGAATATCCAGCTCAAGCTCTACGTTTGGCATTTCCTTTTTCAATTCAGCCACGGCATAGTCATAAGGTGTTTTCGTATCTTCATCTGCATACTGAGCATAAATTCTTAGTTTTACCGGTTTAGCATCCGCCTTAGCTGGTGCTGTCGTTGCTGCAGCCGTTGCTGCTGGTGCTGCGCTGGTTGTTTCTTTCGGTGTGTCTGTGGATCCGCAAGCTGCAAGGCTAGTCGCCGCGAGTAAGCTTACGAGAGTAACTGCCATCTTTTTCATTAGTAGACCTCCCAGAAATTCTTGTGCGTTTCTCCTCTTTACATCCTCAGTATAAAAGGAAAAAACCCCAGTGATAATGGAATAACTGAGGGCTTCTTGTAAAATCCGCACATTCGTGTGCTGCCGTTATAAGCGATTATTCTCATATTCACTAGGCGAATAGCCGAAGAATTTCTTGAAGCTTTTGCTAAAATAACTAGGGTCGTTGACGCCAATCTGCTCCGCAATATCCGCCAAACGAATGTTGCCTATACCTAGTAGTTCCTTCGCTTTGTGCATGCGCACATGCGTCACATAATCCGTTACGGTCATCCCAATTTCCTTCTTAAATATCGCCCGCAAATAGCTTGGGTTAATGAACACCTGTTGGGCAATCTGATCCAATTGGAGCTCAGAATCCATATATTGCCCCTCAATGTATTCTTTGGCCGATTGGGCGATCTTCGAGGATCTTGTCTTCTTGTGCTTGTTCGTATACTGAATCGCCTTGGCGAAAAGTTCCTTGATCCATGCTGATGTGCTCTCTATGGAACCCAGCCGTTTGATTTCACTATAAGGGTAAAAGTTTTCGCCAAAGCAATCTTCAATGGGATGCCCCATCTCCGTGACATAGGACAGACATACGGAAATCAGCCCCATGGAAATAACATAGGTATACTCCAAAGACAGCCTCTGCTCCCGCACCGATTGGAAAACTTCTTCCAGCTTATCCTCCACCTTGTCCGCATGATGCATGCGTAAGAGCACGAGCAGCTCCTCGTTGACTTCTGTCGGGTAGAGCGCCTGCTTGCCGGAATCAAGCACACTGGAACCGTACGCGATCACCCGGTCGTTCCCTAAGACGAACTTGTTCTGCAGTGCCTCCAGCGCCTCCATATAAGAGGTTCGAATGCCAACATAACCAGACTGACTACGTCCGACACCAATGGTTATCGTAAATTTCAAATATTTTTTGATCAGAAAAATAAGTTTCTCATACCCGTCTAAGGCCGGAACTTCAAGGTCTTTACCCCCTTGGTGTTCGACCAGACATATAATCCGCCCCTCTGGCCCATTGAAAATAAGGTGATGCCCCGTCTCCTCCAGCGCTTCATTCAAAATATTCGTAACGGCATATTTCCACAGTAACCGTTCGCTCACCTGATTCCATTTGACATCCATATGGTCAATCTCAATACAAGCCACAACAAACAACGAAGAGGCAAACGACTCCCCTAATTGCTGCAATTTCAGGGTCGTTTCCTCTGGGGAATGATGATATTCGCTGCTCAGCAAATAGTTCAAGTAACTTTCCTTCATCAATTGCTGATTTTCCTTCAGCGTGGACCTTTCTTCACGCGCTTTCTCGTGTTCCTTCTGAAGCTTAAGCAGTGTTAGTACGAGCTCATCCTTCGAGAAGGGCTTCAGTATATAATCTTCTACGCCAAGCTTAAGCGCCTTTCGCGCATAATCGAACTCGTTATGACCTGTGATAAGTACAACACTTGTAGCGGGGTAACGTCCCTTCAACTGCTCAGTTAGCGTTAATCCGTCCATAAAAGGCATCGTAATATCAACCAGCGCGATATCAGGACGATGTACGTCAACCAGCTCTAGGGCTTCGAGCCCATTTTTCGCTTCAGCACACAACTCAAATCCATAGGCCTCCCAATCTAATGCCGTACGCAAATATTCCCGAAAAATCGATTCGTCATCTACGATGAGAATTTTCTGCATGTGTTACTCCTCCTCCCGTCCAAAAGGCAGCCAAAGCGTTACTTCTGTGCCTTTTCCTTGCTCACTGGTGATATGTAAACCATACTCCTCGCCATAGTACAGCTGGATGCGGTCATTGACATTCTTGAAGCCGTATCCTACAGCGTCCTGAGGAGATTCTGCCTTTTTCACAATAGCCTCGAGCCGCGCTGGTTCTATCCCCACACCGTCGTCTGCGACAACGACTTTGATTTTGGAATCGACAATTTCGCCTGTTACCTTCAGAAGTCCAAGACTTCCTTTCGTTTTGAGCCCGTGATAGATGGCGTTTTCGATAAGCGGTTGTATGGTCAATTTTGGAATTTGACCGCTAAGCACCTCGTTCTGAATATCAAACTCATACGTGAATACATCGGAATATCGAATACGCTGAATAGATAGATAGTCTTTCACATTGCGAATTTCCTCTTCAATCGTGATGGTTTCACGACCTTTACTTAGCGCTGCACGATAGAAATCGGCCAATGCTTTCGTTGTCCGCTGGACATCGCGAGTTCGTCCCATTTCCGACAGTGTATAAATAACATCCAACGTATTATAGAGAAAATGGGGCTTTATCTGCGCTTGAATCAGCGCCAGCTCGTATTCCCGCTTCTTCTTTTGCTCCCAATTAATGTTGGTCAATAGCTCTTGAATTCGCCGAATCATGGCATTAAAGCCAGAGGACAGCATCCCGATCTCATCTTCCGAGTTCACTTGAAATTCGATGTCTAAGCTGCCTTCCTTGACCTTTTTCATATATTTCGTCAGCCCCATAATGGGTTTGGCAATCAATTGGGAGAGCATACCCGCTCCGAGCAAAGCAAAAAACAAACAGACAATACCCAGCATCACGATGAGTAACGTAATTTTGCGTGTATCCGCCGTTAACGAGGCTAGAGGTGCCATCGAGATTAATTTCCAACCAAAGCTAGGCACTTCAGAGCTCACGACGAGCGTTTTCTCATATTCGAAGGAAGTCGGTTCGGACGAATGTTTACTGGAGGTAATCCAACGCTTCATTTCGGGAATCGCCACTTCTTGGAGCACGTCCTCTGGATGCTGGGAAGAGATGACGACGCCTTCATCATCCACAATGAAGTAGCTGCCATCCTGAATCGAACCGATTTTCTGATAAATCGCCGACAAGGAACTTTCTTTAATATTGAGAACCAGCAAGCCCAGCTTCTGCCCTGTGTAAATATTCACAACCCGCTTGCCCAACGTCATCACCGTCTCTTGTGAGCCATTGGTTAAATAATCCCTGCGCTGCATCGGGAACCAAATATTATTCCCGCTCGATGTATCAATTTGCTTCAACATGGCGCTGCTCATAATCCATTCACGATTCCGCTCCATAAGCAGATTCGAACCATAAATTCGATTATTCGTATCGATGAATGCCGCTGACTGCACATCCGGAAAAACGAGCAAAGCAAAACTGAGCTGGTTCGTGATCTGCGTGTACATCTGCAAACTGGTCTCAGGTGCGCTAAGTGACAGCGGATCCTCGACAATGACCTTATTGAGATTGATCGTCAACATATTCGCACAGCTCTCTACATTCGTTAACATGCCCGTGATCCGGGTTATAATTAAGGAGGAGTTGTCCGAAACGTTTTTGATCGTTTTTTTGACGATAGCGTTCGTGTACACTTGGTTCGAAACGAAGCCCAATACAAACAAAGGCACGAAGATGAGTGGAAAATAAATGAGAATAATCTTATATCGAATACGTTGGTTTCGAAACCAATGCGTAGGTATAATCCTCTGAAGTATAGACATCATGGCCTCCTTTTGCCGAAAACAAAAAATCCCCTACCGTGCAACGTCAGGAGCTCCCTGTCCGTTACATTGTAAAGGATTCATACCTTTTTTTAAACTCACTGCTCGTGATGAGCATTTAACTTGTACTTTCTAAACTGTTGTCACGGAATAAGCTAATCTGTCTAGCTTGAATTTCTAAAAGTAAAAACATGAGAAATTCCTTGCTTAGCTTCATTCGGCTTGCATTTATATACGCATCAACAAGTGTGTCATTGGAGATAGCTTTCAAATTATCACGATCATTCATTGTGCATCAACCATTTCGGGTTTTCTTCAAGCATCGACATCATTTTTTTCATCGATTGTTGGATTTGTTCATCGGAGGGCAAGCATATATTGCCATAAGATTGCTGTACAACATCTGTTAACACTGAATCGAAAATGCCATTAAACTGCTCTGAATTCACTGGAACCCCTCCTGTTTTTCATTTATTTGGAAATTCTTCTTCTATCTTATCCTGAAGCACGCAAGAAAACAGCGCATTTTTTTTTGCATCTCTTACCTGTTTTTTTTCTATATTATGTAATTTTATTTGCATTCAAGGAAAAAAGGATATGAAAAAAACCAGCAGCTTCACAAGAAGCTGCTGGTTTTACTAATCAATTATTCACGATGATGCTTGTGACACTCCACAAAGCTAGATGCTTCCATCAGTTCACGCATCACGTCAGAACGCAACTGTTGATTCGTAAATTCACCTTTTACAAATAGGTGCCCCTTCTCACTGGAGGTATACCGTGGCGGAACTCGGTTCAGCACTAATGCCAAAATATCTTCTTGGCACGTTGTACAATTACATTTCAGTTCATAGTTTTTCCGAAACTCTTCAAACAAGTGAGTAACCACGGTTTCCATTGCGTTGATGACAGCCATCTTGAAACTCTCCCTCTAGGAACTTTCATTATTAGGTCTATTATACTCGATAAACCTAGAATGACAAAGAGTAGGAGGTAGAAGCATGAACTCGCATTTGATAGATGCCTGAGCCAAGTTCGATAGATACTAGACCTTCTGTCTCGCTAGCAGCTGCAATACCCGTTACCTTTTCTAGCAATTGACCATTGCAGGTCACTGTCGATAAGGCCGTCCCGCTTAAGAACACTTCGCCGCACGTATTCGGCGGCAACTCGAACGTATAACTGACGACGCCATCCGCTTCGATTGTCCATTCACTGCGAACCATGCCATAGTTCGTGATGAGCGATGCTTTGGCATAGGTGAGTCCCGAATCTGGGCGGGGCCGGAAGATCACGCGTTTGTACCCAGGCTCCCGATCATCCGAGTCCAATCCTGCTACTTTGCGATATAGCCAATCACCAATGGAACCGTAGGCATAATGATTGTATGAATTCATATTATCACTCCAGAACGTGCCATCCGGTTTGATGCCATCCCAATGCTCCCATATTGTCGTAGCCCCTTGATGAATCGGGTACAGCCAAGAAGGATAGTCTTCTTGCTGAACAAGCTTTACTGCCACGTCATGATAGCCATTTTCCGTTAGGACATGACACAGATATGGCGTGCCGACAAACCCTGTGGTTAGATGGTACTTTTGCTCCTTCACATACTCAGCGAGTGTCGCAGCTACGCGTTCACGCGTGCGCCCTGTTACAAGTCCGAACATCAGCGGAAGTACCAGAGAAGTCTGTGTGTGTCCAGCTAACCTGCCGCTTGGCGTCACAAACTCAGCTGTAAAAGCTTCCACAATGCGCTCATAGAGCGCAGAGAACTCAACGACATCTGCTTCGCGTCCTAGTACTTCAGCTGTTTTGACAAACAATGACGTCGAATACGCATAGAAGCACGTTGCAATCAAATCTTTTGGCGTAGCCCCGACATAGCTCCCCTCTTTGGCATCCAGACCTAGCCAATCGCCAAAATGGAAGCCCGTTTGCCACAAGAATTCGTTCTCTCCTTGCTTACGTATGTAGGTCACCCACCCCTTCATACTGTCATACTGCTCTTCTAGCACGCGTTTATCCCCGTATACCTGATAGAGTGTCCACGGGCAAATAACCGCCGCATCTCCCCACGCTGCAGAGGAATGATCTTTCTCATACAGGACGTGCGGGATAACGAAGGGAACACCTCCATCTTCGCGTTGGTCCGCTTTCAGATCTCGCAACCATTTGCTGAAAAATAGCGCCACATCGTAATTAAAAGCCGCAGTACGTATAAACACCTGCGCATCCCCGGTCCAACCCAGCCTCTCGTCACGCTGCGGGCAGTCCGTCGGTACATCAAGGAAGTTCCCTCGCTGTCCCCACACGATATTTCTTTGCAGCTGATTCAGCAGTGGATGAGAACATTCGAACTCCCCTTTGGCCACCATATCCGTATGAATAACATGCCCTGTGAAGCACCCAGCGTCGAAAGCTACTTCCTGAGGCCAGCCCACAACTTTGACATAGCGAAAACCTTGGAAAGTGAAATGCGGCGCATAGGACTCCCCTTCTTCCCCTTTACAGACATAGGTAACGGTTTGTTTCGCTTTACGCAAGTTCCCAATATAGAAATTCCCTTGCGCGTCAAGCACTTCAGCATGCAGTAAATCAATGCGAGTACCCATTGGCAGACTTACTTGTATCTGAACTTTCCCTACCATATTTTGACCAAAATCAAGCACAGTTTCGCCTAACGGTGTTTCAATGACAGCAATAGCCTTCAGCTGCTCGATCACACGAGAAGGCTCATTCTCCTGCATAACGAGCTGATCTTTTCCATTATTCAGTTCAACGACAGGAACCCACGCCTGATCCTCATAATTCGGATGGCTCCAGCCAGCATTCTCTAATCCAGCATCGTAGATTTCACCATGATACAGCTCTGACATTCGGACAGGTCCGAAAGAAGCTCGCCAAGAGGTATCACTCATCACGACCTCTTCAGATCCGTCCTCGTAGACGATATGCATTTGAATGAGAAGTGCTCTTACGCTTCCGAAAACATTCCACTGATTTTCCCATGCAAGGTTCCCTTTATACCAGCCATTCGCAAGCACAGCACCTATGGTCTGAATCCCTGGCGCCAGCATATCTGTAACATCGTAAGACTGAACCTGCAAGCGATGCGAATAGCTAGTCCAGCCAGGTGTTAACTCCCAATCGCCCACTCGAACACCGTTAAGCTCAAGCTCATATACACCGTGACTTGTGGCAAATATCGTCGCCTTGTGGATCGGCTTGCTCACATGGAAGTCTTTCCGAAGATAGTAGGCTTCTTCCGCATCTGGATTTAGGCTCGCAGGATCAGGTGTGATCCACTGCGCTTGCCAATCCGCAGCTTGCAGCAGTCCCATTTCCCAGTAAGCGATTTCACTCCATGGCGATTCAAGGCCTGACTGACTCCAAACTTTAACACGATAGTAATAACGGGTTCGCGGCAGCAGTTCAGGACCTTCGTAGGAAATGAGTACGGATTGATTCGAAGCGATTCGAGCCGTATCCCAAACCAAGTTCCCTTGCTCGAAGTCATTTGAATGCGTGCTCACCTGAATTTGATACGCAGCTTGCAGAACAGCGTTAGAATCCGCTTCTAGCTGCCATGTAAAGCGTGGCTTGAGGGTGTCCAAGCCTACTGGATTGATTCGATATTCACAATACACCGCTGAAATATGAATGGAACTCATGGGTTTATCCTCCTAGATACACAGACCGTAGTGTGTTGTACGTACAGCTTTTTTGACACCTATATGCTCTATTGTAAAGGATCTCACCGCTTCATTTTAAGGTGTATCCTGACATTTTCAGAGGGCAAACACGACATTTATGAATTTGTTTTGCAATACCCTTAATTTCCAAGATCAAATCGAATAGTATAAAGTTATATCGAACTCATAGATAGGAAGGCGTTAATAATGCTGCAAAAAACACACAGTGTTGCTGGAATGATTGCTGCCGAGCTCGTACTCATTCATGGCGATATCAGCTTTTTCACTTGGGATGCCGCTGGCTCTCTTTTACTCGGATGCTTGGCAGGCACATTAGCTGATGTCGATAAGCCTGGTTCAACCATGGCGAAAGTTCTTTTCCCTTTATCTGCACTCCTTCATGTTTTGAAAATTAAACATCGGACATTGACCCACTCTCTGATATTTATCGGGTTGCTTGCAATGATCAGCTTACATCTAAGTCCTCTGTATTTCTGGGTATTCATCCTAGCTTATGCCTCACACACGCTGATCGATCTGTTAAATGATCGCGGTGTACAGCTCTTCTGGCCAATCCCGCTCAAAATACGACTACTTCCCAAATGGATGGCCATCGACACTGGCTCTGCGAGTGAAACTGTATTTCGTTGGTTTTTATTAGTCGCCTGTCTTGCTCTCCCCTTCTGGAACTACGTATTGCCGTATTTGCCCTACTAAAAAAACAAAAAAAACGCTGATTGGGCTGCCCAATCAGCGTTTTTTCTTATTATTGCATAGGTATCGTCAGCAGGAAGCAGATGAATCCATCCTCCACCTTAACCTCAATCGTTCCCCGATAATACTCAACGCGTTCCTTGACCACAGGAAGACCAAGCCCTTGGTGTTCGCCATCGCCCTTGGTGCTATACCCTATGCTGAACAATGTCGTATCATCCACAAGTTTAAACCCAGGAATGACCCGATTTTTCACTGAAATCTTTACATCGTTCGATTCCTTCCACCCACGGACGGAAACTTCTCGCTCTTCAATTGGAAATTGGTTAGCCTCATCAAAAGCATTATCAAGCAGATTCCCAATAATTTTCACTAAATCTACTGATTTCACCCCTAGCGATAACCCATCAAGGCCCGTGAATTCATAGGTAAAAGCAATTTTGGTTCGCATGGCGAGCGTAATTTTCGATTGAATCAATGCCGCGATAGCGGGCTGCCCAATCCGAATAATATCATTGACTTCATTAATTTCCTCAATCAATTCTTCCATGTAACGCATTTGATCTTCTTTATTACCTTTGGACAAAAGCGCGTACATCGTTTGCACATGATTTAGGAAATCATGCCGTTGGCTTCGAATTGTAGCAAACATAAGGTCAACATTCTGAATGTACATCTCTTGCGTGGACTGTACTGCCGACTCCCGTGATTTCGTAATGAACCCGAATACCAAAAAGACAAGTATACAACTGAACACAGTAAAGAGAATGATAATAATTAGGACCCGAATAAGTTGACCATTTAACGTTTTTTGAATCGCGTGATAGTCTGTCACAATTGAAATCACATAGGGAATTTCTCGTTGAACTTCGGTCAATTTTTCTTGAACCGGAACGAATACAAATGTCTTTAGAATCGGTTGTCCATTATAGCTTTCAACTACACTTACTGGTGTATTCGCCGCAATTGCCTGTTTATAATAGGTTATATCGTTCTCGTTTATGATGCTGTAGCTGCCAAATAGCAGCGGACGATCATACAAGGAGATAAAGGTTTCACCAGTTGAACTCTTATATTCCTTTGGCTTTGTGCCAAAAGTGACGCCATTAAGCCCTGAAATTTCCATAATATCGGGATTGGCTGCGACAATTTTTTTCACAATCGTATCCGGACCAACAATATCCTTAAATTTCTGGATCTTATCGGCATTTACAAACACGCAGATCAAATAGTTGGTAGTTCCATCGTAATAATAACCAAATTTACTAACATCGCTGGTACCTGACGCAGGAACTTCATAAATACCTGTCCAGAAATTCGGAAGTTTTTGACCCTCAGGGATGGAGACTTTGTGGTATTTCAGCAATTGATCAAACGCTGTAAACCAATAACCAAATGAGATCGTGCTTGTTAATGTAAGCTCTTTGGGCTCCGATGACTTGCCGACCATGATATCATCGCCGACTCCACTTCGTTTCATCAGCGATATCCCGTCAAGACCCGCTAGTTCGGCAATGGATACGAGTTGTTCATTCGTTACCTTATCAATATCTGGGTTCAGAGCACTTTTGGCAATGATAGCGGCAGAACGCAATTGCTCTCCAATCATATCCTCCACGAAGTAGGAACCCATTTCCGACTGCTCAATGGACGTTCGAATTTGGTTCGCCGTTGACGTCATTCGGTCTGACAGTGCCTGCGTTAGCAGCGTTTTCGTAAACCAATAATAAGACGTATTGTTCGTCACTAATAACAAGATAACAATCGTAAAAGTGATATAAATGACCCTAGTGTTAATTCTCATGAAGTTTTCACACTTTCTGTATTTTGTAAGATGGAAATTACAAGTGAAAATAAAATTTTTTTAATTCCTGTTTCACCTATATCGCAGAAATTGCTCCCACGTTATGTTAGTATAGTAGTTGAAATAAGTGTTGTCCATCAATTATTATGCATACTTTCTTATATTTGGTAATATTGGGTAATGATTCATAGATAGAGAGATTACCGGAATTATAATCATAAATCCATACCGTGTAAAACGCCATATAATAGGTCCTCACAATTAATTCCTTATGCCAATTGCTTTACTTGTCTCAAGGACTTTAGTAGTATAGCTAATATCGAATGAAACGAGGTGCTTTTCTTTTGTCCAATGATGAAATCATTTTGACCCCTGAGGGTTTGCGCAGTTTAGAGCTGGAACTTGAAGATTTGAAAACAGTGAAACGTAAGGAATTAGCAGAACGTATCAAATTGGCCATCTCCTACGGCGATCTAAAAGAGAACAGCGAATATCATTCTGCGAAGAATGACCAATCTTTTATGGAAACACGTATTCTTACGATCGAACGGATGCTCAAAAAGGCAAAAGTCGTGAAGAATAGCGGCACATCCAAAGTACAAGTCGGCTCCACTGTTGTATTGAATGATGTGGAATTCGCCGAGAAAATCGAGTACAAAATTGTTGGTTCACAAGAAGCAAACGTTAACGAAAATAAAATTTCGTATGAAAGCCCGCTTGGGATCTCCCTTATGAACAAGTCGGTTGGCGATGTGATCAGTGTGAACGCACCAATGGGCGTTATTAGCTACGAGCTGCTCGAAATTCGGTTGTAATCAGCGATAAAAATTAGCAGTAACGCAGCAAAATAAAAAGCAGTCCGTAACTAGAAGAGCTTCTAGTTACGGACTGCTTTTTTTACTTTGCGGCTTGGAGGAACGCTAACGCCTTCTCCATCTTCTGTATGTACGCAGGATCCGAGCTGGAGCACATCCATTTCACGTGCGCATTCCCCATTTCGAGCGGCCGGTCGGCATCCTCAAGCACCTTCATTAAGCGATTTACGGTACCTTTACTTCCATCTACGATTTGAATGTGGCTAGGCAGTATTTCGCTTAAAATCCCACTATAAAATGGGTAATGTGTGCAGCCAAGCACAACGGTTCCATAATTGCTTAGATCAAATGGAGCCAATTTGGACTTGAAATAGTCGATCACCTGCGGGCCATCTAGCATGAGATTTTCACAAAATTCCACTAATTCTGGTAGAGGCACCGAATCTACCATGCCCATATCATCGATCCGGGAAACTAGCTCTCTGTATTTCGCTTGTTGTAGCGTGAGCTGCGTAGCGAATACTAGCACTCTTTTGCCTGATGACCGATTCATCTCTAGAGCTGGCTTCACTGCAGGCTCCATCCCAATGATGGGGATCTGATAGGTTGTCCGCAGCTCTGCAATCGCGATACTCGTAGCTGTATTACAGGCGATCACAAGCGCCTTAATTTCATCTTGAATAATGGCATCCACCGATTGCTTGACGAAGGTGAGAACCTCATCTTTTGATTTCATACCATAAGGTACATGCGCTGTATCTGCAAAATAAATATAATCCTCATGAGGCATTCTCTTCATGGCTTCATTCAGAACTGTGATTCCGCCTAGACCTGAATCAAAAAATGCAATTTTCATCCTATTCACCCTGTTTAGTATCGTTCTGTCTTAAAGAAGTCCTGCCGTGATAAGTCCGTTGCGTACGCCTTCTTCATCCACATGTGTTGTCACATGATCAGCGTAAGGCAAGAGATCTTTGTGCGAATTACCCATCGCGATGCCGAAGCCGACATAGGATAGCATCTCCATATCATTCAAACCGTCCCCGAAAGCTACCGCATCTTCTGGCTTCAAGCCTACCAACTCCAGCATCGCGGCGATGCCTTGTGCCTTGGACCCGCCAGCAGGCAGCACATCCATCGCATGTTCATGCCAACGAATGAGTTTGAAATCCGAAAGCAGCCCCTCATACAAATGTTCATCCTTCGCTTCACAGTGGAGGAAAATCTGATAAATATCGTTTGATTTCCAGAAATGCGGATCATAGCTTGGCAAATCAACCTTCAACGAGGATACGGAGCTATTCACAAAAGGATGATCTTCTGCATCTGTCGCAAACGCGTGCTCGCCTTCAAATACGAGAGAATGCTGGTGCGTAGCTGCCAGCTCAACTAGCGCTTCAATCGCGCTTTTGGCGATTACGCGGTGGTAAAGGGGCTCGCCTTTGTAGACCGCATATCCGCCATTTAAACAGACATAGGAATCAATTCCCAGCAGTTCAGCTAGCGGCTTAATGAAATATGGAGCTCGTCCCGTTGCTATAACGGGCTCGATCCCGCTCTTTTTCAATTGGTGAATGGCCTTAACCGTGCTCGCTGGCACCTGCTTGTCCTCATTGATTAACGTGCCATCAATATCAAAAAATACAATTTTGTACACAGTAGGGTTCTCCTTTTCATTCGGGGCAGCCTGCTGCTACACCATGTCTCTTTCTCTCAATTAAACACCAAATGCCGAGAAAAAACAAACACAATAAACGGCTACTCCGTCCATGTAGGACGGGAGCGTTTATCTAGAAATATAGCCGATTTGCTCTGTGAAACATACAAAATACTAGATTTGAAAAAAGAGAATCCCTACGGCTTCTCTCCTACCTTGCCTATACGATGCTGTCGATGATGCCATAGGCCAACGCCTCTTCCGGACTCATATACCAGTTCCGTTGATGCTCTTTCACACGAGCCAGCTCTTCGGCTTGCAGATTCGTTTTGGACAAAATACATTCATCATAGATGTTTTGCAAACGCTGCGTTTCATCCACTCGATTCTTCAAATGCTCCAAATGACCATCAATGTGCGTGGAAACGGAATGATACATAAAGGTGCTCAATCTACCAGCGTGCCGTTTGTGGCCGCTAACAGCGATCAATAAGCTCATACTTGCTGCAAGTCCGTACACATACGTGTGAACGGGCGTTTTACTGTTCTCAATGACATTAATAAGACCAAAGCCATCGTATACGCTGCCTCCGTTACTATTAATGATGAGGTCGATGGGCAGACGTTTAAAATCCTTTTCCTTCTTATCTTTGTCATCATCATATTGATTAATTTTCATAATTTGCTCGACAATCAATTTCACAGAGGTCTTATTGATGCCATCGAATAGATAAAGGGTTCTGTCATTCATAACATGCCTCCTGTCCGTATGGCCTTGTATTACAGTAGTCTATTCTCAGCTTTTAGACTTTGTAACTCTTTGAGCGCTGTTTTCAAATTTTTGGGCGAAAATAGGGGGAAAGTTGCCCATATGATTCGGATTTGAGATAATGCTTCTAGTGAAATTGAAGAATGGAGTGACTTTCCTTGGACAAGCAACAACAAACAAAACAAACATTAGCATTTATTGGGTCCTATGCGGATGCCAAGAATCCAGGCGTGTATACGGCGCAATTTGATGCAGAAACGGGCAGCTTAGAAATTACTCACACCATAAGTGGTTTACAAAACCCAACCTTTCTAGCTATTGATGCTGCGAATTGTCGTTTATACGCTTTAGGTGAAGGTGTTGGAGCCGAAGGACAGAAATGTGGTGCAGCCAGCGCTTACAATATCCATCCTAAAACTGGCGAACTTTCATTGCTTAATCAGGAAAATACCCTGCCGGCAACGACTTGCCACATCCAATTAGACAATTCCAATCAAGTCATTATGGTTACTAGCTATCATGGTGGTATGGTAGGTTTATCCCCTATTTTAGCCGATGGTCAGATAGGGAATTCCGCTGATATTCAACAGCATCATGGAGCCAGCCTTCTTCCTGTTCAGGATCGGCCGCGCGCGCATTCCGTTTTCGTAGATCGAGCCAACCAATACATAGGTGCATGTGATTTAGGTCTTGATAAAATTATTATTTATAAACTCGATCTCGCTGCTAAGCAACTTCTCCCTCATGGTGAAGTATCTACTGCGCCTGGTTCAGGGCCGCGGCATTTTGCTTTCCACCCATCCTACAAATACGGCTATGTGATTAATGAGCTAGGATCCACAGTTACATCTTTCAATTATGACGAGAAGCAAGGTCATTTGACCGAAATTCAGACAATTTCAACGTTACCAGCCACTTTCGATGGCGACAACGCATGCGCTGACATCCATGTTTCACCCGACGGTCGTTACCTATATGGCTCAAACCGTGGACATGACAGCATTGTTGTATACGCGATCGATGAGAAGACTGGACAACTAGCACTGGTAGAACACGCACCTACCTTAGGCAAACATCCACGAAACTTTGGTTTATCGCCTGATGGACGCTTTGCCCTTGTCGCTAATAAAGACTCCGATAATATCGTTAGTTTTGCACGTGATGAAGCAACAGGAAAGCTAGTTCCGACAGGTAGTGTTCTTGAGATGTCCCAGCCGGTATGCATTAAGTTCCTTCAGGTACAATGACACATTTTACTGAGAGAATTATTCAAGTCATTCGCGCCATTCCTGAAGGAAAAGTGATGACATATGGTCAGATTGCGCGGCAAGCTGGGAGTCCTAGAGCTGCACGGCAAGTTGTACGTATTCTCCATACAATGAGCAAAAAACATCATCTTCCCTGGCACCGAGTCCTCAACGTGCGTGGAGAAATCGCGATTCAGGATGATGAAGGTGCACAGTTACAACGGTTTTTGTTAGAAGCTGAAGGCGTTCGCGTTTCGGACAATGGGTTAGTGTTGTTAGCGGATTACCAGCTTATTACGTAAGCGGGACGGAGCGCATTGCAGACTTTCAAGAGAGCGGACTCGCAATAAAAGCTTGGAGCGAGAAAACAGGTCATTCTGCCGACCGATTGAGCTACTGGGAGTACATACTCCAATCCATAATTACAGAAACTTGGTTGCCTATCTCGGTCACGGGGGAGACTCCAGTTACAACATAAAACAGCCCTCAACTTGGTGACAAGGTGGGGGCTGTTTATGCTTACCTAACAAATTTTGGTCTTGCTAGAAGGTGGATCGGAACTGCTTTATGAGTTTCAGTATACATTGAAGGACATCGGTGAAACGAAAATATACTAAAATATTATTCTGTATGTTTGTTCAGATAATATTGAATAATGATATCCTTATGTTCCAAAATAAATTGGAAATTGTCCGGTACACCCTTTGGAAACAGTATTCCTAAGCCGTTACTATGAGTAAACTCAAAATGTGGGAGTTCACTGAGTTCCTCCCACAGATGATATACCCCGAAGTCACCATTACGCACAGCGGTATCATGAAATAGCACAATAGAATTCTCCCTAAGTTTTGGGTACCAGCTGGTGTAATCATGGCGCGCTGCTTCGTACGTATGATATCCATCAATGTGCAGAAGATCAATTGAACCATCTTCAAACATGGGTATAGCGTGATCGAAATTCACACGAAGAAGTCTTCCTATATCGGGAAATTCTCGGTTATTAACGGTTTTTACCGCTTGGTATACATGGTCGCCATAGTAACCTGTATGAGGGTCTCCCTGCCAAGTATCGATGGCATAACAACAAGTAGGTATTTGGGCATCACTGACTGCCTGACAAAAACTAAAAAAAGACGTTCCGTGATGTGTTCCTAGTTCCACAATAGTACTCGGTTTAACAAAGCGCACAAGATCATAACCGAAACGCCGGTGGCCGGACCACGGACCATTTTTCATGAAATAATGAGGCAATTCCGATGCTGAATCCATGACAAATGTTATATCGTGAAAATTCCATGACAAATTAACCATCCCCTAGTATATTTTACACTTTTGTGTGGTTTGATATTTTATGTTAATTTGCTAAATTTGGAACATGGGGAATAGCACAATCTAAAACAAAACAATCCCATGGTTGCAAATTTACTTTTGGGGATGAGTAGGTTTCAATGTCCTTAAGCTGATAATATTGCTAGACGAATTTTGTCGGAGAGTAAATCATAATTCATCATTCGATCCCATTTCGATCCCGCAATAAGTGTATTTTTAATTGATAAATAGGGGGAAATTACACCTAAAAACCCCACTTCATCCGAAGTGGGGCAGCCTTGCGCGTGACTCCTGTATTTACACCTTACGCGAAGTCAACTTCGCTTGCGTCAACAGCATCAAGTAGTCGTAACCGCCAGCCTTGGAGTCAGTACCCGACATGTTGAAGCCGCCGAACGGATGCACGCCGACTAGCGCTCCTGTACATTTGCGGTTGATGTACAAGTTGCCGCAATGAACGGTTTCCAACGCTTCTGCGATGCGATCTTCGTCGGTGGAGAAATAAGACCCCGTCAACCCGAACTCGGTATCGTTGTACATCGCAATCGCCTCTTGCCAGTCCTTCGCTTTCGCAAGCGCAAGCACAGGTCCAAAGATCTCCTCCTGCATCAAGCGTGCTTTGCCGCTAACATCACCAAACACGGTTGGCTGAATGTAGAAGCCATTCCCTTCCGCTTTACCGCCACCAGCAAGCAGCGTGCCTTCACCTTTACCAATTTCGATATATTCCAAAATTTTGTTATAAGAAGCTTGATCAATCACTGGACCTGCCGCGAAGTTCAACTCCGGCAAGCCGCTTTGTAGTTTGTTCGTGTAAGCAACGACCTTCTCCACCACTTCGTCGTAGACGGATTCTACGATAATCGCGCGGGAGCCCGCGGAGCATTTTTGCCCTTGGAAGCCGAAAGCAGAAGCTACAATTGCAGCTGCAGCCGCATCCAGATCCGCCGTTTCGTCTACGACGATCCCGTCTTTCCCACCCATTTCAGCAATAACACGCTTGATCCAAATCTGTCCTGGCGCCACATCAGCAGCAAGTCTGTTGATACGTAAGCCGATCTCTTTGGAGCCAGTGAAGGAGATAAAACGAGTCTTCGGATGCGTCGTTAAGTAGTCGCCAACCTCAGCACCGCTGCCTGGGATGAAGTTAATAACACCAGCAGGCAGACCAACTTCCTCCATCAAAGCAACAAATTTGTGCGCGATCACAGGCGTTGTGGAAGCAGGCTTCAGTAATACAGTATTCCCAGAAACAACGGCGGAAACCGTCATACCCACACAAATCGCAAGCGGAAAATTCCATGGCGGAATCACAACGCCAACGCCAAGCGGAATATAGGAAATTTGGTTATTCTCACCAGGAATTCTCACCAGTGGCTGTGTCTCATTGATTTGACTTAAACGAATCATTTCACGTGCATAGAACTCGATGAAATCAATCGCTTCAGCTGTATCTACATCAGCTTCTACATAGTTTTTGCCGGACTCAAGGATCATCAATGCCGAGAATTCGTGCTTCCTAGCACGCATAAGTGCAGCCGCTTTGAACAAGTATTCCGCGCGCTCTATTGCGGGAACCTTTTTCCAGGACTCGAATGTTTCGAGTGCTACGTTCATCGCTTTTTCAGCCAAAGCCTGATCCGCTTTACTCACGTACCCGATCACTTCATCCACATTTCCTGGGTTGATCGATGTAATCTTCGCTTCTGTCATAACTTTCTCAGTACCAATATACAACGGGTACTCACGTCCGAGCTCGGCCTTCACCTTCGCGATCGCCGCTTGCATCGCCTTTACATTATCCTCTAGTGCAAAATTCGTAAACGGTTCATTCGCGTATGGGATTACCTTTGTTGTTTGTGTAGTCATGTATAATGGCTCCTCTCGAATAGAAAGCTTTTTATTTGATTGATCAGTGTTTATTTGAACATTATTTGAACATATTTTTAAGAACAAACCAGACATTCGCTGGACGCTCTGCTAATCTTCTCATGAAATAACCGAACCAATCCACGCCATACGGCACATAAATGCGAACGCGGTAGCCCTCTTTCACTAGCTGCTTTTGCAAGTCCTCACAGATGCCATAAAGCATTTGGAACTCGAATTGATCTTTCCCGATGTTGTTCGCACTTACGAATTGCTTTGTAAAATTAATAATGGCCTCATCATGGCTCGCAACCGCGGTATAATGCCCGTTCATCAAATGCTTTTGAATGATCACTTTGTAATTCTCATCGACTGCACTTTTCTCTGGAAAAGCAACCTCTGGAGACTCCTTATAAGCGCCCTTCACCAACCGCAAATTCGCGCCTAGCTCATGTAGATCATCCATATCCTGCAAAGTACGGAACAGATAAGCCTGAATTACAATCCCAACATTGTCGTATTCTTGGCGCAGCTCACGGTAAATATCAAGCGAAACCTGACAATGCGCATAATCTTCCATATCGATACGGACAAAATTCCCATGCAGACGAGCACGATCCAGAATCCGTTTCATGCTGCTCACGCAAAGCTCTCTGCTAATATCAAGCCCAAGCGAAGTCATCTTCAAGGAAAGATTGGACTTTACACCCGATTCCGCGATCGCATCAAGGGTCTGGATGCACATCGCAGCCGATTCCAACGCTTCCTCTACGCTGAAAACAAACTCGCCAAGATGATCCAACGTAGCAACGCGGCCATCCTGATTCAAACCACGCACTGCTTCAATCGATTGAGCAATCGTTTCTCCAGCCACAAAACGAGCAGCACCAAAACGTAGTCCATATTTTTTCGCTAAGCGATTGGCTGCGCGACTTTTACCTAGGGATTGAAACATATTTCGCATCATGAGTTCCATCTGTGGTTGCCTCCAAGAAGAAATTGTACACTTTTGTTTAATTTATAATTGGATTATACACTTTATTTTTGTTTTTGAACACTATTTGTTCATAATAAATTTTGGGTTTGTACAAATATCTTGAATTCTCCATATTTGTACGATATTCAGTTCGTAGACAACATGTGTTGAATCGCCTACCTTTTCATGGTAAATTAAAACCAAATAAGGCTGATAAATGAGGTTAAACATGTTCATTCCTGAACACTTTCCATTGAACACACGCATTCAATCACTTCCTATAGAGACAACACTTACGGAGCTCACTTCTTGGATTCAAAAAGGAACAGCCGCCATCGTCCAGCAGGAGCGTGCCATAGCGCTATTTACGCCAGAAGATGTAGCGTTGTTGAAAGCTTTTGAAGCAACGACAGTGCTGACTCAGCTTCTGAGCAACGACTATTTTCATACACCGATTTGTTCAATCGACGATCTTAACGATCAAGACCACATCCAAGAGCTTATTCGCGGAAGAAGTCGCCCCGTTCTCTGCAAAAACGATCAAGGCGCTATATTAGGCTATGTCACCCTATCTGCTTATGCCGCGTATGCGATGAAAGAGGGACAAAAGTGGTACGCATACTTTGCGGCCCTGGCTGATACTGTGACAGACGCTGTAACGGTTGTTGACCGGGAAGGTGCTGTTATCTGCTGGAACCCTGTTGCGGAAGAGCTCTATGGACTGCCGCGGGCAGACATTGTTGGCAAGCGCATTGGTGAACATTTTGATGTGGAAACCTTGATGGTTTTGAAAATGTTAGATGAAGGCCGTCTCATCCGTAATACGTATCATCGCCCACGGCCCGACACGCATGTTCTCATTAATGCTTCACCAATTAAGGATGCCACGGGCACAATCATTGGCGGTATCGCGACTGAACAAGATATTACCCAATTGGTGCGATTGAACGAACAATTGACAACCGTCGAGTCTGTCGGACTTCCTAATGAAGCTTCGCAAGAGGACCCTTTTGCCCTGATCAAAGGTAAAGGGCCAGCCATCGGCAAGGTCATTCAATGGGCCAAAAAAGTCGCCAGAACAGATACCCCCGTGATGCTCATCGGAGAATCTGGCGTTGGGAAGGAACAACTCGCACAAATTATTCATCAATCGAGCTCACGCTCGGCGCAGCCTTTTTTAACTGTGCATTGCGGCATTGTACCTACAGGCATTTTGGAGACGGAATTGTTCGGCTATCAAGGCGGGGCATTTAGTGGAAGTGAAAGTGGGCAACCCGGTAAATTAGAACAAGCCAAAGAGGGTACACTATTTATTAACGATATTGAGAAAATGTCTCTGGAGCTTCAAGCCAAGCTCTATCGATACATCACTCAGCAGACGCTTGTCCGCTCCGGCGGAAACCAACCGATCAATGTAAGAACGCGTATTATTATTGCGACGACACAAGATTTGGCTAGTAAGCTTGCTTCTAATGAATTCCGAGCGGATCTTTACTATGCACTGAATGTCGTGTCCATCCGAATCCCGCCTCTGCGCGAGCGCGTTGAGGATATTCCAGCAATGGTTCATATGTATCTGAAGCAGTTTTCTATGCACTATCAAAAACCAGCTCCTGTTCTGTCACCAGAGGTCATTTTGGCGCTGACTCAATACAATTGGCCTGGCAACATTCAGGAATTGAAAAATGTCATCGAGCGATGCGTTATTTTAAATGAAGATGACATGATCACGCTAGAACATTTGCCGCCTGCCCTGCAAGAGCAACAACCGAGTTTGATTCATGATCTTGAGGCATCCAGCATAAGAGAAAAAGTCACTGAAGCGGATGAAATCACGTTAATTGAAGAAGCATTAGCCAAAACAGCGGGCAACAAAAGCGCAGCGGCCAAGCTTCTAGGGATTTCTCGCGGAACGCTTTACAACAAGATGAAGGAATTTGAGTTGGAGTAAATTTATTGAATAACATCCCTTAAAACCCTTTGACCATTTCAAGGGTTTATTTTTTTGTTCAATTGCTTCCTAAATATTCGTCACTCTAGCATAGTGGAAGGAATAAATTGAAAAGAAATAACGTTTGCTGGAATGGAGGCTATCATGAAAGGGATCATTCTCGCCGGCGGTACCGGCTCGCGTCTGTTTCCACTAACCAAAGTGACCAATAAACATTTGCTTCCGGTTGGAAAATACCCAATGATTTTTTATGCCATTCATAAACTCAAAGAATCAGAGATAACCGATATTTTAATCGTCACAGGTAAAGAGCATATGGGTGATGTGATTAACTTACTTGGAAGCGGGAAAGAGTTAGGAGTAATGTTCACTTATAAAGTTCAGGATGAAGCTGGTGGGATTGCGCAGGCTTTGGGTCTTGCAGAAAAGTTTGTCGGTAATGACCGGATGGTCGTCTTACTTGGTGATAACGTGTTTACTGACAGTATTCAAGCTTCTGTGGAAGATTTCAAAAGTCAATCTCTCGGAGCAAAAATTTTCATACACGAAGTTCACGACCCTCATCGGTACGGGGTACCTGAGTTGCAGGGGGACTTGATTTCACATATTGAAGAAAAGCCGAAATACCCAAAAAGCAGCTACGCCGTCACAGGTATTTATATGTATGATAATCGCGTTTTCGATCTCATACAATCGTTGAAGCCCTCTGAGCGTGGTGAGTTGGAAATTACTGATATCAACAACGCCTATATTGAACGAGGTGAGCTTTCATATGGCGTATTACATGGATGGTGGACAGACGCAGGTACACACGAATCGTTGCTGCGGGCAAATGAATTAGCAAAAGGCATTCAATTAGGCGAGGCTTTTGGGTAAGAGAATGAAAGAAAACAAGAAAAAGCTCAAGTCACTACCTTTCATTCCTAGTAGTAGCCGTAGGTAATGAGTAGTAGCAACATCGAGCTATTTTCTTCTAATCTATTTGTTGTTCAATTAGTTAATCATAATACCAGCACTAGCAAAACCTATAACTGCTTCAGCAATGTCGAGAAGGCCAGTATCTAGTGAGAATACCATTAAGAGGCGCTCTCCTGCAAAGACTGGTAAGTTAAACGGTAGAACAGCATTTCTAGTATTACCTACGTTGATAATACCAGTAAGCGCTGGAGCCAATGGTACTACGACAGCTGTCGGGAAGAAGTTATTGCTGCCAGCAGCTGCTCTATACAAGGTTGCACGAACAGTGACTGGGCTAACCAACGTAACGCCAACTGTGACGCTGAAGAATGCGGCAACGGATGTGACCGCTCCATCTCGAGGAACCGAGAATGCGAAGTCGAGAAGGCCGCCGCTAGCTGAAAGATTAATAGATGCTCCGCCTACAACGATGTTATCAATGGAACTTCCGAAGCCGATAAGTCCGCCTGTGCTTACCAAACCGCCTAAAGCCGAAACTAATGCAACTGGAATACCTGATGCAAACGGAATAATTGCTCCCGTTCCAGGTGTTCCTGTAGCTCCTGTGGCTCCTGCTATTCCCGCTGCTCCTGCTGCACCAGTTGCACCGGTTGCTCCTGTGGCTCCTGCTGCTCCTGCTGCTCCTGCTGCTCCTGCTGCTCCTGCTGCACCAGTTGCACCGGTTGCTCCTGTGGCTCCTGCAGCTCCTGCTGCTCCTGTGGCACCAGTTGCACCAGTTGCACCTGTGGCTCCTGCAACTCCTGCTGCTCCAGTGGCTCCCGTAGCTCCAGTTTCACCTGCTGTCCCAGTTGCTCCAGTCGCTCCTGTTTCTCCTACCCCTGGACCTGCTGGTCCCATCGGGCCCATTGCTCCCGTTGCTCCCGTTGCTCCGGTTGCTCCTGCACCAGTTGGTCCCATTGCTCCCGTTAATCCTGCTGTTCCCGTAGGCCCCATCGGCCCCATTGGACCCATCGGACCCATCGGACCCATCGGACCCATCGGACCCATTGATCCTGCTGATCCTGCTGCACCGCTTGGCCCCATCGGACCCATCGGACCCATTGGACCCATTGACCCTGCTGATCCTGCTGCACCGCTTGGACCCATTGGACCTATTGGACCCATTGGACCCATTGGACCCATTGGACCATGATCCCCTTTATCACCTTTGTGACCTCTCTCACCTGTCGTGCCTGTCGGACCAGTTGGTCCTGTATGGCCTCTTTTGCCTCTATCGCCGTCGTCGCCTTTTTTACCTTTTGGCCCTGTCGCGCCAGTTGCTCCAGCAACACCGGTTGCCCCGATCGCGCCAGTTGCTCCATTTAACCCTGCTGCACCGGTTGCACCGGCAGCTCCTGCTGCTCCAGTAAAGCCTCTAAAACCACGTGGTCCGCGGTCTCCTTTTGGACCTTTTTTACAACATTTCCGCTTGATTTTCACGATAACAATCTTGCGGCAGTGTTTTCTCACTTTTTTCTTACGTTTGTGACAGCCGCATCCACTTACTTTATGGAGCTTCGCTCCACTTTTTTTAATAATCGTACGTTTTTTCACTGTCATGGTACTTTTCTTTTTGCCAACTAAGAGACTCAATTACAACACCTCCTGTGATTCTTCATCATACGGACTATCCCAGAGGTTTGTCTGTACTTTTTGGCAATAGATGGTTGTCCATTCCAAAATATGCATATGACTATATGTAATGAAAATGAGTTTCTTCAATAATGTCATCTCTAATCGGAATGGGATCTCATTTCAAAAAATATATATGTATAAGAATTGTTCGATGGATGAATAGCATGATTTTGTTGACATAGTAACTATCTAAGTCTCCTTTTTCTTCCATGTTGAAGCTCTTTTTGCATACTTTATAAGTAAAATTAGTTATTAGATACTGTATGAAAAAGAGCTAACCTTATCAGGTTAGCCCCAGTTTCATGCTGGCTTAGTAATACGGGTTTGCTACGGACCAGTTAATGGTCTGCCTGCTAGATTCAATTCCTAACACTGATAGTCAATTGGGATCTAGTTTGGTAGAGTCAAATTTTTATTCCTATTTTTTTATTATCTATTTATTAATTAATTTATAGCTACTCCTGTACTAGCATATCCTGTAACAATATTAGCAAGGCTTATACCATTTGCAGTTGCAGTATACACCATCATTAAACGAGTTTGTGCAGAAATTGGTATTGCTAATGGTGTAGAAATACCGCTCGTAATTTGACCTAGTGTAAGCGGTCCTGCTAGAGCTGGTAATATGACGCTTGCACCTGCAACTGGAGTAAAGTTATTGCTATTTACTGGTGCACTATATAATTGTGCAGTGACCACAATATTTGTTCCTAAAAGTGCCAAAGCTACTACGTTACTATAAGATGCTGAAATAGACGTAATTGTACCAGCTCTAGGCATTGAGAATGCAAAATCAAGAACTTCAGTTGGAAATCCAGTTCCAGTTAAATTAATCGCTGGTCCTGGTAGTAATGCAACATTCGGAATTGAACTTCCAAATCCTACAAGACCAGCTGTTACTGCTAATCCTGCAACTGTAGACATCACAACTGGTGCACCTGAAGCAAAAGGAATGATTGCACCCGTTCCTGGTATACCTGTTGTTCCTTGTGCTCCTGTTACCCCTGTTGCTCCTGTTGCTCCTGTTTCACCCGTTGCTCCCGTGGCACCTGTTGCTCCTGTTGCTCCTGTTTCACCTGTTACTCCTGTTGCACCTGTTACTCCTGTGGCACCTGTGGCACCTGTTGCTCCCGTTGCTCCCGTTGCTCCTGTTGCTCCTGTTGCTCCAGTATCTCCTGTTGCTCCTGTTGCTCCGGTTGCTCCGGTTGCTCCTGTTGCTCCAGTTTCACCGGTTGCTCCTGTCGCTCCTGTGTCTCCTCCAGGTGGACCTTGTTCACCTACTGGCCCTGTTGCTCCTGTTGCTCCCGTTGCTCCTGTTGCACCCGTTGCTCCTGTTGCTCCTGTTTCACCCGTTGCTCCCGTTGCCCCCGTTTCTCCGGTTGCACCCGTTGCTCCTGTTACCCCTGTTGCTCCTGTTGCTCCTGTTGCACCGGTTGCTCCCGTTGCTCCTATTGCACCGGTTGCCCCAGTTGCTCCTGTTTCACCGGTTGCTCCCGTTGCTCCTGTCGTTCCGGGTGCTCCTGTCGCTCCTGTTGCTCCCGTTGCTCCTGTTGCTCCTGTTGCTCCTGTTTCACCGGTTGCTCCCGTTGCTCCTGTTGGACCGGTTACTCCCCCTGCTGGCCCCATTGGCCCAGTTACTCCGGTTGCTCCTGTAGCCCCTGTCGCTCCTGTTGCTCCTGTAGCTCCTGTAACTCCTGTAGCTCCTGTTGCTCCTGCTGCTCCTGCCGCCCCCGTTGCTCCTGTCGCTCCCGTTGCACCTGTAGCACCTGTAGTTCCCGTCACACCTGTAGCTCCTGCTGCACCTGCTGCTCCGGTTGCTCCTGTTGCTCCTGTTGCTCCTGTAACTCCAGTAGCTCCTGTTGCTCCTGCTGCTCCTGTCGCTCCTGTTGCTCCTGTTGCTCCTACTGCTCCTGTTGCTCCTGTAACTCCAGTAGCTCCTGCTGCTCCTGTTGCTCCTGTTGCTCCTGCTGCTCCTGTTGCTCCTGTTGCTCCTGCAGCCCCCGTAGCTCCTGTTGCGCCCGTTGGGCCAATTGGAAATACAAAAGGAAATTCAAGCTTTATTTCTCCACCATTATACATTTCGATTTCAATTTCCTCGACCCAGAACCATTCTATGTCATCTAAAAAATCCTCAAGTTCGGACATTCTTTGAATGGGGCCGTCACCTTTATTGAATTTTATTTTGAATTCACACTCATTAAAATACTCGATTTCAATTTTTTTGATATTCATAATTCCTACCAATGTAATGAGTTCCATTAATTGAGCAAGTTTACTCAAAGCCTTACACCTCCTTATTATTTTGAATACTATTTATGACAGACAACCGAGATAGATTTACTTAATATAGCCCCAACCTCCCTTACTTAAAATGAAACTACTCTAGTTCCTCGTATATTATATGTGTACAAACTTTCAGTGCATGGACGAATGAGAGAGGACATATGCTGGAAAAAACATTTTTTGTAAATTATTGATTGAATTAGGTGTTAAACCTCGGGATTGGAGCCTTCCATCGTGATTCTAAGCACATTATGGATTATGGAATAGTTGAGAGATTTTAAGTCGTATGTACGCAAAAAAGCAATGGCTGCACGCCCAATTTCCTATTGGGGAGCAGCCGCTGCTTTATAAACCTGAGGTATCAATAATATACGAAATGACCGTATCTATCTGTTTGTCGCTAGGAACGAGAATTCCTAATCCATTATTCGTGCTGCAGCGGTGAAAGCTAAGCGTAAAAGCCGTAACTTTTAGGAAATCTTCAATGGCCGTTAATACGCCATTTTCTTCCCCATATTCACTCATCGCATTGTACTGATTTTCATTAATGCCCCCTGTTTCTACAAGCTCGCTGGAGCCAGCTAACATCCCTTTTTGCGCATTTGGTTTAAGGTATTGAATTGGAATGTTTTCTGGAAAGTAATAAGAATCACGTCTTCCATATGGCCACTCCGTATCATGAAGAATAACAATTGGAAATTTTCCCGTTTTAGTAGCTATTTGCTCAATTGCCATTAATTCATGATACACGGTGTACCAATTATGATCTCCATCGATGAGTACCAAATCCGCAGTTTCGATCTCCGACAATACCTCTAGACTGTGCTTTTTATGAATAACGAACTCCTCTGAAAAAACAGCCTCATAAGCATACGTATTAAATCCCGGTGCAGGATCAATGACTGTTAGCTTACCGTTCATCATTTTACAGAACTCAAGCAATTTTATAGTGGTACGACCACCTAGGAAAACGCCAATTTCTACAATGTGTGCAGCCTCGTATTTGATTAGAATGGGTTTAATTATTTTTTCAAAAAAACGATTCATACCGCACCTCCTCTTTGATCACCATATTCCGTCAAAGGAATTTTGGTTCGATATAACATGCCGTGCCCTCTTATAAAAACTATGAATAGTTTAGAAAGACCACGTTGGATTTTATCCTTATAAAGAAAGCGAGTGAACACTTTGATCACGATAAGTCTTTGCATGATCGTTAAAAATGAGGAGAAAACACTTCGACCTTGTTTATCTTCCGTTGCCAGAGCGGTTGACGAGATCATCATTGTTGATACCGGTTCAACCGACCAAACAAAATCGATCGCAAGTTCCTTTACAGATCGCATCTACGATTTCAAATGGATAGATGACTTCTCAGCTGCGCGTAACTTTGCTTTCAGTCAAGCTACAAAGGAATACATTTTATGGTTAGATGCGGATGATATTTTGAAGGAAGAGGATTGTAACAAACTCTTAGCGATAAAAGCAGATCTAGAGCCTTCCGTCGATTCGGTAACGATGTTTTATAATTATGCGTTTGATGAATTTGGCAACCCGATTTCCAGGTTTAAGCGCAATCGGTTGGTGAAACGGGAGAATCAGTTCAAATGGATTGGAGCGATCCATGAATATTTGGAGGTCAGTGGGAATATTTTGGACTCTGACATTACCGTTACGCATTGCAGAATCCATACGAAGAGCGACAGGAATCTGAAAATATTTCAGAATAGACTGATGCGAGGAGAGCTGTTCACGCCCAGGGATCTCTATTATTACGCGAATGAATTAAAAGATCATAGTAAGTTTAGCAAAGCAATCATTTATTACAATAAATTCCTCACAACTAGAAAAGGTTGGATAGAAGATGAAATCTCCTCCTGCAGCAGGCTAGCCGATTGTTACCATGAACTAGGCAACAGTGAAATGGAACTCCAATCCGTATTCCGATCCTTACAGTATGATAGTCCACGTGCCGAGTTCTGCTGTCGTCTAGGGTATTATTTTCTAACTCGTAAGCAATTCGCACCAGCCGTGTTTTGGTATAACTTAGCTACAGAATTAAACGTACCTACACACAATTGGGGATTCTCTAATCCCAAATTTTCTACTTGGCTGCCACATCTACAACTCTGTGTTTGTTATGACAATCTAGGACAATACGCTAATGCTTATAAGCACAATGAAATTGCCCGCAGCTACAGACCCAAAGACCAGAGTATACTGCATAATAAAAAGTACCTTGAGTCCGTTCTGAACATATCGGAAAGCTCCGAAACCACAGAAATATAAAACAGCGGCTGCGCCTTATGTTACGAGGCGCAGCCACTGCTTTTCGTTAGTATCAACTTTCTTCCTCAATGATGTTACGGTAGATTTCGAGATATTTGTCTGTCATCGTGCTTGTCGTAAAATGCTCCAGCACATATTCGCGGAGCTCGAGGGGATCAGGTAATGTCACATGCATCAATTTATCCGCCATCTCTTGAACTGAACGGCATATCAATTGGGGAAAACCGCTCATAACCTCAGGTACAGATCCATTGGGTAAGGCCAACACAGGTGTACCACATGCCATAGCTTCAGTCATGACGAGCCCAAAGGGTTCCTCAACCAATGTCGGAAATAACATGCATCTGGCATGCTTCAATAAATCTTGACGAGCTTGCCCTCCGACTTCACCGACATATTGAATAGATGGATTCGACATGGTTTTGGAGAGAATCTCCTTATGGAAATATTCATGATCATAGACGGGGCCAGCAATGATTAACTTTTGGCCCGCTCGCTCTGCCGCTTCAATCGCATGATGAACGCCTTTGTAAGGAATGATGGCTCCAATGAAAAGAAGATAGTCAGCCTTTTGATCAGAGAATTGAAATTCATCTGGGTTTAGCCCGTTATAAACTACGTGATCTTGAGGGCTGCCGAACAAGTCCCTGTGTCTTTTACTCAAATATACGGCATGCTTAACCGGATTGGTTAATGGATTATGGATCGTACAGACGGTTGGTACCGCGAGTTTCTTCTGGCCGACAACAGAAAGCTGTGTATGGTCATGAATGATATCGACCCCTTGAGGCAATGTTAACTTAACAAAGCTAGGAATTTGCCACATGTCATGCCCCTCGTGTAAATAAGGGATCAGCTTCCCGCGGATCTGACTTCCAAACGGAGCATATAGAAAGACTTCATGACCGCGATCTACAAGTTCCTCTGCCAACGTAAAAACAACTCGTTCTATGCCGCCGTATTTTACGGGTGGAACGGGAAGATAATCGGGACTTATCAGCACAATCCTCATTCCTTTTCCCTCCTACATAATTTCCAATGAAATGTTACTTCTTACTAATTGGTATATAGTGTCGTTTTATTCGGAAAGGCTTTTCACGTTCCACAAGCTCTGAAGGATTGTATCCAAATTGATCCAGCTCTAAACCGGTCATACCCAACGACCATTTTCTGGCGAAACGTTCTGCATTCATGTAGGCGCTAGCTGAATAATTGGTTTTGTTCGATTGGAACGTGCTTCCGCCATAATGATGAACATAAACGTCATTCGCTACCCACAGTATTTGACCGCTGATACGGGCTCGTAAACAGAAATCATCATCTTCATAATTCCCTGGGAAAAACCTTTCGTCCAACCCACCTATTTTGGTTATAAGATCTTTATGAAATAGCATGCAATGCCCGATTAGTTTATGAGGGAAGAAGCCCTGATCTTTATGCTGAAGTGACCAATGGAAGGCGAATACGTCCATTTCCGCAGAGGACTTATAGGGAACATTATAGACGAGCTGCGCCCATGCAACATTGTTGGAACGCGGCCCTACGATAGCGATGTTTGGGTCCTTCTGAAGGCATCCCAGTAAACGTGTCAACCAACCTTCGGTAACAACCGTATCGTTGTTAAGCAAGCAAATATATTCACCGTCCGCTTCTGCGATCCCTTGGTTGTTTCCAGCCGCAAACCCCTTATTTTCTTGATTGCATATGAGTTTAGAGGAAGGGATTGTTTGTAAATACGCTAGGGTTCCATCCGACGAGCCATTGTCTACAAACACAAACTGAATCCTTATATTGTCGTCGGCATGACGCAAAATACTCTCTACGCACTCTTTCGTAAATTTCAATCCGTTCCATGTAAGCATGACTATTGAAATAAGCGAAGACATCAAGGTTCCCCCTTTCGACTCAACAAAAGATCCTATTATTCATATTCATTCGATAGTCGTATGGTGTAGGCTCCATTGGACTTCTTCTTCCAGATATATGGATATGAAAAAAGTCCCCTTTCCATTATCGGAAAGAGGACCCCTTAACAACTAACATTCTGCTCCACTCATTTCGTTTGTAAAAAAGCGCTTATACTCTTTCGGTGTTAGTTTGACAGCAGATTCACCTACATAATGAAACTGTAAGGCACGACGTTTCTTGGTTGATAGATTATAAGGTGTTCCATGCTTGAGTAAACCGTGGAACATAAGTATACCTCCAGGCAATAAAGGTACAGCAACATCTTTCTCTACTTGTACATGAGAATCACACAGCTGCCAGTCACGTATCGCGTAATGAGGCGTTGCCCCATCAGCATGAGAGCCAGGGATGACATGCATACAACCATTATCCAGTGCAGCTTCATCTAAGGCGATCCAAACCCCAACAACGGCTTTCTCATATGCCAAGTTGCCGTATGCCATATCTTGATGCCATGGCTTCTCCCCTCCACCATGAGGAGGTTTTAGTAAAGCCATATTCTGTACTAGCCGCGGTGTTTCACCTAGAATATCTCGCACCATGGCTAGAATGGCAGGATGCTCCGCAATCATACGCAAGCGTTCTTCGACTTGAACGAAATCGTTGAGCTTTCGTATCGCGTTCTCAAGCTCTTCCTCCGTTTTCAATTCACTCCTCGGTTTCGTGAACTGAATCTGCGCACCCTTATCATCTTTGAAAATCAGATCAAACAGCGCCTCTTTCGAGCGTTCAATTTCTTCTTCATTTAATACATGCTCAACCGCCATGAAACCATCTCTTCGATAACTGTCAAGATGCTCCTCATTCCAATTGGCAACACCGTCAATTTTATCTGCGATTCGCTCGTAACGATAAAGCTTTACTGAAATTTCTTCTGGCGATAGGGAATCTGCTTCTATTTTTGCCATTTCGGACAACCCCTTCGTTTAAATTATTCGACTATTTATATCTTTATTATAGAAACAGGAGATGGTACTATAAATGCATTAAACCACATTAGTATTTGCACTATTTTACATATATGGAGTTGATATATTCATGTTTGCTTTTTCAACACAGGAGCTTATGCTAACCCCTTACTTCGGTAAAGTCCATTGTGAAGTGAACTGGAAATGGAGCCGCGAAAACGAGCCCTTCAAAGACTTCGACATCTGGTATGTATGGGATGGTGAAGGTGAGGTCACCTTAAATAGCAAACGTTACCACGTTAGATCTGGAGACTGTTTCCTATTTAAACCCGGAGATCTAACCAGTGCTAAACATAATCCAGAACACCCGCTTACAGTAACGTTCATTCACTTCACTGCGGAAGGGGATCATACACGCCCGCTATCGTTGCCATCCTTTGTTCATTTCGATCCCGCAGAGTTCCATGAGTCCTATCTAGACCGTTTTGTTCTAATGCGTCTGACGGAGGCTTATGGACACGAGGAAGAA
Source organism: Paenibacillus sp. J31R30 (assembly GCF_059692115.1). Classification (NCBI taxonomy): domain Bacteria; kingdom Bacillati; phylum Bacillota; class Bacilli; order Caryophanales; family Paenibacillaceae; genus Paenibacillus; species Paenibacillus sp. J31R30. The sequence continues at coordinate 782,648 of NZ_JCAUAV010000001.1, read as the reverse complement.
GCGCAGGCGCTGCTTAGGCTGATTCTTTTGCTATTTGAACGTCAAGCGCCTGCACATCAACCTTTAAATGATCCTGCAAGACGCTCGCTGAACCGCGTGATGATGGATATCGCGGCGAACATTAGGCAAGATCCAAAGCGACAGTATCGTATTCAAGATCTGGCCAAAGAAGCGCATCTTTCTCCGCGTTATTTCTCGCTAAAGTTCAAAGAAATTATGGGCCAAACGATTGAATCGTATCTCATTCAGAAGAGAATTGAACGCGCCACCTATTTGCTGAAGCTCGGTATGAATGTGAGTGAAGTCGCGGAAGCTCTAGGCTACCGCAGCATTTATTTCTTTAGCCGACAGTTCAAAAAAGTGACAGGTACGAACCCTTCAGAGATCCGATCGTGAACATTTATTTTTGCATCTTTCACACATCGTGGTAAAATGTACATTTACGACAGCTTCAGGCTAGTTCATCATGGAAGGTTAGGTCAGCATGAATTCATCCAATTTATTACGATCATTTAACTTTATGTATTTTGCTTTACTCGCACTTTTCGTTTCATTTCTGCCGGTTTATCTAGATGCACAGGGACTTTCCACATCACGGATTGGTCTTATCATCGGTACCGGAGGTTTTATCGCGATCTTTTCGCAGCCATTATGGGGCATGATTAGCGATCGGACGAAAACTATCAAAAAAGTCATGCTAGTCCTTCTATTCTGTTCGACAATCATAGGATTTCTGCTGTATGACTCCAAAAGCTTTATCGTCCTTCTCCTATTCACCATGCTGCTTTACTTTTTCTTAATGCCGCTCGATCCATTAACCGAGAGCTTAAATTTCCAGACAGCGGAAGCGGTGGGTACCAGCTATGGTTCAATCCGTACCTTCGGTGCGGTCGGGTATGCCGTAATGTCCTTGATTGTTGGCTATTCAGCGCAATACTTCGGTATTCATAGTTTAGCGTACCTTTTCGGGGGCTTCGGCATTATCAGTTTGATTATTTGTCTCGCCTTACCTGACGCGCCAGTGACTGGGAAGCCGATCTCGCTACGAAGTCTACGAAATTTCTTAGGTAATAGAGAGACGATTTGGTTCATGGTGCTGATCTTTATTTGCGCAGTTCCGCAACGGATCAACGACACATTCCTTGGTGTTTATATCCGTGAATTGGGCGGCAGCAATCATCTGGTTGGAATCGCCTGGTTTTTGGCTGCGGGGAGTGAAATTCTGGTCTTTGCACTTAGCTTCTGGTGGCTTCGCAAAGGCAAAGAATTAGCGCTTATTTCGATTGCTGCCCTGTGTTATTTCTTGCGCTTCTTTATCAGCGCTTGGGTGACGGATCCGCATGTACTCGTCGCGATCCAACTCCTTCAAACCTTTACATTCCCTATCTTCTACTCTGCGGCGATTCAGTATTTATATCAAATCGTCCCGGAAGAATGGCGTGCAACTGGACAAACGGTTCTAGCCATTATCTTCTTCGGAATCTCAGGAATTGTCGCTTCTTATCTGGGAGGATGGTTCTATCAAGCATTTGGCGGACAGCAGCTATATATGTGGGTATCGGTAATGTCGTTCTCTGGATTTATATTTAGCTTAGTGCTGCGTGCCGGTTATCGGAAACAGAAGCTGGCAACCTAAGCATTTTCTGCTAAAATGATAGGATAGAGATGAAACGGGGGCCCCACAACATGGATTACATTATATTAGACATCGAATTTAACGGCCGGAAGTTTGCCAGTGATTTACCGATGGAGGTTATTGAGATTGGCGCTGTTCGATTAGACGCATCTCTAAGACAAATAGATGAATTTTCAGCTTTGATTAAGCCGGTCTATTTCTCTAAACTGAACGCTTTTATTAAGAAGAAAACAGGGATTCCCCAAGAAGATATCGATGAAGCCGCGGGCTTCCGCAAGGTAATTACTGATTTTTTGACCTGGCTAAGTGCAAGCGAGGAACTCCTGCTAGTCACATGGGGCGGCGAAGATTTGAAACGGATCGTGTTTGATACGCGCATGCATAAGCTTGATGATGCTTATTGGATGGCCGCCAACTACTTCGATTTACTGAAGGGGTTTACTCGCTTTAAAAAGGTAACCAATGACGTCAGCGTTGAAGCCGCACTTGTAGATCTTAATATCGTGGCTGAGGGCTCTGCACACAGAGCTTTGGACGATGCTCGAATGACCGCAGAAGTATTCCGCGCGATCTTCAACGATTTGGATTTTGATCGCAAACAGCAATACGTGGATATGTACACGAATGCCAAAGAGCGCAGATTGATCAAAACCGCCGTAAAAACTATTACGACACAAAAAGTTGTTCCCACCTGGGAGCTGTTTGTCGAGAAGTATTTCGCTGATAAAATTGAGGCGGCTGACGCGAAAAAGATCGCCGAAATGCAGACGCTTTTCGCCGCGGAAGTGGCAAAGGGTGTGCCTGCAGCAAAACCCAAAGGAAATACTGCTGCTTCGCAATAGGTTTTAAGTTCCAAGCTATTAAACACAAAAAAGCCAATCTACCGTCTACACTTGCTGAGCAAGGAAACGTGTATATTGGCTTTTTTTATTTCAACCATTACAATTGATCCACGCCTAGACGGTTTGGGTAAGAACCCATGATCACTTTGTCTTTGGTAGTCTTGGATTCGTTAGACTGCAGAGATAGCAGCGTCGTCGAAAGCTCTAAGAACCACTGTTCATCTCTGACCGATAAGGCAAGATCGATCAAGCTGCGCACGCCAGCTTCTGTATCCAACCCACTGATTGGTAATGGCTTCACCGTGGAGAGTTTCACTTCGATCTGATGTCCAATGATTTCATCTTGATCAGAAGCAATGACATGTACGAAGGCGATACCATGCTGCCAAGCGATCGCTTCCACATACCCATGAACCAACTCATCTTCACTTGTTGTTGCGACAATCCAATCACTAATTGCAACGTTCAACATACGCCTCGCCACCTTCACTAGAAATGTTCATCTTACTGTAATTATAATTATTACAGTATCCATTGTCAAGTGTCATTCACTTAGCACTCCAAGTTCATAGTGAGCTGTACGGCAATTTGATCAGCAACATATGAATTGTCCTTATAAAATTTACAAGTTGATCTCAACATTTTATAATAGAGACATATGTTCTTATCGTAAGTATCCAAAGGAGTCTACTCATGTCTTCCACACCCGTTCTGAATGATGACCAATGGTCGAAATTACTCGAATATGTGGCTGAAACGTATAACGAAGTTACGCTAAGTCGAGGCTTTCATTTCTATAAACAACAGATGGTAACGTCTCTAATTATTTCTTCTGAGATTAAGAAGGTTAACGCCGTTGTGGAAGAGTTTGGCGAGAAGTGTATGGTTGGGATTGACCTCAATCAGTTAAAAGCGAGCTCCTGCACCTGCCCTGTAAAAATGGCCTGCAAACATGTGGCCGCAGCCTTGATGGAGCTAGCAGATCGACAAGGTTATCCGGCATCCCAAATCATGAATGCCAAAATGGCGTTGAAACGAGTCGCTGCGCAAGCCTCCAACGTGTCAACACTTACGCAACTGCCTGGATTGACCGTAGATGGCTGGCACAAATTTATGGAGCATTACACCTATCACCTCAAACCTTCTTTCGATCAATGGAATTATGTAGAGTTGCTGCGAGGGCAATTCGCCAATCTCAAGCGAACAGCAATTCCGTTGTCCGAAACAGATCAGTTTTATTTCGATTTTCATCAGCGGCTGTTCATCCTCCGCAAAATTATCGAGCAGAACGCACAAGCAGGCGTCACGTTCTATACAGCTGCAACCGTTTATCATTTGAGTGATGAGCTGGATGATTGGCTGAAGGAAACAGTACGAGCATTGGATGGCGGGCGGAATGGTGAAAGATTAACACAGACTTTCGCTTATCTTCGAGAACAAATGGCCATCGAGTCGCCGAAGAAACTGCACCACTTTCGGGTATTTTCGACGTTCTGGGCTTTCGGGGTGGCGAGCGAAGCAAGCCTGACGGCTTCAGAATTAGCTGCTTTCGAAGCGATGGACGCCGCGGAGCTCTCTCTTTCACTGTGCGCAGGACGAGCCTTCCTATATCTTCACCAATCGAAGTCAGATGAAGCTTGGCGTGCGATTACGTCACATGCTTCCTTCAAGGATGCTCCATCGCTTCTGCTCATCCCCTTCCTTGCCTATCTGGAATATGTTCAGAACTGGTATGAGATTGTACATTGGCTGGGAAGATTAAGTTCGTTCTATAGCGGCAAAAGACATCACGACATCGAATCCTACGCCGCATATTGGAAAATCGCGATTGCTCACGTGCCAGATGCAGATGACCAGATGTGGGCGTCCTTTATGGAACTACTACCCGCCACCTATCGCATCATCGAGACGTTCTATTATGAGCAACGCAAATGGAAGCCATGGATCGAGATGCAAATCGCGCAGGGTTACGATCCTTTCACGCACCGAGTGAATGTGCTTCAACCGATTGAGAAGGAGTCACCTGAGCTACTACTCCCTTACTATCATCAAGCTGTGGAACACTATATTCGGCTTAAAAACCGTCATGATTACAAATCCGCAGTGCGTCTGCTGAAACGTCTAGAAAAAGTATATAAAAAAATGAAGCAACCCGAACGCTGGGAAGCATTCTTCACCCGATTCGTCAGTCGGTTTAGCAGGCTGCGCGCCTTGCAGGAAGAATTGAAGAAAGGGAAGCTGCTGGAATGACCACCAAATTGCATGAAATGTCGTTATGTATGTCGCTAACGGATAGCGGAGATGCCTTGTTATGGGGGTTCAAGGATGGCAGAGAAGTCTCTGGCGACCACTTCCGTAAGCTATTATTCACCTGGCATGCCCCCTCCCTCTACGGTACATTGTTGGAGACACAACAAGCTGGTGATCTAGCAGTAACCATTCTCCCTGTAGAACAGGTACTCCCTTTCTTTGCAGATCCGAACTTCATGGACATTGTGAGCTGGGAGATGGGCACGGAATCCGCGCAACAAATGCTGCGTGCAGCCCCTCTTCTCTATGAAGCCGCTCAGAAAGGACAGTATGTTCCGAGCTATGAGGATTTCCGCAATGGTCAGTTAATTTGGACGTGGGATCGCAGCTCAGAAGAACTTGCTGAAGTCGATTGGTCCATGTTAGAGAGTAAGGATGACCTAGGTGACGGCTTAAAGGGATTACGTGCGGCGTTCTCCGCGACAGTCGTAGAAGCTCATTATGCGGATGATGCCGCTATGGCGGACTTGCGCCGAGATTATCCGGCCTTATTTTCGGTTAATCGCAAGTCAAACACAGCTGAGGATTCTCCCGCGGCTTTTACGGAAAATGAATGGCTATCCGCCATGGGATGGCGTCCAGACCTAGCACCTTTCCGCCCAGCGCTGCAGTTGCTTGAGCCTGATGAATTCGAAGATGAGTGGCGGCTGCGACTCGTCCTGCAGGATAAACAAGACAGCACCCTGCTCACCCCGATTCGCTTGCATGTGGATGGAACAGCTTCAGGCGCTTGGGCATCTGAGTGGACGCCATTTGTCGTAGAGCGTGCCCCCGGTTGGGTAACGCGCTTACTAGAAGCCCTACCTCGCATGGCGGATGACGGTGAACTGCTCGCTCATCCAATGAGCGATGACTCGGCTTGGACGTTCCTGACCAAGGATAGCCGCATTTTGCTGGAGGATGGTTGGAACGTCATGCTGCCAGCTTGGTGGGAAGCAGCTGCCAAACGAAAGCCTCGTCTGAGCGCTAAAGTCGCTGCAGAAGCTGGCGGAGGCGCTGGTGGCGGCGGTAAGAGCGAGTCCTTGTTTGGTATGAATTCTCTCGTCAACTTCGATTGGCGGATTGCTATCGGTGATTCCGAATTAAGCGAAGCGGAGTTCAACAGTCTGCTTAGCCGTAATGAACGACTTATTCGTTTCCGTGGGCAATGGATCTATTTGGACCCTGCCTTCTTAGATCAAATTCGCAAATTGATGGATAGCATCGATCCGGCTGAGGGCTTGTCTCTGCAAGATATTTTCCAGCTGCATTTATTGAGTGAGTTAGAAAAAGATAAGGTAAAGTCATCATGGGATGGTGAAACTCCCGAGGAGTTGGACTATGAAGAAGAAGCTCGCTTGCAGCTAGAGGTTGAGCTGAATGAGCATCTGATGGGTATGATTCGGAAGCTGGGACAGCCATCCGATCTTGAACTCATCCCCGTGCCGCAAGGGTTGCGCGCTGAGCTTCGCGGTTATCAGCATCAAGGGTTTACTTGGCTGAGCTACCTGCGTAAGTTCGGGCTTGGCGCATGCTTAGCCGATGATATGGGACTTGGCAAAACCGTCCAATTCATTACCTATTTACTGCATCACAAACCGGTTTCTGAGCAGCCTTCTCTACTGATTTGTCCTACTTCCGTGCTTGGCAACTGGCAGAAGGAGCTTGCACGCTTCGCTCCCCAGCTTAACGTCATGCTGCACTACGGGAAGGGTCGATTGAGCGGAGGTGCGTTGGATGATGCTTTGCAGGGCGTAGATATTGTCCTCACTTCCTACACGACAGCACTCATGGATCAAGAAACACTTCAGCCTTACACATGGAGCTCTCTCTGTTTGGACGAGGCCCAGAATATCAAAAACGCTCAAAACAAACAATCCGCCGCAATTCGCTCGCTGAACGCCGTTCATCGCATAGCCCTTACGGGTACGCCAATTGAGAATCGATTATCAGAGCTGTGGTCGATCTATGATTTCCTGAATCCGGGTTACCTTGGGAACCAGCGCGGCTTCCAAATTCGCTTCGCGAATCCCATTGAGAAGCATCAGGATGCGGAACGTACCTCGCAGCTTCAACAGTTGGTTAAACCATTCATGCTGCGCCGCAAAAAGAAAGATCCCGCCATCCAGCTCGATTTGCCAGACAAGCTGGAAATGAAGGTCTACATCAACTTGACGGCAGAGCAAGGCGCGATGTATGAGCAGACCGTCAAGGATCTGATGCAGCGGATGCAAAAGCTAGAGGGCATGGAGCGCAAAGGCGCGATCCTTGGCGCTTTGACACAGCTGAAGCAGCTGTGTGATCATCCGATGCTGCTCACGAAGGAAGCGGAGCTGGCTGAGGAAATGATGCAAAGCGAGGATGGGCGCGAAGCGCTTGTGCAGCGCTCCGCGAAGCTGGAGCGGCTTGTTGCGATGGTCGATGAGCTCCGCGACGAGGGCGATTCGTGTTTGATCTTCACGCAGTATGTGGGCATGGGCCGCATGCTGGCGGATGTGCTCTCGAAGCAGCGCGGAGAGCCGGTGTTCTACCTCAACGGGAGCACGCCGAAGCAAGAGCGCGACCGCATGATTGAACGGTTCCAAGCCGCCGATGGCGAGGGACCGAATATTTTTGTGCTGTCGCTGAAAGCCGGCGGCGTCGGGTTGAACTTGACCGCGGCGAACCACGTGTTCCACTTCGACCGTTGGTGGAATCCCGCGGTCGAGAACCAGGCGACCGACCGCGCCTACCGGATGGGCCAAACGAGGAACGTGCAGGTCCATAAGTTCATCTCGCTCGGCACATTGGAAGAGCGGATCGACGAGATGCTCGAGAGCAAAATGAGCCTCAGCGACAACGTCATCTCCTCCTCCGAAGGCTGGATTACGGAGCTTTCGAATGATGAACTGCAGGATTTGTTTACGCTGCGGAAGTCTTGGTAGCAGTTAAAAAGAAGGGCAGTCGCAATGTAGTTGTTCTACATGGGCTGCCCTTTGTTGTGTTGACTCTATTGCCACGATCCCCCTCGCTCAGGCCAGCCTGAGTCGATGCATATCCTGAGCCAATGGGATAGTGCCCACAAACAAAGGCATTAAGGTCCTCCCCCGCGCCAGCGTGCCTCAGGGCAAATTATTGCACTGTAAGCAATCTCCAAGCCACATATCCCCAAAGACATGCGTCTTAAACACCACCCGTCGTCCGAATGTTATAATAAACTGTATATATTTCATCATTTTTCGACACTCAACTTACCGAAGGAGACCCTACTTATGTTTCATAGGAAATTATTAATTCCAGCTACTTCTCTTCTGCTTAGCGCAGCTATTTTCGCAGGGAGTGCACCAGCACCCGCATCTGCCGCATACTCCCCATCCGTGAACGCGTCTACTAAACTCGTTTACGCTTCAGGTAAAAACTTCACCGTAAACGTTGTTACGGTAGATCTCACCGATCCAACGCTGGAGCTCGTTCCTGCGTTAGCAGATGGCGGAATCGGACATGACGATGCGATGCAAGCGATCATTGAGCGAGAGAACGGTGTTGCTGCAATTAACGGAACCTTTTTCAACGCGTACGAGTCGGATCCTTATATTCGCTATCCTAACGGGACACTGCTGAAGTCTGGCGAGCCCATGCATTCTGGTGAGAATCAGACGCTATTCCTGAACAAAGATAAAGTGCCAGATATTCAGTTCGTCAATCTCGACATTGCCATTCGCACCAGCGAAGGCGGCGGCACTTATACCATCAATCCTTGGGGGATTAACAAATATTACGGAGACACAAGCACTGACCAAATTGTCTGGTATACGCCGGATTTTGGCCGCTGGATCGGCTTTCCTAATGGCACCAAAGTAGTAATTAACGATGGACTTGTCACACGCATTACACAAGATTCCGTATTAGTCCCGGAAGGCGGTTATGTGCTCTTCGTCGGCAATAGTGCCAACAACAAGACGAATGTGTTAACCAACTTGGATGTAGGTGACAGAATTACGAAGGATATTATTGCGAAGGGTGAAGGCGGAAGCAATCTGGATGCCAAAACCTGGCTGTCCGCCATCGGCGTAGGTCCGAAGCTGGTAACGAACGGCTCCTCGGATATCAATGTGAAACGAGATGGCTTCACCGACCCTAAAGTTACCCAATCTTCCGCTGCTAGAAGCTTCGTTGGAATCGATGGCTCTAACCGACTCGTGATGGGCACCGTACCAAGTGCAACGTTGTCAGAGCTTGCAGCGATTTCGATCGCGCTTGGGTTGAAAGAAGCGATGAATATGGATGGCGGCTCTAGCTCAGGCCTTTATGCGAATGGCACGATGATGACATACCCAGGTCGGAAGCTCAGCAATGCGCTAGTTGTACGCAAGTTGGACAAACCTAAAGTTCAAATTGATATTAATGGACAATACATTTCTGATTTTACCGGCTTCATAGATAAAGAAACGACTGTCGTCCCGATTCGTCCTTTTATAACGGCGATGAACGCCAATTTTGCTTGGGATGCTGCAACTAGAACTGCTACTATAACAAATGCTGGCGTTACCTTGAAGCTCAAGGATGGAAGTTCAGTCGCTACAGTGAACGGAAAGTCTGTTTCTGTCCCTGTCCCGTTGCAAATCATGAGCGACAGCCGGATGTATGTCCCGCTGCGCCTTGTCGCTGAGTCACTCAAAAGTACCGTTACATGGAACAGCAAGCTGTACCGTGCATCGGTGCGTTTGCCTTAATTGCTTTTGATGATGTAACAAAAATAGCTGGTAGTTCAAACATGAGAAAATGTTCGAACTACCAGCTTATTATATTGAAAACTACATGGCCCCACGCATGTTTTAATGATCAATTCGATTTCCTTCTATAGGTGACATGATCTGGTTCTTCGAGACTAGTATTTCTAGCGAAATCTATTAACTCTTCATCCGATATATTCATTTTATTAACAACAAAATGATACATAATTTGATCTACAACATTGGACTCTTTATTTCTCAGTTTTCTTTTTTCAATATCTGAGAGGTTTAAGTATTCCGGGAAGTAAAAGAATTCCATTCTCACACAGCGAAAGTCCATATGAAGCTGCTTACTAATTGGATACTCATGTTGTACACTTCCTTAATTGGCATTAGAGCTTGCTCACAGCTTGGAAATGATGTCTCCGATCTTAATACTCTGTTCAATGATTTTCGGAAAATATTCCGAAAAAGAAGGTGATGATGTCAGTTCAGCTAGCCTCTCCACTTGTAATGTAAGCGCAGCTTTGTACATGCCCGAGTCCTGTAAAAAGCCTGCCACTCTTGCATTTAGCGTCAATTCGCTCCAATCTGCAAATGTAGATATACCGAAAGAGTTTTGAAGTTGGCCGAAATGTATACGGAAATAACTAAGGGGCTCAGGTAAATAAACGGCATTACCCCGAGCAAGAAGTGAGAGCCATGCCGCCACATCATTGATGGCCGTAAACTGTCTGCCGCCAAGAATGCCGAATGGTTCTTTTAAATCCTTTTTCCGAAAAAGTACGGTAGTCGGTTCTCCGATCACATTATATCCGTGACACAATATGTCATTGCCAAAATCAATTCCGTTCAATACTTTCGTTTCATTGAACAATCTTCGTGTTGCATATACAGCAGGTCTTACGTTACCGGATCCGTCGATCACTTGGCGGTAAGAAGTAACTAACGTGACATCCGGCATCTCAAGGAAGCAATCCATCATTCGTTCAATTTTCTCAGGGTGAAACAAATCATCATCCATTAAATAGTTCACATATTCGCCTGAGGATAATTCAAAACACTTATTATAATTTTTCACAAATAACACGGTGTCGTTTTTGAAATATTTGATATTCGGGTATCGTTCCAGATAGGGCTGCATCATAATCCAAACGCCCATGTCCGTGCTATCATCACAAATGATGATTTCAATATTCGGATAGGTTTGCTTAATGGCACTTTCTAGAGCTAATCTCAAATAATGAGGCCTGTTATACGCAGGAATCAGAATACTGACAAGCGGCTTACTTTCCATGTCATTCCTCCATCACTGATTTGATTTATTTTTATGATCCATTTGTTTCGAAAACATGCTCATAAATGTAAACGTTTCACCTTTAACCGGATGAATCCAATAATAATGAGGATCTATTTTTGCCGCCTTCATTTCATCGAAAGAAATAGGTTTTACAGTACGCACATATTGCAGGCTTTTATCATAATCCCAAGGATACTCCCGGCACTTTCCTCCATATTTCATAGCGAGTGTTGCATAGAGCATTTCTTCCATAGCAAAGGTATCCGTTGCGGCTAACAATTGCTCGAGCAGATTAATATCGGTTTCATCCAGTATTTTCCTAACTATGGAACGGCGATAAACTTGTGCGGGATTAAAATAGCGGACAATGTAGTTTGTCTGGAAGAACGGTTGCCAGCGATGCCATTCGTTCCACAGTGTAACCCCCGGATAAAATTGCGGATTATCATGTACTGAATGTTGTATTTGCATATGAGCTCCCATGCAGTCATAGCCTTCCATTACCTCTTCGATGAACGACTCAAAACCGTGCTTGATAAAAAGCACGTCAGAGTCCAAGTTAACGAGGTAATCGTATTCAATGTTCGTTTCTTCCAGCCAATTCATAACATCATATAGAAATCTGCCTAATTTTCCGTATTGTAATGGCCTGCTGTACGGACATATGGGAATGCCTTGGCAACTGCCGAAGTCCTTATTTGTCCCTCCGTTGTACAAGACAATCTTGGCATTAGGAATGTAATGTCGAATGTTTTTTATTTGCGCAGTTAGAATGCTTTCGTCCTCATGAGCCAATATCGTAAAACAAAGCATATAGGATCACATCTTTCAAGATAGATTGAACCGGCTTGAGTAATCGTTCGAAACCCGTTTGTCGCTACCAGTTGATTCAGTAAAATTGCGATGAATGTAACTACCATGTTTCTCATTGTAGACGGCGCGCTTTGAAGTCCTCTGTACGCATCAGATAGCATTGATCCGAAAATCCATTCCCCACATAAAAGCGATCATTCTCCTCTATCGATATTCCTGCTTCGCATATTCGTAGCTAAAGTTCCAGATCGGATTTGCAACCTTGATCCTGGGGTCATCTTCCATATTCTCAAGCGAATGCTCCACCCATTCGAGTGTCCCCTCCAGGATCGAGTCACTGGAGAAATGAAGCAAATAATCCGTTGTACACAAGTAAATAGCGACGAGCTCGGACTTGAAGGCATAAAAGCTAACCTATTCCGGATCGTTCACGTTATTGATGTATAAAACTGCTTCCTTGAAATGAGACCGATTATAGCGAAGATTTGCTTCCAGTCTCGGTGTTTGAAGAAGGTAACGCCAATCCTTTTCAAAGCACTTCGTCTCGAAGGTCACATTCCAACAGGTTCATATAACGCCTCCTTTCTTAGACAACCTTTCTTTTTGAAGGACTTCACTTTCTCGGCGCCCGAATCGAAAACAAAAAACCTTGCTCATAAGATATGCCCCTGTAGGTCCGCCTGCAACGGCTGGAACCTTATTTCATCTAATAATTCCCAAGAAAGGGCTTGCCTGTAATTACCGCCAATCAACGAACTTTTAGTTACCAGTTCTTTTGAAATCGAGTAGGCCCATGCGCAATTGCATGAGCCTCTTACAGATCCGGACATGTGGGTCATCGCATCCGACTCCTCCAGTTTTTATAACCTTTGGAGATGAAGTTCTTTGAAATAGCAAGCAACTAAGTCCCGAAATATCTGCCCCACCCCCGCAAATACGGGTTAAGCTCCTTCTTGACCAACCTTTGTACATCTACCGTTTGGTTTCTTCTCGTGATCTCCTTCACCCATTCTTTAAATTTCATCATTGCACTGGTTGAGGTCGTCATCTTCTTTCCCGGCTTAAATTCATGCCAAGGAATACAAATGATTCCCTTTGCTGTTTACAATTTTCGTTTTATCGGGGTGAACTATCAGTCCCATTTCCCTCTCAAGTAATCCGAAGACGGACTTCAATACACTCTCCGCACCTTTCTGTGTTTTGCAACAGAGCACAAAGTCATCTGTATATCTTGTTAGACGATGTCCTCGCTGTGTCATTACTTGATCTAAAGGAAGAATTAATTCGGATCCAACATAGATCTGCAATCCTTCGATCGTTCAATGCTACGCAAAAAAACTTGCGAATCAATGCGCCTTTTCAATGACAGCACATAAAATAGATAACAATCGTTTTGAATCCTAAAGCCAAAGGAGAAGATTACTCTGAATCCGAATAAAGTTTGCTTTATTACCTGCGTGAACAACATGCCGGAATACGAGCGTTCCCGGAATCATTTCCAATCGATTATGAAATTACCCGAAGGCTTTGAGGCGGAATTCGTGCCCATTATGGACGCAACGAGCATGACCAACGGCTACAACAGAGCAATGAGGGGCACGGATGCCAAGTACAAAGTGTATCTTCATCAGGATTTATACATTTTCCGCCCGACGTTCATCTCCGACCTGGTACGACTATTCCAGAACAATCCGCGGCTTGGTATGCTGGGCGTAGTTGGCGCGGCTAAACTGCCGGTAAGCGGAATCTGGTGGGAATCTCCTGCGAGATACGGGCAAATAATTGATAGCCATTCTGGCAAACTTAAGTTGTTGCCGCTAGGCGAGATCGCGGAAGAGTACCAGCAAGTCATGAGCCTCGACGGGTGCATCCTCATGACGCAATACGATCTTCCATGGCGAGAGGATCTGTTCACGAGCTGGCACTTCTACGATCAATCGCAGTGTATTGAGTTTATACGCGCGGGCTACCAAATTGGCATTCCTAAACAGACGTCCCCTTGGGTCGTCCATGATTGCGGAATCGTCGTCATGAGCAACTACGAAGAGTTCCGACAAGTATTCCTACGCGAATACGGTCCCGATATTCGAGCCGCTGAATAGGACAACGCTCTCTCGAATGTTCGTCATTACGATTCCGGATTCATACCTCTCAGGCGTGAATCTCGTACTCTTTCTTCGGGTTCACCTTTCAATGCACAAGGTTCCCGATTTCGGCTGCGCGGAAGGCAACCAGGGGCGCGCCATTATAGAAACACACCGCAGTCACGTCTACGGCCTTGAAGACTATCCTCCTGCCACACGGGAAGCTGAAAAGAAGTTCGATCGTGTATCTGCAGGGATATCGAAAAAGAACTGCCTCTAGAACCTGCTTCTCTTGCTTGCGTTATCTTCGGTGACGTACTGGAGCATCTCCGCGATCCCTGGAAAACACTTACGAAAGTCAAGCCCTTATTGAAGTCTATCGACGTTGTCTTGGCTTGCATACCTACCGTCGGGCATATCTCGATTCAGATCAACCTTTTGAATCAGGATTGGACCTATGAGGACCGAGGATTGATGGACAAAATGCATTTGTGCTTCTTCACGCTTCCGACCGTTACCCGCATGTTCGAAGACGTCGGGTATCCGGTCCGCCATACAGAAGTGATTTCGGTAACGAATGAACACTACGAAACCTACATTGCTTCGCTTGAAGAAGCGCAGACGGTTTTCCATGGGTGATTCTGACTTCACGAATACGGCCAGGGCATACCAGAATGTCATCGAGGCGGAGGTTGCCGGTTCTTAGAAATCGATCGTGATACAATCTCAGATGCAAAGAAGAGCCTGTCTCAAAAGTAACTACTAATTGTGATCGGGACAGATTCCATAGTGAGAAAAGGTTAATAATTAAATGACAAAGGAGCTAAGCGGCTTGTGTGCGCTTAGCTCCTTTGTTCTTTGCATCCACGGCGAGCGTCCACAATACGAACGAGGTGATTTTGAGGAATATCTTCTTCCAGATCCATTGGCAGTGTAAGTTGAACCATTGTACTTTGAATGTACAAAGAAACCGTCTCCTTTTTTAATGGTGGGTCGCACTTCCATTTTACCAAGGAACGGTTTCTTTTGGTTTTACAAAATTACTAAAAGAGGATGTCCCGCCAAATTCATCACTTTTGGGACACCCTCTTCTTTAAAATATATATGCCTATCGAATCAATCTAGCTTAGTGCAAACCTTCCAACGCCACATCGGTACGCGCTTCTTGATGCGCAGGGGACTTGCCGCGGCGCAAGAAAAGTCCAAGAACAATACCGCACATAGCAATAATCATCATGCAGGTGAAGGTATATCCAAAGGCATCAGGTGCTACGGATAGCATGGATTTTTGCATATCTGCCGGGGTACCCATTGGCAGCTTCTGTTCGGTAATCATCGTCGTCACGCGTGACGTTAGAATCGTTACTACGATGGCAACACCGAATGAGCTGATGACTTGCTGCATCGCACTTGTCAGAGAAGTAACCCGACTGACAAGGTCCTGCGGTGCTTTTTGAATCAAATGGGAGTTAATTGGCATCATCATGAGTCCCATACCTGCACCAGCCATCGCAAGTGGTAGAATGAGATCCGTTCTTTGCGTAGTCAAATCCATATGGGAATATTGGAATATCGCACCAGATACAAGTGAAAGTCCAATAACAACTAACCAACGCACGCCGATTTTATCAAATAAATAGCCGCCAATCGGCATCATCAGTCCGGAGGCGATTGCCTGAGGGAACAGGGTCAAGCCTGTATCAAATGCGCCGTAACCACGGGCTTGCTGTAGGAATTGCGGAAGCAGGAAGATCGCGCCAAACATACAGAATTGGATCACCCATTGAATGAATATACTAAAAGAAAAATCGAATGACTTAAATACGCGCAGTTCCAGCAAAGGAATTTTCGCTTTCAATTCGACGATGATAAATGCGATGAGTGCAACAGCACCAATAATGATGCCACCTAGCGCTTTATCTGATGTCCATCCCGATGCCCCCTGCGAAATCCCGTAGGAGAGCGACGCGAAAGCAATTGGACCCAGAATCATCCCTGGCAGGTCAAAGCCTGCCACTTTTTTACGAGCTACAACAGGTAACTTCCAAAAGCCAAAAATTAAGCTAAAAATACCAACAGGCAGATTAATTAGGAAAATCCAATGCCAAGAATGGTATTCAACTAACCAACCTGAAAGGATCGGACCAATGGCTGGCGCTAACAAAATAGGTACGCCTAGCATACCCATGACTTGCCCGATTTTGCTAGGTGGACTAAGTCTATATACATAAGCCATCGCGACCGGCATTACAAAGCCCCCGCCTAATCCTTGCAGGACGCGGAAAACGATCAGCATTTCTGCACTGTTCGGTGTCGCGCATAAGAGGGATGCAATCGTAAACAAGAATACGGATGTTAAGAAGACATTCTTCGCTCCAAATCGGTCAGATAACCATCCCGCTAACGGAATTACCGCAGCAGATGCCAGCATATAGCCTGTTACCGCCCATTGAATTGTAGGTAAATCTGTTTTGAAGTCAACCACCAATTTGGACAACGCAACATTCATTGCTGTCGTGTCGAGGATAACCATGAAAATGCCTGAAATAATGGCGATTAACGGCACCAGAATGCTCGTAATCTTAAATTCCGGCTCCGCTCCACCGGATACAGCTGTTTGACTCATTCCAAACTCCTCCTTAGACAATCTCTCTCTCATCATGTTACAATGTATACGGGACAATTGTCCGCTACTTCATGTTACGGACAATTGTCCGCAAAGTCAAATGATTTTTTCATGGACGATCTCTCTACCAGGAGGAACGAATATATGAACCACCCAGATGATCATAACCACATATTTTGTGATCCCGATAAAGAAACTATTCCTCAAAGTAGTCGACGCGGAGAACGTGATACGGAATATCGCCGTCGCATCCTTGCTGCTGCTCGCACACTGCTGGAAACGAATGATATAGAATCCGTCACCATGCATCAAATTGCGAAGGAATCCGGTGTTGGCCAAGGAACCTTATATCGCCGCTATACGCATATCGGAGATGTGTGCAGCGATTTGATCAAGTCCACGACCACTCGCTTTATTGAGACGCTGGAGGATAAATACGCGACAGCTAATCCGGTCGAATCTGGGCTGCAGCAACTTTCAGCCTGTATTCATGATATTATCGATTTCGTTGATGAGAATGTCGCGCTCTTGTCCGTTATATCATCCATGCATGCGGACAAACGGAGCTTTAGCATTCACAAAAAGCCATTCTTTATCAGACTTCACAATATTCTAGCTCCGCTGATTCAAAAGTCCGTCCAGCACGGCGAGATCAAAGAAATTGATATCACCTTAACGGTCAATACAATTCTCATCTCCCTTTTTCCAGAGCCGTATCTGTACCATAAAGAAGTGCTTGGCTACACGAAGCAGCAATTTACAGAAGGCATTTGTCGACTATTTGTAAAGGGAATATAACACTATGAAAACAGATATGAATGCGAGCCAGCGTACCTTTTGGAAGAAATATATGGCTAGAGCGAGAATTGAAGTCGATTATGCGGCATACACGAAGGTACCGAGAACTTGGAATGATGAAATTCCCGCATGTCCTGTAAATCGGCTGTATTTTATCATAGAAGGTGAAGGTTTTCTAAAAATAGGCGATCAAACCTATTATCCAAAGCCTGGCGAGCTATACCTGCTTCCTGCTGGCAGCGACCAAGCCTATGGGACGATCAGTGACCACACCTTCGGTAAGTATTGGTCCCATTTCACAGCGAAAATCGGGGATTTGGACCTCTTTCAGATTTTGCACACCAACCCATCGATTGTCGTCAAGGATCCAGCCGCGCTCCAACAAACGTTTGAAAAGTTGATTGCTTATCGCAGAAGTGATGCTTTATCAGCTGAATTCCGAGTCACTGGCATCCTCCATGAGCTTATCGCGGAATTTATTGATGGCAACGCATCCGTGAAGCTGAATCTAGCAACGACGCCGACCCACGAGAAAATGAATAGTGTTCTGCGTTACATGGAGCAGCATATGGCAGATCATGTTTCTATCGAAACGTTGGCCCAGCTCGCTCATTATCATCCGAACTATTTCATCAACGCGTTCAAACAGTTTACGGGGTACTCCCCGATTCAATATATGAACCATCTACGCTCGGAAAAAGCCAAAGATCTGCTCCTAACCACGGAGCTGAATGTCTCCCAAATTGCCGATTCGTTCGGCATGGAATTGTCCTACTTCTCCCGTATGTTCAAGGAACAGACGGGGTTTAAGCCAACAGCGTTCCGCGATTTACGACCGCGGTAAGTTGACCCTCTGGCCTTCCCTATTGGGAAGGCTGGGGGGCTTTTTTTACGTGAGGAGCATGCTCAGACAAAAAATGGATGCACCAATACAATTACAATAAAACAAAAGATCACAAGCTAGTGAAAGCTTGCGTATTTGTTAACTTCTGTCCATACCGATATAAGACAACCCACATAGTATAAAACAATACTAAGAAAAATGTGGAGGTGCCTATATTGAGCTGCTCAAATTGTAGGCCAAATAACAAATGCAAAAAATGCAAAAGAAAAAGATTGGTCGTTTGCCCTCCCATTAAAAGAAAGAAATGCTCTGATAAAGTAGTCGTTAAAAAGAAAATCGTTCACGTACAGTGCCCTCCCCCTGAAATTATTGTTAATGTACCCAAGGGTGAGACGGGGGCTACGGGAGCTAAAGGAGCTACTGGCGTGACGGGCGCAGCAGGTGCTACTGGTGCTACTGGTGCCACGGGCGCAGCAGGTGCTAAGGGCGACACGGGAGCCACGGGTATCACTGGTGATACTGGCGGCACAGGGGCTACTGGCGCGACCGGTGCGACGGGGGCATCTGGTGCTATTGGGAACACAGGGGCAACTGGTGCTACGGGCGCAGCAGGTGCTACTGGTGCTACAGGCGCTACGGGAGCAGCAGGGGCTACTGGTGCCACGGGCACTACGGGAGCAACGGGCGACAAGGGTGCTACTGGTGCTATTGGTGACATGGGTGCTACTGGCGCTACTGGCGCTACTGGCGCAGCAGGTGCTACGGGCACCACTGGTGGTACGGGCGCAACGGGTGCTACTGGTGCAGGGGCTACGGGCGACACAGGCGCTACTGGTGCCACTGGTGCTACGGGAGCGACGGGCGCTACTGGCACAACTGGTTCTACTGGTGCTACTGGTGCTACTGGCGACACGGGTGCTACGGGCGCGAGTGGCGCAACAGGCGCAACTGGTGACATGGGAGCTACTGGTGCTACTGGTGCTACGGGCGCTACAGGCGACACGGGTGCTACTGGTGCCACGGGCTCCACGGGTGCTACGGGCGCGAGTGGCGCAACAGGCGCAACTGGTGACATGGGAGCTACTGGTGCTACTGGTGTTACGGGCGCTACAGGCGACACGGGTGCTACTGGTGCCACGGGCTCCACGGGTGCTACGGGCGCCACGGGAGCTACGGGCGACACGGGCGCTACTGGCGACATTGGCGCTACTGGTGCTACTGGCGCCACGGGCGCTACTGGCGACACTGGCGACACTGGCGCGACGGGCGACACGGGTGCCACGGGTGCCACTGGTGCCACGGGTGCCACGGGTGCTACTGGTGCCATGGGCGAGACTGGCGACACGGGTGCTACTGGTGCTACTGGTGCTACTGGCGACACGGGTGCTACTGGCGCTACTGGTGACACTGGCGCTACGGGCGCTACGGGCGACACAGGAGCCACGGGTGCCACGGGTGCTACTGGTGCGACGGGCGACACTGGTGCTACTGGCGTCACAGGCGCTACTGGCGTCACGGGAGCTACTGGCGTTACGGGTGCTACTGGTGCTACGGGTGCTACAGGCGACACGGGTGCCACGGGTGCCACTGGTGCCACTGGTGCCACTGGTGCTACGGGCGACACAGGTGCTACTGGTGCTACGGGCGCTACTGGTGACACCGGGGCCACTGGTGCGACGGGAGCCACTGGTGCTACTGGTGACACGGGCGCCACGGGTGCTACTGGCGACACGGGCGCTACTGGCGCTACTGGCGCTACGGGTGCTACTGGTTCTACTGGTGCCACGGGAGCCACGGGAGCCACGGGCGCCACGGGTGCTACTGGCGACACGGGCGCTACTGGCGCTACTGGCGCTACGGGTGCAACTGGTGCTACTGGTGCTACTGGTGCTACTGGTGCTACTGGTGCTACTGGCGCGACTGGTGCTACTGGCGCGACTGGTGCTACTGGCGCTACGGGCGCTACGGGAGCCACGGGCGCTACTGGCGACACAGGAGCCACGGGAGCCACGGGCGCCACTGGTTCTACTGGCGACACAGGTGCTACTGGCGCTACTGGCGCGACGGGCGACACTGGTGTTACTGGTGCTACGGGCGCTACGGGCGCTACGGGTGACACCGGGGCCACTGGTGCGACGGGAGCCACTGGAGCTACGGGTGACACCGGGGCCACTGGTGCGACGGGAGCCACAGGAGCCACGGGAGCCACAGGCGCTACTGGCGCCACTGGTGCTACTGGTGCTACTGGTGCTACTGGTGCTACGGGAGCCACGGGCGCTACTGGCGACACGGGAGCCACGGGTGCTACTGGCGACACGGGAGCCACGGGAGCAACGGGAGCAACGGGCGCTACTGGCGACACAGGAGCCACGGGAGCCACGGGAGCCACTGGTGCTACTGGCGCTACGGGCGACACGGGAGCCACGGGTGCCACGGGTGCCACGGGAGCCACGGGTGCTACTGGCGACACGGGAGCTACGGGAGCTACGGGAGCTACGGGAGCTACGGGAGCCACGGGCGCGACGGGCGCGACGGGCGACACGGGAGCCACGGGTGCCACGGGTGCCACGGGAGCCACGGGCGCCACGGGTGCTACTGGCGACACAGGAGCCACGGGTGCCACGGGTGCCACGGGTGCCACGGGTGCTACTGGCGACACAGGTGCTACTGGCGCTACTGGCGCTACTGGCGCTACGGGCGACACGGGAGCCACGGGTGCCACGGGAGCTACGGGAGCCACGGGCGCGACGGGCGACACAGGAGCCACGGGAGCCACGGGTGCCACGGGTGCCACGGGCGCCACGGGTGCCACGGGTGCCACGGGTGCTACTGGCGACACAGGTGCTACTGGCGACACAGGTGCTACTGGCGCTACTGGCGCAACGGGCGACACGGGCGCTACGGGTGCCACGGGTGCTACTGGCGACACAGGTGCTACTGGCGCTACTGGCGCTACGGGCGCTACGGGCGACACGGGAGCCACGGGTGCCACGGGAGCCACGGGTGCCACGGGCGCTACTGGCGCTACTGGCGCTACTGGCGACACGGGAGCCACGGGTGCCACGGGTGCTACTGGCGACACAGGTGCTACTGGCGCTACTGGTGCTACTGGCGCGACTGGTGCTACTGGTGCTACTGGCGCCACGGGTGCTACTGGCGCCACGGGTGCTACTGGCGCCACGGGTGCTACTGGCGACACGGGTGCTACTGGCGCCACTGGTGCTACTGGTGCGACGGGAGCCACGGGCGCTACTGGCGACACAGGAGCCACGGGAGCCACGGGCGCCACGGGCGCCACGGGCGCTACTGGCGCTACTGGCGACACGGGAGCCACGGGTGCCACGGGCGCCACTGGCGCTACTGGCGCTACGGGCGACACGGGAGCCACGGGTGCCACGGGTGCCACGGGCGCTACTGGCGCTATTGGCGACACGGGAGCCACGGGTGCCACGGGCGCCACGGGTGCCACGGGTGCCACGGGCGCTACTGGCGACACGGGAGCCACGGGTGCCACGGGTGCTACTGGCGCCACGGGTGCTACTGGCGCCACTGGTGCAACTGGTGACACTGGTGCCACGGGCGCTACGGGCGCTACTGGCGACACGGGAGCCACGGGTGCTACTGGCGCTACTGGCGCCACGGGTGCTACTGGTGCTACTGGTGCCACTGGACCTGCAGCGATATCCGAGTTCGGGTACATTTACAACTTAGGTGCTCAAGTGGTAGCACTAGAGGCTGCTGTAAGTTTCGATACAAATGGTATTATTTCATCAGGTATTACACATCTTGCTGGAACAGCTCAGATCACTATTACCAATCCCATTCCGGGTAACTATGAGGTTTCCTATTCCATCTCCGGTGTAGAACCCAACCAATTCGCACTATTTTTAAATAACTCCGTGGTTTTGGGATCCATTTATGGTTCCGGTGCTGGCACTCAGCAAAACAATGGGCAGGTAATCGTCGCATTAGCAGCTAGCGATACTCTAACTCTGCGAAATCATAGTTCAGCTGCTGCGGTCACCCTTCAGACATTAGCCGGTGGCACACAAACAAATGCAAACGCTTCGGTTCTTATCAAAAGATTAGGTTAGTATCTATTAAATCTGTGAGAAGTTTGCGGGCCTAGCCTGCCATTTCTGTAGGCTCACAAACATCAAAAAACGACCAATCCCCATTTATCAAAGGGATTGATCGTTTTCTCATTCGTACTTACCGTACACTTAAGGATAAAACGCATTTTTCGCTGTTGTCGTCGGACACCAACGTGAGTTAAGCAGGAACTTGATGAGCGTATCCTTCGCACGTTCAGTTCCGATGTAATGCAGAGATTCCGCTGCATGCGCGCGAACGTAGCGGTTCTCATCATCCAAGGCGCTTTCCAGTTGGGGAATTGCAGCCTCGGCGCTTGCCCCTAATCGGGACAGGGATAGGCTTGACATAAACCGAACTTGTGCACTCTCATCCTGCAGCGCCCCAGCTAAGCAGGCGACCACTTGATCGTACCCGGATTCCATAAGACCAAGTGCATCAACTACAGCGCAGCGAATCGTCTCCGATGGATGCTTTATCAAACGTACAAGTGCAGGTATTGCCTCGCTTGCAAGCCCTCTTAGCTCACCGAGTGCGAACACTGCGTGTGCAATAACTTCCTCAGAATTCCCTTCCGCTCCATCAGCCGTACCGGCTAACGCTGCAACCAAGCCCTCAACTGCATCACTTCCCGCTACAGATAAGCCATAAGCAGCATTCCGGGATACATTTTTATCATCAGAGTGAAGCGCTTGAAGCAATGCATCTACACCACCCTGCCCACTTGCGGCAAGCTCATATGCCGCATTAATTGCAATCGGCTCAAAGCTGCTCAAACCTGCTGCCAATTCCTTGATTCGATCTGGATCGGAAGCAACCGTATTGGCAATGCTGCCGACTTGTCCAGACAGCCAATTCCACGTCTCTTCCCACATCAAATCATGCTCGGCGATTGGTAACCTCAATCCTTCCGGTTTCCGCCAGACACTCTCCACATTGTTCCAGCTTGGCGATTGCGGCAGCTCGGTGCGCATGAATTCGAACTTCAACATATAACGAGGTTGTCCCAGTACATTCGGAGTGGAACGGTGCCAAATATCATAATGAATCAGCGCAAAAGTACCCGCTTCCCCACTCGCCAATACCTCGCCCTCTTGTTCATTTCCTTCAAAAGTGCGAGATTCATAGTTTTGCGTTCCTGGCAGAACGCCGGTTGGTCCTAATTCCACAGGCGTATCCTGCGGGAAATACATGATCATGGCCCATTGCGGGTGATGGTTCCGCATTCTTTTATAACCCCAATAGCTATCTTTATGCCATCCACCGGCAACGCTTGAGGCATTGAAATGCCCATGACGATGCGCATGCATCATATAGTTAGGTCCCAGCACACTAGTTAACGCACCTGTCACAACAGGATGGTCGAACACTTTGCGCAGCTCGCGAACGCGAGGCAATAGATTGTTGCCTGGGTTACCCTCTTCGTTATACACCGTGTTCAACTGTTCAACTAAACTTTCGTGGAAATCACGCGGAAAATCTGTTTTGAGAATCAGGCAGCCATTCGTAATAAACGTTCTCATTTGTTCATCGTTCAATAATAAAGGTGAGTTGCTTGGCATTGTCTCTGCCTCCTTGGTATCTTAGGAATGAGTGAACCATGCTTTTATTATATGAATGATGCTTTCGACATTAAATAAACAATCTTAATCCGTACTAGCACAAAATTAAGGTATTATTATCCATCTAGATTCAAGTTGCTAGATGAGAGGCGACCCGATGACCTACCCGCAGGATTTAAAAGAACGAACGCCATTATGGGACAGCAACTACCCCATACGTTATTATAGAAACCGTCCCTCTCCTAGCGCGAAGGATGTTACGATTCTCAATCGACAGTTGAATTTGAACAGGCAAAAAGTGCCTATGAGCTTGTTATCAAGCACAAGTTACATGTAGTGCTCATAGAAGCGCGGGCATCACGTAGCTATACACAGCGATAAAATGGCAGGCACTCCCAGCCAGAACAAACAGATGCCAGATGGTATGATGGTAGCGTAATTTTCGCCAGAGGAAAAAAGGGACACCCATGAGATAGCTCACTAACCCGAGCCCGAGCCAAGCAAACGCCATGTGGGGAAGTGCCACATATAAGGGAACGATGAAGAGCGTCATGAAAGCGCCCATACCCAAATAAAACAGTAGCCCCCAGGGCATAAATCGCTGAATGATGAGATGCACATATCGTACACCGCCGAAGGCTAGCGCCCAGATCACGATGAGAACCTCAATCGATAATCGGCTTTGAATGGTTATGAGCAGGAACGGCGTGTATGAACCTGCCATCGCGATGAATATCGCTGCATGATCCAAGCGTTCGAATCGTCTCCCCCACTTGGGTGAGCGTACGCCATGCAGGAGTGTCGAGGACACATACACTAAGCAAAGCGAAGCGCCGAAAACAACATTACTAGCCGTGTATAACCAATCTTCAAAAAGCGCAGATCGCTGCAACAGCAAAATGAGCCCATAGACGCTTAAACACACGCCAATCCCATGGCTGACTGTGTTTAGGCGTTCTTCTTTGCGTGTAAGATGATCCTCCATGAGCCTAGGCACTCCTTTCGCGTATATGCCCTAGTTTTTCCCAAGGAGGTGGCGCGTATGTATGCGTAGATTGCCTCTGGCGAGATCGAGATAGTCGGTTTCACCGACTTACTCCTCTCCTATTGCCATTCTCGCCTCGCGTAAATCGATTTTTTCGACTTATACTACTCCTTTTGTCATGGTCGCCACGTGTAAACCGCCAAAAAAAGTAAAAACGCCGCCAGCTCCAACAAAAAGGAGCTAGTGGCGTGTGCTTCGCGCTTAAAATCATGTACCATGATCCTTGGCAAAACAAACTTCCTTCTCCATCTTTCAAATAAAGATGGGTTTGACATCCGCCATACGGCGCGGTAACACAACACACCACGAGGATCCGCGCGCGTTGGGAGTCACTGCATCATAATTGCTGGGATTCTTCTTTTTGTGTGTTCTTTCTATGCAGGAAGGAAGACAACTCTTTGCGATGCTTCAGCATGATCAGGAGCGTGTTCCCCAACCACACCCAGAGCAGCACAGCGGCGGCATCCCTCACATAGAGATAAACGCCCAAAAGCAGCATGCCGATCACGACCTGCTGACCATCTGCCTCCGACGAAATCGGCTTCCATTTGTTTATAACCTTCATTAAGCCAAGCATAATGGCCAAAATGACAGCTAACGCAAGTGACACCTCAAACTGTGTCAACCCGCTCCAGACGCCGAAAGTGACGGCGATGGCTTTGCCCCCTTTTCCACGTAAAAATGGGGTGAACGCGTGTCCTAAGATCGGTGCCAATGCAATAGGAATCAACGCATAGCCTGACATCCCGCCTGCTTCCACAGCCAATCGAATGATGAGATACCCTTTGATAAAATCGAGCAACACCCCGACAATCCCGAGCCGATAACCCGCTGCTTTCCATAAATTGAGGGCACCTGGATTGCCGTCTCCCACTGTCTTCAGGTTTTTCCGAGCCAACCGACCTAGCCAATAGCTAAACATGAGCGCACCCGATACAAAAGCACAAATCGTCCATCCGATGATGATCATTGCTCTCGCCTGCTTCCTACTTTAACTTGCCGCCCTTTCCAGGCTACATGCCCTAGAAATACGACCTGATACATCGAGTACAGCATGACCAGGATGAAAAATAACGTTGACACCATGTGCAAAACAGGCGTGACAATGCCAAAAATACCAACGTATTTTACAAAATAAAAGAGCTGTGCCATGTAAATGAGGTAGCCGATAAGTAGCGGAACGCCCCAAGAAGTATCTAGGAAAAATGGGAAAGCTGCTGAGAGGACCAGCCCAATGGCCCAAATAGCAGTAAGCGTAAGAGTACCTGCTTTGAGCTTAGACGTGCCTAGGACTGCGCCTTTGCCGAAGCCTTGGATCTGGCTTTTTAGCCCCTGAGGATACATCCGAAAAGAGACCAGTCCATACCCGATAAAATTGTTCACTGGGATGCCTGCCCTCGCATAAGTAGCACCGAGATTCAGATCGTCCAGCATTTCCGATTTGATGCTTTCGTGGCCTTTGATCGATTCGTAATCTGCTCTAGTCGTTAAAATACAGGACCCATACAGGCCCTTCTGTGTATTATTTTTTTCAAAAGGAGAAGTAAACGCAAATACGCCGAGAACGTTGAAGATAAGCGCCAATCTCTCTCTCAAATTCTCCGTGTAATGGTAGGGTACAATGGATAGCACCCCTCCTAATTTATTCCGCACCTTCACTAAACATTCTAAAGCCCGCGGAGCAAATCGAATATCTGCATCCAAGAAAGCAATGAGATCCCCAGTCGCATGGGAATAGCCGTTCCATACCGCCCAGTTTTTGCCCGTCCACCCGTCAGGCAGCTTAGGATTGGAGATCACTTTAACCCCGAAGCTTTCGGCGATTTCCCTCGTATGGTCATCCGAAAAATCATCGACGACTATAATCTCATAAGGCTCTAAGGTTTGAATTTTAAGCGAATGCAGCAGGATGGGGAGATTGTCCGCTTCATTCCTAGCCGGAATAATAATAGACAGCTTAACATCATTCAGAGCTTGATCCATGCTGTGTGGTATTCCATGTCTCCTAAAAATCATGAAACCAGACAGACACCCGAGTACACATATGACTAGCAACGCCATCCCTAGAACTCCTCCTTCACTTCCTACTGTGGGCGGATCCTGAACGAGCCTTTTTTCGATCCGGTAATACAGGCTATATAGATGTATATGAAAGTTCAATCGCTCTTCATGCGAACATTTCGCTCGGTATGGTATAATATTGCTTATCACCTTAATGGAGGCATCTTTAACTATGAAAATTTATGTCATCCTCTCTTTTGATGGGGAAACACTCGAGAATGTTTATGTCGGTCCCGACGAGGAAAAAGCGCTAGCGTTTAAGCCGGCTGATTTTGAAAATTGTGATGCACTTTTCGTGGAAATTTGGGAAGACGGGGAAAAAACCGACGATTTCCGCTTAGAGGAAGAAGAAGATTTGGAAGATGAAGAAGATCTCGATGTAGAGCTTGATGAGGATGAAAATAAAGATAACTGAGGAAGAAGAGAAGTAGAACTTCCCACTACATAGAATAGAAAGGTTGATTACATATGGACTACGCGTTCGCCATTCAACCAGCTGCGTTTACTCGTTTTGATGAAGAGTCTGAGCTGATCGAGCAATGTAAAGAATGGGGTTTAGTATCTGAAAAAGCAGTAAAAGCGAAGGCCTTTTTCTATAAAGGTAATAGTCTTAATGTGGCTTGCAATATTGTTGGCCTAGTGGATCCCATGACGGCTGTGATTGAATTGGATACGAAGCAGCTGCACTGCATTCATCCGTCCTATTTGAAGGAAATGCAAGCGGCGAACTATAGCCCGCGTGGAGCTGTGTTAGCGGAAGATGCTGCATTAGCGGACGAGTTTGAGACTGCCGAGCCGGAAGAGAAGCCAGCTAAACCAGCGAAAGCCGCTAAGGTTAATGCTGTAGCTGAAGATGGACAGGCTGCTCCTGCTGAGAAAGCGCCTGCTAAGGAAAAAACAAAAAAAGAAAAAGCCACTAAATTGGAGCTTCCTGAAGAGAAAGTGAAAATGAAGGCGACGGTTACTGAGTTTACGACCGTGCCGAATAACTTCTCGGACACCGATGATGAAGTCATCATCTATGAAGCTGTTTCGATTCTGGAGCCAGCTATCGAAGTCGGCACCGCGTGGTCGAGCCACAGCGCAACGCTCAAGAAGCTTGATCTCGCGATTGGCGACACCGTCACGTTCGAGTGCAAAATCGTAGCCAAGAAGCTGAGCAAGCATCCGGTGCCTTATAAGATTAACAATCCAGGCAAGATGCAGAAGGTAACGGAATAAGGATTTAAGGAGCTTCAGCCCTGATGGGGCTGAAGTTTTTTGTTGCGATGGCCTTTAGCGCCATAGCTTATGAGCATTATCCCATTGACTCAGAATATGGATCAACTCTTGCTGACCTGAGCGAAGGGGATAGTGGCGATAGGTACCTTTTACCTTTATGAAACCGTCGACACCCCTCCCTAGTTGCCAAAGGCACTCTACAAACTTCACACCTTCATGCTACAATGGAGCATATAGAAAGGTGCTGATCATTATGGCTTCCAACCTCAGTACGCTGCAGCCTGTAGAAACGATTGGAATGCTTCAGGACTACCATTTCCCTCCCTATATCACGTTGGCACATATGTTCCACGCCCCGCAGGGCTGGGCAATCCGCAATCGAGAAATGACACAGTTCATCCTGCAATATGTGGTGGATGGCTTCGCTCACTACCCGGTTGGTGATCAACCGTACGAGACGCACCGCGGCGATCTCTTGTTTCATCGTCCCAACGAGCGTCACTCCATCATTAAGGCGGACCACAGTCCTTATGTGTGTATTTCATTGGTCTTCCATTTTGGCACTTCCGCGTTTCCCTATGAGGAGCTTTTCAAGCATAAGCATCTCCTCGGCAATTTCGCGGATCACCCGGTTGAGACGATGCTGTCGCAGCTTGTTTCGCATTACCGCCAGCCCGGTCTTGTGCATCAGATGCATTGCCAGAGCTTGCTTATGCGCATTCTGGCTGAAGCCGCACAAGCCATCGAATCTGGCGCAACCCGCACCAAAACAGACGCGCTTACCATGCCGAAGCTCGTCCTCATTAAAAACTATCTCACCGAGCACTACAATCGGGAGATTCAAATCAAAGAGCTGGAGGACGTATCCGGCCTCAGCAAGAACTATATACTTACCTTATTCCGCCAGCATGTCGGGATGTCGCCTATGCAGTATTTGACTTGGATCCGCATCAACAAAGCGAAGGAGCTGGCCATTCACAGCAGCCTCTCTTTCAGTGAAATTGCGGATCGCGTCGGCTACTCCGATGTCCATACATTCGGACGTATGTTCAAGAAAAAAACTGGGCAAAGCTTAACCCAGTTTTGTGCGAATTTGATCTATTCCTGACCGCTAACCCCGCCAATAATCATCATGCGCATACCGATACGTCTTCGGCGCCATCTTCGCGCCTAACGCGAAAGCCCCATTCGGCTGATACGCATATGGCGTTTCACCCGACGTATAAGCAGCTTCCCCGCGCTTTTCAATGCAATCCACAAGCATATGCTGCTTCAAGGCTAGATACTCCAGCGTATGCGGGCCAAATTCCGCTTCGATCTCACCTGGACGGAATTCGTAATACACGGTTCGGCGAAGCGCATTGCCATCCCCCTCAGGAGAGCCGTGCAGCAGCTGAATGTTGTGAAAAATCACATCGCCAGGATTCATCGGCACAGGGACCGCATCCCTGAAATCAAAGCCTGGTCGCGCACAGCGCTCCTCTGCATCCTCAGCAGCCCAATGGTTGCTTCCAGGAATCACCCACAAGCATGACTTCAGATCTGCCTCATCCAAATAGAAATCAACGTTGAAGATCGGCCGCGGATCTGTACAGCCCTCAGGCATCAAAGCATCGCGATGCCAAGGCACGCTGGCCGCTTGATTAGGGATTTTTACAACTAAGGAATCCCAGGTTGGAATGAAGTTAACCCCTTGAATCTTCGCGACAGATCGCAAGATGAACGGATGCGCAAGCAGGGCTTTATTCGCCTCTTGCTTATCGATAATATACTCCGTCCGCCAATACTTGCGTTCGCCGTTCTTCCTCACGCGATACTTATAATCGTCATCATCGCTTCCAGCCATTCCGATTTCTACGTCCTTCATCGTTTGCTCCTGCAAGAGCCGAAGCTCCTCTCCAACCACAACATTCCGAATGACGAGAAAGCCATTGTCCAAGAAAAATTGCGCTTGCTCATCTGTAATCACATCTTGCAGCAAAGCATTAGCTTCAGGTATTTGAATCTCTTGTTGGCTCATACGAACAACCCCCTCAGATACGTTTCATACCTTTACTTTACTGCAACATGCTGAAGAAATCTTTAGTCTAAACAGGCATTATGGTTGCCAAAAGCACACTGACCAGCCTGATATTCCTTCGGCGTCTTGCCGACTGACTTTTTGAATAGCTTGGTAAAATAAACGGGATCCGAATAGCCAACTAATGAGCCCACCTCATACATTTTCACATCGGGATGATCTTCCAAAATATGCTTCGCTTTCTCAATCCGCAAATCCGTTACATAGTCCGTGATGGTCTTGTTCGTTTCCTTTTTAAACAATTTACATAAATAACTTGGATTCAAGCCTGCTTTCGTTGACAGCTCATTCAAATCGAAGGCCTGATTAAGATCCGCTTCCAGTATGCGAATGACGTCGGCAATGATCTGTCTCTTATGCTCCTTAGGCTCGATAGGCAAGGGATCACCAGCATCCTTCTCAGAGGAATCGGACAGCGGTAAACTCTCCGCCACTCGCTTCAATACTTGAAACAGCTCCTTCTTGTTCACTGGCTTCGACAAATACTCTTCTACCCCAAACCGAATCGCTTGACGCGCATACTCGAATTCATTAAATCCGCTTAGTAGAATAATATGAGCATCCGGATAATCCGCTCTTGTTCGTTCTATAAGCTTCATGCCGTCCATCATTGGCATTTTGATATCGGTTAGAAGCACCTTGCAATCGTCCGCTTCCCATCCGCTCATTTTATCCATCGCTTGAATGCCGTTCGCACACAAGCCTATAATCTCAATCGGCAAATCCATCCCTTCAACCATAGCCTGAAGACCAAGCCGAATGCGCTGTTCATCATCGACGATTAACATTTTCATTTGCAACTTAGGCACTCTCCTTCCAAGCTTCCAGAACAGGTAGTACAATCGTAACGGTTGTGCCGACCTCGACTTCACTGCTGACTTGCAAGCCAAACGGGGCACCATATTGCAAAATAATTCGCTCATTCACATTGGCAATGCCGATGTTGGATCGATTCTCTTGCTGTACGCCTAGCAATGCATTTCGAATAATTTTCAGCTGCGCCTCATCCATTCCGCACCCATTATCCTGAACCGTAAAGTAGATCGCCTGCTTTTCTTCATAAGAAGTGATGGTGATGAGGCAATTCTCTTCTCTCATTTCAAAACCATGCAGTATCGCATTTTCCACAATCGGTTGAAATAATAGTTTAATAACGGGGTAGGTCAGATGCGCCTCATTGATGTTCAATACTAGCTGAATGTCTTTGGAGAATCGAAAGTTTTGCAGCGCCACATATTTCTCCAAATGATCGAATTCTTTATGAATCGTAACTTGATCCGTCCCCCGCAAAATGCCGTACCTCAGCAACTCACCCAAATTATAGGTCATTTCCGAAATCTCATAATCGCGCTTGACCTCCGCCGTCATACGAATCACTTCCAGCGTGTTATAGATAAAATGGGGGTTAATTTGATGCTGCAGCGACCTGAGTTCAGCCTCTCGTTTGCGATTTTGCGTCTGATAGACTTCTTCCACCAGCTCGTTAATTCTTCTAATCATATTATTAAAATGCTTCGCCAATATGCCAAACTCGTCCGAGTATTTCACCGGTATTTGGACGTTCAAATTCTCCTTATTGACCTGCTTCATCGTCCTCATTAGAGTCCTTAACGGCCTTGTCAAAGCAATCGCAATAATGGCAGATGTAACTAAAGCTGCTGTTATCGATAATAAAACGAGAATCATCGTGAAATCCCGTGTCACTCTCGTTTCCTCTGTTAAATGATCCACCGGGATGAGAACGATTTGCTTCCAGCCCGTCACTTCTGAGGTCGTATAGGAGGTTAAATACGATTTGCCTTCCAGCGTCACCTTAAAACTGCCTTGCGCGCCAACCGCTTTCTGAACGAGCTCATTATTCGCAACATTCGTCGAAATCCATCTCTGCTCGCTATCATAAATGACTGTATTCTGATCGTCGATCACCATCGTTCGGCCTTTGGTTACCTCATCAAGCTCGCGCACCGCGTCAGCGATAACCTGAATGCGAGAATCGAATATGATCATCCCGATGCCTTCCAGCGAATTCGTGTTTTTCAGCTCACGGGCAATGGAAAAGTAATATTTGTCCGTTTGACCTACCCTTATTTTCTGCGTGGAGATCACAATAGAGGAACCTTGCGCATTGCGCACTTGTTCGCGTAAATCCACGGCCTGCTGCCGGATATTCTCCCGAATCGTATCATTTTTCGTACTGTCGTACATATTGCCATAATTATCGAAAATGTACACAGACTCCGTATCATTCTTCAGACTGTTCAAGCCTTTAACAAAGTTCTGGAGACGATTATTTTCTTCCACCGTTTTCGCCTGATTAGCTAAGGACTCCTGAATATCCTGCATGTAAATTTGACTGCCCGTAACTCGCTTAATATCCGATACGTACTGGTCTACCCGCTCCAAAATTTTCTGCGAAATCTGATTCACATAGAGAGCCGTGTTCTTTTCAATTGACTTGGAATAACTCGAATAGGAAATCATTGAAATCGTTACAATCGGCACCGTGATTAAAATAACAAAAACTGTTATCAGCTTTTTAGTTAGTGACAACCTCACAATCCAATGCCATATATCGCTTAGCACAAGAAGTTCCCCCCAGCTCTTTCACAGGAATGTAAGCCCTTTCTTTTTAAAAAAGCCAAGAAAACCCATGGCTCCTAACAAGGGCCGTGGGTTACTATTTCGACTCTAGCCTAGAGGTGTCCTGCTAGCATGTTATTTCACCGAACCATTCGTAATTCCGGAGAAAATATACCGTTGCAGGAACAAGTACAGCACGACGGTTGGCAGTAAAATGATAAGAATGGCTGCACAGATCAACTGCCATTCGGCACTATTCGTGCCTGTGAATTTCATTAATGTGGTCGAGACTACACCGAGCTTCTGCGAGGGCATATACAAATATGGCGTATACATATCGTTATAAATCGAAATTGTTTTAAGAATAATCACCGTTGAGATGGCTGGTGTAAGCAATGGTATAATGATGCGATAGAAAATGCCATACAAGGATAACCCCTCAATCATCGCATTTTCATCAAGCTCATAAGGGATGTTCCGAATAAACTGAAGAAGAATGTAAATTTGGACCACATCAGCACCAATGTACAAGAGCACTGGGGCGAAATGGGTATTGAATAATCCCAACCATTTGATAATTGAGAAAATCGCCACCTGCGTCGTAATCACTGGAATAATTGCTGCACCCGTGTATAGACCGAGAATGAGGAAGCGACCTGGGAATTTAAACCGCCCGAGTACATAGGCCACCATAGTCCCCATAACGATGTTCCCCAGCAAGGATAAACCAATCACGATTGTTGTGTTGAGAAAAGCCTGCCCCAGATTCCCACGCTCAAATACAAGCTGGAAGTTATCAAAATTAAGAAAGGAGTTCGGCAGTGAAAACGCGCTGGACGTGCCGTATTCCTTACTTCCCTTAAATGCATTTACACATAAAATGTACAAGGGAAAGAAGATGATCAAGCTGGCTAACGACAAAAGCGTGTATTTCACTGTCGATGTGATCGGTCTTGGTTTCATGGGTTACTCCTCCTTTCCTCCAACAATTCTACGTTGTGCGGATACTACGGCAATAACAACGATCATAAGCAGAACGCTCATCGCTGATGCGAGTCCGAAATTATTATATTGAAACGCGGTCTCCACTGTTTGCTGAACATACGTTTTACTTGCCGCCAAAGGGCCGCCTTTGGTCAGAACGAAGGGGAGATCAAATACCTCCAAAGCCCCAATTACAGTCAGAAACAGATTAAGCTCGATAATTTTCCTCATACCAGGTAATGTAATGTAGCGAAGCACTTGTAATCTACGTGCGCCGTCGATTTTAGCTGCTTCATAGAGATCTTCCGGCAGTGACTGCAGCGCCCCTAAGTAGACGACCATGTTAAAACCCATAAACTTCCATGCGCTGATTGAAGCTAATGAGACGTTGACGAGACCAGGCTTACCTAACCAGGAAATTGGCTCTACACCTAATAGACTTAAGAAATAATTCAATGAACCCATATTCGTATCAAAAACATAACCAAACATGAACGCTACAGCGACCCCATTCATAATGTAAGGCAAGAATAGCACCGTTCGAAACACGTTGCGCCCCTTGAGCTTACTGTTTAACAGGACAGCAAAGAAAAAGGCAACCACATTTTGCAAAATGCCGCCTACGAAGTAGGCAACGTTATGAAGGAAGATATAAAATACTTCTAGATTTCCCATGATTTCTCGGTAATTATGAAACCCAACCCATGTTTTAACCGGTGTTAGTCCATCCCATGACGTGAAGCTTAAATAAATAAGCCTCATAGCCGGATAGTAGGTGAACGTCAGCAGCAGCACAAGGGGGACGATTAGGAAGGATACGATCAAAGTGATTTTTTGTTGTTGGTAGCTCATCTCCATACCTCATTGCTCTTTAATTTGAAAAGAGAGGCTGAATGCTCTCAAGGTCTCATTCAGCCCTCTTACGGTACGTTATTATTTCCCGAGCGCTTTTTTCGCTTCTACCCATTTCTTGTTATATTTATCGAATACTTTGGCAACGTCGGTCACTGCAACTTCTTGAGCGATATCGTTCAAATCGATTTGCGCTTTGTTTTGAATCGCCATTGCGTCGCTGTTATCAGCTGCGATTTCAACGAAGTTCAGGTCTTTCGTAGCTAGGAAATCAGACAATTGTGTAACGGAGGACTTCTTATCCTTCAAGGATGGAATGA
The DNA here is from genome assembly GCF_059692115.1 of Paenibacillus sp. J31R30. Lineage (NCBI taxonomy): Bacteria > Bacillati > Bacillota > Bacilli > Caryophanales > Paenibacillaceae > Paenibacillus > Paenibacillus sp. J31R30. The sequence goes on along the minus strand of NZ_JCAUAV010000001.1, from coordinate 747,907 downwards.
AGCCAGCGAAATCATCATACCCGGAATCCTCAATGAGCCATTTGACAAAAGCTTTGGCTGTTTTGAGGTTTTTGCTGTTCTTGCTTACCGCATAGAAATAGTCAGGTGTCATTAGCGTAGTCAACTTCCCTGAGTTATCGAAAGGCATTGGGAAGAAGCCAACGTTTGCGCTTACTGTACCATTTTCAATAACTTGTGGAATCACCCAGTTCGGCAATAAGTACATCGCCATTTTCCCAGACGCTACATCTTTCTTCGATTGCTCCCAGTTCGTGGAATTGATATCTTTCTCCGCATAGCCTTTGCTGATCATCGTTTTGAGGATACCTAGGGATTTCGCGAACGCACCATTCGGGTCAAAAGCATTCTCTTGCTTGATACGATCATTCCAGAAGTTCGGATTGCCGGACATCGCTACAGCTACGTGCTGCCATGTGTAGAGCGGCCATTTGTCCTTATAGTTGGTTGCAAGTGGCACAATTCCCTTTGCTTTCAGCTTCTCGGATGCTGCGTAGAATTCATCCAACGTTTTCGGAAGCGCTGTGATGCCTGCATCTGCAAACGCCTTCTTGTTATACACAATACCAGTTGTGGAACCGCCTGTTACGAGACCATACGTGCCGCCATTCGCTGTTTTGTAGTCTTTAAAGCGGATTTTATCGTTCAGACCGAGATCATCCAACGGAGCAAAATAATCAGGAAGCTGTGTATTTGGAATGTTCGGAATCAAAACAACGTCCGGCACTTCTGCCGTGGCCAAGCGTAATTTGATAGCGGCTTCATAATCCTTCAGCGCTTCAAATTCCACGTCGGCGTTCGGGTATTTTTTCTTGAACGCTTCTTTATATTCTTTCAACTTCGTATCAATCAAGTCCGTACGATTCGTTGCGAACACGATTTTGCCTTTAATATCATCGTTCGGATTCGCTGCTTTTGGAGCTTCCGTCGCTGCCGCAGCAGTTGCTGCTGCTGTTGCCTTCGCTTCTGGTGATGGGCTAGCTGTTGTTTTTGTTGATTCCGATCCGCACGCTGCAAGTAACGTTGCTAACAAGCAAATCGACGTTGTGGCTACTAATGTCTTCTTCATCCTATTTCCCCCAATGAACTAGTTTGTGTAGCGCTTACATTTTTATTATAAATCGCCCATGCCCCGAGTAAAATGGCACGCATTTGTTTTTCCTTGTACTGTATTTCCACTTTTCGGTGGAAATATAGACATATATTGGGGGCCGAAGCCCCCAATTACTTACTTCACATTGCCCAGCTTATGCAGCATGTTATAAAAGACAACGGCAGCTTCAGCACGTGTTGCCTGAGCTTGCGGGCGATACGATCCGTCGGGATTGCCGCTTAACAAGCCTGCGGCTGTCGCTAGACGGATCGATGCCTCTGCCCAAGACGAGACGCGAGCAGCGTCTGTGAAGGTGAGTGCAGCAGCTGGCTTCACCGTTTGCGACAGCTTCGTTAAAGCCAATGCTCGGCCGAGCATCACCGCCATTTGCTCCCGCGTAATGGTCGCATTCGGCTGGAAGCTGTGGTCCTCAAAGCCGTCTACCAAGCCCAGCTCATGCGCAGCATGAATGGCAGATGCATACCAATCTTGCGAGCCTACATCAGCGAAGATCGCTTGCGAGCTTTTTGACGGAACGATCCCCAGCGCTTTGACCAGCATCGTGATGAATTCTGCTCGTGTAACCGCGCGATCCGGTGCGAACGTCGTGTCCGTCATGCCATTCAGCAGCAGCTTGGAAGCTAATACTTCAATGGAAGATGCAGCCCAATGTGTCAGCGGAACATCATCAAATTTGGCTTGATGGGAGACAATTGCATAGACGCTGTTTCCGTTTCTGCTGATAACAGCTTCCAGCTTATTGTCATGCTGCTGGAAGGTCGCAGGGACGAACGTGATTGCGCCAGTTTCTCCGTCGATAACGACAACCGTGGCTGTGGATAGGTCGGCGGGGCCGTTCATGATGATACTTCGCGTGATGAACTGAGCGCCAAAATTATCAATCTCCGTTCGTTGACCACCGCTTGTCACAAGCAGACCGAAGGATACAGGTTTACTGATCAGTGTAACCCCTTGCTTTTCTGCAGCTTTGCGGATCTGCTCAGCTTGCTCTGTTGGTACAGGCGAAATGGCAATATGCAGAGCTGCGTCCTCACTGAATGTACCAATCGCTTTCAGCAGCGTAGGATTGGTAAGAATGCTAAGCGGAAGCGAGTAGGAACCTGCATCGCTGTTCAGTGTGATGACTGTGCTAGCGAATTGAGCAGGGTTCGACTGCAGAGCAGTCAATAGAATACTACTTGGAATGACGATTTCATCAACTTCAGATGACTCGTAGCTCAAAACGATCGGCGTTCCTTGCTCTTTCTTCACCAGAAGGTCCAACGCCTTCTTCAGTTCGTCAGCTTGGATGATGGCTTGATGCACAGCTTTCCCATCGCCATCCGTGATGATTTGTAGTTTGAACGCCTCGTCTGTGAGCTCAATTTGTTTGTCTTTTTCAACTACGGTTGGTGCTGGAGTCACAGCACCTGGAGATGATTGTTCAGAACCAGTTACAGGATCCACTGGATTTGTCGGATTTGGATCAACAGGATCTGTTGGGTCAGTTGGGTCCGTTGGATCTGTCGGATCTGTCGGATCTGTTGGATCTGTCGGATCTGTTGGATCTGTTGGATCTGTTGGATCTGTCGGATCTGTTGGATCTGTTGGATCTACTGGATCGATTGGCTCCTCCCCAGCTTTATAAACCTTAATCGTATCAAAATACAGCGTTCCTTGGCCGAGCGTACCATTTGCGCCTTGATTCACATAAATCGAGAACTCTTTGATGGCATCCAAATCGATGATACGATCACCGGCTGAACTCCACGGTGCCTTCGTAAACCCAGTGAATGGCAGCTTGATGACACCTGATTTATTACCATTTAACTCAATATAGGTTTCCCATGCGGAACCATCCGACTCTAAGAACTGAATCGTCAACTTGCGATTCGATGCATCCTTTTTCAACCAGAAGCGAATGCCTTCATAGTCACTCCAGTCCAACTCATCTAGCTTTTTATTAACACCAGCAAAATTTTTAGACGCTGTCGGCAGCTCATAAACATACTTGCCTCCGAACGGTCCCGCTTCTTTCTGATCCCCCACAGGTGTTAATGTCACCGAGCCACCGTCTTTATTCGTTGAATACGCGCCGCCAGCTACAAGTTCGCCACCGCCATAATAGTCAAAATTATCAATGATCGGCACTTGATCAATGGCAATAGAATCCAAATAAATGGTATTCGACCCCGCCTGCCCATTCCCTTTGTTTACGAAAATCGCATAGGAGGCTATTTCAGCTCGATTCAGCTTGCCATCACCTTTCGACCAAGTTTGGTTGCGTGCGAATCCACCGAAAGGAATCTGAATAACTTCAGCCTCTGTTGAAGTCATCGTTGTCTGCGCTTCCCAAATATCGCCGTCACTTTCTGTCAATTGGAATGTAAGTCCGTGTCCGACGCTATTCGACTTGAGCCAGAAGGAAATAGCATTGCCGCCTTTGGCGATATTCAGCTTGCCAAATGTCCGTTTGACGCCGGCATAGCCCTTCGCTGCGGTCAAGGTATAGCTCAGTTTAAGCGCATGATTCCCCGCCTGCTTGATGCTATTTTCCATAAAAGCGGTTATCTCATCGCCGTCAGCTGCTTTCACATAATCGGCTCGCACTCTGGCATCATTTGAATAGAAGTCGAAATTGTCGATTTCACGAAGCGCTGCCGCTTGAATATCATCGACATACAGCGTGCCCGCACCATTTCCAATAGACCCTCTATTCACATAGATCGAAAACTCTGAAATGGACGTCAGATCAAGTTTCCCATCAACAGTCACCGATTGCCATCCCGCCAAATGGAAAGCACCAAAAGGGATGTTCATAAGGGTTCCATCCGTATGATTGATAAACACATCGGTTTCCCAATACTCGCCTGTTGCGTCCTTTATTTGAATCGTAACACCGCGTCCTGCTTGCCCTGACTTCATCCATAGCTGGATTCCATTGTTGGCTGACCAATCCGCACCACCGATGGATTTGGTTATACCCGCATATCCTTTGGCTGCAGTCATTTCAAAGTCAAGCTTAGCACCATATGCACCCGATTGTTTATTCTCGGCATCCAATGTCACTGTCATCGGGTCGCCATCACTGTTGCGCTTATACTGGACTCTCAGCTTCGTATTATCCGAACCATAGCCTTCGTAATTATCTACAACAGGTGATTTGTACAATCGAAAATCATCCAGGTAAATAGAACGAGTTACATTGGCTGCTCCATCAATATTGATGCTAAATGTCGTAATGGACGAAAGATCAACCACATTGTTGCCCACGCCTTGATGTGAGTTTTTCCACCAATCAGGCACATAGAACTGGTTAAAAGGCAACTGTATCAACTGAGGTTCACTGCCAGATACCCGGATATCCTTTTTCCAAACCTCACCTTTCGTTGCACTTCCTTCATTGAATTGAATCGAAATACCTGTGTACGCTTCGGCAGGCTGTACCCAGAAGGAAATACCGCTGCTGCCAGACCAATCCGTATTCGTAATCTGCTTTTCCATCCCGCCCCAGCCTGCACTCAGCGAGGAGGTTAATTTCAGGCTATAATTCCCTTCGGATTTATGAACATTATCCAAATTCAAGCCAAGCAGTGATCCCCCCGGATTAACGGTATAAGCACTTTTCAACATATTATCTGAGCCCGTATAGCCCTCGAAGTTTTCAATGATTTCACTTTTTACGTTGATAGGCGGCGGTTCTAGCTTTTCTGAGCCTACGCCAATTTGAATGCGCCCTACTTGCGGACTCCAATATTCAGAAGCGAAATTCGCCGGTATAACCGGGAAAACAATTTTTAAATATTTTGTCCCAGCGGGTAAGGTGTAAGCTGTGTAAACCATCCGGCTCCACCACCCCTCGCCAGGCACCTCACTGATCTCACTATTACTAACATTCGTATAATGTTCGCCATCGGGTGATGTTAAAAAAGTGAAGTTCGGCAACCGGTACTTACTAGGTTCTTGCCTTGCAAAGCTCGTCATGATGAAATAATTCATATCCCCTGCTGTGTGGTATACAAACGATTCCGCGTTGTTTGCCGTTCTGACTAACCGTTTCAAATCGCCACCAAAATAGGTTCCGCCGGATTCAAATCCCAGATTAGGCGTGTGGTCTGCCATTTTCAACATATTATTCATTTCATCTGTTAGCACACCATTGGTGATCGCAACGCTTGAAATAGCTTCCTTATAGATCAGCTCTTCTCCGCTTGTATGATTGTATTCGATCTCAATATCGCCTAATTGCGCATCGCCATCCCCTTCAGGGAAGGTTACTTTAAAGTACTTCGCATCCATAGGCAATGTACTCGTATGGTACACAACTTTACGCCACTCACCGCCGCCCGAAGACGTTTTATCCACTTGAAGCTCCGTGTAATTGGTCCCATCCGCAGAACTCCAGAACTTAAACTCATTTGCCGGTTGAGCCGTGTTGCGGAATGCTGACACCTGTAAGGACAAGGCTCGCAGTGCAGTCGAATTTGTCGGCGTCGAAGGCAGCGCATACGCTACGAATTGATTGGCTGCATTCGGCTGCAATTTAAGTCGATAATGATCTCCGCCAAACAAAGCAGGATCCAAGTCATCTGTCGTGAATTTCAAATCTGTTGAGAATTGATACATTTTGCTGTAATCAATAAGCTCATCCTGAATGGCATGCTTCGCGATGACAGGACCTAGCACAGGAGAATAGGTCGATTCGCCGACCGTATTTTTCGCCTTCGTTCGATAGAAATACGTTGCCCCCGTAACCGAGGTCATATCGTCGAATAAATCTGTTTTGTACGCGTCATAGACTTGAGCGCCGACCGTATTCCAAGGACCGTTCGCATACACGGAACGTTCGACTGTATAGGACGTTGCACCTGTTGAACCCAGCCAGCCAATGCGTGAAACGGTGTTAATCGGCAGCATAACAGGCGCTTCAGGCACATGTAACGGCGGCTTTGAGATGCCGCGAATGACGTATGCTTTATCCCGAAGTAGATTGAGCACCGTTGATTCCTGGAAGCCTTGTTCACCGGCTGGGAAGCCTGGCCATTTGTAAGCTTCGTAGAAGGTGCCACCGTACGTGCCTTCCGTATGTCGGAAAAAGCCGCCGTCCTCACTGTGATACCGCAGGCTCCAGATCAAAGCACCGCTGGTACCGTTTTCAACAACATTGTTTAAAAAAGGTGTTAATTCCGTCATTGGAATAAAGCCAAACTCCCCAACGTAGAAAGGCTTCTTCCCTCTTGCTGTATTTTTATCGATATTCACTTGCGAAGCAAAGCTAGCATAATGATTAGGATAATAATGATTGCTTACGATATCAATCGGTGAACTTGCCTCCAACGAGCTGGCATCGATACCGTATTTGCCATCAATAAGCAGATGTTTAGCATCAATGCTTTTGATATAAGTACCCATTTCTGTTGTCCATGCGGAGGTTGGAGGTGTTAATTCATTCCCTGTTTCCCAAGCGAGAATGGCAGGATCGTCCTTGTATTTCACATTTGTGATGGTGTTGGTGCGATTCAATACATAGTTAATCGTTGCTTTGAAGTCATTCTTGATTTCCGTGTCTGTCCAGAAAGCATCTTTGCTCTTTCCACGGAACTTAGCATACTCGCCAATGCCGCCCCACCATTCATATTGATCCACGAAGGGGATAATGAGACGAATTCCGTACTCATTCGCAAGGGCCAGCGCACGGTCCAGCGCAACAAACGCTTGCTCATTGAACTGATTAGGCCCCATGACATGACGAATCATGCCAGGGTAGTCGGTATCCTTTTTAACCGAAAGGACATAAGTTCTCGTTGCCGTAGCTCCCATTTGCTGTAAAGCTTTAAATGCATCTCGCTGTTCCCACTCTGTTGGAACCTGCCAATAGCCATCCTCGACCATGGTTAGCGTAGGCACATTCGCCCCAATAAATCGAAATTCGTTTGAGCCATCCATCAATTTATCACCAGATCGGGTAATAAATTGGGTCAGCACGGAATTTGTTTCCGCTTTCATTATTGGTGTGCCTACAAACCCGCTTAAGAGCATAGACACCACTAGCATGGCTACTACAAGCTTTGCACACATGCTTTTCAAACGCATACGTTCGCCCCCTCGTAATCTACAATTTGTATCATTGTTAATTATAGGAGGGATGATCGGTGGATGAAATGTACTGGCTTGGCATTTTATTGGGCTACATTGTCCTTCTAAACAATCAGGTTAGTTTGGTAATTGAGCTATTTGCGTTTGTTCCCTGTACATGCGAGGCGTAGTACCGACAACCTTTTTAAATAGGCGATTGAAGTAAGCAGCGTCGGGATAGCCTACGGCTTGCCCAACCTCATAGGTTTTCAATTCCAACTGGTTAAGGAGCAGCTCCTTAGCTTTCGAGACGCGAAGGTCGATAATGTATTCCGTAATGGTCATCCCCGTTTCTTTGCGGAATAAAAAGCTAACATAATTGGCTGTCAAATACACTTGATTCGCCAGCTCTGACAATTCAATCTCACGATTGTAGGCTTGATCGATGATCTTTTTGACCGTACCTACTACCTTCCGTTCGTAAGCGCCGGGCTCCATCTCCAAGTCAGCTAACATGCTGTCCATCCTGTCAAAAATATCATCTAAAACGTCTTGCAAGGCAGCATGCTCGCATAGTTGTAGTTCAAAATCATTCGAATCCGTATGTGAAACAAACGTCCGATTGGTCGCATCGGAAATACGCATGCGCAGTTGATATAATAAATAACCAAGTATTCGACACAAATCTGCCCAGTGAATTTGGATTCGTTTCGCACGCCGATATAAATGCCCTTTTAATTTCGTTAGCTCACTCCGGTCCATCCACTTGGAGGAACTCTGTAACAGGGAATCGATCAGAGCGACCATGACCGTGATTTCTGAACGAGGGTAACTGGGCTCCGCATAAGTGATCAAGCCAATCTTGCTTTCGCGGTGCCAATTCATGCAAATCGCAGATATCGCTTCAGCGTAGCCCCTCGGCCAATCCTCGATTCGAGAAACTGCAGATGAAATACCTCGTATATTTGCTTCGCCTAACCCCAATACTTGCTCAATTTCCTCCACATCGCTAACGCCAAATATAATCATCAGCTCGAGACTAGGTGTAAGCTTGCATGCCATGCTATCTGGAAATGAAGTGCCATTGGACAGTCTGTGGCTGCTTGTTGAGGCTGCGATATGCCTTGCTTTGCTCACCATAAATACACAGGGGGTAGCACGCCCTCTATACGTGGAGAAGGATTCCCAAAGTAATTCTAGCTGATCTATCTTCATCTCGCCTGACAAGTAGCTTTTCAACAAAAGATCTGTCGTTTGCTCTCTCCGCAGTCTCTCTTGCAGCGTGTGATCCATAAGTTTCTTGATTACTTGATGAAGCTCTTTCTTATTTACCGGCTTGACTAAATAATCACTAACACCAGACCGCAATGCATTACGTACGTAATCAAATTGATTGTATCCGCTCAGAATAACGATATTGGTTTCTGGATAATGCAGACGGACATGCTCCGTGAGCTCGAATCCATCCATTTTCGGCATGGAAATATCCGTAATGATGACATCTACAGCTTGTTTGGTCAGAAACTGCACCGCCTCCAATCCATTTCCGAACGAACCTAGTATGCTGACATTAAGTTCCATACTTTCTATCATGCTTACCATACCCATTCGAATGGCCTTCTCATCTTCAACAACAATGATGCGGATCATGCTCATCCCACCCTTGAGGGCATTCCAGAATTTAACTCTGGTCCCATTCATTCTAACATATAGGCAAAAGCCATCATACGGATTTTCCGCATGACGGCTTCAGTTGTGATCACAAACACTGATGACGCTTAATAAGCCTGGATATCATCGACGTAGATCGTGCTGCTGCCTGTTCCGCCGGAGCCTTGATTCACGTAAAGGTTAAATTCGGAGATTGAACCCAGATCCTTCGCGCCATTGCCTCCTGAATACCAAGGCGGATGTTGGAAGGCCGTAAACGGCAATTGAATCGTTCCGCTTGTTGTACTAGAAAGCGTATAGGTGGTTTCCCATGGCTCTCCGTTCGGCTCTTTGAACTGTATTGTTAACGTACGGTTCGAGCCATCTGGCTTGAGCCACAATTGGATGCCGCTTTTACCTGACCAATTCTGGCTGATCGCATGCACGACCCCTGCAAAGTTAGGCGTTCCCATGGTGTAAGCTAGCTTCAAGCCATAGGAGCCTTGCGATTTATTCGTCCCGTCTAAGGTTGGCGTAATTGCATTGCCGTCCGTGTTGCGTACATAAGCTGCAAGCACGCTCGGATTGGAGCCGCCGTAACCTTCATAATTATCGATGACGACTGTCGTCGGCGGTGGAGGTGTACTGCCATTGCCTAGACTGATGGAATCCACGTAGATCGTGCTGCTGCCATCTGCGCCTGAACCTTTGTTAATATACAAATTGCTTTCTGCAATGGAGCCCAAATCAATGACACCGTTCCCTCCACTATACCAACCTGGGTGTTGGAAGCTTGTGAACGGAATGGACAGCGTCGTAGCTGTCGTACCAGCTAGTGTATAGTACGTTTCCCATAGCTCGCCATTGGTTTCCTTGAACTGGATCGTTAACGTACGATTCGAACCGTCTGGCTTTACCCAGAGATTGAAACTCGTATTCCCCGTCCAATTCGCATTGCCAAGCGTGTGTACGGCTCCTGCATAACTGGTCGTTGCGTTGACGGTATAGACGATTTTGGCACCATATGCGCCAGCATCCTTCGTCATAGCCTCTCGGGTCATAGTAAATGTATTTCCGCTAGCATTTTTCACATACGCGGCTTGCAACGCTGCATCTGACGCATAGCTATCGAAATTATCAACGGTCGAGGTTGGTGCTGGGAGTGCTGCAGTAGTAAATGAGATTCCAGCATTGGAGGCATTCGTCGAACCCGTACTGTTAACGGCTGTTACCTTCCAATAGTATGTTTTGTTGTTCGTTAATACATTCGATGGCGTGTAGCTAGTGCTCGTAAGCCCGCTCACATTGATGACAGGATTCGAATACGACGCATTATCTGCGACGACGATCGTGTAAGTGGCTGCGTTGGTGGCGGTGCCCCAAGTAAACGACGGCGTGACATTCACGCTAGTGGCTCCGCTTGCTGGAGCCGATTGCGTAAAGCTTCCTGGCACTTGCAGCTGTGTACCGGAAATCGCATACACCGTTGAATAAGCACCTGCTATGCCGGACAAATTATGACCTTTGACTCTGTACCAGGTTGCTGCACCTGCCGTTGAGCCTGAATCGGTCCAAGGTGTTTGATTATCTGTGACGCATTGATTACATGCGACAGTCCAAGGTCCACTGCTGCCTGCTGTGGAGCGTTCGACGGTGTATTTATCCGAAGGGACGGAACCGCGCCAGCTCAGCACATATTTGCCACCTGAAGTTGTGTTGCCGGTAATGAATGGCGCACCAGGAATGCCATGCGCTGGCGCTGTTGTGATGCCTCTCATTTTGTAGGCATGATTCCTCATTTGCTGCGCTTGGGTCCGCATAAATGTCGTGTCACCTGGATAGTGGACTGTGTAGCCATCCGGATGCTGAACATAGCCATAATTATCGTTATGGCCGAATAACGCCCAGTACATGTCACCTGCGATGACACTATCATTCTCAATAGCTGTATGGAAGGCAGCCAGTGTGCCGAACTGCTCGCTCTTCCAGTCATACTCGCCGACGAACATGACTTTACCAGCGTTTCTTACTTTATTAGCTTGTGTTTGAAGGATCGGGACGGATAAGCCTTTATCCCCCCACGTATAGAAATGGTCAGAATACATATCGATGCTCGAAATGGTCAGATGGGCATCTGCAATGCCGTAGTTCCCATCGGCTACTAAGTGATGTGTATCCTGCTGTTTCAAGTAATCCGCAATCTGCTGTGTCCAGTTTTTTAATTGCGTCGGATTGTCATACCAGCCCAGCTCATTCCCAGTTTCCCATGCGAGAATCGTCGGATCGTTTTTGTAAGCCACTCCCGTGTACGTGTTCACCCGATTTAACATGACACTCAAATGCTGCTTAAACGCCGTAATAATATTCGCATCACTAAAAAACTCATACCCTGTATAAATGATGCCATCATCCGGGTACCCATACCATTTGGTCCATGTTTTCTTGCCGCCATGGTAATAATTATACATATCAATAACCGGTAGAATGAGTCGAATCCCTTGATCTCCTGCGGCTTTAATGGCATAATCCACCTTCTGCCAGGCTGCTTCATTGTAATTCCCTAGTGTCGGCATAATACATTTCGCGCAGCCAAAAGAGTTCACCAAATGGGACCGAACAACAGTAGCCCCCATTTCTTTGGCTGTGGCGAGCGCATCATCCACTCGGAAGTTCGTTGGGAAATCAATCGTTCCATTCGTCGGCACATTCTCATCCAAGCCTAGCCAATAAATATTGGCCGAACTGAAACGAAATGGCTGACCGTCAAGCTGCAGCTGATTTCCTGATCGCGTCACATAGCCTGTCACAGCAGCTTCTGCCGCAGGCGGCGTATAGATCATTCCCCACAGCAACAAGAGCGGTAAAACCCAAGCCAATATGATCGACCTACTCTTGAAGCTTACTAAACCTGTGTACATCACTATCACCCCAGTCATCTTATTTTGGAAGCACTGTAAGCGCCTACAAAATAAGTATACGCTCTTCAATCTGAGATTGAATTGGACTGAGCATCAAAAACTTGACCTTAAACAGGAATCTAAGTGAATGCCGCGTCATAAACACAAAAACACCCGAACAAGTCGGGTGTCTCAAAACTGGCAAACCAGTCTAGTATTTGCGATTTTCGCTAATATCCGTCTAGTGCTTCAATCTTCTTCTCGCTTCGAGCTCCTGCTTCAGCGCTTGTTCCACTAACTCGGCCATCATATCGAATTTCTCTGCAACCGTGTAGGTTAACATGGCCCCGCAGTGCGTACAGCGCTGCATCTGGAGCTCTGTTGGTTTGGAACAAGATTTGCAAGTAATCATGAGAAGTCGTCCCCTTTTTGTAGATCAGATAACTCTATTATACACAATTGAGGAGTAACCCACACCTCCGCTAGGAACGGAATGTTCGCGGAGAGCTTCCAAATTTCTGTTTGAACGCTCGTTCGAAGTGCGTTAATGTATTGAAGCCAGATGCGAAACAGATTTCGGTAATCGGAATATCCGAGGCTTGCAGTAGTGATTTAGCAAAATGGAGACGTAATCCTTGCAAATAGATTTGGAACGAAATACCCGTCATTTTATGAAAAACAAGACTAAAATAATTAGGTGCCAACCCAGCTTGCTTGGCTGCGTCATCCAAACGAAGCGGTTCACGAAAGTGATGGTGAATATACACGAGCGCTCGCTGAAGTGATGGAGGATGTGACGTCGTTTCGCGCGAGTCAGCGTGAAGCTGATCTTCATTATAGGTACGATTTAAGTACAATAGAATTCTTTCGAAAGCACCTTTGATCAGAATGTGATGTCCTGGTCTCTTCGTTTGAACCTCGTCACGAATCAAGCGGAACTCGGACTCTATGACCTCATGATGAGCCTCGTTCAGATCAACCATATATTCAGCAACTTGTCCAAACATGAACTCTCGTATCTCCTGATCAAGCAGTTCCTCATCAAAAACGAGATTATACAATTCCATCTGATCATCTGGATAGGAATAGATTTCATGAAAATCTGCAGGCGTCAACAGAAACAAGCTTCCCTTGTTTAGCTCATGCTCAGTTCCATTTACAATATTCATACCCCTGCCTCGAATCACAAAGCAAAGCTCGTAGAATTCGTGCCAATGCAGCGCATGATGCTCATTGACATGTTGAAAATAAATTTGAAAGGAGGAGGCAGGATGAATAAATTGTTCATTCGTAAGTCTCACCGGTTGTTTCTTCATCCGCTACCTCCCTTCACGACTACTTCGTATATCCTAAGCTTTCAATGCATGAAGCCATAATTCCTGCTATTCAACGTTCGCATATTTATTTCCTGCTAGATCTTTGCCGCGAGCCAACCATACTTTGAAATTCGGATTTTTCTCCTCAAAGATCTTCGTATCTGTAGAAAAATAACGCATGGTATAGCCGCAGCGACGGAACTCACTCTTATTCGGATCAGCACCATGAATGATACGTGAATCATGCAGCGAGCATTGACCTCTCTGCAACTCAAAATGAACGGCTGTGGATGTGTCCATATTTTTGATTTGCGTACTGAAGAGATTCTTCGCACCGTCTACACTTTCGTATTCAGAAAATCCGTTGTTGTGCGTGCCTGGAATGACTTGCATACAGCCATTTTCCTTCGTGCTATTATCGATAGCCAACCAAACGGTTATGATCTTATCGAAGTTGCTGACGCGGCCTTTCCAATAAGCAGAATCCTCATGCCATGGCGTCGCTCGACCCACAAACGGATCCTTACAAATAAAATGAGAGGACCACAGACCAATATTAGGCCCGATAATTGGCTCAACAAGGTCCAATACTTCATCCGATAATAAAAAATTTAGAAGGCGATCCTCACGGAAATGCGGCGTGTCTAGTTCGTCAGAAAGCTTGCTGCCTTTTTGTCTCAATTGATCTTCAAATAGTTCCGTTAACTCGGCTAATTTATCAGCAGAGAATAACTGCTTATCATATAGTAAATACCCATTCTTCTTATAAAATGCGACTTCTTCTTGCGTTAATTTGCTCATCTTGACCCCTCCTGAAAGTAAGTTCTTAGCTACATCCTTACTATACCTCGGAGTCGAACATGAAGGCTTATCATAAGCTTAGAAGAAGTTAGCGTATCTTCAGATAATCTACTTCCAGAACCAGAAAACAAGTAACAGCATCGTGAACCGAACGATCTCATAGGAGGTGTCGACAGCCACGACAAGCCAGCTTTTGAATTGCCATACCTTTTTGCCAATCGTGAATGGAAGCGTGTAGCCTGCTGTTAGCAGCATAGTAAACCAGAAGGCATTGAGCAATCGGTCGCCATCATATGCAAATGCTTGTCCGCCAGCTTTCCATAGCTGTAAACATACTGCGAATGCAATAGAGGTTACGAAAGATACAAGAATATAAATCACGAATGATTGGGTTTTATCTGCTTTACTTACAGTAAGATTGACTTGGTCTCCTTTGCCGTACATGTGCTTCTGATAAGGCTTAGCCCATATCACTGCCATCCACAAAAACCCTAAAACTAACGATAAAATCCCCGTAACAAACACAGCCCAATAATTAATTTCTTGAAATAACATATCGAATCTCCTCATCTCTCCTATGTAATTTTATGAAACCTTTTGGTTTCGTTTTTCATTATATACAACCATTTGGTTTCATGTCAATTCCTATTTTATGTAAAAAAGTATGCGAAAGTCTAACCGTTTTTCGTGAAGTTCCACTCTTGTACATATCAACCATTCACCTAATGACATATGCATAGAATTAGATAAACCTAATCTGGTTTATGTGAGGTGAACTTTCGTATTTACAGCAGTACCAAGTTGTTCAGTAATTAATCTTGATAGCAATTTCGCAGCATCTGTAAGGGCATTAGTACGTACAATTCACTTTAAAATACGTAATGGAGTGATGGTGGTGGAAAATTATCAAGTCGTTCCCTGGATAAATGATGTTTTGGATCCGGGAATCGTTGCTAACATGTATGTTCCTCCTGGTTTGGAAATGCTGGCACGAGAGGTCTTGGGACATTATGACTTGCAGGTCAATGATATGCTCTTGATTACCTCCAAGCCAGATAAAGGCGGCGCAATTTGGAAAATTGGCACAAGCAAAGGCAATCTCAGTATTAAATGTTTACACAGACGTCCTCGAAGAAGTCTATTCAGTGTCGGCGCGCAATCCTACATGTCCGGTCTAGGTCACCGGGTTCCGTCTTTCATCCCAACGAAGGACGGCAATGTCTATGTTGAAGCTGGCGGTAAGCTCTGGATCGTTACAGACTGGATCGAACCCCTGGTGCCCGTATCCAAAGTCGACTTAGAAGGCGCTTCCCAACTGTGCTATGGCCTAGGTGAGTTTCACAAAAACTCCAAAGGCTACGTTCCTCCTAGCGGTTCTGAGAAATCCTCGCGCATCTACGGCTGGGGCAAATATTACGAAAAAATAATTGCCAAAATTGGATGGTTTCAGGATATTGCTCTCGCCTACTCTGAAACTGCTGCAAGCTCAAATTTACTTGCCGTCATCGAGGAATTCAAGCGGCAGGCTAATGACATGTATCTTCGTTTTCAAAACTCCCCTTACAACGCAATGTTAGCTAAAGGTGAACCCCACTGGGGACTTGCCCATCAAGACTTCGGATGGTCGAACGGCCAAATGGGGCCAGGCGGCATCTGGGTAATCGACTTAGACGGCGTTTCCTACGATTTGCCCATACGTGATTTACGCAAATTGATCACAAGCACCATGGATGATATGGGTGTGTGGGACTTGACTTGGATTCGCGGCATGATTGACGCTTACCATCGTGCTAATCCCCTTGATCAAGAAACATTCGAAATCTTGTGGATTGATATGGCTTTTCCAAATGAATTTTATAAACATGTCAAAGAAATCGTGTTTAATCCGCAAGTATTTCTCGAAACTGAGCTGGCCATGGTCCTTCAAAGAGTTATGACAACAGAAGCGAGTAAGTGGCAGGCATTAACGGAGCTTGAAAAAGATAAAGCCAACTATCCTCGTGGAGACTACTCAGCAGATTATGTCAAACCGACCATCCAACTTCCTGCCGTTGTCCTTCCTGGAGATTTGTTGACACCAGTTTATTCCGATATGCCAGTTACGCCAGTCGTACCAGTTACACCTGTAACACCTGTAACACCTGTTACGCCAGTCGTACCTGTAACACCTGTTACACCATTCGTACCTATAATACCTGTTACACCGGTTATGCCTGTTGTTGAAGAGATCATGCCAATTCCACTTGAGCCAGAACCGGTTTATGCTGAGTTACCTGAAGTAGCAGAACCAGTTTATGCTGAGTTACCTGAAGTAGCAGAACCAGTTTATGACAAGAAACCAGTCGAAAAGGAAGTCATCCCTGTACCTTATATACCAGAGCCTGTTACAGTCACCATTCCTTCTATGCGTAAACCAAAACGTGACTACGCCAAATCACCAGTTATATCAGAGCCTGTTTCGCTTCCAGTTACACCAGAAACTGTATCTGCAGGAGATCCTGCTGCTGCTGTTCCTTCAATCCCAATTCCTGTTCCAGCCCTCATTCAATTCCCTGCTCGCGGACGGAAGCGATTTAAACTCCGTGTTCCAAGAAAGCGGCGCGCATTGAGAAAAACTAGAATCATCAAGAAAACGCGATATCTAAGACGCAGAAAACTAAAGAGACTCACCAAATGGAAGCGCGTCTCAGGTATTAGGATTATCTGGGGTTACAAGAAATGGCGGGCTAAGAAAAAAGTAAAATCAATACGACGCCCTATTAAGAAACAAATGAAACGTAAACTGGGACTTAAGAAGCCAGTTAAACGTGCAGTGAAGCCAATGATGAAAAAAATACAACAACCCCAATCGAATAAGAATGTACCGCCACCGTGGAAAAAAAGGCAGATTCCACCTAGAAAAAGGACTGCCTGAGAAAGGAAGCTGTTAACTAGTGAACATTCTGATGATTTGTACAGAAAAGCTGCCTGTCCCCAACATTCGAGGGGGAGCTATCCAAACCTATATTGACGGTGTGGCCACGCTACTAAGTAAACATCACAGAATTACCATTTTAGGAAGAACTGACCCTGAATTGCCGAACGATGAAGTTGTCAATGGCATCCGCTATGTGCGTGTTGATTCACATGGTTTACTAGAAGCATACGCTGACGGAGTTATCCAATTCCTACAAAATACGTCCGAACATTATAATATTATTCAAATATTCAATCGTCCCTTACTGGTTCTTCCAGTCCGGAAGGTAGCCCCTTCATCACGGATTATTCTAAGTATGCATAACGATATGTTCAATCCCTTTAAGATTGATCTTAGTGTGGGAAATGCCGTTATCGAACAAACAGAACGTATTATTACCATAAGTAATTATATTGGAACTTCCATTTGCGATTACTATCCTCAAGCAGCTGATAAAATTAAATCCATTTACTCCGGTGTCGATTTAAATCGCTTTGCTCCTTGGATGGAATCAGGAAGTGCACGAAGTGCGCGGGAGAGCCTTAGGGCAGAACACAACCTCTCAAATAAGAAAGTCATTTTGTTTGTGGGGAGGCTAACTCGCAATAAAGGCCCTCATGTGTTGGTGCGTGCAATGTCTCAAATCAAACATCCTGATGCAGTACTCGTCGTTGTCGGTGGCGCCTGGTTCAGCGATAACTCTGTAAGCGACTATATCGCTTACGTCAGAGCGCTTGCCGTACGCTCACCTCTTCCTGTCATTACGACTGGCTATGTTCCAGCGCAGGATGTTCACCGTTGGTTCTGTGCAGGAGATGTCTTTGTCTGCACGTCAATTTGGCAGGAACCATTGGCACGTGTACACTATGAAGCAATGGCTGCTGGATTGCCATTCCTTACAACAGCTAGAGGGGGTAACCCTGAGATTATCAAAAATAATAACGGCATTCTCATAAATAACCCTGAAGACCCGAGTGAATATGCACAGAAGCTAAATACGATGCTATCTGACCTGAATCATGCCCGACATATGGGACTAAATGGACGTAGATTGGCTGAACAGAATTATTCTTGGGAACGAGTTGCGCAAGAAATACTTGCCGTCTGGGAACAAAGATAAGTATTCACATGGAGATTTCTAGTTAACTTAACTGGCTGTCCCAAAAGTAGATACGTCTACTTAGGGGCAGCCTATTTTATTTACCATGAGACTTTGAACAAACTTGATAAACGTCTGACTCCTGTTTGCAGGAAAAACCCCTTCTGCGAGTATGGATCCTCTGCGAAACTAGCAGAAGCCATAACAAGAGTAAGAGGTTCCCATGAAAAATACAAGCAAATAACAAGTCGACTAGTTACTTGACCAAATCTAGTGGATGTAGCTATAATTTCTTCTACTTATGCTTCTTCTTCATCGTCGTCTTCATCGTCGTTATCATCGTCATCGTCATCGTCATCGTCATCGTCATCGTCATCGTCATCGTCATCTTCGTCATCTTCTTCTGATTCTTCTTCACCAACTGTTGCAGCTACTGTCGCCTCTTCTGCATTATCGTCTTCTTCATCTTCATCTTCATCGTCGTCATCATCATCATCGTCATCGTCGTCTTCATCTTCTTCATCTGATTCTTCTTCGCTTACAGCTGACACCGTTACTTCTTCATCATCTTCATCTTCATCATCTTCGTCTTCTTCATCTTCGTCATCATCATCGTCTTCGTCTGATTCTTCATCCTCTTCGTCATCTTCGTCATCAGCTGCACCAAAAGCTAACTTCGTACCGTCAGCTAATTCAATTTCAGCTTCATCGACTTCTGACCAGTTAATACCAGTTCTTAAATCACTGATTTCAGACAACTCAACCTTGTCTTTGTCACCGTTCTCATACTCCAATGAGAGCACTGTCACTTCAGGATGCGCTTTTAAATAACTTAGTAATTGTTCTAGACTTTCCAAAAAAATCATTCCTCTCGCCCTAAATTAGAAACTTTGATTGTCTCCATGTATACTATGATTTTTCCTACTTCATGCTTAGGCTCTTGATAGAGTAGATTGGCGGATTATAATTGTCCTGCTAGAAGCTTTTCCATAAAACATATACATATCAGCTTATTTTCCCTGTGAATAGCCCTTACATTTCATAATTCTTCATCATAAATTAATAATGTCTTCATATAGACAAGGAGGTAAAAGATTATGAAAGGATTAATTCTCTGTGCAGGCAAAGGTACTAGACTCCAACCTTTTACCAATATAAAACCTAAAGGTCTGCTTCCAGTGGCGAATAAACCCTTAATTCATTATGGTATCGAAAAGCTAGTGGAATTAGGCATCGACGAGATCGGAATTGTAATTCGGCCCAACCTCTATACCATGTTTATGGAAGATGTAGGTGCTGGTGAAAGGTGGAATGTAAACATCACATATATTTTTCAAATTAATCCTTTGGGTATCTCCGACGCTGTGAAACAATCCGAGTCTTTCATGGATAACGAGCCTTTCGTGCTTCTTCTTGGGGATAATTTGATCACCCAAGATCTTCATGGCTTATGTCACGCAATTACACACGGGAATCATGATGCAGCCATTCTTCTAAGAAAAGTGACGAATCCAAAGCAATTTGGAATTGCCGAAATTGATAAAGATCGCATTATTGGTCTGGAAGAAAAGCCTTCAGAGCCCAAGTCAGATCTTGCGGTTCTGGGGAGTTATGCGTTTACACCCAGTATATTTAAAGCTGTGCATGCGATCCGTCCCTCTGCCCGAGGCGAATATGAAATTACAGATGCCATTCAATGGCTGATTCAACAACAATATTCGGTGGCCTATCAAATGACAGATAAGAATTTCTCCGATGTTGGAACTATGGAAGGCTGGCTGGACGCGAATCGGTGGATGCTGAAGCTGATGGAGGAAGAAGGTTTGCTTTCGGCTCCTGCCAATTACCCTGGAACCATCTTAATCCCACCTGTATGCATTGACCCTAGTGCTGAATTAATTAATTGTGTGATCGGACCTTACGTGACGATCGGACCCAATGTCAGACTCGAAAGTTGTATCTTAGAGAACAGCATTTTGCTGGAGTACGCCATTCTTAATCCTAACCACTATCCAATGTCGAACTCGATAATCAGTCCACAGTCGGTGTTTGTGCAAGAAGACGGAGGGTCAGGAAAATGAACATTTTAATCATGGGTATGGGATATGTCGGTGTTACGACTGGATTAGTATTTGCAGAACTCGGATGGCAGGTTACGGGGTTAGATACGGATACATTAAAAATTCAGGCATTATCAGAGGGGAAATTATCCTTTTATGAACCAGGACTGGACCAATTATTAAAGAAACATATTGCTTCTGGCAAAATCGGCTTTATTTCTTCACCTGAGAAGGGGATTCGTGACAATGAGATCATTTTCATTTGTGTTGGCACCCCCTCCGATAAAGATGGAAGCGCTGATCTTCAGGCAGTTCGAGGAACCGCTCAAAGCATCGGAGCATTCATGAATGACTATAAAATTATTACTGTGAAAAGCACAGTTCCTATAGATACAAACCGTAAATTAGTGGAGTGGGTCAGAGAATCACAAATCCATCCCTACCCCTTCGATGTTGTGTCTAACCCAGAGTTCCTTCGGGAAGGCAGCGCCTTGTTTGATTCACTGAATCCGGATCGCATTATTATCGGAAGCGATAATGAGCAAGCAGCAAATGTCATTCAATCCTTGTATGGCAGCATAAAAGCACCCATTTTTGTAACCAAACCTCGGACAGCTGAATTGATCAAATATGCATCGAATGCCTTCTTAGCAACTAAAATTTCCTATGTGAATGAATTAGCAAGACTCTGCGAATCGTTAGAGGTCAATGTCACCGATGTCACCAAAGGAATGGGCATGGACCAGCGGATTGGACCCCATTTTCTAAAAGCCGGGATCGGTTATGGCGGGTCCTGTTTCCCGAAAGACAGCATGGCTCTCTTATATACAGCGAAAGAGCATCAAGTTGAAATGAGCATTCTAGAACGAGTCGTTGCCGTCAACAACTCACAGTCTTCACACTTTTTGAACATGTGGGAGCAGGAGCTAGGTGGATTCAGTGGTAAAACCATTGCGATCCTCGGCATTTCCTTCAAACCGAATACCGACGATTTAAGAGAAGCCCCCGCACTTTCCATCATTCAACAATTGCATCATAAACAAGCGAACCTCAGAGTGCACGATCCCATTGCCAAGCTGCCTGAAGCTCTTCGCTCCGATACGGTTCAACAATTCGAGTCACTTGAGATCACCTTGCAGCAGTGCGATGCAGTCATTCTATGCTCGGAATGGAAAGATTATATTCGTGCAGATTGGGCGCAGTTACGAACGTATTTGAAGGATTATTACATTTTTGACGGACGAAATATGCTGAGTCGCAAAGAAATGATCAAGCTAGGCTATGCTTACTATGGCATTGGAAATAGATAATCTGCTTAAGATGGGAGGCTACTTAGAAATGAAAATACTCGTCACAGGAGCAGCAGGGTTTATCGGATCTCATCTTTGTGAAAAGCTTCTTCAAGATCCACGCAACGAAGTCATTGGATTGGATGCCTATGTTCAGAAATCACCAACCCCTATACCCGTTAGGGAATATAACCTTCGTTACTTACTTCCTCATGCTCGATTCACCTTCATTAATCAGGATCTACTGCATGTTCCTTGGGAAGAAATTCTTCCTGGTGTAGATATTGTCTACCACTTGGCTGGAATGCCTGGTGTGCGTTCTAGCTGGGGAGAGGATTTCAAAACCTACGTGACTAATAACATCGAAGCCACCCAACGGTTGCTAGAAGGCTGTCGTACGTATCCCGTCAGTAAAATCGTATATGCATCGACATCCTCCGTATACGGCGAAAAAACGAATCAAGTGAATGAGACAGCTACGACAGTGCCGCTCTCGCCTTACGGGATCACTAAACTGACTGGAGAGCAGCTCTGTAAGGTTTATGCTACGAAAGATGAGCTACCTATCGTTGTTTTACGATTCTTCACTGTGTACGGTCCTAGACAGCGTCCTGACATGGCGTTTCATCGGTTTATCCAGCATATTCGGCAAAACAAACCAATTCCTATCCACGGGGATGGCCTTCAAACTCGCGACTTTACTTTTGTTGGCGATTGTGTGGAAGCCATTGCAGCTACGGCCTATGCAGCGAACGTGATAGGTGAAACCATCAATATCGGAGGCAAAGAACGTGCCTCTGTCCTTGATTGCATCGCTATTCTTGAGGAGCTTTTTGAGCGAAAAATAGACAGGCAATTTCTTGGCAAGGCCTCCGGCGAGCCTCGACATACCTGGGCAGATATTAGCAAGGCACAGGCGCTGCTTGGCTACCAACCACAAACCGATTTACGCACTGGCTTACAAGCTGAAATCATGGATTTATCCCAAACTCCTTATTTATAAGGAGTTTTTCTATTTGGAAGAACACCCATTCTACGTATACCGTAAATAAATTCGTAATTTGGACAAAAAATTGACCTATTTAACGCCGCGAAATCCATTTATTTGTAAATAAAGGATAAAAAAGATCATTTCAGATGCATCAAATCCAGTTTTTTGAAAATATCAAGTCTGATTCCCCCGCAAATCGTCACAATTACAAGCGTTTCCATCACTTTTAATTTAGAAAATCACCCTACTCCTGCATAATGGCGCTCTCTAACGTTTGCAATTCCTACTCTTATCGTTTATATTTTTATCTTGCTGGCTATCCTATTAACATAGAATTCGGATTATTTAACAATATAAGCCAGGATATAAATTATGATGAGGTGTACCCAAATGACATTGAAAAAAACAGCTGCAGGGCTTCTTATACTTACGATGGCAGTAACAGGCGCGGCATGTTCTACCAAGGATTCGACAACATCACCAACCCCTGCAACTACAGCATCAGCAGCTCCACAAGCGACCGCTGCTGTATCCCAAGATGAAACAAACATGAAAGGCTATATTGCAGCTCGAATTGCACGCGAGAAAGTAGATTACTTGTTCGCTGAAGCGAAAGCAGCAGACGGCGCATTCATCGTTAACCCGATTGCTGCAAAAGATAAAGAAGCAGCTAAGAAGTTTCTATCCAGCTACATCGACCCTTCGTTGGTAGATACGTTAACGACTCATTACGTAACGGATAAAAAAGCAGGCGAGGCTTTCCTTACGAACACGAAATCGTATTTCACTTCCAACATTTTGGCGACAAAAAAAGAAGAAATCACATTTGATAAAGCGAACACGCCTGAGCTCGTGAAATTCACGACGAAAGACGGAGCTACGTATACGACGAAAAAAGTCAATGATAAATTCCTTCTTTCAGAAGTGAAATAAGGACTGGCTGGAATAAAAAGAGGCTGCACACAAGTGGTTGAGTTCCTTGTGTGCAGCCTTTTTGCGTTTTCCACTGGCGGGGGATTGAAGCGGAACGTGCGTCAAATAGGGGGATTCGAATTCCCTTTCGCCGTGGACAGCGGGAAAAGCTGGCGAGTTAGTCGATGAAATCGACTAACTAATTCATACGAAGCAGCCGCATCGGCTGAAGCTAAAAAGAGCTAAGCATCCGCTTAGCTCTTCTCATCTTCTACTATTCTGCAAAATAGTTGCTCTCATGCAGCCAATCAGCGATTTGGAACGAACGCAGGATATGATCTTTCTCCGCATCCCGCGGCTCGCCAACCAGTGTGCCATTGTTGAGAATCGTGAAATTTTTATTCGTATTCACAAGGATTTTGCCCATCGCCGTTGACTCGTATTTCGCCTTATCTACACCCATCAGATAAGCAAGCGTAGGCAATGTGTCGATTTGTCCCCCGATTGTAGGAATCTGCTCGCCCTGCATCCCTTTGCTGTAAATGATGAACGGGAGTTGCAGCGAGTGCGTTCGCCAAGCTTCATTTTCTAGGGATGGTATCGCGTCGACTTGGTCCTGATAATACTTATGCACGCCTGTGTGGTCACCATAAATCGCAACAACCGACTGATCCAACAGACCTGATTGATCCAACTTATCTAAGAATGCGCCAATCTGCTTGTCGGTGTAGTTGATCGCTTGGAAATAGGCGCCCATGATCGTCTTATCCAAGCTCGGATCTAAGCGAAGCTCCCTCGTTTTCTCCGGTAAATCAAAAGGCCCATGGCTGGATAAAGTAATGACATGAAGCATGAATGGGGATTGTACGGTTGTCATTTTATCCCCAAGCTGTCTGAGATAAGACTCGTCTGACAATCCAAGTCCTACGATGTCATCTACCTTATACTTCCCAAGATCCCAGCTCGTTTGGTAACCGATATTATGATGAGCCTCGACCCAGTTCCAGCTCCCCGCGGGTTCTGAATGTGTGGAAATTGTTTGATATCCTATGCCCTCCATTAGCTTTGGCAGCGAATTATAGGAGTTTGTTGGATATCGGAAGAAATTAGCGCCTGAGCGAACTGGAAATACGGATGTCGTCGTCAGCAAATCGCTGTCTGAACTCGTCCCATTGTTGACTTGCTCATAGAAATTCGGGAAATATAAACTATTTCCTAGCAAGCGGTTGATGTTCGGCGTAATTTCTTGCCCGTTAACCTGCTGTCCAATCACGAAATTTTCTAATGATTCCACCTGGATGACGATGAGATTCTTTCCTTGAAACATCCCTTTGTAGCTATTATCTGGGAGCCCTTCGGCATTCCTCAATAGCCAATCCTGTACTTCTGCACGCGTCTGATCGGCAAGCTCAATCCCTTTCGCGTCTCCAAAAAGACGCAATCCATCATAAAGATGATAACCAATTGGTGACATATCTGACATAGATTGAAAAGGAGCCCAACTAAGATTGAAGAACAACATCTCACCATTGGTCGTATCCTTTACATCGATGCGATAATGATCGTAGTATACAATACCCGATGCCACTAACATCAACGCGATAGCCAGTACGGGCTGTCTTTTATAATCGCGTCTACGTGACAGAATCGATCTGTTATTCATACGGAAAAGCGCAACCGCAGCTATGACCACGAGATCAATAATAAGCCACAAATCAAACGGACGGATAAATGTCCACAAGTTATAGTTGAGCGGATTAAATCCATTCGGATGTACAATAAAACGAAGTGATGGAAACGCCGCATACGCCCTGTAATAAACCAAATCGCATACCAATAGGAGGCTAAACAGTACCTGGATACTTATCAAATAGTTGCGGCGTCCTCTCTTTTTGAAGAAGAGTCCAATCACGATGACAAACACAATGAACATCAAATGCGAGAAGACTGGCGGAACAGTGAAATACATTTTGCCAATATTAATTCCTGTATTACCAGGTGCATGCAAGGCAGCCAACAAGAGCTGCGACTTCAAGAGTATTGCAAAGAACGTATACAACGACAGCTTCTCGCTGCTTACAACCAAACGAATGACATTTTGAATGGTGGAACGGAAGGTTTTTCTTTTATACGATGATAATTGCAGCAAAAAACGATTCACCTCATACCTGTTGATTTCAAGCCGATTTTCCCATTTTAACACAAGTCGCAAGCGCATGTTGCTTACAAATATTGCAATATAGCGACAAGCAGTGCGTTTCGGACTGATCAGCCATGTGAAAAAAGACCTGAGATAGGTGCCCCAAGGTCTTTCATACAGGTATATACCTAGCCTACTTGTTATCACTCTATATACGTCACAAGATTATAAATGAGGACAGCCGCTTGCGCGCGATTCGTCGTTTCTTTCGGATAAATGCCATTCGAATAGCCATGTACAAGTCCGATTTTAACAAGCGTAGAGACACTATCTAAGGCATAATCCGAGATCGATGAAATGTCATTGAAAACAGTCAGATCAGATGGATCACCCTTTACAGTGAGATGATTCGATACGCGCAATGCCCGCTCTGTGAGCACCATCATATCTTCTCGCGTAATCGAAGCTTTCGGATGGAACTGGTTCGCTTCGTCTCCTTGCACAATGCCTAATGCCCTTGCCATTGCGACGGGCTGCGCATAATAAACGCCATCCTCTATATCGTCGAATGGTTCGCCAACAGTGCCTTTCAGCGCTAGCGCTCGCATCAAAAGCACAAGATAATCCGCTCGTGTCACAGCTGCACTAGGACTAAATTGTCGATCCCCCGTGCCATTCACGATGCCTTTGGCAGCCAAAGCTTCAATAGCCTCCACGGCCCAGTCGAATGAATCCAAATCATCGAAGGCATAGGGATTATGTATGGTCAGGGATGCATTCGTATTCGTTGGCTTCGTCGTACTCACGAGCTTGGTATCCACAATCTTCACACTGCGAAGCGAGAGTTCATTCTTCCCATTCTGAATTGCTTGGAAATGCAATGTGAATAATTGTTTCTCTCCCTCTAATCCTTTCCCTTTTCCTACCTGTGTATGCGCAAGCTGAATATGTGTGTCCTTCACAATCGGAGGAACTGAGAACCCAGGCGCATCGGACTTGGCATCTATGAATGTTAATCTTGTAGGATCATACTCCATATTGATTTCAAAAGCGTATACATCGATCAATTGATGTCCAGCAATGACAACTTCAATCGTGTCGCCATGATTAGGCATTGTTGAAGACACTTTCATCGTAAATGTGCCTGACTGATCGGCCTCAGAGGCCCAAATTGATGTAGGAAGAATTTGACTAGTTACGAATACGATCATGAAGCAGTAGGTCATCCATTTCCGCAAAGCCATGTTCGATTTCCTCCTTCAGCGTTCAGAACGAATCCATTCGGGGTAAAAGGCAGCATCGCCCGCCACAAAACTATACAAAATGTATCATGGTGGGCATGCCTATGCCATCTTACCTTACGTTATGCCTTTTGCAAGTATTAATGTTGAAGAATACGTTGTGCAATGGCTGCCAAATCAACCAGATCCACTTTGCCATCTTTGTTGAAATCAGCTTTCTTATACTGAGCCCAATCTGCATCTGCGGAGGTTTTGCCGTATGCCGCTGCCACATTGGCCAAATCAACGACGGAGAAGATACCATCATTATTCAGATCACCTTCAGAACCATTGTATTTCAAGTCTGCGAAGGCTTCCAGAGCATCGTCTAAATTCGCAATGGCCTGTGTCACTTGCTGTCTCGTCACATCAGGATTTGCAGCAACACTTCTTGCTGCATCAATAGCCGTGAGCAGCGCTGCTTTCGCACCTGGGGCATATTGACCACTATTGTAACCTTCTGAAGCCGCATCATAAATGGATTGAGCTGTTGCGATCTTACCGTTCAAGATCGTTAGATCGATGATCGCTTTGACTAGTATCACATGTGAATCTGATCCCAGATTCGTCTCTGTTAGCAAATCGGCTAAAGCCAAGCTATTAAGCGAAATGGATGTAGTCGCATTGTCTGCTGGCGCTTTCGCTGTCCAATGCAAAGTCATCAGCGGTCCGTTAACATCACCGGCAACTAACTTCGCTGTCAGGATGCGTATATGTCCAGCATCATCGGAATGGTCAATAATCGTGATCGCAGGATTCAAGGCTTCCACTGAATCAAATTCAAGTAAGCCTGCATCATAGGTGAATTGAATATCTTGTGCATACACGCTGGAAACGACATCTGACAAGCTAACTACGGTTGTAAACGATTGGCCGCTTGTAACCGCAGCGGGTCCTGCGAGGCTCGCCGATGGCGGGATGGCTCCATACACTCTCACCTCATGAACAGACCACCAACTCGAGTTCGTTCCCGTTTGGACAACTTTAAAATAACGTACTACCTGTGGAGCAAAATCTACCGTGATAAGCCTATTCGTACCCACGCCTGTTACGATTGGGCTGCCCCAAGTAACGCCATCATTAGATACGTATATCGCATATCCTCTTGCGTAGTCATTATTGCTGCCCGTGGAATCCATCTCAATGCTATTGATACTCGTTGGAACCTTCATATCAATCGTGAACGACTGCTCAGGAGTTGGCGCCATCGGTTTGCCTGCGCTCCAACGTGTTCCCATATCGCCATCAATAAGACGGGCTGCCGGATCTGCTGATGTAGAAGTCACTGTCCAAGCTGAGCGATCCAATGCTCTCTTAGGCGTTGTTACACTTAATGCCGCACTTAACGCCGAATAGTTATTGCCGCCATCTTTGGCCTTCACAGTGTAGCTATAGGTCGTCAGAGGTTTGACCGTCGTATCGAGGTATTCTGCTATTGTTGTATGACCTATGAGTGTACCATCACGATAAACGTCATAGCTGGCCACATTGAGGTTATCTGTCGATGCTGTCCACCCTATTTTGACACGATCATGTGCAGCTGTTTCCTTGAGGGCTACATTCGTTGGCGCACTCGGCGCTTCCGTATCACCGGCATCCGTTCCATAGAAATTGATCGTCTGTCTCTGGGCACTGCCTGAAGTTCCATAGACGCGACCGCCGACACCATTAATAATGTGCGTGATTTCACTGCCTGCCGTACCATTTAACCAAATGGTCGTTGCGTGATGAATTTTGACACCTGCAGCATTCGGCACTTCAATCGCATTGTCCAGCTTCACAGCCGCATCTCTGAAGTAAGAGTAGACGCCTAGTCCCCATGCTTCATGCGTGGTCACGGAATCAGCTACTTTATAAGAAGCATAACCTTTTTTCGTTCCGTCCATCCAAGCCGCTTGATTCGGTACGTCATACGGAATCTCAGACTGATAGAAGTAAACCCGACCGCCGTTCCCATTCCAAAGCGTTTGATATTCATTGTGATGCTCATTGAAAAGTCCATAGAGCGTTACATCGTCCCCATTTACGACAAGCCCATTGGTCGAAACGTTCTCCGTCCAACCTGCACCTGCTCCATGGTCAGCACGCCACATCCAGAAATGATCGCCGATAGTATCATCACTGTTAATCGTCATTTGAGCTTTATTCTCACCAACGACGGCTCCGCCTGTACGGAAAAATAAATCATGCAACGAAGTTGGATTGGCTGAATGATCAGCTGAACTGCCCATTGGTCCGACTTCTAATAACGAAGATGTTGCATTGGGTCCTGCTTCATAAAGCAGACCTGCCAACTTCACACCATCCACATCAGCGATCGTCATCGCCGGTTTATCTGACGTTGGAATGAGTGTCGGCATCCCGATACCAAGCACAACCGTATTTGCATTATTGATACGAATTGTATCGTTGATGTGATAGATTCCCGGCGTAAACAGCAAGTTCTTGCCATTCGCCAGCGCAGCATTGATATTCGTGGCACTTGTTGTTGCAGGTACATCTGCTCGTACAATATAGAACTGATCGATCCCTATGGAGTCACCCGGTGTTGAGCCATTCGCCCAGCTTGCACCTTGGGTATTCTGTGAGAGCGAAGGAACAAACACTTGATATTCATTGGCATTGTTGATATACAGATAAGGCTTCTCCCGTATGATTGGTGTATTCGGAACAACGGTATACGGCGGGTCTGGGAAGTTCCCCGTTGGTGTATTCTTGTCTCCTACGAACACCATGTTCCAAACCCCATTCGACCAACTCGACCATTGACTGTTTCTCGAGAACCATTGCTGCTGTGAAGCCGGTGTTACTTGACCATCCACGATGGAATCTGCTAAGAAGCCTCCACTTGCCCATCCAGCGCCCCAACCAGCATCAAAATCGAACAAATTCAACTTCCCTTTGATGTGTAAACGCCTTAGTGGTGCTGCCTGTGAAACGGCGATTTGCGTTGTGCCTGCTGAGAAATGAGCGGGTGCCGGGGGTGTATAATTGAACGTTGGATTAATGCTCAGATTCTCAATGCCTCGCCAAAAGTTACGTGTCGCATTTCCATTATCCCAATCTGCATTCACATTCAGTCCGCCGTTGATCAATACATCATCCGGGTTAAGCCCCAGCCCCGAAGCCTGCGTATTAAAGCCAATGAAATAATTGCCATTATACGTTCCTGGTTTAAACAAGAAGGCATCGCGTTCCGTACCAAACTCGTTGGACTCCTGCCGTGTAAATACAGCATTTACGGCACTTTGAATGTCTGCAGCTGGCATATCCGGATCAAATACATACACATTGGGACCAAATATCGATGAATTGGCGTCACTGATCGGTGTTGCTGCCTTCGAAACGCCAGGACTCCACAAACTAAGAACAATCGCCATCATGGATACCGATGAAACTATTTTATTAAAGCTGCGCATTGTATACCTCCCTTAGATTGAAAACGATCCGTCGTGCTTCATTCCCCAATAGGTAAGCGATTACATTATTGCTCCGATCACCCTCTCGTCTTGCAAAGTAGGATGCTGTCTCGTAGTTGATATGCTAATCATAGAAAAATACCGCTTTCAATGAAAGCGGTAAACTTAAGAAGAATAGGAGACTAACTTAAGGTTTTGGGATATTTTAACTAAGAACGACCACCTTGCCTTATTCTACCTTACTTATGGATATGCTTATGGATATGAGCTCGCATCCGATCATTTTCTACCCTGGTCCTTATCCTGTTCACCTTACGAAACAAAAGAAAATCTTTAAAATGAGGTAGAGTCAATCAATCAGGAGGTCGAACATGAAAAAACTAACTCTAATCTCTACAGCTTTACTCGCAACAACAGTGCTTGTATCCGCATGCGGAAACGGAGAAGAAGCTGCTACTGCAGATAAAGGTACTTCCGGTGGGAAAGTAAAGCTTACCCTATGGCATAACTGGTCCGGTCAAGATGCGAAAGCCGTTGCTATGCGTAAAATTCTTGATGATTTCCAAGCTCAGAATAAAGATATCGAATTGGAAATTGAAGGTCTGCCAACAGACGGTCTGAAAACTCGCCTGAAGACAGTTGCAGCAGCGAATGAGATGCCTGACCTATTCGTTATGTGGCCAGATGCGATGACGAAGGAATTCGTTAGCGGTAACTTGCTTCAACCGATCAACGAGTTCTTGGATAGCAAACCAGAATGGAAAAACAATTTCATTCCAGGCGCTTTAGATGGATATACGGTAGATAACAAAATCTATTCCGTACCGATGAATCTATCTCCAACTTCCTTTATTTATTACAATAAAGCGCTTCTTGATCAATATAAAGTCGCTGTTCCTAAGACATGGGATGAGCTAATGGCTGCGGTCAAAACGTTCAATGATAACAAAATCATTCCAATCGCACTTGGCAACAAGGCAAACTGGGCTGTGCAATCCACCATTTTCAGCGGACTTGCTGACCGTATGACCGGTTCCGATTGGTTCCTCAAAGCTGCTAAGCAAGAAGGCGTGAAGTTTACAGATCCAGAATTTATTCAATCGTTGAAAAAGCTGCAAGAGCTAAGCAACGCGAAAGCTTTCCAAGACGGCTTCAACAGTATTGATCAAAACCAAATGAGACAGCTGTACTATCAAGGCAAAGCAGCTATGTTCATCGATGGCGGCTGGGCAATGGCTGACGTCGTTCAGAATGCACCTAAAGATTTGCTTGCAAATACGCATATTGCTTTAATGCCATCCATTGCAGGTGGAAAAGGAGATCCTCAATCCACTTCTGGTGTTGTAGGAACTGGTCTTGGCGTAAGCAAGAAAATTACTGGCGCGAAAAAAGAAGCTGCTCAGAAATTATTCTACGCACTCGCTGGCCCAGATGGACAGCAAGCAACTTTGAACAGCTCCACGTTAGTTAGTTACAAAATTGAGCTTGATCCTTCCAAAGCAAATCCTCTATTCGTAGAACTTAACGATTTGATGAAAAAGACGAAAATCACTCCGGTCTACGATGCTAAATTAAGCTCTGCTGCCGTTGAGGTCATCAATAACGGTCTACAAGAGCTGCTTATGGGTGGAAACGCCGAAGCGATTGCTAAGAAAATTCAAGATTCCCAAGCTGCATCACTAGGTAAATAATACGTTATCGTATATCCAGCCCTCCACGTCTGTGGCAGGGCTGGCTAATTTCATACATGAAGGAAGTGAGATTGATGAATGCAGCGTACGTCCGCAGGTTTGTGATTATGAGCCTTGCCCCTGCGATTTTAGTTTATGCCTTATTTGTGTTTGTTCCCGTCCTCTGGTCAGGTTACTATAGCTTTTTTGACTGGAAAGGTATTGGTACGGCCAAGTTTATCGGTTTGAAAAACTATGTAGAAATTATTCATGATCCTATTTTTTGGACATCCTTAAAGAACAACCTTATTTTTCTAGTTGTTGCTGTCTTCGGTCAGCTTCCTGTAGCACTTATCCTTGCAATTCTGCTTCACAAAAGCAACGCGCTGCAACGCTTCATTCGTTCTGCCGTCTTCGTTCCGATGGTTATGTCATCGGTCGTCATCGGAATGATTTGGCAATATATTTACCATCCGCAAATCGGTATCCTGAACCTGCTGCTCGATAAGCTAGGCTTAGAATCCTGGAAGTTACAATGGCTATCTGATCCGAAGATTGCGATTTTCTCACTAGCTCCTCCTCTCATTTGGAGTTTTGTCGGTCTCTATCTCATTATTTTCATCTCCGCGTTTCAGAATATTCCTGGTGAAATCCATGATGCTACGCAGATCGATGGCGCAGAAGGCGCACGCAAATTATTTTCGGTTACCCTGCCTATGATGTGGAGTACCGTACAAATTGCCATTATCTTATGTATCTCTGGCAGCTTGAAATCCTTTGATCTCGTGTATGTGATGACCAAGGGCGGTCCTGCTCATGCGACTGAGCTGCTCGCTACGTATATGTATAATTCGACCTTTTCCTCGTACCGCTACGGATTTGGTAGTGCCATTTCGACAACAATCGTCTTAATCAGCCTTATTTTCATTGGCATTAGCCAATGGGCAACAAGTCGTAAATCCAAAGTATAGTGAAAGGAGGAAGCTGACAATGTCTTCTATTCCAATTCAAGTAAAATCAACTGCGACAACTGCTAAGTTTTCGTTTCGTTTATGGAAACAAGGTGCACTCTGGACGTTCCTGACCCTTTATGCTGTCCTCACGTTATATCCCTTGTTTTGGCTCGTTATCTCCTCATTTAAAACGAATAGCGAATTCTTTAACCATCCGTTTGGCTTGCCCCAAGCATGGAAGTTTTCTAACTATGTAACTGCATGGCAAGCGTCCAAAATGAGTACCGCTTTTCTCAATTCCGTCATAGTATCGCTTGTATCACTAGCACTCACTCTATTTTTAAGTTCCCTAGCCGCATATGTGCTTGCACGAATCAAGTTTCGTTTCAAAGGCATTATCCTTGCGTTTTTCGTTATTGGGATGCTGATTCCCATTCATAGTACGCTGGTTCCTTTGTTTATTCTCATGAAGCAAATCGGACTTCTGAACACGTATTGGGCACTCATACTGCCTTACACTGCTTTCGCATTACCGACAGCTATCTTCGTTCTTACGGCTTATTTGGCTTCAGTACCCAAAGAAATCGAAGAAGCAGCCTATATTGATGGCACGAAACTGTGGGGAGTATTTTGGCGCATTATGCTGCCCATCTCATTACCAGCACTATCGACGGTCATCATTTTAAGCTTCTTGCATTTCTGGAATGACTTTTCATTCGCACTTGTCTTTATTAGCAAAAGCAGTTTAAAAACATTACCATTAAGTATCGCTAACTTCGCGGATGGTTACCAAACCGATTACGGCTTAACACTCGCCGCTATGACGATCGCTGTTGTTCCTACAATCGCTGTGTACTTAGCCTTCCAAGAACAGGTTATGAAAGGTATGACCGCGGGAGCTGTAAAAGGCTAATTGACTTTAACTATCCAGACAACGAGTTAGGAGATGACACGTGTTGCGCGAGTGGTTCGGCTATTCTTTACAGCGTAAGCTATCCTTCATTATGCTTGTCACAACATTAATCCCCCTCTTGTTTCTGGGTACCTTCGCTTTTACAACATCGTCGGATATCACAAAAGATAAGGCACAGCAAGCTGGCTTGAATTCACTCGCTCAAATGGATGCCAAATTTCAGTTCATCCTGAAAGATGTTGAGAATATATCCATTTTCCTCATCGGGCAACGGGACATTCAATGGTATTTGAAGAGAACCGATGAGAACTTGGATGCACAAGCACAAATCCTTGGGTTAATGACGAATTTGGTGTACACCAAGGATTATATTTCAAATATCACTATTTATCCCAGCAATAACACGACACCTCTATCTACATCAACGATCTACAAATCAAGTTTAGATCAAGAGATCACCATTAATCAGATTACAGACAAGCTGTGGACTGGCTTATATCACATTGAGAATTATTTAGGTAAACGACAAGTATTTTCCTTCATTCGTCCTTTACGTGGTTTGAATACCTTTCAAACGCTTGGCTGGCTATCCATTACCGTGGATGAGCAAGTATTGTCCCGTATTTGGTCCATTCCACAGCTTGCTGATGGCTATGGACAAGTCGCTTTGCTGAATGATCGAAATGAAATCATGTCTTCCACCTCCAAAGAATGGCTTTCACAAAAAGCGGATAGTTTATTTCCTGGATTAAATGAACGCGTTCACGGTCATACTTCCGGCGTATGGACTTCAGGGATCGGAAAATCACAACAGAGCATCTTATTTTATCGAGAGCCCATGATCAATTGGACGATCGTAGGCATTATTCCGACGAAGCTATATAGCGCTCAGAATCGGTATATTTTGCAATTAACAGCCGTTGCTGTTGCGCTTTCCGTCATTACCAATGTATTTCTCACGATATTCGTTATTCGCAAGGTTACGACACCTCTCGGCTCTTTAACTCGCTTGCTTTCAAAGATCAATCCCGATGAACCATTGCCTTATTATCCGGTGTACACATCAGATGAAATTGGACGGCTTGCTGGCAGCTACAATTTGTTAAGCACCCATATCGAGGTCTTAAAAAAGAAGCTCATTCACAATGAAACGCGTAAAAAAGAAGCCGATATGCGTGCACTACAGGCACAAATCAATCCGCATTTTCTGTATAATACGTTGTCTTCGATTCATTGGATCGCTTTGCTTAAAGAAGAAAATCGCATTGCTGAGATGGTCGGCGCGTTAAGTGACTTCTTACGCTTCAGCTTGAATAAGGGCAAAGAATATTGCAAGGTTTCGCAGGAGCTCGCCCATATTCGCAATTATGTTCAAGTGCAATCGATCCGTTTTCCAGATGAGTTTAAGGTTGATTATGTGATTGATACCCGTTTAAGTGATACGTTCATGCTGAAATTGTTGCTTCAACCTTTGGTTGAAAATGCGATGATTCATGGCATTCAAATGAAAGAGGAACCTGGTGTCATTTCCATTTATGTCGAGCTAAAGGGAAATTCGATGCATGTAAAAGTGATGGATGATGGCATTGGGATGACCGAGGAACGGTTGCTTGAGGTCACTGAAAGTTTATACCCTACTGAGGGCGCGATAGGAAGCGATGCCAGCTACGGGTTGCGTAATGTGCATGAGCGCTTGCAGCTGCATTACGGGCTTGATTCGGGTATCAAGATAGAGAGCCGATTGAATGAAGGAACCTGTGTGTCATTTTCGATCCCAGTTTTGGAGGATAACCATGAAAATCTTGATCGTTGATGATGAAGTCATCATCCGAACGGGCTTGGCTAAAGTCATTAATTGGAAAGAAATCGGACTCGAATTGCTGAAGCCAGCTGTTTCGGGTGAAGAGGCGCTTCGCCGCATGCCTGAGGAACGTCCGCATATTTTGTTGACAGATATCCGAATGAAACACATGAATGGCTTAGAATTAGCTCAGAAGGCGAAAGAAATCATTCCAGATATAGAGACGA
Source organism: Paenibacillus sp. J31R30 (assembly GCF_059692115.1). Classification (NCBI taxonomy): domain Bacteria; kingdom Bacillati; phylum Bacillota; class Bacilli; order Caryophanales; family Paenibacillaceae; genus Paenibacillus; species Paenibacillus sp. J31R30. The sequence goes on along the minus strand of NZ_JCAUAV010000001.1, from coordinate 712,347 downwards.
TCATCTTATCTGGGTACGATGATTTCATGTATACCCAACAAGCTATTCGACAAGGTGTCAGCGACTATCTCTTGAAATCCAGTCGGCCTGAAGAGATTATGAAAACCGTCCTCCAAGTGAAACAACGCATTGAAGATAAATGGAAGCATCTCAACCAGGATCTCTTTAAGAACAAAGAATTTCGCAATCGATTGTTTGAACGCTGGATCATTGAGGGGGAATCCGCGGCTGTCGATGAAGGCATGCTGCCCGAATATCTCCCCCTTTTATTTATCACGCATGACCATGTTCAACCTAAATTTCAAACCTACGTTGTTACCGCTGAAGGCTGGGGAGAAACATCCTCCGAGAACTCCCTACTGTTGTTCGCTGTAGACAACATGCTGCATGAGATGTTGCAATGTGAAACCTTGATTTACAGGAAGCGAATTGTCGTGGCGCTTCCGAAAACAAGTGCATCCGATTTCTTCGATCATCCCGATTCTGCGAAGCAAAAGATCGAGCGTTTACTCAAGTGTAAGGTCAGCATATCTGTCGGCGAGGTCGTTCATCAGCAGTCTGATTTATATAAATCCTATGTCACTGCAGATTATGCCTTCAGCTATAAGCATCATCTCGATGAATCTATCCTGATTTATTCAGACATTGTTGGGCGGAAAGGCGGTAAAACCGTCTGTACCCATGAAGAGGAGCTGGAGCTCTCTTCGATCTTGTTGGATGATGACTCCGTCGCATTGAAGAACTGGGTTCAGCGCTATTTGCAGTCGGAACTGAACGACCCCCATATGACAATCGAATCACTTGAATCTCTGGTTCGGTCTGCTGCCCTGTCCGCACATCGTTGGCTAGAACGTGTGTTGACTGCAACAGGTCGTCATAGAGCTCTCGATAATTTAAATATCGCTTTCGTGGTCAAACGGGATATCGTGCTGAAAGACGCGTTATTTCAATACCTGCTGACCATTATGGAGCTGTATCATCATCGGTTAGGCGAGGGACAAGCAACACATACACAGAAAGCAATGGCCTACATCCATGAGAATTTGGGGAAGGATGTTGGCTTGCAGCAGGTTGCTAAATATGTGCATCTGCATCCGAATCATTTGAGCGAAGTATTTAAAAAGGAAGCCGGCCTTACGTTTGGTGACTATGTGACACGACAAAAGATTAATCGTGCCATGGAAATTCTAACCGTCTCCCCTGCCAAAATTGCCGATGTCGCAACTTCAGTCGGATTTGAAGATATCAAATATTTCAGTCAAGTATTCAAGAAATTCACTGGCAAAACACCGAGTGAGTTCCGGGAGGAAGCTGTCCTTCATCCCACTGAACCACCTCCAAAATTTTAAACTATCATGGTGTAAGAGGAGAAATCACAAATGGAATTATCAGGATTATGGCGATTACAGCAGTTCGAAGTCGGTCAAGCTAGACCGCTTGATGTCGCGGCAGCATGGTTGGACGATCGTTTCTGGATTACAGCTAAAGTGCCCGGGGATGTCCATTCCACACTTATTGAGCGAGAATTAATTGAGAATCCGTATTTCGGTCATAATGACGCAAAAAGCAGATGGATTGAACAAAAAGAATGGTGGTACCGTCACTCCTTCAATTATTCGTTAGGGCATGGAAATGATGAGAAAGAGAAGCATGAACTAACCTTCGAAGGTCTTGACACTTTTGCTACGATCTATGTGAATGGCAAGGAAATCGGAACAACGAGCAACATGCTGATGGCTCATACCTTCGATGTCACACGCGTTATTCAGGACGGTAAAAATTCAATCGCTGTTAAATTTGATCCTTTGCATTTACATAATAAGGATAAAGAATTATTCCAATGGTCCTCTTATACCAAAGAGCGCCCTTGGTTGCGCAAAGCAGCGATGAACTTTGGATGGGACTGGGGTCCTCGTATGGTCACGGTCGGTATCTGGGGCAAAGTATTTATTGAGCGTTACCGCCGCGCGAAGCTGGACAGCGTTTTTGCTAGGACACGCACGATCAGCGATTCACAAGCAGAAATCCAAGTTGATGTCGACGTAACAACACTTCGTAAAGGTGTACAAAAATCGTGTGATATTCGTTTATTGGATGCGGCTGGTCAAGTTGTTGCTGCTGCGCAAGGAAATGTGCACACATCCGAATCCTTTACCTTAAACGTAGCGGATCCACAACTTTGGTGGACTCACGACTTAGGTAATCCTTACTTGTACGAGCTTGAAGTAGTCCTTCACGCGGATGGCGAGCAAGTGGATTCGTATCGTAAACCGTTTGGTATCCGAACGATTGAACTGCAAGTAAAGGATTCTGAAGGTCAGAATGCCTTTGCATTTGTGCTAAATGGTGTCAAACTATTCGCCAAAGGCACGAACTGGATTCCCGCGGATCACTTCATTGGAAGCATTCCTGATCAACGCTACAGGGATCTAATCGATCTATCTGTTACTTCCAATCAGAACATGCTGCGCGTGTGGGCAGGCGGCATCTATGAGAAGGATGTCTTCTACGAGGAATGCGACAAACGCGGTGTTCTGGTTTGGCAGGATTTTGCCTTCGCTAACGCGTTATTCCCTGATTTTAATCGTGATTTCATGGAGAATGTCCGTAACGAAGTTATTTATAACATCAAACGCTTGCGCAATTATACCTCCCTGGCCCTCTGGTGCGGGAATAATGAAATTGACTGGCTGTACGATATGAAATCCGCTGGCGGCGACATCAACTGTCCTTTCTATGGGGAAATCATTTATCACGAGCTGATTCCTAACGCACTTGAACTGCTCGATGACAGCCGTGCATACTGGCCGTCTTCCCCATTTGGCGGCAATGATGCCAACGATCCCGATGTTGGCGACCGCCATAACTGGCAGGTGTGGCATGGTTCCGTGTATCCGCGTCAATTTGGCGATGTGCCACTACTCGATTACAGTATTCAAGGTGTCACATTCAAAAATTACAAAAAAGACTTCACCCTTTTCAGCAGTGAATTCGGCATGCATGCCTCTGCTAATCGCTACACGTTAGAGAAAAACATTCCGAATGGCCAATTCTACTGGAACAGTGTTGAAATGGCTTATCGCAACAAAGATACGAATCATCAGAAGGGTATTCTGCTCATGGAAGGATATACCGGTATTCCGACCAACATTGAGGAATATATGAACTTCTCCATGCTGACACAAGCCGAAGGCCTGAAGTATGGCATTGAGCATTATCGACGGAACAAGCACCGCACGAGTGGATCCCTCATCTGGCAATTGAACGATAGCTGGCCAGGTACAAGCTGGTCGCTAATTGATTATGAATTGTTACCGAAGGCTTCCTTCTATTATGCGAAAAAGTTCTATCACCCGCTTCTGCTCTCGATTGATCATGAGGCTGGGCAGGACTTGGCAGTTTGGGCCGTTAATGATACGTTATCTGAATTAAAAGGCCAGGTTCATTTATCCGTCTATAACTTCTCTGGTGAGCAATTGTTCACGCATGCGTTCGAAGCAGCTGTGCCGGCGAACACGGCTATCCAGTTAGGAAGTTTGCCTGAAGCTTCCGTATTGAATGGGGCATCGGCGGAGCAGGTCGTTGTCCGTGTACACACTTCAGACTGGGCTGCGCCGGATAATCTTCATTATCTGCGCGATCAGAAGGATCTTCAATTCCCTGCTACTTCGCTTAGCGTGAATGTCGATGCAGATACGCAAGCTGTGCATATTAAGGCCAATGGTGCACATGCGCGGATGGTGAAACTGGATCTCCCTCAGGGCAATATTCGCTTCAGCGACAACTTCTTCGATCTGCGCGCTGGCGAGCAAGTGACTGTGCACATTACAGATCCGGCTGGCGGCAAGGTGGATTTGACGGATTTGAAGGTAAGAGCGATTAATTTGTAAGTTAAAAAACGGATGAAAAGTGCAATTGTGCAACAATTACACTGGTTGAACCTTAATAAGTGGGAAATTGATGCGAAAAGGCATCAATTTCCCACTATTTTTCGATTTACAACTCGGATTCCGAAAAAAACTGCAGATTTGCACTTTTCATCTTACTCTACGTTCATAGTTTCAGAAAAGTTGTATTTTCGCAGTTTTGGCGAGTTCAATTCGTTTCTTGACCGCCTCCTCCCCCTGCTGTAACAGAAAGAAACCTTCACCATCCACTCTCGTGGTAGTGAAGGTTTTTTCACACTACTAACTCAACGCCTTCGCTACCGCCCGTCCCGCTACACGCCCAGTAAATAAGCAGCCACCGAGAAACGTACCCTCCAGCGCACGATACCCGTGAAGACCGCCGCCGCCGAAGCCGCTTGCCTCCCCAGCAGCATAGAGTCCAGGAATTGCCTCTCCCGCCTGATTCAGTACACGACCGGATAAGTCCGTTTGTAATCCGCCCAAGGTTTTGCGACTTACGATATTCAAGCGCACCGCGATGAGCGGCCCATTAGCAGGGTCTAGAAAGCGATGCGGCTTCGCAACCCGAATTAATTTATCCCCAATATAGTTACGAGCGCCTCGAATGGCTGTGATTTGCAGATCTTTGGTAAATTTGTGTGCAATTTCACGATCTCTAGCCTTAATTTGCCGCTCAATATGGTCAAAATCAAGCAACTTCTCCTCCGTCAACGTATTCATGCCAGCGACAAGCTCAGCCAATGTCGGAGCAACGACGAAATCTTCTCCCTTGTCCATAAAAGCTTGAACAGGTGCCATCGCTCCTGGCAGCGCTCTAGACAACACTTTACGTATACTTTTCCCCGTCAAATCGGGATTCTGTTCAGAGCCTGACAGTGCGAATTCTTTTTCAATTACTTTCTGGGTCAAAATAAACCATGAATAGTCGTAGCCAGACTTCTGGATCGTCTCTAACGTGCCTAAGGTATCAAAGCCTGGGAAGTTTGGCGCTGGAAAACGCTGCCCTCGCGCATCCAGCCAAAGTGAGGATGGCCCAGGAAGAATACGAATGCCATGATTGTGCCACACGGGATTCCAATTCTTGATCCCTTCCGTGTAGTGCCACATCCGGTCGCGGTTCACAATCCGGCCTCCGGATTGCTCGGTAATCGCGAGCATGCGGCCATCGACATGTGCCGGCACGCCGGAAAGCATGCGCTTGGGCGCTTCGCCGAGTCGGCTCGGCCAGTATTGGCGAACTAAGTCGTGATTAGCGCCAATACCGCCACTGCTTACAATGACCGCTTGCGCACGGTATTCGAATTCGCCGATCGCCTCGCGTGAGCTCGCTTCCCCGCGTGCCGCCGTACTAGCCACAAGCACCGAACCGCGAACACCGGTGATGGCACCGCCGTTTTGAATCAGCTCGTTCACACGATGACGAGGTTGATAAACGACACGTCCGTCCTTCATATACGAGCGAATGCGTTGTTCAAAAGGGGCAACAATGCCCGGCCCTGTTCCCCACACAATGTGGAAACGAGGAACCGAATTGCCATGCCCTTCTGCCAGATAACCGCCGCGTTCTGCCCAGCCGACAACTGGGAAAAAGCGTACCCCCATCGCATGCAGCCACTCGCGCTTTTCACCAGAGGCGAACTCGACATAGGCCTCCGCCCACTTGCGGCCCCAGTAGTCCTCATCGTCTTCACGATCAAAGCCTGCAGACCCCTGCCAATCCTGCCAAGCTAGCTCTTGCGAATCCTTAATGCCTAGACGGCGCTGCTCTGGCGAGTTAACCAGAAACAATCCGCCGAATGACCACCAAGCTTGTCCACCGAAAGAAGCTTCTGGTTCTTGATCCAGGAGCAATACGCTTTTGCCTGCATCTGCGATTTCAACTGTTGCCACTAAACCTGCGAGTCCCGCTCCGACTACAATAGCATCATATTCCATGTTCGAATTCTCCTTTAATTCTTGTCTCTAGCTAACCTTTTTCCGATCTTTTGCATAAAAATTGCCCCCTTCTGACCACTATAGCCAAAAAGGAGGCAATTCATAGGAAAGTGATTTTCCATGCCTTACGAATCCTTAAGATCTTCTTCCGTATCATCAATGACAGCTAATGGTTTTTCAAGTGAAAGCTTTTTGGGAGGTAAAGGTTTTACCTCAATCGCCCTAGGACGCGAATCCCCATACAGCTCCGTAAAAATCTCTTCAATTTCATCACCTGTCAAATCTTCGCGTTTCAGCAGCTCTTCCGCAATTTTGTGCACGAAATCTGTATAATCCAGCACAAGCTTCTTTACTTCGATCATTTGCTCTTTAAGAAGCTCATTGATTTGTGGTCGAAGCGCTTTGAGACCATCCGTGCGAGAACCAACCGCTAGGAAGCTGAACAATTCGTCGCCCATGCCGAGCATGCCGAGATAGGCACCAGCAATTTGGGTCGCATGCTGTAAGTCAGAGGTAACTCCATTTAATTTCTTATGGAGGAATTCATCCTCTACGGCTCGGGCAGCCAGACACACCTGGATCTCTGCTAACATCTCCGAATCGCTTCGATTATATCGCTCATGCGTCTCTTTGGTTGCCGAAAGCCCTAGCGCGCCACCGCGCCTAACGATCGTGACTTTCCAAACTCGTTCATGAGGCTTAAGCAGGAACTGCGCCACCGCATGACCCGCTTCGTGATAAGCGACATTTCGCTTCTCATCATCGCGCATGGAGCGAAGCGGCTGTTTGAGACCCCACTCATAGGTCTCCATTGCAGCACGGAAATCCTCATAACTGGCAGCCTGTGCACCGCGTTGGTGTGCAATTACGACAGCCTCATTCACAATATGTTTAATTTGCGCAGGGCTATATCCAATGGAGTCGAGACCCGCTTTCTCCGCGGTTAACGTTTCGTCCAGCTTTACCTTCTTCAGATAATATTGGAAAATATCCACCCGACCGTCATAGTCAGGGACATCCACCCAGAGCTGCCGATCGAAACGGCCTGGACGAAGCAAGGCAGAATCGAGAACATCCGGCAAGTTGGTCGCTGCTACCGTTAACACGGGCGGTCGTTCTGCTTTTTTACGGCGTAGACCGAGCGAGCGCAGCATCTTCACAATTTTTGATGTATCGATATTGGGGGGATCCATTTGCAGAAGCAGTTCATTCAGTAAGCCTGAACCGCCGCCCATCCCCATCATGCCCATCATTCCGCCGCCAGCGCCGCCTTGTCTGCTCATCCCGATGGCATCAATCTCGTCAATAAAGATGATACAAGCGCCATAGACGCGCGCCAGCTTGCGAGCTTTCTTATAAATCCCCATGACCTTCAAGTTACCAACACCGAAGAACATATTCTGAAAGCTCGGTGCCGATGCGTAGGCAAAAGGCACTTGTGCTTCATTGGCGATAACCTGAGCTAAGTAGGACTTCCCGGTACCTGGCGGTCCACAGAGCAGCAATCCGCGAATCGCTTCGCCGCCCATCTCTTTGAACTCCTTGACACCCTTAAGCAGGGTAACAATACGCTTCGCGTTCTCTACAATCTCAGGATTTCCACGGTAATCATCCCATGTAGAGCCCGTCTCTCCCGGTAGAATCCAGTACGTTCGTCCTCTCGCTAAGAACCAGAAAAGCGCAACGAACTGAATAATCATAAAGGCCATAGCCATAACCAGGTTCAACAGTAAGCCGATGATACTAAACGCGACACTCCAATAGGTTGGCCCGCCTACCCATAACACCCCGAAAATCAAGGCAATGGCTGTCAGCCAGAGGATCAACTTTCGCCATCTAATCCATTGATATCTCCTCATGGCTACACTTCCTTCATATGATTAAGTTTGAATATCCCTATGAAAAAAACTTATTTCTAGACCCTGCGTGAAGCAGGGCCTTAGTAAGATTATTGGAATCTTTTAACGATATCCAACACATACTTGATCATCACAGCGAGACCGCAAATGAAGTAAAAAATCACCACAATCCATCCTGTTGGATCAAAAGAAATCATAGATAATAGAACAGTCAGTGGCAGCACATAGTATAGGACATCTTTCAAATAACCTAGCACGACTGTGGGACCAAACGAGCCTTCCCAGAAGGATTTAAAGAACGCGATAAGAAAATCGATCAACATGAAGCCAAAAACGCCCCAAATCGTGTAAATTATCCAGCCCTCAATTGTATTTGTCACTTTTCATCACCACCTTCCTACATACTATGCTAGGAATTGGGACGGGTGAATGACCAGTAGGCGAGGACGAATGGGGTCGAAATATTTCACTTCTATTACTTACTTCATTCAGGTTTATTTTCCTTCTCATTCATGATTGTTTTAAGAAAAATATATTACTTTTTTTTGAAAATAAGACCGAAGTTCAAGCCGGAATCTTTGAAAATCCACGAATAAATAGCCGCTAGATCGTGCAAGCGCAACCAAGTTCATCGTAATCAGGAATAGAAAGGGTCAAGCGGCATACCTGCGCACTCTTCAGGCAACAAAAGAGTAGTCGTTTCCTTTTTTTAACAATCAACACCCAGAAAAACCCATCTAATTCCGAATACTGTACTAAGCTTAAACAACAACTCAAGCACGCACCGCATACTCGTAATTTTCTACTCATTTATTTTATTAAGGAGAGAAGAAAAAGATGAAGCATTCGCGTATGAAAAAACTGCTAGTCCCCACACTCGCCCTCACACTTGTGATGGCAACAGGTACAACGGCCTTCGCTCAGAACGGTCGCGACCACAAGGAAGACGATCGCAACAACAGTTCCCGTTGGACCACCGACAACAAACGCCCGCAAACAGCCATTAAATTTGACTTCAAAGATATAAAGGGCAAAGAATTCGAATGGGCTTTAAGCTACATCATGAGTCTAGTCTCTAGACGCATTTTCGATGGGTATCCCGATGGTACCTTTAAACCGCAAGAGACTGTCACTCGCATCGAAGCCATCACGGCAGCCGTAAGATTAATGGGACTACGTGATCAAGCGGAATCCGATGCAGAGAAGTCAACCAAGCTGAATTTCCATGACGCAGCGAGTGTCCCATCATGGGCCGTCGGCTATGTAGCGGTCGCGCTTGAGAACGATCTTTTCGCCGAATCCGAAACGAACGTTAATCCGAATCAACCGGCAGATCGGCTGTGGGCCACCACGCTCCTCGTCAAAGCTTTGAAGCTCCAAGACGAAGCTGAAGCCAATATGAATGCAAGACTCCCTTTCTCCGACGCATCCAGCGTACCAGCCGGATCGGTGGGATATGTCAAGGTAGCCGTTGACAAAGGACTTGTGAATGGATTCGAGGACAATACCTTCCGTCCCAAACAGCTCGTAACTCGCGCGCAAATTGCCGCCTTGCTAGACCGCGCAGGCAACCAATTGCCGAACAGTATTGATGGACTGGTGACCGGGACTGTATTAGCACCAGTAAGTGGCAATGTACTTACCGTCCGAACTAACGGCCAAAATGTCAATCTGACATTGGATAACGATGTCTTTATTTATCGAAATGGCGCTAAAGTCACCCCATCTGCTCTGCAAACCGGGGACGTTCTGAAGATACGTTCTTACGATAATAATAACGTCATTTACATCGAAGTTACTCAGCCAAGCGGCAGCAACCCGACGAATCCAACACAGGCTGTTGGTGTGAAGACCGGCATGGTAGCTTCAGCGATTACAGGGAATACACTCACCCTCTTAAGCAATGGGCAACCCATCTCACTCCCGATCAATAGCAATGTACTCTACTTCCGAAACGGCTCGCCGACGACAGCCTCAGGCATACAAATTGGAGATATTGTCACCACTCGCTCCTACAACTACGGCGTGAGTTACGTTGAGGTGACACAATCGGTTGGTCAAAGTGGAACACCAACGAATTTTGCTTCGGTTGTGACAGGTACCATGGCTTACCCGATTAGCGATAATGTTCTGGCATTAACTACCAGTACGCAGCTCCAAGGACTTGCAGTGAACAGTAATACAATCGTGTACAAGAACGGTTCATTTACGAATCTATCCGCGCTGCAAGTGGGTGATGTCCTGACAACCTACGCTTACAATAATTCTGTCGCTATCATTGAAGTCACCAAGAGTGTGACACAAGTAACGTCAACTGGTGAGATGACTGGAACCATTGCAGGCCCGATCAGTAATAATCTTCTCACGCTTACGAGTGGCGGCCAATCTTACAGCCTGCAGCTTCACGCAAACACATCCATCTACATGGATGGCACTCAAACGACGAGTGGCGTATTGCTGCCAGGTCAAGTCATTAAAGTTCATTACTATAACGGCGTTGTGCTGCATGCCGAAGTCATCCAACGTGCAGATGGCACATCCGTTACACAGCCTACAATTACACAGCAGACTGGCACAATCATTTCGGCTGCGAACAATCTTCTCGTTATCGTGAACGGCAACCAAGCGCAAGCGATTAACTTGAATGACAAGGCATTCGTCTACCGCAGCGGCGTTCAAGTCAGCGGAGCAGCACTGCAGCCAGGTGACGTTGTGAAAATCAGATCTTACAATAATTCCGCCATCTATGCAGAGGTTACCCAGCTCACGAATGGCAACAATCAGAACTTCAGTGTTTCCGGCACATTTAACAGCGTGACCTTTACGAATCAAGGCAAAATTGCCACCATCACGATCAATCAAACAGGAACGAATGGCAGCAACGTCACCACAACTTACAACGTGTCCTCATCCGTAACAATTACAGGCACCATCACGAATTTGGTGCCAAATCGTGCAATAACCCTGCAAGGCACTGGCGCCTTGATTACGAAGATCAACATTCAGTAGACTCGTTTCATGAAAAAGAGGGTCCCAAAGCCATTTATGTGGCGGGGGACCCTCTTGTTATTCCTCCAAATCACCTTATTCGTGATGTGAATGTAGCTGTGGAAAATGCAAAAGTGCATCCTTGTGTATCGAATAAACCTCTCGATTTGAAATGCTTGCGAAAGTGCAACTATTTCTGCCGGTGATCCTTATTTTGGGATTTTTTGATCCTAAAAGATGCTCTTTCGCACTAATTTAACTATATTTAGCCGTTTTCCTCAAAAATTAGTGTACTTTAGCATCTTTGACCATTTTTTCCCATGCCCCTCCGCTGAAGCGCAAATAAACAAAGGAGCTAAGCACAAACACGCTTAGCTCCTTTTCCATATTTTTGGGGCAACAGTGTGACCCCAACAAATCAACGCAAATACAAGCTTAGCGGCTGCAGCTTCAATTCCTTCAAGCCGGTATGCACCAGCTTCGCAACTTCAATTCCGCCTTGTTGCTGGAAATGCGTATTGTCTTCGACACCATCCGGGAAATTCATGAATTCACCTGGCGCCAGCCACATGAATAACCGCTTGGTTCCCTCTGGCCCTAACGCCTCAAACAATGCCTTGCTGCTTGCAGCTAGATCGATCAATGGCACCTCTTCAGCCACAGCCAGCTCACGCATCGCCATCAAATAATCGCCGTGCGTATCACGCAGTGTACCATCTTCTTCGAAAAAACGCCGCTGCACGGACGTGACTAGAATCGGGTAAGCGCCCCGCTCCCGAGCGCCGTCGAGATAGATCTTAAGCGTTTCCTTGTAGGTGGAAAATGGCTCTGTAAATCGCGCTTCATCTGGCTTCTGGTCGTTATGACCGAATTGGATTAGCAAGTAGTCGTGAGGTTTGATTTTGCTCCAAATAGTATCTAACACGCCTTCGCTAATAAAGCTCAGGGAACTGCGGCCCGACAACGCATAATTAGCAACCGCAGCATCTGCTTTGACAAACAGAGGGAGCATTTGTCCCCAGCCCGCATACGGATATCCATCTGTCGGTTGGTCCGTAACGGTTGAATCGCCAGCAAGAAACAGCGTACAAGCACCAGGTACAGGCTCGATTTCCAAAGCATTAATGCGTGGCGCCCTACCCGTGAACGTGAGCTTAAGCTGTGCATCTACGACCCAAACCGAGAAGCTCGTACGAACAAAATGCCCGGCAGAAGTACGCTGCTTATGTAGCACAAGCCTGCCTTCACCCGTGGTAATCGTTGTTTCTGTTTCCGCGATTTCATCGCCTAAGAGGATCGAAACGCGATATGTCCCATCCGGAACATCCACCAGAAACGAGGTATCCAGCGGAATACAAAAATCTCTGCGCAACGCACCGGGCTCGTCCCGATCCTTGGCATGAACATTCTTCACGTTGCTAAAGCCATATCCAACCGAATTCTCATACTGAGAAAGAGGGGTGATCTTTGTGTATCCTATGTCTGCACTACCCACTCCGAAATCGAACTTACATGCGTGTGTCATCGTAGATTTCCTTTCTATTTACAACGGAATCTCTCCACCAGGATATAAGGTTGAGCTGGATAAGCGTTTGGGCTGCGGCAGTTGTGTGCCGGACAAACCTTCTCGCAACGCAACCGGCCAACTAGCATAAATGGCGGCTGTATCATCATTGAATATAATCACTTGCTCTGTCCCGCTACCACATACATCGGCATGTACAGCATATCCGTTTAGCGGAAATTCAACAACAACGTTCATTTCCCCATCATATAAAGATGGCCATACGCCACCACCTCTGCGGTAGGCAAGGATCAGATCCGCTGAATCTGCTTCCCAGCCACGAAGAGGCTCGATAATTGTCAACCAACCGTCCGTTTGACGGTCTTCCTTCCAGATTTCTTGACCCTCACTATCTAAGAGGAACAAGGCATCCTTCCCTTTCAGTCCCTTACCGTCATCTTCACGAACGAGACGATCCAATCCTGCTATTTGTAACCCTGGCTTATCGCTTCGGAACCTGCCCAAAGCAATATGCTGCGATTCAATCGAACCTTCATAGCGCCACAGCTCCTTGCCGAACCGGTCATACATTACCGTAACACTGCCGCCGATCACTAGCTCTGGCTGTCCATCGCCATTCACATCGCCAACCCAGATACAGTCAGCATGATCCTCGAGATCCTGACAGCTCCATAGCTTCTGACCATCATGATCTAATAGATCATAACCAGCCATGACCTCGTCTTTCCCATCTCCATCCAAATCATACACCCATGGGAAATGTCCAGGATTGCCTTCATGCGTCCATAATAGATTGAAATGTCGATCAAATGCCCACATGGTGTGGTAGCGATCTTTCAGGATAATGTCACTGGCGTAATCTCCACCAGTCAAATTCGCCACGATGATGCAATCATGGGCATGCTCGTGCGGCAAATCATGTGCCGCCTTCACTTCGCCATTTTGCCCGTTTAGGATGAGAAATCGTCCATCCATCACGCATAACACCTCTAACTGACCATCGCCATCGATGTCAGCGATCTGTGCTGGGTAGTCTGACCCTGCACTTCCTGCTCCCGAATCTGGCTTGCCAGTCTGCCATAGCAGATTGCCCTCAAGATCAAATGCCGTCAGGCACTGCACCTGATGGGGAATATATCGAACATCCTGTCGATTGTCAGGATGCACCAGCAGCATCTCCATGCGACCGTCTCCGTTCAGGTCGCCAAGGAGCATTTTGCAGCGCGGACCAGCCGCACAAATATCTATTTTGCCAATCAAATAAGGCTCCTTACTCGTCTGTCCCACAGCTAATACCTCCTAAATAATCCGTCTATTGGGGAAGCCAATCCGAAATAAGCTCAAGTGCGATAATCGTATTCAATGACCACTGGGCGGCCTCATTCGTGTTCATCCAGTCGATCTCGTGCAAGGTATCCACATGCGTAACCATAGAAGCCTCTTGCTGAAGATCAACTTTAGCAAACTCGCTTCCCAACAAAATGGACCAACACTTCTCCGCAGTCTCCGTATCCCTTTTATAAAATGCACCATAAGCCGTAATTGCTGCACTTAGCACAGGATGCTCAAAATTCTTCGTTGAGATCTGACCATGTGTCAACTTATCTTTCTGTTCCTGTGTTTGGTTATAATACACGCCGAGCTCCGCCATCATGTCTTCCCACTCCGGGTCCTTCAACATGCCGGCAAGCTCGAACCAAACTTGAGGTCCACCCATACAAATGGCCAAATGCCTGCCCCAGTTATCGTCACCGAGCGGCGACAGCACGCCTGTTTTAGGATCATACCCATAGGTTGGTCCTGAGATCAGTCCGTAGTTGGCGTCCTTAATACAGTTGATGCCAACTAGGATTTTGTCCCGATACGCTGTATCCTCATAGCGCTCCCATCGGGTCATCCAGTTCGAGCTGAAAGCCGCCCAATCCGGTCCTACTCGGATATGCGTCGGATGTTCATCCTTCGGAAAATAAGCACGCATCGGATCTAAGTTCACTGTCGTGAAATCGGAATCCCGGACTTCATCCATGATATCCCCGATCCGCTCATCGGCAGTCAAATAATAGAAGTAGCGATGCAGGCCTGCCATCCCGATGCGAGCTTCCTTGCAGCCGCAGCCCCAATGAACGACATTGTGCCTCGAACCAAGTCCCGCATATTCGCCAAAATGGTACAGATCCACTTCACTTGTATGCCGAGTCATCGCTTCTGCCATCCGGAAAATATCCGCTCGACCCGTGCGGAGGAACATGACCCAAAGCCACATGTTTGGCGCTAGCTCCGTATTTTGCCAAGCACAGCCACCTAAATCATAATTCCATACATGCCTTACAGGGTCATAGCTATGCATGAAATCGCCATAATCCCAGAAGCCGTACCACTTTCGCTGCTCAACTTCATCTTGATAGAAAGAAATGATACCATCCAGCCGATTTTCCAGCTGCTCTTTCACCGGATTGCTGCGATCTGGCAAGCTCCAATAGCCGAAAGCACCCGACTCGTGATAGTAAGCTGGCTCGCAAATCAGAAGCGATGGATTCTGCGTCTCCTCCTGCATGTGCTGTAGAAGCTCCGGTCTAGGCGTTTCCTCCATGCACCAGAGCATCAATTCACTCGTATTCGCAATGCCGTAAGGCGTCGCTCGAAGCTCATCCGCCCCTTCATACGAGGATTCCACATGTGTTTCTGTATCATAATGGCGAAGGTCCATCGGCGTCCCGTCAGGGGACCAGAACCAGATCGTTAACGCTGCCTCTGACCCTGCTGTCCCGTGCACCTCAAAGCTGGATGGATGCTTCTCCCAGAAGTGACGCAAACCCACTGCCAAGCCGCCGCCTTCACCACCTACATAGCCTAGGCCGCCAGCGCGTGCTCCATCTGTCACTTTCACCCAGCTGCAACCGGCTTTCGTCCGCTTCCAAATCCGATAATGGTCAGACGAATCCTGAACGAGCTTAAAGCCATCCCACGTCGCTGAATCATCCAGCAGCCCTAGGAAATACGCATCCTCAGCGGGGTCAAAAGTGGTCAACTCACCTGCCGTTTGACGCTCGAAGAGCTCTCTGTACTTGCCTTTTGTTCGACGGGTATGTAACGTTTTTGGCGATTCGCTGAAATAACCGCGATCCCCTGCAAATCGAATATGCCGATTGTACTGGGCCCCTCTCATGGGCACAGCGAAGCGGATGCCTAAGCCTTTGATGAAATCCTCATGTGGATTGCCATCATAGTGAAACGTATGCACAAGTTTAATCGTTTCCTGCCCTGCGTACATATACATACGCAGTGTAAAAGGCAGCCACGCTCTGTTTCCTGTCGTGGAGCGAAGCCTGCCGTCCAGTTTAACGACAGCCCTGATCGGGCCGTTCTGTTCAACAATAGCCCGCAGCACTCGACTTTCGAAAGTCTCTTCACGGCTTACTCGTACTCCAGACGCCTCGCTTTGCCCTTCCTTCAGGCAGATCAACTGGCCGCCGCGGCATATCTCACTGCCATCTCGAACAATACTGCGAAGCCAATGTTTCCCCTTTTTGCCTAGTGTGCAAATCATAATGCCTGTATCTAGTGTAATGGTGTCATCCGTTTCCGTTACAAGCATACGGTAGTCGGAATCGGGCCCCCTGCCTTTTCGAATGGCCAACCCTTCTGTTGCTCCAGGTTGAATTGCCGCCGCATGAGCGGACCATTTCACGCTGCCATCTGGCCAGAAAGCAGTCGGCCAGCTTTGCACCGGCACAGCACTTTGGCCGTCATCTGATTCTAGTCGCAAAGACTCTTCGCGCCTAAGCACGCCCTCGCGCCAAGGTATTCCCCAAGTTATCCCTACAGGCTTAGAAGCCTCTTTTTTTAACCAACGCAGCTTAATTGCCAGATCCAAAGCCAAGCGATCATCTCCTTTTCACATGTAGCCCCATTGTAGAAAGAGGAGCTCTTGCGAACAAGCGGACATTATTGCAAGGCGATGATCAGCCCGTTTGCACTTTTTTGGCGGCATTATACATTGTTGATTAGGAAGTCCGACTGAGCTCTCGATAGCGCGTTGGCGTCATGCCTTCCAGCTTTTTGAATATCCGATTGAAATACGTATGCTGATATCCCACCTGATCGGCAACATCGTTAATTCGCATTTCCGATTCCCTCAGCAGTTCTTTGGCTTTGTCCATGCGCAGCTCTGTTAAATAGTCAATGAAGTTTTTGCCGGTTACTTGCTTAAAGGATCTGCTTAAGAAAAACGGGTTCGTTCCCGTATGCTCCGCACAATTATCAAGCGAAATATCCTGTCTATAATTGTTTTGCAAATAAATCATGGCTTGCTCGATGATGCGTTTCACTTGTGCGTCAGAACGTCCTGACATCTCTTTCATGAAAGGCCGCAGCACTTTTTCCTGAAACCACGCAAGAATTCGCGTAGATTCCCTGATCTGAGACAGCTGTTCATACAGATTCGCGCCTTTGAAGAGGCGATTAGGGTTAATTCCGGACACCATGATCGCATGCTGGACATTCCCAAGCAGATGCAGCATCCCTTGCTGAACCTCAATTTCTTTGGCTCCTTTGCAGGATAAGACCTCGAGGAAGGACACAAGCATTTCGCTCGCTTCCCCTTCTTTTCCAGTCCGTAAAGCTTGAATGAGCTCCCGCTCCTGTGTGAAAGGATATTGCAACTCCATGTCTTCATCTCCTGCAAAATTGTCATGCTCCATATCGATAATCTGGTTCACATTCTCAAAATAGCGATAGCTTACCGCTTGCTTTGCTCGTTCAAATGCCATCGGTATATCGGAAATCAGCGGTACTGGACGGCTAATCGCCATGGTCATGCGCATTTTCAAAATGCGATTAATCGACTGCTTCAATTCGTCACTAAAAACTTGGCAAGCATCCGTATACGATTCATCCTCAGGCAGAATAAGAAGAATCCCCGCTGTTAGATCGTGAAAGTTAAGTGTGTGACTTTGCTCAAAATATTGAGAAGCCAGCTCCTCGATCATATTCACCGCCGCAAAGGTGACAAGACCCTCTTCCCCTAGTCGGAAGTTCCCCTCCAAGCTTGTCATCCCGATTAACTGGACGTAGAGGACAACGAATTGCTTATTCTTCACATCCCACTTAAAACGCTCCATCCGGTGGTGCAAATCATTCTCTGAATACGCATTCAAATATCCCTGGAGCAGTTGATGCAGAAAGCTGTCCTTAAGATGGGGCAGCTGTTCCGTCAGCTTCGTGTTCAGCGCCAAGCTCTCATTATGCAATTGCATCCATTGCGATTCCAGCAAAGTAAACTCGCATTGAGGAGGGTTAGATGAGCTTCCCCCCAGCATAGATACCAGCCTTTTGACTGGCAGGTAAATGCGCCGTGAAGCCAGCCAAGCTAGTATCGCCGCAAGCAGCAATACTGCGAGACTGATGGTAATAATCAGTTTGGAAATAAAAACCACAGGCGACGTGATGCTCGAAATCGGTGATGCGGATACGAATGTCCAATCCTCCGCGATTCTGGCTAAGCTTCCGTACGAAACCGTATAGGTTGAGCCTTTCCAATCCATAAAGAAGGAGCCTTTTTTGCCGTCTAATGATGCAATCTTGTCACGCAAAGCGCTTACAAAAGGAGAGGAAGAGGTGTTCCCGTTCGCTGAGACGAAGAGTTCGCCAGCATTCTGGATCAGGAACGTCTCACCGCCATCGTAAGGCGTGAGCGTATTCAGCATATTTGCCACCTTTTGACTATCAAACCGAAAAACTAACACACCAAACGGTTGCAAGCTTCCACCGGGAATTTGATGGACGAGCGTAAGATCCTTGTTCTCAGGTCGATTCGCATCAAAAGACCACTGCGTCCAATAGGTCGTATGTTGACCGTGGATGAGGGGATCATATCTAGTCGCTGTGGCTGCTGTACGATCATCGAGCTTCATATATTCAGGATTGAACAGAACAGAGCTTGTTCCACCCACGTAGAGCTCAGCATGCTTCACCATGGCATTCGAGCCCTGCATGGCGATCAACGTCCTCGTGATAT
Source organism: Paenibacillus sp. J31R30 (assembly GCF_059692115.1). Taxonomy (NCBI): domain Bacteria; kingdom Bacillati; phylum Bacillota; class Bacilli; order Caryophanales; family Paenibacillaceae; genus Paenibacillus; species Paenibacillus sp. J31R30. The sequence continues at coordinate 694,116 of NZ_JCAUAV010000001.1, read as the reverse complement.
CCTGCGTGCGTTCGAAATTACGGACAAAATCATAACCATTCAAACTATAGTCAAATTTATTATCAAATGCCCAATGGGATAGCAGCAGCTCCAGATTGCCTAATTGATCATCGATATTTTGCGAGCGTTGTTCAATTTGCCGATAATGCAGTTGAAGCAGCTCACTTTCCACGCGCCCGCCTGCCATCCAATACACGAGTCCCCCCATTACGAGTCCAGGAATACCAGAAACGATAAATATCGTAATTAAACTCTTTTTGTAAAAGCGTCCTTGACCACCAAGGGTCTTTTTTAATCCTTTTGCTAGTCCTTCTCTGATAGCTCGTAACATGCTCTCACCAACCGTTCGAAAGTTTAGTTTGGAGCGAAGTATTTACCTTCGAGCGTATACCAATGCGGATGGAGAAGGAAGTTAATTTCCAGTGGATTTACACCACTTTTCCGACTTTTTGGCAGCGGTCAAGTGTTTGGAAATTAAATGCATAATGAGTGTCGCAGTGAAACAAAAATAATCGAATTATGTAGAAACAAAAATAGTTCCACCGACACTACCACAATTATCCATTTTATTTTAAACTTTACAATAAGACGACTTGTACAAGGCGGACACCTTACTAGAAAGGTGGAGCTGTGAACATGGATATATTTCAATCTCTTTCAATCATGTTTGCTTTTGGGTTATTTATACTCACATTGTTAACTTACATTGATAAGAGGAAATGATCTGAATTGGCACTAGTTTTGGTTTGAACCCATACTAAAGAATCCGCCAATTACAAGCCGCCGTCCGAGTCGGATCATATCAATTGATCTGACTTTTTCTTTTTATATGAAAAAAGCCGTGTCCACTGGACACGGCTTTCCACCTTATTTCTTCGTTGCAGCGTACAAATCGTTCATTTCCTTCACGAGATCATCCCCGCCTGATTTCTTCCAAGTTTCGAATGCTGCTTTCAGAGCCGCTTCGTCACTTTGACCGACGATGAATTTAATACGCGCATCGTTGATGATGTTATCAAGTTGTTGACCTTTTTGCGAGTAAACAGAGGAGATGAATGGCTCAACTGGGTTAGCCACGATGTTTGCTTCTGCTTCTTTTTGAATCTTCGTTGTTTGCAAACGAAGCGGTGTTTGCTTCACTTTCAAACCGCGATCTTCTGGGATAAATGGAAGAATTTGGTTCAAACCTTCTACTTCTGATTCGAGAAGAGCTGTATCCTTACTTACTACTAGTGCGTCGCCATCCTTCGTATAATGCTTGCCATCGATACCGTAACCAGCCAACGTTTGAAGTTCCGGCTCATTCATTTGATCCAAGAATTTCAGTACGCGTTTGAGCTCATCCTCTGTTTTCACGGTGGATTTCGAAACGGCCAGGATCCCTGCAAATCCGGAAGTAGGCAGTGCTTTCAAGCCATTTTTGCCAGTCACGCCAATCATATTATCTACATAGTGAATGTTAGGATTATCTTTACCATCCTTGGCAAGCGCTGCATGAATTTTATCATCCATACGTGCGGCATTGTCTGTTACGTCTACAACGACCCCTGCTTGATTGTTGGCAATTGGATCGTTCCACTTCGCTGAATCGAATACAGCGAAATCTTGATTGATTAACTTCTCATCATATAGTTTCTTCATAAACTTAAGCGCTTCAAGATATTCGGCGGTTTGATGCTCAGGTACGAGCTTACCGTCTACAACACCCCATTTGTTCGGCGCACCAAACCAAAGCTTCATAATATCAAAGCTGCTTGCCCATTGCCCTGTCCATTTGACCAATACCATGCCGTATGTGTCATCTTTGCCGTTTTTGTCAGGATCTTTTTCTTTAAACGCTTTGAGCATGTTGTAGAAATCATCAATCGTTTTCGGAGGTTGCATCCCCACAGCTTCTAACCAATCCTTGCGATAGTTGATACCATTGCGCCCCAAAGCACGACCACGATAAATACCGTAATTTTTCCCATCAACTGACGAGTTGTTCATAATAACTTGATTTGCTTTGCTGAGATTCGGATAATCCTTCAAATATTTTCCAATTTCCCAGAACGCACCCGATTTTGCTGCATTAACGAAGCTTGGGTTCTTCACATCACCAACGTAGATGATATGCGGCAGCTTCCCTGAAGCCAATGTGATATTAAACTTATCCGTATAGGATGCGTTCGGTACCCACTCCAAGTGAATATTCGTATTGGTTTTCTTCTCAATTTCAGTTGTAACAGGACCATCGTCCTTCGGGAAATTCGTTTTGAAGATAGGAAGCATGATGCTCAAATCAAGCGGAGCTAAGTTCTCAGGAGCCTTCGTCTGAGCAGCCGCTGTTGTTGCAGCAGCGGACGCTGCTGGTGACGCTGTTCCCCCTTTGTCACTACTACAGCCAGCAATTGTCGTCATAACAGCTGTGCCAACGGTTGCTACGGTAACCCATTTTTTCGCGTTCTTTTTCATCTAACATGCCTCCTCTAAGTTATGGACTTGCTTCTATCTGAATCCGTTACCCCTTGACCGAACCAATCAAGACCCCTTTAGCAAAATGCTTCTGCAGGAACGGATAGACAAACAAAATAGGTATAGTGCCCACGACGATAACAGCCATCTTGATGGATTGCTCGGGCGGTTTCACGAAATTCGGATCCATGGAATTGAGATCTCCAGCAGCAGCCTGTGACAGCAATACAATCTGTCTAAGCATTACTTGCAGCGGCCATTTGGCCGGATCGTTGATGTACAGCAAGGCTGAGAAGAAGTTGTTCCAATGGCCGACGGCATAAAATAACGTGAAGGTTGCCAGTACAGGCATGGATAACGGCAATACGATTCGCCAGAGAAGACCGAGCTCCGTACAGCCATCGATTTTCGCTGCTTCCTCAAGCTCCGGAGGGAGCTCTTGGAAAAAGTTTTTGACAATAATCAAGTTAAAAGCGCTAATCGCGCCAGGAATCATCAACGCCCAGAACGTATCCAGCATATGAAGCTCACGGATCACGAGATAGGTAGGAATTAAGCCTCCGCCAAAAAGCATGGAGAAAATAATCAGATTTAACACGGTGTTTCGCCCCATCAAGCTCCGCTTGGATAAGGCATAGGCCATCGTCACTGTGAAAAATAAGTTCACGAAGGTACCAACAACCATGACATACAGGGAAACCCCAATACTTTTCACAATCGTATCCGTCGAAAAAATAAACTTATAGGCTGTTAAGGTAAATGTCTCTGGTATCAGAAAGACCGCGCGTTTCGTCAGCTCCGCATCCGATGCGAACGACCCTGCAATAACGTAGAGAAATGGCAGAATGGCCACAATTCCAATAACACCCAGCACGATATAGTTGCTTACATCGAAGATGGTTCCGGAAACGCTCTTATATTGCTTTGCCAAAACCTCTCTCCTCCTTTACTCATTTATTCGTATTAGTAAATGCCAGATTGTCCGAACCTCTTAGCTGTCCAGTTCGCACCAAGTACCAAGATGACGCCAATGACTGCTTTAAACAGTCCGACAGCCGTACTATAACTGAACGCACCTTGCGTGATCCCCATCATATATACATAGGTATCAAATACTTCTGCAACGTCCCTGTTCAAAGGATTCAACATGAGAAAAATTTGCTCGAAGCCATTATCCAGAATATCTCCCATCCGTAGGATGAGCAGGATAACGATAGTGCTGCGAATCGATGGCAGCGTAATGTGCCACAGCTGTCTCCAGCGATTGGCCCCATCCACAATGGCTGCTTCGTATTGTTCTACATCCACACCAGCCAGTGCTGCCAAGAAGATAATCGTGCCGAAGCCGCATTCCTTCCACATCGTTTGCATGATGATCATCGGCCGGAACCATTCTGGCGTCGCCAAGAAGTTGATTTTATAACCGAAGTACTTCTGCAAAAGCTCGTTTACGAGTCCGCCTTCCGTAGTTAGGAAAACATAGGTCAAGCTTGCCACGATTACTAAAGATATGAAGTGCGGCACATAGATCAAGGTCTGAATGGTTCTTTTATACAAATTTACCTTGATCTCATTCAGTAAGAGTGCAAGTACAATCGGTGCCGGAAAGTAAAACACCAGATTATATAACGAAAGCAGCAACGTATTGCGGAGGAGCATGAAAAATTCGGGATTTTGAAAAAATACACGAAAATGCTCTAGGCCGACCCATTCACTTTTCCAAAAACCTAGAAAGGGTTGATAATTCTTAAAGGCAAGCAGCACGCCCCACATGGGGACATATTTGAAAATAATGAAATACAATAAGCCTGGTGCCAGAAGTAGATAAATCCATTTATCCTTACGCAACCTTCCCCACACCTGCGACCTGCGTAGCGCCTTCGCCTGGGACATCTGAACAATCTCTCTGCTGTTAGGAGCAGCAGCCTGCTTCATCCTCTTCACCTCCACGATGATCGCCTTGTGAGCGTTTGTAGCCTTATTATGCATCGCTTGGCATTTTCCGCCTATCAGACATTCTTGTAAGCCCTTCCAATCGCTTATATTGGACCAGCATCAAGAAAGTGCAAACCCGTCAAAACAGTTGAAACACCCTAATTTTTCCAGCAAGAATGTGTTATTGCCCCTGAGGCATGGTAGCACTTATAGTAGTAACTAACTTTTAGATGTAGAGGATGGTTGATGGAAATGGGAAACAAGTTATATCACGGTGCGGCCTGGTATCCGGAGCTTTGGGATCATTCGGTTATTGAGCAAGATATTGCGTTGATGAAACAAGCAGGAATGAATGTCATGCGAATTGGTGAATTCGCTTGGTCCAATATGGAGCCTACCGAGGGTAAGATTGACCTTAGTTTCTTTGTGAAAATGGTGCAATTGCTCCATGAAAATGGGATTGACACGGTGATGTGCACACCGACACCTACGCCTCCGATTTGGTTCACGCACGGACATCCTGAGCGGATGTATGTGAATGAACAGCTGCAAGTCATGGGTCATGGGTCACGTCAGCATGCCTGTACGAATCATCCTTATTTCCGCGAGAAGGCGACCATCATCACCGAACACATCGCGAAGGCGATTGGTCGCTTGCCAGGCTTGATCGGTTGGCAGATCGACAATGAATTCAAAGCGCATGTGTCCGAATGCATGTGTGGCACATGCCTCACACAGTGGCATTCTTGGTTAGAAGAACGATACGGGACGATTGAGAAGCTGAATGAAGCATGGGGCACGCAAATTTGGAGCGAATATTACCACAGCTTCGAGCAAGTACCGCAGCCTGGTCCAGCGCCGTTCTTACATAATTCCTCTCTCAGCACGATGTACCAACTGTTCTCGATGGAGAAAATTGCCCAGTTCTCCGATGAGCAAGCGGCCATTATCCGTCAATTCTCTGACGCGCCGATCACGCACAATAGCAGTGTTGCTTTCAGCGTTGACAATGAGCGGTTGTTTAGAGAGCTGGATTTTGCCTCCTTCGATACGTATGCGACCTATGATCACCCAGCTAACTATTTGTTAAATAACGACCTGTGGCGGAACTTTAAGCGCGGACGGGACTATTGGATCATGGAGACAAGCCCCTCACATGCAGCTTCACTCGCGAGCTATGCGAAGCCGCATCCGAATGGCTATCTCAAAGCCGAAGCGGTTGCCGCTTATGCGCTAGGCGCAGAAGCCTTCTGCTATTGGCTGTGGAGACAGCAGCGCGCAGGCTGCGAACAACCGCACGGTTCGGTCATCAGCACTTGGGGCAAGCCTACGATTGGTTTTCCTAATGTGCTAGAAGTCGAGCAGGCTAGACAAGAGATTGAAGCCACGATCCTAGCAACACGGCCGGCGCAAGCTGAAGTTGCCATGACGTATTCGGATCGCTCTAAAGCGTTCCTGAAAACCGAACCGCATCAAAAACTGAATCATCGCGGTTTGGTTACTGGGTTCTATGAGCGGATACTCCATCTAGGGATACACCGAGATCTCGTGCCGGAAGGCGCAGAACTCGCTGGTTACAAGCTGTTATTTACACCATTCCTCCCTTATATCTCCGCTGATTTCATGAAGCGCGCGGAAGCGTTCGTAGCCGAAGGCGGTGTGTGGGTGGTTGGTCCTCTCTCAGGTGGACGCACCGAAGAACACACCATGCATACGAATGCTGCGCTCGGAGAATTGGAGCAGCTCGCTGGCGTGGAAACGGTCTACACGTTTCCGATGGACGGCAGCAGCACAATTGGCAGTGCCTTTGGCATCGCTGCACCTCTTTCACTGTGGAGCTCCGTCTTCGAGATGAAGGAAGCGATGGCTGTTGGCACCATTGAAACAGGCCTGGCGGTGGGACATGCTTTCATTACGGAACGAACGTATGGCAAAGGCAAGATCGTGATGCTCGGCTCCATGCCGACGGGCGAAGAAGGCGAACAGTTGTTGAACAACCTCATCACGCGATATGCGGATGATGCTGGTGTTACCCTGCGCACGGATGTGACCGCAGGTACGATAGTCGCACCGAGACGAGGCGATGGTTACGAGGTGTGGGTCGTAGTTAACATGGACGGAGCGGGCGGCAGCGTGACGCTTCCAAGGGACGGCGTGGATCCAATCTCAGGTACACGATATCATGAGGGTCAACTGACGTTAGGCCGATACGAGCATAAAGTGATTCAGTTTATTGACTAGAATAGATGTGGTTGCTAGGTAAACGCACTGACAAGCAGGACACACCTCACATACGCTGTCTAAAAGAGGTGTACTCCCTATGCCCAGGTATAAAAGCAGTTCAATTAAAAGCAAATGGCGTAAAACAAAATGGCTGCTTCAGCAGCCTGAATTACGCCAGTATGTGCCTCGAACCGTGCTTTTTACGAAAAAAAGTTTAAATGACATGTTAGATGATTATAAAACGGTCTTTTTTAAGCCTACAGATGGTTCAGGCGGATTCAATATTATTCGGATTAAACGGAAGACCCAGGGCTACCTAACCCAATTGAATCGTAAAAAGGATTTCTGTTCAACGAGGAATAGGCTGCACACCAAACTGTCCAAACATGCCGGGAAACGTTCCTATTTGCTGCAAAAAGGGATCCAACTTGCCAAAACGAAAGGAAGACCTTTCGATATTCGCGTCATGGTGCAGAAGACCAATCAAGGTGAATGGATCAGTACTGGCATCTTCACCAAAATCGGAAAGCCGGGTAAGGTAGCTACCAATTATAATCAAGGCGGGACCGTTGGGTACTTCCTACCGACGATGCTAGGCGCTGGCTATTCCAAGCCGACAATCCAAGAAAGAGAAGCGGAGTTGAAACAGCTAGGCATCTCCGTTGGACACAACTTTGATCGTCATCAGAAAGGTTTCAGAGAACTGGGACTCGATGTTGCACTTGATTCAAAGGGCAAGCCGTGGATTCTGGAAGTGAACACACGGCCCCAGTTCTACCCCTTGAAGAATATGCCTAATCGCAAATTGTATCGAAAAATCGTGAACATAGGTAAGCAATATGGGCGAACGAAATAGGGAATAACAGGAAAACCTCCAGCTTTTATAAACATTCGCTGCGATTACAGCAGGAATGTGAATATTAGCTGGAGGTTTTCCAATTTAATCTTATTTTTCAATATTCTCGCGTGAAATTAACTGTAGATTTTCCATCTAACCACTGCCGGAAGATGGATCAATCGAGCTAGGCGAGCTGAACTGACGGGCTGGGTAGTGCCTAGCACCCGTTCCCGAAGCTATTTTTCTTCGAATTCAATACCTCGGCTAGGAACGTCAAGGTTAACCCTTGTCCCCATCCTTGAATGCGTTTGTCAGGCACGCCTTTGTACCCTTCGGCGTTTTCCATAACTGCTGTTCCTGCGGAGACACCTGTTACGGTGCCATCGTCGGTGATGCGAGCCAAGATACCATCGATCGACTTCTGTGTATACTTGTTATACAGTCGTCCTCTCGTAAGCAAAGCCGTAGCAATACCAGCAGAGCCGGAGGTCTCTAGCGGCGCCGCCCCATCATCCAAAATGGTGTGCCACAAGCCTGATTCATTCTGTAATCGAACAAGAGAGCTCAGTTGATCACGAAGTGAACCATCTATGATCATGAACGAAGGATGCGTTACCGATACGAGATGGAGCGCACGCGCCATCGTTAGTGAGGCCCAAGAATTCCCTCGCGCCCAGAAAATAGCGGACATATTGTTCTGAGCATTGTTATCCCAACCGTGATAATATAGATTGGTTTTCGCATTCTGCAGGACATTTTCGTGCCCATGATACTGCTTTAGGCCAAGCTCGAAGTACTCATCGTTATTAAGCAATTTACCGACACGCAGTAGGAAATAACCCGCCATAAACATTGTGTCAACCCAGGCTTGTTCTGGGAAATTATACGTTTCGGAATTCACGGTATGCTGGAGAATATCGTCCCCAAATCGCTCCGCTTGTGTTGTCAGGAATTTAGCCATTTCCTTGACCGTGTCTAGATATTTCTCGTCTTTCGTTACTTCATACAAGGTAAGAAGGGAATGTCCGATGGACACCGCATTGACCGAGAGCTTCGGTAAGCCATCCTCCATATTTTCATCCACCCAAGCCTTCAGCCTAGTTAGATAGGATTCATTTCCAGTCGCTGCATAGGCTTCACAAACCCCATAAAATGCGACTCCGCCTGGCCAATCCCAACCGAAGTCCATGCGAAACGTGCGGTCTACCACACGATCGATGGCTGATCTGATCTCATTTTCGTCAAAAACTAATTTCGGCATGTCCAATAGGTCCCCTCTCATTTCTTATCCTTTCAAACCGCTTGTAGAAATTCCTTCCACAATGTAACGCTGAAAAATAAAGAACACGATGATGATTGGAATCAGTGACAGCGATGCCATTGCGAACATCCCGCCCCAGTTGTTAATTGAATCGCCGTCCAGGAATAGCTTGAGGGCCAATGACACTGGATAAAGCGATGGTTTATTCAAATAGAGCAGCGGATTGATGAAATCCTCCCAGCGCCAGTAGAAAGAGAAAATGGTCGCTGTAATTAGTGAAGGTACGATGAGTGGCACTAAAATTCGGAAGAAAATACTGTATTTGCTGCAACCGTCCATTTTCGCCGCCTCATCCAGCTCGATCGGAATCGTGCGGATAAACTGCATAATGAGGAAGATGAAGAATGGGATTGCGAAAAACTGTGGCAAGATGATTGGTTTAAATGAAGATAACCAGCCCAGCTTCGAAAACATAACATACTGTGGAATGATGGTAACATCATGCGGAAGCATCATCGTAATCATCATGCAGGTGAACCAGATGTTTTTGCCTGCAAACGGAATGCGCGCGAATGCATACGCAACTAGTGCCGAGCTCATGACCGCTCCGATCGTCGACAAAATAACGATGTAGAACGAGTTCAGATAGAAAGTAGCGAACGTGTTTCCAGCAAAGCCCTTCCAACCCGACACATAATTCTCCCAGGCGATTTTACTTGGTATTAAGCTATAGGTGGTTGTAAAAATCTCATCATTCGGTTTAAGTGAACTCGCAATAAGCCAAAGAATCGGATAAATCATCATTAAGGCAATGGCGCCAACAATAATGTGATACGCATAGGGCTTCAAGGTTTTTCTCATGGTGACGTTGGTCATTTTACCGCTCTCCCTTCGATTCGTAATACACCCAGTACTTGGAGGTTTGGAATAGAACCAGCGCGATAAGTCCGATTAACAAGAGCATGACCCAAGCCATTGCCGATGCGTAGCCCATCTCGTAAAACTGGAACGCTCTGCGATACAAGTAAAGCGAGTATAGTAATGTATTATCAAGGGGTCCACCTTCACCACGTGAAATGATGTAAGCTGGCGTAAACGTCATGAAAGCAGATATCGTCTGCATGATGAGGTTAAATAAAATAATCGGGCTAAGGAGCGGCAACGTAATATTGAAAAATTGTCTAACCTTGCTCGCACCATCCACACTCGCTGCTTCATAGTAGGAATACGGGATGTTCTTGAGACCTGCAAGGAAGATTAACATGGACGATCCGAACTGCCAGACAGACAAGGCAATCAATGTCCAAATCGCTGTTGCTGGATTTCCGATCCAAGATATGTCGGTATGAATGCCAATGACAGCTAAGAAGGAATTCAGCAATCCTTTGTCACCAAACAACTGCGTCCACATGATGGAAACGGCGACACTGCCGCCAATCAACGATGGAAGATAAAAGGATGAGCGGTACACACCAATCCCCCGAGCTGCTTTATTCAACAGCATTGCAACCGCTAAAGCGAAAATAAGCCGTAAAGGAACGCTGGCACACACATACGTGAAAGTAACACTTAATGATTTCCAATATTTATCATCGTCAGTAAACATCTTCTGATAATTGTCGAACCCAATGACACTCGGTGTCTCAAATAAATTGTAGTCCGTAAACGAATAATAAAGCGACGAAATAATTGGATACAACGTGAAAATGAGAAAGCCTAGTATAAATGGAGAAGCAAACACATACCCGACTAGGTTATCGTTATCCCGCAGCTTGTTCATTGTTAATCAACCCCTATATGTTTGATCTTTGGAATGAAGGGCTTTGTGCCTCATCTCTTCTCTATTTGTATTATAAAGAGGATTGGGTACACAAAGAAGGCAAAAAACAGTTCATTTTGTTTAATTAGCCGAGGTCAGTGTAAACTATGTAAGCGGTTTATTCATGTCTTCCATGTCAAAAAAAGACTCCGCAGTGAATTCTGCGGAGCCTGTCACATATTACTTCTTATTCTTTGCTAGAATTGCCGTCGCATTCTGGCGGAATTTTGCTGCGCCTTGTTCCACCGTCAGCTTTTTATATAGAATTTGCTCAACAGTATCCTTGAGCAATGTATCCACCTCTACCGCGCCTACCGGGTTCGGAGGGTCCATCGGGGAGCTGTTTTTCTCAGCCCAAGCGACATATTCAAATACTTTCTTTTGCTCCGGTGTGAGATCCGGCAGCAGTGCATCCTTCACCTTGGAGGAAACGGGTACGCCACGCTCCCCTTTAATGATCCTGTTCGCATCGATGTCATTGATCAAGAAGTCAACGAATTTGACTGCTTCCTCTTTGACTTTAGAGGACTTCGCAACCGTCCAATACATGCTTGGCTTCAAGTACAGTGCTTTGTTCTGATTCCACCCAGGAATCGGAAGAATATCAAGTGAACGCTTCGCAGCTGTGTTGACAAGCATAAATTGATTGGACCAACCATTCAACGAAACTGCATTTCCTAGTACCACTTCATCGTCTTCTGGTATTCCTTTCTTCTGAGCTAGCTTATCTAGCGGAAGCAGGTAGCCAGAATCGTACCATTTTTTGTACATGGTATAGAAATCAATGAATGGTTTGTCATCAGTATAACCGAGTGAAGCGCCATCAGCTCCGTACATTTTCAAACCTAGTCCTCTTAAGAAGAACGGAAAGATGACATCATGGCGAAGATCAGCCGCTAGCAGCTTCCCTCTGGCATTCAATTGAGCGCCAATCGCATCCCAATCAGCAAACGTCCAATCTTGCTTCGGCGTAATCCCCGCATCCTTCAGCATTTGCGGATCAACCGTAACCTGAAGGGCATTGGAACCAGCACTCATCGCGACTAGCTTGTCATTCACTTTCCCACTAGAAAGGCTGGTCATGCTAATATCTTTTACATTTAGAACGCCACTCTGTATATAGGGCTCGATATCTTCCAATTGGTCTTTGCTTCCATATTGCGTAAGGTAGGAGATGTCCATTTGAAATACATCGGGTAATTCCTTAGCAGCAGCCTGTGGCGCAAGCTTTTTCCAATAATCGTCGAAAGCAGCATACTCGGATTCAATTGTCACATTCGGATGCTTCTTCTGATACAATTCAACCACTTTTAACGTATAATCGTGGCGCGCTTGCCCACCCCACCAGGCAACATGCAGGGTAACTGGATCTGCTTTGCCGCTCGTCTTCAGTGTTGATCCGTTAAAACCGCTAGTACCGCAACCTGCAAATATTACGGCGGCCGAGATTACAGTGAACATGATTTTTTTCATCTGTATTCATCCCCAAAGTTGAGATTGGTCATTACTACTCGAATTTGTCTGTCGATTTCATGTATTCAGAAGGTGTTGAACCCCGATATTTCTTAAACACTTGACTAAAATATTGTGGATTGTCACCAAAGCCTAATCGCTCCGCGAGCTCAAATATTTTGATATCAGCATCATCAGCAATCATTTCTGTGGCACGTGAGATTCTAGCTTTCATCACATAATTGGAAAATTTCTCTCCTGTTTCCTTCTTGAATAATTTCCCGAGATAGTCGGCGTTCATATACAGCATATCATGCGCCACCCAATTCAAGCTGAGATCCGAATTCCCGAGCTGGGCGTCAATCACATCAATCACCTTTTGAACAATTGCGCTATGCTTCACTTTATTAAGCCCATAGAATCGTTCGGTCATCGTAATAACAACATTTTCCATAAACATCTGGATCGTTTGAAGTGTATTCATTTCCACAATCAATGGGATTTGCGTGAAATACTCATTCATTTCTTCTGGTGCACACTGCCGAACAAGCGAAACGAATTGCTGAATAACATACGATTTTGTCACATCAATGTCTAGCTGCGCTTCCTTCAATCCCCCGATAAAAGCATGCAAAGCTGCCTCCGCTTCCTCGCGATGTCCGGATCTCACCGACATATTCAAACGCTCTTCGTCCCACCCCAGCTCCTTCGGCGCAACCTCTTGGGAAACCTCCGTGTCCTTACGCGTAATGAGGCTGCCTTCTCCCAGATAAAAGCGGTAATTCAAGAGATGCAGGCATTGCTTATACAAATGTCTAGCCTTCGTAATATGGCTTGGCTCACTGAGCGCGATCGTCGCATCCATTTTGTAGTACATTTGAAACGTGTCCCGTATATGATAGATCCGCTCATGGAGTTGATCAATGTGATCTGATTCCTCAATAAGAATTAAGACATGATTCCCAATCGTTGTACTCAAGAGAGGACTATGCAAGATTTCCTGGGCAATATTCTTAATGGCGAACAGATGCTCGAACTCGAACCCTTCTTCCAATTGGAACAGCAGCAGTCGAATTTGATAATCAAAATCAAGTCTAAATAAGCTGCGGAAATAATCCCAATCCCAATTGCCGTACGTTTTATTCGTAACGAACTCCTTCAGGAATTGCTCTTTCACATGCGGCATCACTTTCTCAAGCTCTGCCTTCATGTTCCGAACGAACGACTCCTTGCTCGTTTCCTGCTCCAGCTCTGCTACAATCTCCTTCAGCGCTTCACCGATTTTAACTTCGTTTGTTGGCTTGAGTAAATAATGTTTAACGCCGTATTGCATCGCTCTGCTCGCGTAGTCAAACTCTCCGAAACCTGATAACAGCACGAATCGGATATGAGGATAAGCCTCATGAACACGCGCAACGAGCTCTAGTCCATCCATCCCTGGCATGCGAATATCACTAATAATCATGTCAGGAGCCTGTCTCTGTATAAATTCAAAGGCCTCGACGCCATTACGCGCAGTCCCAATAAGCTCGGTTTGTAAGGATGGCCAATCCACCATGCGAGAAATACCATCCAGAATGATTCGTTCGTCATCGACTAACAATACTTTGTACATCCCTTAATCCTCCGTTCTTATCGGTAAACTTAAAATGATAGAAGCGCCATGCTCGGCTGACTCATCCACCCGAATCCCATAAGCTTCACCGAAGGCTAGTTTAATGCGATCATCGATATTCAGGAGACCGATGCCTTTGCCTTTCGTTGTCACTTCACCACTTCGCAGTCTTTCAATCATGCCTCTCGGCATCCCTGGGCCCGTATCCTCAACGGCGAGGTAGATCCCCTCTTCGTTACTCCATCCTCGGATTGAAATTTCACAAGGCTCAATCGTTGACTCCAACGCGTAGTGAATGGCATTCTCCATCAAAGGCTGGAGCGTCAACTTCGGAATGGCCCGATCCATTAATTCTTCAGGTACATCCAGCTTGAACACCAACCGCTCTTCGAAACGTATTTTCTGAATTGTCACATAGCTTCGGACGATATCAATTTCCTCACCTAGCGTAATAATCGGTTCCTTCAGATCTACAGAGTGCCGAAGCAAATAGGCAAGTGCTTCCACCATCTCGGAAATTTTGGATTGCCGATTGACCTTCGCCATCCAATTAATCGATTCCAATGTGTTGTACAGAAAATGCGGATTTATTTGCGACTGCAGCGCTTTAAATTCCGTTTCCTTAATGAGCAGTCGATTGGCATAATTCTCTTGAATTAATGTATTGATGCGTTCAATCATGAACCGGAAGCTCCGCTGTAAGAGCCCGATCTCATTCATTGCGACCTGGCCGCCTGGCGGAAATAAATTCGCTTCTTCGAAATTCCCTTTCTCTGCCAGCTTCATCCGCACCATCAACTCGTCTATCGGCCGGGTTAAGCTATACGAGAATCGTATACCTAACAAAATGACGACCACGAAGATGGCTATGAAGACGAATACGACCATCTCTTTAATGAATACAATTCGATCAAAAATCTGATTAAAGGGCGTTATATTCAAATACGTCCAACCTGTGTTCAGCGATTGTATTTGTGCAATGAAATATTCTTCACCGTCAATCTTCTGAATTTCATACCCTTTAACCGCTTTCATCGGCTTAGCGATTCGACTCGAATCCAAGGAAGGATCACTCGGAAATATCACATGTTCATCGGAAACGATCATGACATCGCCCTCTTCCGGTGCAATATCGCGAACGATTTTCTCAATATTGATACGAATGACAAGCGTCCCTAAATAGTCCAAGTCAAAGTTCGTTTTATGAAATGAGCGAATTTCCCGCGTCGCAATCAAGGCCGAATCATTGCTGTCCGGGTAAAGCCATCGATTTTCCCCATTGCCCTGTGCAGCGACACTCAGGATATGATTTTTCCTATCCTCGTCCATCCTTAGTATGTTGCCGCCTTCGTGCTCGTTCCCTTTGGCATCCATAATTTGAATGGAATATAAATAAGGCTCCTCACCTGAATAGCTGATCAATCGATCGATCAAATAATGACTAATAATGAGGCGGTCATAATCAGATGGATTTTTTTTGAGCAAAGTCAACCATTCCTGAACCTGCTCTTCCGCCAAAATCCGGTAAGAAAGCTGCTGCAATCGCTTAAGCTCTGTTTCGATCGCCGTTGACGACAAATTAAGTACGCGCGAGGATTTCTCATAAATTTGTCCATCATAGATCGAGAACACATACTGCTGAATCAAGATCGTAAATGTTAACGAAACCGCGATAATCATCGTTATCAGAATCGACAGCTTGTTTTTAATCTTCATATGCCGATAAGCGTCTATGACTGAACGTAAACTCATGCTTGGCTGACTCCCTATGTCGTTTTGTATTCGATTATGGCACCCGGAAGGATAATGGTCAACGGTCAAAAGAAAATCCCACATGGGTCATCTACCCTGTAGGATATTAGCTCCTGTATCTACGCGGTGAGACTCCCATATAGGTCGTGAAAGCACGCGTAAACGCATAAAGCTCGGAGTAACCTAATGAATAGGCGATTTCCGTCACGGATAACGACGTTGTTTTGAGGAGCTCTGCCCCCTTCTCTATGCGCTTACTAGCTAAGTAGCGTTGCGGAGAAACGCCGTATTTTTTTAGAAATGCCGCATATAGATGCGACCGATGGTAGCCAAAATGCTCTGCTGCATCCTCCACGCGAATGTGCTCGGTATAATGCAGATCGAAGAAATCCTTCACTTGCACCAGCCAATTCTCTTTCTCCTTCGAGGAAGAACGGTTCACTTGCAGATTCATTTTATAAAATAGGTCACTAAGCGCCCGCTGTTCAAGAAACATGTTTTTCTTCGACCCCGAAATTACACCAATCACACTTCGCAGTGCCTCACCAACTTCGTGACTCATGATTCCGCTTAGCCAATACTTATCCGGTGTAAGACCAAACTCTGCTGTTACTAGCGGTAATTGATTCCCTTCCATAGCAAGCCAAATCATTTTCAATGGAGGCATGCTGTCTTCCGTTTGCATCGTTTCATAGACATAAGGACGTCCGGGAAATAGGCAAAATAGATCTCCCTCGCTTAATTCGACGGTATGATCAAGTGAAGTCACCTTTACCTTGCCTTGCACAACCCAATGAAAGCTAGTCTGTTCAATCACTTTGGGACCAATGTGATAAATAGGCTTAGCCATGTTCTGACCCGCGCGTACAATCCAACAGCCGCTTGCAACTTGAAACGGATGGGGAATCGCAAACCACACATCCGCAAATTCCATCTCGAATTCTTGCATCTGGGACCTCCTTTACTACTTTTTCTCTTCTACTTAGCTTAATTAAAAGTCGACAAAATGACAACTTCTAACATCCTATCATGTTGTTGTCTTCCTCCTGTTTTTATACTAATGATAGTGAGTAATATGTTAATGAAAGGTGGAGATGACCCATGAAGAAACCGAATATTCTTCTCATCACAAGTGATCAACAGCATTGGAATACGATTGGCGCTTTTAATCCAGAACTATCTACACCCAATTTGGACCGGCTTGTCCAAAAGGGAACGACCTTTACCCGGGCTTATTGTCCTAATCCTACCTGTACACCGACAAGAGCCTCCATTATTACAGGCCAATATCCAAGCCAACATGGCGCATGGACGCTCGGTACGAAGCTTTTGGAAGATCGACATACCGTTGGTGAGGATTTTAAAAAAGCGAATTATCGCACAGCGCTGATTGGTAAAGCACATTTCCAACCACTCAAAGGCACAGCGGAATATCCCTCATTAGAAGCTTATCCGCTCCTGCAAGACCTTGATTACTGGAAAACATTTGATCAACCCTTCTATGGCTTTGACCATGTTGAATTAGCGCGCAACCATACGAATGAAGCACATGTGGGACAACATTATGCACTATGGATGGAAGAGAAAGGGCTCACGAACTGGCGCGATTATTTCTTAGCTCCGACAGGAACGATGGACCCTAAGCAACTGCATCATTGGGCAATTCCCGAAGAGTTTCACTATAATACCTGGATTGCTGAAAGAACGAATGCCCTTCTGGAGCAGTACCAGCAGTCAGAGGAAAGCTTCTTCCTGTGGTCGAGCTTTTTCGATCCGCATCCGGACTATTTAGTTCCATCTCCATGGGACACGATGTATGATCCGGACAAGTTAACCATCCCAAATGTAACGCCTGGCGAGCATGAGAAGAATCCTCCGCACTTCGGCTTAACGCAGGAAGAGAATCCCGACTTTTCCTATTTAAAAGAAAGCGGCTATGGCATTCATGGCTATCACTCGCATTCCCAACTGTCAGAAACTGAGCGCAAGCAAATCGTGGCGACCTATTACGGCATGATCAGCTGCATGGACGCATACATTGGGCGTATTTTGGATCGGCTTGAGGCGCTCGGACTTGCCGAGAATACGATCGTTGTTTTCACAACGGATCATGGTCATTTCTTCGGTCAACATGGCCTTCAATATAAAGGCGGCTTCCATTATGAGGATTTAATTAAGCTGCCTTTTATCGTTCGTTACCCAGATCATGTTCCAGCTGGCAAAACCTCAAATGCCATCCAGTCCCTCGTCGATCTCGCGCCTACCTTCCTCTCCATGGCTGGCTTGCCGATCCCTAGCTTCATGACGGGCGTTGATCAAAGTGCCGTATGGACAGGTCATACTGAACGAGTACGTGAGCATGCGATCTGTGAATTCCGTCACGAAAAGACGACCATTCATCAGAAGACGTATGTGGATGATCGATATAAATTGACCGTCTATTATAATCAAACGCATGGCGAACTCTTTGACCTCCAAGAGGATCCAGGTGAGATTCGAAATCTATGGGATGATCCTGACTTTAAAGAATTGAAAGCCACTCTGCTGCTGTCTTATATTTGGGCTGAGCTTGGGAAAGAACCGTTGGCGATGCCGCGGATTTGGCATGCTTAGAGCTGAACGAATTCTATTGCACAAAACTTGTGCGCTAGCATTCTGCCTAAGCCTGTGATGCCGCTCTTGCGCACAAGTTTTGTGCGCTAGCACGCTGCCGCCGCCGGGGATGCTGCTCTTGCGCACAAGTTTTGTGCGCTAGCATGCTGCGCCTCCGGGGATGCTGCTCTTGCGCACAAGTTTTGTGCTCTAGCATGCTGCCGCTGCCGGCGATGCCGCTCTTGCGCACAAGTTTTGTGCGCTTGCATGCTGCCGCCGCCGGCGATGCCGCTCTTGCGCACAAGTTTTGTGCGCTTGCATGCTGCCGCCGCCGGCGATGCCGCTCTTGCGCACAAGGTTTGTGCGCTGGCACGCTGCCGCTGCCGGGGATGCTGCTCTTGCGCACAATTTTTGTGCTCTAGCATGCTGCCGCTGCCGGCGATGCCGCTCTTGCGCACAAGTTTTGTGCGCTAGCATGCTGCCGCTGCCGGCGATGCCGCTCTTGCGCACAAGTTTTGTGCGCTAGCACGCTGCCCCTGCCGGCGATGCCGCTCTTGCGCACAAGTTTTGTGCGCTAGCACGCTGCCCCTGCCGGCGATGCCGCTCTTGCGCACAAGTTTTGTGCGCTAGCACGCTGCCCCTGCCGGGGATGCCGCTCCTGCGCACAAGTTTTGTGCGCTAGCATGCTACCGCCTCCGGGGATGCTGCTCTTGCGCACAAGTTTTGTGCGCAAGGAAAACAGTAAAAAAAGCTCCCCACGCATGGCAAGCTGGGAGCTTCTTAATCCTATAAAACCGTTTGAAAACCTGTCTTATCGGCATGCTTATATTTAACCCCTGAATCACGCGTCGATATGACCATCATATCTCGCCAAATCAGCAGATCAGTCACCTCGGCTTGCGCATTCAAGGCATGCAGCATAATGTTGCCTTTGATTTCGATCAGCCTATACAGCCCTGTATTCGCACAGACATAAACCGCTCCGCGATGAGCGACCAACCGATTCAAAAACATGCCCTCAAACCGATGCTGAGTCAATCCGCCTTTCTTATTGCCAACGACTAAACCTCCACGCTCCGTTGTGCCAACTAGCAAGGTGTTGAATACAGCTAAGCTGGTCACAGCCTGTGTGAGCGGAATGTTACACCAATCCCCTGTAAATAAATCGTAGAAGGCGACGCCATCCTCAAACCCTAAGAAGATAAAATGAGGCGTAACTAGCAAATCGTAGGTTTTCTTTCCCCGATAGGCAAGTGGCAGCCATTCCTCTTCATTCCCACAGAGCAAGCCATTCTCCGTTAACACGAATCGATCTCCCCAGCCAATTGCCCGATAACAGGGATCCGTGACACTTGTTTGCTGCCACACCTCTTCCTCTAAGCGATACAATCCGTGGCTCGTGGAAGCGAATAATTGCGTTTCAACCCAATCTAATCGGAATACATGAACATGTGCAGGCAATCCCTCTGACGCGCTTTCCCAAGAGCGTAATGGCGAGAACTGGACCACACCATACCCTTCAGTCCCTGCATACAACACCCCATCTGGGGAAGCCATCAAGGTAGTAAACCGTAGAGACAACAACTCATTGGTGGATGGCCATGTCGAATTTTTTTCCATGAAGACCCTCTTCTCTGCAGCAAGTACATCCGCGACTTTCCAAATATATACCTTTCACAAGTCTGAGATAATCCAGAGATTGATCCATTGTGAAATCGTTCGTTTCTATACAATGCTGCTTACCGCTCATCAGATTCACGACTTGCAGCTGAACTGGTACCGTACCGAATGCTTTATTACAAAATACAACGGACATATGTGTAAACAGTTCTAGGGATGCAACGCTGTCTTCCATGACAAATTTGTAGATCACAACAGATTGTTGCGATGCCTCCATCGCTTGAATGATCATGGATAATCCCATATCCAGTTCCTCGACCCACACATGCATGCTTTCAAATAAAAGAAGCGGCCATTCGCTTCGACTATCGTTCGTCAGAATGTGAAACAACTGATCAACGACTATTTGCTTAACCTCGGTATAAAATGAGTTCGTCCCAAATTTTTGAACTTTATTCGTCCATTTCTTTTCGAACTCTTTCTTTAAAACACTATGCGTCCGAGCAAGCACAGGTAACGTATACCATGCGTTGATCGCATGATAGGCTGCGAATTGGGTAAGCTGCTGCCAATTCAGCTCCTCGGAGGTTGATCTATTATCTTCATGAGAAAGGGTGTACAGCCATCGCTCTAACTGATAATCTGCAATGATCTCCAAGCTCCCGACGCCAATACCGCTTTCGCTATTATTCATCTCGCTCGCCCCCTCATGCTGCTGTTCACATTCGTCATCTATTGATAATCATTTTCATTTAGTTTCACTACAACGAATGATAATGGTTCTCACTAATATTGTCAAGATGAACGAACAACATTTGGAGCTGTTTGACAAAATGTCAGAAAACGACACCGATTTTCGAGCGACATCGCATCCGAAATACGTTAATCTATGAAAAATGATTCATAGGAGGCGTACTAGGATGCAAAACTTACAAATCTGTGGATTGGGTTTTATCGTGCTATGTATCATGTACTATCTCGTTATCGATGTTTTCGAGAAGAGCAAACGCCTCAGACAGACTGCATTAATCCTGGAGGAACCCATCACTGAAGCGGTTACCATCGTTGCCAGTATGGTTCCCCCTCCTACTCAGGAAGGTGTATATCCCATGTATATCGACTGCAGTCGAAATGAACAATTTATCCCGCCACACTCGAATAACGCCTTAACCCCTGTGACCATATAAAGGTAGCGCTCCTCAAGTCAATGAGTGTTACGGCTGGAACACCCCAAATGGCCCTGCCGTACTCCTCTGGACACAATAACACCAAGGTTTTCCATGCAGATGTTACTAGTTTTTTAAAAAAGCTGGCCACTCATCCGTCGGATGAATGGCCAGCTTTTTGCTTAATATAGCGGATATTTCACACGCAAATCTTCACGGTGTAAGACGCTGGAATCGTTGCGGATATAGTGGCACACATAGGAGCGGCGCCAGCGGTCCTTGCTGCGATTTTTGTAGGAAGAGTGAATGAGCAGCTCATGAAAAAATAAAATGTCCCCTTTTTCCATAATGACTGGAATCTCATGTGCTAGATCGACACCCTCGGTTTCATCGGTCCAGCTCTCATGTTCCTCGAGATTCGTCACTTTCCCATGTGGCAGCAAGCCTAACTTGTGTGTGCCAGGAATTACCCATAAACAACCGTTCTCTTCGTCTACCAGTTCCTCCAAAGCAATCCACGCTGCAATCATCGATTTCGGATCATCCTTGATGTAGTAATAATCCTGATGCGGCGCTTGTCCTGGTGAACCTGGCTCCTTGTAGAAATACATACTTTGCACGCATACTGCTTCATCGCCCATCATTTGCGCAAGAGCGCCCCGCACAAGTGGGAGCTTCATCATCTGTTGTGCAAAACCGTCATGCTTATGCGGATTGAAAAGTCTGACGGAAAAGCGATCTTTATCATTTATTTGTGAGCCAGCCTTTTTGGGGAGAGCCCACTCTGGCATCTCATTCGAAGCTCGGATACTGTGAATATGTCCATTAAAGGCATCAATGAGATCCGCGCTGCATCCCTTTTTTAACAAATAGTACCCATGCTCATGGAAAAACGCCAATTCTTCTTCGCCTATTGGTGTTAGTCGGTCCTTGATTTGACTCTTCATAGCCATTTCCCCTTTCAAAATGTAAGCTCTAGCTCTATACTTAGCATACAGTCGTGCTCCCATTTCGAACATGGCTGTGATTGACAATAATATATCTGTAATTGATATTCATCGAAATGTACATGAGGAGAGTTTACCCATGCATACGTCCCCCTTATTTCATTTACCTCGGATTCATTCTGCTGTTGGGGGAACGGTCTTGTATCCACCAGGGAGTCGATTCGGCCCACGGATTCAGCCTGATCTTCAACTTGTTTTGCTGCATACGGGTTCCATGACTGTAAACATTAATGATGTTCCAAACCTGGTTCAGCCTGGGCAGGTGATTCTTCTGAAGCCAGGGCATCAAGAACATTTCGAGTTCGCGAAAGAAGTGGAGACATGGCATCGGTGGATCGCTGTTCATGTTGACCAACTTTCAAAGGAAGAAATGGCCCTTTTGGAGCAGCTGCCGCCTATACAAGCGATATCTGAAGAAATGAATCGGTTAACTGACATCCTACTCTCTTTACGATTGCGTTACGAGAGTACCTCCGCAACACTTTGCAGTTTGGGACTAGCTGCCATTCAACTATTTATTGCAGAGTCGACAAGCAGTCATTTGCAGCATACGCATCCTTCGGTACTACACGCAAAGAAATACATAGAACAGCAATTCCATGACCATCTTTCGTTGGAGGGTATTGCCGATGAAGTAGGTTTGTCGCCTGAGCATCTGGTTCGTTTATTCCGTAAGCACGAAGGTATAACGCCGATCAAATTCGTGTGGAATTATCGCATCCTTCGGGCTAACGAATTACTAGCGCAGACTGGCTTATCCATTGGCGAAATCGCTATGCGCTGCGGCTTCAAGAACTCGTTTCATTTTGCGCGTGTGTTCAAAAGCACAACAGGAACCACGCCGTCCGATTACCGGCACGGCAACTGGCGAGGGAAATGATACCTCCGTTTCCCGCAAAAAAAAGAGGGTGTCCCAAAAGCCATGAAAATGGCGAGGGGCATCCTCTTTTTCAATTTCGTAAAATAAAAAGAAACCGTTCTTTACATTGTACTCTCCGTTCCTAGGTTGCAATCTAGCATGAGGCTGTCCCCCAGGGCAAAGATGCGAAAGAGCATCCTGTTTCAGCGAAAACGGCTGAACATAGCTAAATTAGTGCAGAAGAGCATCCTTTTGGGCCGAAAAGGTACCCACATGCGGAATACAGGCTGAAATTGTTGCACTTTCGCACGCATTTCAAAACGCGAACTCATCTCGATAACAAAGGTTGCACTTTTGCACTTTTGCACTTTTGCTTTGCATCACAGCTGCCCTTCACATTACAAGAGTATCCCCTGCCATATAGATGGCTTTTGGGACACCCCCTCCCTCTTACTACTTAAGGCGTTTCAATCCACGCCTTACTCATGCGCGCTAATGCGACTTTGCTGCCCGCAGGCTTCTCGTACAGGACGAAAATGGTTTTATCCGGCGCAACACCAATATCCGAGTAGCCATTCGTTCCTGCATAGATTTCTTTGGACTTATACCAAGTTGCTGCATCATCATTGCTCATCCGAATCGTCATATTTGTGCGTGTACTCGTGTTCGCAGGGTTTGTAAACAGAATCGTAGAAGCATCATACCGCTGAATACTTCCTGCTACGATAGGGTCGATCAAAGCGGTATCCGATACCGGTGAGCTCCAAGC
The DNA here is from genome assembly GCF_059692115.1 of Paenibacillus sp. J31R30. Lineage (NCBI taxonomy): Bacteria > Bacillati > Bacillota > Bacilli > Caryophanales > Paenibacillaceae > Paenibacillus > Paenibacillus sp. J31R30. Next base: position 670,754 of record NZ_JCAUAV010000001.1, on the reverse strand, counting down.
TCCATTAACCCCCGTGGATGTTGATACTGCGCGATAATCACTGCCCGGATTGCGCATATTCGTCATCAGCTTGCCATTAGATAGTTGAACCATCATATTCTCGTGGATGAGCGAAAATCCTGATGGATTCGGTACTTTCGAACCTGCATTCCACGTCACACCGTTATCCGTGCTATATATCGAGGCTACGGTTGAATTCGTCCAATTGGACGTCGTGATATAAATCGGAACGAGCAGCACGCCATTACTCATTTGAATCCCATGTCCCGGCCCCATGCCAGCGCCTGATAAGTTAGCAAAATAATTCGCGTTGCCTACAGTTTTGTAAGGTGTCAGAACGGATGTTATATCTTGCGCCGCCCCCCATGTTACACCGTCGTCGGTACTCGTACGGATGAAGTACTGGCAGTTCCCCCAAATCCATCTGCTCCACAGCAGGTGCACTCGCGTGCCTGTATTCTCGGCGATGAGCATTGGGTTCATCTCGGCGTAGCCTTGCGATTTACCAGGCGCCAAAATGACTTGACTTGAGAACGTCGTTCCACCGTCCGTGCTGCGTTTAAACACGATATCGGTTGGCGTCTGATCGCCGCCAGTTCGCGCTTCTGCTGCCACGAGCACCGTGCCGCTTGCACTTACGACAATGCTAGGAATGCGATACTGGCCATAGCCTAAGCCATCGGAAGTCGTAAACAGCGTTTGTTCCGTAAGAAACGCCAACTCCTTTACCTGAGCCGCTGTCAATGCCACATTGTAAACGTTCACATAATCAAGAGTGCCCGAAAAGTACCACTGACCACCACCACTATCTACATTTCGCCCCACCCACATGCCATTGATATTCGTCACATTGGAAAAGAAGCTGGTTGATGCCGAACTCGCTTTTTGATACCCATCCACATAGATTTTCGTTCCTGAAGCTCCTACCGTAAGCACCGCCGTATGCCAATTCCCATCGTTGTAGGTCCCAGAAGCGCTGAGTTGTGTGGCATAGCTGCCATTTTCTCGATTTTCGAAATAAACCGTCCCATTATTCATAGTGAAAGATAAATTACTTGAAGGATCATTCGTATCCGACACGCTGAGGAACGTCTTGGCAACCGCTGTGCTCGTCGATTTAAATTTTACCGAGATGGAGCCCTGCGTCAGGGATGAAACCACGGTACGATCTGCCGTTTTGTCCACGAAGTCAGACGTACCATTGAATGTGCTGTTGATCGCATAGTTCAGCACAGCTGCTGGAACGGATGCCTCTGCGGAGTTACTTTGAAAGGTGAGAGCCGTTATAAGTACGGTCACACAGAGCAGCAGTCGAACAACCTTCGTTAATATAGTCATAAATAATTACCTTCCTCTCACTCGTCTATTGGCGTTTCTTTTCCTTGCCCTCTTCCCAAGCTCAGCTTGCTAGCTACCTCCCCTCCCACTATTCGTGAACAGGCATCCACCTGCCCGACTAGCTCTATCATAGAGCCACTTTTCGTCCTTGATAATCCCTTGAACTTGACTTTCAGGGGCTCTTTTTTGACCATTCCTCACGATATTTGCCCTAAAATTACAGAAAACCTCCGCTCTATCGCGTTATACGATAAAACAGAGGCTGCCTTCTCAACTATGCTCGTTCTTTCATGACTTTCATTCCCACAATTGCAGTGCTGCACCAATCATGCCGCTCCAATTACCCCGGTAGGCCGGTTCAATTCGAACACCATCCCCCATAGATGGCATCACTCTTCGGGCTACTTCTTCCCTCAATGCCGCAAACAAGCGATCTCCAGCCTCTGATACGCCACCGCCAATCACGATCAATGCCGGATTAAACGTGTGAATCAAGGAAGCGATGGCTGAGCTTAACGCCGCCAAGGTTTCTTGCATCAGCTCGTTCGCCAGTGGGTCCCCAGCCTGCCAACGAGCAAAAACCTCGCGCGTATCCACTGTCTCACCCGCTTCACCCATGCGGGCAAGCTTATCGTGCATACGCTTTGCAATATTTGTCCCTGACGCATATTGCTCCAAGCATCCGATCCCGCCGCATACGCACGGAATCCCGTTGAAATCAACCGATAGGTGGCCAAGTTCGCCGCCACCTCCCCATATGCCGTGGACGAGACGGCCATCGACGATAAGCGCGCCCCCAACCCCCGTCCCAAGTGCAAGGCATAAGAAATGTGCCACACCTCGTCCAGCTCCCAAATGTTTCTCCGTCAAAGCGAGCACATTCACATCGTTATCGATGATGACAGGCAGCTGAAAGTGCTCCTGCAGAATGTCCTTCAGCGCCGTTCCCGCATAACCGGGAATCAGCTCAGACGCTGAGCGAATCGCGCCCTTCTCCCAATCGATTTGCCCTGCACTTCCGACGCCAATGCCTTTCAAACGCAAGCCCGGCATTGATCTTTCGCCTTCCGCGATCACCTCACGAATTGCTTTCTCAATACGATCCACCGTGCTCACTTCGCCCGCCAATGTCGCCAAGCTAACCATTCCCAACACATCACCTTGTGCATTTACGACGCCAGCATTGATCTTGGTACCTCCAACATCAACGCCAATTACGTATTCTGCTAGGGGGTCATACGTATACGCTCCCACCAGACTTCCCCCTATGCACGCTGATTTAATAATGCCTTCACATATCGCTCTGTAATGAGCTGAGGCCTTGTAATGGCACTGCCCACGACCACATAAGAGGCACCACAGGCCATCGCTTTTACGGCTTCCTCTGGCGTCCAGATCCGACCTTCTGCAACAACGGGCACGCTAACTCTAGCACAAAGCTGTTCAAGCAATTCGAAGTCAGGCCCTTCCTGCTGCGTACTGTACGGTGTGTAACCGGCGAGGGTCGTCCCGATGAAATCGACACCAAGCGCTTCTGCTGCTATTCCCTCTTCCAACGTGGATATATCCGCCATCACCGCTGCACCCATCGTATGAGCCCAATCGATCAGCGGCTTCACCGCTTCCAATCGCCCTTCACGATTCGTGACATCAAGCGCAACCATATCTGCGCCAGCCATCACGATGGCTTTCACTTCGTCCAAAGTCGGTGTAATAAACACACTGGAGCTAGGAATGTTTCTTTTAATAAGCCCAATCACAGGCACGTCTACTTCTTTTTTTATCATCAAAATATCCAAAATCCCGTTCGTCCGTATGCCAATTGCACCCGACTGGACAGCGGCTCTCGCCATTTTCGCCATCGTATCGCCGCCATGAAGAGGTTCGTCCTCCAGAGCCTGACAGGAAACGATCAAGCCGCTCATTGGAAATAACTCTCTACGTTCCATCCGAATCTCCCCCACTCTTATGCCTTTGCCAGCTCAGTCAGCGTCACGATCCGCGCATTAAGCTGCTCAATTCGTCCTTGATCCTCTGAAGTGCAAGGCAATAACGGCATTCTCGGCTCCCCAATATCGAAGCCACGCAGCTTTAGAATCGCTTTGCAAGCGCCATAGAGGGATGGGAATGAAAGCAATTCAGCGATAAGCTCATTTACTTTGAACTGCCATTCCTGTGCTTGACGCATATCTCCAGCCACATAACATTGTTCAATTTTGAGGAAAAGCTCTGGCATGACGCCATAGGTACCACCGATACCACCGTCTGCTCCAATGCTTCGTCCCGCTAAATATTGCTCATCCGGCCCGTTGAATACCAGAAAATCACGGCCTCCTGCCGCCTTGAATTGCTGCAGTTCAAAGGTGCTTTCGGCGGAGATTTTTACACCGATGACTTTGTCTTGTACGGCCATTTTCGTTAACAGACTCTTCGATAAATGAAAACCTGTCGTCTGCGGGATATGATAAATGATGAAAGGGAGCGATGTAGCCTCGATAATCGCCTGCCAATGGCTCTCCACACTATCCGGTGACAACCGATAATATATCGCAGGAACCGCTGATACAGCGTGAGCCCCCACTTTTGCTGCATGCTTGGCAAGCTCCACACTATCTCGCGTAGCAGCTGCCCCTACATGGGCAATGATCGTTAGTTCATCGCCAACTTCCTCCATGACGGCCGAAAGGATCAGCTTGCGTTCTTCAACGGTTTGCAGCATGCCCTCTCCTGAGCTGCCGCCAACATAAAGTCCTTTCACACCAGTGGAAGCGTAATAACGAGCCAAACGTCGCACAGCTTCTGTATTCATTTCGCCTTGCTCATCATAGCTAGCATATAAAGCGATAATAATACCGCGAAATTGTTCTAAATTATAAGGATTCATATGTGATTTCCTCCGAGTTATGAAATAATAATTTGTTCGTTTTTCATGCAATCTCAACCTTATCCCTTCACAGCACCCATGGTAATCCCTTGTGTAAAGGCTTTTTGGAACACCAGAAAGATCGTAATCATCGGAACAGACGCGAGTGCCGCTCCTGCCATCATGATTCCGTAGTTGGTCGTAAATTCACCTTGCATGGTTGCTACACCTAGCGGCAGTGTCATCATGGAAGTAGACCTCGTCATAATGAGCTGGCTGAAATAATCGTTCCAGGATGCAATGAAAGTAAAGATCGCTAGCGCTCCTAGCGCTGGTTTAAGCAATGGCAAGATAATCGTAGAGAATAGTCGGATTTCGGAGCAGCCATCAATCTTAGCCGCTTCAATTAGCTCCCCAGGTACCGTCTGTGCGAATTGTTTCATCAGGAAGACCCCGAATGGCCATCCAATCGCCGGTAAAATAAGTCCATGATACGTATTGACCCACCCGAAGTCAGCTAACATGGTAAAAAGCGGAACTAATATCACTTGTTTAGGCAGCGCCATCGCAGCGATGAACATCGTAAAGATGATTTTACGCCCTGGGAAGAGCTTCTTCGCCAGAACATAGCCCGCAGAAGCAGAGACGAGACAGACAGCGAACATTTCAACCAAAGCGATGACGAAGCTGTTTAACGTCCAACGCCATACCGGATTTTTAAACAAATCCACCCAGTTCTGTAAAGTTGGTTTGAGTGGAAACCATTCCGGCGGAATTTGTGTCGCCACAGTTTGAAATTTAAAGGCCCCCGTCACAATCCAATAAAACGGAAATATAAAAAACAACGTAGAAAGGATCAACAATAGTGTGGAAAATCCGTTAAATACCCTTTGCCCAGCGTTTACTTTCATGATGTCCCCTCCTAGTACTCAACATCGCTGCCAAAGAATTTAAATTGAATTAATGAGATGATCCCGATGATAATCGCCAGGAATACCCCCATAGCCGAAGCACTGCCGAAATGACCAAGCACGAAGGCTTGCTCGTAAACGCCATACATCACCGTAGATGTGCTATAGACAGGACCACCCGAAGTCAGCAATTGAATCAACGCAAAACACTGAAACGTATTAATCGTCGTGATCACGATAATATAGAGATTGGTCGGCATGAGCATGGGCCAAATGATTTTAAGAAAGATTTGCCATGGTGTCGCTCGGTCGATTTCAGCTGCTTCGATATAGGAAGTTGGGATATTGCCTAGAGATGCCACATAAAGAATAATCGGCTGACCTACAGATGTTGTGATCAAAACGGCGATAATCGCTAGCAGAGCAGTACGCTGGTCACCTAGCCACGATATCGGCTCTAGACCAATTAATCCTCCTAAATAGTTGAGAATGCCGTAATTCGGATGGTAGATCCATCCCCATACAACCGTAATACTCACGACAGAAGACACGGCTGGCAGATAGAAGACACCTCGGAAGAATGACCGGGCAAATTCCTTTTTCTTATAGATAGAAACCGCCACGAATAAGGAAAAAATAATAACAATAGGAACCGTTATAACGACTAGCAGCAGTGTATTTCGCATCGATTTCAGAAACGTTTCATTGTGAATCAAATCCACATAATTATCGAATCCAATAAAATCAAACGTTCGCAAGGAGTAGTCGAAAAAGCTGATATAAATCCCTTTCACCATGGGATAGGCAACAAATAGCAGAAAGAATCCAAGTGCAGGCAGTAAAAAGACATAGCTCATAAGCCAATCTCGACGTATGTAACCCTTAGTTTTACGAACCGTTACCTCCATTTTCTTCCCTCCTTTTCTTTTTTGAGTTAAAAAGAGTAGAGCACTCACGCACTCTACTCCCAGAGGACATTCCTCTTGCCTATTTGGAAGCTGCTTGATCTTTCTTGGCTTTCGCAATGGCCTCGTTCGCTTTAGTCGCGAAGCTGTCCAACGCTTCTTTACCTGTTGCTGCCCCCGTTAATACACGTTGTAATTCAGGGAACCAGAATGTACGGATTTCCGCATAACCATCAGCAATTGTAGGGGCATCTGTAATAAATTGACGAGCCGTTTCGGCGTATTTGTATTCGGGATCACTATAAAGACCTGTAATGGACGTACGCGCAGATAATCCGCCTGTTTGGATCAAGTTTTTCTTCCCGTATTCGGGATCATTTGCAATGAAATCCACGAGTTTTTTGGCAGCGGTAATCTTGTCCGCATTGCCATTGTTAAATACGGCCATACCGCCCAAATAAGGCTCAAGCTTAGGCTTAGATCCATCTAAGGTTGGGAATGGCAGAAGAATATCTTCGAATTGCACCTTTTTGAGCGGAACGTTCTGAGCTTTAAGTACGGCTGAGTAATTCAATGTAAAGGCTAATTTGCCTTGCAGGAACAAATCGTTAACATCGGCAGCTGCTAGGGAAGCAGAGCCAGATACACTGATCTTATCCTTCGTCGCCTTAGCTACCCAATCCAATGCTTTGGCAGCGTTGTCCGTATTAATCGCCACTTTGGAATTATCCTCACTCAAGAACCTCGACACACCTAAGTTTGCAATATAAGCACGTGTGCCTTGGTCTCCTGCTGTACTTTTCGCGAAGAAACCGGTTGGAATAATGTCAGGCGCTTTCTCTTTCACCGCTTGCAAGGCTTTCTCGTACTCAGCCACTGTCCAAGTCCGGTCAGGTCGGCTCAGCGGCAGCAAATCGAGGGCACCGATTTTCTCAAAAACGGTCTTATTGACGGCCATCATAAATGGCGCCGTATTAATCGGGTACATGTAAATCTGATCGCCGACCATGGATTGCTTCCACAGGGCTGGCGTAATATCTTTCTTCACTTCTTCGGTGACGATGTCATTCAGCGGAGCGAGGAGCTTCTTCTTTCCCCAATCGATAATACGCCCTGGCGCATCGTAGATCACATCTGGCGCCGAGTTCGAGGCGATGGCGACGTTCAACTTTTGCGGCCCGCCCTCAAAAGTAATCATTTCTAGGTTGACTTTAATCTCTGGATGCTTCTTGTTAAAAGCTGCGATAATCTGCTTCTCGTATTTCCCAACTTCCCCATCAAGCGGTTGAAAGTTCGGGAAGTTCCACCACGTAATCTCGACTGGCTTCGCAGCCAGAGGACTTGGTGATGCCGCTTTGTTTGCAGCAGTACTCGTGGCTGTGTTCGCTGGTGTATTCGTAGATGAATTCGTACAAGCAACTAACTGCGACCCGACAAGAGCAACGCCTATCAGTGTCATAAGTCCTTTTTTCATAGCCCTCATGTGAGCACCCCCGTTATTTTTCGTGGAATAAAAGGCTTCGTTTCATTCCGTGCCCTTAGCATACGTGATATTGAAATCGAGGAGAATCCCCGTATCTTTACATTCATAGTCGTATTCTGACTTGTTCGTTTTCTAGCAACAGACAGCCTCTTTTCCGATAATTTTAGTGGTATACTTAATAAAATATCGCTTATATGACATGAAGATGAGGCTCGATCGCAAAAATAACGTTATGAAAACATCTTATTTGCTCGTCAGGTAGAGAATTCTGAAGAATAGCGTTATATCATAGCGTTATTTCGACCTAAAAGACCGGATTTCACTCATTTTGATCGAAATAGCGTTATTTCGTAACGCTATTTTTTCGTAGAACATGCATGTGAAGCAAATAGCGTTATGGCAGACCCTCATTTGGAATCGTATGTGACCGCACCTTTATAAGGGGAGACAACTGCCTATGTAATCGAACGTTTCATAAAAATTCACTGTCTCAAGAGATTCATTTTCAAGTCCTAACAATATGGGGGAACTGCATGTACAAACTACTCGTTGTCGAGGATGAACCTCTGATCAGAGCTGGCTTACAGCACTATTTTAACTGGTCAGAGCTTGGTGTCACTACGATCGTTGAAGCAGCAAATGGGAACGAAGGCTGGCTCACCGCACTGCATGAGCAACCTGATCTGATCATCACCGATATTCGCATGCCTGAGATGGACGGACTTCAGATGATTGAACACATTCGAGCGACACTCCCGGATACCCTCTTTATTATATTGACTGGTTTTAATGACTTTGAATACGCCCAGAGAGCCATTCGTCTCGGCGGTGTGCACGCCTTTCTACTGAAGCCATTGGAATATGAAGAAAGCCTTTCGACGATTCAAAGCTGCATGACAACGCTTAAGCAACGGCGAAATGACCTGATCCTACGCAACGCATTGGAACAACAAGCTCATGAAAACCAAAGCTTCAGAAGCAACCAGTTGGTCAAATTACTACTGGAAGATGAGCATGCAGCTTGGGAGGATGGCATTGTACCTCATCTCAGCGACTTCGGAACCATGAGGATCATGTATCAACCTTTTGTTGTCACCTGTTTGCCTCCGACTTATGAACACAAAGCATTCAAACAGCAAGCCGAAAGCATCATTCAGATGGTTTTAGAGGCGATGTATGACGCCAGTATTCCCCATCAACTTTTCTTATATATGGATAGGGTCAAATGTTATGCTGTGGCTGTGTTTGCTGATCAAAAAGAACCCTTTGAGGCAGACAGCTTCTCACTGCCAATCTACGACTCCCGTTTATTTATAGCCATAGGAAAGCCAACAACGGATAGCTCCCAATTATCTCAACTTCTCCGTCAAGCGGATCAGGCCCTATATCAACGCTACTATCGAGCTCATCAACAGGTTTTCGTTCCAATTGAAACAGGCGAGGTACCTGCACGTGCCAAGGATTCTCGCTTGCTTCTGGAGGAGGCTGATAAAAATCGGTTAATTTCTGGTCTTGAAGGCGGGGATCAAGCTGACATTGAGCAGCTGATGAACCGCCTCGCTCAGGACTTGATCCACCATTTGCCCCATACTTCCATGGATCGCGGATTCGCCTTCATCCAAGAAATCATATCGATTACGATTCGCTTCGCCCATCGGAATGGCATTCCTGTGGAAGGCGTCTATAGTGAAAAACTGCTAAAGCTAACGTGTGTCGATGATTTCCCAACGCTAGACGCGCTCTTCAGCTGGCTGGCGGCCTGGATGGTGCAAGTCAGCGGAGTCTATCGGGATGAGTTCGCTTCAACGAATCACCAGGATGTGCTTATTTTTGAGCATATTGAAGCCTTTATCAAAGAGCATATCGACCAGGATATTACGCTGCAAATGGTGGCGGATCGCTTCTTCTATAACCCATCGTATTTAAGCCGTATTTTCAAAAGAAAGCTAGATAAGAACTACATGCGGTTTGTGACTGAAATTCGCATCCATTATGCGCAAGAATGCTTGAAGAAGCCCGAGTACTTGGTAACAGATGTATGCACGATGTGCGGGTATAAAAGCTACAAGCATTTCGTCAAAACCTTCCGAAGCATTACCAATATGACGCCAACCGACTATCGGAAAAAATGGGGGTGGTAAGCCTGTGAACGCATGGCGGCGGCTCTCGCAGCAGTATCGGATGAAGCATGTCAATCATCAAATCTTCGTGCTCATGATCCTGATTATCACGGTCCCCTTATTGATCATCTCGGTCATTATTTATTTCTTTTCCATCCAAGCCGTCAAAAATGAATACCAGAGCTCCTCGAACTTAATTCTTACGAATCTGTCCTTCAATATTGACCAGTATTTGCAGAGTATTGAGAAAGGCACGCTCAACGCGCAAATGGATGGGCAGCTGCAGAACGCGTTGGAGCATTGGATCGCTGACGGAGACGAGAACAGCAATGATCAACGGATTCAATACGGGAACACCATTGAACACTTTGTCAGCTCCATCGAAATGACGATAAAAAATGTGGACAGTGTCCAGATTTACGCAGGTTCTCGTGTCTTCTACTCGGCTAATTTCAATCGCTCGGATTACGATGTAAAGGACTTCACGAAGGAAGACTGGTACTTACAGACGCAGCAAAGCAAAGGCGGTATCGTGCTGTTCGGTACCCACCTTCCCTTCCATCGCGTGAATGCCAAGGCTCCCGTCATTTCCATCGCGAGGGTCATTAACAAGGTCGGAAGCAAGCAGCCGCTAGGGGTTATGCTCATTGATATCCGGTTGGATTCGTTACGCGAAATATTGAAATTGTCTGAGACGAGTAAGCGCAATTTTACGATTATTGATAGTCATGGTACAAGTATTTACAATTCGGAAAGTACGCCAGCAAACTCAAATGTACCTATTACACTAGAGAATCAGAAGCTTCAGAAGGTTTTGATTACTGAAAATGGGAGCTTTTATGCTTATTTTGCCGGGGCTAATTCGTTCATTAACTTCGTGACCTCGCCCTATTCGGGCTGGAAGGTTATTCAATCCATCGATGAGAAAGAAATGACGAAGCAAGCCGAGATTTTGATCAAAATAATTCTGGCGTTAGCCTGCTTATCCCTAGGAACTGCGGTATTATTCATGTACATGCTATCCGCGCGCGTAACGAAGCCTATCATTCTATTAAGTCGCAAGGTAAAAATGGTTGGCTTAGGCAATTTCGATGTTGATATTAGCTCTGATCGGCAGGATGAGTTCGGCGTGCTGTACCAAGGTATCCGCAAAATGTTAGAAGACCTGCAAAACTACATCGAGCGTTCTTCTATGGCGAAAGCCCAGCAAAAGGTCGCGCAGTATGGCGCTTTGAAAAGCCAGATTAACCCTCACTTTCTCGCCAATGTGTTGGAGACGATTCAAATGAAGGCGATCATTGGCGGGCAACGGGATGTTGCAGAAATGGTCGGCATCCTCGGCAGACTCTTCCGTATCCATATCCAAACGGGTAAGGAAACGGTTACCCTGCAGGAAGAACTGATCCACATTCGACTGTATGTGAAAATCCAACAACTGCGTTTTGGTGATAAAATTCAGTACCGTGAAGAGCTCTCGTTGAATAGCGAGGCGTTGCAGGTTCTTCATTTTTCGTTGCAGCCGTTGATTGAGAATGCCTTTGTACATGGATTAGAACGGAGTAGTCGTTCTGGGTTGCTGGAAGTATCTTCCGAGATATCGGGGGATGACTTACTGATCCAGATCAAGGATAATGGAGTTGGCATAGATGAAATGAGGCTTCAACAGCTGCGAAACCGTCTCGCCCAACCTTCAGACACACTAGATGAAACACATATTGGTATCAAAAATGTGCATGATCGCATCGTTTTCTATTTCGGTGACCCCTATGGGATCGAGATCGATAGTCAACTTGGCGAAGGTACGACTGTAAGGATTCGGATTCCTGCTCGGTAGTAGGAAATAGAGATGAGGGGCCATGTGCGCCCCTATGAAGGAGACAACATGTTAGGACTTGCGATTTTACTTGCTTTTAATGGGATCGGCATCTGGCTCCAGACGAGCTTTCACATCCCGCTCCCAGGTAATGTGATTGGGTTAATTCTATTTACCATTGCCCTGTTTGCCAAGCTTATTAAGCTGGAATGGGTCGAAACGACGGCCAATTGGTTCACGGGCCATATGATGTTATTTTTTCTGCCTTTTGTCGTTGGGACCATGGCTTTCTTCCCGCTCATCGGGGCGAATTGGCTCTCTATCGGGGTTGGCGTCATGGGAAGTTCTGTGGCCGTCCTCATTGTAACTGGATTTATCACCTCCAAAATGCAGCGTCATGAGGAGAAGGGGCATCGGATTCATGCGGGTACACATGGGCAAAAGTCTGCAGAAGGCGGGATGAAATGAACACCTCCGATTGGTTAATGAATCCGATGTTTGGCATCGCGCTTAGCGTCGTAGCCTACACGGCTGCGCAGCATATTCACAAGCGTTGGCGGTGGCTGCATCCGCTTTTTGTATGTTCAGGCTTGATCATCTGCATCCTGCTCAGCTTTCATATCCCCTACTCCGCCTATAAAGTGGGCGCAGATATGATTACCGTGCTGCTTGGGCCAGCAACGGTGGCTCTCGGTGTGCCGCTATACAAGCATGCCGGCTTAATTAAAAAGCATCTCACCGGCATCTTGATCGCCGTGACGATTGGATCGCTGACCGGCATCGTCAGCGCCGCTGCTCTTGTCGGCTTCCTCGGCGGGAGCCGCGAGATTCTGCTCAGCATGCTGCCGAAATCCGTTAGCTCGCCGATCGCCTTAGAGATCTCACGCCATCTTGGCGGCTTGCCGGAACTGACAGCCGTCCTGACGGTGCTGACAGGATTGTTTGGCAGCATGGTCGGCAGAAAGCTGCTGACGTGGCTCGGAATGCGGGACGCTCTATCGATCGGCATCGCTGTTGGGACTGCTGCGCACGGGATTGGCACGGCACGACTCATCAAAGATTCTGAGGAAGAAGGCAGCATGAGCGGCTTCGCCATGGGGGCTGCGGGGATTATTACGTCGATTTTGTTTATTCCAGTGTATTGGTGGTTTATGTAGCGGAACGATTAGAAATTGACAGACATATTTACATTCAGCGAAATTTGGGAGGAATTTAGTATGTATGAAGGAAAAATTATTAAATTCTATCGAGAAAAATCCCAATTAACACAAGAGCAGCTTGGGCGAGGTATTTGCTCCGACACTCATATTAGTAAAATTGAACGAGGATCCACGGAGTATTCTCCTGAAATTATTATGTTTCTTTCCAAACGTCTTCAAATCGATATTATCGCAGAGGCCATTCGCCTTAAAAATATAAGAGCACGTCTCCACCATTGGCACGATGTTATTATTGAGCAGTTGTTCGAGGAAATGGATACCCTTCATGAAGAGCTTGAGAAGGAACCGCTCATACAGATCTCTGACTATCACCCCCTTTACAATTTACTAAAGGCTCGATACTATCTGATGCATAACCAACCTGATAAAGCTTATAAAATTATTAAACATTTTCAAAAAGAGTTTCACCAATTACCTCCTTATGAAACCAATTTATTCATGCATGTACTAGGTATGTATTATATGGCTAAACAGGAATATTTAAAGGGGATTGATACATTAACAGCCATAGTACATGAGGATTATAATAATCCTGAGTATTATTACCATTTAGCTTCGGCCTACCATGCTATACAGTCCCCCGTAATGGCTTACTTTTACGCAGAGAAATCTCTTCATTTTTTCAAAGGAATCAATAGTTTCTTGAGAATCATTGACGCCGAAATGCTGATGCTGATTCAAGTCAAAGATGAAAAAAGCCGCGACTTTAAAGAAACGATTCGACGGTTTGAGAAACTGCTTCTAAGCTGTGACATTTGCAATGCGCCGATTCGAAAAGCAAGAGTTCTACATAATTTGGCTTATGAGTACATGCGAAGAGAAAACTACGAGCTTGCGAGTAAGTACTATAAGCAGTCTATGCAGTTAAAAGAAAAGAAAACAGGCGCTTACCTGCTTTCTTTGGAGGGATATATTCGAAGTTGCTTACATGGAGATCTACTCCCCAGCGTTGAATTACTCAAAATCACGCAGGATGGACTAACCCTTGCCAAGAAGTTGAAGGAAAACTTTTACGTACTTCTACTTCATCTCCTTACCTTATCCATCCAGAAAAAGGAATCCGATTACTATCAGTATCTTATTGATATCGCTTTACCTAAGTTTAGAGAGTCGGGAAATACCTATCTAATCCAAAGTTCAGAGAAAGAATTGTTCGACCATTACTTAAAGACAAATCAACTGGATAAAGCAATGGAGATTGCTAAGGTCATGATTAGTAAAGACTATTAATTTGCAAAAAGACACCCGTTTGGGTGTCTTTTTTGTGGTATAAGGAGCATGTAATACCAGGCAAGATTACTTTTTCAACAAGTTGTAAATAACTTGCGCAGCTTCGGCGCGCGTTGACATTCCTTTAGGAGCGAATTTACCTTCTGCGCGGCCTTGGATTAATTGAAGCTTGGCAGCTGCTTGGACATACTCTATAGCCCAATTGGAAACTTCACTTGCATCCGTGAATGGGGCAGCTGAATTGCCTGTTTGTGGCGCGCTGTTCAAGATCGCATAAGCACGCATCATCATGGTAACCATTTCTTCACGCGTAATTTGTGCATTCGGCGCAAAAATGGTCTCGCTCTTTCCACTTACAATACCTGCTTTTACTGCGATAGCAACGTAATTAGCATACCAATCCTTTGAATCTACATCTGTGAAAGAAATTTCACCGGTTGCTGTTAACTTCAGCGCTTGTACAAGAAGTTTAGTAAACTCAGCGCGAGTTACATTGCCTTCTGGATTAAACGTCGTATCGCTTGCACCGTTGATAATTTGTTTCGCAACTAGATCCTTGATTACCGCGGATGCCCAATGTGTACTTGGCACATCATTGAATGTTTTGGAAACCTCCAGAACTGCATACTTACTGAAATGGCTGATTTGAGCAACAATTTCACCATTATTGTATTCTCCACCGATGTACTCAAGCGTACCATCTTCCGCGATGTAGTATACAGCAACATTTTTTATTTCTGCCGAAGCATCTACTTTAAATGTAATCGTAATTGGCTCATCGAATTTCGACAGTGTCGTAATCGTTTTACCATCTTTACTCGTAACCGATAATGTGAAATCGTAAACTTGACCAGCAAGTTTCACATCCGCATTTTGCCCAACGAATTGTTTCGCTTTCTCATCGGTTAGGGTATCAAATTTCAAGAAAATGGCGCTGTCCTTCAGTTCAGAAGCAGTCAGTGAAGCAGTAAGCTGCTTTAACAATTCGGACGGAATTTGGAACATAATGTTGTCTGACTTCACTTCAAGTTTATTCTGAGCCAATAATTCCACCGTGTTGGAAGGTAATTTAACTTCTTTCGTGTCAGCAGGTACTGTAACCGTAGCTTTGCCATTCGTACCAACAAGGTCCTTAGGGTCTACTATTTTAGTAGCCGGATTTGTTGCTGGTGGGATTGGCCCTCCAAAACCTGATCCAGAGTTACCTGGTTGAGTTGCAACGCCATAATCAAAACTAAATTTCCCTTGATTACGCACAACGAAATCCATATCTTTCATATCTACCGTGCCATCTTGATTTAGATCTTCAATTAGGAACGTTGTCTCTGTTCCACTCTGACCGTAATGTTCAGTCACTTGACTAATATCTAATTTGTTAATGATACCGTCGCCATTCACATCTCCGGCAAAGTTGCGTGGTTGTATTTCATTAAGTCTTGCATTGATCCCCATCAACTCGCCACTGTCCATTTTACTCAGGTGTACAGACAATTTACTTTTTAGATGCCCAGCAATTTCTACAATAATATCATAAGCCTGTTCGCTGAATGGGACATCAAAAAAGAAGATAGAGCCATTAGGTTCGATGGAACCCTCAAAGATTTTTCCATTTGCATTCTTAGCGTATACTTTAGATACCATATTCGAATAATCCTTGGTCCAATCTAAGCCGCCAAATTCGTCCAAAAATGCCTCAGCCTTTAACATGGTCTCAATATTCGAATGCTTCGGAATAATATCGAAACCATTGATTTGATTAAATACCGGAATGACAGTTTCCTCAGAATCTCCATCTTTTAAATAGGAAAACTCTTCGATGTTTTGTTCAATATTCATTGTGTCTCTAATGACTCCAAACCACTTATCGTCCACTAATTTAAAAGTGACATCTAGAAAGGCACTGTCACCATCAATTCCGTGGAAATCATCTCCTGTAATTGTTGCTCCTACTTGTACCTTCTTTTTAGTGTCGTACACATCGTGTTCCGTCACTACCGCTTCATCTACTGTTACTGTAAGTGCTTTTTGATCCGCCATTGCTTTAAAAGCAGGATTTACCTTCACGTTCACAAATTCAAAATGCTTGTAATAATCAATACCATAATTGCCTGAGATCAGCTTTTCAACATTGTTTAAGTTTAAGGTCATCGTAATCTCGTCACCCAGATAAACTTTTTCCTTGTTATACTGCGGTACGACATAAGCTGAGCCTGCTTTAATAAACCCATAATGGTGGAAATCTCTAATCAGACGACCGTTGGTAGCTTTATCAACCGGGAATAAATTCATCGTTAACGGATGATCTTTTATATCCTCAGGGGTTACACCAAATTTCACATTCCCGTTAGCTTGAATTGGAAATTCTCCATCTGGTAAAACATTTTGATTTTCATAATAGTACAAGCGATTAGCAGATTGTGTGACGTTTGACGACTTTAGCAGATCAAGTGCCGCGTCATGTACGTTGGCATGCACCCAGAGAGCGCGATGATTTTTACCGTTTATTTCTTCAAGCGTATACATATCGTCACTTATTTCGTAAACTCCTGGCGCATAGTCTAAGAACTGGAGCTCAGGTAATGTATTGTCCACAACAAAATCTTGTTCTTTGGTAAAGGTGTGACCATTCGCTTCTGTTGCGATCATCCTGATTTTGTATGCGCCTTCTGGTAAGATGCTTGCTTCAGGACTAATCTTTAGGTTCGAAGGATCTCCAATAAAAGGATACACCCATCCACCAACGGGATAGATATATATTTCTTGGTCTAACGGAGCATCTGTCGCGTTAACCGTGCGACCATTAGCACTTCCCATTACTTGTCCAGCTTTATCCGTAATCTGCAAATCGATGGTCTGAATAGCACTATTTAATTTAAAAAATAATAATTTTAGCGGCTCTTCTAGAAAAGGATGCATAATTTCAGGAATATCCGTCATCATGGCCTGATTACTTAATTCCATATACTCTATGCCCGGCTCAACCACGCGAACTGCGAAAGGAATGCGATATTTCTCATCCGATTGTGTCGGGTCCGCATTAACAATGTTAATATAACCTTCGTATCTGCCTAATGCCGCATTAGTTGGCACATGAATGCTCACTGTCAAATCGACGAGCTGATTGGCTACCACACTCATAGTGTTTGGAACCGTTACTGTAACACCATTTGCTGCTGCATTCGGCACACCAGGTTTAGCTGGGAGATATTCTACTGAGAAGGTATATTGTTTATCTTCATCGCCTCTGTTTTGGATAACCAGTTGACGACTATCTACGACGTCTTCATTTGCTATTTTTGCATGATTCCCAAAAAATATGGAGCCGGTTGGATCTTCGATCTCAACTAATTCGCCTTCATTGTTTACGTTTAAGGTCTTATCGATTACTTTAATTGATGTAGTTGCATAAACGGCGTCTACAACATCAACTAATCCCGCTCCAACTTCATACACCGAATAGTTACCATTCAAGGCATCCGCGGTATTCATTAGTGCAGCCTTCACATCAAATGGTGTATAACTAGGGTTTTGTTGCAAAATCAGTGCGGCAATACCTGCCATATGCGGAGTTGCCATCGATGTTCCAGAAATACGAGCATAAGCTGACGAATAATCGATCCCATCTTCTGGACTATTAATGTACTCTGGGTAGCTGGAGTATACAGCTACACCTGGTCCTACTACGTCCGGTTTAATGTCGTAATTCGTATTGACCGGTCCTCTTCCACTGAAGTCAGCTAATTTATTTCCTTCGGAAGCAACACTGCTAACAGCTCCAAACGTAATTGTTGGTTGACTGTTCACCGCTAGTAGGTACTCACCCTCCGCTTTCGTTAAACGGAATGCCGGGATGAATTTAGGACCTTGTCCTGTATAATGCGGAATTTCTCCATCAACATTGTTGAACAGTAGAACCGCTTTTGCTCCAGCTGCTCTAGCATTCACGACTTTCTCGTCCAAGCCATTTTCGCCTCGTTGAATGAGAGCAACCTTCCCCGTGAAGTCCTTACCAGCAAAATCACTACTCATACCCAATCCCACGAATTCAATCGGGAATGTCAGTCCAGTTAAATCTTCCAGATTATCTGTCATATTTTTGGCTAAGAGTTTCATTTCTGGCAGCTGTGTATAAACAGTCGTATAAACGCTCGCAGTTACCGTTGGAATCGTCATGGAGAAATTGCTTGCTCCTACCGTAATCCCAAGCGCAGCCACTCCTGGTACCGTTACCGTTCTCTCATTTGGACCTGAGTTCCCAGCAGCTACCAAACAAACTACCCCAGAGAGCGTTGCGTTGTTAATAGCAGTTGATTCAGGTGCTAACGGATCATTGTACGTAGCTCCCAAGGATAAATTAATGACTTGCATCCCGTCAGCAATCGATTTATCAATGGCTGCAATGATACCACTCTCAGCTCCGCTGCCATAAGGGCCAAGTACACGATAAACATAGAGATCAACTTCAGGCGCCACGCCTAACGCGGGGGAGGCAACGTTATTCGCACCTTGGCCTGCGATGGTTCCTGATACGTGGGTCCCATGTGAAGTGAAATAGGTGGCTCCATCAGGCTTACCTTGATCTTCCCAATCCTTGTATGTCGTTTCCATAGGATCAGCATCATTATCTATAAAGTCCCAGCCTTTAACTGATTCGATATCGATCGATTTCGGATCCACATTGGGTTGAGCCTTATACCCTTTATACACATCCTTTAAGTCAGGATGATTATAGTCGATCCCTGTGTCAAGAACGCCAACTTTGATACCTGTCCCTTTAATTCCTTTGCTGTGAAGCTCCTCAATACCATCTAAAGGAATACGATTCTCATCAGTTTGTTGCTGGATTTGCTCATTAATTTGCGCAGACGTCAAAGGCATTTCTTTAGGATCCAGCTTAACAACATTGTCTTTCCAAATTCGATTCACAACGCCAGATTGTAATAATTTCTCAACATCTGTCCCCGGCAGGGTCATTGCAACACCATTCAATGCTGCGTGATATTCCCTAGTAATTTGTACGTTGCTTTCACTAATCACTAGCGTATTAATTCCAAGAGTAGAGGACGATTTACGTTGCATGTTTTGTACAAACTTTTTAAAAGCAACATGATCATCTTCCGCATTCTCCTGTGCCGCTGCAGTTGAAATATGTATCCCCTCTGCCGCTTGCTTAATCACTTCTACCTTAGCGGGAGCCTGCTTGAATTCAATAATGACATTCGTCATGGCAGCGCTCTTCAGATTTATTTCTGGCGAAATGACAGGACGACCTACCTGTATGTCAGTTAGCGCTTTCCTTTGTTCAGCTGATAGATTTTTTAACAATCGTTCTGTTTGCTGAGAAGGACCATCAGCGAATGCCTGGTAGGGAAGAAATGAAGATACAACTAATAAACCAGCTAAAGCCTTCACTGCCATTTGGTTGAATTTACCTATGCGCATAATTTCTCTCCTCACACTTTTATACTCTATTATTAAAAGTTATTACTCTGATAGAGTTAGTCTACATGCACATCAAAAAGACGTAAATGGGGGGAATTTGGGCTGTTTTTCCGCGTTTTTGGATTAAAAAAGTGACGTGCTTTTGGGGCTATTACCATAAAATGCAAAAAAATGCACCTCTAAATGCTAGAGGCGCATGCGTTTGATTCACTTTAGGATGGTTCATTTTTCCTATATCAATAATTCACAAAACTTTTGGATTTTCCCACAATTATAAGGTTTGAAGCTTAGAACTGCACACCAAACCAAAACTTACCATAGTCAACTTCTACTCTCGAGGGTAAAAAACGGTGCGAGAGATCTCGCACTATCGAGTTTACATAGTGCTTGGGAGATATGATCCACCCCATTGAAATCTCGTGTAAATAGCGCTATGCCATAACGTTATTCGGGTCACTAGCGTACTTTCAAGGAAAATAGAATGATGGCATAACGCTATTTCTACTTTTTTATTTGAAAAGGAGCCCGTAGAGGGACAATAGCGTTATGCCATAACGTTATTCGGATATATTCCGAATTGTTCCATGGTATAAGATGATAGTATAACGCTATCTATATGAAAACGATATACTTTGGTTCCAGCCAACTTTCGTTATGCGATTCATCAAAACATATAACATAAAAAACTCACTTTTTGTATGATGTAATTCCATACAAAAAGTGAGTTCATCCTATACTTGCCAAGTCGTTCACACCTAAACTGCCTATTCCACGTTATGATACACTTGCTGTACATCCTCTAAATCTTCCAAAGCATCAATCATTTTATCGAATTGGACTTGTGCATCCTCCGATAAAGAGATGTTGTTCTGAGCAATCATCGTCAGTTCCGCAACGGTAAACTCTGTAATGCCAGCTGCTTTCAAACATTCTTGAACGGCATGGAACTGTTCTGGCTCCGCATAAACCATGACCATCTCATCTTCTTCAAGAAGGTCACGAACGTCTACATCCGCTTCCATTAGAATTTCCATGATTTCATCGATGCTCTTATTTTCAATACCGATAGCCGCTGTTGCATCGAACATGTAAGCAACGGAACCCGTTACACCCATGTTACCGCCATTTTTACTAAATGCGGCACGCACGCTTGACGCGGTACGGTTTACGTTATTCGTTAGCGTGTCCACAATGACCATGGAACCATTCGGTCCAAAGCCTTCATAACGAAGCTCTTCATAAATTTCATCTGAGCTGCCCTTGGCTTTATTGATGGCACGATCAATGATCGCTTTCGGTACATTATACGTTTTGGCCCGTTCAAGAACGACCTTCAACGCACGATTCGATTCTGGATCCGGTTCACCTTTCCGTGCAGCTACATAAATTTCAAGGCCGAACTTCGCGTACACGCGACTCGTACTTGCATCATTAGAAGCTTTCTTCTCTTTTATGTTATTCCACTTACGTCCCACTATGGATCCCACTTTCTATTATGATTTCATTACCTATCATAACCTATTTTCACGTTAAATTAAAATGTTTCCATAGGCCCTGATGATCTTGTCATAATTGATAATAACAAACTTTGAGCGGTGTTGGGAATATTCAATAAGACAAATACCCTAACCTAGACAAAACGTACTTGTCTGATTAGGGCATCCCTGCCACTCACCTTAGTTTGATCGTAATCGGATATTCCTGATTCCACGCATAGATTTCTGTCTTCTCCGGAGTTATACATGCGATCATTACCCCATCGCCACATCGTGAAACGACGACATCGAAGCAAGAATCGAAAGCTCGGATGGATCGAAGCGCCATCGTCTCCCAACCCTTTGGTAACCGCGGACAACATGTAAAAGAGTCAAGACCCGTGGGGACGATGCCAAATAATCCCTCCACAATGACTCGGGCGTATAGCGCACTCTCTGCAGAAAGATGTCGCCCCTTGCCTTCGGGAAAAGCTTCAACCGCGTAAGGCACATGATCGCCAAGCAATCGGTTACGAGAATATTCGAGAAGTCGCGAAATGCCCTGCTCGGTTTCACCTGAATAGAGAATACCACGCAGTGCATACAAGGTTGATCGATCCCAGTACGTGGTTTCTCCCGCCTGCGTGACAAGTCCGCCGTTCACCCATAATCGGGAAGATAACAAGGCTGCGATGGTCTGTTCCTTACGATCCCAGATATTCATCGTCAGCGGCACGCAGATCCACGAACGCAGAATGTCGTTCCCTTCGTAATAGCGATAAGTCTCATACCCCTCAATCGTTGCGCCAAAATGGGATTCAATCGCGTGCCGAAGGGTATCGGCTTCTTCCTCTAATTGTGAAGCGGTATCCGGCTTCGCTAATTCTCGAGCAAGGTGTGCAGCGGATAGCAGAGCACCATACGCAAGAGATGAAGTAAATAGATTAGCATCACCGCTGGGAAAGCGATTCTCCAGTTCATCTGAGTCCGATGCGATAACGCCATCTTTGGTACGTTTCCGCCTGCAAAATGCCAAACACCATTCGATAGCTGGCCACAACTCCTCCGCTATTCTGTGGCTGCCGCTTGCCAGTGCGAACCTCGCAGCACCATAAGCATACATCGCCGCATCGCCACGATCACCGGCCCCTTCCCAGATATCCAGCCCTTCTGCAATGATGGAGGAGGGCATGGAATGGAAGTCAGGTCCCATGAACGGCATGTAAAGGCGATAGGCATTCATGGAAGCCTCCATCGCATCTTGCTCTCCTAGAAAAGGAAAAAATGGCCCCGCATATTCCGCTTGATCGTTGGTCCAGACTGCTGCGTAATAGGATCCGCCTCCGGGGCAATGCATGAGACCGCCCATGGTGCGAAAAATACTCTCCGCCGCGCGGATTTTGGCCAGATCAAACATCCGGTTCAAATGAGGCTCTGGCGTTTCAAGCTGCAAGGACGAGCTCAGATCCTTCAAGAATTGGCGCCGCTTCATTTCCTCCAATACGACATCCAACCTCGCTTTCGGAGCCTGCAATGTCGCAGCTCGAATCCATCCCATGAATTCCAGCGTCTCACCTGGTTGCAATACAATGGATGCTGGCGCATCATGTCCCGCTTCCACCGCATAAATCCCCTTAGTACCTCTGCGATAATATGATCTTGCTATTCGCTCTATCTCAAGCTGCACGGCGTCCTCTGTCATGTTCTGAAGTTGTACGCGTTCTAGCGCATAAGGATGATCTCTAGCTGGAAATACAGTTCTACGTATCAGAACCCCTTGATCGGAAACAGACGCCAATTGCAGCAACCCGTCGAACGTAATTCTGAACATTTTTTCTTGGACAGGTTGACCCCCAACCCGCATACTCGGCATAAGCTCCTGCCCAAATTCCTCCATTAAACTAGCATGCGTATCATTCGGAATCGTACGCAGACCAGGCCACACGACTTTGCGTTTTAAAATAACACCGCCCTCCGCGTCTATACCGTAAGTCACGATGAGGGAAACCTCTTTCCCGCTCATTTCTACATGATCCTGATGAGCAAGGTCTCCGAGTCGAATGTCCCAGACGATTCCAGCTTCTTCGCTAATACGCCAGCGCATTTTTCCCTCAACGCTGGACTCTTTTGAATCGGAAGTAGCCATGTGATAATCCTCCTTCCTGTTCTATTTAACCTTACTTCGATAGGAATGATTCTATGACAATTTGAGTGGCTATCTGCACTGACAGCTGGAGTAGATCTTCCGATTGATTCGTCAACTAACCCTTCCTCCGCCTGAACTCCGTTGGCGAAACACCATGGAATTGTGTGAATTGTTTGGTAAAATGGTGAACCGACGAATACCCATAATCCTCCGCAATGGCCGTAATGGAACGGTTGCTTTCCCACAAGGCAGCTTCCACTTGCCTCATTATGGCTTTGGTCCAATATGCTTTGGGTGAGATACCTGTCGCTTGCTTGAATAGCTCATGAAATTGGGTTTTGCGAAGCCCGCACTGGCTCATCCATTCGTCATAACCTCGACTTGCGTTCGCTTCCCTGTCCATTAGCTCGATGATCGGGATGATTCGGTAATCGATGAAATGTGGCTTGGATGCGATTTGTACAAGCGCAAGAAGGAATGCTCTGAGGAGATTACTTACAATTAATTCAGAGTACTGGTCACTCTTCCTCGACTGAGTCACGGCATGTATGAATAGTTGACCAAGTGAAGCATCATGCTGGATAGGCGTCACGGCGGGAAGCATGGTGAGCTCTTGACACGGGACAATATGCGTCAGCAAGTCACGATTAAAGTCAGACTCGTCCCAAACGAGATGTTGACCACTTCTCAATTTCGTATCCCAGAGATCACAATATAGATTGTAAGTGGCTAACGGATGATCGGGATGTGCGTAAAAGGAGTGACCCACCTCAGGTGGAAAATAGATCAGATCACCTTTCTTCACAGGATGCGTTTTCCCCTGGGTGGAAACCGTTCCTTTGCCACTGGCAACGAAATGAAAGGCATAGCAGTACCCGATCCTGCCGACCGCCGATTGATTTCGTTTAACTGGAAATTGATAATAATGGCCCACTCTAACATAGGGATTAACGGAAGATAAGGAAGTCATTGTAACCCTCGCAATCGGTAGTAAATTAATAAAAAGAATAATCGGAAGAATTGATCAATTGACGAACACACAAGCAAATACAACTACCACATGAAATGTTATTATTTTCTATATTACAACACATGTTGGAGGATGAGTAGGATGATCAAGCAAAATGGAAGCGGAAGTTTAACTACCGAGCAATCGCAGTTTTACGAGGATCAAGGCTATCTCATCATCCCTCATTTATTGTCGGAGGAAGACTTAGCCTCTGCCCGCGAAGCAATGACCGAGAAGGTTTCAATGATTGCAGATGAACTGTTCGCAGATGGACTTATCGCGGATAAGCTTGAGGATCGGCCATTTCCCAATCGCTTAGCTGAGCTATTTCAGGATTTGTCCGCTGCAAACTTCCTGAAATACGGCCGAAGCTGGCGTGATCGCATCCCCGGTTATTTCACGCTAATGAGCAATCCAAAAATTTTGAACGCGGTAGAATCGTTAATTGGCGGAGAGCTATTCGCGAATCCGGTGTACAACGTGCGCCCGAAGGTCCCGAAAGTAGCTGCTGGCGCAGTTCCCTGGCATCAAGATAAATCGTATTGGCCGGATGCGAATGCGAATCCCGTTATTACCGTATGGATCCCGCTTGTCGATGCGAATGAAGTGAATGGGTGCCTCCATATCAAGCCCCAGACACATCGCAAACGTGTGCTCAAGTGGCATCGTGAAACTTACACAGGAACAGGATATACAGCACTCAAAGACAGCCAGCTTGGCAAAACGGAAACCGTTGCCCTGCCTGTACCCGCAGGAAGCGCGATACTGTTCAATGATCGCTGCCTCCATATGTCTACCCCGAACATGTCCAATGAGGTTCGCTGGAGTGTGGACCTGCGTTATCAGCCTACAGATCAAGATCCCATGCTGAAGCATGGGATAGGCTTTCTAGCCAAAAGCTACAAATATCCATCACGAGTAGCTACGCTTGAGGATTGGCTGGCCGGTAGGCCGGAGCACCAGGATTAGTTAGAAGACAAGAAACAAGCTGAAGCGCGGCGCTTCAGCTTGTTTCTTGCTATGGATGAACAGGGTAATCTGGCGTTACCTCTGTGGGCTTACTGTAATCCGCCTTTGCGTATCCAAACCGTCATCTCGCCTTCACCGCGGTTGCCCCATAGATAATACGGCACTGCTTTGAGCTTCACGCGCTCGACAGCTTTCTGCTGGGAAAGCCGTCGGTACGGCGTATCTTCCGACCATGACGCCGACTCGTCGGCCAGCCCATCCGCCTCCACAACGACGGCTCCACCTAACAGATCTGCCTCATATTTAGCTTCCAGCTTATTTGCGGTTGCAAGGGATACGGTCGCCAGAAGTGCGCCATTGTCTACCTCTTCCAGACAATACACGAGAGGCCCGCGTTCAATGGCAACTTTGCCTGCGTTAGCCCGAATCTCAGGATGCGCGGAGGTCAGTTGAGCTTCCAATGCAAGCTCCCACTCCACGATGTCTCCCTGCGCCCATTGCCTCTCTACCGTTGCATAACCATTCGCAGACGCAAATTTAGTTTGCACGCCATTGATTTTCATGACAGCTCCACCATAGCACCAAGATGGGATGCGAAGCGCAAGTGTAAACTTGTCCTTCGGAGCCATCGTTATCTCTAAACGAACATAACCCTCCCACGGAAGTTTCGATTGTTGGGTAAAAGCGACTTCGCCCACAGCAAGCTCGAACCGCGCCTCACTGCCAATGAATAGATGTGTATAGACCGTATCTTCATCTGGTGAAACGGTATAAATGTAGCTATTCAACGAACTAAGCAAACGCGCCACATTCGGTGGGCAGCAGGAGCAGCCAAACCATTTTTGCCGCACTGCCTTGACATGATGGCGACCTGGATTCCTCTCAGATGCCCTCGGCCACACCTCCAGCGGATTTACGTAAAAGTAATGCTTGCCATCCTTTGACATACTGCCGAGTACGTTGTTGTACAGCGCCCGCTCCATGACATCCGCATAATCGCTCTTCGCTTCCAGCTGCAGCATGCGCTTCGCAAAGAAGATGAGGCCAATTGACGCACACGTCTCCGCGTACACGGTATCGTTTGGCATATCATAATCGAACGTGAATGCTTCCCCATGATGTGTTGAACCAATCCCGCCGGTAATGTACATTTGTTTCCTGGTCAAGTTATCCCATAGACGGCGGCAAGCTGCAAGCAACGCCTGATCTCCTGTCAATCCGGCCAGATCAGCCATCGCTGTATACATGTATACGGCACGCACGGAGTGACCGATAGCAACATCCTGCTCGCGAACTGGCTTATGCGCCTGATTGTAGGCCATATGTGCAACAGTTGGAATGGGCTGTTTCTCTTTCGTCCAATAACCATAGCCGTCTCTTTGTTTACATTCTTCAATCAGAAAGTTCGGCTCAGCTCCACGCTCATCAATGAAGAATTGTGCCAGCTTCAAATAGCGTTCTTCCCCTGTTGCTTGAGAAAGCTTGACGAGGGCAAGCTCGATTTCTTGATGACCGTCATATCCCCGCAATTGACCGGGCTCGCGACCGAAAATGGTTTCGATATAGTCAGCAAATTTGCACATGACATCGAGCAATTTTCTTTTCCCCGTCGCTTCATAATAAGCAACTGCAGCCTCCATCATATGTCCCGCACAGTACAATTCATGCGCTTCATGCAAATTCGTCCATGCTTGACCTGGCTCTTTAATTGTAAAATACGTATTCAAGTAACCGTTCTCATGCTGCGCCATGGCAATCAAGTCAATGAATTCATCCGCCGTTTGTTCCAAAATAGGATCAGGCGTATTCGCAAGCGAATAGCCAACTGCTTCGAGCCACTTGGCTGCGTCGCTATCCTGAAACACCAACCCGCCAAATTCACCCTCTTCGAGCCCTGCCGCAATACGGAAATTACGAATGGCAAAGCTGGGTTCCGCATCTGGTATAGCATCATTTAGCGCATCCCATTGATAAGGAATAACCGTCCCTCGAACGAGCTCTGTAAAAGGATCCCAAAACTGATCTTGAATACGCACCCTGTTCATTGAAGTCTGCGCTCTTGTCGAATTCACCATAGGTAGCTCCTCCTTTATTACCATCGTTTTATATAATATTTGATTATCGCCTATACACAGTTTATTCTTATAAATAAAGAGAAAATAGATATAAACCAAACTTATTTTTTATAAAATTTAACACTACTTGAAAGGAGTTTTGAAAATGAGTGAACGCGGCCATATTGGAATGGAGCTTCCGCCACTGCCTTTTTTCATCATGATCGGCTTCTCCACCTACAGTCCAGGCGAAATGCATCCAAGTCGCCGAAGTCTCGGCATCTTCGACCTTCTCTGGGTTGTCAAAGGAACGTTATATATCGGGGAAGACGATAAGGAGTGGGAGATTTCAGAAGGACAAACCCTTTTGCTGTTGCCAGACCGCTATCATTATCCAGTCAAACCCTGTGACACAGAAACCGTTTTCTATTGGATACACTTTGACTTTCAAGGTGTATGGCGACTTACGTCTGATCATGAAGAAAGCACGATGTATCCTCAGGTCCGACAGGCCTGGGCGAACCCCTATCGAATCCGCATCCCGCAATATAGCTCACCTCCGGAGTTCGCACTAGCGGAACGACATCTCCGCAAGCTGTTAGCCGATTCGGCTCATCATCGTTCAGAGACGTATTGGAGTGAGCAGCAGCTCTTCATGGAGCTGCTCCGATTGCTCGATACTGGACAGACTCGCTGCGATGCATCCCCTGCCTTGAAGCTGGCCGACAAGATTGAAGCCTATTTGCGCCAGCATTATCAATCCGATGTCACGAATAGTACACTCGCAGAGGAGTTTCATTTTCACCCTACTTATATCGTCAGGTGTATGAAAGAGATCTATGATTGCACGCCAATGGCCTATTTGCATGAGTACCGAATCGAGCAAGCGAAGCTGCTGCTGATCAAAACCGAGTGGTCCATCGCGCGTATTGCCGAGCATATTGGTTTTCTTAACGCGCCTTACTTCTCGAATTGCTTCAAGGCCGCTATTGGCATGTCACCACTTCGGTTTCGCAAGCAATATTCGGCATAAAAAAAGACTGACCCGTTAGTAGAATCCTCTACTACACAGATCAGCCTTTTAGTTACTCTATTTCAGGACTGCAGCCCATTTACTGCTCTAAGAATTGAATCCAGTTGATGTTATAATGATTGCCGCCAGAATAAATTCGGAAGGTATGTGTTCCTGCTGAAAGAGACAGATTGCCGGACGATTGCGTGATCCATTTCTGCGGACCCCCTGTATTCGGAACAGCTTGCGAATCTAACACTGTCGTCCCTTCCATCGTTTGGAAAGATCCTGTTGTATAGCCGCTCGCGACACGGTACTCGATTTTGTAAATAGCCGCTCTTGGAAGCGTCACCGTATAATCCAACCAGTCTCCTGCATCGATATAAGCGACATTTAAACCCGCACCCGTATCAGTCGTCGCTTGTGTTTGAACACCGTTCATCGCAGTGTAATCTTCCGCTTCGATTTTGATTGGGTCCACTTTGGTAAACCGCATCCAATTGATATTAAAAGAACTTCCCACCGCGTGCAGACGAATAACCTGTGAACCCGCATTTAGCGAGACATAGTCGGTCATGGTTTGCCAAGTTTGGCTTCCTCCTGTGTTAGCCACACCATGTGAATCAAGAACCGTACTGCCGCTTCGCAGTTCAAAACCAGCGCTGCCAGCAGCTGAGGCTACCCGATATTCCACCATATAGGCTCCCGATTGCGCCACGTTGACGTTATAATCTAACCAATCTCCGGTGTTAATGTAGCCGATATTTTGACCTCCGCCGGTGTCCTGCGTCACTTCCTTCTTCACACCGCTCATAGCTCCATAGCTTTCGGCTTCTACTACACCTGGTATAGCGCTCGTAATGACTGGAGGCACCGCTTTCGGCTCAGGTGTAGACGTAGGAGAACCGTTATATACAATGAGATTATCAAAATAAAGAACACCTGTGCCTGCTGTCAAAACTTGGACATGAACAGCATTCAAATCTTTACGATCCAGTCCATCATTCGGTGCACCGGTTGGCTGTGTGGCGGCACGAACGAAATTAGCGAATGGCATGGTAACGGTATTCCAGCCAGTGAAATTATCCGTAAAGTCATAATCATAACGTTCGCCTTCCGCATCTTCAAGCTCCACACGCACAGTTCGGCCGCTATTCTGACCAAGGACATCAAGCTTCATCCCCGTATGATAGGACCAGTTCTGATTAAACTTACTATACCACTCCAACATCCCACCAGATGCTTCCGTATAGTTCATTTTCAGTGCATAATTCCCTTGCGTCTTGCTTGCTGTATCTTTGGATAGTGTAATCGTTGATCCACCGCTAGTCGCAGTACCGAAATAGACATTATTATCCCAATTTTCGAAATCCTCAGCAATGATTGTATTCACTTTCACAGCTTGAAGCCAGTTCAGTCTGAAATCTCCTGAAGTTCCTACAACTTGAAGCGTATGGTTGCCCGCATTCATTGTTACCGCTTGGGTCAAGGTCGTCCATTGTTGATCTCCCCCCGTTGGCGGCACGGTTACAGTCGTTCCTTGTTGAACGCCGTCTACAAGCAGTTTAAAGCCTGCATTCGAAGCTCCACCGTTAGCAACACGGTATTCCATGATATAGCTGCCCGTAGTTTTAACCGCAACGTTGTAAGTCAGATTATCATTCGTCTGGATACTGGCCACATTTTTACCATTCCCCGTATCCGTTGTAGCTTCTACACTGATGCCACTCATACTGGCGTAGCTTTCAGATTCGATTTTACCAGGCAGAGGCTTCGTCCATGTACCAGGTCTCTCATACACATGCACATAGTCGACTTCCATCTGTTGCGGAAATACGGTGGAGGCATCCGGTGTACCCGGCCAATCGCCGCCAACTGCCAAATTCAAGAGCAAATGAAAACGTTGATCAAATGGAGCTGGCTTCGCGCTATTCGAACTGTACCAATCTTCGACTTTCTTCGTTGAGAATAAGTTATCATCCACATACCAACGAATTTCTTCTTCGTCCCATTCTACTGCATACTCATGGAAACCATTGTCAGGTAAGTTATATTCCTCACCCAGATGCAGCCACGGATTGCCGAAATGAATCGTGCCATACACTTTGAGCGGTTCAGCCCCAACCATTTCCATGATGTCAATCTCGCCGCTTCTCGGCCAACCGCCATACACCTTGTCTGTTGGCAGCATCCAGATGGCTGGCCAAATGCCTTTTCCACCAGCCGGAAGCTTCGCTCTAACCTCTACTCGGCCGTATTTCCAATCCCCTTTGTACTTTGTAATCATTCGACAGGACGTATAACTGCGTTGCGTTGAACCCGAGCCATACGTTTCTTTAAGCGCTTTCAAAATAAACTTGCCGTTACCATCTAAGTAGCAATTCGCTGTCCGATCCGTGTAATACTCCTTCTCATTATTGCCCCAACCATCATTATTGGCCCCCGTTCCAATATCGTAGCTCCATTTGGCTGCATCAGGTGCCGTACCGCTTGAGCCATCGAACTCATCATTCCATACAGGCACCCAAGTGTCCGTAGGAGCTGCATTGGCTTGTAGGCTCGTTGTAACACTGTTAACCCCTAACAGTGAAGCTGAAAGCAACAAACATAAACCGAGTTTTTTTAACATTCATCTCTTCCCTTCTCTTATTAAAATAAAATGGGGCAATTCAATCAGCACTTGTCGTTACTAAATGAATTGCCCCATGTAAACCCGATTACTACAGATTCAACTGTGTTGCGATATGAGAGCTAGAGGCCTCTTAAAGCGCCTTCGTAGCTGCTAATAGATTGAAAAGAACTTGTGCGGCTTCGGCACGCGTTGAAATGCCTTTCGGGTCGAATTGGTTTGCACCGCGACCTTGAATCAAATGCAGCGCTGCTGCCGATCTCACAAATCCTGCCGCCCATGAAGAGACTTGATCTTCATCTGCGAATGTTGGAGTAGTTGAGCTAGCGACTTTCCCATTCTTGAACTCGTACGCTCGAAGAAGTAAAGTAACCATCTCCTCACGGCTAATTTGCGCGTTCGCATCAAACATAGTTGTACTTCTACCTTGTACAATTCCTGCCTTCACTGCGATAGAAACGCTATCTGCGAACCAGTCGCTTACTTTCACATCAGCAAATGCCATTTCGCCTTTTTCCGTAAGCTTCAAAGCTCTCACTAGAAGCGTCGTGAACTCGGCACGTGTGACGCTGCGTCCAGGTTCAAAGGTTGTCGCACTTGTACCCTCAACGATCTGCTTCGCAGCAAGCTCCTTGATCACATTGGAAGCCCAATGGCTGGAAGGCACATCGGAGTAGGACTTGGATACTTCAAGCACAGCATATTTACTAAAGTGATTAATCTCCGCTGTGATGACATCTTTATCTAATTTGCCACCCACGTACGTCAGTGTTCCATCATTAGCAATATAATAAATTCCTGCTAATGCCGGATTCACGCTTGCTGGAACCTTCAACTCAATTGTAATCGGCTGACTGAACTTCGAAAGCTCAACTGTTTTACCGTCCGCTGTCTGAATGAACAAATGGAACTCGTAAACATCGCCAACTAATTTATTCTCTGTATTTGCACTATTGCTATTAATGAGGTTTTTCGCTTCCCCTTGCGTGACGATGTCAAGCTTCAGAGATATTGTACTGCCCTTTACTTGATCCGTAGTGAGCTTATCTGTTAATTGGTTAAGCACTTCGGACGGGAACGAAAGGGTTAATGCGTCTGACTTGATCTCCAGATTGTTCTGAGAAATTAACTCGGTAATATTCCCAGGAAGTCTGATCTCTGATTTGTCAGTTGGGATCGCAACAGTGGTTGTGCCATTTCCGCTGTTTGTTAGTTGATCTTGTTGGATGGTGATGACATGATCCGTTGATGACGGAGCGAGAGGAACAGGAACAGGTACAGGTACAGGTACAGGATCTGGATCTGGAGATACAGGAGCAGTAACAGTAACTGAAGCTGTCGCTGTGAAGCTGCCGTCTTCAGTCGTTACCATAATCTCCGCTGTACCAGCTGAGATCGCCGTAACTTTCCCATTTGTATCAACGCTTGCAACATTTGTATTGCTCGAGCTCCAAATTACGTTTTTATTCGTCGCATTTGCTGGAAGAACAGATGCTGTCAACGTATCCCAAGCACCTTGTGCCAAGCTAAGGCTTGATTGATTTAGGAGGATACCCGTTACGTCAACAACTGAAGCTTGTGGCATAGCGCTAACTTCATTAGAAGAATCGCTGGTTCCGCCTGGATTGACAGCTTTAACAACAAAATAATAGGTCGTGCCATTTGTTAGTCCAATAGCATCATAACTGTATACAGAACTGTTGACAGTTACAGGAGATAAACTATACGTTCCTGATAT
The DNA here is from genome assembly GCF_059692115.1 of Paenibacillus sp. J31R30. Classification (NCBI taxonomy): domain Bacteria; kingdom Bacillati; phylum Bacillota; class Bacilli; order Caryophanales; family Paenibacillaceae; genus Paenibacillus; species Paenibacillus sp. J31R30. The sequence continues at coordinate 638,397 of NZ_JCAUAV010000001.1, read as the reverse complement.
TGTACCGATGAATACTTGATATTCCGATGAGCCGTCAACCGGATCCCACGTCAGATTCACATGACTATCACCTGCTGCAACAGCCTGTAACACAGGAACTCCAGGAGCTGGCACTTGCGGTGTGGCACTTACCTCATTGGAAGCATCGCTGGTTCCGCCCGGATAAGTCGCTTTCACAACAAAATAATAAGTCGTTCCGTTCACCAAGCTTGTCGCGTCAAAGTTGTATACATCTCCGCTAACAGTTGCCACTGCAGTTCCGTAAGATGCGCCCGCTGTTCGTTGGTAAACTGAGTATGTGATCGATTCGTTCATTTGACTCCAACCAAGAGACACATGTCCATCTCTTGCAGACACAAGATTAATCGTCGGTGGTGTAAGTACTTGACCGGAAATGTTAATGACCCTGGACCCAATTGCACCGTACAAGTCATTGGCTGTCGCCACAACTTTTACTTGGCCGTTATTTACAGAAGTTAACAATCCACTTGCGCTGATTGTCGCTTTGTCGGTAGGTGTATCATCCATGTTCACTACGGACCACGTTACCGTTTGATTATCCGCATCCGCAGGTAACACCGCTGCTGACATTTGAAGAGTGCCGCTTTTCAAAGTGATCGCTGATGCTCCACTTGCAGCCGTTACACCAACTGATGCAACTTCGATAATTTGGCCAGTTATGTTGATCGTCGCGCTTCCGGTTACGCCGGAGCCATCATTGGCTGACGCCACGACTTTTACCTGGCCATTTTTCACGGCAGTTAACATTCCGCTCGTGTTAATTGTTGCCTTATCCGTTGGTGAATTGTCTGTGTTATAGACTGACCACGTGACTGTTTGGTTGTTCGTATTTGCTGGGGATACAGCTGCTGACATTTGTAGTAAGCCATCGTTCGCCGTAATCGCTGTTCCTCCGTTAGCTCCTGTTACATTTATGTTAGTCAAAGGATTCGAGAAAGGTACAATATTGCCATTTACTTTGAAGTTTGAAAACACAGCCGTTCTGGCAGCAATTCCTGTATTCAGTTTCCTTACAAAAATACCAACTTTGGGGTTTGTTAAAGTAGCAGTGTAGCTACTAACATTTTTTTGGAAAATAGTCCAATTAACTCCGTCTCCACTATATTCCCCTATATACGTATTGCCCGTTTTTGTAATTTTCAAGAATACATCACCAGATGCGAACGGATCTATGTCATTATTATCTGTTTGTCTAACTGCCGACCCGTTGGGTAGACCTTGCGAAAACCTAATCTGATTATAGCTATTAAGGGCAGGAGTTGTAGCACCCGTATTATACTGACGACCCAAAGAAATGAAATTGAGATCATCTTGATACACAACTAGACCTGCCCATTCATAGTTATTTGATGGAGCAAAATTTAACTTCGTTGAGATCGTAAAATCACTTGAACCAGGAACTCTGTAGAGAATCGGGATTGGTTTAGTTGAAAGAGCAGACCATTGCCCCTCTTTTGTCGTTAATCTCATTTCATTCACATTATTGGAGTTGGGCTCCCAGAGATTAATATCTTCTCTCACCCATGCCCACCCATTATTTAAAAAAGCTTTCGATTGACCGCTGATCACTACATTCATTTCTTGCTTAACACCGGTACCGTCATTCGCTGTTGCGATGATCTTAACCGTTCCATTCCTAAACGCTTCTAACAGACCACCTGCGCTAATTTTCGCAAGATCCGTTGTTGTTCCATTTGTATTCATCACGGACCAAGTAACAGTGGTATTATCTGCATTTGAAGGCGTCACTGCAGCTGACATTTGCAATGTACCGCTTTGAGCAGTTATCGTAGTAGCACCACTAGCTCCTGTAATACTAATCCCCGTTACAGGTACAGTTGGCGCAGCAGTTACAGTAATATGAGCTATCGCACGGATTGCACTACCGCTAACTGTTCCATTCACTGTAAAGCTTCCAGCCGATGCATATTTCGATGAATCTATGCTATCCCAAGTTACAGCTACCTGTTTTGTTGTAGAATCAGTAAAAACTTGTTTAACAACTGCAGGTAATACAGGAGCTTTCCCTGTTATTGTCGCCGCACTAACATCTGTAATACTAACAACAGTTCTAGGCTCGTAATCTCCAAGCGTTGCTCGCATCGTTGCAGGATTCACTGGAGATCCCATCGCATTAACGATGTGAGTAATCTCACCTCTTTTATTTAAGGAAACCGTGGTTGCATGATGTATTTTCACGCCCGGCTTATCTGGAACCTCAATACCGCTCTCCATAGACACGATTCCGCCGGTGAAATTGGAGTATATTCCCAAGCCATAGGCTTCATGTGAATTTACTGAATCGGCAACCTTATAAGAAGCGAAACCATTCACGGTGCCGTTGTTGCTCATCCACCTTTCTTGATTCGGAACATCATAGGGAATTTCGGTTTGATAAAAGTAAGTTCTTCCCCGTTCTCCATTCCATACCGTCTGGTACTCATGAAAATGTTCCACAAAAAGCCCGTACATGGTCACGTCATTCCCATTAACAATCATTCCGTTGATCGTCGTATTGGAATCCCATCCAGCGCCTGTACCATGATCGGCACGCCATACCCAGAAATGGTCTCCAATGACATTATTGCTGTTGATTTCGATACTGACATCAGCTTTGGCAAGCGCATCGCCGCCGACTCTGAAATAAAGATCGTGCAAGGAAGTCGGATTCGCTGAGTGATCGTTTGAACTACCTTTTGGACCAACCTCCATAAGGACAGGTGAATTCACGCTTCCTGCTTCAAATAGGAGACCGGCAATTTTCACACCGTCTACATCTGCAACAGAGAGGGCTACAATACCATTGTCTGAATGCAAGGTTGCAAGTCCAAGACCCAGCACAACCGTATTAGGTTTCGTAATTTTAACCGTATCTGTGAAATGGTACACGCCTGGCGTAAACAAAAGGTGCTTACCTTGATCAAGCGCAGCATTGATGGTAGCAACGGATGTTGAGGTGTCTGCGATCAAGAAATCTTCAATCGCAATAGAAGTACCCGCCGTTGTACCTGTTGACCAACTCGTTCCACTTTTATTAGTGACCGCATCTGGCACAAACACTTTATACTTTTTAGTCACGGAATCGAAGGTCAGAAATGGCTTTTCACGAATAACCGGTACTTTATCTACGACTGTGAAAGCTTTTGTAGGCCAATCTTCTGCAGGTGCATTCTCGGAACCAACAATGGTTGTATTCCATAATGATCCATTCCATGTGCCCCATTTACTGTTTCTCGTAAACCATTGCTGCTGAGATCCAGAATTCACAGTTCCATCAACTAACGAGTCTGCCAAAAATCCGCCGCTTGCCCATCCGCCTTGGTCGTGCAGTGACAAATTGCCTTTTACATGCAACCGTCGTATAGGCGCTGCTTGCGAAACTGCAAATTTCATATCTCCATTAGTAGGTGCTACAGCCAAGTTTTCGACGGAGCGCCAAAAGTTTTGAGTAGCATTATGATTCGTCATCCAATTGGCATCAACCGTTACGCCGCCATTTATGGTGACATCGTCGGGAACTTGCCCTAAACCGGAAACTTGTGTGTAGAAACCTACTTTAATACTAGCTTTGTAGGCGCCTGGCTTGAAAAGCATGGCATATCTTTGCGTACCGAATTGATTGGTTTCTTGCTGTGCGAATAATTCAGCACTTTTCGTTTCAACGTCGACAGCTGTTTGTGTCGGATCTGCGAGTGGATCAAATACAAACACATTTGGTCCGAAATCCGGCTCTGTCAGAGCTGATGTTTCCACAGAAAGAGCGGATTCTACGCCAGTGCTTACAGATGAGATCTTGTAGTAATATCTCGTGTTCGCCGTCAAGCCCGCGTCCGTATAGCTCGTTGCAACAATGTCCAAGGTATTCATCTTGACGAATGTACCATTGCTGCTTGGCGAACGGTACACATTATAGCTATTAGCACCCTGAACAGTTGTCCACGTTAAACTAACTGAATTAGTTGTTGTCGTAACCACGGGTTGATCCGGTCCAGCCGCAAGAGTTACGCCAGAACCAAAAGTAAATAAACTAAATAAAATCGTAATTGCTAACATTACTGATATATTTCTTTTTAACATGTCCCCACCTCCATAAAATCTAAGTTGTCGCCTGTCTCTGATGGCACATTATTAAGCGCTTTCATGAAACTGACTAGCCCCCTTTCTTTTAACCTTGTCTAACGGCAGCTTGTCCGTTTGGTGATTCTTCTCTCATTTTAACTACTAAAAGAAAGCGGGATAAGAAAACAAATTGACCAATATGAATAATTTTTTAACCTTATATTAAATATTCAGTTAATTAACATATGTATAATTAAAAAAGAGCCCCACGACGAATCGCTAGGCTCTTCAACACTACTTATTTCGAACAAGCTCCCAATGCTTCTCTTGGCCTTCGTGCCTAAATTGTTCCCTACCGGCATGAACATGAATATGATTTAAGAACCACATGTCTATGGGAAGGGGATCCCTCATGCTTATCCGTAAATCAGTCCGTGTTTCGAAGCTTCGCATCAAACCAACCTTACCTCGCTTGATTACATCAATTCCCGTGAGCAATCCGGCTTTATATTTTGCCATTAACCCCATTACGAACAGGGTCTACTTTATTCAAGGTGACGATGCTATAGGTGTTCTGGACACAAAAACAAACAAAGTCTTAACCACAATTAAAATAGGCAAAATGCCTTACTACATGGCCGTCAACACGCGGACGAATCGCATCTATGCAGCCAACTTCTTTGATGGAACCGTTTCCGTCATAAACGGCCTCACGAATCGAGTCATCTCCACGATCAAAGTAGGTGAACGCGTCGATCATATCGCAGTCAATTCGCGTACAAATCTTATTTATGTGACAACGATCTCATTAGATTCAAAAAACGCTGATCTCGTAGTTTTGAACGGAACTACCAATAAAGTACAAAGCAGAATTCCTTTCACCGGACGTCCTTCTCAAATTGTAATCAATGAATGGACGAATCGCATCTACGTAACGAATACGACCACTGATACGTTATCTATTATTAAAGGGGATACGCATGGAATTTTTAAAACCGTAAAGGTCGGAAAAAACCCCGTCATCACTCCAGTCCTAGATAGGCATACAAATCGACTATATGTTGCGAATAATCTAAGTCGTTATTGCTCGGTTGTTGACCTGCGAACGACGAAGGTTCGCAAAATTCAACTCGGCAGACGGCAAAGGGACATCACAATTAACCCGTCCACCAATCGAGTTTATGTCTCAAGTGCACAAATTTCCGTCAAAGGCCGACTTTTTGTCATCAATAGCAGCACGAACAAAGTCGGTGGCACTTTAACCGTACCTGCCTTTACGAATGTGCTTGTGAATCCGAATACGAACCACTTGTTCATCTCCGAATCGCCAGAGACCGGAACAGCACCGCTAATCGTTTACGATGGCAGCAGCCTAAAGCCACTGACTAAGCTGAAAGTTGGCAAAGGATCTGGTGCTATGCTGCTAAACCCGCGCACGAATCGCATTTATGTAGGCGGCGACAATACGATTACCGTTATTCAGGACACATCTCGATAAGTGCAGTGGGTATATATGCCAAGAGGTACGGGTCATACTTGATAGTAACTACGATCAAGAGGAGTGGGACGTATCCTTATTAATATCATTGTAGGCTTTATTATTCCGTGGATATTTGGGATTGCTTGGTTTAAGAAGGCGCCAACCATTGCCATACTTATTTTCCCGGTTTCTGCCATCATCTCTTCCCTAATTAACGCCATTGGCTATCATGTGGATTTCTGGGATTTCACACCGTTAATTGAAGATGATGAAACGATCTCTGCGCTCCCATTTGACATTGGACTCTATCCGTTGGCAGCCTGCTTAGAGATCTATTGGATTGATTTTAAGAAAAAGAAACCCTTGATCGTTTTACTTTTGGTATGTATCGTATTAACTTCTTTAGAGTATATTGCCTACTTGGTCGGAAAAGTTGAATACGGTCACGGTTGGAATCTTGGCTGGACCTTCGTCTCATATTTCATCGCTGTCTCTGCGGTGTATGGATTCTATGTACTCGCGAGAAAACATGGGGTTAACTTTACTAGCACCAAGTAAGATTGGCGTCTCGCACAGTTCATTCACAGAAAAACAAAGATCCACCCCTGCGTTACACGCCAAGGTGGATCTTTGTGATTCATACAAACTTAAACGTACCCCGTTACCATGCCTCCGACTATGCCAGCAAGAACAACGATCCATGGTGGTAATTTCCAAACGTGCAGCATCGTAAATAAAATGGAAACCAGGACAAAATCAGTTGGCCCCATAATCGCGGTTGTCCATAAAGGATTGTATAGCGCCGCCAAAAGCAACCCAACTACTGCTGCATTAATGCCGACTAAAGCACTTTGTAAACGAGCATTATTGCGAAGGATCGACCAGAATGGCAGCGCACCTACAATAAGGAAGAAAGCTGGTAAAAAAATCGCAATTGTCGCAATGATGGCGCCGCCAATTCCATGAATCATTGCACCTAGGTAGGAAGCAAAAGTGAACAGTGGGCCAGGAACTGCCTGCGTAGCGCCATACCCCGCGAGGAAATTTTCCTTACTGATCATCCCCGTGGGCACAACAGCTTGTTCTAATAGCGGTAACACGACATGTCCGCCGCCAAATACGAGGGCACCCGATCGATAAAAGCTATCGAAAAGCGCTAAGCCAGTTGTTCCCACTGCTGCGCTAATGAGCGGCAATGCGATTAATAAGACAATAAATAGGGAGAGGCAGCTAACAGCCACTTTTCGGCTGATCGGAATGGAAACATGAGCAACTTCCGAGACTTTCGTTTGCTTGTACATCCACATGCCGATAAGGGCTGACGCCAGTATTAATAATACTTGGCTGAACGCGGTCTGCCATACGAGTGTAACGGATGCGACGAGAACTGCTAATGTCGCACGTTTTTTGTCTGGCGTAAGCTTCTGCCCCATGCCTAAAATGGCTTGCGCCACGATAGCAACGGCAACGATTTTCAACCCATGAATCCAACCTGCATGGCTTAGGTCCAATCCTTTTAGGAGAAAGGCGAACATAACTAGCGCTATTACGGATGGCAGTGTAAAGCCTAGCCAAGCGACTAGGCCTCCAAGCATGCCAGCGCGAATTACACCTATACCAATCCCAACTTGACTGCTGGCTGGGCCGGGTAGAAACTGACAAAGGGCAACTAACTCCGAGTAGCTTTTCTCGTCAATCCACTGACGTTTTCGTACATATTCATTATAAAAATACCCTAAATGTGCGATCGGTCCGCCAAAAGAAGTCAGCCCTAGTTTGGACGACACGAGCAGCACTTCGGTAAGTGCACGAAGCTTGCTAATAGGTGGTGAATCAGATTGTCGTGTATCCATAAGTAGCCTCAATTCAAATAGGATCATTGTAGCTTAGGATTTCGACAATATGATATCACTAACGTAGGTATATTTATAGTTAATTATTGATGAATGGATAGATTGAGCTGTTTCCCTGCCTTTTGCAGCGCATTTAGCGCGAAATCCAGATCTTCCCGTGTATGCTGAGCTGTCACAATAAATCGCACGCGACCTTTGTCCATAGCCACCGTCGGATAGACGATCCCTTGCGCGTAGACACCTTCCTGCAGAAGCAAGTCAGAGAACTGCATTGTCTTTGCTGGATTCCCCACGATAACAGGAATGATTGGTGTCTCGCTGGCGCCTGTGTCGAAGCCAAGTGCTTGCACCTTTGAACGGAAATAAGCCGCGTTCTCCCAAAGCTTTGCGATGAGGTCGCCGCTTTGCTGAAGCACCTGAATGGCCGAGAGACAAGTAGCCGCTACCGCTGGTGTTTGAGAGGTACTGAACAAGAAAGGACGCGCTTTGTGAATTAAGTAATCTTTGACAACTTGCTCACAAGCCACGTATCCCCCAACAGCCCCTACTGCCTTCGACAGGGTACCGATCTGGATGTGTACACGTCCGTGCAGACCAAAATGATCCGTCGAACCCTTCCCGTTCTTACCTAGTACCCCGCTCGCATGGGCATCGTCTACATAGACAAAGGCATCATACTTCTCACACAGCTCCACAATGGTCGGCAGCGGTGCGATGTCGCCATCCATGCTAAACACGCCGTCCGTCACAACGATACGTTTCTGAAATCCAGCACTCTCTTTTAATGCTGCTTCCAATTGATCCATATCTTTGTGGGCAAATACTTTCCGCTGCGCTTTCGTTAACCGAATACCGTCAATAATACTGGCGTGATTCAACTCGTCACTGATAACGACATCTTCAGGTCCAAGCAGCGAGGCTAGAACGCCTTGATTCGCTGTAAAGCCGGATTGAAACACGAGTGCCGCTTCCGTTCCCTTGAATTTGGCAAGCTCTTGTTCCAGTTGATCATGGATATCAAGCGTTCCCGTGATCGTACGCACAGATCCGCTGCCAACACCATATTTTTCAACCGCACGTATAGCCGCTTCCTTCATGTCAGGATGATCGGTAAGTCCTAAATAATTGTTAGAAGACATTTGCAGCACCGAGCGCCCTTTCAACGTCATCCATGCACCAGAGCCGCTTTCCCATACCGTAAGCGGACGGTAGCGCCCCTCCTTTTGCAATTGCTCCAGTTCGTTCTGCAAGGTGTTCCAACTAGCCATGAATCGCACACTCCTTAATTGAAGGTAATTTAACTTCCGTATCATGTAAAAACACGATTTTGCCGCATTGCCCCGATATCATCAGTTCAAAAGCTTTCTCATAGTCATTCAATGAAAACGTGTGTGTGATCAGCGGTCTCAAATCAATTCGATTCTGATCTAGTAAACCTTTTAACTGATACCAAGTCTGGTACATACGCCGACCGGTAATACCTTCAATGCGTAAGCCTTTGAAAATAATATGGCGCGATAAATCAAGGGGCACTTCTTGCGTAGGAATGCCGAGTAAGGATACTCTTGCTGCAGAAGCTGCAGCCTCAAAGCCTCCACGAATCGCATCCGGGAATCCTGACATTTCTAAGACGACTTCAGCACCTTCTCCTCCGGTATAAGCGCGAATCGCATCTACCATGGATTCCACTCGGCTATTGATGATATAGTCTGCGCCCATTTGCTTCGCAAGTGATAGGCGATACGGATTGATGTCAACAGCTATCACGACGCCAGCGCCGCTCGCTTTGGCAACAGCAACCGCCATCAACCCAATAGGCCCAGTACCGATGACGACGACCGACTTCCCAACGATTTCTCCCGATAATACGGTCTGTACTGCATTCCCCAGCGGATCTTGCAAACAAGCGAGCTCAAATGGCATATCCGGTCTATTGTGAATGACATTCGATGCCTTAACCACCGCATATTCCGTAAAACAGCCTGGCGCTGTAATCCCGAAGCTAACCGTATTCGGGCAGACGTGAGCGTTGCCGGTTCGGCATGCCTTACATACACCGCATACGATGTGGCCTTCTGCTGACACATGATCTCCGACTTTCACATTGGTCACTTGGCTGCCAATCTCTTCAACCACGCCAGCGAATTCATGACCGAATACATTCGGTGTTACGACTGCGCTTTCCGCCCAATCATCCCATTTATAGATGTGGACATCCGTCCCGCATATCGAGGTTGCTTTTATCTTAACCAACACCTCGTCAGGTCCACAGTGTGGAATAGGTACTTCCCGTAAAACCGCACCAGGTCCACGTACCTCTTTAACAAGTCCGATCATCGTCTCTCTCATGTTGAATACCCCCTTTTAATAAAAGAAGAAAGTTTACTATATTAACTTTTTGTGCGTTATCTTGTATATACAATATATTATACATACGGACAGGATATTGTACATATGTGTTTGAAAATATTTCGCAGCTATGCTAAATTTGGTTTATACTTGAGGTACTTGTAGGAAGAGGAGAAATCAATGGATCAGGAGCAAATTCATAAAAAGATCGGGAAAAACCTTCAAAATATACGCAAAGCAAGGTCGCTCAGTCTGGATCAGGTTGCAGATTTAACAGGTGTCAGCAAGGCGATGCTTGGTCAGATCGAGCGTGGGGATTCCAATCCAACCATTTCTATTTTATGGAAAATCGTAAATGGACTTCACATCTCGTTTACTTCGCTCATCGAGGATAATGTCCCGAAGGTGACTCACATCCATCTAGATGAGATTGAACCGTTTTTAGAGGAGGATGGCCAATATCGGGCATTCCCCATCGTACCTTTTGAGCAGAAAAAGCAATTTGAGATCTATACGGTTGAAATTGAAGTCGGCTGCACCCATGCCTCGGAAGCCCATTACGAAGGCGTCGAAGAATATATTTTGATGATCAGCGGTGCGCTTCGACTTCGTATTCAGGATGAAACCTATGAGTTAAAGGCCGGGGATGCCATTCACTTTTCCGCCGATCAGCCCCATGTTTATGAGAACATCGCAGATGAGAAAACGATGTATAACACCATCATTTGTTATCCGTTATAAAGGCAGGTGCAAAAGAAAGAGCTTCTACAAGCAGATTATTCTGCATGGTAGAAGTTCTTTGACGTATGTAAAAAAATGGAGATATGAAAACAGTTCTGCTATACTTATTTTCACAAGTGAAATCAATTCGATATGTAAAAGGTGGTTTATGATGTCTCATTCTAGTATGTTCACCATGGCGATGTATCGCCCTCATCCTGGTAAAGAAAGTGAGCTAGCCGAAATTATCAAGGGTCACGTCCCGATTCTTCGAGAAGAAGGACTCATTTCGGAGTTCCCAGCTGTAACATTGATTTCTGTAGATGGTACACTAATCGAAATATTCGAGTGGTTGTCCGTAGAAGCCAAAGACAAGGCACATACATCACCAAAGGTTTGGCCGATCTGGGAAGAAATAATGAAAGTTGCCGAGTTAGTAAGTCTCTCATCGCTGCCTGAGGCGGAACATCCCTTTCCAAATTTCAAAAGGGTCGAGCTATAACGTTAATAAGCCCACTGTAAGAGGGCGAAAGTGGTCAAAGATGCAAATGTACACTCGTTTTCGGGGAAAACGGCTACGCATAGACGAATTAGTGCAAAAGTGCAACCTTTTGGACCTATTAGGTACCAAAAGGTTGAGTGCCGGCTGAAATAGTTGCGCTTTCGCACGCATTTCAAAAAGAGAGATTTATTCGATCGAAAAGGTTGCACTTTCGCACGTTTCACCGCTGTGACTTGGAGGAATGCCTTCCTCCAAGTCCATTAGCAGCTATGTTCGCCAAAAGAGGGTGTCTCAAAGCCACATGGCTTTGAGACACCCTCTTTTGTTATTGTTGCAATATCTTGCCCCTTATTCAGGTGCTAGCGGAATCACGCTGTACAGGAAAACCATACAACCGCCAAGGCTTGAGACCACCGAACGGGCGAATAGGTCTATCTGGCGTGTGCACCGCATGGATACGAAAGTCTGGCATTTCATCACTTTGGTAAAGGATGGCTTCTTCACCCTTAGCCAAATCGATGTGAAGAATTCCCTCGTTTTCATCAAGAACATTACTGTTTGTGACTTCATTTCCTGTGGTACTCCATCTCACAACGCCTCTCCAGCCTGGCTTGATCCGACATGGCTCCCCTTCTAGACTCTTCACCCGAATCCAGGAGGTTCGGCCTTCCCGCCTTACTGCGCTGACCAAAAACGCGCCCTCTGCCCGCAAGTCATGAAAAGCGGCTTCTCGCCATTCCTCTGGGACCGCAGGGAATACCCGCAGCGTCCCTCCCCAGCTTTGGAGCAGCATATCGTGAATGGCTTCCGCACCTGCGAGCGGCGTCTCGATGACGGGACCTGCCTCTTTATACATCGTGTTCGGCTTCAAAATGTGCATCAACGCTTTCAAATAACGAAGCGCTTCACTTCCCCTGCCCAATGTGGCGGCAATAGAGGCTGCACCCGTCAGGCTGAAGCCACGTAGATCGCCTTCCTTTTGAATCCAATGCAGCAGCGACTTCTCGATAAGCTCGCGATCCTCTTGGCGATCACAGCCAATCAGATGCAGCGGGAATATCGCAAGCAAATGGCTGAAATGCCGATGCCCGTATGCCAGCGGCGTATCCTTCCCGACCATGAAGCCAGTTTCGTCGACAGGCAGCGGCGTTAATCTATCCAGGATATGCAGCCAGCTTTCTCGGAGAGGATCCGCATACTGTAAACGATCACAAATATGCAGCAGCGTTTCACAGCCCCAACGCAGAAGTGCCAAATCGTAATGGCAATCCCACACCTTTGTTTTCATAAATGAACCATACTCCGGAGAGATCGTAGGCGGCAGATGAAGATAGCCATCCTCGCCCTCTTCTAGAAGATGAATATAGTAATTAATACTTCTACGCAAAACCGGATACAGCGTATCCTTCAACAATCGTTCATCCATGCTATAGCGGTAATGCCGCCATAAACTATGACAGATCCACGTCAAATTCCCGACTTCATCGTCCACTTGGCTATCGAGATCGAAGCTGCAGCTACGTCCAAGTCCAGCGGAATCATGCTGGTATGGCGCAGGCACATTACGAATTAATTGCTCTTGATTGCCTGCAATCGCGCGTACAAGCGACTCGCCAACAGGTAGTCTTCCAGACGTATATACCGGCGAATAGCTCATCTGCACATTCATATTAAACCAAACGCCCGCCCAAGGTGTCGGCGCAAGCCATGGCCCTTGATTATCGATTAACGGCTTATCTGCCCTTGTTGCCGATGCCAGTTTGTACATTTGAATCCAGTAGAAGCTCTCCAATTGTCCATCCGGGATGGAGATGAAGCTTAGCTGATAGTAGCGATGCCACCATGCACGATGAGCCGCAACCCATTCCTCATAAGGTGTAGAGTAAGCCTTTACAACCGCGTTAACAGCCTCATCCTGTGCCTGCTCGTCACAGCCCTTGGCCACAGACAAGTAGCAAACTCTCTGCGTTTCAGAAAACCGCACTTCTTTGAAAGCAGTCACACAGCCTTCTTGCGTCGAATAGCTTTGAACCGAGATAGTAACCCCATTCCGGATCATCTTCTTCAACTGTACGTCAGGAATAAACTGATTCAAGTTGATGCCATCCGCATTCACCAATACGGGATCGACTTCCGCATGCGGATACCACCGTAATCCTGCCCCTGTCTCCCCTTTGGAAGCTTCAATCTCCACACACATAACGGGTTCTTCGCTATGAACCAAAGCACGAAGCTTGACTTCACCTTTGGTAGTTGTCAGCATCCCGCTAACTTCCGCGTTCCATAAATCCAAACGCAGCTGGGTCGGATGATAAATCATCCCCTCCAGCTCCAAGTCCAGTTCACCGATCGGTACACGTGGCGGGAAGCCTGGTCGATCCGTCCGAGTTGCTGTAACGTCAGTTCGTCCCGTCACTAATCGCAGTACATGCCGTTTCTTCGCATGCTCTTCGCCGTATATCATCGCACCGATGAGCCCATTTCCGATGAACGCACCTTCATCCCAGCTAACTGGCTTCACAACCCATTCCATATCGTTCGGTGCCAGAAACTTTTGCCAATCCACGTCCAAACAGATTTCGCCCATCTTGCTGTCTTTCATACCTGCGTCTCCTCCTATCCCTTAATAGCTCCGATCAGCGCGCCTTTGACGAAATACTTCTGCAGGAACGGATACACGAGAAGAATCGGTACGGTAGCTACAATGATTGTCGCATATTTCAAAGTCGCAGACAGCATGGCTACATCGCCAGCTGAAGCTCCTCCCGTCATCGAGCTAGCTTCTCCTTGCAGCAAAATTTCTCGTAAAATCAGCTGAAGCGGGTACAAGGTACGGTCCTGTAGGAAGATCATCGCATGGAACCATGAGTTCCAATGGCTTACGCCGTAATACAGCAGCATAACAGCAATGACTGGCATGGATAACGGTAAAATAATACGAAACAGAATGACAAAATCGTTCGCTCCGTCAATCTTTGCCGATTCTTCCAAGGCATCGGGGATGGCTTCAAAGGCCGTTTTCATCAGGATTAAATTGAACGTATTAATCGCATGCGGAATAATAATCGCCCATAGCGAATTATTCAGCCCGACTCCTTTTACCGTCAAATAAAATGGAATTAAGCCCCCGCTGAAAAACATCGTGAACACGATGAACAGCATGATTTGCTTGCGATACTGCAAGCTTTTGCGAGAAAGGGCATAGGCACCTAGAGCTGTTAATAGAATGTTGAACACAAGTCCTACGATGACTACAAAAAAAGTATTTCCATAGCCTTTAATAATCATTGGATTTGCAAATACGCTCTTATACGCTTCCAGCGAGAAGCCCAGTGGTTTCCAAAGAACTCCACTATACGCCATGAGTTGACTGGCATCACTGATCGAAGCTAGAGCTACATATATAATTGGATATATGGTCACGATCATAAGTACGGTCAAAAACAGCGCATTACTCCAATCAAAACTTCTTTCACCTAATGAAGGCCTGTTCATTTTCGCTTTCATTTTGATCTCCATGTCCATCCTCCTCCCTGCCTACCACAGACTCGTATTGTTTAATTTCCGACTAATCCAATTGGAACAAACAAGCAGTGTGAAATTGATCGCAGAATTGAATAAACCAACTGCTGAGCTGAAGCTGTAATTAAACTCTTGTAACCCTACCCTGTATACATAAGAGGATATGACATCCGCTGTTTCATACGTGCCTGGATTGTACAGTAGAATAATCTTTTCAAAGCCTACATTCATCATTTTCCCCATTTCAAGGATGAGCAAGATGATAATGGTCGGCATAATCCCTGGAATCGTCACATGAATGGCCTGCTTCCATCGTCCTGCGCCATCAATGCGTGCCGCTTCATACTGCTCTTGATCAATGCCCGTTAAGGCTGCCAAGTAAATAATTGTGCCCCAACCGATATGCTGCCAGACGCCGGAAGATACATAGATCGGACGAAACATGTCCGCTTCAAGCAAAAACGTCGTACGTTCTCCCCCCATCCACGCGATCAAATCATTGATGACACCTTCGCTGGACGTAAAATCTTTCAGAATCCCACAAATGACAACGAGTGAAATAAAGTGAGGCATATAGGTCAGTGTTTGAACGCTGCGTTTAAACAAAGCATTCTTCACTTCATTGAGCAGTAACGCTAAAATGATCGGAGCCGGGAATCCAAAAATAAGCTCATTTAAGCTGATTAGCAGCGTGTTTTTTATTGTCCGCCAAAAATAAGGACCGGAAAAAAACATTTGAAAATTGTCAAAGCCTACCCAATCGCTCCCCAAAATACCAAGCCTTGGCGAGAAGTCTTTAAATGCGATAATAGCCCCGTACATCGGTGCATAATGAAACACGACATAATACAGCAATACAGGCAGCAGCATCACATACAAGTATTTATTCTTACGTATATCAAGGATCAGACCGAGCTTGGTGCCCGCTTTCTTCCGCTTGTTGGCTAAGAAAACAGGTGTCGAGTCATGTTTGATAGCTTCCATTTCATAGTCCACCCTTCAACAGTCTTCTTAAAGATGAACGTGCCAGCGGGTGGCCGACACGTTCTCTGTCAAATGCTTAGCGCTTATTGTAACGATCGAAAGCATCCTGATAAATTTTGAGCACTTTGTCGCTTCCCATATCTTGAATGCGCTTCACATACTCGTCGAATTTATCAATCGGCTCCTTGCCCATGACAAACTTAATGAACATTTCTTCTTTATAGGAGCTAATCGCGGTGTTGAGTTTAGCTATTTCCTTGCTTTCCTCTACGGTTGGCGTAATGAAAGTCGGCATAACGTGCTTCACCGCATCGGTTTCTGCCCAAATTTGCATCGCATCGTTTTGCTCTTTATAGGTGTTGAAGTTCTTTCTTGAATCCCCTAAGAACGGCCCGTTCGGCTTCGTATATTGCGAGACCATTTGTTGCAAATTCAGCTTTGGATCTTTCGTTATTTTGTCGGACCAAGTTGGCACACCACTCACGAGGTTGAAGCTTTCGCCTTCAATCCCGAAGTTAAACAACGTAGCCCCCTTCTCACCGTAGGCATAATCCAGCCACTTCACTGCAAGTTCCGGATCCTTAGCAGCCGTCGTTACGGCTTTACTTGCTAACGGATTATATTTGAAATCACGCTGACCAATGAAGGCACGCTCGCCTTTCTTCAAGGTTGGATAAGGTGCTGCGATGAGATGGTAGTTCGGCTCTTTCTTCTTCGCCGTATCCATCCAGCGGCCGATGACGCTAAGCAGTCCGACAGTTGAACCGGATGCATTGCTAAGCATCTTGTTATCGAGCGATTTCGAGTCCGTATTCAGGGCAAAATCTTTATCAATCAGACCTTCTGCATACCATTTGCGGAAAAGGGTCAATACTTCTTTGAACTGCGGGTCAATCGGACCGTATTTCACTTTCCCTTGATCATCAACGTAATAGCGATTCGCTGTTTTGTAAGCACCAATGAAGGCATCCTGGATATTGAGCTCGCTGCCTGTACTGTATTGCGCAGTGAACGGAGCCGTAGCACCTTTCTTTTCCTTAAACGCTTTCAACACGGTATACCATTCATCAATGGTTGTTGGCACAGGTAAACTCAGTTCATCCAACCAGTCTTTCCGAAGAATAGGACCACGGAATACGAGCCCGTTATCTGGACGAATCATCGGGAATACGTAATATTTGCCGCTATCGGTCTTCAGCATTTTATCCAACTCTTTATCCTGCTGTAAAAGTTTCTTCAAATTCGGTGCGAACTTATCGATTAGATCGTTCAAAGGAATGATCATCTTATCCGCGATCGCCTTCTCAGGTCCGCCTGGATATTCTTTGTTCCAATCATATTCGATCACATCTGTTAAATTGTTGGAGGCGATCAAGAGATTGAATTGCTCCTTCTTCTGACCATCTGCAGGATGCGTATATTTAACCTTTACACCTGTTTCCTTCTCTAGCTGTTTACCAAAAGCTGAATCACCTAAGTTAGGAACAATGGATGTGATATTGGGATTAATTTCTTCCCACGAAGTAATCGTGCCTGTCGTAGCAATTGGATACTTCGCTGCCGCAGTCACTGGAACTGTTGACGATGTTGCTTTAGGCGTACTGCTTGCTTCCTCTTTCGAACATGCGGTTAGTAAACTTGTTGTTGCCAAAATAATGGAGAGTGCCGTGCCGATTGTCTTCATCTGCTTCTTCATAGATATCCCCCTCGTGAATGCATATTCCTGCTTGCTCATGCATCTCGCACTGTCTTGTGCGGTGCACCGATAACGTTATTATGCGAAGTAAAGCGCTGTTTGGGTATCATCAAAAACAGAAAACCATCTTCAAAATCTGTATTTTCACATCATTAAAATTGAAACTAACGTGCAAAAAGAGAAAAAGCCACCCATAAGGTGGCATCTTCCCCCGCTAGGCTACACAAAGTCTTTGTATTTCCCCGGTGTAATTCCTTCATATTTCTTGAAAATACGATTGAACGTATTGATATCCTCGTACCCCACACGTCTTGCAATGTCCACGATCGAGGAAGATTCTACCGCTAGAAGCCTTTTCGCCTCGTCGATCCGCGTTCTGTTGATGTGTTCAAGCAGCGCTTCGCCTGTCTGAGCTTTAAATTGCTTGGATAAGTACGAAGGGGTTAAATCGAAAACATCCCCGATCATCGTAATATTTAAATCAGCGGAACTGAAATTCTCTTTCACATAGGCAATGATCTGTTGACTGAGCTGGTTATGATCCTGCTTGCGATCCTGCTGAATGGATTGGCATACTTGCTTCAGCACATCGCCGATTTGCACTCTCATATCTTTAATCGTTGTACACGCTGTTAATCGGTCAATCGGGTTGACCTGATTCATGAATTCCCGCTTGTTGCTTGCACCGATTTCATCGATGGTTTTGAGCATGGTGGAAATAAGATCGAACATCAAACACTTCGCTAGAGGAACAGAAAGGGAGGCACCCGATACATTGATTTCAATGATCTCATCAATCATCGCTTTGGACTGATCATAATCACCTGTTTTCACAAAATTGATCAGCTGCTGTTCCACATGCAAGGGATAATAGTAGCTCGATTCACGTTCCGATTCAGCATCAGGCAAGTCAATATATCGAATAATCTCGCCGCTTCCCATCACCATACGGTACTCAAGGGCGGAAAGCGCTTCCTGATAAGCCACTGGGATACCTGCCAACTCTTGATGAACGCGGCTAATCGCGATAGTCAAATGCACATGGAAATGATCCAACATGAAGGCTTTCACCTGTTCCGCGATCACTTCTAACTCATCAGGGTCAGGGTTCATTTTAAAATTGATAATACACGCTTGTAAATTGTCCAATTCCGTTGAGAATGCTTGGTGTTTAATACCAACAACTTCCTCCGCGACATTCATAATAATAAACTGCATATGCTTGATCTTCTCGGCGTAAGCAAACTCTGAAGACTCCAATTTGCCATAATGATCAACATGGAACAGCAAAACAGCAAAATGAGAAGTCGCCAGATCCATATTATGAACGGCCAGAGATTCATGAACAGGCACATTCCGCTCAAGCGAGCCTTTTAATAAGCCTTGAAGGAAATGGGAACGAATCGTGTCGCGATGCTGCTCCAGACGTTGACCGATCTTCTCTTTCTCCGTAAAAGTGTCATTCAGCGCAGCTTGCAGATAGCCATACTCGTTCGAGCCTTCCTTGAAGGAGATGCTGGATCGCGTGGATAAACTTCGAATCAGCTTGCTGATTGGATCGTAATTTCGTTTGAGCATCAGGAACGTTACAATCCCTCCAATAAGGAGACTGAGCGCGATACTGATCGAGATCAAGTTCTTTACGTACTTCATTTTTTCATCAAAAAGCTCCGCAGGCATCATCGAAATATATTTCCAGCCGGCTCTATTCGAGGTTGTATAAGACACCGCATACTGCTTGTCTATCATGTGATCATAAAAGAAGCCATTCTCGCTTGTTAGTTTGTCGACAGACAGGAAATCAGGATTTTTTTCTAATCCCGTTGAAGCAATCAAACGGTTCTGCCGATCGAGTACAGCGATAGAAGAATGATTAGGTGACATGATATTCTCAAGCAGCTTCGTATCTTTAATTGTAAATAGAATAATTGCACCTGGCTGCTCTGGGGTGTCGAGAATGATCGATTTGGCATACATCACGGCTTTAACCGCTTTTCCATCCTCGCGAATCGTTACTGGCGCGTACTCTTGTATGTATCTTTTATCAAAAATAGCCTGCCATTCCTCGTAGCTCATGTTTTCGCGCGTCCGAACTCTCTCATATAATTGACGGCTGTTGATATGATCGCGGGTTGAGACCACGGTATCACTATTTTTGTAATATACGTAAATTTGGTCGATATAATCGTTGGCTACTTTATATTTGCGCAGATCATCGACGATTTCAACGACGTCATAATACTGCTCATCCTTCAATGGTTTCGATACGGAAATGAAGCCGGCAAGACGTTTGCTGAGCGCCATCTCGACACTTAAGCGTTCGATACCAGCCAAGTTGCTGTCGATCGCTTGCTCAATCTGTTTGAGCAGCGATTCGTTGGCTCGATTGACTTCCGATTCAATGACATGCCAAGTTGCGGTATAAATAATGCCGCTGATCAATATAGGAACGAGCAGTACAGAAATGTAGGAAATGAGCCAATTCACCATGACACTCCGTGTACTAAATCGTAATGTTTTCATTGTCACAGCTAGTCCCCCGTGTTCGAATTGAATAGATTTCAATTAATTATACACGAAAAGCAAAAAGAAACACCGCTTTCCCTTATTGAAAGAAAAGTGGTGTCGCTTCGTTAAACGATCAATTGCTTAGAATATCCGCTGCTTCCAGCCTAGCAGCTTAGCAAGTGCTTCAACATAATAGTAATCGCCATAAATGAGCGATACGTTCACATTCTGGCCAGCCGGTTTATTGCCAGTACCCTCTAGAAGAATGGCTTGGTGCTCTGGTTTATCCCATGTGGCATACTTCTGCGTGAGCGATAATAGCATACGCTCTGCCGCATTGAGGTACATCGTGCCTTCTGTAGGAGGCAGGAATTCCGCGAGCTCAATTAACCCTGAAGCTGCGCATGAGGCAGCGGAAGTGTCCCTTGGCTCATTCTCCAGCGACGCGTCTGCACGGAAATCCCAGTGTGCCACATCATCCTCTGGCAAACAGGCGAGGAAGTAATTCGCCACGCGCTGAGCTGCTTTCAAGTACTGTGTGTCTCCCGTGAATCGGTAGACATTCGCCAAACCATGCAGTGCCCATGCTGCGCCTCGGCTCCAAGCCGATTGCGGGCCTGCGCCTTGACCGCCTAGCGATTCAATAAGCTCGCCTGTCTTCGGATCGAAGCTCAAGATATGGTTCACGGAGCCGTCTTCCCGGATGAACTTCTGAACAACGGTATCTGCTTGTGCTCTTCCGATATGATCAAATCGCGGATCGCCAGTCATCTCCGCTGCCCAGAATAAAATGGACAGATTCATCGTCGAATCAACGATTGACCACCCTAGCTTATCTTGGTTCCACGCGCGAAGGAAGTTACCTGCGATATTGAATCGACCTGCCAGGAAATTCGCCGCTTGAAGGCCGCGACGCAATCCATCCTTATCCCCTGTCAGCTTATGTTTAATTACCGCAGTTGGTAAATATTGGAACCCGACGTCATGATGGAAATTATTATCCCGGATGCTGGCCTGTTCAAACTTGCCGTCCCACTCCCAAGCTGCTTCCTTGTAGTGCTCTTTGCCTGTCATCTCATGCATGATCCATAGAATTCCTGGCCAGAAGCCTGACGTCCACCAGTCGATCCGCATATCATCATAGATGCCGTCTTCCTTGGCAACATGGGGGGATTTCTCGCCGATTTGCTCGATCATTCGATCTACCTTCACTTGCAGCTCTTTCCACACGTCAGGCAAAATGTCCCCGAGCTTCTGTGCGTTTTGCCATTTTGCTGCTTCCAAAAGTTCACTCATCTTGTAAGCCTCCCAATAAGATTTATTTGGTTACTTCTAGAATTGCTGTTACTGTTGACATACCTTCGCAGGCAGCGCTAACGACCGAAGTGTACTTCCGCTCAGCTGTGCGAGCACCGTTGGTTACGGAAGCCAAGGAGGAAGCTGGTCCGCCTGCACTCACGAAATCAGTTACTGTTATGCCAGCAGGCAGCCCACCGAACGGATCTACGAAAATTCCAGCGCGCCCACCCGCCAGTTGAACTTGCCGCGAGCCGCGAATCGTTCCTAGATTCTCGATCAGCTTCCCATCACCGGCTAATCCAAAGCGAACAAAATGAGCTGCATCTGGGCAGAATACACCTTTCGCATCATAAGCAAGAACTTCGACGTAAACTCGTCCATCCTCTAAAGATTCCGTTGTTAATTGGATCTCTGTCGGCTCGCCCCACACGTCCGATTGATACGTGAATTGCAGCTCGTCGCTCACAATCTGGCCGTCGCAGATGGTTTCTGCACGAAGATGATACTCCCCCGCGTTAAGTTCCGTTTCCCAACGCAGACCGGCGCAAGGGAAATCCTGTGAATCGCGCTGCTTTACGCCCAAGCTCTCTCCATTTAGGAACAGCTCAACCTGTGCAGCGTTCGAGTACACTTTAATCAGCTTACGTTCACCCTCAGCGCCCCAGCGAATCGGCATCGTATGCCCATAGATGCGGACCATCGGCTTGTCAGACCAGTACGATTGGAACACATAGAAGGCTTCTTTCGGCGTGAGATCACGTTCGACGATTCCCTTCATATTCAAATACGGAATCGGTGAATCCGGTCGAACCGGCGTTGCAAAATCCTTGAAAGACCATTGCGCTGCCCCCGTTAGCCAATCCATCTTCTCCTGCGATTTCAAGTACCAATCGATCATTTCACAGAAGTACGTTTCAGACCAATCGCCATCACGCGATACACGCGGCTCGCCGCCTGTTAATAAATAATCCCCGTCACGTTCGTCCGTGACACCATCGGCATTTTTCATAAAGGCAAAGCCCGTGTACGGCTTCTCTACATGCCGAGTTGGCAAATTATCCGCGCCCCACTCCATATGGAAGAATGAGTCCACATTTTCAAAAGCTGTCTGACAGCTTGACACATAATCGGTATAGACACCCCGGTACCAGCCTGCCCAAATCGAAGGCGAATACACATCAATAATGTCCTTGCAAAATTCACATCGGCGAATCGCTGTTAATCGACTTGGATCCAGCTCATGCGATAGCTCATGCAATTTCTTCATGAAGGTGCGAATTTCCTGCTGATCGAAATGATCAAAATCGCACTCCCAATCGTTCTCGTTGCCTAGTCCCCATAAAATGACGGAAGGATGATTATAATGCTGATTGATCATCGCCGTAAGCATATCGATGCATTGCTCGCGGTATGCCGGACCGCCGAGTCCACCGCGGCACCAAGGGATTTCCTCCCAGACGAGAATGCCCAGCTCATCGCAGAGATCCAACACAATTCGAGACTGCTGATAATGGCCGAGGCGGATAAAATTAGCCCCCATCGCCTTGATGAGCTGCATCTCTTCTCGAAGCATGTCCTCGGTCATCGCTGCCCCGACTGCCGCATGATCCTCATGGCGATGCGTGCCGCGGAGCAAAAGGCGCTCGCCGTTCAGCTTGAACGGGCCTTGTTTCACAAATTCAAACGTTCGAAAGCCGAACCGTTCTTGGCTTGTCGTTTCACCGTCAGCACAGACGAGTGAAACGGAGCAGTTGAATAAATAAGGGTCAGAAACCGACCATAAATGTGGATTCTGCACCTCAAAGGCAGCAATCTCCTGCTCGTCCTGCCATGCTGGCAGTGAAATCTCCTTTTGCCCGACAATCGTTCCATCTTGCTGCTGTAGTACAACCGTGAGTTTGATATTCTCTGCAAGCTGATCAGGATTGTACAACTTCGCACACACTTTTACTTTCCCGCTTCTAGCTGTTTGCGCAGAAACTTCTTCCACTTGTGTTTCCACATGCACCTGCGCCAAGGAAATCTGCGGCACATAGACGAGATTTAAATAGCGATACACACCGCCATACAAATTGAAATCACTCGCATCGGAAGGAATAGTCTCTAGCTCTCGACTGTTATCGCACCCAATCGCGATGGGCACACGCCCCGCATACCGCTCGATCTCTTTTGCCCGCTCAATCGATTCCGTGATGTCTACCGTAAACTCATCATACCCACCTAGATGGGAATCCACTTTCTCTGTATACACATACACGTCCGTACGCTGTCCCGCGCCTTCAAAATGCAGCAGCGTTCTGCCCTTCGGATAAGGGTTATTAATTTCCAGCTTGTTTCGATACCAGCCTTGTCCTTGATAATATTTGTTATCAGGATCCATCACATCATACCCATTGTACGTGTGTGGAAGCGTAACCAATTGCCAAGGCACATTGTAATGATTTTGAAGCTTATCGGAACGCCATACCTCCCATACACCGCCTAAGGATCCGCGATAGTGCTCCCATTGCTCATTTAAACGTTCTTTCAACATGTAACGTGTCTCCTCCTAGTTGCGCTTTCACTTGTCTCCATCGTATCAAAAAAAAGCATGAAAAAGTTTAGCCCTCTTATGATAAAATGTTGTTAGATTACGATGAGGAGATCTCCCATGAAGCTGATGAATTACTTGAACTTAAACGTGCACCCCGTGCAATTATCGTTTTTTAAAGATAGAACACACTCATTCGAAGAAGTGTTTCATGCTCATCAGGGCATGGAACTGCTAGTAGTCCATGAAGGCACAGGGTTTGTCGTAATAGAACAACAAATTGTCGAGCTAATACCTGGCACGATTTTCTGCTTCAGGCCTTTTCAGCTGCATCGCATTCGGATTCACAATCTGCCTCAGGACCGCTATGTCCGCTCGCTATTCGTGTTGGAGCCAGCCCTGCTAGAATCCGCCTTTGCCATATTCCCAGCACTCCGCGAGTTCCTAAGGAAGCTATGGAAGGACCCGTTCATGCCGCAGGCATTTCGAAGCGAAAACCTAGCGGAGCTTGAAGGTTTACTTCGGAGCTATACGACTAGGCTTGATGCCGCCAAGGATCGCGGCCCTGAACGTCTGTTAGAGGAGCAGGTGCTATTCCTCACCGCTTTCTTGCACCAGCTCCGCACGGATTCGGAGAAGGCTGCGTTATCACAATCGGATTCCGTGCCAATGCTAGCACCCAAGAGCTCATCCACAGCCGAGCGAATGCTTGCTTGGATCGAGGCGCATTACATGGAGCCATTCAAGCTGGACGAGCTTGCTTCGGCGGTTCATCTGTCGCCAAACCATGTCTCTGCCACTTTTCATCAATCCGTTGGCAGTACCATTACAGAGTATTTAACCGCACGCCGGATCCGGCAAGCCTGCTGGCTTCTGCGCACGACCGATATGTCCGTTCAAGATATCGGTGAAGCGGTCGGTTTAGGTAATTTCTCGTACTTCTGTCAACTGTTTAAGAAGCATGTGGGGTTCACACCTTATAAATTCAAAGGAATGAGTGCTTACACCATTTTCATAGAATGATTTGAGATCAGGCTCAGAATCTTTAATTATATCCAGACTTTACCAAGAAGTACGACGCCAGGCATGTAATAATGACAACATAGATTCTATTCTAGTTGGAGGTCATAACGTGCCAAATTGGTTCATTCGTAAATTGCAGCAACCCGACGATTTCAAAGCAGTAGCTCCTCTCCTCAATCTGATCTGGTCGGAACCAACAACAGCTGAACAGCTCAATGAAGATGAGGATAAAATTCCTCCTGGCAAGCTGCATTATAATGAAGAAGGGAAATTAATGGGATGGGATCGTCCCAAATGGGTCGCAGAAGACGAGCACGGACATGTCGTCGCTTATGCAATCGCATGGCGAGCTCCATGGACGGAGCCTGGCGCACTGATCTATAACTTGGTTGTTGACCCGACAATTCGAGGTAACGGTGTAGGGAATGCCTTATATGATGAGCTTCATCGTTGGGCTGTCGAAGTCAAAGCCTCGCGACTCATCGGCCATATGAAGGAGACCGACGAGCGGTCATTAGCTTTCGCAGAACGTCGCAACCACGTAAAAGATCGCCACTTGTTCGAATCTGTTCTGGACTTGGCCTCATTTAATGGCGGCACACTTGTTGATGCTATTCGGGAGGCAGAGCGCGATGGCATTCAGTTCATCACACTCGCAGATGAGCCAGGAGAAGCAAGTGAGCGAAAGTTACACGAGCTGTATAAGATCACGCATCCGGATATTCCGGGTTACTCCGGTGACTTTCCATGGTTCGAGGAATGGAAAAAGTGGACCATCGCGCAAAACGGGGTACACCCCGAATGGATCCACATCGCCAAAGATGGCGACCGCTACATCGGCGTAGTCACCTTGCAGCAAAATGAGCAGACGAAGGCGATGTATCATGAGTATACCGGCGTACTACCGGAGTATCGCGGTCGCCGGATAGCACTTGCTTTAAAGATGCTCGGCATACAAACTGCCAGTGCCTGTGGTGTGCCTTATTTGAAAACACACAATGATTCCATGAATGGCCCTATGCTGCGCATTAACCGCGATTTGATCGGCTTCCGCGCGGAGCCTGGCAGTTATAAAATGGTGTGTGAGCTTCGCTGAGCAAAAAAATGGAAAAGGAGCTAAGTGACGCTTAGCTCCTTTTTTTGTTGCATCATTGTTATTGGGTCAAAGATGCTAAAGTACACTTATTTTAGGGGGAAAATAGCTAAACTTGATAAATTAGTGCGAAAGTGCAACCTTTAGGACCTAAAGGCGCCAAAATGATGAATGCTGGCAGAAATAATTGCTTATTTGCACGCATTTCAAATTGATAGGTTAATTCCATAAAAAAGGATGCACTTCTGCACTTTTGCTTGCTTCGCGGTTATTTTCACAATAAAACTAGGTAATTATGAGAAATGTCTTCACATCCCAGCACTGAAATTACTCACAGCTTCCGAGGTAAGCAAATATCGATCATAAAGACGTAATGATTGAATTTGACCCTTCAAATTCGGAGCCATGAGTAAGTGTGAAGCTCCACCCACATTCCCCAGATCCTTGTTAAAGCGTCCCCAGCCGAAAGGTCGCGACAGGCCACCGTCACATAGGATTCCATCCACTACGAAAGTGATGATTTTCGGTCCTCCATCCACGATGATGGCCAGATGGTGCCACGTATCCTTTTTCAACAGATCCGTATCGCATTCCCAGGAAGATTCCGACTTCCCGTCATTTAAAGTCAATTTAACGGTCGCTCGATCCGTCATCGACACATGCATGCCGATTCCTTTCAAATCTCGGGTATCTAGAAATATTTGACCAACGGACAGCTCTGATAATCGGAACCAGAAGTCCATCGCGAACCCGCCACCATCTGCAAGCAATGGCAACTGTGGTATTTTAACCTTGGTACCCGAACGACATTCCGAATCCTGTAAAACCAAAACCAATCCACTCGTGACCAATTGATGGTTATGCTCCTGATTCCACATCGCTTCTAATAGAGAAATATCGATGGTATGGACACGGGCAACCGTTTTTTGCGTTTCTGTCAAGTAGAAGCTACCCTCTTCTTCAATTAAATCAGGGTAACTGACCCGAACGCTCGTATCTTCATCGTATAGGACAATTTCAGGCTGTGACCAATAGAGATGACCCTCTTTTTCCACGCCACCGCTCAGCCATACTGGATTTCGATTCGTATAAGGAAGCCATTGGTTACTAGCGCCATACCCTTTTTCAACCCAATTCTCTCCATGATTATGGAACCATAACAGGTACTTGCCATTGCTCGTTTTCCATACAAAGTTGGCCGCACGCGGGTGCTTGATCTTTCTTCCCCCCGGCGTGTATGTCGCAAATTCCGGTTCCGTCCACGTATGTCCGCCATCCCGGCTATAAGCGTGAGCGTTGTGTCCTTCAATCGTTCGATACGTACAATATAAGCTGCCGTCGTTTAATCCCACCACATAGTGCTCTTCAGCAATAGGTCCACCTCCAGGAGAACGGAGACCGATATCCCCATCCGGAAGTGTCTGCCAACGAATTAGGTCTGGATTTTGTTCCTCTAACACATTATCGCTTTTGACAAAATAACCCTCAGAATTCTCCATGAATCCGAGTCCGAATTTGCCAATCTTGGCCAGGCCGATATAGACGCATCCTTCGTGAACGATTGGTTTACTGACACTCCAAAAATATTGAAAACGGCCTTGATCCGCATTGTTACGGTCAATATCCGTCATCCGCAGCGGAATGTTGAATCGTTTGTCCGACCAAGAATGGCCATGATCATCCGAGTATTTATATGCAAAATCCCCCATCGTGTCCACTCTGCCACGAATTTCCCCTTCGACGCCAGTCAACTCTCTCATTCCCGTGCCATTGTATGTGTAGAAAGCATAAACGCGCCCACTCGGTACGATTAAAGGGGTGACCCATGACGCCTCAGGCGGTCCTGCTGGCTCAATATCGATCAGCGGAGACCATGTTTCTCCCTTATCTTTACTCACGGTTGCGACGACATGCTGACCGTGTTCCCCTTCTTCTCCATGACCTGTTGTCATGAGACAGAGCCATCCGCCATCCTGGGTCTGTACAACATACGGCTGATCACAATAGGATTCATTCGGAATTTGATGACCGTACTTCAGATTGCGCCAATCGGCATGCATGCAAGTACCTCCTCATTTAATCAACAACTGGCTTACGTTTCTCCCAGCCTTCACGGAAAAGCGGTAAATAATTGTTCGGATTATACGGGTGTTGCGCGATCACATCCATATTTAACTCCGTCCCCCAGCCAGGGCGATCTTCCAGCGTAATATAGCCGTCTTTCACTTCAATGGTATTAGTCAAAATTTGACGCGTCCAATCATCGTTAAAATCTTCAAAGATTTCGTGAATAAAGAAATTCGGTGTCGCGGTATTCAGATGCGCGCAGGCGATCGAACACAGCGGACCTTGCGCACTGTGCGGCGCGGTTACGCCGTAATGCGCATGCGTCATCGCACAAACCTGCTTGGCTTGCGTGAATCCCAAATATTGCGGCTCCAGCTGGATGATGTGTACGGCCTCGTGTTTCAATAGCTCGGCGAATTGCTCTCGGCAGTAATAATCCTCGCCGCAGGCGATCGGCACTGGACTGCGATGCGCCACTTCCACCATCGCTGAAATATTTTGCGGAGGTACTGGCGCTTCAAACCAGGTCGGCTTGTACGGTGCCATAGCATCCGCCAGCTGCAAAGCTGTATGCACGCTGAATCGGTTATGGCCTTCAATCAGAATGTCGACACTCGGTCCGACAGCCTCCCGTACCGCTTTGATACAGGCGATGGATAACTCGAATTCGTCTCGGTCCATAGCTCGCCATGCCGCACCGAATGGATCAAATTTAAGCGCCGTATAACCTTTATCGACGACCGCTTTCGCTTTTTCATAGAAATTGTCAGGCGTCCGTTCACCCCGATACCAACCGTTCGCATACGCGCGGAGCCGGTCATGGCATTTGCCCCCGATCAGCTTATATACCGGCTGCCCCAGTGCTTTCCCCATGATGTCCCAGCATGCATACTCCAAACCCGACAAAGCTGCGCCTTGAATTTGTCCGCCGTCCGAGTACACTTCTCGAAACAAGCGCAGGGTGTGATTTTCAACGTCAAATGGATCCTTGCCAATAACAAATCGCTTTAATTCATGGATCGCTGCTTCCACCGTTTTCGCAAAGCCGTTTAACGTCGCTTCTCCAATACCCGAGATACCTGCGTCCGTCTCAACCTGCGTAAACACCCAATTTTTCCACTGATTGCCGACAATGTACGTTTTGACATCCGTAATTTTCATGCCGATCTACCCCTTCAAGTAAAATTGAAATTCATCCAGGAATTGGTCGATCCTATTCGTTTCAACCACGTCCAACTGATAATCAGGTTGTCGGCAATAGCTGCTGGGAATAATTCCACGCTTCTGCAAAATCACTTTCTCCGCCTTAATAATCAGCTCTACCCCTTGCATCCAGTAAGAGATGTATGGGAGCAGTCGCTCAAATAATGCGTTTAATTCATCCAATTTGCCTTGTTGGAACATGGCATACATGGCGACATAAATTTCGGTAAATGAACATCCCGGTTGAATGCCTACTGAACCCCGTTGCAGCACGTCGATCATTTGAACGCCTGCGTAGCCGATCAGTGTGTCAATCTTGCCTGCTGATTGTTCATGCAATTGGCTCGCATATCGGCCAGGCGGCTGGGTCTCTACCTTGACGAAACGCGCGTTCTCGCATTCTTCTTGTAAGCGAATGAAAACATCCGATGTAATTCTGACACCTGTTTGGTTAGGTGCATATTGAACAATGACGGGGATAGAAACCGCATTCGAAACCTTTTTCATATGTTTCAGTATCGCTTCTGAGGAGGGGGATAGGAAAAATGGCGGCAGCAGCATAAGCGCGTCCGCTCCCTCGGCTTCCGCCTGCTGTGCTTGAAGTACAGCCACCTCCCAGCTGTGATGGGTGATTGAAATCACACCTGCGACAGTAGTTGAGCGACTCGTTTCGTCGAGCAAAATGCGCATCATCCGATCTCTTTCCTCATCCGTTAGCTTGTAAAATTCTGTCGCAAGACCGAAAAGCGTCAACGCATTAGCTCCAGTGTTCATAAGGTGCTTCACCAGATTTTGAAAACCCTCTACATCCACTCTGCCTTGCTCATTAAAAACTGCAGCAACAATTGGTATGATGCCGGATAACTGCTTCATCCTACAGTGTCCTTTCTCGATCAGCAGCCTGCGGGTTCACGCAGTACTTAAGCGGCTTACCAGCCAGTCCGAGCTGCAGATTCTCCAGAGCTGTAAGCGCCATATTGTTGCGAGTTTCCCAGGTAGAGCTTCCTGCATGAGGCGTTACGATCACATTCGGCATACGGAGCAGCGGATGATCGGCTGGAAGGGGCTCAGGATCCGTAACATCCAACGCCGCTCCGGCAATAACTTGATGAAGAAGCGCATCATAGAGCGCAGCCGTATCAACGAGCGGCCCTCTGGCCATATTGAGCAGCACCGCACTTTTCTTCATCATATGCAAACGATCCGAATTAATAAGATATCTGGTTTCATCCGTAAGCGGCGCGTGAATACTGACGTAATCCGATGCTGAGAGCAAGTCGTTCAGCTTGACATACTCTGCAAGATCAGGCGAAACCCCTTCTTTTGGACGCCGATTAAAGTAAATGACTTTCATGCCGAAAGCGACTGCCCTACGTGCTACCGCTTCACCAATTGCACCCATTCCGATGATGCCAAGCGTTTTGCCTTTGATGTCATTCCCCAGCAGCAGAGTGGGGAAATTCATTTTCCATTGCCCGGATCGTACATATTCTACTTGTTCAACCATCCTGCGGGTGTAAGTTAGCAGCAAGGCCATCGTCATATCCGCCGTAGAATCCGTTAGGACGCCAGGTGTATTTCCTATGGTTATCCCTCTTGCTGTGCAAGCCGGAATATCGATATTATCCGTGCCAACTGCAACATGGCTGATTATGCGAAGCTGCTTGGCCGCGTCCAGTACTTCTCCTCGCAATGGGTCGCCTACGCCAAAGTATCCATCACAGTCCGCAATCCATTCCTTCAGCAATGTGAGCGGCATAGGCCCCTCTTCCATCCATTCTCTAACCTCGTATTGTTCTTTGATCCGCTGTATCGCATCTCCAACAAATTGACGAGAGATTAATACTTTAGGTCTACGGCCCATTTTCTACCTCCTAGACAAGTGAATGGATATGGTCTTTGTATGCCGAAACTCTAGCTCGGTACGTCGCTCCTGAGCGTTTTAGTATGTTATACTGGGTACAAGTATTAGAAGATGGAGGTGATGTCCGTGACAGATATGAACCACTCCAAACGATCCAATTTGATAAAAGAACGCCAAGACGTATACGATTATAACAACCGTTATGAAATCATTGACGGGGTTCGTTACGAATGTAAACCTTCTCCTGCAGTTGATCACCAAGTATTGGTAACTGAACTTATTTATGCAATACGGACAACATGCAACCAAAACGGCACCATTATCGTGGCACCGATGGACGTTCATCTGAGTGAACAAAACACTGTTCAACCCGATCTCATCTTTATCTCAAATGAAAACGCACATATCATCATCAATCGCAAAATTGTAGGCGCACCCGATCTTTTGGTGGAAATTCTCTCCCCGAGTACGGGCAGCCATGATAAAATTCGTAAAAAATCGTTGTACGAACGCTTCGGTGTTAAGGAATATTGGATTGTTGATCCAGTGCTGCACACCATCGATCAATTTATTCTTGAAGGACAGAAGCTGCAGCTACATGCTACTTACGGAACAGGGGATAAGCTATCTTCAGACATCATATCTTGCCTTGATATTGATCTTAGTTCGTTGTTTGCCGCTATTGTCAGGTTCCAAGAAAACTAGCAACTCATTGAAAGAAGAGAGCGCCTTGAAACAATGCGCTCTCTTCTTTGTTGACTGCATCGATCCCCCTTCCCTTTACGCTGTTCTATTCCTTCCTTGCATCTACTTTACAATGTAGTCTGCGATCTCGAAACCTCAGTACATTACTGTTTTTTATATTTTTTATTGGACATTTTGGGTCAGTCTTACACAGTAAGAGTGCAGCTGGTACAGAATTCTTATGAGTTAATCGATTTTTTCGATTTACACTACTCCTATTGCCATTTTCATCACTCGTAAGTCGATTTTTTCGACTTACACTACTCCTATTGCCATTCTTGTCACACGTTAATCGATTTTTTCGACTTACACTACTCCTATTGCCATTCTCGTCACACGTAACTCGATTTTTTCGACTTACACTACTCCTATTGCCATTCCCGTCACACGTAAGTCGATTTTTTCGACTTACACTACTCCTATTGCCTTTCCCGTCACTCGTAAGTCGATTTTTTCGACTTACACTTCTCCTATTGCCATTCCCGTCACACGTAACTCGATTTTTTCGATTTACACTACTCCTATTGCCATTTTCATCACTCGTAAGTCGATTTTTTCGACTTACACTACTCCTATTGCCATTCTCGAAACACGTAAGTCGATTTTCGCTACCAGCTTACTCCCTCGCCCCGGACAATCGGCATATTCTCACTCGGCTCATGCTGTCGGCCATCTCCTAACGGTTTCGCGGTTGCATCCATAAAATGAATAGCCAAAGCGCGTCGATGCGTATCCGACGTATTCGCCAGCGTCCGGTGCGGCGCCAATCCATGATGAAACATGCATTGGCCAGCTTTTAACAGAACAGGAACTGTCTCAGCCTCATCGATGGTTACAATTTCAAATCCGTTGCCGCCGGATAAAGGGACATGATCTATGATTCCGTGATGTCTGTTTGGGGCTACCCACATACAGCCATTCTCAGCTGTCGCGTCATCGAGTGCTAACCAGCAGCTGACGACGGCGTCTTTTTTATCAACCCTAAAATAGTAATCATCCTGATGCCAATTAACAACGCCGCCAACATGAGGGGGTTTGTATAGCCCCTGATGGAGAACTACTCGAATATTGGGTCCAATCAGTTCTTCTACAACATCAAGCAACCGAGAATCCCTCATCACCCGATCGAATAAAACATGCTTCAGGTGAGCGGCTCTGATCTGATACACTTGTGTTTCTTTGCCGCTTGCGGTCTGTCCGCCTCTGATGCTAGCCAATGCTTGTGCCTTACGCATATCGTCCAGTGTTGCCATGTAAGCTTCTTGGAGCTCACTCACCTCTTGTGGTGTAATTAACGCGCCATATTTCAAATACCCGTCTTCCTGAAATTGCTGCTTTTGTGCTGCCGTTAATGTCATATGCGTTCATCCTCCTAAAATAGGTTTCTCGATCATTAACCACTTCCACTTTCAGTGTACCAATAGTTGATCTGCAGGGTTGGTGATGGATTTCGTTGTTTTTATGAGAATATTTTGATTTCTATTTTGATTTCTGAGATATAATGGAAGAAAATGAACAGCAATTGGAGGGCAGCCATGCGCCTGTTATTTCATTCAGCTGACGAAATGAAGCTTGAAGTAGATGCTCATCTCAAAGACTTCCCTGCCTTTGTGTACTATAAGCTTGACTCTGTCGCCCCCTTCTACGATGTTCAAAGTCATGACGGTGTTGAAGTGTATTACATTTGGGAAGGAACGGGAAATTATCTCGTTGGAAATGAGGTATACCCTCTTCGACCTGGTTCGATTATTCTCATTCATCCTTTTACCTTGCATAAGGTGCTGCTATCCGATTCCCACAACAACTTGGGCAGACACGTTCTCCTTTGCAAAGCA
This sequence comes from Paenibacillus sp. J31R30, assembly GCF_059692115.1. NCBI lineage: Bacteria > Bacillati > Bacillota > Bacilli > Caryophanales > Paenibacillaceae > Paenibacillus > Paenibacillus sp. J31R30. The sequence continues at coordinate 605,045 of NZ_JCAUAV010000001.1, read as the reverse complement.
GATTTCGCGCAGCTTCCCTGGATAGATGAAGCAGGCTTTATCCTCGACCTCGTCACTGAAAATGGCCTTCATGTCCAAGCGGATGAACAGAGTCAAAAGCAATTCGAAGCGATGTTCGCTCGACTTAACGAAGAATTGCACAACAAACCTACCGGATATTCTTCCATGGCGCGCGTCCTGATTCTTGAACTCCTACTCACTATTCAAAGGCTGCATCAATCTGCAGAAAGTCCACCTTCTCCCTTGCAAAAGCATGATGGCTTACCGCCAGATATCACCCATGTACTTCAATATATCGGATCGATCTTCTTGGAACCCGTTTCGTTGGAGGACATTGCCAAGTACTGCCATATGAATAAGGCCTATTTGACAACATTATTCAAAAAGCACACCGGCTTTACCGTCGGAGAATATATCACGTTAAAACGAATTCATCATGCCAAAAAGCTGCTAAGAGAATCGACGCTGAGTGTAACGGAGATTTGTTATCAGTCCGGTTACAACGATCCCTCCCATTTTGGCCGCACCTTCAAAAATCTCGAGAAGAAAACACCGTTCGCCTATCGGCGGCATATGCGCCGTTCCAGGTGAACGGTGTTCGTAACTTCTTTAATTCACCATAACATTATCAAACGTCATTTTAATGTAATAGGCTTGCAAAGCAGCTTTCCCGGAGGTGAAGGAAGAATCCGCAGCTTCGCACAGCAAGACGCCATCTACATAAGCTCTAATCGTACGTCCAATTAGCTCGAGCTTAACCGTATATTCTGTACCTGTATTAACGGTAAACGCGCCGCTTGCATCAAGATCCGTCCACGTTCCATTCACTGTCTTGCCTAATTTCCAGACGCCAGCAGAGCCGCTATAGAAGAACCTGTAATTGTTATTTGCATCCGTATACCTTGCGGCCAAACCAAAAGCTTTGTTCGCTGCGTAGAAGGTAGTCGGCTTGATGACCGCCTGCACTGTCGTGTCGGTCCATGCATTTGCTAAGGTCGCATATTTATTCGTTGCACTATTAATATCACTTTGATACCTGTAGCTGCCGTCTGTCACCACACTCCAAGCTGCATCTGCCGCCCAGCCGTTGGCATTGCCATCATTGAAGTCATCGCTGAATTGCGATGGTAACGAGTGTACTTCAATTTGATCAAATGTTGTTTGTAGATAAAAGCTTTGCAGGGCTGCTTTTCCCGAGGTCAGAGAAGTATCTGTCGTTTGCGCTTGCAGCACGCCATTGACATAACCCTTGATCGAAGAACCGTCTACAACCATTTTAACGGCATACTCCGTCCCCGTAGCCACCGTATACGCTCCACCTGTCGCGAGCTCCGTCGACGTACCGCTCACCGTCTTATTTATCTTCCATACGCCTGAAGCACCGCTATAGAAGAATCTGTAATTGTTGTTCGCATCCGTATACCTCGCCGCTAAACCAAACGCTTTGTTGACCGCATAGAAAGTTGTCGGCTTAATTACAGCCTCCACGGAATAATCGCTGGAGACACTTCCGACCGATGCATATTTGTTCGTAGCACTGTTGATATCATTCTGGTACCTGTAGCTGCCGTCCGTGACAACACTCCAAGTCCCATCTGCTGTCCAATCGTTGGCAACACCGTCTTCGAAATCATCCTGCATGACTCTATATTCGATAGGGAAATCCTTTTTAAGACCAATCGCACCATATTGCATTTGAGCTGAGTTAAATCCAGCCTGCCAGCTTACATTCGATAGTACAGGACTGTTCACACTCGGATTATCATTGGATCGATAGGCTACGCCTTGCGTATTCGTGACTTGAATGTTCGTAAAATGTTGTCCCCATGTATGTCCGCCCCAGTCCAAGAAAACGCCGCCAGGAGCATAGTCATGCATGCTCGGGACTGCACGCACATTATCGATGGTAATTTGACTCCAGTCGTTGATATAACTGCCGCTTGTTGCGTTGACTACAGCAGAATGAATCGCTCCAGTATCTCCACTGTCTTGGTTCATATTATAGACTTTCAAATATTGAATGACATTGCCCTGCGATGGCTGAGCGTACGTATAATAATTGGCCGTATAATCATATCTAGCGTGCCCCCTAAGCGAAACTGCATATCTTGCGGAATTAAATATTTCTGAGTAGGACACCTCATTGTAGCTTGTGTTCTGTAAATGCACACCTTCCGCGTATAGATTCAATTCACCGATGTTATGAATGCGATTATTCGATAGCAAATGATGTTCGCTAATATCGGTATTCGCCGTCGTCGATCCGTCTCTAACTCCCTTTCCGTTCGAAATAATAATGCCGCTCACACCCATATGTTCAATCCAGTTGCCATAAACCGTATTGTAGTTATTTTGACCGACCATCAGAACACCGTGCCGACCTGCATTTTTGATATGGGAATTCCGTATTTCGATATGATCCGTATTTCTTAAGAAAATAACAGCATGATCGTTATACCCCCAATCTGAGGTCTCCACGCTGCCTCCATCGGTATTCCACCACATCGTAATCGGCGAAGTTGAGTCGGTTTCTCCCAGCATTAAGCCATCAAATCGAATATCATGCACCGTGTTACTGGCATTTGTTCCATAAAGCTTGATGACGTCTTTAACCTTTGGCATGATCACATTTTTGCTGCTTGGGTCTCCTCCTGTATACGATTTGTAGTAGAGATACCCTGTGCTTTGATTGAAGAAAAATTCTCCGGGAGCATTCAGAAAATTGTAGGAATCTTCGAGCCAGTATCTAGCACTCGCGCCCATCTCCGTAAAATCACCCATGTTATTGAAAAATATTTTCTTATTTACCGTATCGATGGATGAGACGGAGACCGTCCACCGGTGCCAATCCGAATTGCCCCACGGGAAAATACTGATCTTGAGTTGGCTGATATCCCAACCAGTAGGATTGAAATCAGCTGGATTATACGTAATCCAAGTCGTGTTGGAGGTGGCTGTTCCGTTACCTGTTACTGACCGGAAATACCCTTCTCTTGCCGTTTCGAAGCTGGGATTATACGTATAATCCGCAATTCTTGCTTTGATAGCTCTGCTTCCATTCTCATAAAGCGTATCCATGACATAGCTGGTGCCTACATTTTTACGCCAAATATCATTGCCCGCATCATAAACGGACCACCCCGAATCCAGTTTGGTTCCCCCATGTATTTTAGCGCTTCCGACAGCATCTTGATTCTTGTAAATCACCTTGTATCCATTAGAACCCGAGTCCTGTTCGTTAAATGAAATCGTTGATGTCACGTAATAATCCCCTGCAGCTACGTTAACTACAATATCGCCTGTCATATTATCATTGATATTGTTTGTTCGAATATAGTCTCTCGCCTTATCGATTGTCGCCCACGGGTTGCCTGATGAACCGTTCCCGGTTGTATCGGTCCCATTCGCAGCCACAAAGTACTCATTTTGTATCGCAGCCAGAACAGTGCCATTGCTCGGAATGATCGTAACAAATGCGACAATGAGACATCCAAACATATAAAGCAGCCACTTTTTATACATGATGAACTCCGTCCCTTCATTTATCATTTCTAGACCTTGCACATAAAAGAGCTCCTCTAGGCAAGGAGCTGCTTTGATGATTCCGCTATATTACTTCTGCTGCTTTTTCCATTCTTCGAACTTGGTTTGAATTTCGTCCAGCTTCTGCTGAATTTTTACATCATCTTTCCCTTGGACCGCTAATGTAATGATATCGTTAATGCCAGGACGGTAGCCGGTTCCCATAAATGGCGTAGGGTCATGATTGACTGCACCTTTCGACACGACCTCCATAAATTTAGCTGCATAGGGGTTATCATTCATGAAATTCACAGTTTTCAAAGAAGGAATATTGCTGAAATTCTTATAGCTGAACTCTTGCCCTGCTGGACCCGCTAGAAACTTAGCCAACTCCCAGGATGCATCGAAATTCTCAGTATTCTTAGCAATTGCCCAACCGAGGTTGCTGCCAAAATAAGCTCTGTCATTGTCATAACGTACGCCTCTTGTAAGAACGAAACGGTCTGTTAGCTTATTCGAAACGGCAGGATTCATTACAACCGGTTGCGCATACAGATAGATGGCTGCATTGTTCTTCTCAGTTCCCCAGTTTTCTTTGCCGTTACCAGTTATGAATCCCGGGTGTGCCGCCGATTTAATTAGATCAATTTCTTTGTCTAGTGCTGATTTAATAGCTGGAGAGTTAAAGGAAACCTTGGATTCCTTATATGATGCTGGGTATTGAACAGCCGGCGTCGGGAAATCTTTCTCAGCAAGGAAATAATTCGTCAGCAGATACAGCTGCCAGCTGCCATCGACGTAGATGCCATAGGTTTGTTCGCCCGTTTTTGGATTTTTGCCAGTCAGCTTCTTGGCTTTCTCCACAATTTCAGCCATCGTCGGATTCTCTGATAATGGCGCTACGCCGAAGTCTTCGAACAACTTCTTATCATAGGCAACGGTGGCCGAGTCCAACTGGCCTGGCAAGGCGATAATTTCATTGTCCGCAGGATCCCAAGTTCTCGTCGGTGATTTGAAAGCGCTGTCAACGTAAAGATCTGTCAGCTTTTCCTGTTCCACGTACTTACGAAGCGGCATGAGCAAGCCCTGTCTGTAGAAATCGATCGGCGGATTTGCTTGCATCACATCTACGCCTTTGGATATCAACAGTGTCTGCTGCTTGGCAATCCGACCGTCGAACGGAATCTCAATAATTTCTACCTTCACCTTCGGGAATTTCTCACTGAATTGCGCGACGAGCTTCTCTGCGCCTTCACGTTTGACGCCTTGCGGAGTAACATTGTCCTTCGCCGTCCAATCCGGTCCGATAATGCCAAGCTTGACGGTTCCGGTGATCTCTTTCTTCGCCTCCACCTTCGGCGTGTCCGCCGGTTTGTCTACCGGCTTCGTCGCCTCTGGTTCCCCTGAACAGCCGGATAACATCACTGATGCTGCAATAAATACGCTGAATCCACCGAGCGCCCATTTCTTCATCTTTGTCCCATCTCCCTTTTAAAGTTCGTTCCAAGGCCAATATAGGATCGGAATACTTTCCTTCCGCTGATCCTCAAGTAAGTGGGTAACTCGTTACGCGAGGCGTGAAGACTTAGCCTTTTACACCTGCAGAGGCGACACTTTGGATAATATACTTCTGGAAAAGCAAGTAGATCATCAGTACGGGAGCAATCATGTATACAGAGGCTGTCATTGTTAATCCAGGTGAGGTGCTCATCGATTTTTGCGCGGACAAAAAAATGCTCATTCCGATCTGCAGCGTATATTTATCAGGGCTGTTCAATAACAGAAGCGGCCAGAGCAGATCGTTCCATGAATTCAGAAACTGTAGAATCACGAGCGTGGAAACAACCGGCATACAAAGCGGCACATAAATTCTCGAGAAAATGTAAAATTCGCCGGCCCCATCCACCTTCGCCGCTTCGCGGAATGCAGAAGGCACCGTATCGAAATACTGCTTCGCCAAGAAGGTCCCGAACGAGTAACAAATCGAATATAAATACAAGCTCCAATAGGAGTTGAGTAAGCCCAACTTGTTGAACATGACGAATACCGGCACAATCGCTGCCTCCCCAGGTATCATAAGCGTTGCCAAGGCGAGGAAAAATACGATTTTCGCACCTTTAAAAGGAATTTTCGATATCGCATAGCCCGATGCTACCGCTGAACTGACGCTGAATAGGATCGTTCCTGCGGTTACCATAATCGAGTTGCTGTAAAGATTAATAATATCGAGACTCTTCCAAGCGCTTACATAGTTATTAAATCCAAAATGCTCCGGAATAAATGTAAACGGGGTTGGCACACTGTTATAGGCATCTAGATTGAAACTGATCGAAGACATCCATAATAGCGGAAACAATAACACGAGTGCTGCCACAGACAAAAGCAAGTGAAACACGGCTTTTTCCCCATTTAACCTTTTTTTATAGCTTGTTAATTTCTGATCCTTCACCGTGACCCTGCTATCCGCATTAGAAATTGTTTTCGTCGTCTTCAACGTGTTCACTTCCTCTATCTAGGAACTCTTGCCGACTAACTTAAGATTAATTAAGGTGACGATCATAATCATGATGAAAACGACAATGGATACTGCGGCAGCCGTTCCGAACTGAAACGATTCGAAGCCGAATCTGTATAAATACAACAGCAGCGTGCTTAACGATCCGCCTGGTGTACCATCGACACCGCCAATGACGAAGACATCGGCGAATCTTTTCAAGCCCCAAATGCAGGACATAATAAACAAAAATACGATAATAGGTCGCAGAGATGGAATCACGATATACATCCATTCTTGAAATCTGTTCGTTCCATCCACCTTGCCTGCTTCGATCATCTCTTGCGAAATCGTCTGAAGTCCCGTGAGGAAAATCAGCATCACAAATCCAGTTCCATGCCATAGACCTAGTAATACTAGCGACAGCCGAGAGGTATCCGTATGTGAAAACCATTTTAGCGGCTCAATACCTACTATACCTAGCACTTGATTAACAGGACCGATTTCCGTTGGATACATAATAACCGTGAATATCATGCCTGTGGCAACAATCGAGACAATATAGGGTACGAAGAATAATGATTTATATATGTTTTTCCCCTTACCTATGGAATGAATAAGAATTGAAATGATGAACCCGACCGGAATCCACACCATGCCGATGACAAGAAACCAGATCGTATTGCGAAAAGCTTTCCAAAACAAGGAATCATGAAAAATATACGTATAATTGGCTAAACCGACCCAGTGACCGCTGACTCCATTATGGTTTTGAAAGCTCATGAGAAATACCTGGACCAAAGGGTAAAAAACGAAAACAGCCATGCCGGCCAGCATCGGTAACACAAACAGATAACCAGCCAAATCTTCTTTGGTCAACCAACTTGTCTTGCGCGCCCGTCTCACCTCGTATACTCTCCTCCAATCCTTCTGTTGGTCTCTATTTAAGTATCTTTATCTTACCGCACGGCATTTTGGGCAGAAACCTCAATACTTTACTGTTTTTTATACTTTTTATCTCTCGTGACAAAATGATTTCTTTCGGCTATAGTAGGCAGTACATATCGTTGCGCGTGAAGCACACCGCTCCTTCCCTAGTCTGGGATGGTGCGGTGTTTTTTGTCTCAACGGAGGAGGAGAATGTACATGGAACTTTATGAGCTTTGGTTGGCAAAACAGAGGATGAATCGTAACGGTGAGGTTCTCCGTCGATTAAACGAAGGACATGCCCACAATGAGAAGCTGTTTGCACAAGACATCTGGCTGCCTGCTGTCGGCAGCTTAGACTTTCTGCATGCGGAGTACGAAGTCACGAATTATCGGGACGGTGTCTTCTATTTGGATTCCGCCTACATCAGGCCTCCCTATCTGATCAATTGGGAAGTCGATGATTTCAGCTCGCATGCCAAAAATGTGACCCGGCGCAGCTTTGACTATGAGCGCGAACGACAAAACCAATTGATGCTGGACGGCTGGCACATTTACCGCTTCCCGCTGGATGCCATCAAAGAGAAGCCCAGGCGCTGTCAGCAGCTCATCCAGCAAGTGTTAGGCAAACTGTACGGTGGCGGCGTAAACGTGGCTATGAATCTTCCATTAAAGCAGCGGGAAATTATCCGGTTCGCCACTCAAGTTCAGAGACCGTTCGCGCCGCACGAGGTATGTGAGCTGCTTGCCATTAAGGGGCAGCATGCGCGGAAATTGCTGCATGAATTGGTCCAAGCCGAGCTGCTGCTTGCTGCATCGGGCTCGGATCGTATTCGTTCCTACAGACTTGGCCCCAAGGCTGTGCAGCGGGCTTGAATAGCGTTATCCCATAACGCTATTCAGCTCCAATAGACTCTCTGCTGCACAATAACGTTACGCGGTAACGCTAATCGCTCCAAAAGTTGCTGTTTCCTCCGGGTTTCAACACTTTAGCGTTACACTATTACTCTATTTTCAGTGAATATGAGAAAAAGCCCGAGATAAGATGATGCCATCACCTTATCTCGAGCCCTCTAGCTCTCGAGCTCTCTTGCTCTCTTGCTCTCTAGCTCTCGAGCCGCCATACGTCGTGCGTCCGCGCCAATCCAGTCTATCACTTGTCGTGTTGTAGCTATCCGCGCCCTGCCAAACTCATTTGCCTCTATACTCTGTAGGCGTCAGCCCTACCATGCTCTTAAATATTTTACTGAAGTAATAAATATTCTTATAACCTACCTTATCGGCGACTTCGTACACTTTCAAGTCGGATTCCTTGATCAGCAGCTTCGCCTGCTCCATTCTGACATGCGTCACATACTCAGAAAACCCCTGATTCATGACGCTTTTAAAGACGAGGCTGCAATAGTTAGGGGACAGATTCACCTTCAAGGCCAAATCGTCTAACGTGATGTCTTGGTTGTAATGCTCCTTAATATAGTCAACCATTCTCTCCACGAAATGCTTGTGTTTGGAACGGTTCCGGTACGTTAACGAATCCAACAGCTGCGCATACAGCTCCGAAAACCATAGCTTGACTTGCAACATATGCTCAAACTGACGCAATTGGAGGCTTATTTCTTCTTTTTGATAAAACACATCTTCAATCCGCTCACCCATCTCGATCAGGGTAATGTTGGTCAGCATCAAGCACTTTTCTAAGATGCCATACACCTCATCTGGATCATATCGGCGGTTATCCAGCAAGGCAAACAAATCATTCACGGCCACATTGACTTGTGGGTAGCTTTGCAGGCGGATGCCTTCTATTAGCTGCTTCTGCATGTCCAGCCAAGCAACGGGCACTTGTTCAGGTTTATGTAGATCTCTATAGAACAGAATGCCTGGTGCTTCTTGAAATAGCGCATATTTCGCGACTGTGCGTACATTCCGGTAAGAGCCAGGGACCTCATGCAAGTTGTCACAAGCGTCTCCCACACTAATGTGAAGATTCAGTTTCAGATATTGATTAACTTTATGATGAATATCCTCCAATACATAAGTAAGTTGATCAGGTCTGCCGTGTTCTTCGTCATATTGCATAATGACCGGCCAGCTATCCTTGACATACTCCGGATATATGCTGCGAATTCCCGCTGCTTCCAAACATTCCGTCACAATGTTGGCGACTGCAAATTTGGCAAGCTGCAGATTCTCTTCAAAGTGAAACCAACGTGGCGGCACTTCGCGGTTCAGTTTGTTCACTAATGAGAACAACACGACTTGGTACTTAGCCGCCGGCCAATCTATTCCGACAAAGGATAACTTACTGATCAGCTCGTCCAAAGCGCCATATCTGCCCCGCAGCCAGTCCTCGATCACGCTGATCTTCAGCACGGGCATGCTCTGATTTAACTTCTGAATTAACCGCTGCTCATACGTCTTGCGTTCCAGTTCCTGGTCCAGCTTTTCTTTTACTTTGCCGAGTGATTTCGTCAACGCTTCGATTTCAATCGGCTTCAGCAAATACTCGAGCACATCTTGAGATACAGCTTTCCGGGCATATTCGAACTCATCATAACCCGTCGTAATGATGATTGTGATATCCCTGTGAGTTTCCCTCAGATGCTCAATCATCGTTAACCCGTCCATCACCGGCATCCGAATATCCGTGATGATCACATCAATGAAGCCTGTTCCAAGCTTCCTTAAGGCTTCCTCACCATTCTTGGCCGTGGCCGCAATTTGGAAACCCATTTCATGCCAATCCACACAATTTTCCATAATACGCAGCACCAATTCTTCGTCGTCCACCAACAAGACCGAATACATATACTCCCCACCTTCCTTACGCATTTCGTTAGCAACGTTCTGCACAGCAAAGCAGCATAAACCTCTATTGAGGCAAATGTTTCATTCGGACGGTAACAACCGTTCCTCCTTCAGGTCGGTTCTGGTAGGATAGCCCGCAGTCCTTGCCGTAGTAAAGGCGAATACGCTGTTGGATATTGGAAACACCATATCCCTTGGAGGGCACTTCACCATTCAGTCTCCGGTTCATCGTTTCCACATCCACACCTGTTCCGTCGTCACGGATACGGAACAAGAGATATTCACCCTCCAAGATGGCTTCAATCCAAAGGGTTCCCCTGCCTTCACGAAGATTAAAGCCGTGTTCAATGCTGTTTTCCACCAATGGCTGCAGGATTAGCTTCAAGCAGGTCATCGCGTACAGCTGCTCGTCTACTTTCTCATGTATACTCAGCTTATTCCCGTGTCTGATTTGTTGGATCTCGAGATAGCAGTAAAGATGCTCCAGCTCCTTACCTATCTCAATAAATTCTTTGCCTTGGTTCAAGCTTAGGCGGAACAGTTTGGATAAGGCAACGACCATTTTACTGATCGGTTGAGCCTTATATTCAACTGCCATCCAGTTAATCGCATTCAGCGTATTGTAAAGAAAATGCGGGTTGATCTGAGCCTGCAGCGCTTTCAACTCCGATTCATGCAGTCGCTTCTGCTCCTTCTCCAACATATCCATCATATTTTGGAGGTTACCCACCATTTTATTATACTGCCGCTCCAGCAAACCGAATTCACCATAGGAGTCAGCAGACACCTGCACCTGCAAATCCCCTCTTTCTACCAACCTCATGGAGCGGATCAGCCTTTTGATCGGGGAAGATAAGGTACGAGAGAACACAAGCGCCGTCAATAAGGCCAAGAGGAACGTACAGATGGAAACAATCACAACAATATGTTTAACCGAATCCAGCTTGCTGCTGACCTCACTCCAAGGAACAAGCTGCACAATATACCATTTCTGATGATAGAGCTGAGTCTTATTGAACAAATAGTGCACACCGTTATATTGGATCTCCTTCGTTTCGCTGCCTGCTTCCTCTTCACTGGCTTGAAGCAACAGCTGGAGCGATGTGCCGATCCTTGGGGTATCTATATGAGACAAAACTGTCCCTGTATGCGTGACGACATAAATATCATTGCCTTCCAGAATCGATTGATAAGAATTGGCCAAAAAACTAGGCTTCAGCTTTATCACAACCGTACCCAAATGTTGAAAATCCGAAGAAAAGATATTTTGAACATAGCAGATGAATGTGTCCTGCAGCAGCCAAATCGGTTCGCCAATCGCATAACTGCGGCTGTTCAACAACTCTTCTGGTATCGCAATCGATTGCTGCAAGCTTACATTCATATCTTGGAGATTAGATAGAGGGTAGACTAAGGTTGTACCCAACCTGCCAAAAACCTGAATCGATTGGATAACATCCACTTTACTCCCGAATACAACAGGAAAAATATCAGTTATAAATTTACGCTCATAAATATATTTCGTATATTCATTATTCAAAGATGACGTATCTTGAAGTATGCCTATCAAATCTTTATTGGTCACGATGCCATAATTCAGATTGATCATTTCACCCATTTGATAATCCAAATTCCGAGCTGTCTGTGAAAGCGATTTCATTGAAAACTTGCCAACATCCTCAATGATCGTTTTTTTCATATAAATGAAGCTCAACCCGCTGATAATCAGTACCGGAATCGTAAACAGCAGCAGATAGCTGATGAACAACTGATAGCTGAACGGCATTTTGGACAATTTCGAGCGGAGCGTTTTCATGGCTAGGGGCATGGGCAGTCTCCTTTGAAAAGGATCAATTACCTATTTCTTCTATCATAGCATGAAAAAAAAGCCTTGCGACATGATCGCAAGACTTTACTCACATCTTTTATTCGGGCTCCACGCGATCTGGCAGTTGGGAAACATAACTATCCGATAACTGAAGCAGCTTCAAGGCATGATTAAACTCATCTTCGGTTGCCGATTGATGTTCATTGGCATTGCCGGCAAGCGTGAAATAGTTGCCATCCTCAAACCCTTTTCCAGACATGAAGAGCTCTTCGCTATTTACAAATGAGCCCGTAGGCAAGTAGTACCGTTGTGGCAACAGGTTGTAGGACGTTTGGTTAAGCAAATCTTGACCAAAATGAATGTAGTCTGTCAGCGGCACACCTAATAGGTTGGCAACCGTTGGCAATATATCGACTTGACCGCCGAGCTGCATTTGAACTTGAGAGGTGGTCACCCCTTCGGCAGCGATAATAAGAGGAATGTTAATGAGTTCTTTTTCGCCGTATTCATGACCTAATATCTCGTTCATTAATGCTTTGTCGTCAGCTTTCAGTGAAAATAAGGGAAGGCCGCGGTGATCTCCATAGAGAACAACGACGCTATTCTCCCATATTCCCCTTCTCTTCAAATCATTGATAAATAAGCCAAGTGCATAGTCCGCATAGTTTTCTGCGCGAATGTAGTCGCCTACGAAGGTACCTTCATACCGCTCAGGCAGGGTCATCTTATATTTTTCTTCCGGAATCGTAAAAGGGTTATGAGAGCTCATGGAGATCACGTGCGTGTAAAAAGGTGTTCCTTGCCTCTGATACGTCGCTAATTCTTCCGCTGTCTTTCTGTACAGTACTTCATCCGATGAGCCATAGAAGAAGGCATCCTCGTCTTTGAAATATTGTTTATCATAATACCGATCATAACCAATGGCCTGATATAAATCATCCCGATTCCAGAATCCAACTTCATTCGTGTGGAAATTCATCGTCGTGTATCCTTGCTTCTGAAGGAGCTTTGGAAGGCTTGGTAAGTCCTTCTTCCCATAGACTTGCGTAGCAGCGCCATCTGGCGGTACATAATAGGACGTATTCACGATAAATTCAGCGTCCGACGTATTCCCTTGACCAATTTGCTGATAAAATTTCGGGAAATAATAGCTCGATTTGACCAATTGATTCAAATTTGGCGTGACTTCAGTTCCGTCTATGTGCAAGTTGATTAGAAAATTTTGAAAGGATTCCATTTGAATAATAATCAAATTTTTACCCTTGGCTGCCCCAAATTGAACGGGTGCTACGACCGCCGTTTTATTCTTCAAAGCATCGATGGTTGGCTGCGTGATTTGATCGGAGCTGATGATCTCTTCTTTTTTTTGAGAAAGCAGGTTATACATCTCATAATTTAATATGCCCATCTTACTTGCTTTTACATTTTCATTAAAAGAACTGCGATTAGGAATGACACTAAGTGCGCAAAGTAATAAGGAGAAGCATGCGACACTAGCAACTATTTTCATACTAAGCGGCTTCCATTCTCTCGACTTCGGCTTGAAGAACGCAAAGAAGCTCACCACCACGATGTCCAGGAAGAAAAGCAAATATTGAGGCTCAATCACAGAGAAAATGCTCTTCTTGACTGCACCGACCTGCTTAGCTTGCGTTAAAACATGATACGTAGCGATAACACCAAAATGCTTATAATAAATAACAAGTGCAAAAAACAAAATCGTAATAATCAAGTCAATAGCTAGATACCATGCGAGCTTATGCTTTTTAACAACATACTCAACGACGCAATAAGTGATCAAAACCGCTGGGATTTCAGTCAGGAGTATTCTTGCGGATGGGCCTGTTTCAAATAAAATCATCCATGCCACATAAATTTTAATTACGATAAATAATGGAAATAAAAATAATCTATGTCTGAGCCGTTCCAACATACAGAGAGCTCCTTTCGTTAAGCACATTTTTCACAAAATAGACTGAAAAGCATGCCGGATCACATCGCCCCTGCTTATGATGCCGACAAGCACGCCTCTTTTGAGAACTGGCAGTTTTTTAATTCGTTTTTTTCCCAAGATCGCCGCGATTTGCTCAATATCCTCTTCAGCGTCTACAGCAATTACTTTCTTTTGAGCTATTTTCATTACATTTAAAGGAAGCAAATTGCGCACTCTATCTTGAAACTCCTCATTATCTCCCTTAATGACAGCCGTATAGAGATACGAACCAAATATATGATCATCATGCTTGCCAATATAACGCATAATATCTCCGTCACTGATGTAAGCAACGACTTCATTGCGATCATTAACAACGGGAAGCCCGCTGATGCGATGCAAAATAAACTTCTCAATGACAGCGCGGACACTATCCTCTTCTTTTACTTTATAAACTTGACGAACCATAATTTCCATTGCCTTCATGATGTTTTCTCTCCCGTCTACTCTCGCTTCTCTCAAACAAGAAGTATGATGACATCATATACTTGCATTATACAACTATGTGAGGTGAAGTCAATCATAAGCTCTTGTTATTTGCGCTATGTTCGATGATATTCAAATCATTCTGTGTATGTTACGATAACGTAGGAATAAAATGAAATCGCCTATAGATGAGGTACATGATGACAAAAAATCCTGTTGAAACCATTGAGATCGAATTAACCATATTTATTCGCCGATTTATCGCGGCAACCACCAATAAGAAAGTCGGCAATTTGGATCGCGCTGCTTATCTGTTGCTTTACCAAATCTCTTCTCACGGTTCCGCTGGCGTGAAAGCTTTGGCTGAAGAATTCCAACTGGATATGTCAACAATCAGCCGACAGACTGCCGCATTGGAACAAAAAGGCTACGTGTACCGGATTCCCGATCCCCAAGATGGCCGCGCCTACTCGCTTCAGATTACAGAGTCCGGATTGGCGGAATTAGCTTTGAATAAGCAAGCCCGTTTGGCGTATCTTGCTAAGCATCTCCAAGATTGGACTTCCGAAGATCAACAAAGGTTCGGTGAACTTCTGAATAAGTTCAACTCCACGTTCCTATAGAATGACGCTGAACAATGTACTATCCTCTTACGTGAAACAATTACATTGGTTTCCACAATTTTCAAATTAGATTTATCTCTGTGCAGCTTGATCACTCCAGCTACGCAAAAAGGGCTGCCTTAAGTAGAAACATCTACTTTAAGGCAGCCCTTCTCTTTTCTGTTTTGCTTTTGAGCCAATCTTTATCCCGCAACTTCTATCTGTACACTCGCTTCATCGCAGGCTCGAATCAATTCGTCTTCGGGCAGGAGATCCGTCAGAATCCGAGATACATCAGGCAGCGGTGCAAACGAGAATAGCACTTTCGCACCGAATTTCGAATGATCGAGCACGACATTCGTTTCTTCCGACTGACGGATGGCAATTCGTTTAATTTCCGCTTCGTAAATGTTCGAATTGCTGAATCCGTGTTCAACGTTAACGCCAGTCGCACCCAGAAAAATACGATTGAATGCCATCCCCGTCAGTGTTTGGACTGCAACAGGTCCAACTAAGGAAGAGGTTGCCTCAAGCAGCATCCCGCCAGTCATCAGTGTGGGGATCTGTTTACCCGAGAGCTCGGCTGCTACATTCATCGCATTCGTCACGACGGTAATGTTCATCCCCGACGGCAAATACCGTGCAATCTGCAGCGTCGTCGTACCACCGTCGATAAAGATGGATTCCCCAGGACGGACCAGCGCAGCAGCTGCTCGGCCAATCCTCATCTTCTCCTCTGTCAATACGCCTGAGCGTTCTTGCAGGGCAACATCTTTCCCAACGAAAATAGCGCCGCCAAACGTTCTCTTGATAGAACCTGCTTCCTCCAGCTTCTCAAGATCACGTCTGATCGTCATTTCCGTGACCTGAAATGCTTCTTTCAAGTCGGTGATTTTGATTTCCCCTTCTAGGGTAATCCGCTCCAAAATTTGTTGTTGCCTCACATTGAATCCATAATTCATTCCAATCTGCATAACGAACGGCCTCCCGCCGGATTTTCCACTTCATACACTAATCTTATTTAGCTATTATTATCGCTTGCAGTCAAGCCAAGATCAACTCCAGCTGCATGCTCTATGACTCATCCTCCAGAATGACAGGCATTCTAACAATGTTCGGATCTGTGAAAATATCATGCTCATCACGGCTCGTACTCGAGAACTCGGATACGATTGCGCCTTCCAATCCGCCTTGAAACCAATGCTTGGTTCTGGGAGGAATCGTGTATTGCTCCCCAGGATTTAATTCGATCTCATGGAAAACAGTGTAATAACGTTCACTTCCTGCCGGCACCACGGCCTGTATGCTTGTTGTGGATTCGCCTTCAACATAGAGAAATACTTTCCCCCAGCGGCAGCGGAACGTTTCCATTTTGCCGGATCACCGTTGACAGGCGGATGCACATGCTCGGGACAGGTTTGCCTTGGTAATAGGACAAGCTCCTTAGCACAGTACCGGTCCGTGTTCACGTACGTAATAAGCTCCAGCCCTTGGTTCGCCAAGTCGCCTAAGCCGAATCCAGCGATCTCGATCCCCTCCCGTTCAGCTGGTGTCAGAACGATGCCAACCTGACTGAACAACGCTGCTGTCTGCGCCTGAGCCTGTTTCACTTCACTCCGTCTAAGTGACATTGGTCGATCCCCTCTCCCTATTTTCTTCATGCTCCCAGATACCGTACAGTTCATTCCAGTTCCATCCCGCTTTGTTTGAAATGAACAAAATCTTTTCCTATTGTAAAGGATAAAGCAAAAGAAGCCGCCATATGAAGGCAGCTTCTTCCTACTTCTTACAAGATATAAACTAGCGCGTTCCGATTTAGTTAATCGTCCACTGCTGATTATTGCCGCCATTCCACGTATATTGAATGTTCTGTCCGCCATCCGCTGTAGAGCTTCCACTGATGTCCATAAACTTACGACTATTGCGATTCTCAATGCCATAATAGCCATTTCCGAGATCAACCAGCAGCCATTCTTGATTTTTACCGCCATTACTTGCATATTGAATGTTCGTGGCTCCATCTGCCGTGGATTGACCGTTAATATCCATATATTTGCCGCTTTGTTTGTTTATGATGCTGTAGTAGCCGTTGGCTTTCTTCACGAGTTGCCATCTTTGGTAAAGCGCCGTCGTATCCGTAAATTGCTGGATTGGCGCTGCACTGAGATTTTTATCCGTTCCACTGACAGCCAGTGACTTGTTGCTATTTCGGTTGAGAATTTTATAATTCGTCGTGGTGTTGAAACTGTAATTCGATCCAGAAACAGTGCCAGTCGCTGTATCGATCGTTATTTTATCATAATACGTTAGACTCATGGATGTATTCGAAGGGAACGATATCGGTAGGAAAACGTATCTCGAGTCATTCACGATGCCTCCCCATGCGCCCGCCCATCTATCTCCAATATAAAGATACGAGGTTGTAGAGGTGCCTTGAACAGGGAGAATATAGGCTGGCTGTGAATCAAACGAAGTGCCGTCTCCGACATTACTAAGCGCACTCCATGTACCTGCGATGCTCGATGCTGTCCCATATTTCATTTGATTCGGCGCCCAGCCGGTTGCTCCGGAAGTCACGAGGAAGTAGACGCCATTCCTTTTAAACATCGCCGCCGCTTCACGTTGAGCACCAACCCAAACCTTCTGAACTAAGGAGGCAATGGATCGATAATCGGCAGAAAGCTTGTAAATATGCGTATCTAAGTTCTCTCTGGCTGAAGAAATGAAATACGCGGAACCATCGTCATCCACAAACAAGGTGTCATCACGAGACATGTACTGACCTTGAGGTTGGAAGCTGCCCTGCCATGTGTAGTTGCCATCAACAGTGGAGGAGTAGGCAACTGCTGCTCTTGCTTCGCTGTAATCTACGCCATTTTCTTTATGCATCCACATGACGAATTGCCCAGTAGAGGCATTGTAAATGACTTTTGGCCGCTCAATATTCGCAGTCGCGAGTTCTGGAGCTGAAGAATGCTTGAGTACATTGTTGCGGAATTCCCATGTTTTGAGATCCGTCGAGCGGTAACATGCGACTAAGTTATCACCGCTTCTGTTCTCACCGAACCAGTAGTAATACGATCCTACTTTAATGATCCCCCCGCCATGCGCTTGCAAAAGATTGCCTGCACTATCCTTTATTTGAACGCCATTACTTGGAATGGTAACGCTTGCAGCTTCAGCCTTTTGTGTGGTTAAAAACAATGACATGAATAAAGCAATTATTAATCCGATAACCAGTAACTTCCCTGCGAATTTTTCATTTGAATGTACGTACACGGCTCTCATCCTTTCGTCCTAATCTGGGACAAGCGGTGATGCAATCTTACGTGGCCATCTACTTGATTCATGACTTCCTTAAGTTCACCTCCTCTTGGTCTAACTGAGACTAATGCTATAGGGTTTATGGGCTGTTTCATAGTGAATAATTACAAGTTCTATGAACTAATTGGACTTTTAGATTCCCCACTTTTATCACATTCCTGAACAATTTGCTTGTCCGCTTCGAAAAATGTATCAAGCTCAAAACAAAAGGAGCCACGCTAGGGTTAGCGGGCTCCGAATTATTACTTTAATGCGCACTTTCAACTTCGTCCACGTGCTTCAAATGGTTACGGTTCATCCACAAATAGACGACAGCGACGACGACACATGCACCACCAACGATAAACGGCATATGCGGATTAAACCACTCTGCCAACTTTCCTGCTAGGTAAGGAGCAATCGCCCCACCGATAAAACGCAAGAAGCTGTAAGCCGCCGAAGCAGTTGGTCTTTCAACAGGCGCCGCGTTCATGACGGCCGTTGTGATCAAGGTATTGTTATTGCCAAGAAAAGCACCTGCAATGATGACGGCAGTGATAATAACGGTTTTATCTGTTGTCCAAATGGACATGACAAACAAAGTAGCAGCAAACAAAAGCAATTGAACACACATGGAAGGCACTGTTCCAAAGCGTTTCTGCAGCTTCGGTGCCGTGAAGACAGATGTAAAGGCAAGCATAAGTCCCCAGCCCAAGAATACGTAGCCGAGCTGATGCTCATCCAATCCTAACTTGCCTAGGACTAACGCTGCATATACGAGTAAGGTGAAAAAGCCAAAGTTATAAAGGAAAGCTGCGATTCCGAATGTACGTAGTGCTTTGAATTTCAAAGCGCGGAACGGATCCGCGAGCGATGCCTTCTTTTTGCGAATGACGGTTTGTTGTTTAGGCATAATAAATAGAATCATAAAGAAGGCAATCACCATGAGACCGGCTACGCCGAAAAATGGACCTCTCCAAGAGACAGCACCTAGCTCTCCCCCTAGCAGCGGGCCTACCGAGATCCCCAGACCAACGGCTACTTCGAACAAAATAATAGAACGTGCGACGCCTGTTTTGGACAAAGATACGATTGCTGACAAGGCTGTAGCGACGAATAGCGCGTTTCCAAGTCCCCAGCCCCCACGCAGCCAAACAAGACTCCAAATACTATTGGACATACCACCTAATGCGGAGAAGAGGGCAATGATGATGATACCTGCGAGCAGTGTTTTTTTGATGCCCAGACGGGACGAGACGACGCCAGTGATCAGCATCGCTACAGCCATGACGGCATTATAACTGGTGAATAGCAAGGTGACATCACTATGAGAAGCATGAAGCTTCTTAGCAATAGCGGGCAAGATCGGATCGACGAGACCGAGACCCATGAAAGCAATAATGCTGGCGAAGACGACGGCCCATACCGCTTTCGGTTGACTAAACATACTAACTTTCTGTGCATTCTGATGCTGTGCGGCCGTATTGGCCTTACTCGTAGCTGTTGGTTGCATTTCTAAAATGACTCCTTTTATGTTGACATTTTGGTAATACCATCATTGATGCGTTTCTGCATATATTCGATTTCCTTGCGGAATTCCGCCATTTTGCTAAGTTTTTGATCGACCATCGCCATCTGTTGGTCGACCATAACCTTCATTTCTCGCAGCTGCGAAAGCTTCTCTTCTGTTGACTCTGTTTTCCAATAGACTTGCTTTTGTTCGTCCATCTTTTCGCGAATGGCCACGAAATCTTGGATTTCCATAAGTGAAAAGCCTAGAACATCACGGGCATTTACGATTTGACTTAATCTTTCGATATGTTTGCGGGTGTATATGCGCATGCCACCTTCACTACGCTCTGGAGGAAACAATACCCCGATTTCCTCGTAGTAACGAATCGTTCGCTTGGTCAATCCACTCTCTTTGGCCACGTCATCTATTTTGAATTTATCCATCTAGACTCTCCCTTCCAAATAGTTTTCTTCTCGATGTGATTATCATAATCCGAATAAACGTTAACGTCAACGTTAACTTTTAACCGACCGCGCATGTCCATATTTTCCAGACTTATTATGCGCAGCTGCTCGGTTTCTATGCCTATTGGGTCTCCATATTCCTGAAATACGCGATAACGAATTGACGGAACCTCTCTGCCGCGAGGGATAAATAATGCTTTTTAGACCACGCAATTCCGGTCGTTACTGTACATCCCGGGTCGGCAATCCGCAATCGATGGGGCAATATATGTGCCCTCTTTTGCCATGCCAGCTCAGGTGCGAACATAATGCCAAGTCCTTTTCTCAATAACAAAACGGATGCGTCCGACTCATCCACCTCAAGCATCGTATTCGGTGTAAATCCAGCTTGCTTACACAAGTTGTCCGTCAAGCTGCGAAACCAATATCCCGTACGCAATCCGATGAACGTTTCGTCCTTCAGCTCGATAAGTGATACACTTTCTCTGTTTGCCAGCGGATGGTTCTCAGGTACAACAACATAGAACGCTTCGGTGCGAAGGGGAGTCCACGCCATATCTACTCCCTCAACCGGTGTGGTTGTGATGCATAGATCGATCTCCCCGTCTTCTAACATGCGCTTGATGACTGCGGTTGGTTCCAGCAATTGACGGATATGCACATTCGGATGCAGCTGCAGAAAGTCCCCGATCATTTCGGGCAGGATGCTCGTCAGCGAAGCAGCCAGCGTGATGCTCCCTCGCTCCAAGCCTGCCATATCTCGAATTTCTCTCTTCCCTTCTTCTAATTCTCGGAAAATTCTTTCCACCCGAGTAAGAAACACTTTGCCAAATTGATTTAACCGGATATTACGTCCTTGCCGATTAAACAGCGGCGCGCCGAGATCCTCTTCCAATCTGGAAATCGTCTTACTGAGCGAGGGCTGTGCGATTTTGAGCTCCTCGGAAGCCTTGGTCATATGTTCTAATCTTGCAACCGTCTGAAAATATCGCAGTTGAAGCAGCTCCATGTCATTCCCCCCTTATTCATATACTAAAAGCTATGAACACATAGTTTATTATGTATTATACATTATCAATTTGTATTTCTATAATGAGGACGAAGTCCAAACAACACCTACTGGGAGATGATCCTTATGAAAGCAGCAGTACTTGAAGCATTTAATGAACCTTTGATTGTCAAACAAGTTGCAGATCCCACGCTTGCACCTGACGGCGTCATACTGAAATTGGAGGCGACGGGCATTTGTCGCAGCGATCTACACGGATGGCACGGAGGACTTGGCGCTATTAAATCATTCCCACATATACTTGGTCACGAAATGAGCGGCATTGTGCAAGAAGTAGGTAAACATATTCGCAATTTCAAAAAAGGCGACCGCGTCATCGTGCCTTTCAATCAAGGCGATGGCGTATGCCCGCATTGCCAGTCGGGGCACCACAACCTGTGTGACAATTTGAAAATGGTCGGCTTTCATTTTGACGGCGGATTCGCCGAATACATCCACATTCCGAATGCGGATTTGAACTTGCTTCACCTGCCAGAGGGCGTCGATTTCCTTACCGCAAGCGCAATGGGCTGCCGGTTCATGACCGCTTTCCACGGCGTTGTTGCGCGAGGCAAGGTCCGTCCAGGCGAATGGGTGGCCGTCTTTGGCTCCGGCGGTGTCGGCTTGTCCGCCATCCAGATTGCTACCGCGGCAGGCGCTAACGTTATTGCCGTAGATATCGCCGATGACAAACTCGACTTCGCCAAACAAATGGGAGCCGTCGCGACGGTGAACAGCAAAGAAGTGAACGCACCGCAAGCGATCATGGAAATCACCAAAGGCGGAGCCAACCTATCGATCGAAGCCCTTGGCATTCAAGACACGTTCGTTAACTCGATCATGAGCTTAGGTAAACGCGGCCGTCACCTTCAGCTTGGCGTAAGCAACAACCCGCAAGGCGGAATGACACCTGTTCCCGTAAATTTAATGCTACTAAAAGAGCTCACACTAATCGGTTCAGCAGGCATGCCGGTTCCTGAATACCGTGAAATGCTCCAAATGGTGGAGAGCGGCAAATTGGCACCAGGGAAACTGGTCACGAAGCAAATCGCGTTGGACGATATTAACGCAGCGTTCCAGGAAATGAACAACTATGCGGGTGTTGGCGTAACGGTTATCACCAAATACTAACAAGGGGGTTCTCCCGTGATTATGTCTGACAATTATAACAAGCAATATATCAATGGCGTTTGGCGCGACGGATCCAGCGAATTCATCTATGACAGCGTGAATCCATATAATAACGAAGTCATTGCACGCATCAAACTTGCCAATCGTGACGACATCGATGAAGCCTACTCGGCTGCCAAGCAAGCACAGAAATTGTGGGCGAAATCCACTGCAGAAGAACGTAAGAATGTACTTAGACGCGCCGCGCAACTGCTGCAAGAAAGAAAAGATGAGATTGTCAGCTTGATGGTGAAGGAATCAGGAAGCTCCGTTACCAAATCAGTAGCCGAATTCATGGCTTCTGTCGGCTCAGTAATGGCTGCCATCAACTACGTGGACGCGATGTATGTCCCTCATGTGTTTCCATCCCCCCTGCCTGGGAAGGAAAATCATGTTTATCGTTTCCCAGTTGGTGTCATCGGAACCATCAATGCATTTAACTTTCCTTTGTATATGGCCATGCGAGTTGTCGCACCTGCCATTGCCGCAGGTGATGCTGTCGTCTTGAAACCGGACTCACAAACTTATATCACAGGTGGTCCTATTGTGGCCGATATTTTCGAGCAAGCGGGACTTCCGAAAGGTGTTCTCAATATTGTCAGCTACGATATCGCAGAAGTTGGCGATTACATGATCGAACACCCTGTGCCGCGCATCATCTCGTTTACAGGCTCCACTGGCGTCGGTCGCCATATCGGCGAGCTTTGCGGGAAACATCTGAAGCGAGCCTCTCTTGAGCTCGGCGGCAATAATCCGTTCGTTGTGCTTGAGGATGCTGATTTGGATCAAGCCGTTAACGCTGCCGTATTCAGCAAACTGTTGAACTCCGGACAAGTATGCGTATGTACGAATCGTTTCCTTGTACATCGCAAGCATTACGATGGGTTTGTCACTCGTTTGGCAGAGAGATTGCAACAAGTGCCTTATGGTGATCCGACCGATCCCAAGGTCATCGTAGGACCGCTAATTAACGAGAGACAAATCGAGAAAGTACTTGGACTAGTGGAACTCGCCAAACAAGAAGGCGCTCGTCTCGTTTTGGAAGGACAGCGTATCGGCAACATTGTAACGCCATTCGTATTCGCCGACGTTAAGCCGGATTCTAAGCTAGCGCAAACCGAGATTTTCGGCCCAATCGCTTCGATTATTCCGTTCGACTCGGAGGAAGAGGCACTCACCTGGGCAAACGATACCGAATACGGTTTATCTAGCGCGGTGTTCACGACTAACCTGGACAAAGGCATGTCCTTTGCTCGCGCAATCGAAAGCGGCATGACGCACGTGAATGATACCACCATCAATATGGACATGAACGCACCATTCGGCGGAGAAAAATCCTCAGGCATTGGGCATTACGGCGGTGAGCTTGGTTTCGAAGAATTTACTACTAGTAAGTGGATTTCCGTGCAAAAGGAGCCTCGCATTTTTCCATTTTAAAAATTCAAAAAAAAGCATGCTGCATCAATGCTACGTTCATTGATGCAGCATGCTTCTTTCTATGATACTTTAAAGCCTCTAACTAAGCTGTATAGGGTATCCTTATTAATGCCAAATTCTCGGCTGTTGAAGCATTTTCCTCAGCGCCTGCTGAAGTTTGCTCCGTAATTGCTGCCATGCTCTGTATCGTTGCAACCGCTCTAATCAAGGTTGAAACTTTCATAATTACCTCCTATTGTTAGATTTGATTGGTGGTTTCTATAACGCTTTCAATTAATACCGAGTGGTGTTCAGCTAAATTAAGCAACACTTGCGTAGCTTCATATCGAATGATTGGCCGCTGCATATGTGTGGTAATCGCCATGACGATGGCTGATTGGCCGTCCTTCATCCTGACACGGACACCTGGCATATACGCGGGTACTGAGAGAACAAAGGCTTGAATAACACTATGTGAATAGGATTTATCCGATAGCGACATGAACATTTCCATTAATTCGTGAGGTGCCATGGTCATTTCATTCAGCTTATTCTCGTACTGATTAGCAATGCCGCAGATTTGTGCCATCTCCAGAAATGCTTCGCCTTGAATGCCTCTAGGAAAGCCAGATCCATCGCGTAACTCATGATGCTGGAAGGCGATATGTGCCGACATCAGGTTGATCTCACGATGTTTCTTAATTAATTGAAAGCCAGCTTCTGGATGCTGGGTATAATTAGCTTGAACGGCTTTCCCAAAATCATGAAGCAGGCACCCTACCGCTAGATCCCGAAGCTGCAATGCGGTATATCCCATCACACGGCCGATCAGAAGCGACCAAATCGTAACATTGACTGCATGGGCAAAAGGTAAAAGCTCCTCTGCCACAGTTGCCGCAGGGATAGGAAGTATAATTGGGCTTTTCATTAGCTCGTCCAACAGCTTTCCAGCCATGGAAAATAATTGCCTAGGCTCTATTTCTTTCTTCAGTTGAGCATGCTTGAAACAGTTCTGCACACCCTGCACCAAATCCATCCAGGTAGGCATGTCCATTAAATCTTCAAGCGAAATGCCAGCCGATAATTCATCCTCAATAACTAGAATGCGAATCCCCATTGACTTAAGTCTTTTGATAATCGTCGGATGAATAGTCCTTCCCTCTGCCAGCAATACCCTGCCAAAGTTATCGTAAACAGGCTCTGCGAGAGTCATTTTCTGTTCGTCATATTCGTTAATATGTATGATCCTCATCAATAATCACACTGCTTTCTTCTGCTTGATAATCTATGAAATTAATTTCATTTTATTATGTAATTGTTAGATTTTTTCTTCAAAGCATATGAGTTTTACTGCACATAGCCTTAATACATTGCTAATATTTCTCTAGAAATCTTATTGTAAAAAAATGAAGCCTTAAACCACTTAATCACAGTGATTTAAGGCTTCATTTTCAATTAATTCGCAGTTTGGGCTAGGATGAGAACCATCGATGCTTCGACTCCAATGTCCACTGTAAAATGCAGGTTTCCTGCGACCTCAGCATAGGGCCATACGATGCCACTATCATCTATATTCATTAAATAATACTGGCCATCCAGTAATCCAAAATGTGCTCTATTCACACGCAGATCGGCGGTTCTTGACGTTCGGGAATCCCCGATAATTCCCGTTTCCAAGTTCCCAAGCAGGATATGGACGACGCCATCACTTTTCCAAAAATGAACGGTGCACGGCTGTGTAAATGGCGGTGGCCCGACATGCGATAATTGCTGTTCAGCTGACGCTTCGATCAGAAGTCGGCTAACTACGGCATAAGGAGAGAGATCTCCCAGCTGATGCTGCGATAAATGCGTGCGATCCGGCTCTCGCAAATCTTGCGGTTGCCAATAAATAGCATGATTTTCTTTACTTTTCACCACAATTGGCGTGCGATCTGTCTCATATATGACTACACCATCTGTCACTTGGACCGGCTGTGCTACTGGCAGATGGATAGTGGCGACTGGAGCCAAATCCTCATGTCCCTGGCGATTGTAACCCCTGAAAAAGCCCTGTTTCACTAGGTTATCCTTCAATGCCACACCAGCCAAATCAAGGATAGTCTGATCGATCTGATCCGCTCTGCCAATCATAAGAAGGGGAATACCTTCATCTTTCATTTGGCACAGGAGCTCCTTCTCCTCTCGCGACAATTGCCCTGGTACCTGCAGCAAGCACGCTTCTGGTTCCGTGATTTTCCCCAACCATTCCATTCGTGAAGCGCTGAGGCAGGGTACTCCCCATTTCATCAACATGGCTGTCTGATCATCAATCCACTCACTGCAATTACTATCCGGTTGAGTAACAGACAGCCAAGTCATCATGTTCCGATTATAGAGGAGGGTCGGACCATACACATGCTCTAAATGTGAAGCACTTCGCTGCGCAGCATTCAACTGTGTAACCAAAAATGCGATGTCCCGCTCACTCAAAAGCTCCGCTTCCCGATTATTAGCCCATGAGATATAGGAGCCATCAGGTACCCGAATGCCCTCAGGCGTTTGGATAGCCGCATGTGAAAATGCCCAAATCGCCCAGCGCAGCTTCTCTGGCACTTGGTGCAGCGTATCCCATGGTTCCCAAGCATCCCACGTTTCAATCAAATGATAGTGCTTGCATGGTGTTGCCCGATGTTGATTCCCGCCTTCGATCACCGCGCGATGTGTGAGTAAGTTAGCAAGCTGGAACGTCCAGCCTAGCCATTCAAGCCCCCACCAGTCCTGCCAGGCACCGCCCCAGGTTTGATCAATCCAGATATCGATCGCGCCATCCGCCACTAACGATTCCAAATCCACGCACCCAACTCGCCACTCAGCTATTGCGCTGATCGCGGATGAATATCCCATCAGAATTGCTTTCGGATTCCCACGCTTCACTTCCCTGAAAATCTGAATGAAGTCCTGCGAATATTGCAGCACCTTTTGCGGATCACTTGGCCCCGTTACCCCATATGGTCCTTTACGGTTATAAACCATAGCCCCCAGAAATTGATCGCGCAGGTGAATCGCCGTAAGTCCGAGATACTGGGATAAGCTCCCCCACTGATCGCCGAAAAATGAGGCAAATGACTCCCCTTCGACCAAGCCGTCTTGGCGCGTTGCATAAGGATAACTATCTCCTCTTAGCGGGATTCCTGGCAAGAGATTGGGCTGCGGTGATCCATGATCGGCATATATTTCACCATGTCGTTCAAACCAGCTGCTTTCAATATCGTACAGATCCCCATGAATAACGAACTGTCCCCATGCAACGAAAAGGACCCCGATATGAAAATCCTCTAGTCCTCGATCTTCTGCAGATTGGCGAAGGGCTGCAATCAACGTTTGCAAGTTCAGGTAGCTTCTGCCTGACCACGCCTTCATCAATTGGCTGCGGAAAGGAAGCGGCTGATCCGGATGACCCGTCCACTCCGTAACCAGATCGATCACCCAGCCGCAATTCAAAATAACCCCTTTTTCACCGCTGATGCCGTGATACAGTGGATTTACTCGATCCATAAATGCAGCAGCTTGATCCTCTATTGAACTAGGATTAAACCAACTTAAATCTACTTCAATCCATCGATCGGTCGTTATCGACATTACATATCCCTACCCTTTCAAGTCCAATCTAGCAAGTGGTTTAAATCAATCCTACCAACCTTACTAGGGGAATTGAATGGTATAAAATTGGAGAAATCTGTAGTTTTCTTTTCTATTCGTTAACAAGTATCGATTCTCACGAGTTAGTCGATTTTTCGATCGCTGTCCAGATCTGTGCCTCCAAGCCTATTCCCATTTGGGAAAGAACGCGATACCCTCCACTTTGCAAGCTTTCGCCTCCCTTATTGCCTTGAGAAGCACCGCAAAGAATACCATCCTGTGTCAGATATGGTTTACTTAGCTCCGATAACTACAGCAGCTGCAATACCCGCTGAACCTGACGTTTCGGGTCACCTCAAAAAGAAAAAAGCCAGTAGCATCTACTGACTTTCTGATCTAACATTACATTTACCATTGATGATACTTCCATCATTGATTCTCAGTGTATAGGAGTAAGGATGCTTCGCGCTTAACTGATATGTACCCTCATCTAGTGAGTATTCAACTTGCGCGACATGGTCAATGGAATCCAGCTCAATTTGAAATGGCTTCGTATACAGATAACCGCCAATGCGCAGCGTACCTTGCTGGGGAATGGTCACTGGCGATACATGATCCCTGCGATTCGCATCGGATGTTTCCTGCATGCTAGCCAACTGTTCAGCAGTAATCCCATCTTGGTGGCCTCTACCGCCCACGCCTTGCAGCTCCTCATATTGAATGAGCTGTGATTTCCCAAGTGCTTGCGCTTGTTTTACATAGGCTCTTGCATGGTCCACTGGGACGCGAATATCCCCATCACCATGTGCCATATAAAGCGGGGTATGCAAGTTAGATAGGAGGTGAATCCCGCTTCTAGCCTCATATCTCTCCGTGTCCACCTTTGGTGGACAGCCGATCCAAACATCCATTTCGTCTCGAAACTCTCCAACTTCATCCTGAACATACCACTTCGCATAATCAGACATTGGGTAAAAGGAGGAAGCAGCAGCAAACGTATCCGGGAACTTGCCTAACATCGCCAGCACATTGCCGCCTCCGCCGCTTCCTCCTTCTAGATAGATGAGCTCTGGATCAGACAGATAAGGAGCATATTCGCTTCGCACGAACTGTACAGCATCATAGATGTCCATGAGCTCGTAGCCATTGCAATCAGCCTCCCCTTCCGAGAAAGCTCTTCCTCGCATATCAACCTGTACTAGCAAATAATCCCCCCTATTCTCGGGTGGAATATCCTGCATTTGAGGCTCAGGCATGCTCATATGCCAACCATGAAGTTTGACCAGCATTGGAGATGGCTTGACTGGTTTAATCACGTTAATGGCAAGCTTGATGTCAGGCGTGACAGAGGAAGTATGATACCGAAAGTCCTGATAGGCACTCTTAAATTCAGGTAACGTTGCTGTTTTCTTCAGCCTTACGTTATCTTCGTACATGTCCAACATCCTCTTAACCTCCCGTTATAAAAGCAGATAAATCTGTTCGCCATCCACTTCTAATTCATAGCCCCGCAGCTTGACATTCGCATCAGCCAGATGGATGCCCGTCCTTAAATCAAATTCCCACCCATGCCATGGACAACGTAAAATCTCCTGGTCCCTGCCATATTTATATTCGTAAACCATGGAGGGAAGCCGTGTGCCACAAACCGTTCCTTCACAAACGGGCGCAGCCGCATGCGGGCAAACATTCCGCCAAGCATAGAAGTGTCCATCAACGTTGAAAACCCCTATCTCCATCCCCTTCACTTCCACAATCTTGCGGCCTAGCTGTACAATTTCAGCAACAGTTGCAACGACATGCCTCGATTTAGATGTTATCGTCATGACTACACCTCCGCTGCTGTAATCGGGGCCGTTGTGAGATTGTAAAGTGCCATGGCGTTATCTACTAAAATTTTTTGTCTTAATTCTTTTCTTATTGGCTGCAGCGCCATTTTCGGATTGTCAAAATCCCAATGCGGATAATCGGAGGAAAACATCACCATATGATCTCCGCCGAGCATATCCAAAATTTGATTGATATGATCGGGATGACTAGGCTCTTCAATCGGCTGTGTCGTTAAGCGGATATGCTCCCGAATGTATTCAGAAGGAAGTCGGGTCAGCCATGGTACCTGATCGCGAAGCCCTTTATAGTTTTTGTCCATACGCCACATGAGATGCGGCAACCATGCGAGCCCGCCTTCGATAGCTACAAATTTGAGCTTAGGAAATTTAACGAACACCCCTTCACAGACTAAGCTGTTGATGTGGGCCATGTAATTCGTAGGCAAAATATTATGCCATTCGAAATATTTCGTCGGGTAGCCGGACGGTGTAGGCGCTCCTGCGATGCCCCGACCTTCTGTTCCCGGATGGATCGCAACGGGCAGGCCGTTACGTTCTGCTGCTTCATATATCGGATGGTAAAAGCGTTGTCCGAATAGCATCGGTGAACCTGAAGCCATGATGACTTGGACCATATCGGGGTGCCCCCCCATTCGGTCAATTTCTTTGGCCGCAGCTTGCGGATCCGAATGATTGATCAAAATGGAGCCTTTATACTGCGGGCTTACTTTCAACCAAGTTTCCACTAACCAATCATTATAAGCACTGCAAACCGCATTCCCGTAATCAGGATCTGGATTTAAAGATACTCCCAAGATACCCGAACCTGTCAGAATGGCATAGTCAATGCCATATTTATCTAAGTGGTGCTTTTTCAAAAAATGCGGGTCACTGCCAGGAATCCCACCATTGTCAGGTGTAGCATCTTTACGCATTACGCCAAGCGGAGACCAATAAACACCAGGCGCGCCTGGCCCAGCCGACAGCAGTTGTTCGTGCCAACCTCTTGCAAGATAAGGAAGTAAATCCCTGTTGTTAGCTACTGCATTATGAACATCCGTATCAATAATTCGTGGGGCATTGCTCATCCTTTTCGCCTCCATGTGGGGAACTTTAGTTTTATAGCTCTAACTATAAAACGTTTCCAATTTCCCGTACATGAAGAAATTTTATCAAAAATCTGGATTATTGTTATATCTTTTGAAATTAGGATTTGCGATAATCGCTTGGCGCCATTCCTGTTTCTTTCACAAACATTCTGGAGAAGTAAAAAGAATCTTGAAATCCGACTTCCTCCGCGACATGCTTGATGGGATACTTCGTATTTTTCAATAGGTGCTTGGCATGATCCATCCGAATTTTATTTAAATAGTGAATGGGGCTTAAGCCTGTATGCTTTTTGAAGAGGATGGAAAAGTAGCCGGGTGACAGCGATAAACGCTCAGCCATTCGTTCACGCGTCAACTCCTCCTTATAAGAAGCTTTCATGAAATCTATCGCCACTTGTACGGCTCCTGCAGAACTTGTCTCTCCTGAGGCGGTGTTCCCATGCAGAAAGCTTTGCAGCAGGTCAATTAGCAGGTGTCTAACCTGCCACTCATACCCGCTATTTTTGGTTTGCCATAGCATGAAAGCCTGCTGGAATTTATCCGCTAGCTCATTACTTTCAGGCCAAAATTGAGTCTCTGGTAAGGGCAAATAACCTTCGCTAGGTGCCACTCGCAGATCCATTCCTTCCCATTGGGCCATCCCATAACGGAAATGAATTGAATAAAAACTCAACGTGTGTTCAGGCGTTGTCGTGATCCGCATCGATTGACCTGGCGGAATCTGAAACGTACAGCCAGGAGCCAGCGGTGTCCGCTTCCCGCCAACCTCCAGGATCCCCTGCCCGGAGGAAACATACGCCATGACATGCAAAAGTGTACGGTCACGCTGCAGCACATAACGGAACGTTTCCCAGAAAGCCTGATCCCGCTCCACGACATCGATAATTTTGGGTGTAAAAGCGATTAGAAATTCATAATCCATCATCTTTGCCTGCTTTCATTCTGAGATACGCAATAACGGTTTATTGTCAGATACCTATGATTCTATCATTTCATACTCACAAAAATCTCACAAAAATAGAAAACGAGCATCTCCCCGCTGAGGGAAACGCTCGCTCTGTTAATCTGTGCGTCCGGACGAAGCGTCCTGACCACTTTATCCTGTTAGTCCATATGGAAAAACTCTTCCATCTCCGCCCACCATTCGCCTGGCTTCCGTGTTTCCAGCGGTTGCTGACAAGGCATACACAGCTCCCACCATTGTTGGGTGATAGGATCAGCTGCTATCTTTGCCATATCTTCTTCATAATTCGTACCAACGTACTCCAAGTAACTGAATAAAAACCCGTCTTTATAAAAAATCGAATAATTCCGAATACCGCATTCCTTCAGCATATGGAGGACATTTGGCCACACGTCCTTGTGCAGCCGCTTATACTCCTCAAGCTTCTCCTCTTTCAATTGAATAACACTGCCATATCGAGTCATCCCGCAGATCACTTCTTTCTACGAATAGGAATATTTTGTTCTCCTATATAGTTATTCGCTTATGCCCGCTTCAAACCGAGAATCTCGAGCAATATACCCGATAATTGACTGGGAGGATAGGGCTTTACAAAATACATGTTAGCCCCGATTTCTTTCCCCTTCTCAATTTCATCCAGCGCGGAAGAAATGAAGATAGGCAAATCATGTAAGTTCGGATCTAGTTTGATTTGATTGATGATTTCCCAGCCATCAATACTGTTGTTCAGCATGATGTCGACGATAACCGCATCGGGTTTCTTGTATGACATATCACTTAGCGCTTGTTCACCTGTCGTGTAATTGATGACGCGAAAGCCTTTCTCCGTAAGCTCTTCGGTTAGCAGCTCCGTCAAGCTGATATCATCTTCGATGAGCACGACAGTTTTGCCAGTGAATTCATCTGCGGCGGCTGATAGCTGCTCGGCTTCGATCATAATGTCAGGCCTCGCGACCAGCGGGAAGCATACGCGGAACGTGCTTCCTTCGCCAAGCTTAGAGGTAACGGAAATTTCGCCGCCATGTGCTTCGACAATTCCCTTTACAATGGCAAGGCCCAACCCCGTTCCGCCGATGGTTCTCCGATCCGAATTATCAATGCGATAAAACTTCGTAAACAGCTTCGGTATCGCTTCTTCTGGAATGCCTAAACCGTCATCCGTAATATCAACAACCGCTTGCGAACCAATGTGGTACAGCTTCGCCGTGATGCGTCCGCCATCTGGCGAATATTTCACTGCATTGCTGACGAGGTTCATAAACAGCTGGGTTAGGTTGTCTCTATCACCGGAGATGATATACGGTTCATTTGGCTTTTGGACACCGAAGAAATGCTTGGTCGAGCTTCCCTGTTGCAATCTGAATACGTCTCTCAGCACCTCGAAAAGGTCAACGGGATTTTTCTGATGCGTCGATTTGCCTGATTCCATCCTTTGTACATCCAGAAAGTCATTAATCAAAGCCGTCAGCCGAACCGTCTCTTGATGAATGGTTTTCAAATACTTCTGCTGCTTCTCTGGACTCGTCTCTTTGGTTAGAAGCCGCTCAGCAAAACCAAGCACACTGGAAAGCGGTGTACGCAGTTCATGACTAACGGTGCTTACGAATTCAGACTTCATTTGATCCACTTCGGCCTGTTTGGTAATATCTCGGTGAACAAAAACAGTGCCAATTCTACCCGTTTCCCTAAACAATGGCTCCGCGTAGGCCTGAATAACCCGCCGTGTCGGAGAGGTAATCTCATACATGTAAGACTTTTGTTCCACCGCTTCTTCGCTCACCTGTTTGATCATAAATGACTTTAAGTCTGTACTATCCTCAATAGCATGCGATGTGGAAGCGATAAACTGGGCTAACTGGATATCTGACATGGGCTGCTGCTCAGGAATACCAAATAATTCATGCATCGTAGAGTTTGCCTTCACGATGACACCCTCAACATTGACAAACTGAACGCCTTCTTGGATCGTATCCATGATCTCTCTGGTCAGAGCCCTCTCACTCATCAGCAGCTCTTCGTTTTCTTCCATCCTACGCAGCATTTCCTGAAGCTCTTCCTGCTGCATCTGAAGCTCTTCTTGCTGTGCAAGCAACTCTTCATTCTGTGATAGGAGTTCTTCTTCCTTCGATTGTATCTTCTGGAGCATGGTATGAAAGGATCGATTGAGAAGACCAATTTCATCATTCCGCTTGAACATCTCCAGCTCAACCGACTGCCCTAATGACACTTTTTCTGCATTATCTGCCAGCTTGCGCAGCGGCCTGCCAATGTTCTTGGCTGTGAGTGAAGTCATGAACGTAATGAAAACCAAGATTCCAAACACATACGCAAAGAATAAATAATTGAGATTGGATAAGGTCTTAAACAAATTCCGGGCTTCCGTTTCCGATTGGGCCGAGGTAAGCAGGGAAATGTCATTTATTTTGCCTAACAAATCATAGATGCTTGTCCCTACACTGCCAGTTGGTGTCGTCGCTCCAGCTTTCACTAAAGCCATAGGATCCTCGTTATGCGCGAGCTTAACGTATTTCGGAAATACATTTTCAAAATAGTTCTTCTCAAATGACTTTAACGTTGTAAGCAGTTCTTGCTCCTGCCCCGTTAATGGAAGCTGCATAAATACCTCTAACCCTTGCTCCAGCTCTGGCTTTTCCTTCATAACGGCTTCGTATTCGAACTCTTGACGGAAAGCGTAGAAGGCTCTAGCATGTAAAAAAATTTGATTGTAATGAATATAAATCGCGGCAGTCGCCTTTTCTTTCTCTTTTAACAGCGTGATGCGCTCTTGATAGTCCTGCTGGACATTATGACCGATAAATGCAACGGCCGTAGCCCCTACCATGACGAGTAAGGCGAAAAACAAAATCATCCGAACAAACCGGCGAGAAAGGCTCGTTTTCACAAGATTAGGCATAGCAGATCTCCTTTACACGAGAGGCTAATTGCATTGGGCTAAAAGGTTTTGACATAAAATAATTAGCGCCTGCCTCCAAAATGAGCTCCTGATCTGCATGTTGACTTTTGGCGGATAAGACCAAAATCAATGTGTTCTCTTTACCCGCAAGCATTCTAACCTGAGAAGCGACCTCAAGCCCTGTCATGCGCGGCATCATATAATCTAAAATAATCAAATCATAGGTATGGCTTCGAATGAGTTCGAGCGCCTCTTCTCCATCGGAAGCCTCATCTATGTCATGTCCGTCATCTTCCAACGTATCGTGAATAAGCATCCGCAACACATCTTCATCCTCGACTATTAATATCTTCGCCATTCTATATCCCCTTCTATCTCAAATAACCAGTTCGCCAAAATTCGACAATATCTTATTGTCAATTCGATAACTAGCCTGAAATTCCTCTATTTCAGGCTCTTGATGCGAGCTAATTCTCGATAAATTGCTCTTTATATCGACTCGGCGGAATTCCTACTGCTTGGCAGAACACTCTGCTGAAGTATAAGGGATTCTCATAGCCAACAATGGAGGCAACTTCTTTGACATTCAAAGAAGTTTCGGAAAGCATTTTTTTCGCTTCATTTACTCTAATATTCGTTACATATTTGCCTGGGGTCGTACCTGTTACCGCTTTGAACTTATGAATAAATCGAAATAGACTCAAGTTGCACGTTTTGGCAAGGTCCGAAACAACCAGATTCTGACTGTAGCTTGCATGCATGATTTCTATGATTTTATTAATGTCGGCATGGTTGTCATCTTTGCGGTGATTGCCCGTTGTTTGCAGCCTTCGGCCTAGTAAAGCGAGCAGATTGAGCAGATAGGCTGATGTCAAATGGTCACTCAAAGGCTGATTCATATTCAGCTCATGGATGATTTTTTTGAACAACGTGCATACCTCATCTACCATGCCTACGGAATGGATCGATGCGCCCAGAAGCCCGCATTGCTGCAAATAATCATTGGCCCCATGCCCCGTAAAATGAATCCAGTACGCTTCCGTACCGTCCTTGGCATAATACGTGTAATTCTGAGGCTCATTTGGCGAATACAACACGATCTGTCCTTCATGCACCAAGGTTGTCTTGTTATCTAGGAGAAACGTCCCTTGACCGCCCACAAGATAGATCAACTGATAGTCTTCCCTGCCTTGGTCCCGCTTCCGAGTCAAGTCAATGGTCATCAGCTTCTGATATCCGCAACAATTGACAGCCAGATGACAGTCTCTTCTCTCAAGCCCTTGTTCAAACCAGTCGTCCAGCGCATTGCCAGATATATTAATCACGCTACTCACTCCAATAGCAATTTTGTGCATGTATCTAGCAATTTGATTTATTCACTATCTTCCATACTAATCTTATAATGAAAGCGCAGCAACAAATAAAAGTGCAATTTTGTGGATGCTCAGATGAGAAGGGAGAAAGAAGATGAACAAGAGCAGAATCATTCAACCTATCAATTTGAATTGGAAATTTCTCAGGGGTGATGAGCCCAAAGCTTGGTATAGAGGTTTTGAAGATGCGAGCTGGCGGGAAGTAACCCTTCCGCATGACTGGTCTGTTGAAGAACCTTTTTCACAAGAGCATTCCAGTGGCACTGGTTACTTGCCCGGCGGCATAGGATGGTATCGCAAAAGCCTGGCACTGACTCAGGAATTCGAAGGCAGACGCGTCTGTATCACCTTCGAGGGCATCTATAACAACTCCCAAGTTTGGTGCAACAGCTATTATCTGGGGAAGCGACCATACGGCTATAGCAGCTTTACCTATGACATCACGGATTTCATCTCCTTCGGGAAGCAGGACAATGTGATCTCCGTCAAGGTCGACCATAAGGATATTGCCGACTCGCGATGGTTTACCGGTTCAGGTATTTACAGGGATGTCTATATAACAATCACAGATTCCATACATATCGATCAATACGGTGTTTTCGTTACAACACCGGATGTCTCCGAAGATCAGGCAACCGTAGCCGTTAACGTGCAATTATGCAATGAGTCACAGGCAGATGAGACTATTCAGCTTACAAACACCCTGTGGGATGCCAACGGGAAACAGATTCGTTCTGTAAGTGATGCTAGCGTCATTCCGACTGGCTCCAAGACGGCGTTGACTCAAATGATCACGGTAAATAACCCCAGCCTATGGTCCCCGAGCTCGCCTGAATTGTACGTATTGTGTACAGAAATTAGAAAAGACGGCGAACTCATTGATCATGTCAACACACCCGTAGGCATTCGTTGGTTCGAATTTGATGCAGATAAGGGATTCTTCTTAAATGGCGTGAATATGAAAATAAAAGGCGTTTGCGTCCATCACGATGCAGGAGCACTTGGTGCCGCAGTTCCCGAAAAGGTATGGGTACGCAGACTCCAGGCGCTGCAGGAAATGGGCTGCAACGCCATCCGAATGAGCCATAACCCGCCTGCTCCGACTTTGCTCGATTTATGCGACCGAATGGGCTTTCTCGTCATTGATGAAGCCTTTGATGAATGGGAAGGCGTGAAGCATAAATGGTCCACTGGACACAATGTTTACCCGCCGAAGCATTTTGGCTACTATGAAGATTTCCCGCAGTGGGGCGAAGTGGACATTAAAGAGATGGTGTTGCGGGATCGCAACCATCCGTCCATCATTCTCTGGAGTATCGGAAACGAGGTTGATTATCCGAACGATCCTTACTGCCATCCCTATTTCCAATCGATGACTGGTAATAATGATGCCAATAAACCTTCAGCTGAACGCGAATATGATCCGAATAAACCGCAAAGCGATAGGCTGACAACGATTGCCAAACGGCTTGTGCGCTATGTGAAGGAATGCGATACAACTAGACCCGTCACGGCAGCATTGGCTTTTCCGGAATTGGCGAATTTGATTGGCTATGCCGATACGCTCGATGTAGTGGGCTACAATTATAAGGAGCATCTCTATGAGGAAGCGCGGCAGCAATATCCGAATCGGGTTACCTTGGGCAGTGAAAATAGTGCTAGCCTAGAGGCATGGCTTGCCGTCAAGGACAACGATGCGATCTGTGCGCAATTTATTTGGACCGGAATCGATTATATGGGCGAGGCCAAAGGTTGGCCGGTGCGGGCTTCGCAAGCCGGATTCATGGATCTTGCCGGCTTCAAGAAAGCCAGCTACTATTTCCGTCAGAGCCTCTGGTGTCAGGAACCGATGGCGTTCCTTGCTGCCGTGCGTAAAGATGATCCCGCGTATGCAGGCAACAAAAGATGGCACGGTGGTGCTCCCCACTGGAACTGGCAAACAAACGACCAGCTGGACGTCATCTGTTATACCAACTGTGAAGAAGCGGAGCTCTTCCTCAATGAGCGGTCACTCGGACGCAAGCAGCTCAAGGATTCGCCGCAAGGCTACCTGTGTTGGGAAGTGGGCTTTGAAGAAGGCATGGTGCAAGTTGTATGCCAAAGCCATGACGGCACCCAAACCTCTTACGCATTGCAAACGGTCTCCAAACCAGAACAGCTGGTCATGCGCGTAGATGCTGCTGAATTGAACGCTGATGGACAGGATATTGCCCATGTGGAGATCGAGATCACCGACAGCCATGGAAAGCCCGTTTACCTGGCTGATGATCTCATCAAGCTATCCATGGAGGGTCCTGGTGAGCTCATTGGTTTGGAAAATGGCGATGCGCAGGATCTGGAGCCGTATAGCTCTGCATTTCGAAAAGCCTACCATGGCAGGCTGCTCGCCTACGTTAGAGCTGGCATCACGCCTGGCCAGATCATCGTGAGCGCAGATGCGCAGGGCTTGGCATCCGCCCGGGCCGTCATTAATGTGAAATAGTCCTTGATTGCGAAGGGGCCCCATGCCATGTATGTGGCTTCTGTAAGCGTGTTTTTCAACGTTACAGCGTGGAGGGCATTCGGATTCGGCCCGTTTCGCTTCTGTAAGCGTGTTTTTCAACGTTACAGCGTGGAGGGCATTCGGATTCGGCCCGTTTCGCTTCTGTAAGCTGTTTTTCAACGTTACAGCGTGGGGGGCACTCGAATTCGGCCCGTTTCGCCTCTGTAAGCGTGTTTTTCAACGTTACAGCGTGGAGGGCATTCGGATTCGGCCCGTTTCGCTTCTGTAAGCGTGTTTTTCAACGTTACAGCGTTAGGGTACTCGGATTCGGGCCCGTTTCGCTTCTGTAAGCGTGTTTTTCAACGTTACAGCGTGAAGGGCATTCGGATCCGGGCCCGTTTCGCTTCTGTAAGCGTGTTTTTCAACGTTACAGCGTGAGGGCACTTGATTCTGGTCTATTCTGCCTCTGTAGCATGTGTATTCTTCAAGTATTCGGACAAACAGAGGAGCTAAGCGCAAACACGCTCAGCTCCTTTTCCATTCCAATATTGGCTTTGGAACAACCTTTTCTATTACCTTATGTACGCGTTTTATTCACACGCGGCCCCCACCAGTTCCATTTGCCGAGGATGACCATTAATGCGGGTACAAGCACCAGCCTGATCACCGTGGCATCGATGAAAATCGCCGCCGCAATGCCAATCCCCAGCTGTTTCACACCTACTACATCTCCGAATGCAAATGGCAAGGTGACCGCAATCATGATAGCCGCAGCCGAGTTGATGATTTTACTGATTGAGCCCAAGCCAACAAGCACAGCGCGCTGATTATCTTGTGTTCGTTGGTACTCCTCGTAGATCCGCGAGACTAAGAATACACCGTAATCCATCGAGATCCCGAAGGCCAGCCCAAAGATGAACACAGGAATCATAATGGCAATCCGACTCGGTTCCAATCCGAAATGCCCCTCCTCGAATAACCACGCTAGAATCCCGAATGATGCCCCTAAGCTCAATAGGTTCATGAGAATTGTTTTGAGGGGGATGAGAATGGAACGGAAGGCGATGAATAACACCACATAATTCGAAACAAGGATGAACAGGAGTACATATTTTAAATTGTCAAAAATATCGTCGTTAATCTCCTGCTGATACTTCGCTTCACCGCCAAGCAGGAATGGAAGTGCGGCAGATGTGGCCCCTGCTTTTTCCCAACGTCTAAGCCAATCCATCACTTGCTGTGAGGAAGGCTCACCCTTCAATCGAATGTGAACGAGCATTTCATTCCCTTGAACGAAAGCTTGAAAAATTCGCTCATATTTCACTCGAACAGCTGGATTGTTGAATACGGCATACAGTTGATCATACGGCATTCGCATGTTCGAAAAAACCGAGTTCACCCCTTCAACGAGCGACTCTCTCTCTAATTTTTGAATTAGCGAAGCTGCGTTCTTCCAATCATTGAGGGTCAATGAGGAGGTTGTCCCTCTCGCAATGAGATAGACATCTGATCGTGTACGCGAACCGAAGTGAGTTTGATAGGTCTCGAAAGCTGCCCGGGACGCGTAGCCCTCAGGTAAGGAGGTCGCGTTGGGAATCGCCACTTGCATCTTCGTCAGCGGCAAGAAGCAAGCAATGAGGATACAGGCAGCGAGCATACTCATCTGGACTGGTTTTCTCATCACGAAGCGTGCCATGGCAAACCAGAGATTGCTTTTACCCTTCTGGGGATAAAGCGGTTTACGTTCGGCTCGAATGGCCGGCCACCACAGGGTTAGAAGCGCCGGAACTAGCGTCAATGAGAGCAGGACCGAAACGGTTAATACGGTCATTGCACCAATAGCAATCGTCGAAAATATGGGAAGTGGTATGAACAAGATGCCCATAAGGCCAAGGAAAACACTCAGCGCAGAGAATAACACGGCTCTTCCAGCTGTTGTCATCGTCGTCATGACGGCTTGTCCAATAGAATTCACATGGATTTCCTCGCGGAAACGACTAACCATCATCAAGGCAAAATCAATGCTAAGCGCCAAACCCACCATTGGAATGACATTCAGCACAAAGTTAGACAAGTCGATCCGTGTCCCCATCCACACCATCATACCCATCGTGCCGGAGACTGCGATTACGCCAATAATAATGGGAATCAAGGCCGAGGTCATTCCGCCAAAAGCCAACCAAAGAATTAGAAAAGCTACCGGAAGACCAATGCTTTCCGCTTTTCGCAAATCATGCTCACTCGCTCGATTCACGTCTTCCTGAACGGCCGACTTCCCCGTCAGTTGCACGGTCATATCGCGATGCTTCGGCAGACGTGTTTGGAGCTCATGCAGAACAGGCTTCATTTCGTGCGGACTTTGCTGAAAGCCCAGCAGTGCATAGGCGTGGTCCCCTTGTATCATCCCCTCCCGTTCGAGTGGAGATACGATTTCGATTAACCCTTCCATGCCACGTAAGGATAATAGATCTTGTTGAATGAACCGCTCAAATTGCGGGGAGGACATAGATGTTTTTTTCTCAAACACAAGAATGACGGGGTTCGCTGGGATGTGAAAATCAGAGGCAAGCGTTCGTTCGACTTGTGCGTAAGCGCCATCCGAGATCAAACCATGATCCTTCAGCACGTCAGGCAGTTTAGGGGCGTAGAAACCAAAATAAAAGAAGAATAGGACCCAGAATAGGAGGATCGTTTTGGGATAACGAAGAGATATCACGGCAAGTTTCTGCAAGGTCCTCCCCCTCTCCTTACAACTCGGTTTCCTTTAGTCTAGTCGCTTGAACCAAACGATTGGCTAATCCAGGTGTATACTTAGCAGCAGCAAGCATAATATGCGGCAGATACGGCACAGCCAGCATCCCCTGCAACAAATGTCCCCACCTCAAGGGTCCCTTGAACTCCCGGTGAATAGCCTGCGTATAGTCCCGCTCCCACCCCGCCAAGGTGATCTCCCCCTTTAAATACCGGGATGCGAGCGGTGCGCATATCCCCGCCGAACGTAGCGCCATTGACATCCCGTCACCGCAGAGCGGCGGCAGCATCATAGCGGCGTCTCCCAATCGTGGATACTTATCCCAAGCAAGTGGGCTGCGGTTTAGCTTCACAGGCGCAACTGCTGCCTGCGTGCCTTGAACAGACTGGGCAGAAGCTAGCCGCTGGGACAGCTTACCATGCCTGAGAGAAGCGGCTTCAATTAACCCTAAGATCGATTTCTCTGAATGTTGAAAAGCCTCACGTTCCAGTAAGGCTGCTACGTTGACTCGTCCATCTTCAATAGGTGAAATTCCCAAGTAACCTCCCTCAAAAAAATAAAGCTCCACAACACCGTTCATTTCGATCCCTGTAAAATGAGATTTCACACCAAGATGCGTACCCTTGATGGAGGCCGCATTTGACGGACGTTGACCATGTTGACTGGGAAGACCAACTACGCCAGTTGCTGCAATGACCGCTCTCACATGGTATCCGTGAACATGCCCATGCTGTTTCGCCTCAATGAAATATCCTTGATCACTCGGTTTCACAGCAGTCACCGTTGTTTCTGTCTCCACCTGTACACCTGAGCGCAATGCAGCATGATGCAGAGCCGAGTCAAGCTGGTAGCGGCTAACTCCCCAAGCCGTTCCTGGGAGAGTAATCTGTAAAGGTTGTCCCCGACCAAGGATCAAGCTTGCCCGACGAATCGCACTTGGTTTCAGGGCTGCGACGGCTTTCCGCAATCCAAGCTTTTTGAGCATGGATAGGGATTCTGGGGACAGAAATTCCCCGCAAACCTTATGTCGCGGGAATGCCTTACGATCGAACAATACCGTATCCCAGCCTTGATCGGCTAAGGCCTTAGCCATCACACTACCCGCGATACCTGCCCCGATAACGGCTACATCATAGCTGTGTGTCATCATGCCCGCTCCCTTTTCACAATCACGACAGCATACCTGAACAAGGGTCTCCAGGAAACCAACATATCTGATAGGCCCAACGATTTACGGAGATTTGTCCAATCTCTAGCTCGAAAGCCTTTGGCTACAGACAAGGGGCCGTCATTCAAAATGTAGCGGTTCTTAGAGATGATCCGAGCCGTGACCCACACAGCAGCCCAAGCGATCCAATGCCGATGAATATCATTGATAACGACACCTAATCGGGAGGCCTTCAGCATGCAGCCCACAACTTGAGGGAGCTCCGTGTTGGTAAAATGGTGCACAAACTGTGTGCCCGTCGTGATATCCACCCCATTTTCCGGAAGCTGAAATAGACTGCTCCGCATCACATGAACGCGTGGCTCCGCCCGGAAAAGCTCCCTTGCCTCAGCGCAAGCTTCCTCGGTAATGTCAACGAGCGTAATCGTAAGCTCTACCCCATGCTCGTCCGCCCATCGCAATAGGTGCCGATTGACGTCTCCCGAACCAGATCCAACATCGAGAATCGTTAAGGACTTTGGCTTGCCCGCTTGCAGCCATAAGCGCTTAAAGCCAAATAAAGTTGGCCCCGCAGCACCAAATATGCGATTAAGCAGGCGCAAATGCTGCAGGGCTTGTCGAAGCTCAGGGCCACCTGACGAGAAGTCATCCATTAATTCATGCTGCACAGCCCGTTGTTTGAGCCCATTAAACATAGGTTTCATCTAACTTCTTTTCATGATGGGCAGGCATACCCAGATATGTAATTTGAATCATCTCGCATGTAAGTCCGGGTCCAAATGCGAGGGAAATCCCACTTGTTGGTCCTGCTCCGCGATTCGCGAGCTCCTGCCTGGTTTGATCTAATACAAAAAGAATCGTCGCAGAGGACATATTGCCATAATTGCGCAATACCGTTCGGCTCGGACGCGTTTCATCCGCTGATAATCCGTAAACCTCCTCCAGCGTATCGATAATCCCTTTCCCGCCAGGATGAATCGCCCATATCTCCGGTTTAGGACCTCCAGCAAGCAGATGCTCTATTTGTTCTGGGATCCATGTCCCAATTAATTTAGGAATATTCGGCGACAGATACAGGTCAAAGCCATGATTCCCTACATCCCATTTCATTTCATCCGCACAATCTTGTAGCAGTATAGAATGATCGTTCCCTAATTGAAAAATGGAAGATTGCTTCTCACTGCTGACACCAACCACACAAGCAGAAGCACCATCTCCGAAAAAGGATGCACCGAATAGCGCTTCGCGATCACTAGAAGGCTGAATGTGAAGTGTACACAGCTCCACACAGACGACTAGTATTTTTGCTGTCGGATTGCTGGAGGCGATTTGGCGGGATAAACAAACAGCCTTCAATCCAGCCGCACATCCGAGGAAATTGAAAGGAATACGATTGACATTGGCGGCTAGTCCCAATTGATGCGTTAATGCTGCATCTAGTCCTGGAAGGAACTGTCCTGTACAGCTTACGGTAATCAGATGCGTAATGTCAGACACGTCCACTTTGGCATCGTTCAAAGCTGTATTGGCCGCCTGCAAGGCTAATGGCACAGACTCTCGCTTATAGGTAGCCATTCGGTCAGAAGTCGATGGCGCTTGATAATTGGTTTGAGAAAAATACCGACAGTTTTCAGCTGTTTCCAGCAGGTTAGGCTCACAGGTGTATCTGGTTTCTACGCCGCATTGCTTGAAAATTTTCTTCGCCCAACGCGCGGAGTTAGGGTTGTCACGTAAGGCTTCCGTTAATCGGTGTGAAGTATCTGCTTGATCTAGACGGAATTCAGGCACAGCGGTGCCAATCCCAAGAATCGCGATAACCTGGTCTTCTTGTTTCATGATATATTCTCATCCCCTTCGCTCATTCAATTCTTGGCTGGACATGCAGGTCACTTTACACATATCTATTCAAGAAACGCAGGGGATATGAGAGAAATTTCCATCAAAGGGTTATTGAAATCAAAAAGAACCCTGCCATCTTTCACAGGGTTCTCAGCTATTGCAGTGATTACCAGAGCACTTCCTTCTGGCCCTTCAGCTTCGTCAATGCTTCCACGAAGAAGAAGTCGCCATAAATAATCGGAATATGATTCGGATAACGTTCAGACTTGTAAAAGATGGTGCCCTTCATGACGAGACCCTCTTCATTTTCGTTATCCCATGCCCCGTAATTTTCGTACAGTGATCTTACGATTCGCTCGCCTGCTTCTCGATAAAGTGAAGCCTCCCATTCAGGCACCTCGTTCGCAATCTCAAGTAGACCACTTGCTGCGCATGCTGCAGCTGACGTATCTACGCAATCTTGTTCCTCCTTCGGAGCACGAAAATCCCAGTATGGCACACTGTCCTCTCGTAATCCCGAAATGAAGAAATGGGCAATACGCTTCGCAGCATCCAGGTACCGTTGCTCTC
Organism: Paenibacillus sp. J31R30; assembly: GCF_059692115.1. Lineage (NCBI taxonomy): Bacteria > Bacillati > Bacillota > Bacilli > Caryophanales > Paenibacillaceae > Paenibacillus > Paenibacillus sp. J31R30. The sequence goes on along the minus strand of NZ_JCAUAV010000001.1, from coordinate 560,910 downwards.
TTGTATAACGATACGATAGCGCAAGACCATGAAGTGCCCATGCATTTCCTCTGGACCATGCGGAATCCGGCGAATAGCCTTGTCCCGCCCGAACCTCCACGCGTTCTCCGGTATGCGGGTCAAAGCACACGATATGACGCACAGATCCATCTTCGCGAACAAATTCGCGCAGCACTGTGTCTGCATGTGCCATGGCGATGAACTTAAATCTCGGATCATCCAAGGTCTCAGATGCCCAGTACAGAAGCGGCAAATTCATGGTACAGTCAATGATTGCCCAACCCGTACGTCGATCTGTCGTATTGTCCGGCCAAGCGCGAATGAAATTGCCCTTCAAGTTGAATCGTCCTGCCAGATGGCTTGCCGCAATCAACCCTCTTCGTTTCGATTGCTCATTCCCTGTAAGTTTATATTGTGCTACGGCAGACAGGCTCCAGATAAACCCCATATCATGATCCAACTGGTAAAAGTTTTCCAGAACCACATCCAATTGCGCTTCACATGAAGCCGCATATTCGGCTAATTTTTCGTCCCCGGTTTCCCGGTACATTAACCATAATAAGCCTGGCCAAAAACCGCTTGTCCACCACTCGGGCTTCGTGCTGTCATACTTCCCGTTCACGGTAATATGGGGAAAGGCTGCTTCGATGCGTCTACTTGTTTTCCTAACCTTCGCTACCGTACTGTCCCATGCCTCATCCAACCAAGATTTACTAACATGTGTCATCGCTTCTCGCTCCTCAGTCATAGTCTATTCATTTCCTTGCATACTCCGCAGGCGTGACGCCGATCTGATTTTTAAACGTTCTGACGAAATAGCTTTTACTCTCGTAGCCGAGTAATTCTGACAGTTCATCAATCGTTTTATTCGATGAAATCAACCACTCCTTGGCTTTATCCATCTTCATTCGGGTGACAAATTCAATAAACCCTTCACCCGTTTCTTTCTTAAATAATCGGCTGAAATAGCTTGGATTGAGCTCTAATCTTTCAGCTATTTCTTCCAAGGTTATTTTCTTATTCAGATTCATTTCCGCATAGCGCTGTGCTTCAGCAATTTCCACGCGAAGCGATTGGTTCGATATTTGTTTCATCACATGAACACAATCATGCAAATAATCAGACATCCAATGCTTAAGCTCGTCCAAAGTCTCTATGACATTCATCTTTTTGTGTGAGATCTCCATGGCATAATACGATTGAAACCGTTGAATTGACCTCAATCTTACCTGCAAATCCATCATAATTTTCAGAAAAAAGCTTTTCACAACATCAGGTTGATAGCGCTCTTGGTTGATCAACTCAAACCATTGTTCTAAACTAGGACCGATTTGTGATTCGGCTTGTTCCAAAATAAGACGTTTACAAGCTTCAGAAATTTCCGCATAACGAGCGAACATATCTTCTTGTGAAAAAGAAGTAGGCAATTGCTTCAATTTGAGAATATCCAAATTCCGCAAATAAAATCGTTGATCTGACGATTGCGTCAGCAGCTTTAATTGCTTTTTCAATTCGCCTGGTGCAGCGATAACATCTCCGATAATAAATGAGGTATCCACTTTGACATACTTGGACAATACTCTTTGGATGAGCGCTAAGGTATCTCTAATCGTCTGATACACATTGACCACTAAGGAATTATGAGAAGGAAACAGCAGGATCGTTTCATTGGCTTGATACGGGAATACGATGGCCGCGCTCGCGTCCACGACTTCATTCAAAATATTTTCAATGGCAAATTTCAATGTATCTTCCGATTGGAAACGCGCTAAGGTTCGCTGATACTGATTAACAAAGCAAGTCACAGGTACGACATGTGTTGAACTTAATCCACAAGCTTGTATCGCTTTGGCCCACTCTTCATCACTAAGGATAGGTTGCTGCAGGATGGAACGAATGAACTTTTCCTTGAACATAAACTGCTGCTGCTCGGCGATTTGCTTGAAGCGCTCTGTATGCTCTCTTGCATGTCTCGCTTGATCCAAATTTTCGATCAATTTGCTTAGGATGGGTAAAATGGTTTGCGCATTTAAAGTTTCTTTCAATACATATTCATGCACATTTAATTTAACTGCCGTTTGGGCATATTGAAAATCATTATGGCAGGAAAGAATGACGGCATGCAGATCCTTATGCTCTTCCTGTAACAGCTTTATTAACGCTAAGCCGTCCATTTCAGGCATACCGATGTCCGTTATTAGAATATCTGGATAATTAACTTTAGCTGCGTTGTAAGCTTCCAGACCATCTTCATACATGCCCACGAGCTGCAAGCCGAGTCCTTCCCACGGAACAATTTCTTGTAAATAGGAAAGAACCAAGTAATCATCGTCAACAAGCATCACCTTATACATGTGTCCTCGCCCCCTTGCTATGCATTCGGAATAAATAACGTAATGGTGGTCCCTTTTCCTAGCTCTGAATGAACTGACATCTCGAACTCCTGCCCGCACATGATTTTTAATCGTTCATAAACATTTTTTATACCAATTCCTGATACTTTGGAGTGGTGTTTAGGAGCTTCACTCTGATTAAGCTCCGAACGTTCGTATAAACCATCGGTAATGGCTGTCAATTGCTCCGCTGTCATCCCCGTACCATCATCTTCAATCGAAATGACATAGCCCGCTTCTGATTTTCTGGCGTCAATCATGATCAACCCGCGCTTTTGTTTTAAACCATGTATGTACGCATTCTCAATAATCGGCTGTAACGTAAATCTTGGTAACTGCTCCAGAAGTGTCTCTGTCTCTAAATTCACAATCAAGTCAATTCCCTCTTTGTGCCTGAAATTCATGAGCTTGATATAATGCTGAACCGTCTGTACTTCTTCGTGCAGCGAGACAAATTCATTATTCCGATTGATCGTCATCCGCAATAAATTTGATAATGAGCTGATTAATTCTGCGCCTTCTTGATCACCTCGCATTTCAATACGAATTCGCATTGAGTTCAAAATATTAAACAAAAAGTGAGGATTGATCTGCGCTTGCAGCAAATCAATTTCCGCCTTGTGCTTCAGCTGTTGTTCCATGGTAATTTGCTGGATCATGCGTTGAATATGATCTAACATATTATCGAAGGATTGACCCAACCTACCAATTTCATCGTCTCCACGGATATGCGATCTGACAAACAAGTTACCAGAATCTACATTAGCAGCAACGCGATCTAATTTGATAATCGGCCGTGTAAACCTTCTGATAATATAAAATAAAAACACAGAAAACATAATCATAAAGGCGCATTGTACAAAGAAATTAATCCGATATAGATAACTAAATTTGGCAGCCGCTTGCTTGAACGGTGTAAGGCTAACGATTTTCCAATCTGCGAAGCGAAGATCATGTTTGTTAGCTAAATACTTTACATCATTGATTGTGATGATATCTGCAGCTTTCCCCTCTGAAAGAAGATCCAGATACGGAAAGGTTTTGCCAATTTGACTTTCATCCCGATGTGAAACTAATACGCCATTCGCATCCATCAAAAAGATGTCACGACTTAGATCATATTTCTCAAGGATGGGGCTAATCTGCTTAACCGATCTGCTGACTAGCACTTGACCGGGCGGCAATTTACTACTCACCTTGAAATTTCTAACCACAGTTAAGAGGCTTGGTGTATTCCCTGTTTCGGGTTTCACATAATTAGGTTGAATGCCTGCCCAATAGGTTTGATTTACTGGTTTATCTCTGATCTCAGTTAGCCAATCTAATTGAAGCAAAGAAGTCGCATTGCTATCATTCGCTGGATAATTGGTAAATGAAAAGCCATCTGGCATCATGATCGTAATGTAGGTATTCTCACCGGAGACAGACATATTTTGCAGCCGATTAATAATCTGGCGATATTTCAGTACATCGATGACCCCGGTATCATTCAATCCATACCAGACTTCCTTTAACTGCGATTCCATTTCCGTATCCGAGAAGATGGAATTCAGAAAGTACATCATATTGCTGCTCATGTTTGAAATAAACAAATCGATGACATTCAGACTTTCATTCGCTTTTTCTTCCGCCTGATTCTTAATAATATCTTGCGTTATGTAGTTCGTAACACCCAATGTAATGAAGGCTGGTAGGATTAGACATAGTAATGAAGAGAGAATCAACTTCTTTCTCCATGAAATTTTGTAAGTTCGAATGATCTTCCCCTCCTTCCTTCATTATATAGGGTAAAAGGAGAATGCCAATTGGCATCCTCCTAGCATTTATTTCCAATTTCATTGGAATCCTTTACTTTTTATTCGCGTCTACGATTTTCTGCAAGGAAGTTTTGAGCGCCGTCATCGTCGTATTAATGTCAGTTTTACCTAGCAAGTATTTCTCTGCTTCAGCGACATAAGCCTTTTCCAATTCAGCTAGATAATCCGGAACAACAGCCGCTTTACCAAATTTAGAGACAGACAATGTGTACACAAGTGACTCTTTATCAATAAGCTCTGGTTTCAAGGATTGCTTAATAATAACATCCAATTCTTTGTTAAGGTCGCTCTTCTTCCAGGAGGACAGTCCACCTGTCAGTTTCAGAGGAATGCCTTCGGTTGTAAGGAATCTCAAGAATTTATAAGCTTCCGCTTTATGCTTGGAAGTAGCTGAGATCACCAGTGGATTCGAGGCTCCATTGGAATAAAACTCGTCCGTTTTGGCATTTTTCGGGATTGGCGCGAACACCGATTTGAATGTTACTGGAAGTTTATCCGTACCACCAGCTTCGGAGGCAAGGAATGAACCAATAGGAATCATAGCCGCTTTTCCACCAAAATATTGATTACGATATGGAATTTTCTGCGAAATAACATCTGAGTAGGAGGCAGCCGTTTTATCTACATTTTGCGACTGATTCATCAGCTCTAGGGATTTCTTGAAATTAGGATTGTCCAAATTCAATGCGGAAGCATCGTCTTTCATCAGACCTTGATCCGCTGGCAAGCTAAGTGTGGTCAACCGGAAAAATTCTTTAAACGTATGGAAATGCGTACCATATCGTTTTGTTGCGCCTTCACCCTTCGTCAGTTTCTTCGCATAGTCTGCAAAATCATCCCATGTCCAATCTTTCGGAACAGGCAGCTTAGCTTCGTCCAAGAAATCTTTGTTCAGCATCACTAGCTGCTGTTGGAAAATACCTGGAAGTGCATAAATCTTGCCATTTAACGCCATGTCACTTTTGTATTCATCGGCAAACTTAATGCCTTCTTTCGCGATGTAACTATCGAGTGGTTCGTAATTCGTTTGAGCACGCTTCGCATAGTTCGCCATGCTGTTAATTTCAATAACGTCCATGTCCTCGCCGGAAGCACTCAGAATGTCCAACTTCTTCATCGTTTCCGTCGCATCATTCTCCACAACGGTGTTCACTTCTACTTTGATGCCTGGATTTTTGGCTTCGAAAGCTTTAATCACATTCTCATAATCCTTAGCTGGCGTCCAAGTATGATATTTAATCGTAACTTGCTGTGCCGGCTTCGTTGCAGATGCTGATTCCTGCGTTTGTTTCGTTTCTGTGTTTCCGCAACCTGCGGCCATTCCTGCGACGAGAAGCATTGACATTCCTGCAGCGATCTTCTTCGTATTCATAAAAACCTAGCCCCCTTATAGTATGTTGCACACGCTTTCACAACCCTAATTTATCACAGTCAATAATTTCTAAAAATGAACTATTTATACATTTTTGATAATTTCTTTACACTTATCTACCCCTTAACGCCACCTGTTGAAATCCCCTCAATCACTTGCTTCTGAGCAAGAATAAAAATGATCACCAAAGGGATAATGGCCGAAACGGCACCAGCCATCATTAAGGAATAATAAGCTCCGCTTGCACTTGCAAACTTTTTCATTGCTAACTGCAATGTCGCCATATTATCCGTTTTCAAGAAAATAAGCGGGTTCGTATAATCATTCCACGTCCATATAAATCTTAATATAGCGTATGTTGCCAGTGATGGTCGAACAAGCGGCATGGCAATATGTGTAAACACTTTCAAATGGTTGGCGCCGTCTATTTTCGCTGATTCAATAAAATCTTGATGGATGCTTAAGAAAAACTGTCGTAACATAAATGTGCCCAAGGCGCTGAAAGAACCTAGTAAGACCAATCCGAGATGTGTATTAAATAACCCCAGATGCTTAAAGACGATAAATTGCGGCACGATGATTGAGAAATGCGGAATCATATAGGACGAAAGAACAATCAGGAAGATGAAGTCTCTGCCTTTGAAGTGAATTTTCGAAAAGCCATACGCTGCTAGGCTTGAAACGAGAACCGAAGTGATCGTTGTGAGCACGCTAACTTTAATCGTATTCCAGTAGTATAACGAGAATGGATACTTTCCGCCCCATATTTCCTTATAATTAGCTACGATGCTCCACTTCTGAGGAATCCATTCGATCGGGAAGTTAAATACATCAATTTCCGGTTTAAAGGATGTGGAAAGCATCCAAATAAAAGGGAGCAAAAATAGGATGCCTATTAGAAACATGACCGCAGTCAACATGATTTTCATAACATTTATTTTCATGGCTACACCTTTCTGACGAATTAATAGTTAACCCATTTCTTTTGTCCATACCATTGAATCGTTGTAATGACCATGACACAAGCGAATAAGAACCATGCCATTGCTGATGCGTATCCTGTCTTCAAATCCTCGAAAGCGGATTTATATAAGTAATATACAATGACCGAAGTGGAGAAGGAAGGACCACCCTGAGTCAGTACGGCAATGATGTCGAATACTTTGAAGCTGGCGATAACTCCTGTGATTAAAAGGAAAAAGGTGGTAGAGGAAACCATCGGAAGTGTTATATGTTTAAACTTACCGAAGTTACCCGCTCCGTCAATTTCAGCTGCTTCGTAAAGATCCTTGGGGATTGCTTGTAAGGCTGCCAAATACACAATAAGTGCAAATCCAATATGTACCCAAATCATAATGATCATAACGGATGGAAGCGCAAAAGTTAAATCTGCTAACCACTTCGGTGGATCTGTGATGCCAAGCGCAATCAATGTTTGGTTAACAGGTCCAAGCGATGGATGGAACAACACCTGAAATACGACCGCAACCGCAACGATACTTGAGATATAGGGCATAAAGAACACCACTTTGAAGAAGCTTTTGAAGTACACATGCTTATTCACGGTGACCGCCAACAGTAAGGAAACGATAAGTTCGATTGGTACCACTAGGATCAAAATCAAGTTATTCCGTACCGACTTCATAAAATATTCGTCTTGGAACAAATGACTATAATTCTTTAGGCCGGCGAACTTCATATGATCTATAGTTGTAACAAAATTCCAATCCGTAAAACTGATAATAAATGAAGCCAACGTAGGAATCACCGTTAGGATCAATAATCCGATCAGCATTGGAGATATGAACATGATCCCCGCGTAGGTTTCTTTCAATTGAAGTTTATTTCTTCGCTTTATGACTTGACTCATCTGCCCCATCCCTTTCTTTTTTTATCATTATATAAAGAATGGGGAGGCACTCGTAAGTTACAATCATGTCATTTTTGATAATAAATTTACATTTGGCGTGCATGAGACATCCTTAAGTTGCAAACTGCAACCAGCCTACTCTCCATCTACTGAGAAATGCCAAAGTGCAACTTTTCTCTATCAAATACACGATTTCATCTAAAATTGATGCAAAAAGGCATCAATTTCTGTAAGTTCAGCTCTGTTTAGACCTTTTCGCCCCCAAAAGATGCCTTTTTGCATGTATTTAATAAGTTGAAGTGATTACCCATGAAAAGGATGCTCTTTTGCATTTTTGCCATCTGTGAACCGAACCTAAATAAGGGGTAAGCTTCGCTTACCCCTTAAACATATCAATTTTTCTGATATTTGAACAAAAAGATCACACAGGCGCGATCGATCCTCCCTGTGTGATCCTATTCGATTACAAATTAGTTGCTGTATTTGTTATATAGGCGATAGATCAGTACAGCCGCTTCCGCTCTGGATAGCAGTCCCGTCGGATTCAGCCCTTTGGCATCACCTTGAATCAACTCTTCCTTCACCATCATGGCCACACTGCTTGCTGCATAGGAAGCTATATCCTTATGATCTGCAAAGCGCTTCAGATCTTGAAATTCGCTGCCATTCAGCTGTGTCGATACGGCTCGTAAAGCACGGGCTGTAAGTACCATCATATCCTGACGAGAGATGGGTGCATGAGGTACGAAGCGATTGCCTACGTCTCCCTCTGCAATACCAAGCTTCACTGCAGCAGCAACAGCATCGTAATAGTAATCCGATACTGAAACATCTGTGAAGCCATGCCCAGTCATTCCTTTAGCATCGGTTAGACCTAAAGTTTGAATGAGCATCAGCAAGAAATCCGCTCTTGAAATATCCGCCAATGGATGAAACGTCGTTTCCGAAGTTCCCGATATTATCCCTTTGGCAGCGAGGACTTCGATCTCATGTTGTGCCCAATTCACTTGTTGGAGATCATCAAACGATTTCTTCGTATAACTAACTGCGTATTGGCTGAAATGCGTCGTCGTAAATGTAACTGTGCCGGTTGCCAGATAATATTTGCCATTCGCTACCGCTTGAATATGGCCTTGACCATCTACATACCAGACAACAATATGCTCTGGATTCGCTAATTCTTCCGGTGTAGGCTTGTAAGGAATGACGATTGTTACTGGTGCATTCGGGTTATCCCATGCGATCGTCTTGTCATTCACCTTCACGTTCAAATCAAGGAATGGGCGGTCGCCTATGGACGACCTGACTTTCTCCTCAAGCTTCGACTTGTCCGCTTTCGCAATCGAAATCGATACGTAAGGTGAATTCCCCACTTCATCAGCACGCAACAGATTAGAAGGGACTGTCATGTTGCCGAATTCAGTCCGAATTTCCCATTTCTGCTTAACATCACCTGAATCCAGCGTGCTCGCCGCAAAACTTAGCTCATAGGCCTTCGCTCCATCCACCTTGGCGAGATCGATCGAAACGTTCCTATCGCCACGTTCGTTTGCCATCACTTTACCGGCTGCTTGTTGAAGTAAATCCTCGGTTAAAGCTGCCTTCGCTATCCCTGTAGAAGCGGTAAGCGTAGGTTTGGCTTCCACACTGACTTCGCCAGATGAATGAAGCTTGATTTGCGGTTCATTCCCACCAGGTGGCTGGACGGCAGTTGGGCTTTCAGGATCAGAATGATCAGAACCTGCAGGATCAGAGCTCCACAATTCCAATACGGGCTGCTCAGCAGGATCACCCTCACGAGAGCTCAACACAACGATATCATTGTCGTTGACTTCCGTATAATTTCTTTTCTCTTTGATGAGTACAAAGGATAGCGGAGAATCCGCATGACGTTTCACAAACTCCGTTACATCCACAGAACTGTATCCACCCGTTTTGGTGAAGGTCATCATACCTAAAGGTTCGGCAGTAGCTCCGAGATCGGTTAAATAAGCAGCTTTAGCATTTAAATTAGGCGCATTACTTCCGGTTATCGTTTCTTCTTTCCATTCCGAATCTGAAATTCCATAGACATTGACGTCGAAATGATCTAACTTTGATGTCTCGTTCAATGTACCGAAAACATTCAGGTTCGCGACTCTAGCTCCCTTAGAGGCTGGGAATTTCAAGTACGCTGCAGCATTATGATCAAGTGTACTCGTACTCTGACGAACGGTCATGCTAGGATTATTCCCAAAGTTTGTAGAAAGCGAAGCCCCTAATGAGACTTGGGCATCTTCACTTGCCTTAACTGTAATCGGCTTGGTCATTGGTGCGCCTTTGGAAACGGTGACTAACCACACACTTTGTTTGGGCTGCATGAGCGTCAGTTTCTTATTCGCAGCTAATGGAGCTCTGTACACGACACCGCCAAAGCTCGATCCGCTAACCTCCCGAATGGATACTAAATTCCCTGGGTTTACATCTAAAGCTGACAAGTCAATGGTTGTTCGGTAATCAACTTGGTCACTGGTTTGCGGCATCCAGATGTAATAATTGGACGTTACAGGATCAAAAGCTGTCGAAGCCTCATAATTCGTATCATACTTCGCGACCGCGGTTGTGGCATATAAATCACGTTCATTCTTGAAGCCTTCTGCAAATAGACGCGTCACTTCGGCATTCTTCGTCGGTCCGCCGATATCATAGACGGGAATTTGATCAGAGGCATACACTTCCCTAATTTTGATAGGTCCACTTGCTGTTGAAGTAAATCGCAGCTTATTCGTGGTCACCGGGTTGATGACGTCACCTGCTGAGTTATTCGCATTCGTCGTAACATTAACAATGTCTTTCCAAGTCATCCCGTCTGCATCTAAATATTGAAGCTTAAAGTTCCCGAAGGTTCCTGTAAATTTATTTAGCGCAGGATCATACAAAGCGTCCCCTAAGTCAATTTTCACTTGTTTGATCGTTTTCGTTTCACCTAAATCAATGTCTAACGTGTGATTGGTACCTGCTCCACTTATCCAGGCAGATCCGTCGCTGGAATCGCCGTCAACAACTTTGCCTGCATTCGCTTGATTGGAGCTCGCCGTTACTGACTTGCCAAGCACAAGATTCTGAGCTGGATCCCTGGAACGGTCATACATAAACATAACGGCATTCCCATTAATGCCTGTGTATACATTGCTGGACTTGAACTGATACATGGCCTGTGCTTTTTTGTCCATTGCAGTCTGCCATGTCATGGCTTCTGTACGAAACACTTTCGGCGTATCCCCGGTTACGTTTAACGTTTTCCAGTTTGCACCAGCAGCATAGTTAAACTCGGTATACATGATCGGCAATGCTTGCTGATTCACAGACTGCGTCTGCATCATACCATGCATTTCATCGATTTCCCGACCATAGTCATCCGCTCCGCTTGAATACGTATGCTTCACAAAGACATCAATGAGATTAAAGTTAACGGCTTCGCCACGATAATTCGTACGGTTGCCATTCATCGTTTGCTTAGCAATATCACTTAAACCACTGGAAGCCAAGGTTGGTCCAGCGAATGTTGCTGTATACTGCGTTCCTTCCAAACGATTCACATCTTCTACGGCACTCTTGACCGCATCCGCAATGATTTTCAGAAAAAAGGTAACCTTGTTAACCTCCTGCGCGCGTTCTTCCGGTGAAGTACTTACCTTCATGAATACCTCTGGTTCATTCGGTCCTTCAAACTTCGTGATGCCATAGTTTTTGGCCAAATAGAAGGCTTCCGCGTAATACGCTTGCCATTTTTTCCACATGATTTGCCATTTCAGAGGGTCCGTATCATTCACATATCCCCCATATACACCATCATGCATCTCCACAATGACATCGAGCCCAAGTGATTTAAACGTCTGCATATTGTAATCGATATTGAATTCAGCCGTACCATCCCAGAGATGGTCAAAATTCGACTTGATAACTGGCCAATTCAGATACGTATTGTCCGTCATATTGCTATCCATTTTCGCCCGCAGGTCGTTCTTCATAGCGTCAAAAGCAGCAACACTATTCACATCCGTTGATCGATTCACATTGCCTTCCGTAATAAAGCGCGTTGGAGAAACCCAATAACGGACTGCATTCACATTCGCATATTTCAGCCAGGCAGGGATATTGTCATTCTTTAGAAAGAAGGAGCCGCTGAATCCTACATTCTTCATCGTTTGACCAACCACCTGATTGGTCACAATAACCGATGCTTCAGTCGGTTGCTTATAAGCGGTGACCTTATAGGTTTTGGTCGTACCATTCTGTGCTTTCACGGTATACAGAACGGGATTTGAGAAATCATTTGCCGTCACGCCGCTCGTTTGAACAGTTCCATTCACTTCGACCCCATCGCCAGAAGTCTCGAAAGTCGCCACGAGATGCGTGATATCAGCAGCTTCAGGAACAATTAACTCGATGCTGTTAGTGTAATTATCATTTATCGTATACATGCCACCAGCGACTTGTTCGATCGTGCGGCTGCTAATCCCAGAGAATATCGTGCCATTTACGCTTGTCGTCAAACCGTCTATACGGAACGACGTCAGTTCCTTGGTATCTCCTTTGAGATCAACTTGAACGGTATACACTCTATTCGTTCCATCAGCCGCCCAGACGGTATAGATAACAGGGGCTGTGAAGTTATTTACTGTAATATCACTCTTTTGCTCTGTTCCGTTCACGGTCACCCGGTTTCCTGTGCTCGTAAAGCTTGCGGCTAGGTGGGTTACATCCGTTCCTACTGGGGCTGTAATCGTAATGCTATTATCGACTATCGTACTGCTTACAGGGGTTACATTATTAAGAGTAAAAGCCGTTATTTCCTTCGCAGTACTGATCTGGGCTTGGACGGTCACCTGCGTGGAAGACTGAATCGCTGGATTCGAAATGCTTCTTGCATGGATAACTGCTGTACCTGCTGCTATCCCAGTTACCAGTCCTTGTTTATCCACTGTAGCCACAGTTGGATCCGATGAGCTCCACATAACACGTTGATCGGCTGCAGTCGGCAGAATGGCTGCCTGCATAGTTTTCAATTCGCCCGATAACAATTGCGTCGGGGAAGGGAGTATAAGCGAAGCAGCAGGCATCGTATTGTTATAGACTTCAATCTCTGCAATGAAAGGCTGATCGAACGTATCGTCCGCCGTCACAACCAATCGCACATATTTGGCTGCAATCGTACTAAAGCTAACTTCTAGCCTTTGCGTAATCGTGCCTCCATCATGCAGCTTGGTCCAATATTGCCCGTCTGTAGACGCATACAGTGAGAAACTCACGGTGCGATACGCGCCGTTGCGAAGCGCCTCTTTTAACACAACTTTATTAAAGAGCGATACTGCTGGCAACTCAATTGTTGCATAATTAGGTACGAAATCCGTACTCATTCTCCGCCAAAATGTATCTTCTTTCCCGTCAACGAGCGTTTCAGGCGGGTTCTTATAAAAGGCTGTACTCGTAGCTGTCGCTTTCGTTCCCAAAGCCATATTAACCGGATTGCCTGAGAGCTGTTTATACACATTGATGGTATAATTTCTGTAGGAGTTGTCATCCGCATAGACCGTATAGGTCACCGAATTCGAGAAATCCTGGCTTGTGATCCCGCTTATAGGTATGGTTCCATTCAACTCCATGCGCTTGCCTAAATAAGTAAAGCTCGGCACTAAGGCCGTCATGTTCGTATCACTAGGAACGACAACATTCACGTTCTCTCCATCGATGTAGGCATTTACTGCCGGGTTCAAGCCGCTGAAAGAAAACGAGGTTAGTTCCTTCTGTGACTCACCGCGACTCGTTACGGTTACGACATATTCCTTGAAAGTTTGATCTTCTGCAACGACTCGATACGTGATGGGTGTAGTGAAATCATTGACAGTTAGGCCGCTTACCTGAAGCGTATTGTTGACGTAAACCGCCTCACCAACCGTCTGAAAATGAGCGACTAATGAGTTAAATGGCACTCCCTCGGGTATCTGAACCGAAATGGTTCCATGACCCTTATCAATACTGCCATTCCATGTGGAGCTCGTGTTATGGAAGCTGAATGCTGTGATCTCTTTTTTATCCGAAACGATAACATTCACATCCGTCTCATAAAAGTAAGTCGCATCCGTGACACTTGTTGCTCTAATCATGGCGTGACCCATGCCAATTCCGGACACATCACCGCTGCTGCTTACTGTCGCTACGGTTGGATCACTAGTTGACCAGCTCACGCTCTGATCTGCTCCAGCAGGTAGGACAGTCGCCGTTAGTTTATGATTCCCGTTTCTGCCCAAGGTGATGGAAGGGTTGTCAATCACCACTCCGCTTACTGCTGGCGGTTTGAGATAAACTTCAAATTCGGAGATGCCTGCAAGGGTTGCACCAGAAGCTGGCATAGGCGCATTCGGTATCCAAAACCGCACGTATCTCCCTTGAACTGTAGTGAAATCAAAGGATCGTGAAGCCGAGCTTCCGATTGAATCCGTTACCCCTGCAGGAGTTTTGTAGACGGAGGTCCAACTGAGCAGATCATTGGAATATTGAAGTTCAAAGTTGACGGGCCTATTGGCGTAATCTGTTGAACTGATATTTGGTGTGCGCAGCTTGATTTGATTGATATACATTGAAGCTCCTAAATCCACTTGAAGCCAAGGTGAAGTATCCGTTGTTGTATGTCTCCAAGCAGTATTCGGGTCACCGTCGAACGCTTTCGTAGTCGACCAAGGACTTGTATTATATGAGGTGCTGGACGCGTACGATTTACCAGCAGCCAAATTGATTGACGCAGCTGCAGCTGTAGCTACAGGAGATATAACACCAGGTATCGTGACATTCACTAACATGGTTACTAAAACGATGAATTGCAAGGCTTTGATCAATCTAAAGCGAAAATTCATTCCTTATTTCCTCCTATCATTCTTGTCAATCGTGGATAGAGAGTGCTTCCATGCCTCCCAAAAAGCAACTCGCCAGAAGGTTATCTTCCGGCGAGTCTATGACCATCTAAGGTGTGCATTCGATTCATTGACCCTTTACGTTACCAAAAGATCTGCTCCTGCCCTCTCAGCTTGGCAAGTGCTTCAACAAAGAAATAATCGCCATAAATGAGCGGCAGGTTCACATACCTTCCCGAGTTGAAGTTAACGGTTCCCATTCGGATTAAGCCTTCTTCCTCGTCATCCTGCCATGTTCCATAATTCGCATAGAGTGATTTAACTATACGCGAAGCAGCATCCCTGAATAGCTGACTTTCAGAGGGATCAACCGCTTGGGCAATTTCCAGAAAACCGCTTGCAGCACAGGCTGCAGCTGAGGTATCCAAACCACGAGGGTTCGCTTCAGGCGCTCGGAAGTCCCAATGCGGCACATGATCTTCGGGCAGGTTAGCTATAAAGAAATGAGCAATGCGCTTCGCTGCCAGCAAGTATCGCTGCTCCTTCGTATACGTGTAGGTCAGAATCATGCCATGCAGCGCCCATGCTGCTCCACGAGACCAAGCGGAAGTTGGCGAGTAACCCTGCCCTCCTTTGACCTCAACCACGTTTCCCGTTTCCGGGTCAAATTGGACAATATGACGAACGGCGCCATCCGGATCAACGAAATGCTCCAGTACTGTATCCGCATGTGCCATCGCAATATGTGCGAATCTTGGATCATTCAACGTCTCCGATGCCCAGCATAGAAGCGGAAGATTCATCATCGTATCGATGATGGACCAGCCGGTCCGAATCGAGGTCGGTTTATCGTTCCAGGCACGGATGAATCTCCCACGGAGGTTGAACCTTCCTGCCAAATGGCTTGCAGCAACGAGCGCGCGCCGTTTGGATGGTTCGTTGCCCACGAGCTTATATTGGGCAACACTCGTCAAGCTCCAGAGAAATCCGGCGTCATGATCGAATTTATCAAATTCGCGCAGCGTTTCATCCATTAATTCTTCTGTATCTTCCGCAATCTTCCTTAGAGAGGCATCGCCGGTTTCTCTGTATAATAACCACAGAAGACCTGGCCAGAAGCCACCTGTCCACCAAGCAACAGGCATGGCATCATACGTACCTTCCTTGGAAGCATGAGGAAAGCTAACGCCAATCCGCTTACTTGTCTTGCCGATTTTATGAATAACCTGATCCCATGCATCATCCAACCAGTCACTTTGTTCCATCACAATTGGATCTTCCTGCATCATATCTACCACAGCACTTCCCTCTGGCCTTTCAGCTTGGTCAAAGCCTCCACAAAGAAGTAGTCGCCATAAATGATAGGAACATGATTCGGATACCGCTCCGATTTATAATAAATCGTTCCTTTGGTCACGAGCCCCTCTTCATCGCTGTCCCAAGCACCGTAATTTTCGTAAAGCGATTTTACGATACGTTCTCCCGCTTCTCTATAAAGGGAGGCCTCAAGCTCTGGAACCCAATTCGCAATTTCGAGAAGACCACTCGCTGCACAAGCTGCTGCGGATGTGTCCACACAGTCCTGTTCTTCCTTAGGAGCACGGAAATCCCAATAGGGTACATGATCTTCAGGCAATGCAGAAATGAAATAATGAGCAACCCGTTTCACAGCATCCAAATACCGCTGCTCTTTGGTATACCGATAGGAAAGAATAAGGCCATGAAGGGCCCAAGCATTACCTCTCGACCATGCAGAATCCTCCGAATAGCCTTGTCCCGCTCGAACGCTCACTCGTTCCCCTGTTTGGGGGTCAAAACAAACGATATGTCTCACCGAGCCATCCTCGCGAACAAATTCACGTACGACAGTGTCCGCATGTGCCATTGCGATGTAGGTAAATCTAGGATCATTGAGTGTCTCTGACGCCCAATAAAGGATTGGCAAATTCATGGTACAGTCAATGATTGCCCAGCCCGCGCGACTTTCCGTCGCACTGTCAGACCATGCACGTAGGAAGTTTCCTTTCAAGTTGAAGCGTCCAGCCAAATGGCTTGCTGCAATAAGACCGCGTCGTTTCGATTGCTCATTTCCCGTCAGTTTATGTTGGGCTACGGCTGATAAACTCCACATAAATCCAATATCATGACTTAACTGGTAAAAGTTTTCCAGGACACTATCCAGTTGATCTTCGCAGGAAGCGGCGTATGCCCTTAACTGTTCATCTCCCGTTTCTCTGTACATTAGCCATAACAATCCTGGCCAAAAGCCGCTAGTCCACCACTCTGCCTTCGCACTATCATACTTCCCGTTGACGGTAATATGAGGAAAGGTTGCACCGATCCTTCTACTTGTTTTACTTACTTTTTCAACCGTGCGCTCCCATGCCTCGTCAATCCAAGAATGTGTATGCTTAAGTGTCATTGTTATACTCTCCCTTTCCATGGATATCGACTACACTTTACTTAGCGTAACGCGGTATGAAGTCTTCTTTCCCTTAGTCGCATACATCAGTGAGCCGAGTTTGCCATTCCGAGACAATCCGGTTCGCTCCGTCCAAGCTAGTCCCTCGTCGGCAGCTTCAAGAATCGTCACCTGCTGCATTTCGTCACGAAGCTTCACTTGGGATTGACGATCTGAGACCTGAACCTCCGACTCATCCCGGCCGTCAAACAAAAGAATTGGAATTTCCTCATGGAAATTCATAGAGCCTTCATCTTCAACGGTTACACCGGTTTGATCCAAAGTAATCTTACGCTTCCAAATATTCACAGAGAGTCCGCCAATATACGTAAGCTGAGCTACAACCCGATCTGGATGCTCTTCTAGGATATCTACCATCACTTCATCCAGTTCGCCACGCGTCATATCGGCCGTACGCTGCCATTTCTCCCGGTAGAACGTGCTGATCGCATAAGAAATCGCACCATCCTCTGGATTCTTCTCGGTTGCAACCATATCCGCAGGGCCGATCGGCAGCGTCATTCCGCGCTTTTGAATACGAATGATCCCTGTAGGATTGTAGTTGCGTTCTCCCTTGGTTTGAATAACAGCGTAATAGCCGCCACCATTTAAAACGAGCTTTCGAAAATGGGGTTCAATCCATAGGGCATAACCGCCTGTTTCAGCAGGGCACGCTTTTTCAGGAATAGCCTCATCCGCTTGGGCATAGCACGAGGCTAGCATGAAGCCACATAGCAAGTTGTATTGGGAGTGGAAGGAGTAGCCTTCGTAACCGACACGCTCGCTTGGATCATACCAATTACGCACAATATTGAGCTCGCCTGTCGGTCTCACCCAGCGAGTAATGGAAGCAAGCGACAGCTTGGCTGCCCGTTTGAACGCACCTGCCATGGCTTGGTTCCCCAGCTTATGGTAGTGCTTCGCATACGCTTCAAACACATAGCACTGCTCGGCTTCGTTCCATTGATGCTGTGCACTGCGGCCACCGAGTAGAATTTCACCAGTCGGACTCTGCATGAACAAGGAAGTGATAGCCCCCTTAAGCGAAGCATCCTGAAGAAATGCCTTATGCCGTCCGTTATAACTATGATTCAGCATCATTTGAAAAAACAAACGAGAAAATAAATCGTATGACAAGGGGCCGTTCGGATCTACATACATGCCTAATTCGGTTACAAGCGGCACCTGAATATCGAGATTGGCATCAATCTCTTCCAGATTTCCGCCAAGTCCTTGCTCCAAGCGCATAACTTCTCCCGCATAAGCGACAACTGACCAGTTATGAAAAGCTTGACGATACGCCGTTTCCGACTTCACAAGGGCAAACATGTTCTTCCATTTTGCCGCCAAAGCTGGTTCAACGATCTCTTGCAGCCACGAAAAGGCATGAACAACCTGTGTTGTATAGAAATTCCCATGGTTATTGCAGGATGCGTTTCCTTGAATGAGACATTCCAGACTATACGTTAGGGCCCTGCAGGAGGGCTCTAGTAAGTCTGTTCTCCCCCGAAATTTCACCAACGCTGCAGTCGTCGCCGCAAAGCAAGGCGTGGAATACTGCCTTTCCCCGCCGATGACAGGATCTATGATCGCGCCTCTTTCATCCTGATGCGCTTTGAAGAATTCTACAATGCCTTGAACCAGATCCAAATACGTTTCACGATTTACGCTTATGTCGGAGCTCAGCTCCGTGGTTCCCTGCCGTGCTAGAAAATCAGTGAGCTTGGACTCAATATCCTCAAATGTAGTTACTTTAGAAGCCGCCACTTCCATCCACTCCTTCTCAAACGCTTACTTTTTACCCATTCTGACTTGGTAAGCTTCGTTAATCTCGGTCTCGATTTTCTTAAAGTTAGCATCGTTCTTCAGCTGATCGATATACGTGTCCCATGCCCCAATTTGTTCTTTACCCATAATGATTTTCACTTTCAGCGCAATCAGTTTTTTGGTATAGTCGGCTCCCAGTTTCTCATCCGTTACCGAGTACAACCCTTTACCGTAATCAGGGATACTTACTTTCGCGCGCTCATCAATAATTTTCTTGTTACGTTCAAAGGTTACCGCATCCATACCAACACGGTATGCACGGAAATATTTATCGTAGCTTTGATAAATTTGTCCAAAGGTTTGGGAAGATACCACATCTTTCGTTGCTTGCGGTGTCGCAATTTTAATGCCATTTTCATCTTTGTAATGGGTGTCCTTAATGCCATAGTTACCAAGTGTCGAACCTTCATCCGAAGCACCATAATCCATGAATTTCAAAATTTTCTTCAGCTTTGCTTCAGGCACCGTTTTGGGAATAGCGTACATTCCGAAGAATCCTGCATCTCTAAATGTCACTCCGTTAAGGGAGATCAACGGCAGCGTATCTGCTTCTTTGATGCCCAATTTTCTAAGGTCTTCTACATCCGGCCATGCCGCCTCAGGTGGACCATAGTACATGCCGCCTTTATTGGATTTCATCATAGAGGATGCCTGTGCCGATTTTAATACAGCGAAATCTTGCGGAATCAACTTCTCATTGTACGCTTTATTCAACCAGACAAGCGCCTCGCGGGTTCCAGGCAGAATGTTCTTATTGATCAGCTTTCCGTCTACCATGGCATACTCGCCGTTTGCTTTATTGAAAATGTTCTCCACCCATGCTAGTGTGTTCATGCTTGTTTCACTTGCAAGGCCGACCATTCCGACCGTATCTGCCTTACCATTGCCATCCGGATCCTTTTCCACAAATGCTTTAAGCACCGTATAAACCTCATCCATGTTGGTTGGTGCTTTCAAACCAAGCTTATCCAGCCAGTCTTTACGAACATAGGGGAAGCTGCCGCCTTCCGTAGGCCGTACACGTGGAATACCGAAATTTTTGCCATTAATTCGTGTGTAGATCCATGTATCTTCAGGGAATTTCATTAAATTCGGATAATCTTTCAAGAATGGTGTTACATCCCAAAAAGCACCTTGATTAACCATGGACGTAAACTGGGCTGAATTAATATTACTAATAAACATCAAGTCCGGAATGTCCCCAGATGCGAGCATCACGTTAGCCTTTTGCTCTGCTTCTGTGCTGATCCAAGAAATATTCAACTTCGTATTGCTGCGCTTCTCTATTTCTTTCTTAATGACATTGTCCTCGCCGGGAGGTTCAGAACCGAAGAACGTCGTGAAGATGCTAATATCTGTCGGCGTCAAATCTTCTGCTTTCGTAGTAGTTGAACCTTCTTTTGCTGAGTCCCCACATGCTGTAAGTATCGTCGATAAAACGAGAGTTGGAGCCAACATGGCTAGCATTGCTTTTTTCATTTTCATTTGATAACCGCCTCTTTATCTAATTTAGTTTACTTGCCACTTCATTCCTTGACTGAACCCACCATAGCCCCTTTGGCGAAATGCTTCTGCAAAAAAGGGTAAACGAGCATAATCGGCAATGTTGCAATAACGACGGCAGCCATCTTCAGTGTCTCAGCCGGAAGCCTAACTTCCTGCATCGCAGCTTGTCCCATCTCACCGCCACCAGCTGTTGAAGGATCCAGCAGCATGTTGCGTAAGAGGACTTGTAAGGGCAGCTTTTTAAAATCGTTGATATACATGACAGCATTGAAATACGTGTTCCAATAATGAACCGCATAGAACAAACCAAATGCAGCCAATGCGGGTAAAGAAAGTGGAAGTATGATACGCCACCAAACCCCGATGTCTGTACTTCCATCAATAATAGCAGCCTCTTCAAGCGAAACGGGAATGCTGTCAAAAAAGCCCTTCATCAAAAGCACATACCAGCCACTCGTCAAGCTTGGAATAATCAGAGACCAAATACTATTAATGAGTCCAAGCTCCCGAACTAATAAATATTGCGGAATTAATCCTGGGCTAAAAATCATCGTAATTAGAATCATCAGCATGATCCATCTGCGCCCCATTAACCTTTTTCGCGAAAGGCCGTAGGCCATGGCAGATGTGATAATGAGCGACATGATTGTACCCACAATGGCTAGAAAGCCACTGACACTCAGCGCTCGCGGAAACGCTTTCGTAGAAAGCAAGTATTGGTACGATTTAAAGCTCCACTCTGTTGGGAATAGAATGAGACCGCCTCTATAATATTCGGTTGGTTCTGTAAAAGAAAGAACGAATACGTAGTAGATGGGAAAGAGGCAAACGAGTCCAATAAGACCTAAGAAGATCATGTTTACGTTATCGAATATTTTATCTCCTAAACTGCGTTTCATACAGATAACCTCCTTTCTCGTAGATTCATTTAATAAACGCCTTCTTCGCCAGCTTTTTTAGCTATTTTATTAGCAAGAATAACAAGGATAAGCCCTACAATTGATTTAAAAAGTCCAATCGCTGTACTGTAGCTAAACTGTCCATGTTGGACACCCGCTCGATACACATACGTGTCAAATACATCCGCTACCGTGTTAACCGCTCCATTCATCATCAGGTAGATATGCTCGAAGCCGACATCCATAATATCACCTAATCGGATAATTAACAGGATCACAATCACATTTTTAATGGCTGGCAGGGTGACATGCCACATTTGACGCACCCGATTGGCTCCATCCATTTTGGCAGCCTCATATAATTGAGGATCTACCCCTGCAATCGCAGCAAGGAAGATAATTGTACCCCAGCCGCATTCCTTCCAAATGGTCTGACCCACAATTAATCCCCAGAAGATGTCTGGATTCGTAAGAAAGTCAAATTTGGCAAATCCAAAAGCATCCAACATCTTATTTACAATTCCTTCCGACTGGGAAAGCATAAGAAACGTTATGCCCGAAATAATAACCCAGGATAGGAAATGCGGCAAATAAACCACGGATTGTATGATCTTCTTGTAAGGCGCATGTCTTAGTTCATTTAATAAAAGGGAAAGCATAATGGGTAATGGGAAAAAGAAAAACAGCTTCAAAAACGAATTCGCCATGGTATTCCGAAATAATATCCAAAAATCAGCCGTCGAGAAGAAGCGCTCGAAATGTTCGAAGCCCACCCATTTACTTTTCAGTACACCCATGAATGGTGTGTAATCCTGAAAGGCAATGATGATGCCATACATTGGTACATATTTAAACACGATGAAATAAAGAAGACCAGGTAATACGAGTAGATACAAATATTTATCGCGTCGCAAATGCTGCCAGAACAATGACTTCTTCCTACGCTTGGGTTCCTGACGTGTGGCAGAAAACAAAGCAGAAAGCCTTTGATCAGTTGATTGACTCACTGTTGCTTGCCTCCTTTTCTATATTTTTTTCTTGCTGAACTCAGCGTACTCGCATACGAAATTTCCAACAACCCGACTTTTTTGCATGCATTTTATAGACCAAATCGATCAAACTGTCTGGTCAATAGTACTTTTTTGCATTAACACTTTTTTGCTGGGATCATTTAATTATTGACTCCCTCTTCCCTGTGCTAGATACTTAAACTATCCACGAAGTTAAGATTTTTTTGCACACTTATTTCCTAAATGAGGAGAACATATGCAAAACCACAGCACGAAAAAAAGTGTTCGATTTCACAGTTCTTTATATCGAAGAAGCTTGCTTCTTGTTCTGCTGATTACCTGTTTGCCCACGCTGCTCATCGGTATTGGCATTTATTATTTTGGGGTTTCTCGCATCGAGAAGGAAGTCAACCATACCAACCAAATACAGGTCACCCAAGCAACCAAAATATTAGACACTTATTTCGCACAAATGGAAACCCTTACAGTCAAATGGGCCTTCAATCCCGCCTTCGATGTGAATCTCAATCCGTCTAATATTAATCATGGATATGAAGACGTCTGGGAGCTATACAAGGCTCTTTCTACGATCAAAAGCTCTACCCCGATCATCGAGAAGGCTTTTCTCTATCTATCGGATAACAGCATGCTGATCTCCAGTGAAGATGGTATTACTTCAATGGAAGGCACACAGAACCAAACTGTATTTGCTTCTGTCATGAAGGCGGGACAAAGCTTGTTCTGGACGGATGAATTACCTCCACTCTCTGGACATGGTTTAGGTGTCGCTCTCATACAGAAGCTGCCACGCACCTCTGGGAAACCGGATGGTTCACTCATCATCTACTTAGACCAAAATAAGCTCGCCGAACTCATGAAGGGTGTCAGCAGTGAGAATCAAGTCAATTCCTTTCTGTATCATCAAGCAGGAGATTGGGTCTTATCCCTCAACAACGGTAAATGGGCTGACTCTAATCCCAAACAAAAGACCTTGTTGCTCAAAGCTCTAGAAGATCAAAAAAATATGGATGCTTTTACATTTCGTTCAAATGGAGAAAGCTATTCCTTATCCTATGAGAAGTTTAGCCGAACCAATTCACCATGGATCTACGTTACAGCGACATCACTAACTCAGTTAACGAAGCCAGCAACCTACCTATTCCGGCTAATTCTAGGCGTCAGTCTGATCGCTTTAACACTAGCGGCCATTCTATCCTTGCTTGCTTCTCGACAGCTATACGAACCCATCCAGAGGCTTGTAAGGGTGTTCGGAGGCGTTCTCGGTCCAACACCTGACCATCACGACGAAGTCGTTGTGATTGAGAACCGTTGGCGGCATTTGACAGCTGAATCACAATCCTTGAAGAAGCGCATTGACGAGCAGCTTCCCTATTTACGAGAAGGCTTTCTGCTCCAATTACTGCAGGGTCATTTACATGCGTTAACCGAGAAACAGCTTCAGGATCGCATGATTCGCTTAGGTTGGCATCCTGAAGACAAACGATACAACGTTCTGTTAGTACGCTTGCTAGGCTTGACCGAAAACAATCGCTTCCGAGAAGGGGATGAGCATCTTGTTTCGTTCTCCGCGTCCAACATTATCATCGAGCTGTTTGAACACAGAGCAGGTTTGGAAGGCTGTGTGATCAACTTTCAAAATATGACTGTCGGCCTGCTCGTGCTCGTCCCAGAGGAATGGGAGTCCGCACAGCTTCGTGGTGAACTCTATCGTTTAGCCGAAGAGATCCAAATAAAGATGACCCAATTACTGAAGTTAAATGTCACACAAGTGATTGGCAAATCGACGCTGTCCGTTCAGGAGGTCCCCGAAGCATTCGAAGAGGCTCAATATGCACTGGGGTACAGGGATCTGAACGATATGAATCAAATCATCGACATGGAAGATATTCTTCCTCCTACGAAACAAGGATTCTCTTACCCATTTGAGATCGAAAAAGAATTATTGCATGTCATTCGAATCGGTGATGAGATCGAAACAGATCGATTAATGACAAGCTTTGTTCAACATTTGGAGGATGAGGGTAAGGAAATCTATGTTCGTCAAGGTATGATGCAGCTTCTTGGCATTCTGCTTCATGCGCTTCTGAAGTGGGGGTATGGTTCCTATGAGATCAACGGGCTCTATGAACAATGGGCTCAGCTTCGAGAAACCAAAGTCATGCAGAAATGGATCGTCACCACCATCATTCGCCCCTACTGGGAAGAAGTCTCTGAGATTCGCAGCACCCAAGAGAAGAAAATCGAATTCTCCGTTGACCGCGTTTTGAACTTGCTTCAGGAACAATATGCCAATGACACGTTATCACTGGAATGGTGCTCTGATGCAATCGGCGTTAATCCTTACACGTTAAGCAAAGCATTTAAGCAACAGACTGGCGTTAATTTTATTGATTATTTAACAGATTTGCGTTTGGATAAATCTCGGCAGCTGTTAACAGATACCGATTTGAAAATAAATGATGTCGCTTGTCAGGTTGGCTATCAGCCTTCCTATTTCAATCGTATTTTCAAAAAGCGGGAAGGCATGACGCCGAGTCAGTATCGCAAGCGTCTAGAATCCAATGGATTATTGCATAGTTAATAAGCTCCTGCTAAGCAGATGATTTCTGCGTAGCAGGAGCTCTTTTTGTTCATCTTCGTCAGAAATTTTTACTAGTACCACAGCTCCAAATAAGGTCTGCCTGAGCTTGCTTCGCTTGTATTCAATAACGCGTGTCTGGCATCGTCTGCATCATCTCCGCTGAACCGACTCTCTCTAATCAGAGCGAAGCTTACAGCGCTGTCTGGATGCTTCTTGATGAATTCCGTGACATCCATGCGAGCAATTTGATCGATATTATCAACCGTTAGATGACCAACCGGAAATGCGCTCGAACCAACGCCCGTAATTTGAGATGAACCTGGATCTAAATTCGGTGCATTGTTCCATGTAATGGAGGATTCGCTCCAGCTGTCATTCGTTAATCCATATACGTGAAAACTTAGATCTGCGGAATCAATGGCATTTTTCCCAGATACCCTGAGAATCGCACGTTTAACGCCGGAAAGGTTAATCCCTGTTGTATTGAATTTGACATAACTAACGCGATTGTTCGTCGTTGCATTCGAATCTCTCTTGACTCGCATGACCATATCGCTGCCAAAATTGGTGTTAGCTGCCGTTCCTCCTTGCACCTGCGCATCTTCAAAAGCTGTCAGTTTATTCTCTGTCAACACGGGCCCTTTCGGAATCGTAATCAACCAAACACTCTGCTTCGGTTGCGTTAAAGTGAACGTTCTAGAAACTGGCATATTAACCAATTGGGTAACTTCGCCCGTGTGATTCTGACTTACCTCTTCAACAGACATGACCGTGTCTGTATAAATGCCCAAGCCATTCAAATTAAAAGTTACATCGTAATTATTCGTTGCATTTGGATTGATAGCTAGCATGTAATAGTTCCCTGAAATGGGATCATAGGACGTGTACGCCGCATAATCACTATAGGCGGAATTCGAAATCGTCTTATACCGGTCACGCGCATCTTTGAACCCTTTGGCTGCTAAGCGGACGACTTCTGCCGATTTCTTCACACCACCGATTTGATACGGAGCCGTATTGGAAACATAATTGAACCCTGTCCCCTGCCAACCATACGTATCCGAATACGTATTGCTAAATTTAAAGGCAAGTAACCCCTTGGCACCCGCTAAGATCGATTTGCCATAAATGAGTCCCAGATCGGCAGCTGTTTGCGCATTTTCCAAATTATAACTAGGATTCGCAGTGAACGTACTCGTATTGTAACGATTAAACTCGGTATAGTAGATCGGAAGCGCGATGCCTGTCGGCGAGAACTGCTGCATTCTCGTATTTATCATATTAATCTCATTGTAAAAATCATTGCCAACATTTCCGTACTTATGCGTCCCAAAGATATTGAAAATATCATAATTGACGGTGTTGCCTTTGTAATCTTTGCGGATATTCATCATCGCCTTCTGACCCCATCCATAGGTGTCATCACGTGTATCCGAGTCTGGGTCAGCTACCATATGATAGTCACCTGTTGAGCTTTGGGCGTGAGTAAGGACAGGAGCGCTGATCTGTGGCGTTAAGCTTTTACCATAGCTCGCATTCACGTCAGCCAAGGCAGAACGAATCGCATCCGATCCGAATTGGAGCATTGTAATATAGGTATCCTGACTAACGGTGATATTGTCACCATGATCGGGTTCGTTGAACATTTCGTACATTTGAACATCGTACGTTTTGGCCAGATAGTAGGCCATTGCATACTCGTATTGCCATAGCTCCCACCGATCCTGCCAATTGCCTGAACCAGTCCACAAATTCGGATGAAGCACAACCATCGTGGCAATATTGCGCTGTTTCAGTTCGCCAAGCGCATAATTTAAGTTCGTTTTATTCCGTCCTGCTTGGATATAGTTTGCGAAGCGATCGGTGAAATAGGTCCAATTTATGTAGGTTTCGCTCAATGGATTGGCCCGTAAAGCGGCTTTGCGAGACTCGAAAGAAGTGAGATCCGTTACGCCATCACCATAAGGAGCAATGTCATCAACTGGCTCATATTCATTCATCGGTGCCCAGACCCGGAAGGAATTCACACCCGAATAATCCACCCAAGCGGACGTATTACTTCCCGGGAAATAATGGCCTTGATTGTAGCCGATATGTAAGGGCGTTGTACCTGCAACTTCGTTGGAGACGGTCACTTCTGCACCTGCTGCGTGGACAGTTAATCCTCCCACTCCTACTGAGCCAGCAAGACCACCGACGAATACACAGACTGATAATAGTGCTTTCAATTTTCTCGACATGCCATTCCATCCTCCTCAAATTTGAAATCAAAGTAGATTGCCGCCAATCAGTTAGGTGATAGGATGACAACTGATACATCATTTGGCATAGGCCCATCAGGATGATTAGGCTCATTCCAGCAAGTAATATATTCCAGCTTGCTGTATTTGTTCTTCATATTTTTTATTCCTTGATAAAGGACATCCTCAAATTTGACTGCATCCCAATTCGCTCCAGACAAACTCGCAGGCGCAGACTTTATGGGCATAAGGATCGAATCCGCGTACAGCTCGCAAGGTTGTAATAGTTCGGCTTTACAACGGATATATCCACCCCGACATTTGCCACAGTAGCCGCACTTGCAGTGCCTACACTGCCAAAGAGCAAAGACAAGCCCAAAGAAATTCCTAAGATTTTTTGGTATACGCGATTTCTCATCAATTTAACTGCTCCTTTCAAATCTGAAATTAACCTCGTCATATTGCTCGAAATTCCTTCGCCCCTACCCTTCAAACGAGTCGCAAACCCTCCTCTTCATGTTAACGCTTTCATTTCCATTGTATAAATATTCGTGCGATTTCTGAAAGTAATAATCTTGTCTTTTCTGATAATAATTTTACATCTACCGAATCAGATTTATAGTGAAGAATACAAAACGCCTGATGACTTGTAGTCACCAGACGTTTACTAATCACGAGCTATTTCAACCAATCAGGTTGAATCTCGTCATATCGAATAGGCTGAATGCCATGCTCGGAGCAATATTGCATAAGGCGATTGCTCAGTAACAGCTCCCGATCCCAATTACGGTCAAAAGCCACCTTCTCCCAAGGAGAACGTTGATTGCCGAGCAGGCGCATATCTTCATAGTTGTAGGCAGGATGACTCACCCATGTGTAGCAACCGGATTCGACACACTCGAGAGACGCTATATGATTGTCTACTCTATCTGAACCTTCCCCGAACTTGGGTAAGCGACGGTCCATCCAGCGAAAATAAAATAACCCCTCTTGCCGGCACCAAGCCGCCAACGCCTCGGTAAAACCTTCAATGACAAGTCCGAATTGCATATGCTCATCTACATAGGAAATTCGAAAACCTAACTCTCGAAGTCGGTCATACTGTGACTGCACTTCCATCATGGCTTCCTCCAATTGTGGATGATTGGCTTGAAGCAATGCCGTTGTCGGGTAAAAGTAACCATCACCGTCAATCAGAGAGGCAACATGCTCTTTGGGCTGAATCGCTCCCCATTTCAACTGATCCCACTCGGAATTAAAGGTTAAATGAAGGCCAAAGCATATTTCGTCATGACCTGCGAACATCTTAGCAGCTTCCTCTATAGCGGGTCCATTCGCCATTAGTGAAACGTTTTTTAGAATCCCTCTGTGACAAGCCTCAAGGAGGGCTTCATTCGTAGATCGATTAAGTCCACAATCGTCCCCGCGTGTAATCAAATAAACCTGCTTCTGCTTATTCATCCATGCGGCACCATATTTCATAAGATTGACAATCATCTACCATGATTTCCGTCCCGTTTGGCAGTTGGAGCTGGATAGGTATTCCCGAAGGTGCTGACAGCTGTATTTTAAAATGGATATCCCTTTCAATGCTCCATTCCACTTTTACAGGCCCTTTTACCGTTGGCACTGTTCCTTTAGCCCATTGCAAGCCCTCGATTTGGGGTGCAATTCTGATTTTATTGAAGCCAGGCTCGAGGGGTTGCACACCAAGCACCATCATGGCATATTCAGATAGCGGCAACGCGCTCCAAGCATGGCAGTCGCTTCGCGGAGATTTATGATCAATCTCCGGAAGTGTCGTCAAATGCTGACCAAGGAATGTTCTCCAACGATCCCATTGCTGGTGGGTGTGTTGGTACAATCCGGTCATTTCCAAAGCTCGGAATAATTGAAATGACATAGGCGTGGATACCTTATCCAACGTTTTGTCGTCCAGCATGCGGAGCATCAGATCACGAGCTTCTCCGTCTTTAACCGCACCTGATAAGACCGCCCATACCTGCACATGCTGGCTGGTTTTCTCCGTGTGCGGTATATCGACAAAGATCTTACGCTCATGCGACCAGCAATTGTTGCGAACAGCCGCATTGACTCGCTCCTGCTTTTCGAGGCATTCCCTTGCCGCATCTCGCCAACCCGTCCATTCGTAAAGCTTTGCCGCTCTTTCAAGCGCTGCCGCGTACATGAGACTTAGGATCGTAAGCGGCGGATTTTCTCTACCTGCAGGGGAGCCGGAAGTCCAGTCCTTCACATTATCGATGTAGGCCCAGTACTTGTCTGGCGTTGGCCCTACATATCCTTCAGGCGTGAGCAGGTTATCAAACCATTGCAGCAGATCAGACATCGTCGCCCGATACGACTGAATTAGCTCTAGATCCCCGAAATACATATAATGCTCATACAGCATATGAATCCAATATAGCGAAAATGAAGGAATCACTCGCGGCTCCATGGACGGATACCGGCATTGCAGCATGCCTGACGGCAGTCTCGAGCTATGGAAATCGAACATCGCACGCCTAGGCAGACGATCATCTGTCGACAACTGATAGGTATACATCATTTGCAGCCTGGTATCCATGATATACTGCAGCTGCTCATAGTAAGGGCAATCCTCATAAGTCTCGTGCATACATCTTTGTAGCGTATTAAGACTTATTTCCCATATTTGATTCAGCTCTGGATCCGAACAGGCGAATGCCCCTTCTATTTCAAGAGGGTACCCCGTATCCCTGAACGTAAACCCAGTTAATTGAATTGGCGATTCTCCTGCATTCACTTCAAGCCGAACGAAACGTGCTGTGCGAAATGTAAACGGTTCATAAATCTCAGGACTCTGCTCCGTTCCAACTCCAGCCACCGTATACTGATCGTATTCGCCGAGCAGGCAGCCACCTTCGGCTTGATCGCGAATTGCTTTTTCCCTTTTGCCAGAAATCGACGGTATCGGTTCATAGCATTCTGCGCACAGGAGGCGGATTTGGCTTCCTGCGCCACCCGTCATCGAAAGCTGAATATAGCCGGTTGCTAGCATGCCAGCATCGACTTCCGCCCACACCTTACCTCCAGCCGGCACGGTTAAGACATCCAAGTCTTCAATCAGTCGTTGAACCTTGCCTGCTTCGATCCCTTCGACCCGTACAAGTTTTGCCCAGTCGGTTTCCGTCTCATAGAGTGGAGGAATTGGCCTTGATTTCAAATTCCAAGGCTGGAACAACCCCCAATTATCCCTCGTAGCCATAAAGGCTACAGCTGATTTCCAGTCACCGTCATCATAGTCAATCTGTTGCCAGCCGTGTGGTATGTACTGGCCTTCTACACGCTCCAGTCCTCCAAGCCACGAAGTTACCTTCGTAGCCTCTAGATGGAAGCCCTGATCCTCCATGCATTTCCATTGGTGGTCTGTATGCAGCGAAGTTACGAGGGATCCATCCCTCTTCACCAATGCCCCATCCAACCAGAAACCGCCTAACTCGGCACGGGTTACAGACATTGGACCCGCTTTGCCCTCGCCATGCCACGGGGAAGCGTAGTAATAATGCAGGACCTTTGCTGCCAGCACGTTTTTCCCTGGTTTAAGCTGATCGGTCAGATCAACCGTTTCATAATAATGATTCCAAATATCCCCTTTACAAGGACCGACTGACACCGACTCTCCATTCAAATAAAGACGGTATCGGCTATCCGCAGAGACATGTACGATGAGTCTCGCATCAGAAGCATCCTCAACGTCGAAATCGCGTCGGAAATAGACGAGTTCATGGTCTCTGATAGAGCTGCTTCGTTCCATTCCATCGGTCCAGATCCACTTGCCCTGCCAACGCTTGCTTTCTTCCATATAAGCCATGGTGTAATCTTACCTCCTCATTAGTGTGGATTCAGCAAATTGCGCTGCTCCCGTCGATGCATCACAGACATGTACCAGAACATTAGGGCCGCAACAAGGGCTAACAACGAACCAATCGAATACAGCGTATTGAAGCTAAAACGATCTATGATCCAGCCACCACCGTTGCTGGCTAGCAAACTCGACAAATTGAATGAGATTAAGGCAAGCATCGTCTGTCCCGTCGTTTTCAAACTATCTGGTGACATCTCATAAATAAAATTAATGCTGGCTGCCGTATACAGGCCGAATGTAATGCCGTGCAGCATTTGACTTGCTAAGAGCAAACTAAATGTCGGCTCCAATGAAATCACGAACCAGCGCAAGGATGCCGCGATGGCACATAACGCAAGGATATGAAAATAGCCAAATCGTTTCAGCAGGTAGCCAGATAAAATCATGAATGGCAGCTCACATATCGCCGATACGGTATTGAGCAAGCCAATATTTTGAGCAACTTCGCCGCCAAGCTTGCCTACCAGCATCGGGAAAAATACGGCGTAGAAGCTGCTCGCGATACCAAGCAGGAGCGAGCACAATAGAAATAGTAATATATAGCGATTTATGATCAACTCGCGAAATCCAGCAGCCATCGCTTTCGGCTTGGCCTGACCGGAATCTGCCGGTTTGACGAGCAGCAATGCGGCAAACGAGAGCGCCATCGTCATCATATGGATGACAAACATCGTATTCATGCCAAACTTGTTGTACATGATCCCAAGAGGCGTAACCGCGAGCGCGAAGCTGATCGAGCCCAGTACACGGATGTTGCCGTAGCTTTGACCGTTCGCTTTGGCGTGGCTTACTGTAAGCTGCTCCATATTCGGCCTCACGGCCGAGAACAAGAAGGTGTACAACGCGGACACAATGATATACATGTAAAAGTGATCCCCAGCCAGCAGGTAACCGAACGCGACTAGGGGAGTTAGCAAAAGACTCGACAAGAGAAGTCTCTTGCCGATGCCGAAGCGATCGCTTAGCAGTCCCCATACCGGCTGTGCCGCAAGTCCGATCAACGGACCAAGCGAATACAAGAAGCCGATCTGGCTATTGCTTAACCCCTGTTGGGAAAACCAATAGCTCAGAAAGGGCTGGTAGGAAGCAATCGCAATGTAGTACATCCAAATATATACGTGCATGGAATACTTCGTAAGGTTGGTGTTTATTGACGCTGGCGCTGCCATTCCTTGCTTTTCAAGTTTAGATTCCATTAGATATGGATCATCGTAGATTTGGATTCGGCGAGGATTTCGTCCGCTCCAACTTCTCGACCCAACCGATCGGACATATAAATCCCTTCACTGATCAGCATCGTCTGCAAAGCGAGCTGTGCCGTCGGAAGCAGCGGTACGCGACCCTGCAGCGCTGCGATCCAGTGATTCTGGGAGGAATCGTAAGCATCCTCATTCTCAAATAGCTTGTGACGGCGGAAATCCATCGCGTCCAGCTTCACGGTAGAATCGATCTCCAAATCGCTGAGCGTCGTATGATAGCTAAACGGCGACAGTCGAATTCCACCTTGTGAGCCTACGATGCTGCTGCCCTCGAATTCGTTCATATGAATCGCCCAAGCCTCGATAATATCGAGGGAGGCACCACCAGCGAACTTGACGAACCCAAGACCTAGCTCTTCCACATTGTAGCCGCTCTCCTCGCGACGTTTCGGATCCATGTCGGTTTCCTGATAAATTTTGCCGCTCACCCGCTCCACCTTAGGTTGGCCAAGCAGATAGAGCATTTGTGAAATATGGTAGATTCCCATATCGAACAACGCTCCGCCAGCGGATTCCTGTTTACGCACGAACGTCGGCGTACCGTAGCCGTCGACGTAAGGACGACCGCGACGCCGATATCCCGTCGATCGGGCATGATATAGCCGGCCCAGCTTGCCGTCTTCGATGAGCAGCTTGGCTGCCTTCGTTTCCTTCGTGTACAGCTGTCCGAGCTGCACGTGAAGCATGCGGTCCGTGTCGTTCGCAGCCTGAAGCATCTTGACGCCGTCCGTGTAGGAGCCAGCGATCGGCTTCTCACAGTAGACATGCTTGCCCGCTTCTAGTGCGGCTATGGTTACGGCTGCATGGTAGTTGTTATGCAGACATACGTCGACAGCATCAAGATCATCGCGCTCCAGCAATTTACGGAAATCGGTATATTGGTTCGGGATTTGGTTTGCCAAGCAAACGCGATCCAGTTCTGCCTCATTAATATCGCAGGCTGCGACGATTTCCGCATCCGCGATTTCTGCATATCTCTTCAGGTGACCTTTGGCGATTTGTCCAACGCCGATCATACCGATTCTCATTTTTCCCATGATGGTTAATCTCCTTTAGTTGTCATTATCTCGCTTTAAGAGCTCGCTTTACTGACGCAACCAGCCATTCCACTTCAGCATATTGATTCCCTGGGGCATTGTACTCTAAGCCTAAACAGCCTTTATATTCGGCATCGCGCAAAATAGAAAGACATTCCTCCAAGCGATTCACCGTATTAGTGGCATCTAGATGGGTATGCATAATGTACTTGGCAACTCTCCGGTCACCATTCTCAATATCACTGCGCCAGCGGTTAAAATGAAGCAAAATCCCGTATGCCGGGTGGTCAACCGCTTCAGAAACACGCATCATGACATCTGGATAAAGCTGGACACCGTAATGGTTTTCGGGTCCTACCTTGAAACCAGCGTTGTAAGCAAATTCGCTGTATTCCTTATAACCGGAAACAATGCAGTCGAACTGCTCCTCTGTTAGATCCGTCTGATCACGTACTCCGAAATCAATGCGCATGGTTCGAGCTCCTAGATACTCTGCTGCTCGCAGATGGGCAAACGCATTACGACGAAGCTCCTCCCGCTGTTCACGATCGTCGTG
Organism: Paenibacillus sp. J31R30; assembly: GCF_059692115.1. Taxonomy (NCBI): domain Bacteria; kingdom Bacillati; phylum Bacillota; class Bacilli; order Caryophanales; family Paenibacillaceae; genus Paenibacillus; species Paenibacillus sp. J31R30. Next base: position 527,267 of record NZ_JCAUAV010000001.1, on the reverse strand, counting down.
CCAAAGATCCGCCCAGTCGACGCACAAGTTAACGAGTTTAAGCTCTCTGTCGTCAAGCGCCTCCTTGACCTTGCGAAGATAATCCTCTTCCGTACTGAGGAGCATGCCGTTCCAAATATCGGCCGTTTCCAGGCCATAGCGGTACTTACACGACTCTAAGTACCCGAAAAGGTCGATCTTCCCTTCCTTCCGCAGTCCATTAAACGAATATGAAGCAATAGATATATTTGTCATCAAAATCAGCCTCCTATAGTCTCTGTTGTAGATTTTATTACCCTTTCACACTGCCCATTACAATGCCTTTGACAAAAAAACGTTGCAGAAACGGATACACCATAAGAATCGGCAGCACGCCTAAGAAAATTTGAGACGTTCTTACCGTACGTTCGGACAGCTCTTGCAGCAAGGTCAGATCTGTCGAAGTCATCATATTCAGATCATTGCTCACAATAATCGTACGCAAGTAACTCTGCAGCGGATAATTAGCAGGTGAATTCATCAGGATGAGTCCGTCAAACCAGCTGTTCCATTGGGCAACAATCGTGAACAAGAAAATCGTGGCAAGCGCCGGCATAGAGAGAGGTACATAAATGCGCCATAGGGTTATCCAGTGGCCAGCACCGTCCATGAAGGCGGATTCTTCCAGTTCCTTCGGCAAGCCTCGATAGAAATTCAATAAGAGAATGACATTGAACACAGGTACGGCTCCCGGCAGCACTAGTGCCCATATGGAGTCAATTAATCCAAGCGTTTTGATCGTCATATACCACGGAATCAAACCGCCATGAAATAACATCGTCAATACCATGACCCACGCATAGCCAGTTCTCCAGCTAAACTTGTGCTTTTCTTTGGATAACGGATAGGCGGTTAGCACAGTAAGAAGCATGCTGATGGAAGTACCCAGCAGCACACGCTTGAGCGAAACAGCGAGAGCGGCAAGAAATTCCGGTTTGTGCATGGCATATTTATAAGCGCTCGCCGTAAACTGCACAGGCCAGAGCTTGACCAAGCCCCCTGTGGCTGCGGCACTTGAGCTGAACGAAACAGCCAGTACATGGATTAGCGGCAAAATACACAGAATCGACAGCCCAATGAGAAATACATAGTTGAATGTAACGAACAGGATTCGGCCAGCTCCTGGATTTTGAACCATTGTCCCACTCCTCTTCTAGAAAATCCGGTAACCGGCGATCCGGTAAGCAAGTAAATAGGAAATGGAAATCAGCAACAGCGATACGACCGATTTGAATAAGCCAACTGCCGTAGCAACGCTATACTGCGCATCGATTAGACCGATTCGATAAACGAACGTGTCGATGATATCTCCACTCTCATATACTTGTGGACTATACAGATTAAATACTTGATCGAATCCGGCATTCAGCACATTCCCCAAGCTAAGGAGCGTCATCAGAACAACTACCGGCATCATGCTCGGCAATGTAATATGAAGTGTCTGCTTCCAGCGATTCGCTCCATCCATCACCGCTGCCTCATAGAGGGCTGGATTAATGCCCGTCAGTGCCGCCAAATACACGATCGTTCCAAAGCCGAAATCTTTCCACGTATCCGTTGTGACTAATACATAAGGGAACCAGCTGTTATTGCCTAGGAAGTAAATCGGTTCCAATCCGAACACGCCGCCGATTTGATTGACGATGCCTTTCAAGGAAAGCACATCGATCAGAACACCGCCTAGAATGACCCAAGATAAGAAGTGCGGCAAATAGATTAACGTTTGGACGCTGCGTTTGATTTTCTCGCCCACCATCTCATTTAGCAATAGCGCAACGGTAATCGGGGCGATAAGCCCTGCGATAATCTTCATGACAGCAATAAAGATGGTGTTGTATACGATACTTAACGTATCTGGCAAGTTGTAAACGTAGAGGAAATTTTTGAAGCCCACCCACTCTGAGCCAAACATGCCTTTCGCCGGCATGAATTGCTGGAAGGCAATAACAATGCCGAGCATCGGCCAATAACAAAAGACGATCAGGATGATTAATGCAGGGAGAAGCATCAGATGAAGAGGCAGCTCGCTCCGCCATTTTTTAAGAATCATGACATCACCTTCCTTTGGATTACAGAAAGAGCTGCGGGAAGGACATTCGCCTTTGGCCGCAGCTTTTCCTGTTGCCGTGCATGCTTATTTGGCACCTTTTGCCCAGTCATTGACTTCTTTCGTCATCTCTGCCCCGCCAAGCTTCTTCCAGTCGTCTACAAACTTATCGAAGGTTTCAATTGGATCACCCATAATAATCTTCGTGAACGTCTCGATCTCCATCTTGTCGAGCGTAGCTTTCTTCTCGCCCATCGTCTTAGTAGCTGCGCCGAAGAATTGATTCATATTCAACAAGTTTTGCTTCTGATATCCATTCAGAACCGAGAATGAACTGACCTCGCCAAAAACTCGTGCATGATTCCATTCTTTATTATCACCATTCTTAAATGCGTTGAGCTTGTCTAATCCTTGCTGTAGCTCCGGAGTTATCTTGGATTTATCTCCTGTCTTAATAATATTTGCGAGCGCAAGATGATAATCCATGTTTTTATTCGGATGCACGATTCGGAATGGAGCATATTTGAAAATTTCCATTCCTTCCTTGGTGGCAATGTATTTAAGCTGGTCTTGCTTCTCGCCCCAGCCCTTCTCCGCATACAGATTAATCATCTTCAAGAGAGCTTCCGGATTCTTCGCACCTTTTTTTACTACATAGTAGGAAGAGGTTGGATTCGATACGGATGGTTTAGCTGGCTTTGAATCTACGGAAACGAGCGGGTACGCTTGCCACTCCATTTTAGGATCGAGATCCTTTCCTTTCTGCAGCGGACTGATCGGATTCCACATCGATCCGAAGTACAATCCAATCTTGCCTGCTACTGCATCCTCGCCTGTTTTGTTGCCGTCTTTTACTCCGAATTCTTTATCAATCAAGCCTGATTTGTACATCTCCTGCAGCTTAAGCAAAGCCGGCTTCATCTCCGGTTGTACGGAACCGTAAGCTAGATTGCCGGATGGATCCTTCACCCATGATCCCATAAAAGCCTGGAAACCGCTGAAGTAACCGGACAATCCCATGATTCCACTAGCGCCAATTCCTTTATTGATGCCCAATCCGAACGTATCGTTCTTGCCGTTGCCATCCGGATCTTGCTTTGCAAACGCTTCCGATATTTTATATACGTCCTGCATCGTCTTCGGCTCCGGCAGATTCAACTTCTTCAGCCAATCTGTACGAACCCATAGAAGTGGTGCGCCGTCAATCATCGAGCCTCCACTCGGAACTGCCATCAGCTTCCCGTTGAATCTGGCGGAATTCAACTGCTCAGGTCCTTCGCCTTCCAGAAATTTCTTTGTCAAAGGCGTCGCATACTTCGCATAAAGAGTCGTTAAATTCTCCACCATGCCGGCGTCAACCAGCTGCTTTAACTGGATCGGCGTAACCCCGAAGAAATCCGGAAGATCGCCTGAAGCGATCATGACATTTAATTTCTGTGTAGCATCATCGTTCGTGGTGGCAATCCAGTTATATTTCACTTTGATTCCCAACTCGTCCAGGAATGTTTTGGACCACACGTTATTCTCGATCGTTTCGCCGTTCGCGAATTTGACAGTGGCATCTACGACTCTAACCGTTGATACTTCGATTGGTGTGGAGTACTTCTCCATAGGTCCAGAAGCCTGCGAAGGTGGGCTTGAGACAGGCACAGTGCTGGAAGACGGTGTAGATGATGAGCTGCAAGCCGACGTAGCAAGCATGGCACTTAAAGCAAGAAGAGAAATTGCAGATTTCTTAGCATTCATAGGGTAGCCTCCACTTTTTAATAAACAAATGATGTTTGTATCCCATCTGGGTTACAATTTTATTATAGGAAAGGCATTATTTACTTTATATACTAACAATTGCACATTGCTTGCACTATTTACACATGATCGCCTATTGCCTCAACTCTTGAGCATATCTCGATACTCCTGCGGAGTATGCCCCAACCTTTTCTTGAAAACGCGGGCAAAGTACGCTGGCGACTCAAATCCGACCTGCTTTGTAATCTCATGAATCTTCAGATTGGAATGAGCAATCAATTCCTTGGCTTTGCTCAGCCGGACGCCAATAATATAATCAGTCAAGCTGCAGCCGGCAATCTGTTTGTACAGACGGGATAAGTAATAAGGATTGAGATATACGACTTCCGACAGCGCCGTCAGAGATAAATCTTGATCCAGATGCTCCTCGATGTAACGGTTCAAATGCTCCACAACCTGATGTGACTGCACATCCTTCTCGCATTTTTGCACATCCAGCATTCTTAAGGCAGCCGTAACCAAATAGCGGAAAGCATCTTGGCGCCCCGGATGAAGCTCAAAGCTGGTCAGTTTGCTAAGCTCCAGCTCGGTTTGGCCTTCGCCTCCCCATTTATTCAGCTGCGATAAGAGCTGTGAAACGACAGCATAGTACACTTCCATGAAAAACTGCGTGTCCGCATAGAAAGGCCCGAACAAGTGCATCAGATCCTGCAACATCCGAACATACTCCCCGGGTTCTCCATGCTCGAATAGCAGCTCGCTTCCAGCCATGCGTTTAACCAGAATCCGAATCTCCTGCTTCTGCAGCTCGAACGAATCCGGCTTGCCAACAATCGAATTCGAATCGTCAATGATCAGCGTTTCCTCACCAAGACCTAGCCCACGGTTTAATCGCATCCACAGCCGTTCACAGCCGAGATGCAAGCTGCTCCAAGGCTCCGGGTTTAAAGAGGCAGCCAGCGAAATTGGTAATTGAAGCAGCTGCTTACAAGTCGATTGAATTAACTCCAATGTGCCGTGAACGAACCGAATAAATCGACTGTGCGCCTCTTCACCCGGGAATTCCCCCTCCTCTGCAGCCGATTTGGACTGGATCAGCCATACAAACCGGCTGCGGTCCAGCTCAACCGTATATAGGTTGCAGGAAGCGAGAAACTCTTCCGCCACATTATGAACCGCGTACATCAACAGTGCCTTATCGGATGGGAGCATATCTTCCTTCCAGCGATCAACTCTGCCGGTTACGAGCATGATAGGCTCACTTGCACGCAAGTCAATTACCAGCTCGTCTAAAGCATCCTGTCCTCTGTTAAAGGTTGAATAAGCACCCTCGCATAGCCCGAGCAAATATTCCCTTTGCAAGGCGGGGATTGCGCGCCGATACTGCTCTTGCGCTTTGATCACGAACTGCTGATTGGCACGGTATTCGGCCAAAGAGACGATCACACGATGAACGCATGCTCTAATTTCTTCAGGTGGCTCTGTCTTGAGCATATAATCGACGCTGCCATTTCGCAGAGCTGCCTGCGCATACTCGAAGTCGTTATAGCCGGTTAGAAAGATGACCCTGCAGTCCGGCCATCGCTCTATAATCCGCCGATGCAGCTCTAGTCCGTTGATACCCGGCATGCGAATATCAGTCATAACCACATCGATACGCATCCGGTTCAACCACTCCAGCGCCTCTGCGCCCGTATAAGCGCGAAGCAGCTCCAGCTCGAAATCTTCAATCTCGCTTAGCAGCCGATACATGCCGTCGACAAGAATCGGCTCGTCATCTACGATCATCACGCGATACATAGGTTATCGCCCCTCCATCGGAATTCGGATCTCCACGCGAAGTCCGCCCAGATCGCTCCGAGATAGCACTAGACCAGCCTGCTCTCCGAACTGAATGCGAATTCGTCGATGAACATTGACAAGTCCCGTTGTTTCAATCGATTCCGCTTCAACTTTCATTCGCCGCCTAAGCCCCGAAAGTATCTCATCGGATAGTTCATCTCCATTATCCTCAACACGGATGTATACATAGTCTTCGTGCTGGCCACACAAAATTCGGATGATGCCATCCTTCACTTTGTTATCCAAACCATGATTATAGGCATTCTCAATCAACGGTTGAATGATAAGTCTCGGCACGTGGATCAGCTCGAACCCCTCCGGGGTTGGATCGAAATCTACCTTAATGCGGCGGGAGAACCGGAATGCCTGAATATCCGTAAAGGCTCGTGCAAAACGCAGCTCGGCTTCCAGCGTTACATCCCTTGAACCATCGCGCGTAATAAACTTAAAATATTCGCCCAAATAGCGTGTAAATAGGGCCACGTTATCATACTCTTCATTCTGTGCCATATTAGAGAGCGTAAAGAAGCTGTTATATAAGAAATGCGGATTGATCTGCGCCTGAAGCTGCCTGAACTCGGCATGCTGTGCACGGTATTTCTGCTCATACACTTCATGGATGAGGATTCTCAAATGTTTGACCATGCCATTAAACTGGATAAATAAATAGGAGAATTCATCCTTGAACCGGTAATGGACCTCCTGATTGAGATTCCCCTGCTCTACCGTTCGGAACGCCTTCACCAGCGTCTTGAGCGGTCGATGGATCAGGCGGTAAATCATATAGGAGAAGAAAACAATCGAGACCAGTGAAACTGCGGACTGAACCCAAAACCATGTACGATACTTTTGCAGTGGTCCAAGCACGCTCGTTTCTGGTAAATACATCAACAGTGTAGATCCCAAGACCTTTGACTTCTCAAACGCTACGAAATAACGGACATCTCCAATTTGTAGTGACTCCGTATCGATTCCCACTGGTTTCTCAGCGAAACGTTTATTCGCAAACCAATGTTCCATCTGTTCATCCAACTCGACATCTTTACTACTCGACATACTCCATTTCCCATCATTATCCGCCAATATCGCGCCACCACCTGGCACATCCGTGAACTGTGAAAGTACACTCATCAGCTTCTTCTGGTTCAACTCGATGCTTAGCAGAAACGATGGCTGCTGCACGGGCAGCGCGTATTCCGGATAAGGAAAATTGATAAATAGTCGATCATTCCATAGCGTAAATGGCGATTGTCGCTTGGATGGCACCGACAGTGCCTGAAATTTATCTCTGTTAATCTGAATGACCGACTGGTCAGATGAAATCGCCCGATCCATGTCGGAGAAATAAATGCTCGCATCGCTGACATAGCTGCTTGATGCTTGTAACAGCATCATCTGCTTCTGCACCCTTAAGAGCGTCCGTGTCCGCTCGAAATCTTCCATCACCTGTGATGCGACGCTAAGCTTCAAAACATCTTCATCCTGCAAGTATTCCTTGCTGAAAGTCATCATTTTGCTGAATTCAAGCTCCAACAGCTCCAGATAAAAATGAACGCGATTCGACGTCGATTTGGCGATTTCCTCACGAACGGTATTCGATCCCGATTCATTCATTTTCAAATTGACCAGGTAGAGCGGCGCAACGATCAATATGATGGATAATACCAGCTTACTATATAGGGTTAAGTTGGGCTTCCGAACCTTCATCATGTCTTGAAGTCCCCCTGTAGTTTATTCTGAAATTCTTGGAAGTGGGAGCTTTCGACCTTTGATGAGCTGATTGTATACCCACATATTCTTTACTGTACGATCCTCATCCCTTAGCAGCAGCTCGTATAATCTCGCTCTAAATTCACTAACCAGCGTTGTTAAACTGGGATCCTCAATCACGTTACGAAGCTCATCCGGGTCACTTTGCAGATCATATAGCTCGTCGATATCAGTCGGATTCCAAATATATTTCCAATCTTTTGTCCTCAGCATGCGCTGAATATAGAGTCCAAACTGTTGACCGTTATATGTCGAGACAACCTGCTCCGGCCAATCTTCTGGCGTCATCCCCTGTAAAAGAGGAAGGAGTGAGCGACCGTGCAGCTTAACGTTCGGCAATGGCAAATTTGCTGCTTCAAGGAGCGTTGGTACAAGATCAAGTAAATTACAAACCATCGAATCACAGATGCTCCCTGCTTGCACAACACCTGGCCAACGCACAATCATCGGTACTCGGACAATATCGTCGTACATCACACAATGCTTGTCGAACATCCCATGACTACCGCACATATCGCCGTGATCCGTTGTATAGATAACAAGGGTATTGTCCGCTTCTCCGCTTTCCTCCAATGCTGCAAGGAGTTTACCAATAGCGTCATCTGTCTGGGTGATATGAGCGTAATAATGAGCCACAATGGGTGCCCAATCCTCCCATGTGTATTGCTCCAGCTCCCAGGTTACCAGCTGTTGCCTCTGAATATAGGGCTTCCCTTCAAAGGTATCATGGAAGCTGCGCCATTTAGGGATATCAGCAGGCACATACTGGTCTGCAAAAGCTCGGTTAGGTACATAGGGAGGATGAGGGTCTGTGAGATCAAAACGAATATGCCACGGCCCGGCCTGCTGCTGATAGTTCTTCATCACCTGGATGGCCTGCTCTGCAAGCCAATGTGTCCTCGCATCCTCAATTGGAACAGCATCGACGTAGCTTGGGAATGTATGCAGCAACGGCTGGTCCGGATACTTGGTTTTACGGAAATGGTTATACCTGTCTTCCCCAATATAGGTGTCATACCCAAATGCTCGCGGATCGTGATCATGACTCACATGCCATTTCCCAATATACCCGTTGCGATACCCATTCCTATGCAAATCACGTGGCCAGACGTAGCCGTCTGGGCTGAGATCCGGGATAGGCGGCCCTAAGTTGTAATTCCATAAGGTGCCAAGCGATTCTGCCCTTCTTCCTGCTAGAAAGGCTTGTCGAGCAGGACTGCATAAGGGAATTGGCGTGAATGCGTGAGTGAACCACATACCCTGTTCAGCCAACTTATCCAGATGAGGGGTGTGCACAGGGTAGTCATGACTGTATCCCAAGCAGTCATACCGTTGTTGGTCTACCATAATAAGAAGGATATTCGGCTGCTTGTCAGTCATTCTACATGTCACTCCTATTCACTCGATTGACGATAATTTCTACTATTCGAACAAAAGAACCGCATATAGAGCGGTCCTTTGTCTCGATACGCCAAGTAAAGAACTGTGCTTACTTCGTCACTTTAACAATGAAAACATCACTGGATGATGCGCCTGCATCATTAACAAGCTCTGCGCGATACGCATACGTACCAACGTTTCGATTCGATAATTGAACTACATCGGATTGGGCGGCTGGCGTTTGCTGTGTCAAAGTCTGTGTATGGATGAGCACGTCGTTCTCATACAGATTATAGGTCGAGCCGTTCGTTCCCCACCACATATTCATGTTAACCTTATAACTGCCATCCCCATCCCAATTGTCAGCGGATAGAACTGCTTTGCCTGGTGCAGCATTCGTTACTTTCACCTCGCGGACTTCGCTTCTTGTCGTACCAAATGCGTTGGTAAGCTCCGCGTAGTAACGATAAATGCCGTTCTTCTTACCGTATACGGACGTTGTGACGGATTGGGCGCTTGGTGATTCGTCCTTTAGAATGACGGTATCAATTAATACGTCATTCTCGTAAAGCTTATAAATTCGGCCATTATTTCCGTAATACAAATTCATCTTTACTTGATATTGACCATCTAGCAGCCCTGTATCGTGTCCATTATCATCACTTAGAACGGGCCTGCCAGGCTTGCCGCTACTCTTGGATGATATATTCGCAACAGTCGCAATCGCTGTACCACGATTTCCTGACGCATCCACAAATTCGAATGTGAAGCTGCCATTGTACAAAAACCTGTAGCTGCTTGAACCCTCATTATTCGTGATGGTCACAGTCTCGCTTGGTGTTATCGTAGCTGTTACTTCCTCCGCCGCAGGATCATCTGTGCTGTATGTCACTGTTGCCGTAGGCGCTTTCGTATCTTTAAAGCCATCGCGAATGTAAGCATTGACCTGATAGGCTGTGTATTCAAGCGGCCATTCTTTTAACCCGCGATTTCTAGCTTCTGATAAGAAGGCTTGCAAGGTTGCTGTTTTGCCTAATGTGCCATGGTAGGAATCAACAGATCGCGTCGGGTCGTCCCAAGTAGGATTGGACATATCCCCGATGCCACCGCCCCAGTTATACTGGATATTCCCCTCATACTTGATCCCAGCGTAATTCCTAATGCCCACGTAGGAGCCCAGCTCTTTACGATTAGCAACAATGTTGCCCTCTAGCGTGACTGTCCCGCTCCCCAGATCATCCAGCCAAAGTCCCCAAACGGCCGCTGTTCTTGGTGCGGTGCTATTGGTTGGATCCATTCTTTTTCCTGCCAAAATGACATTATTCTTGGCATGTGCAAACGTTCCGGCTGCCAATGGCGTACCACTATAACCCATCTGTAAACCGATGGAATTCTCGACAATCAGGTTATCCTCGTATAAGCCTCCTGGACGACCATGAATACCATGACTGGAAGCACGAGCAATCACATTTCCTCGCACAACCACATGGTTACCAACGTTGCTGGTCTGGATATACATATTGTGATTGTACTGATTGGCTCCCGCACCAGGGACCGTCTCATTCCAACCGTTGTGATCAAACAGATTCTCTTCGAGTAAAAGTCCATCAACACTTGTCGCATAGATGCCTGATGGTCTAAGCGCATTGCTGGTAGACGTATTCGGTGCCCAGACATCTGTCACGATCGATCTTCTTAGTTTAAAATTCTGATATTTAAAGGCTGCGAAGTTTTGGACAATAATATCTGTATACTCTAGCTTACAGTCTTCGACTAAGATATTGTCTCCGCCGCCAACGAAGCGCAAGCTCGCCATGGACGTCCCGTTGAACGCTGGATCTGCAGGATCCATTTTATAAGCCACAATGTGTAGACCTATGATAGACAAATGTGAGCGAGCCTGACCATTGTGGTCGATAAAGTTAGAGCCCACCTTCAATTTCGGCCTTTCGCCGGAGTCACCGTAATAGGAAAGTACGAGAGGCTCACTTGCACTTCTGCCCGATTTGAACCGGCCTAACGTTTCATCGGTCCACGTATCCCCTCTTTTTAGAAGCAAATGATCCGGAAACCCATCACGTACGATTGAGGCAGCTTTAGCGAGTGTTTTCACAGGAGAACTAGTTGAAAGTCCGTCATACGAGTCATCGCCTTCCGAGCTGCTTACATAGACGATCAAGCTGTCTACGCTCGCACTGATTTCCGTCCAACCGCTGTTAGATTGATTATCTTCCGCGAAGACGATGCTTGAGCATGCAAATATCGTTATCAATACAATTAGAGCTGATACCATTTTCTTCAAAGTTCGTTCCTCCTCCATATTGGAAAAGATACTTACTGCGCTAATCTAATTTTCTTAAACACGCGAAAGCTCCGCTCGGCACATTCCGATATCGCAATCGGATGGAAACCAGGAATATTCGAATACAGGGTATCATTCAACGGTAGTGTCCATTGAGAAGGGATGTTCTTCGCACCAAGGAAAGCGCCCATGATCGAACCGACGGTTGCCCCATTGCAATCGGTATCCCAGCCTCCCAGTACCGCTGTGGAGATCGCCTTGGTAAAATCACCTTCCCCGTGAATGAGTGCAGCGGTTACAAGTGCAGCATTATTGTTGGTGTGGACCTCATGATAATGGTTGAACGCAAGCCAAATTCGCTCAATCATCTTCAGTTGATCCGGTGTACTCTTAGCAATCTGAATAGCCTTGTGAATATCATGGGCGAGCCGGCACGTTTGCGGAATTTCACTCAAGCCGATCTCGACGACTCTTTCGATATCCGATTCAACAAATGCAGCTGCTATCATCGCAGCAACGAACATTTCACCGTAAATCCCGTTCTTCACGTGGGAGAATGACGCATCTCTCCAGGCCAACTCTGCGGCTAATTCCGGATTACCAGCAGCACCGTATGCCAGACCATCCGCACGAATCTGTGCTCCGATCCATTCGCGGTAGGGGTTCTGATGGTGCCTCACCCAATTCAGCTTATCCTGCCAATCCTCTGGCTGTGTAGCACCCAGGTGATGTGTCACCTGGGTGAAATTCAAATACGCTTGCGTTTCGGCAGTGCATACCGCTTGGTAAGGCAGCATTTGGTGCCAGAGCTTTCCAATATCCCATGTGTTAAAATTCAATCCATGTTGTTCCAACAGAACCAAGCCTAGGACGGTATAACGAATATCATCATCCGTGGACATGAACTGAATCTGCTCACGTGTCGCATGTAGATTAGACGGACGGAGCGTGATCTCCCAATTCTGTTCTACCTTCGAATGCATCGGCGCATAATTCCTAATGGGCCAAGCATCCGCTCCCTTAAACCACAGCTCGACGTATTTCCACCCTGGATGCCAAACATCCCCCTTCATGTACGGAGCAGTTTCGAAAGGCAGCCCCAGCGCACAGCCGGAACAACGACCGAGCCATGCGCCATGGAACTTATCCCTCCATTCTTCATCCGTAAAGGACGGATTACTTCTAAGGGGACTTTTCGATCTCAGCTGCCTGATTTCTTCTAAGGCATTCGGCTCGTTGAAAGGGAAATCCGATTGTGGGCTTAGATGAGCTAAGTCCTGGTAAAATTCCATTAACTCATCTTCCGTCCATTCCTTCGAAGCCTTCCATCGTGCTTCAAATTCCTTAACGTCGCAGCCCTCTTCTCGCTTCTGCCGAATCTCTTCTCTTGCCAGATCTCTCAACTGCATCCATCCAGCCAGTCTAATCACCTTCTTCGATCATTTCCTAAAATCCTTATTTCATATAGCGACTGTAAGCCGATTGCTGCACCTCAGTGAATTCATCTACTCCCATATCTTTCAGCTTCTTCATGAAGCCGTCATAGCTCTTCTCAACATCTTCCGCACCCATAATCCACTTCTGAACCATTTCTCTCACATAGGTGTTAATCGCCACGGACAACTGATCAAATTTCTTCTTTTCATCTGCCGTATAATTTAAGATTGGGAATGGTTTCTTCATATACTGGTTTTTGGAGTAGTCTTCAACAGCTGTGATGGAATCTGGTGTAGACACAAGTTTAGTGAACTCTAGCGATTGCACATAACCGAATTCATGCTGTGCACCGAACTTATACATATTTTCCAAAGGCGTACCTTTCATAATCTCAGGCATCATTTTAATTTGGCCGTTTTCCTTCGTGTACGTTTGTCCTTCAACCCCGAAATTAGCCAAGCGCGTGCCCTCTTCCGAGAACCAGAAGTCCAAATATTTAATCGATTCTACTGGGTATTTATTTTTCGCGCCAATGCCCATGCCATGATTACCGAATTTTTGCTGCCATGTTGCCTCGACATGCTTGCCATTTACGTTTTGAGGAGGTGCAATGACTGCTAATTCAAAGCCTGGAACTTGTGTAGCTAACGAACGATTGAAATTCAATGTACTAGGGAAGAAGTCATGCGTTGATCCGCCTTTGTTCTCTCCCAATAGGACATCTCTGGCTTTTGCCCCTCTAGTAAAGATTTCAATGTCAATAAGTCCTTCTTTATACCATTTGGCAATATTGACCATCGCGTTCTTAAATTGCGGCTGCGTTGGTCCATAAGTAAGCTTGCCTCCAGACTCAGCCCATTGCAGCGTTAGATCCCCACCGTAGGTAGCGTCAAAGAACACAAGCAGATCATAGATACCGCTCGTATCTCTGCTGAAGTACGGAACTTCATCTGCTTTTCCATTGCCGTTCGGATCCTTCTCTTTAAACGCTTTCAACACGTTGTAATAGTCCTGATACGTCTTAGGAACTTGAAGATTTAGCTTCGTCAGCCAATCCTTGCGGATGAGCCAGCCTTTGCTTACACCGCTTCCATCAAAGACGTACGGAATGAAATACATTTTACCGTCAGCAGCTTTCGCATATCTTGCGTAGTCAGGGTCTTTATCCATAAACTTCTTAAGGTTCGGAGCGTTTTTATTAATCAAATCGGTCAAGTCCATCAAGGCGCCTTGCGGGCCATAGGTTTTCATGGTCTCACGGAAGCCGTGAACGATATCAGGAACCTCATTGGATGCGATCATCAGGTTGAACATTTCGCCACTTTTGGAGCCGCTGCTTGGACCTGTGCCTTTCAAGTTCACATTCGTTAACTCAGCAGCCTTCTTGAACACTGCCCAGTTGTTGTCGAACGCGAAGCGATCGCCGTAATGCATATGTATGGTAAGATCGAGAGGTTTCTCACTCACTAGACTACCCGGTAATTTCTTAGGCTCTGGCGTTGCTGCAGGCGCCTTGCTAGCTGCAGGTGACTCACTGCTGTTGCTGCTCGTGCTGCACCCAACTAATCCTGCTGCAAGTCCCATAGTTAGTACCAACGAGATCCCTTTGTTCATGCGTGATTTCTTATTCTTCATTGATCTTAAACCTCCCATTATATGTTTATTATATATAAGAAAAACGTCGTGTGACGTAATTCCATAAGTTAACAATCCTGATCCTATGACCAAGAATTGAACTAACCCTTCAAAGAGCCAATCATGACACCTTTTACAAAAAACTTCTGAACGAATGGATAGACAATCAGGATCGGCAAAGTCGCCACAATAATCGTGGCATAGATGACCGTTTCTTGCGCCGTGACACTTAAATCGCTCAAATTCTTGATTTCGTCAGATACTTCCATTTGCACGACTAGCTTCTTCAGCAAAACCTGTAAAGGCATTTTCGATTCAGCCTTGAGCAGCACCATCGCCCAGAAATAGGAGTTCCAATGCCCAACTGCGTAGAACAGGCCAATTGTTGCCAACGCCGGCTTAGAGAGCGGGAGATAAATGCTCCAGAGAATTCGCCAGTCGCTCGCCCCGTCCACCTTCGCCGATTCTTCCATTTCCTCAGGTATGGCCTGCAAGAACGTTCTAAGAATGATGACATTCATCGTGGAAATCGCAAAAGCGAGCAAAAATCCTGTTCGGCTATTCAGCAGGCCCAGATCCTTGAGGTTCAAGTAGGTGGGAATCATCCCTGCGCTAAACATCATCGTAAAAGCAATGAAGAACCCAATGGCTGTTCTACCCATTAACCGTTTTTTGGACAGGGGATACGCCCCCATCGTAGTAAAGAGCAGATTAACCAACGTACCAACCACTGTATAGAAGATCGTGTTTGCATAAGCAATCCAGAGCCCCTTCTCTGCCAACACCGTCCTATAGGACTCCCAGGTAATCCCTTTAGGCAGTAAAATGACATCGCCTCTTAAGACATACTGCGCCTTGCTTATGGAGGCGGAGAATACATAAATGAAAGGATAGATCGCTGATAATGCCAGTAATGAAAGAAACAGATAGTTTATGACGGAGAAAATCTTTTCTCCTCTGGATAGTCTCATGTTGGTCACCTACCACAGTCCGTTGCCGGTTAATTTTTTACTAATTTTATTGCTTAGGAAAACCAGAACTAGACCTACTGTATTGTTAAAAAGCCCCACAGCGGTTGCTAAGTCATATTTCCCTTGGACTAGTCCCGAGCGATAGGTATATGTGCTTAGCACGTCTGCCGTTGCATAGGTAGAAGGCTGATATAACAAAATGATCGCCTCATGTCCCACTTCAAGAAAGTTACTAATTCGGAGCAGCAGCATAATGACAATCGTTGGCAAAATGCCAGGGATCGATATATGCCACATCCGCTTCAATTTGTTCGCCCCATCCATCGTTGCGGCTTCATATAGTTCCGGATTAACCCCGGATAAAGCGGCGATGTAGATGATGGCACCGAAGCCTACTTCTTTCCAGATACCCATCGAAATAAAGATCGTTCGGAAGTAATCCGGAATCGTTAGAAAGTAAATTTTGTCTCCACCAAGCTTATCAATCAGGATGTTGACGAAACCATTCGTTGGAGCCAAAAAGTTGGTCACGAGCCCTGCGACAATGACAATGGAGATGAAATGCGGCATGTACGTCATCGTCTGAATAATTTTGGTAAACCAGAGCTTCCTCACCTCATTAAGGAGAAGAGCTAATAGAATAGGAGCTGGAAATGCAAAGATCAGGCTATACAAACTAATCAAAGCTGTGTTCGAAATGTTTCTTAGAAAATAGGGACTTTTGAAAAAGACCTCAAAATTTGCAAAGCCTACGAATGCGCTCCCCTTAATTCCCTTAAATAAGTTGTACTCCTGGAAGGCCACAATCAACCCGTACATCGGCTTATATTGGAACAGGAAATACCACAGTACGAATGGTGCCAACAATAGATATAAGGCGTAATCCCTTCTTACTCTACTCGTGATACCGTTTACATTTCTGCCAATCAATTCATTCACTTCCTTCTGCATACTGGATATGTGCTCATCGTTTGGTTCTTAGCTCAGTTATAAAGGTTGAATGGGTTCACCGTAAATCATTAATATTTGTGATGATCACGATCTTGAAATATCGCTATAAATCAAGGTAAATGGCGTATATATCGAAAAAAAACGAGATACAAATGAGAGTTAGCTCTCGTTTGTATCTCGTTTTTTCATGTATTGTCCTGGCGAAACGCCTTCATATTTCTTGAAGATGCGGATAAACGTATTCGCGTTGTTACACCCGACGAGCAATGCCAAATCCTGAATCTTGACATCTTCTCGCTCAAGCAATTCTTTTGCCTTTTTCACACGATAAATATTTAGATAGTCTTTAAAATTTTCACCCGTATACTGTTTAAATATGACGCTGACGTAACTCGAGGAAAGCTGCAAATATTCACTGATATCCGTTAAGCCAATATCTTTGTCGTAATGATCACGAATATAGGCAACCATTTTATCCGTCAATACGTTATCCAACTCGGCATTTTTCACGTCTACTTTATTCAGGAGCAATCGAATCATGTCCATGATGGAATCACGATATCCCTCTAGGTGTTCCTGGTTTTGCAGGAAGCGAACTTGCCACTCCTGGCCAAAGATATCCGAAGACTGAATTTGCAGCTGCAAGCACATGCGGTTAATCGTTGTAATGAAAGCGAACGTTAAACTCTTGATATTCCCGCTTAGGACATCGTCAGAGTCACAATTTCTGGAGATTAGCTGATTGATCAAGCTTTCCGCTTCCTTCTCATCACCCGTCATAATTGTCTGAATGAGCTCACGTTCGGCTTCCAATGGGTAATACAGATGGTTGGCAAACAATGTCGAGCGATCTTCCTCAGAAATAACCGATTTTCGCGTAAATTCAAAGCCTAGCTCCAGTAAGTACAAGCAGTCTCTGTACGATCTTTCAATATCCGAATACGCTGTGACGGTTCTACCAACGACTGCTTTCCATTTTAATGGATAATTACGATCCATCTCTTGGATATATTGATTACAGAACTTGGTCATTTCATCAACCGATTTGCCACTCACTAAGATCGCCAGACGATGAAAATCCAAATCTACAACAAAGCCATTTCCACCATCTCGGAGGTCTTCCTCAGCCTTAGCAATAAATTGCGATTTCACCGACAGTACACTTTCTCTTTCCATTGTGTCCAAAGATTTAATATCTGTCATTTCAAATACAGCAACTGAACAAGGGAGTTCAATCACCTGAAGTTCTTGTTTGGAAAGCTCATCATCGATAGAGGCATAGGAAACCTTACCAATCAGCAAATCTCTTAAATATTTCGATTGTAAGGAGCCTTTTTGATTTCTAATAATCTCCGTAAGCTCTTTATTCGTACTTTGAAACGTATCTGTCACTGACCTTAGGAATGAGAACTCGTCTTCCTTCCCATTACCTTTCCTCCTATTGCCCGCTGCCTCATGATAATGCACCAAAGTCCGGACCGGCTTATAGGCGTTCCTCGCGAGCACGGCGGCTATGATGATTCCGGCTGTAAGACAGAGCGATCCTATAATGAGGGAATTACGAAGTACCCCATTGCTCACCTTAACCGCTGCTGATTCATTAATTATGTAGCTGTAATTCCAATCCTTTAAAACCTTGCTGGATACCAAATACATGGAATGATCCGCTGTGGCTTGCCGTTCCACCTGGGTAAAGTGTTTGCCTTCATTTAACGAGAGTAACAGCTTATGTAAGGGTACACCTTGATCACGTAGATCTTTGTCTCCGGTGTAGAAAAACATCATTTGATCCTTATATACAATGGAAATCGCTTCATTGGTCAGCTGACCTAACGCCGGGATGAACGCATCTGCTTTGAAGGTCACGAAAAAATAAACGTCCTCAGCGCTGGGTAACTTGGCCTTTACCGCTAGTTTCACAGATTGCGAAGATGAGCTTTCTAACTCATAGATGGAGGTAGGCCTGTTCTCGGATGCAGGGCCAAAAAGCTTCTGCATAACTTTCTCTTTATTCAAGCCTTGCTCTTGGAAATATCGATCGGTATCAATCGTATAATCCGGCGTAATAACAGTCCCTGAATTGTTCATCGTCATATCAATGCGGAAGCCAATATTGGCATACGCATCGTTATTCGTTCGCAATTCCGCAAGTGCTAATGTATTGAAGTAAGGATTGATGCCTCTTCCTCGGCTGTAATCCACAATCTTGTCGTTACTCTTTAATCGATTGATGCTGTTTAGGGAAGAAAGCAGCATACCGTCAATTTTGTCACGTACCTGCTCGATCAGAACGCGCTGCTGCGCATCAATTCGTTTATCAGCAAATTCGTTCTGGTTGTAGTAATATACCCCTGATGTCACAGAAGCATAGAGTAACGCAACAATAAAAATGACCAGAAGCAGCTTAAAGTAATATTTTCCTGCTTTCATGTCATGTCCCTCCAATAAAAATTCTTGAAAAACAGCCTACTCTTGGTAACGCTTACTTTAAGGATTTTATATGCATTTTTTTAGATTATCAAGTTAAAAAAATAACCATTTTTTTGACTCATCACGTTTTCATCTACTTTCAAACGAAAAAAGCCCTGCATCAGCAAGGCTTCCCCCATGTCTATTAATTGTTAATGTAACGTTCGAAGATGGAACCGAAATCCTTGACCTTTAGCTCCGTGTGTTTCCCCTTCAACCAATTGTAAGCTGATTCATTGATCGCATCGAATTGCGTAACAGGCGAAGTCGTCTGTGTCGAGATACGACCTGTTGCCTCCTTCGCAATAACGACACTTTGTTTGGCATAATCAAACAAGTCCTCATTATGCGCCACCGTCTCCGAAATCTTGATTAACGCTTTGTATAAGTCCTTGATCTGCTCGATTTGTTTCTTATCCACATCAATCGAGAAGTTCGTGTGCCCGATAATGAACTTAATCTCAACGTCAAGATCAATCGTTCCTGCCGTTTCCATATAGACCTCGGAAATCGCATGCTTGTGATAGCTGTACCGTTTCAGCACACGTTTGCTGCTAATCGCACTATCTCCGTCCAAATGAATGAGGGCAAGGTTGGTAAAGCAATATTCATCTTTCTTGGACTTGATGATGAAGAAAATTTTCTCGCCATCTTCGTGCATGACGTAATCATCGGAATCAACCTTGTCGAAATCAACCGGACTAATCACTTTACCAATATCGCTTAAGCCTAATGCATCTGCCGCAAACTTCTTGAACAATGGAATCATCCTCTCATATAGGAGCTTTTTCGTTCTAACCTATTATACAAGATTGGTAGAATTTACATAAGTAGTAGATTGTTCCCCATTCTACCGTTGCTCTTTCTGGCGAAATCGGCCAGGGGGCACTTTTTTCTCCAAAAGGAATGTGCGTGTAAAATAATGCACCGAAGAAAATCCAGTCATCTCGGCGATTTCTTTAATAGGCAAATCACTGCTCAGCAAGAGATGGGCAGCTTGTCGAATGCGTTCACTCCGAATGAAATTAGTAAAGCTCTCATGGATTCCTTCCGAGAATAGACGCGATAGATGACGCTCCGATACACTCAAATAGTTGGCCACATCCTTGAGTTGGAGTGCTTGGGAGAGATTATCACGAATATACAGCTTAGCTCGCCGCATTAAGACATGTGTACTCTTGTGATGAATGACTGGCGGCTTGGTTAGTGTTCCGAATATAGCTGGAAAAGAAACAAGCAAGGCGTAAGCCACGGACTGAACAGCTGCAAAGGGAAGATTTCCCTGCCCTTCTCGGATCAGAAGGGATCGCCATAATTGCGCCGTCGGTTGATCATCAGCATCATAGACAATGACATCACCATGGAGTGCTAGCTCATTGAAAGCTTCTTGCATCCGGTAATCACTTAAAGTCTCATCGAGTTCGAAAGCAATATATAAAATGTGTAAACCTTGTTCGGTACGAATTTGGTGAGTAATGCCAGGCTTTGAGCAAAAAAGAGTACCCGCACGAAGCCGATAGACCATGCCCGCTTCCGAGTATTCTCCTTCTCCACCTAATATGTAACAGATTTCGAAAAAAGAATGCTTATGCGGTTGATTCTCATACAAACAGGGACTCACACCCCAATAATGAACTTTAAAGCAGGCTTCTGATCCCTGGATCACGTTAACAGCTTCATTCAGCATGGAGAACGTTTCCTTGTGCAGATACATGGCATCACCTTTTCAGAAAAATGTCCTTATTGTGCAAAACGATGTCCTCTGTTGAAAAAGATTACTATGGCATAATCTTCTATAATTATAGATAGAAAGCGGCTTGGACAGCAACAACAAAATGGAGGCATGGAACAATGATACAATCTAAGGATGTCGATTTTTACAAAGAACATGGCTACTTGCTTGTAAAAGGAGTCTTCAATGAAGTGGAAGTTGCTGAGATGAGAGAAGCTGTGGAGAAAATTATTCAGCGTGCAGCTCTCGCGAAAGCAGATAGTAATGCAACCTGGCAAGGGGATTATTTGCCCGCTGAAGAGCTGAAGAAGCTTGTTCTAAAAGGCTTTCATGATGTCCATTACCACGATTCCGCGTTCATGAGAGCTGTCATTCACCCTAATATGGTCGCTGTTCTACGACAAATCATCGGACCTAACGTTCAGCTGCATCATTCGAAAATGTTAGTAAAACCGCCTGAGAACGGTGCCGCTTTCCCGATGCATCAGGATTATCCGTATTTCCCGCATGAGAAGCATACGATGCTCGCGGCAAGTGTCCATTTGGATCGCGCGGATGAAGAGAATGGCTGTCTGCGCGTCATTCCAGGTTCTCATAAAGCGGGAAGCTTACCGCACATCGGGACACATTACCTGAATCACAAAGAATATCCCATTCATATGGGCACCCCTTGTGAAGCCGAAGCAGGCGATGTCTTATTCTTTAATTATTTAACCATTCATGGATCTTCCTCTAATAAAAGCGCAAGAACGAGAAGAAATGTGTTGTTTCAATATCGGGAGGCAAGTGATTTCCCAACCAGTCAGGATCACTTTGATTGGGGCATGGGACTGATGGTCAGCGGAGAGAATCCCAATTTCACGAAAGTAAAGCCGAACTACCACATTATTAAAGAAGCTTAGTCCTTAGCGGAATTAACTTATAGAGGATGTCCCAGAGACATGAAAATGTCGAGGGGCATCCTCTTTTCTGCACCGATCAAATACAAAAAGACCGCTGCAATTGAACGCAGGCAACGGTCTCTTCCCGATCGACAAAGGTCAGTTGACTCCTACCTTATCTTCCCTTACATAAGATGTCTGGTACCATAATGTACGATATTCTAGTTGATGACCGGAACGCCAAGCATCCAGATAGAATGGTACTGTGAAAAATTCATAATGCCAGGTCGAACTAAACTGCTGCCTAGTTATCGTTCTGGAAGCTAGGACTGCCCCTCCGTCACTAGCATCGACGACTTCCAACGTGACAATGCCTAAATTATCCGCGTTGTTGTTGTCGACCATCAATTTCCAAACAGCTGTATTTTCTCCAACATTCGTAACTGTGGTATAGGGTCCGTATTGCATGTAGTTTGGCGAATCCAAGCCCGTGTCCGCCGACCAACCATCCGCATCCGCCCTGCCAATGACATGCCCCAGACTTTCCGCTTCCCAAGAATTCGTAATCCCGCCGTTTAACTCATTCGCGATGCGTGCACGTCTCGTATGATTGTCTGATGAGCCGCCGCCAGGTACGACGCCACGGTAATAAATATAAGGCACCCCGCTAACTGTGATAAAAGCTGGACCGTCATTGCCGTAATAATTTTGAGTTTGGGGCAAAATTGGGTTTTGCGAATATTTGCTCCAGCTGATCAAATTCGAGGAACGCGCTAAGCCGCTGGACCATTTGGCCGAGCCAAAAGGCGCATCTGTACTGCCTTCATATACCATATAGTAATATCCGTTCTCATAGATGATGTCTCGTTTACCAACAGTACCAGCATCCCAACCACTGCTGGAGGTGTCAATGATCGGATTAGCAGCGTTCCTGCTCAAGCTGGTTAATGAGGTTCCCGTCGCAACTCCGACACGGCAGTCCGTCCAGTCGTATCCGTGATAGAACAGATACCAAGTTGATCCTACCTTATACAGACTTGGCGTTCCGACATTCGCGGATTCCCAGCCAGAAGTGTTGTGCGTAAGAATACGTCCCTGCCGCGTAAAACTCGTTCCGTTCGTGGAAGTGGCGAGTCCTATATCGCCCGCTGATCCATTACCTGTTCCTTCATATACTAAATAGAAGGTTCCATTGTCATACCAGACACCTGGGAAGCTGGCCATGTTGTCATCCCATTGTCCGGAAGAGCCTACATCCAGCACAAGACCTTGGTCCGTCCAGCTCGTGCCATTCGTAGATTTGGCTAATCCGATTCCCATTTTGCCAGACCCATTGAGTTTAATGTAATAAGCCCAGATGGTTCCGCTGATCGTAACTGTAGATATATAATGCATATCAAAGCTAGCACCCATGTTGTTATTCGTTTTATCCAATTTCGCGAACGCCTCGTTCGCATTGAACATCGTACTGACGGAAGCTGTATAGCTGCTGTTTGTGGCGAAGGATGCGGAACTAACTCCGAATAATAGTGCGACGATGAGCAGCATGATCGTTACTAACCTTCCGAACCGAAACCGAACCTTCATAAAATCACTCTCCTATTCAATTTTAAAATGAAATCTGGATGCTGATAATTTGCTTCGCCTTCGCTGCAACGGATATGACATCCTCTGTGAAAGGCGCTTGACTTTGCAATTCTTCATCCAAATTAACGTAATGAGCGCTTACTACTTTACGATCAAAATGGATTGATCCCTCCACATATTCGTCCGAGATGTTGAAGAGACGGATCACGTAGCTATCGTTCCGATCCTCGGAGGCTTTGATGGCACTTACAATCAGCTCAGCTGATCTTACTTGAAGAAAGGAATGGCTAAGTGATAAATCAGCTTCCCGCCGCTGCAAGGATTCATAGACAACCTTCCCCAGTTTTCTGTCGACAGAACGAATTCCCGCCACGAATTGCTGATGTTCAAGCCAAATACGACTTGTATGTGATTCGCTTACGGTAAATGGACTGATCGCGTAATGAAATTCAAGCTCGGTGAGCAGCTGTCCGCCATCTCCGCCATCGGAGAGAACTTCTTTGCCCGTGCTGCGAAATAACGTCAGAGCTACCGTTCTCGATTCATCATTGCGTACAGCTGCTTCATATAACCCTTTGCTGTAGATCGCTAACCCACATTTGCCATCATTGATGGTAAGGATACCTTGATGTGGAACCACATCTCGCGCCTTCTCCATATAGCCTGAATAGTCCGGTGGTTGAATGTTTCTTTTCACATAGTCAAACGGCGTACTCGTGTGAAAATGATCGGTTTGCAGCCCCGAAGGAAACAACAGCCGCAGTCGGTGATCACGCGCACGATTGTTAACCACCGTTCGGCATCGTAGAATCGGATCATTCTTTCGTAATTCCAGAAAGGTCGTGACTTCAATTGCAACTACATCTTCACTTCTTCTCGTTTCCTGAGGATGAATGGCATGCGGAATGCTTATCGAATTTCGAATTCGAATACGTGTCTGCAGCGGTCCGTCATAGACAACCGATATCTGTGCGCTCGAACCGTAGGATGTAAATACTTCGTTCGTTACTGGGCTCACATGATTCCAGCCTTCACCGATATCGGCCTCATCCTCAAGGAGCAGCAGGCCAGAATAACACCGTCCCGTTTGAACATCCGTAACGTCAATGGTGCCGTTTGGACGAACCGCCACTCGCAATCGCCCATTGTCCCAGGTATTGGAAGTCACCCCCATGGATCCAAGTAAACGTACGGGTGCCGTTAAAGCAGGAGCATAGTAGTCACCAGGAGCAGGATTAGTTACCGGCGTCTTTTGTGTTACGTAGACCGCATATCCATAAGACGGAACATGGGCTTGGAAGGCTATACGGCACCGATCCACTTGCTCCGAATAAGGAATATCCCGATATGGCCTCCACATGCGCGTACTATTTTTACGCAGTTCCAGCAGCTGATAAGGAATCTCATTTCCTTCATGGTCATAAAGACGGAATGAAGTGCCTCCCAAGTGATACATCGTCGCGACTGCGTCTGACATGACAGGCATGGCGAACTCGACCTCAATGACGCCATCGATTGGGCTCTGAGAGGCGTTATATACCGTGATTATTTGATCTCCGTCAATATCAGATAACCCGTGATGATTGGATATAAAAAGCAGCTGTTCGCTAACCATGCCTTCGGCGATCAGTCTGCTCTGATCAAAGCGATACATCATATCACGATGCACTTGATCGATCGAACAACCGCATATAGAATCATGCGGATGATTCTGAATCAAGTACTCCCAAGCTTTCGCTAGAAAGCTTTTGGGATAAAGGCGCCCTTGCAGCGATGTGAATACGCCCCACGGTTCAGCCCATTTCTCAAGGAGAACTTCACAAGCTTGATTATTCATTTTCAAATGGATTCGAGACGAAAGCACATTAGCAAGCACCCAATTATTGACGCCGTTATACCCAGGTGATCTTTGCTCGCCTTGATAAACTCGGAGCTCACCAATTTCCTCGCGTAAAGCACTGACATATGCTTCTAACGAGCAATGTTCGAACTTGGCATCCAAGTCAGCCGCATTCAGTGTTTCCAGTATCCATGGAAGATGGGGTTCAATTTCGATATGATCAACCCCGTCAAACCCAGCAATGATCGAGGTTGTAGCACGTTTGGATTTGTAGTCCAGCATTCCCTTCGCCCGCGTGATCAGCTCTTCGCGATCATACTGAAAATCTCGATCCGCAAACGGCCACCGGATAAAAAAGTAAAAGTCCCCGTATGAGCGATCCTCATCAAGTTTAAGACCCAAGACTCGGCTGCCATCAGCACCTTCCCACCACATTTCCGACGCATCTGCATCCCCGTAAAATCCACGAAACAAGACGGCATTATCGATCCCAAAGCCTTGCATGATTTGCGGAAACTGGCTGTTGTGACCAAAAATATCTGTGATATACCCGGATTTCATCGGTCGGGCGCCGAAAGAGCGCGATCGGCGGTGTCCAATTTGCAGATTTCGTATCAAAGACTCCCCGCTGACTAGAAATTCATCTGGCATGACATACCAAGGACCAATACTAATTCGGCCATCCTGGATAAGCTTGAGAAGCCTCTCTCGATTCTCTGGTCTTATGTCCAAATAATCGTCCAAGACAATGGTCTGACCGTCCATCATAAAATGGCGATAAGCCGCGTCCTGCTCCATCTTATCCATGAGCTCGTCGAGCAAATAAACAAGCCTTGTGCGATAGCCTTGAAAATCCTGGTACCATTCGCGATCCCAATGGGTGTGAGAAATCACATAGACCTTTTCTATTTGTTGAGGCATATCGTCCGATCTCCTTTATACAAGATCAGACGGACAGTCCGGAGTCATTAGTATCTCAGATTGTCCGCCTGATTCTTTATCGTGCCATGCCTATTTTTTACTAGCCATAAATGCATCCAGCTGTTTCTGAACCTCAGCTATCGCTTTATCAATGCCGGCCTGTTTCATTTTTTCTTTGAATTGCGGCAACACTTTATCTACATCGGCAGTTCCGCTTTTTAAGACTGTTCCATATTCAGCATTAACGCTATCAAGGGAAGCTACCTCTGTTTTAATCGGACTCGTATCGAAGAGGAAGCCCATCGCCGGGAATCTCAATGTAACATCCTTATCATAGTCTTTATAGGCTTCAAAGAACCCTTTCACATCTGTGCCTTTGGACTTCATAAATTTTGGATTTTGCCAGATCCATTCAAAAGGTAAGTAAGGAGGTTTAGCAGGATCAACGCCAGCTGGGAAGTTCACTGCACCGTCTTTGATGACATAATGTTTGCCCTCAACCCCTAATGTTAAAAGGTCATAGTTTTGCTGATTCTTTTGGAACCAGTTAAGGAACGCCACCGCTCTCTCAATATTCTTGCTTCCTGCAGCAATACTTTGGTAGTTCCAGGTGGTCACCTCTTGGAAAACTTTAGGCGTGATCTGAATTCTGACGAATTCGACTTGAGCGCCTGGAATAGCGGATACAGTCCTTGCATTGATATTGTACTCCGGTAGATCTCCGATCACGGAAGCTGCTTTACCTGCGGCAAAAGCTGCACGGAAATCCTTAATGGATAGAACATCCTTCGAAATATACCCCTTGTTGAACAGTTCCCTGTGGAAATCCAGACCTTTTTTGTAAGCAGGCGTATCCAGCATATTCTCAGCCTTCATGGTGTTCATATCGATCCCAACACCGCTTGGCAATCCGCGAACAAATTCTTCTTTGAAGTTTAAATCAAAGGAGGTGTTGCCTTGACTCAGCGGTATAATTTCAGGATTGTTTTTCTTCACAGCTGCGTAGAAGGCTAACAAATCATCCAATGATTTGATTTCCGGCAGCGCGTATTTTTCTCTTAAATCTTTCCGAATCGTGAAAGTGGCATAGCCGGCAGCCGTACCGATCTGAGCGGCTGGGACCCCGTAGGTTTTCCCCTTCACTTGAACGACAGGCCAGTAGTAATCTGGAATATTCGCTTTTAGATCCTTACCTACCTTGGCGATAGCATCGTCAAGGGCTGCGACGGAGTTGGAGCTAATCAGTTGCGCGAGCAGCTCCGGATGTGTCCAAAGAATATCTACGTTTTCACCCGTCGAAGTCATCACTTTGACTTTCGTGGCATAATCGCCCCATGGCACGTACGTATAATTGAGTTTTACATTCAGCTCATCTTTGACTGCTTTCTCTATCGCTGCATTGACAGTCGCTTGATCAGGCTGCGGATCTCCTGGAAATACAATGTTTAAGGTAATGGGTTCAACTGGCTTTGCTGTTGCGACAGGCGCATCGGTCGCTTTCGCTGCCGTACTGGCGGCAGGTGTAGCTGGGGCAGGCGTGGATTCAGACGAATTGGAAGAACAGGCTGCAAGTGTTGCCATCGTCGTAATCATCATCGTGGAAACCAATATCTTGGAACCTTTCGTTTTTTGTCCTGACATGTTTTGAACCTCCCATTTATTATTGAATCGAGAAGACATAGGGATCTTTGATCGGAGATCAAAGTCTCACCATTATTTATATAAACGGTCATTAACCGCATATATCGCATCTCCGAACTAACCTTTTACGCCGCCAACCGTTAAGCCCTTAATAAAGTATTTTTGCACAAAGGGGTAAACAAAGATGATCGGCCCGATGGTCACAATCGTAATCGCCATTTTGATCGATTCTGCAGGTACTGCTGAAGCCGCATACGTACTGCCTACACCTCCAGATGAGATGTACTGCATACTGGATAAGACCATTCGCAGCAAGTACTGCACCGGATACAGCTTCTGATCATTAATTAACAGGAGAGGCAGCCACCAATCATTCCAATACTGCAGCGCATAGAACAGTCCGACCGTCATAACACCAGGCAGGGCCAGCGGAAATACGATTTTAAACAAAATGTTGACCTCATTAGCACCGTCTATTCTTGCTGATTCCAACATGGCATCGTCAATCGTCGAGAAAAAGTTCCTCAGCAGAAACATGTTCCACGCGTTCACTGTGTAGGGCAAAATGAGTCCCCAAATCGAATCGCCAAGATGCAAATATTTCGTCGTAACGATATACCATGGCACGAGCCCCCCGTTGAAAAGAATCGTAAAGAAGACAATGAACGATAGGCTGTTCCGAAACTTCAATTCTTTTCTGGACAGTGAATACGCAAGTAATCCCGTTATAATCATACTGAAAGCGGTACCAACTACGGTTACAAAAATAGTTACCCAATACGCCTTCCCGATCGATGAGTGTCCCGAGAAAATGTAAGCGTATGCCTTTAAGGAAAAGACATGAGGAAGAATGCTGTAACCATGCAGCTGCAAATATTTCTCATCCGTAATGGAGCCTGAGAACATGATGAAGAAAGGTATGACGCAGACCAAAGCCAGCAAGGTCAGAAATACATATGCTGCGTAGGTCACAATTTTATCCTGCACATAGATATTTTTCATGCACAATCTCCTAAACGTAGTTAGAATAATGAGCCTTCGCTTCTGTACTTTTTGACTAATGCATTGAATCCTAGAACCAGGATAAATCCTACCACGGACTGGTATAGTCCCGCCGCTGATGACATGCCTGCATCACCAATGGTACGTAACGATCGATAGACGAACGTATCAATGACATCCGTTGTTGCATACAGACTCGCATTATCACCAACAAGCGCATAAATCATCCCAAAATCTCCATAGAAGATCCTCCCGACTGATAACAGCACCATGATCGTGATGGTCGGTGAAATAACAGGCAGCGTAATATAGCGAATTTGTTGTAATTTCGTAGCGCCATCCAATGCTGCGGATTCAAAATACTCCGTATTCACACCCGTTATCGCGGCAATGTAGATCACAGTCAGAAATCCTGCATACTTCCAGATTGAAAATAACACGAGAATTCCCGGCCATAGATCCGCTCGTTGTCCCCAGGCAACCTCTGGGATATGAAGAAATGCAAGAATACTATTGAGCAAACCGCCTTCCGAAGCAAACAAGTTGTAGGCAAACACGCTGACGACGATCCATGAGATGAAATAGGGTAAAAAGATAAAGGATTGCGTCACCTTTTTGAACAACTTGGAACTGACTTCATTGAGAAACAGCGCTGTGACGATGGCGATTGCTTGTTGAAAAAAGATAAACATCGCGTTCAAAAATACCGTATTCCATGTAACTCGAAGCACTTTATCGCTGCTGAATAGGAATTTAAAATTATCAAACCCTACCCATTTGCTGCCCAAGATGCCCAAATTGACTTTGTAATCCTTAAATGCAACGATGATGCCGGCCATAGGTAGATAAGCAAACAAGATGAAGTACAACAACCCAGGCAACATAAACAGATATAACACTTTGTTTTTTGAAATATCGAGCAGAAATTCAATAGCGATGAATTTTCTTTTTCTGATTTAGCTCTCCACCTTTCTCTCTCTCCGGCCTCTTGCTGCTTGGCTGTTTACACCGTTAGTCTATAAGCATTTGAGCAAAAGTTGAAGTTAAAAGAATATACATGGTTTATATTTGCATACTTCTACGCCGATAAATTGCATACCAGGGTTGCAAAATCATACTTGTGTGAATGAAAAAACCACACCTTGATGGAAAAGGATGTGGTCTTGAACTCTACACTGCACCTAGCTTTCAGATTTTAGTTTATTTCGATATTCGCTCGGGGACATTCCGGTATGTTTTTTGAATAACGTGACGAAATAGGACGGGTTGTTAAAGCCCACTTTAATGCCCACTTCTTTGATGGCGATTTGATTTTGTTCCAAATAGGTCTTTGACTTATTTAATCTCATTTCCGTGATGTACTCGGAGAAGGATTGGTTAAATAACTCCTTGAAGAGCCTCCCAAAATACATCGGATTATAGTCAAATCGATTCGCAACCATCTCCACGGACAGCTCCGTATTGGCGTAGCAGCCTTCAACGAACCCACGGATTCGCTCTAGGAGATCCGAATTGAGGTGCTTTCTTTTCTCCTTAATTCGCTGCATGTCATGAAGAATATAGTGGGCAAACCAAAGCTTCATCTGCTCTAACGTCTCCAATTTCCTCAGTTTGCTAACTGCATTATTAAAGTTTGTTAGAAGGTCATCCTTAACATCATGGATCGAAAGCTCCGTCGTAATAAACACCGTAAGCAAGAGATGATTGACCGCTAGCTTAATCAATTCGAATTGGCATTCCTTCAAAGCATTAAAAATATCGTCCAATGCTCCCCCAATTAATTCCTCTTTGCCTAACTTAATGGCATCCAATAGCGTTTTTAAAGGCTGCTGTGGATACTCAAACTCATGCTTGAAATTGGCATAGACCGTTTCATACGTTAGCATACTGCCTAAGCCGTATACAATACGATAGTCTGCTGTATCTAATGCTGCTTGAAAGGAGGCATGATAATTCGCAGCATCCTTCACGAATGTCCCCCATGCGGCTGTGACAGAGGTGTCCATAGATTGTTTGAACTGTTCTTGCAGCCTCGATAATATTCCAGCTAGCAGCTGTTCATCGTTGAAAGCGTTGTCATTATTGATCAACAAAACAACATCTTTATTGATTTCAAGGAATTCATAGGCATAGTACGGGTGTAAATGCTTATATACCAAATTAAGTAAGCTTAGCCTCATTTGTTTGTGCATATCTTCCGTAAGCTCTTCAATTTCTAAAGTAGTTGTATCAAAAAGCTCATCAATTCGAAGGATCAGGATGCTCGTACCCTCATATAAATCAACACGCAATGAAAATTCGAGTTCGCTGGAAGGCTGCGGCTCTTTCACGCCGCCCAGGACCTCTTTTAAATAATCGACTTTCAGATTGTTCTTTGATTTCTCTTTCATTAGCTCCAAAGCTTCAACAAGTCCACGTAACGGCGATGAAAGCTTCCCGCTCACAATCAATGCAGCTATCCCGCTAAAAGCAAATAAGATCAAGCTTATCCAGATGACCGTGTTTCTAAGTTTGCTAATACTGATGACCGCTGCTTGATAAGGGACAATATGAAGAAAATGCCAGCCCAGTTTCTGAGAGAAACTATGTGTGACCAACACTTTCTCACCACTTGAGCTAGTGTCTACGAAACTGTTAGTTCCCGATTCGGTCAGCATCTTTTGGATGGAGCCAACTGTCGAGTAGTCCTTCAAAAATTCGCCGCCTGTCGGATCCGAAATCACCTTGCCATCTGAATCTACGATGAGAATGTTACCTTGATCTAATCTTTCATCCGGGTTAATCCCATTCCGAACCGCTTCTTCTTTCACATTAACGATTAGCGCATTGAGAATGGCATGGGTTGATTTATCTCGATTGTAATAAAAAATGGAATACACATTTTCTTCTTGATTCTTGCTAGAAATCAGCTTTAATTTCCGGGGTACAAGCCGGATTTTCGTTGTGGGGTCAGAATTATTCAACAACGCTATCGCTTCGTTATCGATATTCGGATAGTCACTTGTCAAGAATGAGGTATTATTCCCATTGTAGATACCGATCGAATAAATACTTTCATTGATGAAGATGATGTCGTTCAGCTTTTTCAAAGAGTTATTTTCTACAATCGGATCACTCACTGCCGTATTCATTTGTTGAATGATCGGATATTCGAAGGAGAGCTGTGCGGAAACTTGCATCGCCTGGTTCATCAGATACTCGGTAGAATTCTGGCCTTGCATCAGTGTCCGTTCGGAGAGCTCATTGATTTGGCGAATCGCACTGTTAGAAAAAATGTGAAACAACCAAATGGAAATACCTGCTATTGCAAGCGTTAACAAGAGAAGACACGCAAAGAAAAACTTGGCAAACATTGTTTTGACAGGAAACCTATTTTGAATGACCATGACACCCCGCCTTACATCCGAAAAATTTTCTATCTCTTCTTCATTTCTACCACATAAGAATTTATGAGTTTCCGGTACTCGGAAGAACAAATTCTTATTGGCGATAAAAACAACCGTTCACACAAAAATCGCTGTAAGAAATGAAAAAGCCATTAACTCTTGCTCCAGCAAAGTTGACGGCTTTTCTTAGATGATCCCATGATTTAGATGCTTGTCACAATGTGCACGACCTGCTCTTTATTTATTCGTCATCAAAGACGCCGAACCTCTCGTGTAACTCGTATTAGTGTTATTTTATGAAATAAATTGTTCGTTCACAACACACATTTTTTCTTTAGAACATTTCAATTATTACCCGGGTAATGAAGAAAAATAAAAATGACCTATAAGTAGGACACTTTGAAGTAAAGTGCCCCACTAATAAGTCATAATTGTTTGTTGTTGCTAAGTAGCAATAATAAGTACAGCTTTAGGCGCAAGATTAACTTCACGTTCCATAAACTTCCCGGAAATTAAATCCGTCCCCTTCACGTCTCCCAACGAAATAAGTGTATCTTGATCATTATGATTCAAAATAAACACGAATGCATCGTCATTGTGGGCCGTTCTTGTTGAAACCTCAACCCCGGACACAGGTGAAATTGGTGCCGTAATTCCTTTATCTCGGCACAAATTGCCAAGCAGACCTTGTAAGAAGGCTGGCTCTGGACTTGAGGCTACATACCAAGCTTGGCCAGCTCCGTATGTATTCACCGTAAGTGCAGGCATGCCTTGATAGAAATCCTTGCCATAGACGGCTTTCACTTCTGCGCCTTCAGCATGGATTAAATCGCATAGAATGCCGCATTGGTAGCTGCCGTCAAGCCCTCCCCATTGCTCATTCAGCTGGATTTGGTTGCTCTGTTCGGGGAACAATGCATCGATCTCCTCCGCCCAAATACCAAGAACCTTCCGCAGTTCGCCTGGATAACCGCCAAGCGTTACGCGATCATGCTCATTGACGATGCCGCTGAAGAAGGTAGTAAGAAAGGTTCCGCCGGCATGAACGAACTCTTCCACACGTTGGGCATATCCCGCTTTCACCATATAAAGAACAGGTGCAATGACGATATCATAGCCAGCAAGATCCGTCGTGGTGCCAATGAGATCAACTTGAATATTTTGCTGGAAAAGGGCGTCATAATATTTATGCACTTCATCGATATAATTCAGGGCGATTGTAGGACCGCTCGAGAGCCCGACAGCCCAGCGGTTTTCCCAATCGAACACAATGCCGACACGTGCTTTGACTCTTGCGTCCAGTACTTTATCTGATAGTCGCTCAAGCTCATGCCCTAGCTCCGCGCACTCTCGAAATACGCGTGTATGTTCATGTCCAACATGCTCAATGACTGCCCCATGGAACTTCTCACAAGCACCTGCGGAACGACGGAGTTGGAAAAATAAGACAGTATCCGCTCCGTGTGCAACCGCTTGATAGCTCCAAAGCTTCATGACGCCTGGACGCTTCAACGAGTTATACTTCTGCCAATTCTGTTGACTAGGTGTTTGTTCCATCAGCATGAACGGTTGACCGTCCTTCAGTCCACGCATGAGATCATGTGTCATGGATGTCAGACTGATCGGCGTATCCAAAGACGGATAGTTGTCCCATGAGATCACGTCTAAATACGGCGCCCATTTGAAATAATCCAATTCTTTGTAAAGACCCATTAAATTCGTGGTTATAGGTGCTTCTGGGCAATGACGTCTGATCGCGTTATACTCCAATTTATAGCAATCTAGCAAGCTATCGGACATAAATCTGCGATAATCTAATGAAATTGACTGAAAGAAGGAACGATCACCAGGCGTTTCCTCCGTAAGCGCATTAGGCGGCACAATTTCTTCCCAGTCGTAGAATGTGTGACCCCAGAATCCTGTATACCAAGCTTGATTTAATTGATCTAACGTCGTATATCGTTCTTGCAGCCAAGTGCGAAATGCGCCAGCGCAATTATCACAGTAGCAATATCCGCCATATTCATTGGATACGTGCCAAATCAGAATGGCTCCATGATTTTTGTAGCGTTCAGCTAACTTGTCAGCTATACGCTCCGAATACGTACGGAACGTGGGACTATTGGGACATGAATTATGCCTTTTGCCAAATTTACGTTGGCGTCCTTCAAAATCCACCCGACAAACATCCGGATATTTCCTTGCCATCCACGCCGGGTGAGCACCTGTACTTGTAGCTAAACAAATGTAGGTTCCATTGGCATGGAGACGCTCGATGATCTCATCCAGCCATGTAAAATCATACGTATCTTCATTCGGTTGTGATAGCGCCCACGAGAATACATTGATTGTCGCAACATCAATCCCCGCAAGTTTAAACATCCGCAAATCTTCATCCATGACCTCTTTATCCCATTGCTCCGGATTGTAATCCCCACCATACCAGATCTTAGGCAGCTTTGTATGTATCACGCTTCGCACCTCTTCATTTGAATTTCATATAAGAATAAATACATTATATTGGATTCATATTCATGTTAAAATATAATATATTTGCATCCCAATATAAGAAAATGGAACAGGATGAGTCGATATGCATACCCGATTTCTATTAACACCTAAATCAGCTCAACCTTACCCCTTATTTATCGATAGCATCGGTCATCATGAAGATCAAGAAACACGCATCAGAGATGAAGGCTTTCCTTATTATCATTGGTTGCAAACTTATGCGGGCGAAGGGGAGTTTGTGATGGACAACAGGAAGGTTCGTTTGCCGAAAGGAACAGGCGTGCTTTTGCTCCCAGGCGTACCGCATTCTTATTATGCCGTCACCGATACTTGGTGCACACAGTATGTCACGTTCGGAGGCAACTGTGTACACACGATCTTAAGCACATTAGAAATGTTGGAGTCCGCCCTTTTCCGTTGGGATGCCGAAGGTCCTTTACATTCAGCTCTCTCAGATATATTGACTAACTTGGCGTCCAAAGCCGATTACTCTGGCTACGATGCCTCCGCAGATTTGTATCATTTTTTGATTCAAATTAAAAAGCACGCCCAAATCAATAAGCGCACCTCGATTGGCAATCAGATGCTTCATTTGCAGCCCTTAACGGAATGGCTAGAAGCTCACTTCGCGAATCCAAATACCGGGATTGAACAAATGGCTGCTGTTCTTGGAGTCACACCGAGACATATGAATACGTTGTTTCAGCATGCTTTCGGCCTTTCACCTTACGCTTACCTCATTATGATGCGGCTTCGCAAATCCAAAGAGATGCTGCTTAGCGACCGACATCAAGCGATTAAAGATATTGCTGCTCACGTAGGTTTTCGTGATGTGAGTCACTTTATTGCCAGCTTCCGCAAGCAAGTCGGGTTTACACCGGAGCGATTTAGAGAGATGAATTGAGCAGTTATTACGTTCAGGTTACTCCTTAGAGTTAGCCTGCTTGAATCACGAAAAAAGGGGTGAGCTTCGCTCACCCCTTTTTCCTTTGTTCATCAACGCGACACTACTTCACCACAATACTTGGCGCCACGCGTAGCCCGAAACGAACAAACGTATAGCGGTCTACATACATCGAGACACCCTGAGGAATCCCTTTGTCCGTCCAGCCGGGTGTATTCGTGAAGCTAGATGGACCGACTTTATAAATCTCACCATGGATATGATGATGAGGTCCAAGAAGATTACGGCAGCTATTCGTAAGCTCGAGCTCGATACGATTCTCGCCTGTGACCAGCCACTCGCTAATATCGGCTTCATACGGTTCCCATAGGAATGTTCGAACTTCGTGACCATTGATCCACAGCTTACTGACGGCGGCATGGGGTGCTTCTCCAAACCTCCACGTTGCGCTTGCCCCTTCGTTCCAATCCAACACAACTTGCTGCTGTAAGCGAATCTTGCCTGCGAAGAAAGGAAACCCTTGCTGAGCCAAATCAGCTGTATCTACAACAGAAGGAAGCTCCGCGAGAACAAAAGGTCCCTCCGTTTGAACAGCATTTCGTTCACCAAATGCATAGCTGGAGGTAGACTCAACGCCAAACTCACCCAACAGGTAGATACTTTCAATCTCCATATCAAAAGTTAATTTATTGCCTTCTGATTCAAATTGCTTGGCATTTTCAATCGCTTGATAGATCTCAGGAGAATTAGCGAAATTGGTTCGCAATCGAATGTGGTTCTCCCCTTTATGAACCTTGCCGCTGATGTCGATTTTGTGGAAAGCCACATCTCTCCAAGTGCCGCAGCTTACAGAGGAGACAGCCATTCCGTTAACTTCAATTTCGAATAAATCAGGTCTTTCCATCACAACATGTAACGTACGGTCATACCCCGTTTCCCAGCCAACCTGGAATGGAAAGTCTAATTCAATCAGGACAGGTCGACCAAACGCCAATAATTGTTCTTGCAAAAGAATGACCGGCTGCGGTTGTGACCATTCGCCATCCTCCACACGTAAGCGACACGTGTCTAAAGTGAGGCTGTTTGGCGTGACGGAAACGACGTTCCAACTAGGATTTAGCATACATAGTGGTGAGAATGCGTTCTCCCCCGTGCCAGCGGCTTGCCCCATTCTCTCAGGTAGCTGTCCCATGTGAGGCTCTAGCCTAAGCATATAGGATTGTCCTGGATGAAGCGGAAGCTGAACCCGAATGCCATCGACTGTTTCTTCCTGTTCAAGGGCGCCTACCTCACCGCTCGCAAGGTCAATAACGCTCACTTTCCCTTTGTGAAGCAGCTCGATCTCAACCTGAGCATAGCGCTCTTGACCGGAGTTGACGACATAGTACAAGCGTGAACCCTGGAGCTCCAAGGTTTGCACGTTGACGGTATCCACAGCGATCGTAGCTCCGCTCTCGTCCGTCATCCGAATCGAAGGCGCACTCACCTTCGTTATCGCGCTGACGATGGCTTCCGCCGACCAGTCCGGCTTGTTCGCTTGCGCGAGCAGCTGCTCGAGTTCACGGTCTAGTTCACCCTCAACGAACTGAGGGTATGGTGCAGTAGCAATCAATTGCCCGCCTTGCAGAACGAATTGCTTCAACAGCTCTAGTGTCGTGCGGCTTATCGCAACACTTGGCGGCAGTACAATAACACGATAAGCCGCTTCCCCGATGACGAACTGACCATCCTTCACGAAGCCGTGCCCCTCGATGATACTTTCACTGCCGTAATCATGCTCGACAAAGGCTTGGCACATCCAGCGGGACAGCCCCGCGAAAGCCTCGTGATATGGCGGAATGTCAGAGCGATCTACTCCGCGCTGTAAGGTCCATGCACTGCGAATCGGATGCAAGAGCAGTACCTCGACTTGTCTGGTTCCCTCTGATAGCAGCATTGACAATCTAGCGAAATAATCATTAAAGCTCTTATAATCATCCCACCAAGGCTGCTGGACGAACAAGGAAGGCGGGTAATCCCGCTTCCGCAGGCCCTTCAAGCTATAGCTCTGCAGATGCTGGCAAATCATCGTAATGCCATGGACGAACTGCCATTCACCAATTCGCTTCAAATCCTCGAAGCTAATATCCCAACCTGAACAACCGAAGCTTTCGGTGATCGTATGCTTTTTCCCGAGCTGATGAGCCACCGATCCTACCTGCTTAGGAACAATCGGCTCTTCACTAATAAACCGACCAAGCCAATCACAGCCTGGCATGTGTAAATGTTCATAAAACGCCATGGGATCCCCAACAGAAGTTACCTGAATCATCAGCGCTTGCTCGTCTACCACATGTCCCGTGAATGACCAGCCCTTACTTTCACACCAATCGCCAATTTGCTTAGCATAAGCCTTCGTGAACATGGCGGTTACGCACGCCCAATAGTCATATCTGGCTTTCGCACAATCAGCTGTTTGGAGGAACAGAGCTGGCAAAATTTCTTTCAAATCATACCCATTCGCAGCGTGAAAAGCAGCCTCTATTTCAAATGACCATGGCAAGTGCCCACGCGCAAATTGGGGCTCATCCGTGAAAAAGCCTTTGATCACATCGCCGAACTCTTCCCCGAAGCGCTCCCAATAAATTTCATAGGTGGAGTCTATGAACGCTTGAACCGCCATCATACTTAGGGAATCTATATAAAATGGATTCACTTCATAATAGATTCGAAGCTGGGCCTTCCCCTCATCATCCTGCCCTAGCAACCGATATCCGTTCTCCGTCAGCTCATAGTAAGCAATCGTATAATCTACTGGGGTTTGGAATGGTGCGTGTTCATACACCAGCTTTTTCTGCTGATACGCGAGCCCTTTGCTAGGCACCTTGCCATCAGCGAATCCGCTCGGCCATCCATTTTCATCATACAGCCATGATGTCATGCCTAGTTCTTTACCTTTTACAATGCAGGCACGAATCGCTTCCATCCACTCCTCACCCATATAGGGGGTTTGCAGTCCACCTCTCGCATGCATGAAAAAGCCGCCGATCCCCGCTTTATGCATCTCTTCAATCTGTCGTACTAATTCAGCGGTCTCCAATTTATCATTCCATGACCAAAAAGGGATGGACCGATACTCATTGGGGGGATGAAGCAATTGTTCCCATATATTTGACATAAAAACCTCCGAAAGTAAGAGTAGGTGAAAGGCAACATCGCGTCACTTTTCACTCACTTTACCTACTTCGGAGGTTCTCTTCAATCTACAATTCTTTGTTCAGTTAACATGTATGTCGAACCTATTGATGAACTTTTCGATAATCGCCTGGCGTTGTGCCAATCATTTTCTTGAAAGCTCGAATAAAGGACATTTGATGCAAATAGCCAACTTTCTCCGAAATTTCTTGTATAGGCAGAGATGTCGTTCTTAGCAATTCCTTCGCATGCTCCATCCGTATTTGACACAGATAGACAACGAACTTCTCCCCAAAATCTTCTTTGAATAACGTACTTAAACTGGACGAGTTCATGTTAAATTGTTCGCTAAGGCTCGATAAAGAGAGGTCCGGATCGCTGAAATTAGTTTCAATGTAATTTCTGACCTTTTGCACCACACCGTGATTTCCCTTGCTCTCACGAATGGCTTCCATCTTTTTCGCACAAGAAGAAATCGTTGCTGAATAAAAGGATTCCAACTCATCCAGCGTTTCGAGCGTCTCCATATTTTCATCCCAAGGTGTCCGGAATTCCCGATTCCATAAGTCTTGGTATTCAGGAGGCAGCTCCATCATTTCCCGATAGAAATAATAGTTCATATAGCTGAGAATGCCGCTGATCTCTTCTTTGGGAAGCATCAATCTGCGCAATCCTTCAAAAAGCAGCTTCAACTGCTCCTGCCACCCATCGTTGGCAACGCGGAAGGCTTGAGCAATTGTCCGTACATACTGGAGGTACACGTAAAGATCATCATGTGACAACAGTTCAATTTCCCAGTGGCCGATGACCCGATTACTTCCAAGCGCAGACTTGTAATCCAGCGCCCTTGCCGCCAATTCATAAGATTGAGAGATCGACTGCACATCCGTTACGGTAGACCCCAAACCAAATGTCACGGTTAACTTCAAATTATCCTGCAACCATTGACGAACTTGATCCGTCAGCGTTAACAACAGTGACTCCATACGAGTCTCATGCTGTTCCTCCAGAACAATCATACATAACCGATGGTTGGTGACCCATTCCTGCCAAATGCGCAAACCGCGGGCTTCCGCCGTTTCTTCTACGACTTTTTTCAAAATATACTTAAATAGCCCCTGATCTTCACGTGAATGCCCACTAATAAACTCAATATATTTATCAATTTCGACAATACTAACTGCCGCACCGCCCAATTGCTTCATGCCGAGCTCCGCCATCTCATTGTTCCACTCGAACTGATCTATCGAACGGTTGCCATCCACGACTTCATGAAATAGCTGTACGCGACGATACTTCTGATTCACGAGACTCTGATTCTGATACTCCTCGCTGACCTCAATGATGCTGCTGAGCGTGTAATCAATATAACTAAGCTCATCCACCGTAGGTCCTTGAATCGGATGCTCTTTATGTACCTGATTGTACTTCTCAATTCGCGACATGATCGTTTCAATCGGCTTATAATTTTTACGGGTAATATACACAATCCAGCCTATCGCTAGCAGGAGTCCCAGGAAGCCAACAATAAACCAACCACTCTTCATATAGTTAAAAATATTGCCCAGCTCTTCCTTCTTCAGCGAGCTCGTATAGGTCCAACCTGTGTAGTTGGATATGATTGTGATATCATCAACCTTGGGATCCTTGCCTTTTTGTTCATATATCTTCTGTCCTTGACTATCTTTAAGAGCAATCTGATTCACTTCAGATATACCATACTTGCTTAGGAATTCTTGAATGGCGCCAACTTTCACATTAATAACAAACATAGCGATACCTTTACTTTGCAAAGGAATACCCCTGGCCATGGAAATGACTGATCCTTCCAGATTCCCATCTTTTAACATTCGATAGGGACGGGGCAGACTCCAGCTAGCTAGCTCAGGATGATCGATATGACTTTCAATGAATTGTTTGTCTCCAAAAAAATCGACATGCAGTTTTGTTTTATCACTTATTACCGTCCCATCACCTGCTCTATACAAATAGGCAGAATCAATCCATGGATTGGTAGCTGTTAAGCTCTGAAGCAACCGAGAAAGCTCAATAAAAAAGTTAGTATCACTTTGCATCCCAGCGAATGTCATCATGTTAACATTGCGAGTTATCGTTTCAAGCATCATCATTTCAATGGAGTTCAACGACATGTCGATGCTATTCTGTATATTTTGCACATAAACGCCACTGGATTTCAGCGCCTCTTTACGGGATAAATCGTTTAATTGAACAACTCCGATAAATACGAATAAACAGACGATTATAATAAGCACAGGAACGTAGGAAAGTAGCAAGCGATGGAACCAATTTCTTCTCAAGTTGGGCTCTCTCCTTCATCATATAAGGGTTTCTATTTTACTATTCTATCCTCGATGTGATGAAGGAGCAATATACAACCTTTCGCGGAGTTAACATTTGTGCTTACTAGACCGAGTTTATATAGTTGGGTGACACCTGAGACCACTTTTGACTCTCGTAATTCGATTTTTTCGACTTACGAGACTCCTTTAGCCACTCTCATCATGCGTAACTCGATTTTTTCGACTTACGAGACTCCTTTAGCCATTCTCATCATGCGTAACTCGATTTTTTCGACTTACGAGACTCCTTTAGCCACTCTCATCACGCGTAACTCGATTTTTTCGAGTTGCGAGACTCCTTTGGCCACGCTAATCACGCGTAACTCGATTTTTTCGAGTTACGAGACTCCTTTGGCCACGCTCATCACGCGTAACTCGATTTTTTCGAGTTAGGCGAAGCTAGGAGTGCCTCCACTTAGACTATCTCCTAGCAGCAAAACTTCATTTTCCTTCATAACAGAAACTTATACTCATTCCGCCCTTGATTCAATGCATAACTCGCATCGCCCCAAACCAACGCGCCGGGCAAATCTTGCGGTAATGTAACTTCAACGAGCCACTGGCTTTCCTGACGCTCCACTTTCACTTCAATAAACCCATTCTGGTGCGGCAGCTTGCCGTGCAGACTTGTTAATGATCCTAGCTGCGGACGAATAACGACCGATGTAAAACCCATCGATGCCGGGCGAATGCCTAGCAAGTTGGTGTACAGATGATAGATCGGGTGAGCGCCCCACGCATGACAGTCTGAACGCGTCGAGTCTAGAAAAATTTCCGGCGTCGTTTTAAGTCCATTCGCTTCCATGCCAAACCATGGCTCGAGTCGGACCAGCAGCTCATCCACGTGTCCAGCTGACGCTAACGCATCGAATGTATAATGATCGAAATAGACGCTCGTGCGCATCAAGTCGGTAGCTTTGAGCATTTCAGGTACGAGGCGACAGTTGCGTTCAAGTGAAATCGACTCGCACAACAAGGAAAGCACCTGAGGGTGCTCCGAGTAATACTGATGACCAGTATCGTCAGCAAACAGCCCTCGCTCCTCATTCCAAAACAGCTTCTCGACCACGCTGCTTAGTTCTTTCGCTTGCCGTAGTGCTCGAGATTCCAGCTCCGACTCGCCTAAATAAGCTTCAAGCTTGGCGACCAGCTCCAACGTATGAATCATCTGTAAATTGTAGGCCGCGTTCAAGCGATCCGCTCCATGCGGCGGTGTACCGGAGCTCCATGCCTCGGAAGGTGCGGTCTGCCAGTCCATGAAGTTCCACGAAATCGGCAACTTTACTGCCCCATTCGCTGAACGGTGGAGCAGTAACCGATCCAGTTCATCACGAACGCTACTCATCGTGAAACGAACCCATGCCGTGTCTCCTCTCCACAGGGCATAATCGTAGACCATCGCCACCCACCACAAGGAGAAGGAGGAAATATGCTTCCCACCTTGATCTGGGTAAGCGCAGTTCACAAGTCCGAGATGGTTGTTGCGCGAAGCTCGGAACATATCCAAAGCTTTTCGGGGTAATCGATCATCGAGCGTGCTCACAAAGGTAACCAGCGACTGAATGCGGGTGTCCCCCACATACATGAGCTGCTCCCAAAAAGGGCAATCCATATACGTTTCATGTGCACACATTTGCAGTGTCCTGAAAGACGGGGTAACGATTTGATTTAAGCGTTCGTCACTACACTGAATCGAGCCTTCCAATTCCAAGGGATATCGCGTTTCCAGCAGTTTAAATTCATTAAAGTAAAGCGCTTCGCTGTCCGTTTCCACGATTAGCTCGCCATAACGTCCCGCATGCCACCATAGTGTATCGAAGCTCCGGCTGGGTCCGCCATCCGGACGAAACGTTTCACCGATACCTTTAAACCATTTACCCTTAATCTCGTTCCGATTCGTCTTGCGTCCACCTTGCGCTTCATCGTACAAGGATTCCTCCCAATGAAGTCGAATGACGGAGCCT
Source organism: Paenibacillus sp. J31R30 (assembly GCF_059692115.1). Lineage (NCBI taxonomy): Bacteria > Bacillati > Bacillota > Bacilli > Caryophanales > Paenibacillaceae > Paenibacillus > Paenibacillus sp. J31R30. The sequence goes on along the minus strand of NZ_JCAUAV010000001.1, from coordinate 484,796 downwards.
TTCCCTCCCGATACGATAAGCTCAGGATAGAAGCAATAGTAATTACCTAAATCGATAATGACGCGTCTTCGGGTATAAGCAGGAATGAACATCGGTTGTCCCGTAAGCAAATCATGCCAACTCTTGTGTTCATCTAGGACATCGCGACTTACGTCGATCGGTTGTCCCTCTGATTCTAGGATACCTGCTTGCTCCACAAAGCGAACAGCATTAGGCGTAAACCGAACCTCTTGCATCGCAGGCAAGGTAGATGGGTTCATAAGTCGCTGTACCGACGTAAAATGGTAATTATCTAACCTATGGTAAACTTTCTCACTCGGCTGTACCGGAAGCCAACCTTCGCCTCCTCCAGCCAAGGCATCCCAATTAAAAGCAAAACCATCAATAGCCAGCTTTGCGCCTGTACCGATGCCGGAGTGTGTAGGAATGAATCGATAGCCCGGCATTGGCTTCGCTTCCCACTGCGCAACGCCGGTACCCATTAAAGGCGCGAGTGCTTCATCATCCGGGCTAAGCAGAAATCCTGGCTGCACGCTGACCTGCGCCCACGGCTTATGCTTGCCAATCGTCCAGCAGCGGGCAATCCATTGATGTTCTCCAGCCGGAAGCTCCACCTCATACGTCTCATAAAACCAATTGGTGCGATCTCCACGCTCGCTGCCTCGGCCGATCCTTTTATGATTCAGATACAGCTCATATCTTTCGTCGCCAGATACGTGAACCCTAATTCGACGAGCCACACTTAGCGTAAATTTGCAACGGTACACGATGACATAGGGAGGTTTGTCAGCCTCTGCACATGTCACCCAACGGCATGGCCAACCCGAAGCCTGTTCCCACGGTTTTTGGGATTGATTTTGTGCGATTTGTCCGCTATAGGGTAAGTCAGAAAGCAGTATGCGCAATTAGAACACTTCCTTCTCATCGGATATCATTTAAAACGTATAGCTCGGCATTGCGGATATTCATTTCATCCAACGTAGCTGCCGGCCTCGTGCTGCCCATCATATAAATTTGATCAAAGGTAACATTTTCGATCAGAAAAGGATCTGTTCCACGCAGCATGGACGGGAGCCGTCCTTGATCACGCACCTTAATATGTTTCAAGATCACTTGGTTGACGGGACCAATCCCTCTTCCACTGTCTTCGATTTCCAAATGCAGCCAATACGGGCCGTTTCTTGTATGAATGACTTGCTCAATATCGATGTTCTCAAAGGTGATATGCTCCGCAGGAAACGTACCAAAGCGGTGGTGAATCGCTAACGCACGACTAGCTTGATAAACGTATCCATTTTTAAAAACGACATTCCTTTGCGCTTGCTCTACGCCCATCCCTACCTTAAATGCCGCGCAGCAGGTCCATGCTACACAATCATCAAACGTCACATGCTCAAGCACTTGAGGCGATCCCGGCCAATTTTTAGCTATATCCGTTGCTTCATTCCAGGTTTTCGTTGAAAACGGGTCATCCTCCGAAATCGCAATGGTATGTGTAACCAGCACGTGCTGTGACTCTACGATATCAATGGCGTCATCCTCATAATCGACCAGCGATTGAAAGCCCTTATAATTCGCAATCTTGACATGATTAGAGCGAGTGGGAATGAGCGCCCAGAGACCGGCATCTCGACCTATAATGCCATCGATCGTAAAGTTGGATGTAGCTATAGGCACAATTAAATTGCTAACAAAGTTTTGATTCGCTCTCAGCCAGGAACCGTTCCCATCAATCGTACCTCTCCCTGTGATCGCAATATTCGTGGAGTTGGCTTCTGTTTGGATGAGCCAAGTTCCGTCCAGGTTTAGACTATCTTTATGAAAATCAATCGTATACTCCTCTTTATGATCGGTCGCTCTAAGCACGGCTCCTCCTTGCAGATAGAGGGTAACATGGCTTTTTAGGATCAGATTGCCGATCAGGAATACGCCTTCGGGCACATACACTACGCCACCACCAGTTGAGCTTGCAACATTGATAGCATCTTGAATCGCTGTGGTCGCCATCGTTGTCCCCGTGTGGTCAGCACCATAATCGGTGACCACATGATAAATGCTGTCACCAGTTGAAGGTGGAGCGTTCACTTCTAAAGGATCTGCGACGAGGACGAGTTCCTTTAAATTGTTGATTTTCACAATGAGATAACGTGACTCATTCAGATCGAAGGTTAGCTCATTTCCAATTACATTCCCTTGAATCTCAAACGCTAACGGACTTATTGAATACGTATCGATCGGCTCGCACACCGTAATGGTAAGGGTCGCACTGCCAGAAAAGGAGAAATGAGCGTAATCATAATCACGATCCGTCAAAAATGAGATCACTGGTATGCCGATTTGATCAGCTTTTACCGAGTAATACGTTGATTCCGAGTAAATGGAAGGCACGGAATAGGTCTCAATCGTTGCAGGCATAACTAATCCTCCTATGCTTCTTAGCTAACAGGTTTAACATACCGAGTTTGATACGGCTCATCAATCTACATTTCTTTGCAGGGTTAACATGCATGAGAATACAAAGAAACCTGTGAGATCCTCAGGCTTCTTTGTTGAAAGTTATGGATTATAGCTCACTTTGACATCATCCACGCTCATAGTGCTCGCGTTGCCGCCGATCGACGAGCCCAACTTGTCGACCTTGGTCACCCCAGCGTAGCGATAACTCCATTGCGAACCACGCAACTCACCATTCACGTAGACATCGAACTTTTTCGTGGCTGTGTTAATAATTACTTTCAGATGATAAGGCTCACCGTTCGTGGTTGAGGTCTGAATGTTCGTTTGAGTCCCACCATTGTAGCCCCAAATTCTGCCGGCTTGCATAATGAGATGCGCAGCACTGTTGTTGGAAGTGAGGCTGCTGTCAGAGATGACTAACGCATTTTTCCAATTGTCATCATCGGCGATCACAGTCGCTTCTGCAATCACGGTGCTGTTTGCCGGCGCGGTAAACACCTGATACGCTTCGGCCTTGCCAGTAGTGGACGTTGTTGTCAATTTGACGGATTTGTTCGATCCGCTCACCGTTTGTACGACTCCCGTGTTCCCTGCGACGCCGCCGTTATCGAACACCCAACCGCCTTGCCCATTCAAATTGCCGATCGTCTTGCTGTTAAAGTTATCATTGATGAGGGTAGTTAACGTAAGCGGTGCATGCGATATTTTCACATCATCCACGCTCATTGAACTCGCGTTACCCGCGATGGAGGAAGAGAACTTGTCGAGCGTTGTCACGCCTGTGAAACGATAGTCCCAGCCCGACGCAAGCAGTGCATCGTTGACGTAGACGTCGTATTTTTTCGTTGACGCGTTGATTACGACCTTCAATCGGTACGGCTGACCATTCGTAATTCCCGTTAACACATCGGTTTTGGTGCTGCCGTTGTAACCCCAAATTTTGCCAGCTTGCATGACGAGCTGAGCGGCATTGTTATTAGACGCTATGCTGCTGTCCGAGACAATAAGCGCATTTTTCCAATTGGCATCATCGGCTGTGACAGTCGCTTCCGCTGTGATGTAGCCGTTTTGCGGGGCATTAAACAGACGATAAGCTTCGGCACTTCCGCTTGTTGAGCCTGTTGTTACTTTCAGCGATTTTTCCGTGTTATCTACGTTGGTCGGCTGTACAACAACAGTGTTCGCAGCAACGCCTGCATTATTCATAATCCATCCATGCTGCCCGGTCAACGTGCCAGGCAGCATGTCGTTGAAATCTTCATTCACTGTATAGCCAGTAATCGGAACTCCTGTCGGCGTTGCAAAAAACGCTTTGATGCTTTTGCCCCCAGCTCCGTTCACATTGACCGTGAGCGTCGTCGTACCACCGCTGGTGCTCGTCGTGATTCGTGAGTCCTTATAAGCAACCGGCCCCAGATTTTGCGCAATCGTCAATTGAATCGTGCCCGTATTGGAAAGCGTTGGATCCGATACGGAAACTTCAGTTCCGTTCTCGGTTGTGTGAACCATGACGGACGCCTTTTTGTTGCTGGTGACACCGCTCACTGTTTTAGAAGCATCATTCCAGAAGTTAATTCCGAGTATGCCCAAAGCATTTTCCTTCACAGCCTGCGCATCTGTCGAATTCTCAACTACCGTGATGTCTGGATTTGCGGCATAGGTGTCCAATTGACTGCTAGACTTGCCTGGCAGAAGCACATAGGCATACCCGCTATTCGTTGGATTCGTACCATGATCGAACCATAGATTCATGTAGTTGCGTGTAAAATTCGTCGTGTAATCGGTGCCAAGATTGTATTGATTGATACTCGACCATTGGTCTGTTCTCGCTTCACGCAATCCCTTGATTGTAGTTGTTGTAGGGAAGTAGTAACCGACATCCGAGCCAGCCACACTCCCGGTCAAGTGAATGCGATTTATGCCAGTCATCGTCTCGCTCCACCCGAGTGAAGTCGATTTAGCGGCACCGTTGACCGTGAGCGCATTATTTCCACTGCTGTTCAGCTTGCGGTTATCGACTATCGTTTCGACAACTTTATTGTCCGTAGACGTAATGCCGGAACCTAAATTCACGATTTCATCATCAAACATAAACCAGGATTTCTTCGCTGTGAGATTGTAGCCATTGGCCGTGTATTGCATGCCTGTTGCTCCGTACAAGCCTGCGACTTCTGTGCCTCCGACCCAACTATTCGGATTTTTGGCATTGGCAGTAGCCGTGGTATTCTGATTAACGGTCGTACCTGGCATGCGATAACTATTCACAGTAGGCCAGAAGGAATCTTTATATTGAGTCAAGTCCGAATTATATAGATAGGTCATCCCGTCACCGGTATGCCATCCCCTTAAATTAACTTCATTAACAAGTTCATAATTCCCGATTCGATTGGAAGACATGCTGATACCAAAGGCAAATCCCGGTCTATGGTGCACGGCTCTAGCCATATTCGGGTATTGTTTGTTCATGATCAGCGGTGCTCTTGGCGTAACAGAGGTATCCGCCTCGATAAGCTTCGCTTGGACGATATCACTCATCATGACCAAATCCGCATACTTCGTAGGCGAAGTGGCTTCCAGCAACCATTTTCTAATCATCGATTTGTAGGCAGCCCGATCGCTGGCATTTGGTGCGGACAGTGCCATCCGAACGACGGCAGGCCCAATCGCTTTTATCGAAGTTAATCCTTTATCATCGTCTCTGAAACCAGCAATACCTCTTCCTCTGACATTATCAAACATGGAGTTATTATAATAGAGCGGTTCAAAAGCCGTATAAATCCATTGATAAATGTTATTCACATCCGTATCTACGATATCCCAAGTAGACCCAGCTACGACATACATCAATTTTGTCAAATTATCGAGCAAAGCTGTACCATATCCCCCGTTGTAGGGAATGAGTGCGGTATGCTGAAGAAAGGAACCATCACTGTACACGCCTTCTCCGGAAGTCACATAATCAAATACCGAGCTAAGCTGGTCTCTGCCCTCAATAATTTTGGCGCTATTCTTGACGATAATGCCGCTTTGAATTTTAATGTAGCAAGCCCATACGCGATTGGCTCCAGTTAAGCCGGCACCCCAAACAAGCGCTTGATAATCGATAACGGCATGCCAATTGCTAATCTGGGTTGGGGTTAAACTGTCATATAACCAAGTCGTGATATTATTGATAACTAGCGGTGAAGTAACCTGCCAGTCAAACCAATTGTCGTACCCTCTTTTAGGAATACTGGTATTGTATCTGTTCGTATACATCCAATCCATGGCGCTGATAATATCAGCACGCAATGTTGCGTTGTTTTTCAGGGATGAACCTCTCGTTACATAAGCGAGCGTCATCGCCTCTAAACGTTGATAGCTTTGGGACACGTGCTCCGATTCCGTTGTCGTTGCCAAGTCGCTCCACAGGTACGTTCTTCCTGCACTCTTATTCATCGAATCCCAGTTCGTCTGAGCAAGCGTCGTAATATTCGTGACCTTGACGCTGATGTCCGGGTCACTCGTATCGTACGTCGATCCTCCTGTTGTAAAATCGTACATTTTCGCGCGCAAGGTGTCATACTCGTCTGCCGCATAGGCAGGTTGAACCGGTATTGCCACTACGTTGATTACCAGAGCTAGCACCAATACAAGCGCTTTCAAAAATAGTCCTTTAGCTTTTAACATAAGTAACTCCTCTCATAAATAAATTGTCTCTCCGCTCGGATTATACGTGGCTATTTAACGTTAAAACAATATACAAGAATCCTGTTAATTAAAAGAAAGCTCCTCTTGTACGAATGGATTATGACTAAACCAAACGAATAAAAGAGGAGCATCTGAGTGGACTAGATCTTAAGCTAATCTAACTGAAAGCCTTATGGAATATAGCTTACCTTGACATCATCAACGCTCATCGAGCTGGCGTTGCCGCCAATGGCTGAACCCAGCCTATCGACCTTGGTCAAGCTGGCATAGCGATAATTCCACTGTGAGCCTCGCAGCTCGCCATTCACATAGACATCGAACTTCTTCGTTGCTGTGTTGATGATGACTTTTAGACGGTAGGGTTCACCGTTCGTGGTCGAGGTCACAATGTTCGTTTGAGTGCCACCATTGTAGCCCCAAATTCTGCCGTTTTGCATAATGAGATGGGCGGCAATATTGCTCGAAGTGAGACTGCTGTCAGATACGACCAAGGCATTTTTCCAGTTGTTGTCATCGGCGATGATGGTCGCTTCTGCGATAACCGTACTGTTTGCTGGTGCGGTAAAGCCGTGATACGCTTCGGCTTTGCCGGAAGTGGAGGTTGTTGTTAATTTGACGGATTTATCCGATCCGCTCACCGTCTGCACCACACCTGTATTTCCAGTGATGCCTCCGTTATCGAACACCCAACCGCCTTGCCCATTCAAATTGCCGAGCGTCATGCCGTTAAAATTCTCGTTAATTAAGGAAGTTAACGTAAACGGTGCGTAGGATACTTTCACATCGTCCACGCTCATGGAGCTGGCGTTGCCGGCGATGGAGGTAGAAACCTTATCAAGTGCGGTTACACCCGAGAATCGATAGTTCCAGCCAGAAGCAAGCAGCGCATCGTTGACGAAGACGTCGTATTTTTTCGTAGACGTATTGATGACAACCTTCAAGCGATACGGCTGACCACTCGTAATCCCCGTTAACACATCGGTTTTGGTGCTGCCGTTGTAGCCCCAAATTTTGCCGGATTGCATAACCAATTGCGTGGCGACATTATTGGAAGTCAGGCTGTTGTCCGAGATGATAAGAGCATTCTTCCAATTCGTGTCATCAGCCGTTACCGTTGCTTCCGCTGTGATATAGCCGTCTTGAGGGGCATTAAACAGACGATAAGCTTCGGCACTTCCACTTGTAGAAGCTGTTGTTACTTTCAATGATTTGTCCGTGACAGAGCCATTGTCCTTCTGAACAACTACGGTATTCGTAGTCACACCAGCGTTATTGAAAATCCAACCGTTTTGACCTGTCAGATCACCAGGCAGCATGTCGTCAAAATCTTCATTCACCGTATAGCTGGCAATCGGAACGCCAGTTGGCGTAGCAAAGAATGCCTTGATGCTTTTGCCGCCTGCACCGTTCACATTAATCGTGAGGGTAGTCGTACCGCCACTCGAGCTCGTTGTGATTCTTGAATCCTTATACGCAACTGGTCCCAGATTTTGCGCAATCGTTAATTGAATAGTGCCCGTATTGGACAGTGTTGGATCAGAAACGGAAACCTCCGTTCCATTCTCGCCTGTGCGGACCATGACGGATGCCTTTTTGTTGCTGGTGACACCACTCACCGTTTTGGAAGCATCATTCCAGAAATTAATTCCGAGAATGCCTAGCGCATTTTCCTTCACAGCCTGTGCATCTACCGAGTTCTCAACGACTGTGATGTCCGGATTTGCGACATACGTATCCAACTCCCCGCTTGATTTGCCTGGCAGCGTCACATAGGCATAGGTGCCATTGGTCGGATTCGTGCCGTGATCGAACCAGAAATTCACGTAGTTGCGTGTATAGTTCGTCAAGTATGCTGGATCTGCAGAAAGGTTAATACTATACCAATTGTCTGTTCGCGCCTCGCGCACGCCCTTAATTGTCGCTGCTGTCGGGAAATAATATCCGACATCCGACCCTGCCACATTGCCGGCCAAGTGAATTTTGTTCACGCCAGTCATCGTCTCGCTCCAACCAAGCGTTGTTGATTTAGCAGTACCATTGACCGTAAGCGCATTGTTACCGCTGCTGTTCAACTTGCGATTTTCAACAATCGATTCCACAACCTTGTTGTCTGTGGACGTAATGCCTGCACCCAGGCTCACGATTTCATCATCAAACTGGAACCAAGATTTCTTCGCAGTGAGATTGTAACCATTGGCGGTGTACTGCATACCCGTAGCTCCGTACAAACCGGAGATTTCCGTGCCGCCAACCCAAGAATTCGGGTTTTTCGCATTAGCAGTTGCCGTTGTGTTCTGGTTAACGGTCGTACCAGTCAAGCGATAGCTGTTTACCGTAGGCCAGTAAGCATCCTTGTACTGGGTCAAATCGGAATCCATGAGATAAGTCATCCCGTCACCCGTATGCCAGCCTTTTAAATTCTCATTGTTAATGAGTTCATAATTCCCGATTTTATTCGAAGACATACTGATACCAAAAGCGAATCCTGGTCTAAGGTGAATCGCTCTAGCCATGTTCGGGTATTGTTTGTTCTTGACAAGCGCATCTCTCATCGTAACCGAAGGATCGCTCATGATTTGTTTCGCTTGCACGATGGAGCTAATCATCACCAAATCAGAATACTTGGTAGGTGACGTAGCCTCCGTCATCCACTTTTTAACCATGGATTTAAACACTGCGCGATCATCGGCGGAAGGGGCGGACAAAGCCATCCTAGCCACAGCAGCACCTAACGTCCCCATCGACGTTAATCCCAAATCATCGTTTCCTTTTCTTGAAATGTTTCGTCCTTTGACCATCTCAACCATGGATGTATTATAAAATAGCGGTTCAAAAGCATTGTAAATCCATTGATAAATGTTATCGACATCCGGGTCTGTAATATCCCATGTGGAACCTGCGATGATATACATCACCTTGGTCAAATTATCAATCAAGTTAATACCATAGCCACCGTTATAAGCAATGAGGGCCGTATGCTGAAGGAACGATCCGTCGCTATACATGCCTTCGCCAGAAGTCACATAATCGAATACCGAACTAAGCTGGTCTCGACCTTCAATGATCTTGGCACTGTTCTTCGTAATAATTCCGCTCATAATTTTAATGTTACAAGCCCATACACGATTTGCTCCAGTCAGACCTGCGCTCCATTGAAGCGCCTGATAATCGATTACCTCATGCCAATTGGCAATCTGAGTGGCAGTTAAACTGGAATAAATCCAAGTTGTAATGTTATTGATGCTCAGTGGTGAGGAGATTTGCCAGTCAAACCAATTGTCATAACCTCTTTTAGCCACACTCGTGTTATATCTGTTCGTGTACATCCAATCCATGCCGCTAATAATATCAGCTAACATGGCTGAGTTGCCTTGAAGGGAGGAACCTCTCGTTACATAAGCTAGCGCCATCGCCTCTAGACGTTGGTAGCTTCCGGAAACATGCTCCGATTCCGTTGTCGTGGCCAAATCACTCCACAAATAAGTTCTCCCTGTGCTTTTATTCAGCGTATCCCAGTTTGTTTGTGCAGCTGTCGTAATGTTGGTGATCTTGCCGCTGATGTCTGGATCCTCAGGATCGTAGCTCGGGCCTCCCATCGTAAAATCATAAAACTTCGCTCGCAACGTGTCATACTCATCTGCCGCATAAGCAGGGTTCATTGGCAGTGCATTCAGGGTAACCATCATAGCGAGAACCAATAAAAGCGCCTTCAATAAACGTAACTTAATCATTAATTATCCCCTTTCATATTAAAAATGCTTACTAAGGAAAAACGCTTCCTTCCCGAACAAATTTGCTGCAGGAAGGAAGCGCATGATGAACTACTGTGTTGAACTTCTTCGTTTCTTATTTCTTACTTCTTATTTCGTCAACAATTTATAGTAATCTTTTGTATAAATAACGTCTTTCTTGTTATCTGTGTAGGCTTTTGTTAAGAAGTCATCGACTTTCTTACCGCCGCCTTTATCCCAAGCATCTTGCGCATCTTTCATCGCTTGATCAACGGTGTAGCTTGCTCCACCAACAACTGCTTTTGTATAGATGTTGATTAGTGTATTCTTCAACGTGTTCTTAATTACTGTCAAATCATCTGGCAATGTAACTGGCAGTACGATCTCAGATGTTGTTGGACGATCTGGCGTGATATAAGCATCTCTACCTTGCTTGATCAAGTCGATATACGCTTTATCGTTAGGCTTCGAAGGATCCAATTGGTTTGTGTAATCCACACATTTGCCCATTGTACCTGTCTGAGACATCATTTGGAAATCGCCGTTCCAATTCAATTCTTTCTTGTTTTTCTCTGCATCAATCGGTTTCGGGCAACCATCTACCATTTTATGGTGAACGCCTTCCATACCGTACATCAATGTTTTTTGAACATCTGGGTTCATTAACCAATCCACATATTGAACAACAGCTTCTACGTTTTTCGCAGTTGCATTAATCGCAGATGTAAATTGCATAGGAACAGCACCTGCAGGTGAGAATTGACCGATTTCAGACTTAGGAAGCGGTAGAACAGTTACTTTCGCATCTGGGTTATTTTTCATCAGCGTATTGTAGACGTCGTAACCTTTAGCACCTTCCAACACATCTGAACCATAAATGCCAAGCTTGCCGTTTACCCAATCCTGCTGTGCTTTCGCCATATTTTTATCAGTGAACGTATCTTTATCTACAGTACCAGCGTCATATAGCGCTTTTCTAAATGCTAAATCTGCTTTTGGACGATCCCATGTCCGTACATACTGATCATTGATTAGGTGATAGGATGTGACCATCCCTAATGTCTCATCACTTGCTTGACCTAATTGATAGAAATAGTCTACGTCAAAGAATGTTGAACCGAGTGTATCCTTTTTGCCATTACCGTCTGGATCTTGCTCTGTGAACGCTTTCGCGACTTTCAGATATTCTTCTGTCGTTTTAGGCATTGGAAGCTTTAATTTATCTAACCAGTCTTGGCGAATCATAACATAGTGGTTAGCTGAGAATGGCAACGTGCGACCCATGAAAAACGTTTTTCCGTTATATCTTGTTAATTTTTGTAATGACTCATTGCCAGCGATCATCTTTTTGTAGTTTGTGGAATACTTCGAAATGGCATCATCGAGCGGAATAATTTGCCCTTTGGACGCCAAATCCTTCATATAAGGATTCGAGAATTCCATGATTAAGTCAGGTGCTTGCCCAGCAGCGAACAGAACGTTCCATTTCTCTGAAGAGTTCGTACGTGGAACAGGAATAAACTCAACTTGCACAGGCGCATTCTCATTAATCCACTTCGTCCAACGGTTATTTGTAATCGAACCTTCACCTTCAGGTACATTGTTACGATCATAAATGGAAACCGTAATTTTCGGCTTAGGTCCTGCTGGTTTCGCACTTGCCGCAGCTGTGGCAGCAGTGCCTGGCGTAGTTGTTGCACTATCAGTCTTTTTATCCGAAGCACAAGCGGTAAGTAGTGCTGTGCTTGATAGTACTAGAGCTAAGGAAACGGACGTTGCTTTCATTTTGCTGATCTTCTTCATATGAATAAGTCACCCCTCAGAATATGTACGTGCAATTTTTTAATAACCCCAATAATTTCATATCCTTATAAACCTTAGCCTACCATGTTTAGCGCTGCACATCACCCCTTTCAAATAATTCCCATTATCCTTTCACAGCGCCGATCATGACACCTTTTACGAAGAACCGTTGCAAGAATGGATAGATAATCAACATCGGTACAGTCATTACGATGACACCTGATGCTTTCACACCTTCCGGCGTAATCAATGCGGCCATTTCAGGCTGTGTATTCGTCAGCTCTTGCATCAAACTTTGATTCTGAATCATTTGTTGAACCAGTACAGCTAAATTCAATTTGCTGGAATCATTAATGAAAATCAGTACATTCATAAAGGCATTCCAGTGGGCAACTCCATAGAATAAAGTTAATGCAGCTAGGACTGGCAATGACAATGGCAATACGATCTGAATAATTAAGCGCCATTCGGAGCATCCATCAATACGCGAAGACTCCTCCAACTCTTCCGGCAATCCTTCGAAAAAGCTTTTCAAAACCAATAGATTGTATACGGTAATCAAGCCAGGCAGCCACAGGGCGCCGTAACTATTGATGAGGCCCAATTTTTGGATTAACAAGTAAGTAGGAATGAGACCCGCAGAGAACAGCATGGTGAAAATAATTGCGAAAGAATAGAACTTACGTCCGATAAAATAACGTTTCGACAACGGGTATGCAGCCAAGATCGTGAACACCATGTTCAGACATGTACCTACCACCGTAATAATCAGACTATTCTTAAAGTCCGTCATGATTGGGCTTTCCTTAAAAAGTGCTCTATAGCCATCTAAGCTAAAATTGACAGGCCAGAAGCTGACTAATCCCGACATTAACGCGTGTTTATCACTGAGAGACAGTGCAAATATATGCACAATCGGCAATAAGCAGCTGAGACCAATGATAGACAAGAGTATATAGTTGATGCCGAAAAATACTTTTTCTCCACGTGTATGATTCATAAGCTTCTCCTTCTTAACGTAGTCCGCGCATTGCGTATTCGCCTACCATAAACCTTGGCCAAAACGGCGTGCAATGCGATTAGCTGCAAGTACCAAGATGAGACCTACCAGGGATTCAAACAATCCCATCGCAGTTGCAAGACTGAAATTCGCTTGCTGAATACCAATTTTGTACATAAAGGTACTAATGACTTCGGATATTTCAAGAACGGCATTATTCTGAAGGACAAATACTTGGTCGAAACCTAACTCCATCAGATGTCCGATTTTCAAAATCAACATAATGATGATCGTTGGCATAATCGCCGGCAATGTGATCCGTATCGTTTGCTGCCATTTATTGGCGCCATCTATGCTTGATGCTTCATATAAACTTTGGTCAATGGATGTTAGTGCTGCGAGATAAATAATCGCGTTCCAACCCGCTTCCTTCCAAATGCCCGCTCCCAAATAAATGGAAATCCATGAAGCTTCTTTATATAAGAACGGATACGATTCGCCAAACATCTTTTCAATTACATGACTGAGTGTACCTGTACTTTGTGAAAAGACCGTCACGACGATGCCCCCAACAATGACCCAGTTGAGAAAATGCGGCAAATATACCAGCGTCTGTACCAGTCGCTTAAAGGCCATCTTCCTCACTTCATTAAGCAGCAGCGCTAAGATAATAGGAACCGGGAAGCCAAGTATGATGCTTAACCCACTCAGTTTAAGGGTGTTCCACACGATATTAAAAATTTGTTTTGTTTGAAAAATCATTTTAAAGTTATCAAATCCTGCCCAAGGGCTGCCCCAGATCCCTTTAATGAAGCTGTACTTCTTAAAGGCAATGACTAAGCCCGACATCGGGTAATATTTAAATATAAGGAAGAAAGCGATGACGGGTACAAACATGATGTACAAAGGAATATTTTGTTTAAGTACGCGTTTACCATACTTCCTAACCAACCAATTACTTTTGGCTTTTACTGGGCTCGCCTTCTGACTGACTATAGCGGATGTTGAAGGCGGGTTCGCTTGACTCATCGGTGTCACTTCCCTGCTCTGTAATTTGAACTCATCGTACCTGCTGATCTGCCACCTGTACAATATACATGATTTCGATCAGTTAACAGGCTGATATATCGCGGATTTTTGCTGTCCGATATACACTTTTTCTTGGGATATACATGCGTATTATGCTTGGTATATTAGGCTTTGGATGCTCCTATTTCCCAAAAAGAGGGATGACCTTGGAGTTTCGCCAATGCTTCCAAAAGTAATAGTCACCGTCAATCTGCGGCTTATTGATATTCTGATTCATCGGTACGTTGCCGGTCCCGGAGAGCAGGATTGCTTCCTCAGAATCATCTGCGGAATAACAGCAGCATGCTCCGCTGCTGCTAAGAGATCGGCATGGCCGGTATGGCGGTAGCTGAGCACCGAGCCATAGGATTCCTGGCTTTCATTCATCGTCAAACAAAATATTTTCTTACAAAATACGTGGATGTGCAGCTCCAAGCATGGCAATAACTATTGATCAAATTGCTTCCATAAGGAGAAAATGATTTATCCGAAGGATTATACAACTCCCAGAAGCAGTCCGCTCCATCCTCGATCATACCTCCCCAATAGTAATGCATTCGTTCTAATGCTCGTTCTCTATTGCCACTCGTGATCAACGCCTCAATGAGATGATGGTACATATAAGGTGTGTTAATCGGAATTGCGGTTGGCAACTTATACATGTTCTCCAGCAATGCCGCATTCTTCTCTTGGCTTTGCACCTCAGCAAGGACCATCCAGATCTGTGAAGCCCACGAGACTTGAGCGTCACTTCCACTAATAAAGACCATGTTCTCCGCATCCCATAAATACGTCAATGCAGCTGTGGTTGTAGCCTGGATGTAACTTTCCAATTGGTTACATTCATCAAACATCATCAGCTCATTAGCTAATGTTAAGCCTCGTTTCAAACAATAGATCAGCACCGCATGTGCGGGTGCCTGTTTGTTCAAATCTTGGTGCCAATCAATGAAGCACCACCCGGTTGCATCATCTTTTACCAAGTTATTTTGATCCAGTCGACGCAATCCGATTCGAAGCTGCTCCCACGCAATAGGCCACAGTTGTGAAAGTGTTTCCTTATCACCACTCGTGATATAATAATCATGGAGTGTCGCTACAAACAACAGCGAATAATCATACAGAAGTGTGTCATCCACATGCGGATGTGGCTTCTCGAACACACAGGCGCCAACCTCGCCTCCATCCAGTCTCATCCCAGCAAATAAATATAAGCAGCGTTTAACGAGATCGTTATTTCCAAAAGTCTCATAATTAGCTAACGCTTGCAGCCGCAAATCTCCTATCCAAAGTCTGCGATCACGCTTAGGACCATCTTCGAAGACAGTTTGCATGCAATCCGCAAGTGTCCGAATGCCAATATGATCCAATTTCTTCAATTTCAAACTCACGTGATCCGGCAAAGGCATTAGCCTAGTGACATCCGCAGAAGTTACAGTCGTACAACTAATCTCCGTAAATGCCACCTTATATTTCGGAGAAGTATCCAGCACGATCACCTTCATATAGCGGAAACAATATCGTCTAGGCAGTTTGATCACCGCTGGAAGTATATCTACATAGAAAGTTTCTTCCTGCAACCACGTGCGACTTAACCAACCTTGATAGTTCTCGAAAGGCTCTGCCACTTCACAAGGCATTTCGCCAAAGATGAGCTTCAATCCGAGCGGTGCATCTGGAGGGCTGCCAACAGCTGAAACTCCTAACGTAATATATCCCACACGATGATCGCCAAAGTCCAAGGTAAAGCTGTCATCTTTACCAAAAGTCATAGCCTTGATCTCTTCGAAGCTCTGTACATTCCGAACGCCCCACCCTTGAAAGGCATTGTCATCTGCGTAAACCTCAACAGACGCCTCCGGTATGACCTCAGCTTCATAAAGCTTCGGTTGTAATGCTTCTGCAACATCCACAAAATTCTGATTGATTTTCATTTCCAGTAGACTCCCTACTCCCAGAAAGAGGGATGTCCCTGCAGCTTCGCCAACGCTTCCATGTAATAGTAATCACCGTAGATGAGCGGCTTATTGATATTCTGATTCATCGGTACGTTGCCCGTCCCAGAGAGTAGAATAGCTTCTTCCGAATCATCTGCCTGATAGTTGTTCGCTAAGGACTGCAAGATCGCACACGCTTGTTCCTTATAAAACAGTGCCCGATCGCCTTCGCATACTTTGGCTAGATCAAGCAGTCCGCTTGCCGCAATTGCTGCGGCACTTGTATCGCGCGATGCCCCCTCGAAGGATGGCAAGCGGAAGTCCCAGTACGGCACCTTATCCTCAGGTAAGTGTGAGAGGAAGAATCCAGCAGCATGCTCCGCTGCTGCTAAGAGATCGGCACGGCCGGTATGGCGGTAGCTGAGCACCGAGCCATAGATCGACCATGCCGAACCCCGTGCCCATGCGGATTCTTCCGCATAGCCTTGGCCGCCGAGAGCACCGGTGCGCTCACCTGTCTCTGGATCGAAGCACACGATATGATACGCTGAGCCATCCTCGCGAATAAACTGTTTGGCGGCCATTCCGGCGTGCGCCTCTGCGATATGCTTAAAGCGGGGGTCGCCCGATTGTTGCGACGCCCAGTAGAGAAGCGGCAAATTCATCATGCAATCGATGATCGCCCATCCGACCCGCTCGGGGCTGTTCCACGCACGGATAAAATTCCCCTTAATATTGAAGCGCGCCGCCAAATGGCTGGCTATCTTCAAAGCTCTGCGTTTGGAAGGTTCGTTGCCTGTGAGTTGCCAGTTCGCGATCGAAGTTAGCGTCCACATGAAGCCCATATCATGATCTAGAGGCTCATAAGCCTCGATCACGGCATCCATCTTCGCCTCGCAGCTCTCGGCTAGTTGGCGTAATTGTTCATCTTGGCGATCTTGATAAATGAGCCATAAAAGTCCTGGCCAGAAGCCTGCTGTCCAGTAATGCGGCGAGGTTAATTGAAATTGACCCTCGTTCGAGCCGTGCGGGAAACTAGCTCCTACGCGAAGACTTGTGTTCTTCACCTTGCGGACACCTTGTTCCCAGGCGTTTCTTATCCACTGTTCTGTTGTCATCTCATATACACTCCCATCCGTTGAATGTTCCAAGCATACCCAGTTCGAACGGATGACTCAATATACATGTTTTCGTTGAGTTAACAAGTTGGATTTGAAGGGTTGCTGACACGAAAAAAGGCTGCCTACATGGGAGTTAACCCTGAGGAAGCCTTGTGATAGTGTGATTATTTAAATACCAAGAATGGTCGGAGTAACTGAGGAACTCCCATTTTTATGAAAGTGTTCGCATCAACATAAATTGTTTGGCTAGAAAAATCGGCGTATACGGCATATCCTTCCGGAGCCAAGCAACGATCGTGCCGATCAAGGCTGATGATCCGTACCAAATGGCAATGTCCTTTTGAATACCTGCTGAAGTAATGGTGGACTCGTTCCCCATTCTCTCAATTCTTAATGTAACCATTTCTGTCAACAGTTTTAACAAACGATCCGTAAAGATCGGAATACGCTGCGCCGCGAAAATGACTTTATAGAATGCAGCATTCTCAGCAATATGTTCGAGAAGACTCACAAGTACAGGCCAATCTTCCTCTTCTGCGGAAGTCTGCTTTCCCATCGCCTCGTTCAAAATAGTAGATATTTCCTCGATCATATCATCTGCCATTCGCTCCATCATATCAGGAATGTCCCGATAATGCAGATAAAAGGTAACACGATTGATCGTAGCGCGCTCTGCAATACGATTGACCGATATTTTATCGATATTCATTTCCTGAAGCAGTGCCACGAAGGCATCTTTGAGCAACTGACGTGTTCGGAGTATGCGTGGATCTGTACGGTTTGTTCGATTATCCATGTAGCGATTTCCTTTACTTTGAACAGTGTAGGCTTGAACCTTAAGGATCATTCCATTAAGAGTCTGTAAATTATACTACAAACTGTAAATTTAGTCCAAAATGGAGATGAACTATTTAACCATCATCTCACAATTAAAGGGGAATTCAGCATATCGTCCGATCCCCTCACACGCATCTATTCTTATGGGTACTTTGTTGACATAACTTAGTAAGCTTACATGACATGTAAATTTTGATTGCCCAATTGGCTGGAATAAGGTAAAACTATACTAATAAACTTTTTACTATATTTGATATGCGAAGGTGGATGACGTGGTGTTAGTTCAAGTGGACAATGATGTAGCTGCAAGAGAATATGTACATGGCATTTACGAAGCCGTAGTCAAACGCAATCCGAATGAGACTGAGTTCCATCAAGCTGTTAAAGAAATTATCGAGTCCTTGATTCCAGTTCTCTCTAAGCAGCCGAAGTACATGAAACACGGTATCCTTGAGCGGCTTGTAGAGCCGGAGCGATTAATCACTTTCCGAGTACCCTGGGTAGATGACCAAGGGAAAACACAAGTAAATCGTGGTTTCCGTGTGCAGTTTAACAGTGCAATTGGGCCATACAAGGGCGGTTTGCGTTTTCATCCTTCCGTTAATGCGAGTATTATTAAATTTCTTGGGTTTGAACAAACACTCAAAAACTCGCTCACAGGTCAGCCGATCGGCGGCGGTAAAGGCGGCTCTGATTTCGATCCCAAAGGAAAGTCTGATAACGAAATCATGCGTTTTACCCAAAGCTTCATGACAGAGCTTTATAAATATATTGGTCAAGACACGGACGTACCAGCTGGGGACATTGGCGTTGGCGCGCGCGAAATTGGTTATATGTTCGGTCAGTATAAGCGAATTCGCGGAGCTCATGAGGCTGGTGTATTGACTGGTAAAGGGATCATCTACGGCGGCAGCTTAGGACGTACCGAAGCGACTGGATATGGTTGTGTTTACTTTGTGAATGAAATGCTGCAATCCAAAGGTCTGAGCTTCGAGGGAAGCACCGTCGTCGTTTCTGGCTCTGGGAATGTGGCTACATATTCCATTGAAAAAGCAGTACAGTTAGGCGCTAAGGTCGTAGCTTGCAGCGACTCCAACGGCTACATTTATGATAAAAATGGAATTTGCCTAGAAACGCTTAGACGGTTGAAGGAAGTTGAAAGAACAAGAATCAGCGAATATGTAAAAGAGCATCCAACCGCAACCTATCATGAAGGTTGTCATGGCATTTGGACTATTCCATGTGATATCGCACTTCCTAGCGCAACACAGAACGAGATTAATGAGGCATCAGCGAAAATTCTTGTAAGCAACGGGGTAAAAGCAGTTGGGGAAGGCGCAAATATGCCATCTACCTTGGAAGCCATTGATGTATTCCTGCAAGCAGGTGTGTTGTTTGGACCAGCCAAGGCGGCTAATGCAGGCGGTGTTGCTGTATCCGCACTTGAAATGTCGCAAAACAGCATGAGATACTCCTGGCAGTTCCATGAGGTTGACGACAAGCTCCACGCAATTATGAAAAATATTTATAGAAGCGCTGTCCAAGCTGCAGAGGAATATGGCCATCCAGGCAATCTCGTAGTAGGCGCCAATATTGCAGGCTTTACTAAAGTAGCTGACGCTATGATTGCACAAGGTGTCGTTTAGGATACCAAAGGCTGCGTCTGGTGAGGGAAGTAGAGTGCGCTTTTTCGGCCAACAAGCAAAATAGACATCGAAGGTAAACTATAGTGCCATAAATTGATAGGCTGTCCTTAAGTAGCAGAATATACTTTGGGACAGCCTATTTATTTGTTGTGAGATACAAACCAAACGCCACTGTCGCACACGCGTTACTCGATTACTTCGACTAACTCGCAGACAATCACCTAAAGCTGTTTCTCCATCAAATTTCCACTTTACGCAAACAAAGAGCTACCTCACGGCAGCTCTTTCAATCTCAACCTATTTACCTACACCCCAAGCACCCTCAGCTTGCCATCCTTCTCTTCAATTTCAAAGAAATGAGGCCGCTCATTCGGCGTTTGATTCGGGGAATGGATCGCGAGCATCAAGCTTCCCTCGAAGGTATGGAAAAGCATCGCATGTCCGCCATCGCTCTGAAACAGTGCTTCTTCCTCCTGCACCCAAGGACCCAACACGTTCCCGGAGACAGACTTTGCTACTCCTAACGCATACGTGTTATGTATGAAGCTGGCCCATAGCATGAGCAAGTTCCCGTTCGCTGCACGATAAAAGGACGGACCATCTGTCACATAGTTATCCTGACCTGGGAAACGTGGATGCTGGAAGGATGTCGGCCACGAGGCTTGCGAAGCGGAAAAGAGGACGACAGGCTCACCGATGATATCCTTAAGATCCTTGGTCAAACGTACTGCACAAACCTGACCATCTCGTACCTGCTGCCATTCACGGCAAAATACGATCCAAGGCAGCCCCTCGTCATCAATGAACAACGTCCCGTCTAGAGAGCACCAGTCCTTCGGGGTTACGGGACCATCACTGTGCGGCGTGAAAGGCCCTAACAGACTGTCACTTGCCAGGACAGCTGTTCCCAGCAAGTTATTGTCCTTCCGGCGGAAGGTCGCGAACATAAAATAGCGGTCCTCGTACTTGTACACTTCCGGTGCCCAGAAATTATTCTCGGCATAGAAATCCTCCTCTGGCCGAAAGACCGTATAAGGGCCCTCCCACTCCTGCAAATCCTTGCCCACGTACACGTCAAATCCGGTCCCCTTGCCCCAAATATTCGCGTCGGTGCTGCCGAACAGATAGTACTGCCCTTCCTCTTTTACAGGAACAACAAAAGGATCTCTAATCTGTATATCACTATTTTTGATCATCGCCATCACTAGCTACCTCCTGAGTTACCGATACGTTGGATAAATAATTCCCAGATCGCGCACACTAACAAATCGCCCCTCTGAAAGCTCTACCTGCTCATTACCTTTCACAATCAACGGAATTTCCTGACCTTCATACGAAACGGTCTCCTCAATTGTACGAACGCTCATACCAATAATAGCTTTCAGTCGCCCGCTGCGGTCTGTCACGGCCCTAGTCCCGTACGGTATCGTCAAATAAGCCACGCCATTGCGATAAACTGTGCTGCCTTCTCTCGTCGTGACGAACTCAAACGTGACACCATCGACGATTCGACTATATCCAGTCTCCGCAGCCATAACCTCGCCGTGATCCTGCGGATACGGCACCAATGAAGTGAACCATAGCTCCCCATCCGGTCTAGGCAAAATGCCACAAAACCGTTCAACGAAGTCCAGCAGGCACAATATGGCTGGCGAGTAAGACTCCGTAAATCCTTCTTTCCCTGTCCACGGGCTTACCGTTTGGGCAAATCGAGTCATCTGTGCCAACGCAGTAATGATTGGGTTCAGCACCCAAGTCAGCTCCACATAGCGATGATGATGCTCGAAGGCATGGGGCGTCCGAATCAAGCTCAAGAAATTCGATGTGCCAGCCCACGTATTGTAGCTAGAAAATGGATCGAAGCGCGGATCGTCCATCGCAATGGATGTAAATGGATATTTGGCAAAAAACTTGCTCGTGTTGAGCAAATACTTCCGCAGCGAAGCTGCAAAGAACTCCCCATCGCCCACCTCACATGCAAGCACTCGTAATAAAACATCAGACTGAATCCGAACAAATTCGTCGTTACGATCCACATCATAGAAGAATGCATCCATTTCATCGAAGCAATTCACGAACAAGCTGTCCAAGGACTGTTCAGCTTTTACGTTCCACTCCGCTGCCGCCTTCTCGTCACCCAGCTCCTTCGCCATTCGCGATAAGTAAAGACGCTGACAATACACATTCGCTGTCAGATCCGGCGCTAAGAAAGGCAAGGTCGGTGAATCTGGGTTATACTGCCGTGCATCGTCCAGATGAGCGGAATCCGGCACATGCCAGAATCGCGGAGATAGATCATGCCCCGTATCGAACGTGCAAAAAGCCTCTACACAGCCGGTATTCCGAGTATTGCGATACGTTACAAGCCATTCATCATGGCGTACCATCGCCTCATACATTTTCCGCAAAAAATCTTGATTTCGCCCGTTCAACGTATAGTGATTCCACACGCTTCTAGCCAGCGGGGTAACCATTTGGATTTGCCGAAAAGCCGGACCGTTCTCCGTTACTTTATAGGGCAGCTGACCGTCTTCCTTCTGATAATCTGCGAACAGCTGAAACGTATCCTCCGATACCGTTGGCAGGAAACGCGACAGCAATTCATTGTTGATCGTCCCTGTGCTTTCCATCCAGCAGCCTAAATAAATACCACCCTCGTGAAGCACAGGCGCATCTCCCATCGTAGGTACGATGCAATCGAACAGCTTGCGCAGCGCTGAGTAATAGGTTTCCTCCAGTCGACCGCCAGTCGAAGTAAACTTAACGCCCGATTGCTGCCACTCTTTCAGCACATCACCATCTGTCGCTTTTTTCAGCTGACCTACTTGATCCTCCACGGACATCTCCCGAAGCCGTTCTATGATGTTCTCGCTCATTGTAAATGCCTCCCCAAAAGAAATGGACTGCCGAAGGCAGCCCCATGTGTTAACCTTTCACACTGCCCATGACTAGGCCCTTCATGAAATATTTTTGTAAGAATGGATAAAATACCAATATCGGCAATGCCGCAAGGAATACTTGCGCTGCCTTGAACGTACGGTCTGACACCTCTGACATGTACAGCTCAGTTGACGAAAGTGTACTGGAGTCAGGATTGACAATTATCGTTTGCAAATAGCTCTGCAGCGGATAATTCGAAGGCGAGTTCATGTAAATCAAGCCGTCAAACCACGAATTCCAGTGCATAACCACGGTAAATAAGGTGATTGTTGCCAACGCAGGCTTGGACAATGGAATATACATGCTCCATAGCACCTTCCAGTGACCCGCTCCATCAATGTACGCAGCCTCTTCAATTTCCTTGGGTAAATTGCGGAAAAAGTTCAGCAGCAAAATCATATTGAACACATGTACAGCTCCGGGAAGTACCAGCGCCCAAATCGTGTCCAGCAATCCGAGTGTTTTCATCGTCATATAGCTAGGAATAAGTCCGCCATGGAAAAGCATCGTGATGATAAAGAACCAAGCATACACATTCCTTGCACGGAGCACCGTCGTTTCTTTCGAAAGTGGATAAGCAATCAAGATGGTAACCACCATATTAATCGCATAACCAAGCGCTACTCTTTGTATCGAAACAAGCAAGCCCTCCATAAATTCCTTTTTCGTTAAAGCATGTTTATAGGACGCTATCGTGAAATCCACTGGCCAAAGCTTGACGAATCCCCCTGCTGCTGCACTGCTAGAACTGAAAGAGATGGCCAGCACGTTAATAAGCGGCAATAGACATAGGAAGGCGATCAAACCCAACAATAGATAGTTGATGATCAGAAATAATTTTCTGCTCGTTGAAACTTTCTGCACAGCCTTTCCCCCTTACTTTAAAATATCCGATAACCGGTATACCGATTGGCAAGCTTATTCGAAATCACAATTAAGATGAAAGCAATAACGGATTTAAACAATCCTACCGCCGTCGCTACGCCGTATTGCGCATCTACTAAGCCGATCCGGTAAACCATCGTATCAATAATATCTCCTGTGCTATAAACCATTGGACTGTACAGATTGAACACCTGATCGAACCCAGCGTTCAGTACATTTCCTAAGCTCAGAACAGTCATCAGTGTGACAATAGGCAGCATGCCGGGAATTGTAACGTGGAGTGTCTGCTTCCAGCGATTAGCTCCATCTACAACCGCAGCTTCATACAAAGACTGATCTATTGCCGTTAGGGCGGCTAAATAAACGATCGTGCTATATCCGAATTCCTTCCAAGTGTCAGATGCGACAAGTGTAAAAGGAAACCAGTTTTCGTTGCCAAGAAAAAAAATAGGTTTGATGCCAAGTAGACCAAGCATCTGATTCACAATCCCGCCTGAAGGCGAGAGAATATCAATTAGAATACCTCCCAGGATTACCCAGGACAGAAAATAAGGAAAATAGATAATGGTTTGTACGGTCCGTTTGAAGGCTGTGCTTATGACCTCATTTAAAAGCAGGGCAAAAATGACTGGCACTATTAAGTGTACGATGATCTTCATAACTGCAATGAAAACAGTATTCCATACAACACTACTAAAATTGGGCATCTCCAGCATATAGCGGAAATTATCGAGCCCGATCCATTTGGAATGAAAGATACCTTTGGAGGGAACAAATTTTTGAAAAGCAATGACGATCCCTGCGATAGGGACATAGCTGAAGATAATCGTAAGAATGACACCAGGTAACAGCATGAGATGCAAAGGAATTTCCTGCAGTTTTTTATTCATCTCCGTTTTTACTCCTCTCCGTTTGCATATAAGAACCAATAAGGAAGGGGAAAGCAGTTTACGACCGCTTCCCCCTAAGCTCTAATCTCGTTTTAAGCCGTCAACTTCTTATTTACTTTTTGCGTACCAATCGTTGACTTCTTTCGTGATTTGTTCGCCACCAAGCTTCTTCCAGTCTTCAACGAATTTGTCAAACGTATCGATGGATTGGCCCATAATAATTTTCGTAAATACTTCCTCTTCCAACTTCTGAAGAGATGCATTTTTCTCAACCATAGTAGGTGTCGCTGCACCGTAGAAAGCATCTAGCAAATAGTTATCTTCTTTCACATACTGACTGATTACATCGAAGCTGCTTGGCGTACCGAATACGCGCTCTGTTCCCCAATTCGCTTTGTTTCCTTTACGGAAGTCCACGATTTTGTCGAAGTAACCCTTCTCTTCCGTTGTCAGCTTGGAAGGATCGTTAGCAGCAATCGCACTCAACGCATTATTATGTGCGTTCAAGTTTTTATTCGCAGGCTCTGGGTTCATTACGCTATAGAGATAGACTGGGACATTCGTAGGGCTGAAGCTCATCTCTGGTTTCGGCTTCTTGCTCTCGTCATAACCATCCATTGCAAAGTTGAGCAATTTGATAATCGCTTCTGGATTCTTGCTCTTCTTACTAACAGCATAATAACGTTGAATTGGCATGTTGCCGATTGGCGTAGCCTTCTTCTCGTCTACAGACACCAGCGGGATCGCTTTCCAATCTGCCTTCGGATCGTTGTCGATGTTCTTCTGGATAATCGACAGCGGTGCGGACATACTGCCGTAGAAGATACCCACCTTGCCGCCGACAACAGATTCTGTTACCTTCGCCCGGTCTTTTACGCCGAACTCCTTATCCAGCAAGCCTTGCGCGTACATATCCTGCATCTGTTTCAAAGCTGTCTTCACTTCTGGTTGGATACTTCCATACACAAGCTTACCAGATGTGTCCTTCACCCATTTGCGTGCATAGGCATGGAATCCTGAGAAGAAGCCCGTTGTTCCGAAGTGGGTATCCGCTAGGAACGATTTGGTAAACGCCATCCCGAAGGTATCATCTTTGCCGTTTCCGTCCGGATCCTTCTTCGTGAACGCCTCAGCAACTGCCAGAACCTCTTTCATGGACTTCGGTTCGGAGAGCCCAAGCTTAGCCAGCCAATCCGCCCGAACATACAAGAGCGGCAGACCATCGATCGCCGATGAAGTCTGAGGAATCGCCATTAGCTTGCCGCCGATCTTAGCTGTATTGAAAGCCTTCTGATCCTGCTGCAGGATGCTCTTCGCCATCGGTGACGCATACTTCTCATACAACTCTGTCAAGTCATAGAGCATATCGTTATCAGCCAAATCAGTGAGCTGTTTGTTCTTCAGCCACATGATATCTGGCAAATCTCCGGCAGCAATAGCCACATTCAGCTTTTGATCGAATTGCTCAACGGGTACTGTCCATTGATATTTCAAGTTGATGCCTAGGTCATTTTGATAAGCTTTCGTGTAAATATTGTTCTCAATCGTGTCGCCATTCTCGTACTTGTATGTCGCTTCCGTGTAGCGCCAAGCTGTGATATCGATCGGTTTCTCATATTTCGCCATCAAGTTCGCTGCTGGCGCAGAAGTACCCGCAGGTGTCGCCGTTGAATTACTATCCTTCGATCCCTCTGAACTACAAGCTGAGAGTACCAATAATCCTGCTGCCGAGAGGATAACTGCTGATTTTGCTTTATCTCTTTTTCTCATGTGAACCTCCCCGAAAGATCTGAATGTATTAGAGTTTTGCTATCTCTAATGGTACTGCTCAGCCATTCGGCATTCAATATTCATGTCTTTACATTTGAATCACTTGTTTACTTGTTATTGAATATCGATGTCCGATACTCCAGTGGAGTCATGTGGGCTACCTTGCGAAAATATCGCGTAAAGTTCGTTGCTGTGCCATAACCGACAAGCTCGGCGACCTCTTGTATTTTAATATTCGGATTTTCCAGGAGACTCTTCGCTTTCGTCATGCGAGTCGAGGAAATGTAATCGGATAAATTCGTTCCAGTCACCTGTTTAAATAATCGCGACAAATAGGACGGATTGAAATAAACCAATTCCGCTAATTTCACCAACGAAACCTCGTCCGGATTATCCAGATGATCCTTAATATGCTTCTGAATCAATGAAATGATGGCATTTGCCCTTCTCTCTTCCTCTTGGTTCTGAAGGTTGAATAGTATTTCTTCAACACGCGCGAGATACTCAAAAGCCATAGGCCAAGATTCATGCTCCCCTGGCTGCATAAGCTTATGCAGGCCGATTTTGGTCGCAACCGTCTCGACCAAATTCCAGCGGTTCATATAGGATAAGAAGACCAATCCGATGGAATAATAAAGCTCTTGCGCAGGTACATCATGCATACTGTCGATATCTTTCAGCGATTCGGCACAGGCATGCAGCGTATTATTGAATTCCACGCGCTGCCCATGCTCCAATTGATCAGCAAGCTGGTCTAGCTTGGCTTGCCGAATCTGTGACTTCTCACGGTGGCTCCCGTCCGACTGCTGGAGCTCCTGCTCCACCATTTGTTTATCGAGAAGCAGCATGCCGCTGCCTTGACCGATCCGATAATTCATCAGCATCGTTAATGTCGCGAACCGTTCTGCAGCATCCGACCATGCCACCGTACTGTCATCTAGTACGAAGGACAACAACTCACCAACAGACTCGCGACAGGCAGCCTGCACCAACTCCAAATTCCCTTTCACGAACGTCAGTGTTCTATCCCAACCCTCAGTTTCGAGGTTCCCTTGAAGCGGCTGAATCAGCCAAATAAGGTCCATATGCTCATTAATCGCAGCAACGAAAGAAACGTGCGAGGACATATACTGTTCTGCGATGTGCTTGATCCTGTACAACTGCCGAGACTTCTCCGAATACGTTGTCTTGTTCGACAAGCTGTTAATTCTTCCAAGCATGATCAGCACTGGGCGATCCGCTTTCAATGGTATAGCCAGCTCGTCGAATTGCTCTTGATTAATCTCTCGTACATCGAGCTGCTCATTCAATATCCGCTTCACATAATCGTTCTGCAGCATCCCTCTCATGTCATCCAGCTGTTCCTGAGCTATCTTCAGCAAAGACTGCGCCTTTAACTCCGATTCAATCTCATTCACTGTATGCTCCACCATCTGAATGACCTTCTCGTATCCTTCGGTCTTCAGTAAATAGCTGACCCTTTCATACTGGATAGCCGAGTAAATATAGGAGAATTCATTGTATCCCGTCAGGAAAATGACTCTGCATTGGGGCCATCTCTCCCGAATCTTCTCTAGCAGCTGCAAGCCGTCGAGACCTGGCATTCGAATATCTGTAAGCACGATATCGAACCGAGTGCGATCGAATTGCTTGACCGCCTCAATACCGGAATAGGCTTTATACACATCCAACTCCAGCTGAGGTATGTTCTGAAGCACCTCATATAACCCGTCTGCAATAATCATCTCATCGTCTACGACCAGAACCCTGTACATTTATACGCCTCCATTCGATAAATCAATATGAATGGTTGCCTTCAAGCCGCCCCATTCACTTCGCTCCACGTCTAACCCGCTGGTCTGTCCAAACTTCAACCGAATTCGTTGGTGGATATTCAAAATGCCGGTCGTCTCCAACCCTTCTTGATCAGATAACGCGTTTTGGAGCATCTCGATGCGCTCGCCATCCAGCTCCTCACCGTTATCTTCAACGATCATCTGAATCTCATTCGCAATCTTGCGAAGCCGAACACGCAGGATGCCTTTTGCAGGCTTTCGCTCCAGACCATGCTCGAAAGCATTCTCGATGATCGGTTGTAATATCAACCTCGGCACCATGATGTGCCCGACATTGTCCGGCAGCTCATCGAATTCGACCTTCAGACGATTCGAAAAGCGCATGGCTTGAATCTCAGCATACACTTTGGCATGATTCACTTCTTTCCATAGCGGCACCTCATCCGAGCTGTTTCGCGTGACGAACTGGAAATATTCTCCCAATTGATTCGTAAATTGCTCGAGATTCTCGTAATCGCCAAGGCGAGCCATCGTGCTAAGAATAAAGAGATTATTGTATAGAAAATGCGGATTAATCTGGGATTGAAGCTGCTTCAATTCCGCCTTCTGCGTTAAAATTTGTTGTTTATACACCTGGTCAATCAAGGATTTTAAATTTCCTAGCATTACATTGAACCGCTTATAAATATACTGAAATTCATCGTTTACCGTATGTTCGATCTGAACCTCGAAATCGCCATATTCGATTTTGCGGAAAGCTTTAACCAGCTTATCCAGCGGTTTGTGAATGTATTTATAGACATATAAAGAGTAAATAACAATAATGATGAGGGCTACGGCTGCTAGCAAGACGAACCAACTTCTGTACTTTTGCAGCGGTTGAAAAACAGCGTTTTCTGGCACATATTTGCTTAGCACTGCTCCAAAGAATTTCGAAGACGTATAAACGGCAAGATAGTGTTTGTCGTTGATGACAAGTTTCTGAGCGTTTCCAATATTTGCATGATTAGCCATATGGGTCGAGATCTCTTGATCGAAAGCAGCATCGCGACCTGTCGTGATTACAAACTGCGAGCTATTAAAAATCAATCCCTCATCCGAGGAATTAACCATCAATTTCAAATGTTCCTCTAGCTTTTCCTTAGATAGTTCGATCGCCACAATAAATAAAGGGCCTCTTTTGCTGCTTGGCGTAGAGAAGGGGTACACCGCGCTTAAATACATTCTGCCGTCCACATTCATGACTTGCGAATCCAGTGTCAACGGAATGTTCCTCAGTTTTTCAAATTCTTGCTGATTAAAAGAGGATATCGTTAAAGCCGACACATTTTTCTGGATCGCAGGTATGTAAGCATACACATCCTTAATATATGTGGAGCTGTTTCGTATAGCATTAAGTCGCTGCTGGAGTCTTAGGATGCTTTGCATTTTCTCGATATCATTCAATGAATCCGGTATGGCTCCTAATGCATTTAAATTGTCATCGCTTAAGACATCGTACTGCAAGGTTTGAATTCGTCTGAACTCCTCTTCCAACCCGGTCAAATACCCAGATACTTGCGAGATCATGGATTTGGATATTTCGTCTTGTAAGGTTCGAATCCCCCAATTGTAAATAATCATGCTGAGAATATAGAGCGGTAGAAGAATGCAAATAAACGAGAGAATCAATCTTCTTAGCGCATTTTTTTTCCACGGATGTCTCGTTAGATTCATAGTAGTCTCCCTCCTGTGGAAATTTTATCCACTTCAATGATTCTTCGGATCATTCAACAAGAAATCCCTAAAGTTAGTTTAGTAACAATACTAACATGAACAGAACGAACATAGAAGTGAACTTAGCCATTTCCCCGAAAATTCGGGTACTTTAGCATCTATAACCATTATTTACAAAAAAATAGAGCTAAGCGCAAACTCGCCACTTAGCTCCATTTCCATTTCAATATTAACTTTTCCAGAGGGACCACTCTCTTCGTTAAGTAGTCTTCGCAGCTGGCTCGATCAATCGATGACGATACCATCTGTCCCCCTTGAAGCGCATTAGGAAGATAATTCCACGAACGCCCCATTCAATATTCATCGCTAACCATACACCAATAATGCCCATGTGAAACAAGATGCCAAGCACATAGCCCAGAACGACCCGGAACAACCACATGGACAGCATCGATGTCACGGATGTGAATTTGGAATCGCCCGCAGCTCGAAGCGCTGCTGGCAAGAGGAAGCTGATTGGCCAGAGGGGGACTTGTGCAATCGCATTGATCAACACGATGATGAAAAGCTCCCTAATGATATCATCCGGCGGGTGAAATAAGCTGATCAGCGGCTTGAACAACGGAAGGAGAATCAATGCCATCAGGAAGAGAGTAAATGAGGCAAGCCAGAGAAACGATTTGGCAAATTTACGGGCGTCTTTCACATTTTGCCCCCCCATGCATTGTCCAATCACAGTTACCGTTGTTAGAGATAACGCGGCAGCCGGAATCTGTAACACACCTGCCAGGGTGCCGCCAATCGCATTCGTCGCCATGGCATGCGTGCCAAGACTAACGATAAATACTTGCGTTACAATTTTCCCGCCATTAAAGAACATCTGCTCCGCCGCAAAGGGAAGCCCGATAAATAAAATTTTCTTCATCATCGCCATATTTACATGTAGTAAATCGTACAATCGCATTTTAAAATTCGTATCTAATTTCACTACATACAATACGGCTACGAATGCCGCCAGAAATCTAGATACATTCACAGCGATGATCAACCCCTGTACCCCCATATGTAAGAAATGGATACATATCACATTTAAAAGTACATACGATAGATTCATGATTAAAGAGAGTTTCAAGGAAGTTCGGGACTTTCCGATCCCTCTCAGTGCACCGCAAACAGCCTCTACAATGGCAATCCCCACATAAGATACACTGCTCCCTATCAGATAGGTCTTGGCATAAGCGAACACCTCTGGAGAGGCCGTCCCAAATAGCAGCGATAAGACGGGACCATGAAACACAATCATTAACAAGCTAATGCCAAGCGCAAATGCCGAAACCAAGGAAACGGAGCTAGCTGCAGCTTTGGCTACCATCCCGTCATTTCCACTTCCTTTATACTGGGCGACCACAACTGTTCCACCTGTCGAGACGGCTACGAATACGCTTATCAGAAATATATGGAGCGAATCAATCATACTTACTGCGCTAACTGCGGCAACACCAGACGAACTAATCATGGCAATGTTCACCAAGTTAAGTCCGACAAGGAAAGTCTGATCAATCAGAATCGGTATATACAAGCCAATAATTTGTTGATAATCCATCACCTTACCGGAGAAATACTTATGCATAAAAGCTTTTCGTCTCAAGCTAAATGCAGTTCCCATCACATCATCTTCTTTTTCGTTATATTTATTTGATAGGTAATCAATCTTCGACCTCGCTTGTACAATTCCTTTTTTTTACTGATGACTTCCTTTGATCAGTTTGATCATTTGATGTAGGTGAACAGGGAAAAAGCAAGTCCCAACCATCATGAATGGAAGAGCTTGCTTTTCTTGCGGAGCATTTTATCAATCGGATGCCTTGCTTCCATACCTACGCACTCGCAGATCGGCTTGTTCCTTATGACCCATGAAATTCTCAATTTCACATAGTCGTGAAACATACTCGCCAACCAATGTACTAGCTTCCTTTGTACATCGCTGGTAGGTGCATGTTTTCAAAAATTTCCCTGCCCAGAGTCCGCCCGTGTATCTTGCAGCACCTTTGGTCGGAAGGGTGTGATTCGTGCCAATTGCTTTATCCCCGTACGCTACATTCGTTTCAGGACCGAGAAATAATGCACCGTAGTTCGACATGTTCACCAGGAAGTAATTCGGATCCTGCGTCAATACTTCCACATGCTCGTAGGCGAGTCTATCTGCTTCCACGACCGCTTCCTCCAAGCTATCCACCACCATTACGGCGCCATAATCACGCCAAGCGACACCAGCTATGTCAGCAGTCGGAAGAACCTTCAGTTGTTTCTCAATTTCAACGAGTGTCTCCCTTGCCAATGCTTCAGAGGTTGTAATCAATACTGCAGGAGACGTAGGGCCATGCTCGGCCTGACCTAACAAGTCAACGGCCACCATTTCGGCATCTGCCGTATGATCGGCGATTACCAGAACTTCCGTCGGGCCTGCAATCAGGTCGATACCCACCTTTCCGAAAAGCTGCCGCTTGGCTTCCGCCACATAGGCGTTACCTGGCCCTACTAGCATATCGACGGATTCGATCGTCTCTGTCCCAATCGCCATGGCTGCCATGGCCTGAATACCGCCTAACACATAAATCTCGTCAGCGCCAGCAAACACCATTGCACAAATCGTCGCTGCCGGGATTTCCCCTTTGATTGGCGGTGTGCAAGCAATGACTCTTTTAACCCCAGCCACTTTGGCCGTCAAGATACTCATGTGTGCCGAAGCTACCATGGGATATCGTCCACCAGGAATATAACAGCCAACACTACTCACAGGAATATGTTTATGTCCCAGAAATACACCAGGCAGCGTTTCAACCTCGAGGTCACGGACTGTTTCCAATTGTTTCTCCGCAAAATTCCGAACTTGTCGCTGTGCGAATCGAATGTCTTCCTTCACACGCTCTGGCACCCGAGCTACAATTTCTTGAATGTGAGATTCACTCAATCGGAAGCTTTCAGGCGACCAGTTATCGAATTTGTGGGAAAGCTGACGAACGGCTTCATCTCCACGGATTTCAACTTCTTGAATGACTTCCTTAACGGTTTGATAGATGGCCTCTTCACTTGCAGAAGATGATGATCGCGCATTGCCTTTTTTAAGATTTGTGACCATGATGATCTCCTCATTTATCCATGTATTTGGCCTGCTTTGTACTCATTTGCCTTCCCACATTGAAGGTGTAATTACTTGCTCAGGCACTTCTGCGAAAGCTGCCGCCAATTCATGCAATGTCTTATCACTTATCGCAGGCGTTCCTAAAAGCGCAATATTTCCTTTCACTTGCTCCGCCGTTTCAGCACCGAAAACAATGCTTGCGATACCAGGCATATGGTGAATATAAGAAAAAGCTAATTCAGGTACAGACATTCCTTCTTTCTCCGCATAGGTGTGCAGCATTTTAAGCCAAGACTCCGCCTCCTTTAGTTTCCCCTTTAATTCGGTTAGCTGAAGGAAGAACAATCCTTGCAGATAGATGCTTCTTGCGAACAGCTTCTTATTTGCGTTCCTGAGCATATCGAAGGTCCCGTTCGCAAACATCCGACGATCCAGGATATTGATGGGCAACTGTACGATTTCGTAAAAGTCATCCTGGAGCTCCTTCCAATTATCTGCAAATTCTACCGCTTCGTAAGAAAGGAGTGAAGCCCCCATCGTTCCGATATTCCCCCGCTTCACTTGCTTGCGCAGCAATTCGGTCACTTTCTCACCAAATCTCCCTAACACATTCGGTCGATGCAGCAATACGGCGGGAATACAAGAGGTCTGCAATCGTTCCATTGATCTACTAATACTTGCTTCAATCTGTTCTTCCAAATTGGCAAGTGTTGTTTCTTGATCTATGTTCAGGTGGAGTTTGGTTATGATGTGGGCTGATCGTCTTTGTTGCCCAAAATATGTACCTAGAACCTGCTCGGAGCTACCGTAAGCACTTGCCGTATCGAGACAGGTAATACCACCCTCTAAGGCAGCATCGAGAATATGCCTCGCCACTTTTTCATCAGGTTGACCTAGTTGATTCGCAATCCCATAAGGCATCCCCAGCTGCACAGTGCCGAGTGTTAACGATGAGATCGTCGATGTCCACTGCTTGTCGTAGCTTAAAATAAAGATTCATCTCACTTTCTTTGGCAAGATGCCATTATTCCCTTTTACGAATACGCTTCGTATAAGGAGGACGACCAAAAGGCTCTACGGGCACATCCCCCTGGGGATGATAACCAAAATCATCTTGCCCTCTCATCATGTAGAGTTGGAAATTGGGGTAAGCTTGCGGATCCCATCTCACCATCGTCTTGGAATAGCGGATAACAAATCCGTTGCGCCAGCGGTCTGAGGTATTGGGACCCGAGCCGTGAATGAGAGAATCTACGTGCATGGAAATGCCGCCTGCAGGGATGATCATGGAAACCGCATCCTTCTCGCTGAATGTTCCATGCTCCAGTTCGAAGGACAGAATGGCATCATCGCCAGCAATTTTATGCTGAATAATACCGGCTTTATGTGTGCCTGGAATAACCTTCATGGCACCATTGGCTTCGTCCACATCCGTGATCGCTAGCCACACCGTAACAGTGTTGTTGAGCGCAGTAGACCAATAATAAGAGTCCTGATGCCAAGGCACAGTTTTATCTGAATGAGGCGATTTGGTAATAAACTCGCTTGCTGCTAAGTAAAAATCCTTGCCCAGTACGCCTTCGACGTAATTCAAAATTTGTGGATGGGCGCAAATATCATACAGCCACCGACTTGTTTTATGCCATCCCATGATGTCAGAGGGATTCTCGTCATCTTGTAATAATGAGATGATTTGCTCATACCCCGCCTGTAACTGCTTTACCCCATCTCCAGTAAAAATGGCAGAAAGCCCCAATATATAGCCCTGATCTTCATAAAATTGCTGCTGCTCAGGGGTTAGTTTTCTCAGCTCCATCATGAAAACTCCTTTATTCATACGCATGAATAAATGCGTATGACGATTTGGGATTACAACTTAATGATCGCGCACCCTCTCGGAAGTCCCGCCATTGGCATACGACTGGTTCAATGCTTCCGCAACATAGATTGGGGAAATGCCCTCTTCCAACGTGCACATCGGCTCAACTCCAAATTGAAGAATATCCACAAGGTGACTCATGGCATTCTCCATGTTACTCGATTTACCGAGAACACCTTTCTCTGTATGTTCGAGCACGAGACTCTTCATGCCGGCTTGCAAAGGATGCGACTCGGTAAGATAAGACCGGATCTCATCCCCGCCATTCACCATTTCAATCGCACCACCATCAAAGTACAATACGATTTCAAAAAGGTTATAATGACGGTCATCAAACGCTTCCGCATAACCCGAAATGCTGCTGTTCGCAGCTGTGAACAAGAAGGAGTAAGTCCAATCCTCCAAGCTATCTAGATTAGTGGGGACTCGTTCCACCACTCTCACTTGCTCGATGGGCCCAGCCATATAACGAACCATATCGAACAAATGGGAGCCCGTGTTATAAATGCCACGGCTGTAACGCAAGTGAATTTTCTTCAGCTTGCCATACGTCTCATTCCTGACTGCCGTTCGGATCTGTCTAGCACCTTCGCTCCATCTTCTAGATAAATTGACGATGACAGTTCGTTCGGGATACTGCTTAAGCAAAGAGTGAATTTGCTCCGCTTCCTCGATACTGTTCGCGACGGGCTTTTCCAGAAAGATGAGCCTTGCGCTAGAGTTTTCCAACACGGTTTGGAGCAGTTCATATCGTACAGTTGGCGGCGTGCAAATGCTAATGATATCAAGCTCATGATTCCTCAGCATAGATGACAAGGCCCCCTCCGGATAGTACATCGTCTCCGGTGCGATCTTCGCCAGAAGATCCGCCTGCTCCTGACGTCTACCGACCGCTGCAACCACTTCCACCTCCGGGTGCTGATGATACGCCATGACATGACTGCTAGCTCTCCCTTTAAAGGGGATATCGAAGGTCAAGCCAATCTTGCCGAGACCGATTACAGCAGCATGATACATCGAAGTCCCTCTTTCCTTAATCGAGTTCAAATGCGGGTATCTCATTGAGCAAGGGCATTCCCGTGCTCCAACGCTCCACATTGCTGACGAACAAATCCCATACTCTGGGAAGAAAATAGGGATTGCCGGTGGATCCAGAAATATGCGGTGTCATGATGACATTAGAAAATGACCATAGCGGGTGATCGGACGGCATCGGATAGATATAGTGGGTGTCCAAAGCTGCTCCGGCAATCCAGCCTTCACGCAAGGCACGCAGCAGTGCAGCTTCGTCGATAAGCGGCCCACGCGCAGGATTGAGCAGATAGGCATGAGACCGCAGCATTCGAAGCTCATCTTCTCCTACAATTCCCCGAGTCTGATCCGTCAGTGGGATCGCCATAATAAGAAAGTCGAGGCCGCCAAGAAACGCAGCTTCCTGTCCTTTTACAAAAACCTGGTCTGGCCATATGCCTTCGGGATCGCCGACGTTTGGAAGTACATAATTGAGGCTTCTCCGTTTTAATCCCTCTCTAACCATTACATGCACCGTTACGCCAAGTGCCTTCAGCAACCGAGTTGTTTCTCTGCCAATCCCGCCGTAACCCCAAATACCAACTACAGAACCGCGCAGCTCCCGTTGGAATCTTGGCGACCGATCCCAGTTTCCTACCTCTTGATGGCGAATCATACCTCGCAGATCGCGCAGCAAGTTGATCATCATCGCCACATTCCATTCTGCGATCGCGGTATCAAATACGCCGCTCGCATTGCATACGCGTATGCCTTTCGCAGCGAGACCTAAACCAATGGCTTGCGAATAGCCAGAGGAAGCAAGCTGAATCCACTCGAGCTTAGGCATATCCCCTATATTGCGAGGCGGAAGGTGGCAGAATAACACTTGCTTATTACCTAGCAGTTCAATCGCCTGCGAATGAGGGGCGGTGTTCTCCGGTATCACTTCCACCGATAGCCCTGCCATGCTTTTAAGCTTCTCTAATCTCGACGGCTCTACCTCAACATCAATTAATATTGGATTCATCGTTCACCTAACCCATCAGGATTTTACCAGGTACGCTGTTAAATTCACCGCTGCCTGGTACGAACGGATATTTATTTCGGATCGCTTCCGTCAACGTAATGCCAAAACCAGGCGTTTCCGGAGGCAGCACGTAGCCGTCCTTCATGACGAAAGATTCTCCTAGTAAATCACTGTGCAATCCCGCATATGCTGGCGGAATTTCTAGGATTTCCGTATTGGCGCAAGCGAATCCGCAATGCACATTTTGCATCAGACTGCCTGCCGATCCCCACGCATGTGTGGCGATCTTACGACCTCTAGCCTCCAGCATGGAAGCCACCTCCATAAAGGTGCTGATCCCTCCGCTAAAAGAGGCATCAGGCTGCCCGATATCAAAGGCGTCTCGCTCAATGAACGTCCTCCATTCGAACGCTCCAGTCAAGCATTCCCCGCCAGCAATCGGAATGGTTGTACTTTGACAAAGCTCTTGGTAGCCCCAGGGGTCTGTATAATGCAGCGGCTCTTCGAAAAAGAACAAATCATAGGGCTCAAGCGCTTTCATAACAAGCTTAGCAGTTCGTAAATCCCATCTGCCTATTGTGCTATTGCCCATGTGGCCGTCCATCATAATACGCGTATCCTTCGAAATGATGGTACGCACAAAGCGCATCTTTTCGGCTTCGAATTCAGCAATTGCTTCCGGTGATTCCGGCATCTTCCAGCCGCCTTGCCCCTCCCAAAAGCAGCCCGCACCGATTTTCATACCCTTAAATCCAAGAGAAGCATAGAATTCGAGCTTGCGAGCGAGTTTTTCCTGCGGATAGTTGGAAGGTCCTCCCGTTGCGTAACAAGACAGCTTATCGTGCTTAGCGCCGCCGAGCAGCTTATACACAGGAACGCCGTGCTGCTTACCTTTCAAATCCCATAACGCGGCTTCGATTCCACCCAGTACCGATAAGCCAAGCCCAACACGGCACCAAAAATTACCGCAATGATACATGC
The DNA here is from genome assembly GCF_059692115.1 of Paenibacillus sp. J31R30. Lineage (NCBI taxonomy): Bacteria > Bacillati > Bacillota > Bacilli > Caryophanales > Paenibacillaceae > Paenibacillus > Paenibacillus sp. J31R30. The sequence goes on along the minus strand of NZ_JCAUAV010000001.1, from coordinate 447,469 downwards.
GATCCCAGAGAATACCGATGTCATCAACCGTTTGACCGAGGAGGATCTCTCTAAAAAAGTCAACAATACTCGGGACACTTTCTGGTAAAAAGTAGCCTGCATAGGTCTCCCCAATCCCTGTTAATCCCTCGTCGGTCAATACCTCAATGAAGGCAGCACTTCGTCTTGTGCGGGCTTCAGACAAAAAGGGATCATTCGTACAAGGACCTGTCAGCAGTATGGTACGTACATCTATGATTTTCATCGACTTAGCTCCTCTGCTAGTTGAGATTGGTGCCCGATTTCGATCTTCCCTTCAAAGCATCCCTATAAATTTGTTCAATCTCCTTCAAGGTTAAACGACGAGGATTGTTGATCAGCAGCCTCTCGATTTTGCTTGCTTCTTCCGCGAGCAAAGGGATGTCCGAGGCTTGAACCCCGACAGCTTGTAAGTTAGGAGGAATCCCAATGTCCTCTGCCAACCGTGCCATGGAGGCTACTGCGCAATCCGCAGCTTCCCTCAAACTCATCCTACTCACGTTCTCCCCAAGTGCTTTGGCCACCTCAGTGAATTTCTCCAGATTCGCTATGACATTATATTTCATTACAAAAGGCAGAAGGAGTGAATTCGCGACGCCATGTGGAACCTTAAAGCGTCCTCCTAACGGATAAGCAAGTGCATGGACAGCGCCAACTCCAGCACTGCCAAAGGAGATTCCTGCCAACAAGCTACCCATGGACATCTCCTCGCGCGCTTTCAATAGGTTACCGTTGCATACAGCCTGTCGCAATGAACGAGAAATAAGTCTAATAGCATGCAATGCGATGCCATCGGTTAACTCGTTCGCTCTAACGGACGTATACGACTCAATCGCATGCACGAGCGCATCCATGCCCGTCGCAGCGGTGACGAAGGGGGGCACCGTCACTGTTAAAACGGGATCAACAATAGAGACGGCTGATAATAAATGCCTACTAACGATCCCCTTCTTTACATCATCGCGAGAATCGGTGAAGATCGCGATGTTCGTCACTTCAGAACCAGTTCCCGCTGTCGTCGGGATAAGAATGACAGGGAGACCTGGCTTTTCAATCTTTTCGGTTCCGATCATGTCATAGACTGGACCTGGGTTCGTCTGCATGACGGCCAATACTTTGGTAAGGTCCAGAACGCTGCCTCCACCGATCCCAACAAACAGATCGTATCCTTTTCCCTTGATCCCTGAAGATATCACTTCCAATAATTCAAATGGAGGCTCAGGGACAATATTGTCGATCAGTTCACATTCGATTCCATCTGCTTGTATCCGTTGTACAAGGTCATCAATCAGCCCGGTATTCCGTATGGCCGGGTCAACCAGTACAAGCGTCCGGGTCGCACCCAGCATCCGAGCTTCCGTACTCACTTGGCTCACTGAGCCTATCCCCGTAATTAATCGACCGGGAAGTTGTAAATAAGACATCTCGTTGACCCAGTCACCATCGGTTTTCTTCGTCTGCCAACCTCCGAATTTCACATCAACCCTTCAATGCGCCTCCAGTAATGCCTTCGGTAAAATATTTCTGGAAGTACAGAAATATGAGCAGCACGGGAAGCGTGGCTAACATGGCCCCAGCCATGGCAACACCATAGTTCGTTTCCAACTCTGATATTTTTTGGGCAACTTTAATACCCACCGGCAATGTGAACATCTTTTCTCCGTTCAGCACGATCACTTGCCAAACATAGTCATTCCAAGTGTTGACGAACGTGAAAATAGCTAATACGCCAATTCCTGGCTTAGCTAGCGGCAGCATGACACGTAGGAATGTTTGCATTTCCCCGCAGCCATCGATTTTCGCTGCTTCCACCAATTCAGTTGGCAGTGAGGACATGAACTGCTTCAATAGGAATACCCCGAATGGCCAGCCTACGACGGGAAGCAGTACTCCCCATTTTGTATTAATGAGACCTAAATCATTTAAAAATTGGAAAAGCGGTATAAATAGGACTGTATGCGGGATTGTCATGGCAGCAATCATTACAGTGAACAGCAGTTTGGAGCCCTTGAATGGAATTTTGGCTAATGCATAGGCAGACAACGAGCTGACCACGGTGACGAGCACCGTGGCAACCAAGGAGATAAACATACTGTTATAAAACCAAGTGAACACCGGATTATTCGTGACCAAAGACGTATAGTTATGAAATGTCGGGTGAACTGGCACCCATTCCGGTGGTATTTGCAAAGCAACCTTTAGATTCTTGAGTGATCCGCTAACCATCCAATAGAAGGGCCATAGGAAGAACAAGGTTAACACCCAAAGAAACACATGTCCCCCCCAAAGCGGTGACTTTTTATTCGGCATCCTCGTCCCCTCCCCCCTTAATATTCGATATCCGATTTAAGAAATTTGAATTGCACAAAAGCGATCAGACTGATGATGACACATAAGACAATCCCCATTGCATTTGCGACACCAAAGTTCATATTCACGAACGCCTGCTGATAGATTAACATCATAATTGTCGTTGTCCGATAAGCAGGACCGCCACCTGTCATGATTAAAATAATGGCAAACACTTGAAAGGCACCGATTGTGCCCGTAACGACGACATATAGCATCGTCGGCTTTAACATGGGAAGCGTGATTCGGTGGAACATCTTCCAAGGCTTCGCTCCGTCTAATGACGCGGATTCGTAGAAATCCTTAGGAATTCCCCCGAGTGCCGCTGAAAATACAACAACTGCTGAACCTACGGAAATCGTAAGGACAATTAAGGACAAAGCGATTGTTGCCGAATTTACGCCCAGCCAATTGACCGAATTCAGCCCAAATCGGCCGAGAATGTAATTTCCTAAACCGAATTGCCCGTTATAGATGTATTGCCATACTAAGGTTAACGAGACAATCGACGTCACACCCGGAATATAAAAAGCTGCTTTAAAAAAGGATTGCATCTTTTTCGGATACGTATGAATTGTAACCGCAATCATCAAGGCAATAATGGTGATCGAAGGCACCAAATATAAGACAAACTCCAACGTATTGCGGATCGACTTCCAGAACAATTCATCTGATAAAATAGTGCGATAATTGTCCAGCCCCGACCAATAATACTTCGTATAATCAAAGCCATAAAAGCTGCTCTTAATTGCTTTAAGAATGGGATATACAACAAACAACAAGAAAAACAACAGCATGGGAAGTACGAAAAGCCAACCACTAATTTCTCTGCGCAAGCGTATGCTGCTGATTTTACTCTGTTTCATGGTTCACCTTCCCTTCTTTCACTGAGCTGTAAACGACTTTACGGCAGGAGACCACAGTCATCCTGCCGTATTTGGAAAACTACTTATTGTATTTGGCTATCGTATCGTTAAATTTCTTGGAAATTGTATCGATCGTTTGCTTAGGAGTGGACATGCCGATAAACAATTTTTGGATTTCAGGGAACATGGCAGCTCTCATCTCAGGATAACCCTTGATACCCCAACCTGGATCAATAACCGGCCATTCCTTCGTTTTAGTTGCTAACTTAGCTAAGAACTGAAGCTCCGGATCGGTTTCCGTCCATGCTGGTGCTTTGCCAAGCGGATCGAACGATTTCATTGCCGTTTGGAAAATGACATTATCTTTCACGGACCAGTAAAGGAACTTCTTAGCCCATTCTTCTTTGACAGCATCCGAGTTCTTGAAAACAACACCAAATCCGATTTCCGACTTTAACGCAGCTTGCCCAGGCGTCGTAGACGGGAAGTTGACATACATGTACTCATTTGGTCCACTAACACTTCCGTCTTTCAAACCGTTTTTAATAATATCGGAGTGCGCCGCAGACGCCACAGCCATACCGTTCTTGCGCTGCTTCCAATAATCAAGCGCATTGGTAGACGTCAATGTTTCTGGATGTGGTGTAACTAGGCCTTCATCCACTAGCGATTTGAAGAAAGCCAACGCCTTTTCCGTTTCAGGGCTGTCTCCTGCCGTATATTTCGTGTAATCAGCGTTGAACAATTTGGCTCCATAACCAGAAATGATATTGTTATAAATTTGATCCCCTTGTTCGTTTAATGCGAAAAGCGTCAGTCCATAAACGCCTTTATCTTTATTAGCCACAGCCTTCAGGGCTGCTTTGAATTGGTCTGGCGTCCATGTGCGGAATTCATCCTGCGGAAGCAATTTTTCAGCTCCTGCTTCTTTCCATAGGGACTTGTTCAGAATCAAGCCAAGCTGAGTAGAATAATATGGTAGCGTCACAACGTTGCCGCCAACGGATACCATTTTCATCATATCCGCACTCTTCTTTACTTGAGCAAGATCAGCTGGTGGAATGATACTCTCGAGGGAAGCGAGTGCTCCCATCTGCCCATAAGCCAATGTCCGCCCTGGGTAATCCAAAAAGACGTTAGGTGCTGACTTGGAGGCAATCGCTGTCGTAACCTTCTCATTGATCCCGTCAAAAGGAATCAGCTCGATGTTGACCTTGACATTCGGGTGGAGCTTATTCCATTCAGGCAGCAAATCTTCTTTGAACCAGTCGCCAGCCTTTTGACCAGGTTTATACGTACCGTTCGGAGCCGCCCACACCGTAAGCTCGATCTTCGGATCTTCTTTCGGTGCTGTTGTAGCAGCCGCGCTCGTACTGGCCGCTGGAGCAACGCTAGCCGACGGCTTAGCGGAGGTGCTGGAACCTTCATTTGAACTGCATCCTAACGTAGAACCCATCAGTAGCGATACGCCTGCTGCGACAAACAGTGATTTATATGTCATTTTACGGATCATATTCCACGTCCTCCATTTTCCTATTTCATAATGAATTAGATTTGGCGTGTATCTTTGACAGGTTGGAATCTCAATAAAATTAACATTGTGAAATTAGCTTGTAACTGGAGAAGGGTAGGTAAAATAAGTAAAGTGAAGTGAAACTTACAGTGTTTGTTTGGGGAGGTTATCTTACCCGTTATTCAGGTAAGGGAAACATCTCTCTGATACTCATGGTCGAGTAGGAGAGGTGTCTCATTAGCAAATCGCTTTCTTGCGCAGCTGCCGTCAGCGGCAGATATGGGTGCGTTTCGTTGTACACTCTGTAAAATCCTTCGGCAAAATTGACGCCGGCTGCCCTGCCATACTCTCCGTTATAGGATTCAAGCAGCTTACGGGCGAATAAGCCGCTATAGCCTTGGCTTTTAAATTCGTCCATCGCTTTGATCTTTTCCCCCACAACAGAACTGATATCAATAAAGACATCATTACGCATACCGTAGAGGCTTAGTCCATCTATCGGACTGACTGGAAGAGAAGTTAAGAAAATTTGTTTCACTTGATACTCTGGCTGACCATCGAGATTTTTCAAAAATAGCGAAACTTTGCTCAGCCCGGCAAACGCCATCTGCGTCGCAATCGTATGGGGATTGTGAAAGGCCGTATTCATTGGATAGTCACAAATGACGATATCTGGCCGCTCCTTGGATACCTCTTCCGCAATCCGGTTCACGATCTCTTCATTCACAACCGAGTAGTTGTCGTCATAATCAAGCATAATCAGCTTGGTGATTCCGATCGTCTCGGCTGCCCGCTCTAATTCACGCTTTTTGTTCAGCGCAATTTCTCCCAAACCCGCCTGAAGGAGACTCGTATCTGGGTTTTCTTTACGCCATTCTTCGGCGTACTTGTTCGGATGAAGTCGTCCACCGTGTGTCAAAATGAGAGCGACGACTTCATCCCCTCGCTTGGCATGAAGCGCGAGCGTCCCGCCGCAATTCGTAATCGTATCCGCGGGATGCGCGTAAATCGTCATAACTTTCATAGAATCCTCCTTCTTATCTCCGATTGTTTGCAACCCTTCATTTCTTCTTTGTGAACCCACCTGAAACTAAACTGCTGTGAAAGAAATCGTTAGCGTAACCTACCACCAAATTAGCATGCCTTACCTGCATCTGAGTAGGTGAAAATAGTTAGAAAGACGTGGAATTCGTTAGTCTTATACACAAATATAAAGAAAATGACCTATTTCTATAAAAAACCAAGTTCTAAATTCATCCAATCTGCCCTAAAAGCTGCTTGCGAAATTGCGACGGAGACAGTCCAGTGTTCTCTTTGAACCAGATACTGAAATAATGCGGGTCGGTAAAACCGACCTGTACAGCCACATTCTTAATTTTATTTCCCGGCTCCATCAACAGTCGCTTGGCATGTTCCATACGTACTTTCCCCACATAGTCTGTAAAACCGACGCCGACTTCTTTCTTGAACAATTGGCTAAAATAATTCGCATTCAGCCCGACCTGCTCGACGACCGAATCGATGCCAAGCCCGACATCACTGTATTGTTCGTGAATGATCTGCAAGGATTTGATAATGTTCCTGCTTTGTTTCTTCTCTTGTTGTTCATTCATACCTAAATGATCTCTAAGTAGCGCGATAAATTGCCGACCGTTCTTTTCTAAGGGTTGTGATAACAGCTTCTCTTGCACATCGCCGAACCAATTTTTGTCCAGCACGGCGGAATGCCCTGACTTGATCAATAACTTATACAAGTGATTGTATAGGGCTGCCATTAACGCATAGAGAACATGCGGAACGAGCTGACTGGCTCTAGCGTAAACAATCAGTTCCTCCATCACAGCGGCACAGTTGTCGATATCCCGTTCCTCCATATAATAGAGGAGCTTATTTTCAAAAGCTTCTGGATATTGCGATTTCCAAGAATCGCCAACGAAATAAATGCTGGTCTGTTCGTCCATTCGCTCCCCAACCAAGTAATTTAGCAATGTCTTGGCTTCTTCAAACGAGGTCTTAATGAGGTTAAACTGCTCGTATTCGTTGCCTACAAAAGCATACATTTGCAGATCAAGCCGTTCTTTTAGCACGGCAATCAACTCATTGATTTTATGTAAGGATTCATTCATTACACCATTGAAAATCAAGCAATACTGATCATCGGATAAATAGATACTGATCATCTCATGCCCATCTTCAAATTCATGAATAATCGATTCGAGCTTATCTAATTCTCCCTTCTCATACCGGCGATGTAAATGCAGAAGCACCACTCGAAAGGAGGCGCTGTTGAGTCGGAAACCGAGTCGCTCTTCGAAACGCAGAACTTCGGGTTCCGTCAAACTTCCTTCTAGCAAGGAACGGACCAACTTCTCCCGCATGACCGGCTCGCCCTCTCGGACCTTGTCGATCATGTGATTGAATGCCCTCCCCAAGTCCCCAAGCTCATCTTTATATAGAGGATGAAATTTCATATTCAGATTGCCTTGCTCGACATTTCGCAGCATTCGAATCATTTTACGCAGCGGCATGGAGATCGTCCTTGAAATAAAAACCGATACGACAACCATCAGCGCGAGGGAACCTCCCAGAAATGCTATCCATAAATTGTTAATATTCTTAAGATCCTTGAGCAATAAGTTCTGAGGGATCGAATGTACAAATGTCCAATTGGTCAAAGCGTGCTTCGAATAGGCCACGACATAGTTGCTTGGCTCTTGGGTGTAATGCCCTTTCGTTCCAGTTAGATTAGAAACGTCAATGGGAGGGACACTTTCTCCGGTCCCTGCGGAAAAGATATAACCGTTAGAATCGATGATGCTGTTCGTACCTTCGTCCAGATTCGATGAGGCCAAGTAATTGTCGAGAATGGTTGGGGAAATCGAAATAATAAGATAACCGAGGATTTGTAAATTATTTTTATCGTAAATTGTCTTGAACATCACGATGGACGTTTGCTTATCACGCCACTTGATGAATGACCAAAGCGAATTACTGCTCTTATTATCTGCCATTTTGTCATACCAGCCTTGGCCTACGAACTCATCGCTGACCAAATAACTGGGAGTAAAATTCATCCCAACGCCGCTGTCGTACACATTCTGATACTTATCCACGAGATATATCGCTTCAATGCCATAAAACCGGTCGGATAGCTGCCTTAATTGATCATAAATATAATTGTAAGCCTGAATACGAGGAATACCGTTCAAATTCGCCGCATTGTCACTTAAAGGGTCTTGAATATTCTCATTGTAGACTAGCAGCTGTGATGACTTCTCTATACTTTGAAAATAACTGTTCATGCTGCCCGTAAAATACTCGATTTTTTGCAGCATCGCATTGCCTTCCCGATCAGTCATGAAACGTTTGATATACGTCGATGACAACATCGCAAAGATGCTGAGCGCGATAAGTGTCACAAGGGAAAACGATAACCAAAGCTTCTTCGCCAGTTTTAAATCGTGAAATATCATAAAACCATTCGAAAACCTTCTCATAACCAGCATCCCCCCATCTATCATCTCTTTTTTCTATTATACAAAATAAATAAGAGGCAATAACACACAATTTCTTTTGAAAATATAGTGCGATGAGTGCGATGAGGTAGAAATCTCAACCGCGAAAACATGAAAACGGCACCCGATATCGATGCCGTTCGTTTCCTTACGCTTACTTTGCTGTATAGCCTCCGTCCACCGGAATGTTAGTACCTGTAACGTAGAGTGAAGCATCTGAAGCAAGGAACACAATGGGTCCCCAAATGTCATCCGACTTGGCCATTCGACCCAGCATCGTTCTATCGTTGTACCGTTCAACAAATTCTGGTAGATTCTTCTCTGTTTGGAAGCCTCCTGGTGAAATGCAATTGCACCTGACCTGGCGCGGACCATAATAACTGGCGATAAACTTGGTGAAATTGACCATGCCGCCCTTGTGGAAGAAATAGTCGGGGATAAACCCGTTTAGTGGTAGTCCTTCATAAAGGGTGTGATCCGGTCCAACCATTCCTTGTATCGAACCTATGTTCAGGATCGAGCCTCTCTCTTTCTCTGCCATCCAATCGCCGATTACACGGGTAATTTCAAACAATCCTGTTGCGTTTACAGCCATGCTTTTGGCGAACCTTTCAAGCGGATCGTTATAATGTGACATTGTACGGGCGACTGCATTGTTGATAAGCACATCACACTTACCTTCTCGTTCTTCCAGTTTCTCACGAATGGTAGCAATCGACGTCAAATCTTCCTGATCAAATTGTAAGGCATGCACCTTGTAGCCGTCTCTCTTGAAACTCTCTTCAATTGCTTCGAGTCGCGATTCGTCACGAGAGGTTACGTAGACATTGCCCCCTGCTTGCGCGCAGGCAATCGCAATTTGCGTACCGTAAAGTCCTGCTCCACCTGTAATTAACACCGTCTTGCCAGCAAGTGAGAAACTAGTCATCACATTCGTATTCACATGGATTTCCTCCTGTCAGTTCGCGCTACAATGAACGTTACCAAGCCGTCCATCCTCCGTCTACCATGAGATTCGTACCGGTCATATAGCTGGAAGCGTTAGATGCGAGCAAGACGACCGCACCTACCATCTCCTCAGGTTTTCCCACGCGGCCGAGCATGGTTTTGGCATTCAAGTTCGCAAGGAATGGTTCATTTTGACCAATAATCATGTTTGGAAAAGGGCCCGGCGAAACGCTGTTGCAGCGAATGCCATACTTAGCTAGATGAGCGGCACAGTACCGGGTAAGTTGGACGACGCCAGCCTTCCCCGCACCATAATTCGGCGGATTGTTCGCACCGCTATCTCCATAAATGGAAGGATCAGGAGACACGACTCCGTACATTGAAGCAAAGTTGATGATCGATCCGCCGCCGCTTTCTCGTATGTATGGGATCGCTTCTCTAATACAGCGGAACGTCGTTCCGGACGCCCCATCCACACCTTTGTGCCAGACTTCGTCCGTCATGAATTCAAGGTCTGCCTCTTTGCCATAGCCCGCCCCATAATTGGCACAATTGACCAATACATCCAGTCTGCCGCTGGCTTCGTGATGACACTCAAACATATTCTTGATCGACTCGGTCTTAGCGACATCACACACTACATTTCGTAACCGTCCTTCTTGGATAGCAGCGTCCAGTTCCGGACTCTTGCGAAAGGTCAGATCTGCCAGCGTCACATTAGCGCCAAATGCTAACAGCGCCTCCGTCAATGCGGAGCCTAGATAGCCTGAACCCCCTGTTATAATGACGCTTTTATTCTGTAAAGAGAACAACTCCGTATACATGGGTCTGCCTCCCTCAATTTTTGGTCGAGCCGTAAACGGAGTCCGTTCCAGCTCCTGTGCTGCGATTAAGACTCGATGCAATACCACTTAAATATTGACCAAAGCCGACAACATCGGCCCCCACGCTAACAAAGTTATAGCCCATCGCCGTCAAATCTGCCAGATTGCTTGTGCTGCCAACGGTACCTGCAAATTTCCCGTGCTTCTGCGCTAGTCGGGCCACGGATTTACGTGTTTCTACAAGAAGCGGATGATCCCACTTGCCGGGCGCACCAATTCCTTGGCTGAAATCTCCCGGACCGAAGAAGATCATATCCAAGCCAGGCAAAGCAATGATTTCCTCCAGACCAGCAAGCGGCTCTGGATCTTCGATTTGCAGTACGTTGAAGCGTTGATCATTCGCCTGAGCCATGTAGGCGTCCAGCTCCAAATTGCAAAAGGCGCCATCTGCATTTCCGCCATCAAGCGGACGACGGCCGATCGGGTAAAACTTCGTTTTATGGATAATCTGCTTGGCATCCGCCAAATTCATCACATGAGGAATCATGATCCCCGCTGCATCCATCTCAAGCGGACGAATCAGATCACTATAACTACCTCTAGCCACGCGTACAAGAACATCCACATCATAAGCTTTCGCAGCCCAAATTTGCCTTTCAATGACAGAGAAATCATTCGGAACATGCTCCATGTCCGTCCATAGGCAGTCCACCCCAGAGATTCTAGCAGCCATTTCCGAAATGCGCGGATCGGCAAGATTCAGCTTCAGCGCAATTGCTGTTTCCCCGGCGCGAAGCTTGCGTAAGACACGGCTCGGGCGCATATTAAAATTCGTAGACATTCTTTCGTCCTCCTTAACGTTGTATGCGAGAAGTGACTATGTATACTTTGTGCGGCAATCTCTATGATGTGTGTCTTATGATGTGATCTTCTTCATCATTCTGCAGCAATTTCCTCTAGCAATACAACTCTCCCGCTCTCTTCTCGGCTTCGAATGCCGGCAATGACCATACGCATCAACTCTTCGGTTTCACTAAAAGGGAAGGGTCTTTCCCCTGTGCGAAGGTAGGAGACAAACGCTTCGAGCTGTGACTTGAAGGAGTAGAATGTATCTTGAAAATTAACCGTTGCGCTTGCACTCGTGCCGCAGAGCTGAAGCATGCCATGTGATCCGTACATATCATCGATCGCAATGACGGCCACATCACCATGAATGCGATGCTTGAATAGAACAATGTTCCGCTCCTTAGTGCCTGTGTTCTGAGCGGAAATAAAGCCTGGTCCGAGAATCGGGTAAATAGATTCCAAGGCATGGATGCCATACCGCTCCCAGCTTTTGCAAGTGGTGATGCTTGAAAAGCGGAGCTGTCCTAACGAATGAATTGAAGCGCGATAAGGCATGAATTCTTTGCAGTACCGCATACAGCTGGAAGACATGATACGGGTGCCGTCTCGCACCCAACGCTGGAATTGCTTAAGATCTGGCTCATTATCGACCAGCGGCTTATCGACAAATATTGGTAGTCCTGCTTCGACGAATGGGCGGCAGCGTTCCACATGCTCATACCCTTTGTCTGTCGTAATCATAACGGCATCTACGTGCCCGATTACATCCTCGGATCGATTTACGACGTTCGGGATTCGTGATGCTTTCGCTACATGTATGGCATCTTGAGGATCATCCGTCCAAATATGTGTGACCAAAGCTCCGGGTATTTGCAGCTTATCTACGGGTTCTTTCGCTAAATAGTCCGGGATAGCAGGATACGGGCACTCGGCCATGGTTTCCTTGTCATAGTTGTTAAACATGGCGCTCCAGGAGTAAGGATGACCGTTTCCATCCACCATACCGAGCACAGCGATGCGCAATGGTTGCATGTGAATTCTCCTTTCAATGCACAGATGGATAGCCTAGCTTTCGAGAAATCCGATTCGCAGCAGCTTTAATACTTTCGGCCATTTCAGGAATGACCTCATCTGCAAACCGATGCATAGCACCTGACATGCTAACTGCTCCCTCTACGTTACCGTATATGTTAAATATAGGTGCGGCCAAGCAACGTGCGCCCTCTACAATTTCCTGGTCATCCAAGGCAAAGCCTTGCTCACGAACCCGCGTTAATTCCACTAGAAATTGCTCACCTGTAACAAGCGTATTTTTAGTTAAAGCAGGCAGCCCGTGAAGATCGATAAGTTCTTTCACTTTCTCCTCTTCTAAAAATGCGGTCATCGCTTTCCCCATTGCTGTCGCGTGGAAAGGTGATCTAGAGCCCACGGTATCGGTCATCCGAAGTGGCTGTGTGCTTTCCAGAATTTCGACATACAGCACTTCGCCATCAATGAGAACACCCAAATTAATCGTGTCGCCATACATCTCGGAAAGCTTTTTCATTTCGTGAAGCGCTGCTGATCGCAGTGTATTTCTTTCTAACATGCCTCGTGTCAGCATCAATTGTTTATAGCCAAGACAGTATTTCCCGTTCTCATCGTCTCTGCTGATGAATCCTCGATTTTCCAACGTTAACACGATCCGGTAGGTCGAAGATTTAGGCTGATCCAGCAAATCTGTTAGTTCCAATAAATTAAGGGAACCGTGTTCGGCCAATAGCTCAAGTAAATCCAACGCTTTGTCAATCGATTGAATCGTATAACGTTCTTGTTTCTCACCTGTATCCTTGCTCATAATTTCTATTTGATCTCCTTTGTCAAGATAGCTTGATAAGTTGACCGCCATCTACGACGAGGCAGTGGCCCGTCATATAACGCGAGTCACTCGTCGCCATAAATAGGGCAGCATCAGCGATTTCCTCCGGTATACCAACACGACCCATGGGAATCGTTCGTAAATAAGGCGCAAATGCAGTTGGATTGTCGATCAAAGGCTTCGTCAGCCGTGTCTCGATAAATCCTGGGCAAAGCGCGTTGACGCGAATACCAAGCGGTGCAAGCTCCAGCGCCATCGACATTGTGAGCAGGTTAATACCGCCTTTCGTTGCGTTATAATGGGCTTGATCACTTTCTGCAGCCAAGCCGTTCACACTGGACATATTAATAATGGAACCGCCTTTTCCCTGTGCAACCAGCACTTTGGCCACCGTTTGCCCAGCAAGAAAGGTCCCTCTCAAATTAATCGCCATGTGTCGGTCCCACTCCGATTCCTCAATGTCTAGGAAAGGAGCTGGGCTGCAAATACCAGCATTGTTAACCAGTACGTCAATGGTGCCCCATTCACTCAGTACGGTATCGACCATGCGATTGACGTCCGATTTCAACTGTACATCTCCGTCGATCCAAATGACCTCGCCGTTCTGGGCCGCAATTTCCTCAGCAGTCGCTTGCAACGCTGCTTTATCTCGGCCCGTAATAGCGACCTTGGCGCCTTCTGCGGCAAACCTAACAGCCGTCGCTTTGCCGATGCCTGTTGAACCGCCAGTAATGAGAGCAATCGTATCCTTCATCCTCATCCGATATTCCCCCTATAGGTTAGCCAGCGCCCGATCGACCGCCGCCAGTGTCTCCTCAATCTCTTGTTCCCCATGAACGGCGGATAGATACCAAAGTCCGTTCGATCGCACGAGCACGCCTTCCTCCAACATTTTACAAGAAAACTCCGAATACTTCGCAGCGTCCCGCTTCGTAAAGGAAGCGAAATCTTCGACCATAGGCTCCTGCGTAAACATCATATGAAAAACGGGACCAATTTGGTTGATGATGCCCGGGATGTTGTGTTTGACTAGCAAGCTGCGAATCCCTTCAACCAGATGCTCCGCGTTATTTTCCATTTTCGCATAAACCGCTCCCTCGTCTTTGGACAGCTCTGCAATGGTTGCCAATGCAGCCGAAGTTGCAACACTGTTTCCGTTCAGTGTGCCGAGGTGGCTGACTGTCCCGTTCTCAATAAGTGCCATGAGTTCTTGAGAGCCTGCTACCGCGCTTATAGCGATCCCTCCACCTAACGCTTTCCCAATCGTTACGAGATCAGGCTTCAAGCCGAACTTCCCATGCGCACCACTCAGGCCAAGCCTAAATCCTGTGATGACTTCATCGAGAATCATGACGATGCCTAATTCTTTGGTCAGATTGCGCATCTGTTCCAGATAGCCCGCTTTCGGAAGAACACAGCCTGAATTGCACATCACTGGCTCTGAAATAACAGCAGCGATGTCATCGCCATGCTCACGTAAAGTTGCCTCCAGCGCAGCGGGGTCGTTCCACGGAAGCAGAATAATATCTTCAAGCGCAAGCTCACTCTGTCCGCTCGTGCCAGGTAATATTTGTTTATCCACCGAGGCGTCAGCGGCACGAGCACTGGACTTACGCATATCCGAGCTTGGAAATGCGGTAAAGATCGCATCGGACCACCCGTGATAGTGACCATGAAAACGTACAATCTTGCGTTTGCCGGTATAAGCACGTGCTAAGCGAAGCGCCAGCATAACCGCTTCTGTTCCGGAGCCGCTTAAGGCCACTTTATCCGCACAGGGCAAAATCTCTGTTAGCTTACGTGCTACTTCAATTTCTCCTTCGTGCTGAAGTCCGTATGTAATTCCACGTTTCATCGCTTCATAGACGCTCTCGGTGGTAGCCTCGTGCGCATGACCCAAGATTAATGGGCCATAGCCAAGCAAATAATCGATATAAGCATTGCCATCTACATCCCAGATGCGCGGACCCGATCCTTTTGACGTAAACAAAGGGGTGGGCTTCATAGCACTTCTTAAGGAGCTCGCGACCCCACCAGCCAAGTAAGATTGTGATTCGGTGTATTTTTGCCTCGACTTCTCAACATTCTTCATAGGGTAACTCCTCCTCATTCTTATGTCTTCGGAGAGTGGTTTCGTCAAAAGAATCTAGGGTGTCATTGCGTACAATCCGAATCTCGGTTGTGGCTCCGCATCCAATGGATACATTGGCCGAATTATATGGTTATATTGAAAATGCATAAGATTGGCGTTGCAACAACCCGGTGAATCCACATTAATGACATGTTTCGCGAACGTCCCAAAAGCCGTCTGCCAGGCGAGCGCCGATTTGGCTACGATGATATGATAATCCCCCGGCCATAACCCGACCGAGCGAACATGACCCACATCCCAAGGGGCAACTCGCTTCTCAGTCAAAATAATCGTCAACTGTCCGCATTCGAGGACGGCCGTTTTACCCATTTCGGCTTGTTGGCCCGTCATATACGGACCCACATGTCGGTAATGTCCGTCAAACAGCAGCCTAACCCGTCCAGTTACCGCTACAGGCTTGCCATGCAAGGTATCGCTCTTACCCCCGATTATGCCTTCGAATGCCCCACTGACACCCATTCGCCATGCGACTTCCACCGCTTCCTTATCACGGATCACGATCAACGCTTTCTGTGGCACGGTTGTCAGTTCAGCAAGGAGATGGGTGGCATCTGCCGGGGCACCTCCCCCAACATTATCTGAGCCTTCCGATAGGATAACCGGTCCTTCTGGCTGCGCCAAAGCCTCCGTTACTGCCTCGCAAGGTGTGACATAGGCAACATTGAACGATGCCTTGTGCTCGATGGCCATCTTCACAAGCTCTGCCGCACATCGCTCGGCTAGCTCCGCATTATCGTTCGTCGTCACAATAAATGACATCCCCGCATCGGGCACATCACTGTACGGAAAGCCGCCAGCCACGGTCACGTTCAGCACGTCAGGCAGTAGCTCCATGCTAAACGCCCGCTCCATCAGTGCCTTCATGCTGCCTAGCTCTGTCATCATTCCCTGCGGAACAACAAGCATCCCCGTATGCGCGAATGCCCGAACCGGGCGAATTTCCCCACGGATTTTGCGGACAAGCAAATCGAAAGCCTCGATAGCCCGTTCATACATATCCACATGTGGGTACGTATCGTATCCGACAATCAGATCTGCCTGTCGAGCCATTTCTTGGCTAATATTGCCATGAAGATCGAGGGTCATTGCGATTGGGAAATCATCCCTCAACCTAGCACGTAAACGTCGGAGGCATTCGCCCTCATAGTCGGGGTACTGCTCCGACACCATGGCGCCGTGCATGATTAACACTAGCCCATCCGTATCGCTGTCGATGGATTCGACAAGTGCTTCGATCAACGCGTCGCCCGTCGCCGCCTCCACCATGCCGCTCGGTGTCGCTGCAACGTATAAGCCGGGAAACAAGGCGCTGCCCTGTAACTCGGCAGCAGCGATAACACCCCCCATTGACGTTCGTGTCCCTGCATACCGTGTGGTAAATGCCTCCCCTCCGACTGTCCATTGATCTCGGAAATGTCCGATATCGGTAAATCCGGGAGCAAATGTATTGGTTTCATGTAAAATACCAGCCACCGCAATCCGAAGTTGATGGCTGCCCATATTAGTTGCTTTCTCCACGAATGGAACCCGCGTAAGCAATCGCATCAATTTCCACTAAATAACTTCCAATGTTACATCCAATCGAGGTCCTTGTAGGGAAAGGCCGCTTCATGATACTTTCATAAGCTTTATTGTAGTTTGGAAAATCTTCTTGTCTGGACACGAAGGCATTGATTTTGACAATATGATCGAGAGAAAGTCCAGCCGCTGCGAGGATCGTTTCAATATTACGCAAGCATTGAACGGTTTGTTCTTCAATCGTTTCTCCGACGACTTCACGCGTTGCGGGATCCACCCCAACTTGACCCGAAACGTAGACAAAATCGCCCGCACGGAGCGCTTGGGAAAAAGGTAGAGGAAATTCAGGTGCTAGGTTTGTATGAATTTGTTGTGACATTCGAATCAATCTCCTTTATATGTAGGTGTAGATATCATAACTAAGTAACTTTGCCTCTTGCATCAACCGTAATGATGCGCTCAATCTGTCCATTCCTCATGCCAAACAGCCGATCATGCAGATTGGTTACGGCGCAGCAATGATTGGGGATGATCGCTACCTTATCGCCGATTTGCAGTGGTATGTCCTCCGGGACGGACAAAATGCCGTGCTCCTCACTAAGTCGCTCGACGTATATCTCCGAGAGCTCAGGGATGATGCCGAAGCCTTTGCGATGTGCGCTGGTGTCGTTCGATAGCGTCTTCGAACCGGAATCAATGATCGCAGTTCCCGGCCTCGGTGTACTGACAACTGTCGCATAGATGCGCATCGCACATTCCTCTTCCTCAATAAGGCCTGTATAGAGCTGAGAGCCATCTCCGAAAACATACGCCCCTGGGCGCATCTCGGTTACGCCTATACCAGCGAGTGCGCCGATAAACTTGGATGTCGGCGTCGAGCCGACGCTAATGTCCGGCACCTCCACGCCAAAGCGCCGCAGCTCTCGCTGCGATTCCAAGAGAGCTTCTGCCTCAGCCAGCGCAACCTCCAAGCAATCGTCGGCACGACTCTTGCTATACGATTGGCCCGCATGGGTCATCAAGGCGGCCAGCCGAATGCCCGGCAGCTTCGCAATCGCCAGCGCCAGCTCCGCCGTCTCTTCCCCTGGTTCCTTCCCACAGCGGTTCAAGCCGCTATTCACATCCACATAGAGCGGAACTCGCAGCTTCATGTGCTCACCAAGATCCGACAGCCCCTTGGCCACTTCATAACTGTCCACGCTAACAGACACTTGGATCCGCTGCAGCAGCCGCCCAAGCCGTTCGAGCTTCAATCTCCCGACGATCGGGTAAGCGATTAGAATATCATCCATGCCGCCATCAGCCATGACCTCGGCTTCTCCTAGCTTTGCAACAGTTATGCCGGAGGCCCCATGTCGAAGCTGCTCCTGGGCGATCCAAATGCTCTTATGCGTTTTCGTATGAGGCCTTAATCGCACGCCTGCTTTCGCAGCTAATTCAGCGGTCCGCTTCAAATTGGCATCCAGCAGATCCAGATCAATGACAATCGATGGTGTATCCAGGGTTTCCTGCCATGCATTCAATCTCACACTTTCACCGCCTTTAGGTTTCATCAAATAAAACTATGGTTTCATTTTAAGATTATATTGAATTTTGCACTTTTGTAGATCCATTATTAAAAAATATTTTTGAAAATGTACACATACCGACGATCTTCTTATAAGCTCACGAGTTGCCCCTGTAAAATCACCTGTTGAATGTTTATTTCTCCATCTATAAAGAGCAGGTTGGCCAGCTTACCTTTTTCGATACTCCCCATCTGATCATCCATATGAATGACCTTCGCTGGGTTGAGTGAGGCCATGCGGAAAGCATCCACAAGCCCTACCTCAGCATGTCTCATCATATTGCGAACAGCCATATCCATCGTTAAGCGACTACCCGCCAAATGACCGAGATGGTTCCAATTCAAGTCCGAACCATTTCCGTTTTTCACGCCAGCCTCAGGCATTGCGTCCGTAATAATGATCACACGGTCTGTCCCTTTGGTTTTGTGAATCAGTTTCAGCATCAAGGGGCGAACATGTACGCCTTCTGAATCAGGAATGACTTCGGCATAAATGTCGTCATGAACCAGAACAGCCTCGTCAACACCCACCTCGCGAGTCCCTCCATACCTTGTAGGCGAAGGCGTCGTACCCGATGCGTTCGTGCAGTGGCAGCCAATTCGCAGACCTTGGGGAACGAAGCGGAAGATCTGTTCCGCCGTCGCCTCTGAATGACCGACTGACAACGAGATCTGATATGTCTCTGCCGCGTTCACAAAGGCTTCCTGACCTTCCAGCTCCGGAGCAAGTGTCCATACCTTGATGCGATCGCCAGCTACTCGCATAATTTCCTCGTATTCGTTCTGATCAACTGGTCGGATTGGCGAGGTGATAGCCCCGTATTTTTTATTAATATACGGCCCTTCCATATGGATACCGACAATCGCGTGGGCGAAGGGCTCCCTTGAATCCATTGCCTCTATAATGGTTTGGAGCCCTTCTCGGACTTGTTCCCGACTTTCATTGTAAGTAAATGTCGGTAGGATGGCTGTCGTTCCATGCTTCAAATGTGCAAGCGCAAACGTATGGGGATGTTCCCATGACCACACCCCGCCGCCGCCATGGCAGTGAATATCGACAAAACCTGGGGCTATGTAAGCGCCTTTCGCATCCAACACAGGTAGACCAGCTGGCACTTGTACCTCTCCCGCTTCCCCGAAATCGGTAATTAAGCCCTGCTCAATAAGAACGACCCCACCTGGAATTAGCCTGTTAGCTGTAATTAGCGTACCGTTTTGAACAACTAAACTACCATTCACTTGCATCCATTCACCCTCCCTATAAAAATGAAACATTGGTTTCATTTTAAGTATATCACGCTAATAACCACGCTTGAAGTAGATTTTCTTCAATCCACTTTCCTCTCTGAACGGGTGCAACGATTCCTCCTTCAATACATTAATCGTTCTCCCCTTAATTATCCTTGTAGCATCTCACGTGGATTCCGTCTACCAAATACAAAGAAATCACACTATAATCCGAATATTTTAACCTTTTTCAGAGGCGGTTTTTCCGTGTTAAATGAGAAAGACCACCGGAGCTTGTAGGCTTCCGGAGGTCTTTTGGTATCATCCGCGGCTGCTTCATCGTTACCCCGCTTGCTCCTCTATGGTTGTTTCGCACATGGCCAACGGTAAGCGGAGCGTAATCTTGGTTCCCATGCCATAGCCGCTCTCGAAAAGAAACTGCGATTCATTACCGTAGTACATTTTCATCCGACCAACGACATTACGCAAGCCGAATAGGTCCTTCTCCCTTTTTATATCCGTAGAGATGCCCTCCGCAGCTAGCATGCTCGCCTCCTCCAATTTTCCGCAGATATAAGCGAGCCGCTCTTTACTGACGCCTACACCATTGTCACATACTTCAAGTACAAGCCAGCTTCCATCCACATAAGAGGAGATGGCGAGCTCCCCGCCGCTGCTCTGTTTCTCCAAGCCATGCAGCACCGCATTTTCCACCAAAGGCTGCAGGAGAAGCTTCAGAACATGGTAATGCGCACTTTCCTCCGCGATATCATAGCGAACGGTAAAGTGATCAAGGAATCGCAGCTGCTGCACTTTAATATAATATTTCAGATGCTCGATCGTTTCTTTCACTGTAAACGTCTCATTCCCCTTGTTCAGACTGAGTCGGAAAAACTTCGAGAGATTCAACACCATTTCGCTGATTTCATCGGCTTCATAGTTTTTGGCGGTCCAATAAATCGAATCCAATGTATTGTATAGGAAATGGGGATTAATTTGCGACTGCAGAAATTTCAGTTCCATTTTGGACAATAACAACTGTTTCTCGTAATGATCTCGGATCAATGTTTTCTGATTCTCGGCCATCCGATTGAAAGATTCAATCACGTAGCCTAGTTCATCTATACGCGTATCTTCCAGTTGGATGGTGAAATTCCCCGTACGAAGCTGCTTCATCCCATAAGCAAGCTTTCGCAATGGCGCTGAAATCCCTCGATAAATGATCCAAGACGCCCAAATAGCCAAAACCAAGCTCACCACGAGAATCCCATATGAAAATATTTTCAAAGAGTCGGTATGACTTCGAATTTCCCACAAAGGCTGCTCCATCATCAGCGACCATCCCGATAACTTCGATTTCACACTGATCGTGACCATCTCCGTACCGGTTTGCGGTGATTTACGAATCGTTCTTACCTTGTCCACTTTGTCCCAGACCCCGGGATTTACACTTCCACCTGTGCCCGTTATCGATCTTCCATCGTTATCAAACAGATAGATATTCGCATTCTTGGAAGGCAGAAGCGGCTTCGCAAGCTCAATTAGAGCACTCTTTTTCACGGAAAGAACGAGCAAGTTCGGATTTATCAGCGTGCGGTTATAGGGATCCATCGTCCGAATCAAATGCACGCTGTCTGCATCGAAGTAGGATTCACCTTCCTGAGGTGTGAAAAATATCGTTCCCCCATTCGCCTCCATTAAATGCTGATACCATTCCTGCTTCTCTGCGCCTCCCGGCAGCTTACCTCCACCGAATTTGGTGGAAATGACCGTGCGTGAAGGCATATGGATAATCGTGATCTGGTCGACAATGAGATTGACCGTCGTCATACTCGTGATCTGATCCATCACCTGGGCAAAGTGAACGAACGACTGCTTCTCCGGCTCCTGACCGACGGACTGCAGCGTAGCATTCACGTTCATATCGAAAGCGATTAAGGAGGAAAGCTGTTCAATATTCTGCAGCGTCAGGTCAATATAACCTGTCATTGTATGCAGGGCTCCCTGTGTTCTCTCCCCAGTTTGCACTTCAACAATCATTTGCGATTTGGCAATGGCAAACAGACTAAAACCAGCTAGTGGAAGTAGAATAAGTAAAAAATACCAGGTTAACCGAACTTGGATATAACCGGCTAGCAATTTGCGAATTTTAGAAAGAATCTCTTGGGTCATTTCGGTAGTCCCTCCATTCATGACCGACCACACGCCGACTGTTCATCGGATACTTGCCTCCTACTTGCTGCTTTCTCGCCACCACTCATTCACTTCCCCGGTTATTTCATCACCGCCGGCTTCCTTCCACTTTTTCACAAAAGCATCGAACTCCTCGATGGGACTGAGGCCCGCAATAATTCGCGTAAATGTTTCCTCCTGCAGCTTGGAAAGCTTCACTTGATGCTTGCCCATGGCTGGAGTTGGCGGCCCATTGAACTGATCTTGCATCAGATTATGCTCAATCCGCTGCAGGTTATCATAGAGACGGAACTGCTGGCCGAGTGCCTCCAGCCGATCTCGTGTCACATTCGGATCGACCATATCCGCCAAAGCGCCATAGATGCCCCGATAACCATGCTTCGAATGTTCATCAAAACGAATGTTCAATTTGCCATTCACCCGCGTCCAAATTTCGTTCTCAAAACCGAGCTTTAAGCTTGTCTGACCCGGTCCTGCGACGAAATCTAGAAACTTAACGACAGCCTCTGCCTTCTCACTCTTCATTGGCACAACGTTGTAGGATCGGACGATCGACGTACTATAAACCCCATGCTTGCCGCTAGGTCCGATCGGAAATTCAAGCGGGATCCACTCGGCTTTCGGGTCATTCTTACGGTTTGCTGCAATATGTGAACGCGTGTCGGACCATGCTGCTGAGAACAGACCTACTCGCCCGCTCACTATTTTTTCACCTAGTACATCTATTTTATTGAGCGGGAATTCGGGGTCGAGAATACCTTCGTCATACAGACCTCGAAGATAAAGAAGAGCATCTTTCATTTCTGGGAGAATGCCCGAATAAACCAGCTTGCCGTCCCGTTCATACCACGCTTTCATTTGAACCCCAAAGGCGCCGAGAAATGGCGAAGTTCTTCGCAATCGTTCCAGAATCGATAAGCCGTAGGTATCCTTTTTCCCATTCCCATCTGGATCTCGCTCAGCAAAAGCCCTCATCACCGCCGTGTATTCCGCGAGTGTCTTTGGAGGCTGCAGACCGAGCTTGTCCAGCCAGTCTTTCCTGGCATAGACGATTTCGGTTCCCTTCACTTCGTTCAAGCTGGGAATCGCATAGATATTGCCATTCACGGTGACATTATCCCAAGCCTCTTTGGGGATTTTGGCCTTCAGGTTGGCCCCATATTTCTCAATGTAGTCATTTAAAGGCGTTAGCGCTTTTTGATTAACAAAATGAATAAACCAAGAAGGATCACTTGTATTCAACAAATCCGGAGGCTCGCCGGAGGCCATGATGACGTTAAGCTTCTCATCATATCCATTCAAGGGTGGGAGCGTCACATTCACCTGAACGCCAATGTTCTTCTCTATATAACTAAGATAGGGATTATGATTCTCATCCATCCCCTCTGGAAAGTTCATACCTAGGCTGTTCACGACGATGCGTATCGCTGGTTCGTTTGCCGTATCCACCTTATTTCCTTCGTTCATAGCCAAATTCGGTATGCCGCAGCCAGTCGTTGTACAGCAAGCGAGAATGACCAGCATAGCCGTTTTCATTCTTTTCATCCAACCATCACCCCTTCAGACTTCACCAAACAAGCAATCAAGTACTTAGCATCTTTTTCAAAAATGGCGTTAACCCGTCTGCCATACGCATGAAGCCGAGATCCGTCGGATGGACTCCATCAACCGTACATTCGTGAGCATCCTCACCCAGCAAATTAGAGCCATCGAAGAAATAAATGTTGGCGTCGCCCTGATCTCGCAGCTGCTCGACAGTTCCAAGCTGAACCTGCTTGCGATTTGCTTTGTCCAGCAGCATTTGCGGTTGAAATTTTTCCCTCGCGTACGAAATGCGAGAAATCACTAGAATTGGTGTCAGCGCGTGTTTATTGCGGAAAATGCGAATGAACGCTGGCAGCGTCGTTTGCAGATTTTCTGTGGAAACGCAGTTTGCCTCATAGTCCAAGACGAGGCATGCTGGGTCTGGTATCTCCGCAAGTATATGCGCAAGCTCCGGCTCGCCCTTGCCGTTACCGGAGAAGCCTAAGTTTAGAAACTCTCTATTTATTCGTCTAGCTAAAATATTCGTATAAGCCATGCCAGGACGTGAGGCACACCCTCCTTGCGTGATGGAAGTCCCATAAAATATGATCCTTCCACTGCGATCGTAAGCTGGAGGAGGTGCGATGTAAGCTGATGGATCTACACCAATCCATACTTCCTCTACACCTTGGTAAAGCGGAAAATTCAAGGTAATGCTTCGATTCTCTTGCTCCAAATTCGTAAACAAAACACTTTCATATTCGGTTTGTTTGGCATCATAAATGGTTGTACCGTAATACAGCTGCTCCCCTGGATCTCCGATGTAGCAGTCAAAACCGCACTGTCCCGTTGCAGGCATATGATACATATTGGCAGCACCCGACAGCTTCACTCTAATAGAAAGCGAGGCAGCATTCGTTGTGAAACGAATTTGCCCGCCAGCTGTGCAGTTGGCCAGATTGTTTACCGCCTCTGGCAGTATCCAAGCAGGTTTAGCAGGCAGCCTGCGATAAAGCTTCTCTTCGTTCAGCCAGCCAAAGCCTGCCACATGAAACGGCTGCTCAAGCGGTGAATACCAACGGAAAGATTGGGTGGCGGATTGTGGAATCCGCATATTCGCATCCAAATTCAAGGCGTTGCTTGGTTGCTGCTGATTAGCCATCATGCATTCCTCCATTATACTTGCTCGTTATGAATCTTCGCCTTCTCCTAAGCAATCCCTTTTTTTTCGTGGCCAATGGGTTATTAAAGTACCAAAAGAAGTCATGGTCCTCCGCTGTGGCTCTTTAACAGCTGTAATACAATAAGGATAACCTGTGAATGCCTGCAGGCGAATTGGTAAAAGGAGGGACTATCTGCATTGGTGACCACGAACAGCAATCCCAATAGGCATGACTACCATGCTGATATTGTCGTGATCGGCGGTGGAACCGGCGGCTGCGCAGCTGCTCTTGCCGCTGCCAAATCCGGCAAAAGAGTGATCATGACCGAGGAAACCGACTGGATCGGCGGGCAATTAACGAGCCAAGCCGTTCCGCCAGATGAACATCCGTGGATCGAACAATTTGGCTGCACACGCAGTTATCGGCAGTTTCGAGATGGTGTGCGTGATTATTATCGCCGACATTTCCCGCTCACTTCGGAGGCGCGTTCACGAACGCTGCTTAATCCCGGTAATGGCGGCGTTTCACGATTATGCCATGAGCCGCGAGCTGCTTTGGCCGTCTTACAGGAAATGCTGGCTCCCTATGTCAACAGCGGGAGGCTGCAGATTCTTACCCGGCATCGCCTAGAATCGGTATCCGTGGACGGCGATGATGTCCGTTCCGTCTCGATTCGCAATCTGACGAACGGTGATCTGATGACGTTATCTGCCGCTTATTTCCTTGACGCTACCGAGTGTGGCGATGTGCTGCCGCTAGCTGGCGCGGAATATGTAACTGGCGCTGAGTCAAAAAGCGAAACGGGAGAGCCGCATGCTGTAGATGATGACGCGCTGCCTCAGGATATGCAGGGCTTTACCTACTGCTTCGCAATGGATTACATCGAAGGCGAAGATCACACCATCGCGCGTCCCGAGCGCTACGACTTCTGGAAGGAATATAAAGCTGAATTCTGGCCAGATAAGCTGCTCAGCTGGTCCGGTGTTCGCCCTCATACGCTAGAGACCGTTTCCTATGAGCTGTTCGAAGGGACGGAGAAGTACTCCTTGTTCTTCTACCGGCGTATCATCGACAGCAGGAACTTCGAGGAAGGCTTTTATCCTGGCGACATTACATTGGTCAATTGGCCGCAGAATGATTACTGGCTCGGTTCCATTATTGATGTCAGTGCTGAGGACAGAGAAAGAAGCCTCTGGGATGCTAAACAGCTCAGTCTTTCGCTGCTCTACTGGCTGCAAACAGAAGCGCCACGGCCTGATGGCGGCCAAGGCTACCCTGGACTTCGACTGCGCAAGGATATCGTAGGTACAGAGGACGGACTGGCTATGTATCCGTACATACGGGAGTCGCGCCGGATCAAAGCGGAGTTTACCGTCTTAGAGCAGCATGTGAGCACAGCCTGCCGACCTGACGGAAAAGCCGAGCAGTTCCCCGATTCTGTCGGCATCGGCTGTTACCGGATTGACCTGCATCCAAGTACGGGCAACCGTCATTATATAGATGTCTCTTCCCTGCCTTTCCAGATTCCACTCGGCAGCTTAATTCCGATCCGCATGAACAATCTGCTTCCAGCATGCAAAAATCTTGGCGTTACCCACATTACCAACGGCTGTTATCGGCTCCATCCCGTTGAATGGAACATTGGCGAAGCGGCTGGTTTTCTAGCTAGTCGATGCATCGATCGCGGAATTGTACCCCGAGAAGTACGCAACAAGGAATCTGAGCTTCGCGTTTTCCAGAATATGCTTGAAAGCTACGGGATCGAGCTGTCTTGGCCTACTATGCGTCCCGTATAACGTTAACTATACTAAAGATGAGGTGTATGTAGATGAGTAAAATACGTATTGGTGTTGTCGGTGCAGGTTCTATTTCCGAAATGCATTTAAAATCCTATCAAAACAATCCGGATGCTGAGCTATATGCGATCTGTGATTTGAACGAGGAACGCGCAAAAGCAAAAGCTGAGAAATACGGCATTCAGCATATCTACACAGACTATAAAGAACTGCTTGCTAATAAGGAAGTAGACGCCATTAGCATTTGTACGTGGAATAATAGCCATGCCCAAATATCGATTGCCGCTCTGGATGCTGGTAAAAACGTACTCACCGAAAAACCGCTTTGTACGACGGTCAAAGAGGCGCTGGAAGTAGAAGATGCCGTTCGTCGTACAGGCAAAACGCTTCAAGTCGGCTTCGTTCGCCGTTATGCTTCCAATACCCGCATCATCAAATCGTTCCTCGATAACAATGAGCTCGGCGAGATTTACTATGCGAAGGCATCTTGTATTCGTCGCTTAGGTAACCCTGGCGGCTGGTTTTCAGACACTGAGCGCTCTGGCGGCGGTCCGCTGATCGATGTTGGCGTGCACGTCATTGACCTCTGCTGGTATTTGATGGGTCGTCCTAAAGTGAAATCCATCTCAGGCAATACGTATAAAAAGCTTGGAAACCGTGCCAACGTGAAGAACCTTGCCTTTTACAAAGCAGCCGA
Organism: Paenibacillus sp. J31R30; assembly: GCF_059692115.1. Lineage (NCBI taxonomy): Bacteria > Bacillati > Bacillota > Bacilli > Caryophanales > Paenibacillaceae > Paenibacillus > Paenibacillus sp. J31R30. The sequence continues at coordinate 420,895 of NZ_JCAUAV010000001.1, read as the reverse complement.
TTATGACCCTACTCACAATACGGTCGAGGATTTGGCGAATGCACTGATCCGCTTTGAGAACGGAGCCTCTATTCTGGTTGACGTCAGCTTTACGCTTCATGCCAAGGAAGATGAATTGACGGTGAAGCTGTATGGTGAAAAAGGCGGAGCCGAGCTGGAGCCGCAGCTATCCATCATTACCGAGAAGTACGATACAATCTTGAACCTCACCCCGCAGATCAATAACTTGAGCTTCGATTTTGTCGCTGGGTTCCAGGATGAAATCAACTACTTCATTGAAGTATGCCAAGGTAAAAAGGAAACCCTCTCACCGGTGCAGGACGGCGTTGAAATGATGAAAATTCTTTGCGGCGTCTATGAATCCAGCGAAAAAGGTGAAGAAATCCGTTTCTAGGGAAGGAATGTGAATCCAGTTGAATAAATCGAAATGGCTAATCATGACTTTATTGATTACATTACTCGCTTCCACTTGGTCCATAACCGCATCTGCGGCACCCAGTCCTACCGATTTTATAGAAGTAGAAGCGGCACCCTTCGATATCACCATCGATATTGAGGGTCCGCGCAAGCAAATTAATTACGTTGATTCCGATGTCAGTAGAATCACCGATTATGTCGCTTTGTTCACTCCAGAATTTGCTACACAGGTTACGGTTGGCACAACTTCTGTCGGTGTTGTCGTCGATGCGACGAATCACGTGACTCGGGTTGTCAATCCTTCCATAAATGGCGCAGTCCCTGTCTGGACAGGACCTACAATCTTGACGATCCCGCAAGGCGGTTACATCCTTGTGGCGAATGATGACAGTTGGGCGAATAAAACCTTTAAACAGTATCTGGCCAAAAATTTCAAGGTCGGTGACCTCATAAAGCTGCGTAAAAATGGCCAAGTCATCCCTGTCTCTGCACTCATGACGGGTCAAGGACTTCAAGCTCGTCTTAAACTGGACAATGACGATTGGTTTACGGTAACCGCGCCGAAGACTACGGTTTCCGGCAAATTGGAAAACCTGGAAGCAGGCGTCACGTATGCGATCCGTATTAACCAAACTTCGGTTGCTTTGCAAGCGAACGGCACTTTCCAGATTGAAATCGGACTTGCTGAAGGCGTAAATTACCTAGATGTCGTCGCCTCCAAGAATGGCGTAGAAAACGATCGCAAAACGCTTGTTGTGTTTTATAAGAAACAAACAAACGCTGCGAAAGAAGTCGTCCTCTGGGTCGACCAAGGCACGAACATTTTCAAGCTGCAAACACCGGCTAACATCCTCGATATGCTAACCAAAGCGAAGGATGCTGGCGTGACAGCTGTAGCACTTGATGTCAAAGGCGTCGAGGGCTTCGCCAACTACAAGAAAAACGACTTGACGGGTCGGCCGCATATCTCACAGATGACGGCTCCGACGCGTGCGGGGGCGAATCCGAATCTAGATATGCTGGAGGAGTTCATCAAATACGGGCATCAGCTTGGGATCAAAATCCACGCAGCATTCAACGTTTTTGCTGAAGGCTCGCCTGCTCACAACGAGTATGGGCTGCTGAACCAGCATCTAGATTGGGAAGAGCATGTGTACCGTCCTGAGGATAATGGTCAAATTCTAAGGCTCCGTGAAAGCAATTACTTTAAATCGGGCAAGTCCCTCGTTGCTTTCGTTAATCCAGCCAATGATGATGTAAGGGCCTTCGAGTTGAGAAACATGGAAGAGGTCATCAAGAATTACGATGTGGACGGCGTCGTGCTTGACCGTACTCGGTACGACAACGAAACGGCCGACTTCAGCCCGTTGACGCGCGCGAAGTTTGAGGCGTTTCTTGCCGCACGAGGGAAACAGTTGACGAATTGGCCAGCCGATGTGTTCAGTTACGTGAACAATGTTCGCCAAACTGGACCGCTCATCAATGACTGGTGGGAGTTCCGCTCGCAAACCATCAAAACGTTTACGGATGAGGTCCGTTTACTAACGGATCGTTACTCCGCATTGAAAGGCCATAAAGTTTATTCGTCCGCTTATGTGGGTTCTTGGTTTGAATCCTACTACTTGAACGGCGTTCACTGGGGCAGCCCGAATTTCAAATATGACAGCCGTTTGCAACTGCCGGATGATAGTCTATACACAGAGTCTTACGCCAAGACCGGTTACTCGGGTAACATTGATTTCCTCATGATCGGTACGTATCAAACGACACAAAAAGAAATCGAACATCACATTACCTTAGGCAACATTGTAACGAACGGTGAAGTCCCGATGTATGCAAGTATCGCGCTGGCGAACATCCAAGATCCTCCGCTGCAGCGTTCGGTGTTTCAGGCTGGCTTGTCGCAATCGAACGGCCTCATGCTCTTCGACCTTTCACAAGTCAACTGGTCTGTTGTGAAAGCATCCCTGCATAATGTGGAATACGTCAAGGATTACCAAATCGGCTCCAGCGTTCCTGGCAATCCAGCGTCATTCCTGGAAGCCGATCTCTACAATGTGAGCCGAAACGAGAACAATCTCAACATTTATTCCGATGCTTTTGGTCAGACAACCGCTACTAGTACATTTGGCGTGGAGGCCATCGTGAACAGCTCCGGCAAAGTCACAAAGGTCGTTAACCAACAGCAGGCGCTTAACTGGAACTGGACCAATATTTCGCCGAATAACAGTGTCATTCCACAAGGCGGCTTCGTCATCTCTGCGTTGGATGCTTCCGGCGTACGGACGAGAAGGCAGCTTGTGGCGAGAACCTACAAGGTCGGTGATGATGTGCGGTCGGCTGTGTTACGAGGTTACCTTGATTATGCGAACACGAGTACAGCACTCCGTAATCTGGAGATCAAGGGCGAGGTCGAAGTCATTGGACCGGGGACGGCACGTGTTCTACTAAATGGCGTTCCTGCTGAAGTATTAAGTAACGGACAATTTAAAGGCACTGTCCCGCTCGCAATCGGCGTGAATAGTTTGCAGATTTCTGTCTATGTAGACGATCGCAAAACGAATGAGAAAACCGTCAACATCACGCGTACTGCACCCGTCCTCACAGGTATCGAGCTTGATTCACCTGCCTATCGTCTTGTAGCAGGTGATCAGCATGCATCTGTAACGACCGCCGTTTACTCGGATGAGTCTCGAGCTGTTGTAGTCGGAGCTTCGTACACCTCTAGCAATTCAGCTGTAGCCACCGTTGCCGCAGATGGATCGGTTACCGCTCTGAAAGCTGGTACAGCTGAAATTACAGCTACCTTCCAGGGCAAGACCGCGAAGTCCATCGTAAGTGTCGTGGATGTGGCAAGTCTCAGCTTCGATGAGAGCAAGCATAGTCTAGTCAAAGGTGAAACTTACCAGGCACCGTTAAAAACCTCTTACACTGATGGTGTAGTCACCTATCTCGCCCAAGGCGTGACGTACAGCTCTTCGCACGATAAAGTCGCATCCATTGCGGCTGACGGCACGATCACAGCTGTGAAGCCAGGTTCGGCTACCATCTCAGCCTCCTATCGAGGCAAGCAGGCGGATATCAAGATAAAGGTATTCAATAGCCATAAGGACAAAAGTGAAGATATAGTGATTGTGGAAGTCATTGACTGAGCAAAAGCAACTTGCAGGTGAAGACTAACACTACACGCATCGCCACTTTCTCACTCGAGTTAGTCGATCTTATTGACGAACTCTACACACTTTGCCACTGTTTCACAGGAGATAGTCGGTTTAACCGACTATCTCCTTTCTATTTGCCACTTCCACACATATATTACTCTTCCCCGCCACCCATTAGTTCGAAATTCCCCAACTAATTTCACCGTCCACACTACCAATCCTCAATTAGTCCGAATTAGCCCAACTAAATCGCTCTAAACGACTACCACCCGCAAAAACTGGGCATTTAGTTCGGTAGAATCGGACTATTCGTGCTATTTCGCATGGAATCCCCGATTTAGTTCGGAAATATCGGACTAACGCCACTCCTGGCGCCTTACACGCCATCCCTGACCAAAAAAAAGATCCGGCTCCTCCCATGCGGAAGGAGCCGGATCTTTTTCATTTCAACTGCAGCCATTGATGAGGCGTCTTCGCCGCCCTCATACCCGCATCTAAAATCGTAGCTATTGCTATCGTTTCCGCTCGTACAACCGGCGGCATACCCGAGTCGAAGAACCCGACTAGATTCTCGATAAAAGCCCCGAAGAAATCCGACTGTATTTGGAGAAACTTCGACGTCCCCGCTTCATAACTGAGTGCCATACTGAACGGACATTCCCAGCCATAGAGGTTGATCATCGCTTGGCGACCATCCCCATACCCAATAAGTAGGGAGGGGGTCTTGTCTGTCCCTGTCCACATCACGCGTCTGACATCCGTCCCCATTAAAGAGACGATCGGCTCCACCTGATGGATGGCATAGTTGTCAAACTTCCCTGGCCCTAAGCAGTTAATAGATTCTATTCCCTGCTTCTCCACACTGCCATACTCTGCTGCAAATCTAAGCGCCGAAGTGGAATACATAGGAGTCTTGTGCTTATCAGCGAGCTCAAACATGCGTAATGCCGCAGCTCGATCAGGAGCAAACGTTTTATCAATATAAGTAGGTTTGCCCGATTGCAATGCTGCACTTGCTAGCTCCTCATGATACTCAGGATGATCCGGCGATAGAACGACCAAATAATCACTCTTCTCTACGACCTCCTCGATGGAGTCCAGCAGCTGGATACCCTTCTTCTGGCTCCATTCCGCATTGCTCAGCTTTCCATCTATGTTGGTCTTCCCATAAGCATAAGCAACCTGCATACGTCCATTCGTTGCCTTATCTATCCAGCCTGGGTATTTCTCCGCGTGCCATTCATCCAGAAAATAATCAATAAATCCGATCTTAGGCATCTATATCTCCGCTCCCTCTATGTATTAAAACCCCCACGGCATAACCGCAGGGGAATTCGATACTACTTCTTATTAGCAGCGTACCATTCATTGGCCGCTTTGGTCATTTCTTCTCCGCCATCTGCTTTCCATTGAGTGACGAATTTGTCATAGTTTTCGAGCGGTTCTGCACCCGTGATGTATTTCAAGAACGTATCTTCCATCAGCTTTTGCAGCTTCAAGTTGTATTTACCGATCGCTTCAAGTGGTGGTGCAAAAGCAAGTGGATCAAGCACAATGCTGCCTTTGGCCGCTTCTTGAATTTTATTAAAGGATTCCGTTAAGATCGGATCTTTGCGTACACGAGCCTGCCAGTAGATTGGGTAATTTTTCTCATCCACACCCGTTAAGAATGTTGAAGCATTGTTGTATTCATCATTGAATTTCGGCAGAATCGGGAAGTAATTGCCGTTTTCCATCTTATAGTGAACGCCTTCTTTACCAATCGCCGCTTCTTTGAAAATATCTTTATCCAGCTTCAGATCCAAATATTTAATAATATCTTCTTTGTTATCGGCCCATTTCGGTATACCCACATACCAGCTGATCCCAGCGCTGCCCATAACTTGGACTTTGCCATCATCCCCTTTGAGGTAAGGGAAGCTGCCAATTTTCGCATTTGGTGAATTTTTCAACAGTGCATTTTGTACAGTTGGCGCGTTAAAGTAAGCGTTTGAAATGATCGCCGCTTTACCGCTCGTAAAGTTCTCTATGACCTTATTCGCTTGATTTAACGACCATTCTTGATCGATCAATTTCTCGGTATACAGCTTTTTCATGAATTCCAAATATTTCTTCATATTCGGATTCTCAATCGAATTCACTAGCTTCCCATTGACATCCTGCCAGCCCGTTGTTGCGCTAGCTTGAACCATCGGAATGCCAAACGTCGGAAGTACCTCAGGAAGAAGTGGACTTTTCCCTCCAGATAGACCCATTACATTTTTCTTTTCTTTCAACGTTTTCAAAACGGTATACAATTCATCACGCGTCGTAGGCGCTTTTAATCCGAGTTCATCCATCCAATCCTGACGGACGATTAGCTGTGTATTAACAATTGTCCCGGATCCCGTTTGCGGAATACCGAAAATTTTACCATTCAGCTTCGCACCGTTCCAAGAAGTCTGTGTGATCACATTCTTCATATTCGTGCCGTATTTGTTGACTAGCTCATCAATCGGCTCAAGCGCGCCAGAGGCAGCAAGCTTAGAATATTGCGGACCGCTAAGCAGCATGTAGGCATATTTTTCTTTGTTCGCCATCAGTAAATTGAGCTTATCATCCGGATTTTCAACAGGCAGCATGTCGTAGGTCACTTTGTAGCCCGTCTTTTCGTTCAGGAACTTCGCCACGACTTCAGTATTCGGATCAAATCGCGCATATTGCAGCAGGGCTTTGAATTCCGGTTTTGGTTTATTGGCTTCTACGGTCGCAACAGGAGCGGTAGATGCAGCCGGCGTAGTGGAACTGCTAGTGGTTTGAGTACTTCCGCCACAAGCCGTAATCGCCGCTACCATCGTTGTGATGGACATGAGAACTAACATTTTTTTTACCATGTAAGAGCCTCCCTATTTTTTCCTTTGAGTATGGATACTGCCATATACCAACTATCATGGAACCATTGTAGAGCTGGCCCACCACCACCCTTCAAAATTTTGTTTGCTAGATCTAGCCCTTTACGGAGCCGACCAAAACACCTTTAACAAAATATTTTTGTAGAAATGGATACACACAAATAATCGGAAGTGTAGCTAGAATGATCGATGCCGCCTGAATCGATTGCGGTGACACGTTCAACGAGGCGTCGACATTTGTCCGCATGAACGTGTCCGTGGAGGAGACGAACAATTCTTTTAAATACAGCTGCAAAGGCTTCAAATCGGCCGAATTGATATAGATCAACGAAGTAAAGTAATCGTTCCAGAACGTTACGGCATAGAACAAAGCGATCGTCGCAAGGACGGGCATGGATAGCGGTAAAATAATGCGTACAAGAATTGTCATGTTGCTGGCGCCATCCATTTTCGCCGATTCCTCAAGGCTGTCAGGCAGACTCTCGAAATAGCTTTTGACAATGAGCATGTTGTACACGTTAATCATGAATGGCAGGAACAGCACAGGCAGCTTATCAATAAGATGAAGCTTATGCATGAGCAGGTATGTCGGGATCAATCCACCGCTGAACAGCATCGTAAACAAATACATAATGATAAAAAATTTACGCCACCGTAATCTCGGCTTAGAAAGCGGATAAGCAGCAAGTGTCGTCATGAACAGCGAAAGGAGTGATCCAACCAAGGTGACCGTAATGGAAATGATGAAGGCACTTAGAAACAAGGAGTTGCTAGCTACATAGGTATAGGTCCCTATTTGAAAATCGATGGGAATGAGATTAACCATCCCCGAAACGACTGCCGCCTCACTACTAAGCGATTTCGCGATGAGATTAATAAATGGAAAGACGGTCGATAAGCCCAATAGTATAAAAAACAGATGATTGATCACTGTAAAAATCTTCTCGCCAAGCGATGAAGGGATGCCCGAAGACTTTCGGGCGAACTTTGGTTGCAGCATGCTTTTGATATTCATAGAAGTTCCTCCTAAAAGCTTTGCTTTAGCAAAACTCGCATCGTAAGCCTAAGCTTACCAAATGCCTCGTCCAAAAAACTTTCGGGCCAAACCGTTGCCCGTTAGGATCAAAATAAACGCGACGACGGATTCGAATACCCCTACTGCGGTGGAGAAGCTATAATCCTGCTCGCCGAGCCCGATTCGATACACATAGGTGCCGATTACGTCTGCGACGTTGTAAACGCTAGGGTTGTACATGACGAGAATTTGTTCTGTTCCAGCCTCCAGCACGTAGCCAAGACGAAGAATAAACATCAGTAAAATAATCGGAATTAAGCCAGGCAATGTGATATGTATGATTTGTTTCCATTTGTTAGCGCCATCTATCTTAGCCGCTTCATACAAACCGGGATCAATACCTGCCAATGCAGCGAGATAGATGATCGTATTCCAGCCCGTTTCCTTCCAGCCTGCCGTCCCAATAAGCACAGAGCGGAATATCTGACTGTCTAGGAAAAAGCGGATGGGCTCACCGCCCATGGCGACAATGATTTTGTTCACGATACCGCCGTTCGTGGAGAGCAGATCAATGAATAATCCGCTGACAATAACCCAGGACAGAAAGTGCGGCAAGTAGACTACGGTTTGCACGCTTCGCTTGAACGCGATGTTTTTCAATTCATTGAGTAAAATAGCAATCACAATCGGGAGTGGGAAAAGAAACAAGATTTTGTAAATGGAAATAAACAACGTATTCTGAAATACCTGCAAGAAACTAGCAGACGAAATCAATTTATCGAAATGCTTCATTCCGACCCATGGACTTGCGGACATCCCATCGAAAATATTGAAATCCTTAAAGGCAATAATAATGCCGTACATCGGTGTGTACTTGAATAGGAGGAGAAACGCGATGCCAGGAAGGAGTGCCAGATATAAATCCCAGTCTTTCCTGACATCGATCAACAGTTGTCGCATATATCTCTTTTTAACATTTTTTTTCTTAGACAGGACAGTTTCCTTCGTAGTGATTGTTTCTCTCAAGGTGCCTCCCCCTTCATACTGTCTTTCTAAACTTAGTGTATCATCCTCCGTTTTAATGCGAATTAGAGGAATATTACTTGTTTTGGTACTTTCATAACTTCTCGATTGGTAAAATGAAAAAACCTCCCCGAGAATACTCGAGAAGGCTGTCGAACGACTCTTTCGTTATCAGTTACGTATTTCCCCAGGCGTGACACCCCAGTATTTACGGAATACTCTTGTAAAATAACTCACATCCCTGTACCCGACGCCAGATGCGGCATCGTACACGCGCGAGCCTTCCAGCAGGATGGCTTTGGCCCGCTCCATTTTCCGTTCCATCACATAGGTGGAAAAGGCTTTCCCTGTTTCCTGTTTGAAAAGACGGCTTAAATAAGATGAATTGACATACATTCTGTCTGCGACAGCGTGCAGCGTCATTTCCTGATCAATTTCATTTTCCACGAGGCTTAAAATGGTCTTAATCATGCCATGGCTCGTCGATTTCCGCCTCTGGCCTGCATAAGCTAAATAAGCTCTTATCATCCGCTGCAGCCAGTTAAAGATTTGTTCCTTCGAAGCCAGCTCCGAATGATTATGAAAATAAACGTAATCCTCCCCAGCTACTTCCCGCACCGGCCAGCCCTGCTTTTGGATCATACCGATAAATAAGCATGTGAAGTATAAGATATGCTCACGTATATCATCTACGGTTTCCGCTTTCGCCATCCCGCCATCCCAAAGAGCTGTTAATGCTTCAATAGCCTTCTCACTATCACTCGTTTCAAGGGCGATTTCCAGCGTTTTCTCCAGGTTAGGCTGGAAGGTGAGCTCCGGCTCTCTCCCTTGCTCCGCTCGATAAGGGATCGCCAGATCATGACCAAGCACGATTCGATCCTGTAGGGCGCGTACCGCTTGAACGTAGAGCTTGTTCATCTCCGTTAAGTCGCCCGTCATACCGCTGATCCCGGCGCTTGCACTAAGCTTCAGGCAGCTTTTTACCGTAAACAGCAGCTTTTCGGTTAATGCATTGATTTTTTGCAGCGCAATTCTCGGCTCGTCATCGCTGGCAAGCTGGAAAATAATGACCGTACAGCCTGCGAAATTGGTAGACACCCAACAGAGCGCCTGCGATAAGGCTTCCTTCACAATACTACTAAGCGAGAATTGGAGCAGCGACATATCTTTCCTGCTGAACCGGCTTTCAGTCTCCGGTATCGGATCCATATCGACAACGGTCACAGCGTACGCAGCATCTTTATGTAAATCCAATTGAAGATCCCGACATCGCTGATCAATCTCCCAGGGCTCATATTTCCCATTTAACAAGCCCTGAAAGAATTCATTGACCAAGTGAGGCAGGTGCTGCTTCCACTTCAGCTTCAACTCGTCCTCGTTATGGCGCTGCTCAAGCTCGCTTTTCAACTTCTCCGCTGCTTCGAGCACCGTCTCCAGAATTTCCTCGTCACCTGCGGGTTTCAACAAATATTTCATAACGCCGAGACCCAGCGCCTCTTGCGCGTAGGTGAAATCATCATGTCCGCTTAATACGATGATTTTCAGCAACGGATCTGCTTGGCGAAGGTGTCTAGCCAACGTAAGTCCATCCATTTCTGGCATTTGCAGATCCAACAGGATGATATCAGGCTTTTTGCGATCAATGATTCGAAGTGCTTCCGCTCCGTTACCTGCTTGACCTACGACCTCGATACCATGCTTATCCCAAGGGATATTGTTGGCTAACGCATTTCTGAGACGGATTTCATCTTCCACAATTAACAGATTCATAAAGGGGACCCCCGCTCGGTTTCACTTCAGTTGATTTGCTTAATCCGTATGTAGTGCAACAGCTCTTGCACCTCTGTTAACGTGTTCGTCAATTGCAGCACGACAGAGGGATGAATCGTCTCATCTGCTCTTGCTTTCAGTATAAATTGCTTGCATGCTGCGACCCTCTCGTCTAGTAGGGCATATAACGCTTCCCCTGCTTCTCTTTGCAAAAGGTCAAGGAACAAGCCCAACCTGTCTACGAGTTCAATCGCCGCTTTCTCCGTAACTGCATTGCGTGGCAAATATACTTGCTCTACATCTATTTTCGCTGCGATGAACAAGGCTTGTATTGCCCGCAGCGGATACATCCCTGTCGAGATCGCGTCGTTTCGCCACGGCCCCAAGCGCAGCGCACGAATCGTGTCATCCGTCGCTTGTCCGAAGGCAAATATGACAGTTCCTTTGTCAATATCACGCGCAGCAAGTACTTGATCTACCGTTTCCTGCGCACCCAACTGAATGTACATCGGATAGATTCCGCTGTAAACCAGATTGCCTGGGAGAAGCTCGTTTTTGTGTAATTGAACGGATGGTCGAACCTCCGAGGCACTAGCATAATAAGCCTGAGGGATAACAACATCAACATGCTGCGACCAGTTGCCAATTTTATCAGACTCTGCCCCCGGTTCAGGTGCAGTCGATACAATTACTTTCGGGCTGATCCGCTTAATCTCCTTGTACAACTCCCCTACAAATTCATCCTCTATTCGCTCAACCCACGCTGACCAAGTGTTCCAAAGCCCAATCTGCTGCTCGGCATGAATCTCGAACGGATCTATGCCATGTTCACTTGCAAATGCAGTGCGTGCATGTGCGCTGAAACAATAGGTATCCTGCCAGTCGTCATGCGTATGTGGAAACCTCATAAAATCCAGGTTGATACCAGCAACTCCGTAAATCGTAATCATCTCTTTTACGATATCTAGTAAATACTTGCGAACAGCTGGATTGGTTATATCGAGCCAAAAGTAACCAGTCCCCTGCTGGGGCATCGGCTTCACGGAATTAGATTGTCTTCGCGAAAGCGCCGACCATTCCGGATAAACTCGAAGTACGGGTCCACCCGTTTGGTCGATTCCGACCATGAACCCATCCAACCAAGCGTGTACAGCGATCCCCCGTTTCTCGCCCTCCTGAACGAAAGCCTCCAACGGATCCCACCCTCGAAAAGCAGGATGCTGCTCCTCTATATGTTTCGCTGCTGCCGTGCAGCTTGGATAAATCGTATATCCCCATAGCCAGGTCTCGAGATACAGCTCATTGAACCCGGCAGCCTTTATGCGATCCAAGGTACGGCTCACTCCCTCACGGCTACGCTCTGTTGGTCGATACCAGACGCCACGTGCTTCCGCTGATCTACTGGGCAGAGACCTAAGATATCCATCCATGGCTTCCCTAGCCGCAAGCAACACCTTGCTCTGGCTTCCCTCAGCGTCGGTCGTCTGCAGCATTTTCGCCTCTTCAAGAAGTTGATCTGCTCTAGCCAAATGTTGTTCTGCCAAGTCAAAAGGAGCGTTAACGAAACTCTCCCAATTCTCCTTCATGATCCTTTTCGAATTGGAAATTTGCTTTTCTATCTGTTCCAAACTATGGGCGATTTCCTGCTCAGTCATAGGTAACACCCCTTCATGTGTTTGGTATAGAAAATATCACATCCAAGCTGCGCTTCATAGGGGACTGTGATTACTTTGTTTGGTAGATTGATGTGGAAAAAGATATGGCAGGTTCGCTTGCCGCTCCTAAACGGACATTAGGACATAAAGTACATCCTTATGAACATTGTCTAATGGATCGAATCTATCTAAAATGTTACTTATTCACATCCATAGGAGGGTTCCAAATGAGTTTTTCAGCTAGTTCATCCAGATATGAGGCTATGACCTATAACCGTAGTGGCCGAAGCGGCCTGAAGCTGCCGGCTATTTCGTTAGGGCTATGGCATAATTTTGGCGGAATTGATACGTTCGAGAATGGCAGAGCGATGCTCAAGAGAGCATTTGATTTAGGGATTACGCATTTTGATTTAGCGAACAATTATGGGCCGCCGCCTGGTTCAGCAGAAGGAATGTTCGGGAAGATGCTCAGAGGAGATTTCGCTGCGTATCGAGATGAAATGATCATTTCGACCAAAGCAGGTTACTATATGTGGCCGGGGCCTTACGGGGAATGGGGTTCCAAGAAGAATCTAATTGCCAGTCTAGATCAAAGCTTGAAACGCATGCAAGTGGATTATGTCGACATCTTTTATCATCACCGACCTGATCCCAATACGCCGCTTGAAGAAACAATGGCTGCCTTGCATCAAATCGTTCAACAAGGCAAAGCGCTTTATGTGGGTATTTCTAACTACAAGCCCGAAGAGACGAAAGAAGCTTCCCGTATTTTGAAACGACTAGGAACGCCTTGTGTTATTCATCAGCCGAGCTATTCGATGATGAACCGTTGGATTGAAGAGGGTCTTCAAGATGTATTGGAAGAAGAAGGCATCGGCTCGATTGCTTTTTCACCCTTATTTAAAGGCATTCTCACTGACCGTTATCTGAACGGTATTGCCCCGGATTCAAGAGCTGCAAGCTCGAGTGTTTTCCTTAAAGAATCAGATATTAATGAAGAAAGAATTGCAAAGGTCAGACAATTAAACGCACTTGCAGCTGAACGTGGTCAAAAAATGTCTCAAATGGCACTAGCCTGGGTGCTGCGTGGTGGTCGTGTGACTTCAGCGTTAATCGGCGCGAGTAAAGTCAGCCAAATTGAAGATGCCGTGGAAGCGTTGAAGGCTCCTGCATTTACGCAAGAAGAGTTAGACAGAATTGATGGGATTCTGAATTCATAGAAGTGCCGGCTTATTCCGAAAATGTTTGGGGGACACGCCCTTTACTCTTTTGAACATTTTGGAGAAGATGAGTTGATCTTGGTATCCAACTGAATTCGCAATTTCTCCGATGGCATAGTTGCTCTTCTCCAGCAATTCACTTGCTTTATTCATCCGATATTGCAAGAGATATTGTTGGGGAGGCAGCCCTGTTGCTTCTTTGAAAATGGCCGAAAAATACTTGCGATCCAGCTTGAGTAGAGAAGCCAGCCCCTCGATCGAAATAGGCTCAGAATAATGAGCATGAATAAACTCCATACTTTGGATCAGATAACTATCCCATTTATTTGGAAGGACATCGCCACTCGAAGAGGCGGGAGCCGCTTCAACGAGGGCAGTCATAAACGCATACAAAATCACTTTGAGCTGTAGATCAGCACTGGTTGCATGGTCATTAGCCTCTGTTAATTGTTCATACATCGTCGGCATGACTTTCCGATCCATCGGAAAAACGGCGTGTTCTGGCGATAATCGTGTTCGAGATAAGATCGATTCCACCTGTGCCCCTTGAAAGCCAATCCACGAATACGTCCACGGCTCTGTCTGATCCGCTTCATAATAGCTAATCACATGCGGGTAGATGAGAAATCCTTGCCCCGGATTCAGCTGATGTGTCTCATTTCCGATACGAACAAGTCCCTTTCCTCTATGAACAAAATGAATCTTGTACATTTCACGGACTCCAGGCCCTACAGCATGGCCGGGCTTACAATCCTCTTTGCCCCAATACAGCAAATGAAGATCCGGATCCTTCCGATATAATTGTTCCTGATTATACTGAAAGACCTTCATGAGTATCCGCCGCCTCCTCTTTACCACTGACATTATACCATAAACGGATGATCAATCTACCTTCGCACCATGGGACAGCGCAAATAAGACGGACTGCTCTCGATCTATTCGCATACCTGTCAGGGTAAATGTTTTGAAATCTACGCCTGCCATTTTCGCCCCTCTTATATCCGTACCCTGAAGCTTAGCTTTTGCTAGTATCGCCATCGACAGATCACAATCTCTTAAATCGGCTTTCTCCAAATTGGCTCCTGAAAAGTCTGCTTCATGAAATTTGACCCCGCGTAAGTCCTGTCTAACTAATCTAAGATGTCTTAAATTTGTGTATGACCAGTCTCCTCGGATAATCGTTATTCCATCCAAATTGGCACTAGCAATGCTCCGCGAAAATCACACGCAATGAATCTACAGTTACTTGTCGTAATCTCCTCTAGTGATCCGTTAGCAAACGAACAATTATTAAATGTACAGCTTATGAGCTCGCCATATCTTAAATCTTGTGTTCCAAAGTTTACGCCGGAATAAGTTTGATTGATTTGTTGAAACATGAGATGCCTCCAAGCCTAGATGTGGTTATTATAATATAGCACACGGCTGTCAAGTACCTGCATAAAGCCGATTGAGAATCAAGATCTATTTTTGTTATGGGATATTTCAATAACAACAATAATATAATAAATAACAACGAAAATTTATTGAATAACGATAAATGATATGCTAGAATCATGATGTAATTAAATAAGTGAGGTGTATGAAATGAATGTTAAACGAGGTTCAACCACTTTCTTAAAGGTAATTATTTTTCTAGCTGGAATTGCAGTGCTTGCTTTGTGTATCTGGTTGCCTGTGATAACCGTTAGAGATGCAAGGGTACATCCAGATACGGCTTACTTCCTAATCCCCTTTTTAGTATGTGCATATGGATTCTGTATTGCGTTTGCTATTGCGTTGTATCAAGCCTATAAACTATTAACCTACATCGAAAAGAACAATGCTTTCTCTGAATTATCCCTTAAGTCTTTGCAGATAATAAAGAAATGTGCTTTTGCAGTCATTTTCCTCCTAATATTAGGAATAGTAACCTTAAGGGTGCTTGCTAGTGTTACAGCTAGTGATGATGCAGCGGGTCCTACATCATTATGTCTAATGGCTATTTTAGCAACTAGTATCTTCGCAGCCGTTGTCGACGTACTTCAAAAGCCATTGAAAAATGCCCTGATATAAAATCGAAAAATGAATGATTAACGGATATGTAAGTCTTAGGATTGTAAGCCAAGCCAAAAATGCAAAAGTGCAACCTTTTCTACCTCACTAATCTTTATATCTAAAATGCGTGCAAAAGTGCAACCATTTCTGCCATTACTCATCATTTTGGCACCTTTTCGGAGCAAAGGTTGCACTTTCTCACTAATTTATCTACTTTTATCCATTTCACCTGAAAATATGTGTATTTTTGCATTTTTGACCATTCAATTCGCACAAACAAAGGAGCTAAGGCGCAAACACGCCTCTAGCTCCCTTTCCATTAATTATATACCTTGAACTCATACGCCGAGGCGCTTCCACCACTATAACTGGAGCCCGCTACGGTAACTCTGACATACCTGTAGGTGCTAGTGAAGGTGTCTGTAGTTAAGCCTTGCGTTGTATTACTCGATCGATCAAGGATGGTCATGTAGGTTACATCGTCATTGCTGCCTTCAATTTTGTAGGCGTATGTCCTTGGGTAGGTCGTGCTGTTATACCAGTAGCTTTCGAGCTTCGTCATCGACATGCTGCTGCCTAGATCAACTTTCCATCCTCTCAGAAAATGCTTTTCATAAATACGTGTAATTTTTATTGATAATCAACGCATTTACTCGCCATTGCAAGCCTTTACAGGTGCGAAATCTAATTCTTACATAACCGTCCTTTCTCTGTGTGATGGGCAGGATCTCGGTAGCATATTCGCCAACCCGAAGTTTTCTCTCCGGACTCCACGTGCTTTGCCCTACGACTTCAACCTCCGTGTAGGACGGCTCCCCTTCGTCGCCTGTTACAAAGAGCACATCATAGCGCCCCTTAGGAAGCTCCACGATAAACGTGGCTTCACACGTTCCGCCGATGGAATCCCTGCGCAGCTCGTCGGGCTCTCCGCGATCCAGCGCAATGAGATCTCTGCTCTCCCATCCGATCCCTGTGTAAGGAGTATACACTGTCGCTGGGGTTATTTTACGAAACGTTTGCCCGAGAACCCCTTCCATATGAACCTGTCTTGGCAGCACACGATGATAATCTTTCTTCAGCAAATGAGAAGCTACCCCAAAATCAAGCCGGTACGCAGCCAGCCTGGATTCCCGGTAATTGCCCGAGTAATAGTCAAAAGTAAAATGGTCCAGCGCTCTATAGTGCTGCGTGTTTTGGTTTTTGCCGAGAAACACTCTCCGGTGGGTGTGGGCTTCATGTACCAAAGGAGTGCTCTTCTTACCCGTTTGACCATCGGAATCTGCGGCATACAGCTCAGGTAAGTAAGATTCCGTGTGCGGATACATGGCGTACTCCACTCCCGGCTCCGTCACAAATGAAAGTTGGTCATTGTCCTGCACAAATTCCACTGCATGCCACGATGAACCCACTTTGCTGGAAACTAGTACTTGTTTGCTCGCATGAAAGGGGTTGCGGATCACAACCTTGTTCCCTGCCTTACTTCGAATCGTAACCCAAGTCGTACGCCCCGCTTTCCGCTCAGCGCTCACTTCAAAAGCGCCTACGGCCAGCAATCCCTGAAAGGAGCAATCGCTCCATTTCTCATATTGCTTTACTCTTGATTCCACCGCATGATCATACAAACCAATCGCCAGTTCCGATTTAGGCTCGCCTGAAGGCAGCGCTGGGAACACCTCGATCACACCGTCATAGCTTTGCAGCAGCATTTCGTTCACCGCTGCCACCATTTCACCCGAAGCCTCCATCATGTGTGGATGGTATAACGGTTCGTTTGTAATGTTGCAGTAGTTCATCCAACGTTCTGTCTCTTCCGCAAACAAGCCGTTGCTCCTGAGCGACAAGTCGATGCCTTGCTCATACAGCAGCCTAAGCGCCGTACTGCCTTTGCCCAATCTTGAGGCGGCACAGGAAAGCCACCCGAACTGAAACATGCCGTATTCCGTGTGGTTTTCCGCATAGCGAAGTGTATTCTCTGCCCTTTTCCTCAACGTTGGCTCACTTTTTTTGTTGATTTCTCCAATCGGATAAATCGGCATAAGCAGCGAAGGATGCCGCAAATGCAAGTCCACAGGTGCCCATTCGGAATCCAGCAGGACATCCCCATAGCCTTTGGAGTTCGCCGTTGGATACGACGCCAAATTGTCTACAAGCTGCTTCCACTTCAGCCGATCCGCCTCATCTTCACCAAGCAACGCATTCGCCTCAATCGCGATTTTCAAAACATATTTAACCGCAGACAGGCTGCAAGTTGAGTTTCGAGTCAAAGGACCCTGCTCCGGCGAAATATCCGGAAAGATCTCATAGCGTCCTGATTCCCCATTCACCTGCAAATAGCCTTCGAAAAAACGAGCAATCTGCTTAAACAGCGGGTACGCCTTTCCGCGCAAAAAATCATGGTCCATACTGTAGCGATAATAGTCCCACACAAATTGCGCACACCAAGGCCAAATGCTCACATACAGCGCATGCGGGTAATCTCCAGCAATGCCTTCCAGACCGTGAAACTGCTTCGACATCTGCGTCGCTAGCTCCACGTAGGATAACAGACCGTCATTGAACGCTTCCGCAACTTCAAGATGATTAGCCGTATAAAGCGGCCAGAACGCCGCTTGAATATTCACGTCCCAATACCACATGCTGCCCCACTTGGTCGGCTGCTTAATATCCCACAACCCGTTCAAGCCGCATGCTTGCTCGCGCATTCTACCGCCTTTTCCGCTGGAGCAAGCGATTGCGTATAAATTGATATACCAGAGTTCTTCAATCATTTTATCTGGCAAGGTGATGGAGGAACGTGACCAGAAGCTGCCCCAATGTGCTTGATGATGGTCTATCTTGAGCTGCACTTGTGACGATGCGTCATCCAGTCTTTTCAGAGCAGTAGGAAGCAGTTCCTTCGTTTCCTCCTCTGTGACCACCGTTGTAAGCAGTGTTATGTTTTTCTCCGTATCCTGGAGGGCAATGTGAAGATGCTCATTGGAAGAACTAGCGACAACGCTCCCTTTCGACCCAATGATCCTCATCATCACAATGAAGGAGAATGAATCATACTGCACCATGTCTTCACCGTCCGGATAAAAGGAACCCAGGTAGTAGAACGAATTCTCACTCCATTGATGATAGGAAACCTGCATATCGACATATCTTCTAACCGGTACAGACATCGCGATCGCTGTCAACAAGGACGTCTTCGACTGATGAATAGAGGTGATGACATAATCGCCATCTTGGGAAATTAACGTACTCACATCAAGCTTCTTCTGATCCTTTTCCACACGCAACTGAACGACAGCCTTCTCCACATCTAGCCCAAGTGAATAATAGTCAGGATCTGTGAGTTCTTTAGAAGGAAAGAGTTCAACTTCACCTGTTGGGTAATGAGAGGTTCCACCGGATGGCTTGCCATATTTTCTATACATACTGTTCGCATTTAACGCATCGCCATATAGCACAACTGGCTCCTGTTCCGGATCTCGATACCTGTCTGCAGCCAACGTGCGCAACTCATCGAATGTCCGTTCATATTGGCGCGTAAAATCCTGGCCTTCCCCATTCCGGTATTTTTTACTGTACCGATGGAGCTTCTGATAATAAACCTCGTAATGATTAAGGGCTAGCGTCAGCTTGTTATCTTCGAAATACGCCATGCCCCCAAAATGACCGTTGCCGATCGGTAAAGCCTCATTCCAGCTGCTCGGAGCATTCTCGAATGTAACGCCTCTCACTCGTATCTCTCCTTCTTATCGTGGTGAACTTGCGCAATTCTTACTCCTTAATCGCACCAATCAACACACCTTGAACAAAATACTTTTGAAGAAACGGATACAAACAAATGATGGGAAGTGTCGATACGATAATCGCCGCATATTTAATCGTTTCTCCGATGGCATACTTGTCATCGCCTCCACCTGCCATCATCGAATCCGTATTGTTAGAGATCAAAATTTCCCGGAGCACGAGCTGGAGAGGGTAGGCTTCCCTATTCCGCAGATAGACCAGCGCGCTAAAGTAGGAATTCCAATGCCCAACCGCATACCACAAAATCATGACAGCAATGACCGGCATCGAAAGCGGAATGACGATTCGAAACAAAATTTTCCAGTCGCCTGCGCCATCCATTCTAGCGGATTCCTCCAGACTGACAGGGATACCTTGAAAAGAAGTACGCATGATAATCATATTGAACGTGTTGATCGCACCAGGAATGAGGATCGCCCACATCGTATTCATCATCCCGAGATCGTTCACGAGCAGGTAGCTCGGGATAAGTCCCCCATGGAACACCATCGTCACGACGATGAAAAACATGATGATATTTTTAAAATACAGATTCGGCCTCGACAATACATAGGCTCCTATCGCTGTCATGAACAGGTTGATCGTTGTACCGAGTACGACATATAGCAGCGTATTCTGATACCCTTTCACGATCATCGGGTTCGCGAAAACCGCTTTGTAGGCGCCTAAATCAAAGCCTGCCGGTTTAAGCATGATACCGCGATGCTGCAGCAAGGATGTCGCATCGCTAACCGAGGCGAATGCCACGTATAAGAACGGATATAGGGTGACCGCGCAAAGCACGAGCATCAACAGAATATTGAAGTAGCCAAATGTTCGTTCCCCACTGGTTAATTTCATGTGCAAATCTCCTTACCACAGTTTGTTCTCGCTGATTCGCTTAACGAAGCTATTGGCGGCAACGATTAGAATAAAGCTGATAACCGAGTTGAACAGCCCGACAGCAGCCGTAAAGCTATAACTTGCTTCTAATACCCCTTTGCGGTACACATAGGTTGAAATGACATCAGCCGTTCCATAGGTCAGTGGATTGTAGAGCAAGAGTACCTTTTCACTGCCGACCGTCAGCATATTGCCCATTTGTAAAATAAACAGAATCACGATCGTCGGCATGATGCCTGGAATTGTGATATGCAGCGTCTGCTTCCAGCGGTTCGCGCCATCCATTTTAGCTGCCTCATACAGCGTCGGATCAATGGTGGCCATTGCCGCCAAATACACGATGGAGCCCCAACCGATCCCTTGCCAGATGCCAGAGGAAACGAATAGGAAACGGAACCAACCTTCCTTTTGCAAGAAATCAATCGGTTCAATGCCAAAGCTGCCGATAATTTGATTAATAAGACCATTGCGGCTTAGAAAGTCAATCATCATCCCCGCCACAACAACGATCGAGATAAAATGCGGCAAATAGGAGATCGACTGCACAACTCTTTTAAACACGCTATGACGGATTTCGTTTAATAATAAAGCCAGAATGATGGCTGCCGGGAAACCGAACAGCAAATCGTAAAGGTTAATTAAGATCGTATTTTTGATCAAACGCCAGAAGTAAATCCCATTAAAGAAACTTTCAAAATGTTTAAATCCAACCCATGAACTTCCCAGAATCCCTTTCGCCGGAGAGAAGTCTTTAAAAGCAATTTGCAATCCGTACATCGGTCCGTAATGAAAAATTAAGTAATATGCGATAACGGGAAGGGCCATCACATAAATCGACCAATGCCGTTTTAAATCCCCACGTATGGTTTCCAGCACAGTCGGATTGCGATAGGGTTTCTTTATATTTACGGCCTGCACGGCCTCAACTGGTGTTTGGCTTTGCCTCATCGTCTCCCTACCCTTTCTTTCCAAGTTTCTATTTAGAAAAGGGGGATAAACCGTATCCGCTGTTCATCCCCCAACTATTTCCTTAGCGTTTATTGAAACGCTCCAAAGCCCCTTGCTGGATTTTGATCGCATCATCAATCCCCATGTTCTTAATCTTTTTCACGTAGGAATCAAAGTTATCAATCGGTTCTACGCTCATGATGAATTTCAAGAGCATTTCATCTTGATACGTTTGGATATCCGTCACGATGGAAGCGAATTTGCTGCTTTCATCCTGCGTCGGAGAAACGAGTGGTATTTTGCGTTCAGCCGTTGGCTTCGACCAGATTTCCAAAGCTTTCTTCTGCTGCGGCAGAGCCAAATATTGCAGTTGGAAATTATCGCTAAGCACGAATGGCGCACTCCATGTAGCCCGATTATATTTGGCAATCGATTGCTGAATGCTCGTTCCCGCTGGCGGGTTCAAAATCTCCGGTAAGAAGGTTGCTTTGCCGTTCTCCATCTTGTAGCTCGTGCCTTCTACACCGTAGTTGAACAGCAGGTCGCCTTTCTCCCCATACGCGTAATCGAGCCATTTCACCGTTTCGATTGGGTTCTTGTTGACTGCCGATATTGCTGCCCCAACACCGTTATAGGCAAAATCCTTTTGTCCCCAAATCGCTTTGTCGCCAGCTTTCAATACCGGATAAGGAGCCGCTTCCAAATCGAATTTAGGATCTTTATCCTTCATGAGACCCGCATATTTCCCAATGCCTCCGCCATTAAAAGACGCCGTTGCACCCAAGAGGTTGGTTGTCATTTTGTTATCGAATAATTTATCGTTCGGTGCTGCGAAATCCTTATCCAGCAAGCCTTCCTTGTACCATTTGTTCATAGTTGCCAGGAATTCTTTATATTCAGGCTGAATCGGGCCGTATTTTACAGTGCCGCCATCTTGATAGAAGCTGTAGTTAATGCCCCATGCGCCAAGGAAAGGAGCGTCGGTCGAGAATAAATTTTTATCCAGATAAATTGGAATCTCGTCCGCTTTACCATTGCCATTTGGATCTTTTTCTTTAAAAGCTTTCAGCACGGTATACCATTCATCGATGGTCGTCGGCATCTTCAAGCCCAGCTTATCCAGCCAATCTTGACGGATCGATGGCCCGAAGAACACTCTGACTTTATCATCACCACGTAAGAACGGGAACGCATAGATGCTTCCTTCATCCGTGGAAATCTGTTTTTTCCAATCGGGATGAGCGGCAAGCAGCTTCTTTAGGTTCGGGGCATATTTATCGATAAGATCGTTCAGCTTAATGATTTTCTTATCTAAAATCGCTTTTTCCGGCCCGCCAGGATAACGAATTACGGCACCGCTTGTTGCTCCCCAACTCGCTTCAATGACATCCGGCAGCTCGTTTGTCGCAATCATTAAGTTGAATTGCTCTTGCGCTTGCGGAACCTCGAGCGGTGGATGCTGGAAGTCTACCTTTACCCCAGTAGCTTTTTCAAGTTCCTTATACATACCCATTTCAGCGTACGTTTTCATTTGACCAGAGGCTGCAGAGTGATTAGCTACCCAATACGATAGTTTGGTGAGCTTCGGCGGCTGAGCTTCGCTACTCGCCTGCGGCGCTGCCGATGAGCTCGTACTATTCGTATCATCACCACATGCGCTTACCGAGATGACTAGTGCAGAAAGCAATACAACGGACCCTACTTGTTTAAATGTTTTCTTCATTTTTCAAGCCTCCCTTTATAATGAGTAACGCTTCGCTTGTTTGGCACGGTGATCGTCGTCGTCATCAGTACCTGTTCCCAAGTATGCTTCTCCAGCCAGGAACTGAATACTGCCTAGTTGTCGTTTTCGTTGTATTTTCCTAAGAAATACGGGGCTTGTGAGAAATGATCAGTCCGTATTAGAAATCGGCAGTAGCTAATTTTAATAAAATAAGCAGCCCCAAGAGGCTGCTCTTTATGTGTCTGAGCCGGTACTCTCCGGTAAGCTCGTCTCACGGTATTTGCCTGGCGTTACACCCTCTAGCTTCTTGAAAGCTCGGATGAAAACGACATCATTATTGTAACCAATCTTCTGTGCGATCTGGACAATCGTCAGTTCTTTGTTCTCCATTAACTGCTTGGCGTGTTGAATCCGTTTTGTCGTAATGTAATCGAGTAGATTCTGCCCTTGATGTTTTTTGAAAAAAGTAGACAGGTACTGCGGTGTCATCTGGATACGTTCCGCGATTTGGGCAACACCAAGACTCGAATCTCCTAGATTCTCATGCACAATACGGACGATTTCCTGCATTCTAAGCTGGCTGTGATCGGAGCGCTCGAGATTAAACGAACGGGTCAGCGTCTCGAACAGCTCCTTCGTTTTCGTATACATGCCTTGCGCCGTTGGATAACTGAAAACCTCTTTGATCGGATCGAAGTCTACGCCAAGTACTTCCTCCTGATTCGCATTCGTGGAGTTCACAATTTTTAAGAGCGTACTCGTTACGTTAAAAAACAAACATTTGCCCAATTCAGGCGTGATATGACTGGCATCGAAATTCATCGAATATATTTTATCGAGTAATTTTTCAACATTTTCGGCATCGCCACTGC
The DNA here is from genome assembly GCF_059692115.1 of Paenibacillus sp. J31R30. Lineage (NCBI taxonomy): Bacteria > Bacillati > Bacillota > Bacilli > Caryophanales > Paenibacillaceae > Paenibacillus > Paenibacillus sp. J31R30. Next base: position 397,483 of record NZ_JCAUAV010000001.1, on the reverse strand, counting down.
GTACAAAATTAATTAACTGAATCTCAATCTCCAGCGGGTAATAATAATGCTGCTTCACATCGACGATATCCTGGAAATAAATAATAGTATGCTTCCCCTGAATAAGGCGATATTCAAGCGCCGCCAGTGCTTCTGGGTAAGAGTCGCGAATCGCTTTCTGTCCATCATGAATCCCGCCAACCGCAATCGATAGGCCGATTTGGAAACGTTGCGACGTGATGGTAAAGAGCGATTCCGCGATTTCCCGAATATCCGCTTTGGCGATTTCTTCCGAATTTGCTGTAAGGTTAATGAGAAGTGCTATACGATCGCGGTCGAGCTCCAGCGAAAACCCTCGATGATTCACTGCGATGAGATCCGCGCCAATATTCGCTACAATAAATCTGGCATGTGCCCACTGCTGTTCATCTTCTTCTCCCTGAAAATGAATATCTTCAATCTTCACAATCACGACTGCAAAACAGTCGCTGACAAATTTCAGATCCATAAACTGAAGCGAATCGCCGTTAGCTGCCGAAATATCCACATCCATATGACCATTCAGCAGACGGGACAAGTAATTGGCTCGGATGAAAGGCGTTTGCTGTGCCAAGGTACTTCGCAAATGCTTCTCTTCATGGATCGAACCTTCAACCGTTAGCCTGATAAACTCATATTCATTCGATAAAGGCCGCTGAAGCAAATCTTTGCCGGACATAATCGCTTTCACCGTTTTTTGGAGAGGCTTGTACGTACGATAAACCCCGATGCTGACGGCAATGAGACCGGATATCAAGCATAAAATGAATAAACCGATGGACCAGCTCTTGATTTGATTGACCTGCTGCATGAAAACGTCGTTCGGCATAATGGAGACGTATTTCCAACCTGCTTTTTGCGAGGAGGTCACCGACACCACTTGATCGACATTCGCCAGTCGGTAATCAAACGGCACTGTGCTTCCATGAATACGCGCCTGTAAGTCCGACGGAAAAGGTGTCTCACTGTTACTCATAATCGTTTTTCCTGCATCATCGATGATGTAGACTAAGCTATGGCTGGCCGACTCCATCTGCGCAAACAATTGCTTAACCTGATCGACGTCAATCAATACGATAAAGCTTCCGAGATTTTGAGATTGCGAATGAATGGGTAGGGATTGGATATAGGTAATAACATCTTTGCGTGTTTGATCGAATCCATTGGATACCGAAGCGAGCGGCAAGTAAGCCATATTGTGCTCCTGATCCAAAAGCTTACGCCAGCCATCATATGTCATGTTCTTATAGGAGTAGTAGAGCGAATAAAAGGTGCGTGAGTTCGTTACCAAATCCGATTTGACAATCGAATCACTGCTTGCAAAGTATACGTAGTAATCTAAAATGAAACTGCTGGTCATGCTGTGATATTTACTCATTTTATCCCGCATGAATTGAATAAACTCGTATTTGTCTGCATCCGTCGAGTTCGCTGGGATTTTAAGCATATAGTCCAGCTTCGGATCAAACACAACCTGACGCATGAGCGTATCCACTTCCGATAATTTGTTATCGAGTGATAGCTTCAACTGTTCGAGCATGGCGACATTGGATCGAGTCGTGCTCCGCTCCATGCTTTCTTCTACCTTTGCATACAAAAAAAGGCCCATTGCAAGCGGTATCAACAGGATAAATAAATTGGAGGCGATGATCGTCGAAAGTGCACTTTTGCGGCTATTGAAAAGACGTGAAATGAAAGGCATTTTCAAAACAAGCTCACCATCCAGTCCGACAACGAATTTATTAAAAATTGTAGCTTCTCTTCCTCAAAGTTGCAATACAACTTTTTCGCGCGCGATTCCTCCATTGACCGTCTCGCAAGTTTGGGCATACAATTAATGTACTGCCTTTCGTGTGAATCCCTTGTGAGAGGAACCTGCACCGTGCAAAAAAAAATCGTCTGGACATTCGGATCCCTTCTCGGTTTGGCGGGTTTCGTGGCCATTACATTATTAACTATAGATGTTAATGTAGTAGAGTTCGAGCGAAAGCAAACTGATTCTGCTACTTTGCTGCCTCAACCCACGGTTATTCCCTCTCCTGCAAAGCCTAAACAGCCGGATATTGCTACTTTTTGGAGCAATCAAGAGAAAAAAGCCATGCAAGCGGGACAACCTGAAGCGGCAGCTGCCTATCGGGATCGAATCGCTGTCTATTCAGCTGGGCTGCCTTCGGTTACCGCTAGTTTGCCTAGCGTTTCAACTCCTTCAGCGAAGATAGAGCTCTATATTCGTTCGCCTTTAAAGGCAGAGCAAGTTACAACACCTGTACCAGTTGCCTTAGCCAAACATGAGCCTGCATCTGGTGTTTATATCGGTATGCTGGGCGCAGATCGCAGAGTCGGCTACGATGTTACGAAGATCGAAGAGGTTTACGGCCGCAAACATGCGCTTTACTTGTCTTATGTCGGTTGGCGGAAAGTGCAGACCGACACCAATACGTATTTCCCCGCACGGACTGCGGAAAGAGTCAAGGAGCTTGGCGGTGCGCTCCAGATCGGTTGGGAGCCGCGCTTTGGCTTAGACGACGTTCAGGATGATGAATATGTCCGCCGTTTTGCAAGAGAGGCCAAGGCCTCTGGCATTCCTATCTTCCTGCGCTATGCGTCGGAGATGAACGGTGAATGGGTGCCGTGGCACGGTGAACCTCAGAAATATATAGAGAAATTCCGCCTGATTCACGACATCATGGCCGAAGAAGCGCCTAACGTCGCGATGGTGTGGTCGCCTAATTTTTGGCCGCCCGATACCATTGATACTTACTATCCAGGGGATGCCTACGTAGATTGGGTTGGTTTCTCCTTATACAGCACTCCCTACTCGTCTGGAAAAGAGCAACTCAAGAGCACCGTGATCGATACCTTCGCTCCCCTTTACAGTCGCTATAGCCATAAGCCTATTATGATTTCAGAGGGAGCTGTCGCTCACACCTACTTGCCTACGAACCAAGCTTACTGGGGCTGGGCAGAAGACCAGATGGGGTACATGTACGGCCTGCTGCCGCGCCTATTTCCCCAAGTAAAAGCGATCACCTACTTTAACTTCAGCCGAGCTCAGGCCGTTCGAACAAACGGAACCTATGTGTACGATATCGGCGAAAATCCTTTCATGGACGGGTACTATCAGCGATTGATTGCATCCGATTGGTTTTTGAGCAAGGTCGAGCCGGGTGTGGATCCCATACAATACCGCTATACGCCTGTCTTAGGACCATCCCTCCCAACTGGGAAACAAACCGTTCTCGTTTACCCTAAACTTGAAAATGATCAGGGTGAACCCCCGTTTGCCATCGCGATTTACCAAGGCAATCAGCTGCTTGGCGTCAGTTATGAGGCGCCATGGGAAATTGACATTCAGGTAAATGCGGAGTCCGCTGGTGAGCCTTGGTACGCAATTGCTTACAATGACAAATTGGAAGTGACGGCTGTAAGCAAAGGCGTTGAATCGACCAATCGTGCAAAATGATTGCACCAAGGAAATCAAAAAAAAGAGGAGTCCTAAGCCATGTAAGTGGCGGGACCCTCTGAATGTCATTATGAAAGATGCCAAAGTGCATCTTTTTTTATTCAATTAACTTCGCTATTTAAAATGCTTGCGAATGTGCAACTATTTCTGCTGCTACTTCTCATTTTGCCACCATACGGCCCAAAAGGTTGCACTTTCGCACCAATTCATCTAAATTTAGCCATTCCCCCAAAAATAAGTGTTTTTTAGCATTTTTGACCATGATGCAAATAAATTAAAGGAGATAAGCACTTACTGAGTTCCTCCCGACCACTGCGCAATCAACGCATTGGCATCCGCGAGTAGTATGGCTTTCGCTCTAGCACTCAAATTAGCTCCAATGGCCTCCTTGTTAAGATGCTTTACGAAGTCCTGCATATGTTTGGCGGCTTTATCTGAGCTTCCTTTATCTAACTGATGCTGCGACTGATCAAGGGCGTTGGTTAATTGCTTAACCACCGACCCTCCCAGCTCACCCGCTTGCTTATAACGGTCGATAAAATTCGCCATGACTGGAATACTTGTAGTCACCGAGAACAAGAACGTTTTCTCCAGCTTGTTGCCGGCCGTATCCTCCGCGATAATTGTAGTTGTATGATTCCCAACTTTGCCCGCCATGTCAATGACCAAACTTGACTGTGCGTGGAGGTCCAGCGCAAGAACCGACCCATCGATTGTTATCTGGGCTGTAGTTAAACCAGATAAGCTATCCCAAGCCTTGAAGGTAAGAGGCTGGCTATCATCAAAGGTGCCTCCCTCATTCAAGGCGCCTCCACTTACCATGAGTTGATACAATGGCAGCGATTTATCAATTTGTACAGCAAGCTGCTTGATATCCTCGATATGCCCTGCCTTATCAGTAGAACGGTACTGAATCGTAGTGACCCCTTCAACAGTCAAGGAAAATGGCGACAAATAAGGAATCCAACCGCCGCTTTCTCCGATCCTGTATTCCGTTTTTTCAATACCCGCGAGGGTATCGGTGGCACTAATCGATAACATAACATCGGAATTGTACCAACCGTTACTTGAGATTGGTTCCACTTCAGCCGAGGTTACAGGTGCCGTGTTGTCCACTGTGATTTGAACCGTGTCCTCTTTCGTTGCTCCCCGTAAGGATACCGATGCTTTTACCGCAGCCACGCCTTCCCCAACCGCGTTCAATCTACCATTTTCATCCACATTTACCACTAGTTCATTCTCGCTTGTGAATACGATTTGTGCCTCGCTTAAATCAGCTTGTGAGCCGTCGTCCATGAGGCCGCTGACCGTTAAAACAGCCGTTTCTTCGGGTTTCAACAATGTTTTGTCCGCTGTCACATGTACAACATCAAGTTCAGGAAGTACCTGCTCCGTAACACCATACACGAAAGAAACTTTATTGATGCTGCTGGTCCAGTTATCGTCATTTACCGTACCGTATGGGAATTCAACCTTCAAATACCTGTACCCTCTTGGCATGCTATCTGCTTTGACATTAAGTGTATTAAAACCCGACGCTGAGCTGATCATCGTTGAACTAGCAGGTATTTTGGTAAAACTAATGCCATTCGTTGAACCGTACACCGCAAATTGGCTTGTTGCCGGCAAATTGTAAAACGCACTCACCAAGATGTCGAACGAATAGATATCGCCATCAGGTGACTTGTAAATGATATATTCCGGATTAATGGCATCGTCATTCGTGTGAATGAGCCGGGTGCTATCGTTACCGTATTTCTCCGGCTGACTGCTGGCAGTCCCAATATGTCCAGATTTGGCATACAGCTTAGATACATTGGCAGCCTCGTCCGTGAATGTGGCTTTAATCGCATCTTCAGGTGGGCCCTCTGGCTCCCCCGCATACTTAAAGCTGACATTCAATAACTGCTCTTTCCAATTTTCCTTGCCAGGGAACTCAATCTTGAGATATTTGACTCCCGTACCGAGCTTATTGGACGTATTGCTGAACACGGAGTAGCCGTTCGCCCCGCCTGTCAATGTTGATTTCGGGGTGACCTTCGTAAAGGTAACGCCATCTGCGGAACCGTAAATTGAGAATGCCGGTGTCCCATTGAACAAACCCGTCGCGATGTCAAAGGAATAGATATCGCCATACGGTGACTTATACACGACGTATTCTGGACTCGTGGGATTGTCGATATTGTGGGCAAACCGATCGGCATCTCCCGAGAAATTTTCCGGATGTCCACTTGATAATACAATCTTAGGTGTTTTCGCAAATACCTTTGTCAAGTCTGCGTTATTGTCTGTAAATTCTTCCAGTCCCTCCGGTTCTGGTTCAGTCGTTTGCGGCAGTGGAAGGCTCAAGTTGTGCAAGAGGAGGTGTCCGAAAGCTGACGTATTCCGCCAGTTATCTCCCGTTCCATTCCACATGAGCTGGCTTTCGCGATTTCCTCCGTTTTGCCCGTCATCGTCATTGTTTCCAACATCGAACCCTAACGAAATATCGCGAGCAGGCGTGACGTTCAGCCCCGACCATGGAATTGCCAACTCCACCGTGTAGCCTCCGGCAGTATCCTTTTGTGCAAATTGAATGCCCGGAATATCGCCTATGATCGAAAGCTGATTATCATGCCAGCCCAATGTAATTTGATGATCCTTCCCATCATAAGATGTGCTTTGATTATGGTCCGCATCGATATAAATTTCAACGGAATCATCCTGATACGCTTGCGCTGAATCATTTTTCAAGCTTGGATCCAGCACCTCAACGCCTACATACAGGTTTTGCGTATCCCCTAATGCACCGAATCTAACGCTATTATTTGATGATCCTGTGATGGCTTTCACCGCATTACTTCTCAGCGCCCAATAAGGTTCATCAAGGCTTCCGTCTATGGTCAAAGCACCAGAAGGATCAAGCGCAACCGTGACATTCTTCGTGTCATTTAAATAAAGGCTGCCGAATGCGGCTGTGCTCTGCCAGTTATTCCCGTTTCCTCGCCACATGGTTTGGCTTTCTCGGGATCCGGCATTGTGGCCGTCATCATCGTTATATCCCACATCGAAGCCAATGACAGAGCCTACCTTCGGTGGTGTAATGCCGACCCCGGTCCACGGAATTGCCATTTCTACAGTGAAGCCGCCATCGATATCTTTTTGTGCAAAAGTTACCCCAGGAATCCCCGCGCCAGCCGAGAGAAATTGATCATGCCAACCGAGCGTGAATTGATGATCGTCTATCCCGTATTGCGTGCTTCGGCTGTTGTCGCCGTCGATATAAATTTCGACCGAATCATCCTGATACGTTTTCGCTGCCTCAGAATCATTGATTAAGTTGGCATCGAGTACCTTGACCCCAACATAGAAGTTGGTTTCATCCCACATCGTTCCAAATGTAAGATTGTTATCCGATGTGCCGGTAATCATTTTGCTCACGTTATTGTTAATGATCCAGCCTGCTTCTGTTAAATCTCCATCAATTGCAGGAACGCCTGATGCGCGATTAGCAGTAGTAACCCCAGGCGTTAATGAACCATCTACGACAGGATTGCAATCCACATTGACAATGGCTTGTGATTGATTTCCAGCAGGATCCACAGCAATTACGGTAATGGCATTCAATCCTTTGCTTACAGGGACCACGGCAGTAAACGTGTTATCAGCCGCCAAATTCGTCAATACCCCGTTAATTTTCAGCGTAGCTGCTTCACTGATACTCCCTTTTAAAACGAAGCTAGTATTGGTAGTCGAACCTGCCGTTGGTACCGTAATGACAGGTGCAATGGAATCGTACATGACACGAATTGTTGTCGGCACAGCTTGCTGTCCTAAGTCATTGTAGGCTGAAGCTGTAACAGTGTTTTCCCCTTCCCTTAAGTTCAATACCGTATTGAAATATGGCAAGCCTGAGGAGGAGGAAGGTACACTCGTATACACAATGCGAATATCATCCACGTAAGGATCGTAATACCCGCTTGCGATTGTCGAGCTGGAAAAGCCAACACCTTTCACCTTATTCCATAGGAAAGGCACCGTCGTTGGTTGCCCCGTGGCAGCGTCATAATAGACACCACTTGTCGTGAAGTCGCTAAATGGAACCGTGACCTTCACCCATTTGTTGCCATAATCAGCAGTAGTTAAATAGTTGGACAGTGGAAGTCGCGCTTCAACCCCTATTCCATTATTATCCGAGTCCAGCACAACAGAGAAGCTATCTACTTGCTTCTTGGTGTATACCCAGAATTGCAGTCCAGCGGTACTTTGCAAGCCTGAGAAATCCCTCAACTCTGATTTGGAAGAAGCATTGAGGAAGTTAATGCCAAGCCGCGCGAGATCTACGCCACCCGTCAGCTTTAATCTCATCGATTTCGTTCCTTCGGCAGGCAGCAAAATGGTGCTAGGATCAATCACTTGCTGCGCGTTAATCGTAAAGCCGCCTTGGGTGCTTCCCAGAACGCCTGCTGAGACAAAACTATCATTAAAGACGGCTTTAATCGTATCTCCTATTTGATGATTGTTCGGTTCCACGACAACGCTGTATGTACCTTCACTGACCGTTGTGCCTTGATGCTGTTGGTTGATTTTCACTGTGGCATTGCCGTTCGTTGTCCCCGAAACGGTGTAGCCGCTTTGATTCACATACTGCAAAGCGCTCTGATCTACCGTTAATCCTAAATAAGACGGATCATGCCGAATGAGCAATTGTGCAGGATTGCCTGCATTACCCAAAGTATCTGTGGCAATGGCGGAAATAGTATTATTGCCCGGTTGCAAATTGATCAGCTTGCTGAAGCTCAAATCACTTCCAACCGTGACCGCTTCCCCATTGATCTGCAGGGTACCCGCTTCGTCCAAATGACCGGAAACCGTAAATTGCGGATTTCTGACGGCATAAGCCGCATTCGGTGTGGAAGAACTATTCGACTGGTCAAATGTCACCTGAGGCGGCGCTGTATCGGAATCCGAAGTGATAATGACGGAAATGCTCTTCGCTGGCAGGCCGATCGTAGATGCCGTTCCACCATGGATGTTCCGCAAGCCCGCAAGCAGCATATCCTGACCTAACCCTACACTAGACGTTAACTGGTAGATGCTTGCAGTTGATCCGGTCAACCCTTTGACATTCACCGTCTTCGGTTTGTCTGTTGAATTCACGACTAGAGCTACCGTTTTGTTGCCATTTACGAATGCGACGGAATCCATCCAGAGCGAGTCGGAGGTCGTGATTCCCGAAGCGGCGTCACCAGTCATGTGTCTCACTTTAGAACCAACAGGTACGTTATTGAAAATTTTGCTTAACATATAGAAGGTCTTCGATTTCGTTACGGTATATCCATCTCCGTCAAGCAGTACTTCTCCGACATCTGAAGGATGTCTGCCATTTGCCCAACCCAACCACCAAAACCAGTAGTTATTTTGGATAAACGCCATATCGCTGGCCAAACGCTGTGATGCATTGATCGCCATATCCATATCGGAAACGCCAGCTATGAGTGTACTGTACTCGGTTTGCCATCTGTCTTTTTCAGGAAAGTTATCCAGCGCATCCTTATACTTTTGATACACATCCGTCGTGTCATACCCTTTGGAGAAATAACTATGTGAAGTCAGTCCGCCAATCGCATGATTCAATGCCGGATCCGTTTGTAAAGCGGAAAGTCCCTGCCCCAGCAGAAGCTCATTTTCATGATAGGTGGCACCTTCCGGCGCTAAAATTTGAATGCCAGTGTAACCAGCCGTATCTAATTTGGCACGCAGCAACTTAGTCACACGTTGATACTGCTGCCCATTGTCTCCTCCCCAATAACACCACTCGCTGATAATTTGCGAAAGTGGTTCATTTTGAAAGCTTAAAGCTTTCGGGACACTCGCTCCTTTCGCCACAAGCCATTGAATGGCGCTGACCAAGTAACTCGTATACGCTTCTTCTTTGTCAGGTCGCAGCCTTACATGCTCTGAACCTGTCCATCCGTTCACGGTTGGCAGCGTTTTCATTCCTACGGGAGGCGACCAAACAGAGATGATGTACTCATGAACGCCTTTACTTTCGGATACTTGGACCAGATCGGAGATTTCTTGCATTTTAGCATCAATCAGATTGCCATCCGCATCCCCTGCAAGAGGTGGGATCATTATGCGGAACATGCTTACGCCTAAATCCTGCAGCAAAGCATTCTGTGCGGCAGTTCGGTCCATGAAATTACGATTCCAATCTGCACGGTTCCAGGACGGAAATACGCCCCAGCCTTTAACCGTTTGCTGATCCGTGTTCGAGATCGTGAGATCATAGACCTCAGGCGCAGCCTCAGCTCGTGCTGGCAGTACTGGAAAGCAAGATAACAGAATGAGCATGGAAAGCATGAAATACCATGTGTTTCGCAACATCTTTCGACTCATAAGACGTATCCTCCCTATTCTTTTTTTCCAATCTAATAACCCGTTACTTCCCCCCTTCCCTTTTAATTTTAGCGATTACGGCTTTAAACGGAATGAAATTATCTATGACAACTTTCGAAAATCTATCGATTATAGGGATGTGTACTTACACTATTCTTTGTAGCGATGGGACTCCGCTATAAATGTCAATGCCATCGCATAGGATGCGGCAATAACCAGGTTCCACGTGCACATCGATGCATTTCCCACGATGCTGGTATCCGGTTACGGATACACGTCCTTCAGCCGGAGGCTGCGGATGTACCAGTAGACTGCCATCCAACTGCGGACGGATACCCGCTAAGCCCATGATGAGCGCCTGTGCCCCAGCCATGCCCGCAATGTTATTCGCCCGCTTATGCGCCGGCGTCTGCGGACGATCGCAATAATGCTCCTGCGGAAAATACGGCAAATGCTTGCCCATCCAGATATGACGCTTCATCACATCCCACGCCAGCTCCGGCTGCCCGATTTCCCACAGCGTTTGTGCCAGAATAGGACCTTCTCCGGCAAAGCTGCCGCCACCCGACCAATCTGGATCGTTCAACTCGTAGTGTAGTTGATCTTCTGCGGATATGCTGGATACCCCATATTCCCCTAGGAACGCGCCATCGCGCAAATGAGACAGCAGCGCTTTCTCCATCTCTGGCGTGCAGGCGCCCATGCGAAGGGAGTCATAGTACTGAATCGAATAAATATACTCCTTATGCCCATCGGGATATAGGCTGGCGAACCATTCAGCCGACGGATCCCACAGCTGCTCTTGAATCGCCTTCCGGATACTTGCCGCCTTCTCCCTCCATTCAGAGGCTCCATCGATTCCGAAATGATTCGCCAGCTCAGCCATGCGATCATAGCACCAAGCCCGTTCTGCATTCGGACTGGCAACCGCATGCTCGAAACCGCTGCTGCGCATTTCCAGCAGGTGATGATGATTGCCATAATCGAGCAATTCTCCCTGATGCATCAGCCGTTCTTCATCTACTTCCAGAATGCGCTCCAGCATCGGATATATCTCTTTCACAGCGCCATGCTGGCAGAACGTCGACCATGCAAAATGGAAAAATGACCATAAGCTATAGGAATAAGGGAAAGGCTGATCCCCCGTTCCATCGGGGAAGAAACAGATATGCCGATCGATGCCGCCTTCGAACATGAATGTCAAAAAGTCAGCTGACTTCTCAGGACCGAGCAGCATCGTGAGCGTCTGCCCAACATAGCCTGCCGTATCCCATGGGTAGCAGCTGATACCGCCGCCATCGATCCCCGAGACAGCCAGAAACGGTTGAATCTTAAAGTCGGGATGCTCCCACATGCAGATAAGACCGCTGATCAGCGACCGCCGATAATAAGCTTCAAGACCAGGGATGTCGCTCTGCAGCTGCGGGACAGCTGCTTCCGCATGCGCAAGGCGCTTCGTCCAGCTATCCGTTGTTTCATTCTCCCAATCGGCTAGACTCGCCGGCATCGCAACACCGCTTCCAGCTGGCGTAAATACAACGGCTAGGCGGAAAACTGCTTCCTCCCCTTGCTCCAAATCGGCTGAAAGCTGTTCATGAAGCATCGTTACACGAACGGCATCCGTTTCCCATATATGGTAATCCATGCTAGTCGCAGTCACGCCGCCTCGAGGTGGACAAAACCCCCACTCACTAAGCGGCACATGATTCACAAGCCCAGGGTTCAACTGTGGAACAATCGAAAGTGGAATTCCCCTTCCACTTCGGTTCGTCACCCGAACTGTGAGGACAAAGCCAGCTCGCCCCGTCAACGGCACGAGGTCACTGCTCACATTCAGGGAGTACATCTTCCCTGCTTTTAACCAATGATACGTTCCACGACGACGTATACGATCTGGCTGCCATACCGCTCCGGCAAAGAGCAAGCCACAGTCCTCCTTGCCCAAGTTGCCCGTATCCTCGACGGGCATGCCGTCAGCCAAAAACTGCAGCTGCAAGAGCAGCTCACTCGCCGCATATGGCGGGGAAAAGAATCCTTTGACACCTGTAACTGTGCCATACTGCGGAGCCGTTACACTATATAAACTGGTGATCCCGATATGATTAGGAGGAGCCACACTTTTGCGAAGATCGAAGGCATATTTCTCTACTAAACCCGTCATACTCGTTCACCATCCTGAATTTTTTACTTACCTAGTTGTCCTATCCTTTCACTGCACCTACGGTCAAGCCTTTTACGAAATATTTCTGCAGGAACGGATACACGAAAATGATAGGTCCCACCCCAACAATCGCCATCGCCATCCGTACCGTTTCCGTCGGGATCGATGCAGCCGCATTCCCTGCTACCGTTGCATCGACCAAACCTGAATTCAAATACTGGATATTGTAAATGACCTTATACATCAAGTACTGCAAACTTACGAGATTGTTGTTGCTGATGAATACCGAGCTCGTGAACCAATCATTCCAATAACTCAATGTCTGGAACAGTCCGATCGTCGCCATGACAGGCAGCGAAAGCGGGAAAACGATCCGAGCGAAAATCCGCAACTCGCCGGCGCCATCAATTTTTGCCGATTCGATCAAGGAGACTGGAATCGTATTCGCGAAGAAGGTTCGCATAATGATGACATTAAACGGAGCAACCAAATGCGGAATAATCAGTGCCCACAGGGTGTTCTTCATCCCAGCCATGGAATAGGTCAAATACCAGGGAACAAGTCCCCCACTGAAGAGCATCGTGAAGAAGACAGCAAAGGCTAGAAAGTTTCGATAAGGCATATCTTGGCGGGAAATGGGAAACGCAATCAATGCCGTCAAGAGTATACTGCCAATAGTCCCAACTACGGTGACTGCTATTGTGACACCGTAACCCCGCCATATTTTATCCGCATCCTGGAATAAATACCGATACGAATCTAAGGAAAACACCTTCGGAAATATATTGTATCCGTGCGTTAAGATCGTTTGCTCGTCCGTAAACGAAACCGAAATGACCAGCAGCAGCGGATATAAGCAGGCAATACTGAGCAGTGTGAACATGATAACCAGCAGCGCATTGGCTTGCAGCGAAATACGATTGCTGTAGCTGTGCGTGTCCACCTTCGCATGCTGCATTACCTCGTGTTTTTGCGTTTCTATACGTGTATCCATGTGTGTCTCCATGTCTGTTTCCTCCTAGAACAAAGCATTTTCCTTGCTTACTTTACGCACGACAAAGTTCGTCAGGAGCACAAGGACAATCCCTACCACCGCCTGATACAACCCAGCAGCTGCCGACATGCCCACATTTCCGCTGACGAGCAAGGAACGGTAGACAAACGTATCAATGACATTCGTTGTATCGTATAATGCGCCTGTATTCAGTGGCACTTGATAAAATAAGCCAAAGTCTGCATTGAAGATTCTTCCGATCTGCAGGATGACCAGGACAATGATGACTGGGGACATCAAGGGGATCGTAATCTTCCGGATTTGCTGCCACTTGGATGCTCCGTCAATGACGGCCGCTTCATAATATTCCTGGTCGATCCCGACGATGGCCGCCAAATAAACCACCATGCTGTACCCGATATTTTTCCAAAGATTGACCAATGGCAGGATGACGGTCCAATACTTCGACTCTGTATACCAAGAAATTTCTGAATAACCGAGCGGTTCAAGGATCGCTTTATTGATATACCCATACCCGCCTAGAAAGGCGTAAGCCAGATAACTGACTACGACAAAAGATAAAAAGTACGGAAACAGCAAGCTGCTTTGAAAGAATTTGGTCAGTTTTCTACTTCTCAACTCATTCAGCGCAATCGCCAGGAAAATCGCAACTACCGTATTCAGAACAATAAACAACGCATTGTAAAGCACCGTGTTTCGCGTTGCCACCCAAGCGTCCTCCGTCTGGAATAAATACTTGAAATTGCCAAACCCCTCCCAAGGGCTTCGCATGATACCATCAACGAAGTTATAGTTTTTGAAAGCGACGATCACGCCAAACATGGGAATGTAATTATTGAAAACTAGAACCAATAGCGGTAACAGCAGCATCAGGAACAAAGCTCGGTGTTTGACAATGTTGTAAGGAAATCCTGTGCGTCGAATCATGGGGTCCACTCCTCTTTTTCTAAGTTTCTTCTATTGTAAAAGAGCACCTGAATTTGCTGAATAAAATTATCTCAGGTAACATTAAAATTTCTATTCACTTGTAGAAATGCCGGCCAACGCAAAAAAACGCCAGCAATCGTAGCGATCGCCAGCGTTTCCTTCAATTCTTTATTTTTTTGTACTCAAAAATTCATCAAGTTGCTTCTGTTTCTCTGCAATAATTTTGTCCAGACCTGCCTTCTTCATTTTATCAATAAATACAGGAAGCTCCTTCTCATAATCTAAAACGCCCGTACTTAAACCGTCGATGTACGCATTGTAAATGTTAACGATGGCCGCTTCTTCATTTTTCACTGGCTCTGCGTTGTAACTGAAACCTACGATTTTGGAAGGCTTTGCCGACTCATTGAATTTCTTATACTTCTCCCACTTTTGCGGATCTTCATTATCCCACAGATAGTTGATGAATTGCTTGCCAAACATGTAGTTATTGCCTGGGGAGTAACCCGTCTGACCCGCTTTCATGCCCTCAGGTACGGAAATGATATTCCCACTCTTCTTCACAAAGTGTTTGCCCTCTACACCAAATACAAGCGTATTGAGAATCTTCTCATCCGTATGCATCAAATTAATCAGCATCATCGCGCGATCCGCATTTTTGGATGTGCGGGAGATCGCTGTCATCGCACCGCTCAGATCGCCACTGGAGGTGTAAGGCTGCGTTAGCTCCACTTGCACCATCGGATGGCCCCATTGTTGGCTGAGTACAGCATCCTTACCTGGTGTCAGCTGTTGCCACTGAGCAAAAGTCGTACCTGCCTTGTTCGATGGTCCTGCGTCTTTCTGTGTAGCAGGATCCTTCTGGAAGTATCCTTTTTGACTCCATTCTTTCATCAATTTCAACGTTTGCTGCATTTCAGGAGTTTCCCACTGGTTAACAACTTTCGTGGTTCCATCCATTTTGATCGCACCTGGTACTGACCCGTTACCGATTTGTTCGAACGGAATTAAGGATACGTTGTTTTTGCCGCCCCAGAAAGGCGTAACGTTCGGCTCTTTTTCCTTAATCGTTTTCAGCATCGGATCCAAATCTGCATACGATTTAATTGTGCTAATATCGAACTTATATTTATCTACCAACTCTTTATTCAACACAATACCGAACTCACTTGCCATCTCTTTCTCTACTGGAATCGCATAAAGCTTCCCACCCACTGCTGTTCCTGACAAAAGAAGCGGATTCATCTGGCTTTTGGTCTCTTTCGCAAATTTATCGAGCAACGGACTCAGCTCAAGAAATGCTCCCTTTGCGACGTTACCACTGAAGTTGTCCCAACCTGCTGTGAATAGGAGATCGAAAGGCTCCCCTGAAGCTGACATCAGATTGATTTTCTGGGCCCAATTCCCCCAGTCAACCGCATTGATCTTGACAGTCGCATTGATCTTGTCTTTGAGAAGTTTGTTTAATTCCGCTTCCACCGCTGCCTTATCCTTCTGCTCCGTTCCCGGGTAATAAATGGATAATTCAACGGGTTCCAATGCCGGTTGGCTGCTTGCTACTGGTGATGACGATGCCTGAGCATTCTGTGATGGACTCGTACTTGCAGGCTCGGTTTTGCCGCATCCCACAAGTGCCATGGATAAAACCGTTAATGAAGCGAGAAGCGTTGTCCCGATTTTCTTTGTTCTGACTTGCATGTAAAACCCTCCTTAGTGGTTGAGCGATAGAATAATTGCTTTCTGTCCCCATTGTAGACGCTTCGATTGCGGAACTGAATAAAATAATCTATGACAACCTTCAAAAATCTATTGCTTTTCCTTTAATGGATTTCGAGGGTCAAACTGTGGTTTCACATAATCATTGTAGTTGATGAGATTTCTGAGAACGGCATCGTCGAGCGAGCTGTTATACTGCATGGTCAGGTTATTGAGTATGTCAGCGGGTGTCTGAAGCCCCTGCATAATATCTCGATAAGCCTTCATGCGCGACGTGTCTCCTACATTTTTCGGTGAAAACGGGGTCTGAATATTTTGCAAAATAAATTTGGGTTCTTTCGGATAAGGTGATTCTTTCTCATTGGGAAGAAAGGTATCAAACTGCGACTGCAACGGTCGATATTGCGGATCATTCGTAATCCCTTCTAGGGTTGGTATCGCGCCCCCCTGCTTGTACAATGCTCCTAAATATTCAGCGGAATGTAGAAATTTCCACAGCTCCACCGCCTCTTGTTTATGCTTGGTATAGGCATTAATGGCGAACGGCGATTCGGGATAAATCATCAAAGCGCCCTTGCCCGAATCAGCAGGTGCACGCAGTGGCGGCATAGCAAGTCCCCAAGCAAAGGGCAACGACTTCATGCGGCTCAGCGTGACAAAATCACGGTTGGTGACATACATCATTCCGATATTGCCTTCTGCGAATTGTGTTAAAGCAGTATCGCTCTTGAGCGACGTTTCCCCTGGAAATAAGCCGCCTTGCTGCTTCATATCCAACATCGTTTGGAACCACGTCTTATACACCGAGAAGTCGTATTTCCCCTTAGCAAAATCATAATAATTAATGCCACTATAGGTGTTGGCTATTTCTAGAGCCTGTTGGAACCCTGCCCAATCCTCACCCGCAGGGAGCGCGAAGCCGTATTTTTGGTAGCCGGTACCTGCTTGGGAGATCTTATTCGCATAAGCTTTCAACTCCTCCAGAGTTGTTGGGGGATTCTCTGGTTTATAGCCGGCTCTCGTCAACAACTCTTTATTATAAATAAGCCGTAAAGTCGTCATACCCGATGGAATCGCATAGAAGTGATCGTTTTGCTTCGTAAAATCCAAAGCCCATGCTGGAAATGCCTGCAGATCCTGCTTGGAGACATATTCTGATAAATCCAACAACCAGTTCTTATAGATATATGGCGTTAACCATCCCGTTCCGATTTGAAAGACATCAGGACCTTCATCCGAAGTCATTCGCATATTCAGCATTTGGTCATATCGATCACGGGGAAGATTGATCACTTCCACATAGTAACCTGTATGAGTTGCATTGAATTGTGCAATTAAACTTTCAATCGTCTTCATTTCCTCAGAAGATTGCACAGCCATGGTAATTTTGGTTTTCATTTCAGTAGCAGCTTCTGTATCTTCGGTTGTATCTTTGAAACTGCATCCCATCATTGCGAATAGGACAATCGTGACAATTCCGACTAGCAGCCGTTTCATCAGCCCCAAACTAAAGCTTTTCTTCATAAATAAATCCCCTTATAATGTTGGTTAAAGCAGGTCAGTTCCGGCCCTAAAGGAGGCGAATGCCGTGCTCCGGAAAGTTACCGCTTATCTTTCACTAACCCGGACAAGCTTGAAGTACCGACTATTGCTCTACTTCTTAATTTTGGTTATTCTGCCAACATCGATTATTTCGGTAACCATTTATAATGAGTCCTACCAAACCATTACAGAAAACATGAATGTTTCCGTACAAAAGAACCTCAAAATGGTAGAAACGATTTTGCTGAAGAAATTTGAAGAAATGGACGGGGTAGCAGAATCGATCTATTTGAACCCCGACATGATTGAGATTTTATCGGCTGAGCATCCTACCGATCAAGTCTCTACCGTTAACGAGCTTGCGAATTTAAATAAAATCATTGACGGTTACCATGTAACAGGCGGACCGCAAAGCCAATTCGTACCGAAACTGTATATGCTAGACAGGCCAGAATACCTGCAGTACAACTTTTCCAGAAATGTGTCGACCATCAGTGAAATTGAGCAGGAAGCATGGTACACCAATCTGCCTCCGAAAGCACAATATGCAATCGCAGGGTTGTATGCGCATTCATCTGCTAATGGAACCGCTTATACGATCAAGTTAGCGAAACGACTTTTCGGCTTGAATAATGTTATCATTCCGTATGTTGGGCTGCTGACCATTGATGCGGATATTAACGATTTTAACGACATACTCGCCCAGCTTAAGCCTTCCAAGAATAGCTCCATTCTCATCATGGACAGCAAAGCTAACGTCATTGTGAGCCCTGATTTATCTTTACTTGACCAAAGTCTCAGTACAGCTCCCTATATTCAGAGCATTATGAACAAGCGCGACCGAACCGGCTCATTCGGGGAGAAGATTCAAGGAGAGTCCATGCTTGTCTCTTACAGTCAAATCGGCACGTTAGGTTGGACTGTCGTGTCCGTCTCTCCGATTACCGATCTGAACGGCAAGCTCATCTCTTTCAGGAAAGTGATGTACGCGGTGTTGGCGCTATGTATGGTTCTCGCTTTTGTCATCGCCTTGCTCTTATCAGGAAATATAACGAACCCGATTCGCAAATTTATTAAATCGATGTCTTATGCGCAGGAAGGCAACTTCGATATTCAAATTCAATATAAGCGCAAAGATGAGTTTACTTACCTGTTCAGCGAATATAACAAAATGATACTTCAGATCAAAGAATTGATCAATAAATTGTACGTTAGTGAGATCAAGAAGAAAGAAGCGGAATTAAAAGCGCTGCAGGCGCAAATTAATCCCCATTTCTTATACAATACCTTGGATTCCATCAACTGGATCGCCTTGCGCAACAATGTACCCGATATCAGCCATATGGTGACCTCTTTATCAGACTTTTTCCGCTACAGCTTAAGTAAAGGGCGAAGCATCATCCCCATTGAAGATGAGTTGAGGCAGGTTGAGAGCTACTTGTCGATCCAGCAGGTTCGCTTTAAAGAACGGCTGGCCTACTCCATTCAGGTAGAGCCTGAGGTGTACGGGCATTATACAGTGAAGCTCATTCTTCAGCCATTAGTAGAGAATTCACTGCTGCACGGTATTGAAAAGAGGCGCGGCAAAGGCAGCATTGCCATCAGAGCCTACAAACAAGAAGATCAGATTGTCATCGAAATCAGCGACAACGGCATTGGTGCGAATGTGTCTGAACTCAACGCGATGCTGCAAAGCGACATAGGTTCAGGCAAATCGTTCGGCATGATCAATGTGGATCAACGGATTGTACAAGTTTTCGGAGAGGGCTGGGGCATTCGTTACAGCGAACAAGAGGGTCCCGGACTAACGGTCACCGTGACTTTCCCGGCAGTTTCAACACTGGAAGGGTTGGATGAAAATGCTCAAGATGATCATAGCGGATGATGAATACAATGTCAGAGAAGGATTGAAGGAAGTCGTCCAGTGGGAGGAACTAGGCATCGAAATCGTGGCTGATGCTGCCGACGGACAAGAAGCATTCGAGCTTTGCCGGCAATTAAAACCGGACATTTTGCTCACAGATATTCGCATGCCCATGATGGATGGCCTTGAAGCGGCCATGAAATTGAAGGAGCTCGAAGACCCTGTCCGAATCATCATCATCAGCGGAGCACAGGATTTCAATTATGCGAAAACGGCATTAAGCTTGAACGCTGACGGCTATATTCTGAAACCTATCAAAATTCCCGAACTGCAGGACACCGTAAGAAAAGTCGTCTCCTCCATTTCCATGGAACGCAACCGCGAGGAAAAAAGCCAGCAATTGCAGCAACAACTGCACGAAAACATGCCCGTTCTGCGCGAGAAGTTTCTAGCTAACTTGACGCAAGGTATTTACAAAAGCGAACAAGATGCTCGGAACAAAATGGACTTTTTTGAGATTCCCTTGGACATGAACAGTCATCTTGTTGTGGCCGTGGTTCAGCTTGACGATTATGACAAAGCGATCGAGAGGTACACAGAAGAACATAAACAGCTTTTAAATTTCTCTGTGGGCAACATTTTGGAAGAAATCGTTGATCGCAATCAGGCTGGCATAGCCTTTTACATGAACGAGAATGAATATGTCATTATTTTCAATCAAGCTGCCCAGCGTGACAATCGTCATCTAGCCATTTGCCAAGAAATGATTGACTGTATTAACACGTTTCTGAAAATGTCCATTTCGGTAGGTGTCGGCAATCCAATCCAGAAAGTGTACGACCTGCACTACTCCTATCAGGAAGCACAACTCGCCATCGCGTACAAATTCTATACCGGCAAAGATTCCATTCTGCAGATCAGCGATTTCCAAACGAATAAAAACAACATCGAATACCCTAAGCTCTACGAAATTGAAACCAAATTGATCAACTTCATGAAGTTAGGCAACAAAGATGAAGTGTCTAGTATGGTTGAGAACATTTTCGAGACCCTTTGTGCCAATCACAATTTGCCAGTCGATTATGTGCAAAGTATTTGTATCGAGCTGATCCATATGGCCTCAAGAACGCTCTACGAGTTTGGGGAAAATATCCATCTCATCATTCCTGAGTATGCTGCCTTGTTCAGTGACGTTTACAACAAACGTGAAGCTTCCGAGCTTCGCGACACTATGCTCTCCCTTTTCGATCAACTGACGCATTACTTCGCTCAAAAGCAAACCAACAAAAACAGCCGGACCATCCAAAAAATAAAAGACATTATATCTAAAAGCTATATGGAAAACCTCACCGTTGCCAGGCTGTCCGAAGAAGTCTACTTGTCACCGAACTATATCAGTCTCATTTTCAAACAGGAAACGGGCGAAAGCGTTACAGAATACGTGACTAAAGTGCGCATGGAAGCCGCCAAAGAGCTGTTAAAAGATCCCGATCTGAAAATATTAGACGTCTCCGATATGGTCGGCTATGAGAATTCCACGTATTTCAGCACCGTATTTAAAAAATACACAGGGGTGCATCCACAGAAATATCGCGCACTTTTTCAGATATCCTAGCATGCGTACAGCAAGCCTTGCCCAAGGAAAGCTTTGGGTTTAGGCTTCTTTTTTCGTTACATCCGACCTATTTCGCTATTTTTGTCGAATCTTTTCTAGGATTTAGGACATATGGGCATGTGAAACATTCCCAGTTATACTAGGGTTTGAAATAAAATTCCAAAACTTTAGATTATTTAATATCATAGTGAAATTTTATTTCAAAATTTTGCAACACAAAGGAGAGAACCAAAGAAATGAAATCATTTATTTTCCGCCCTTTTATTTTCATATTTTGTATGTTTTTGGCGTTCGGATCTGTAAGCGCTTTATCAACTGCTTATGGTGAGACGATTGAACTGTCCCCGCTGAAGGAAAAGATCCTATCCAAAAATTTAACCAATCATACGTTGGAGTTAGAACTCGCTGGCACTCTTCCCTTAGCTGATCATACAGATGTCTTTCAAAATGTGAGCGGACAATGGTTTACCAAAAGCTTAAGCGATGTCATGGTCGGAGCGAAAAATGCGGAAGTTTATAAAAATACAGCTGGGCAAATTGCCCGGATTGTCCTTCAAGGCGAAACTCCGATGAACGTGATGCGTGTCGGGATTCGTGTTGATATTTCCAACATTGCGGATATGACTCAACTGAACCACGCCAAAGTAGATCTCAAATCGGCGCAAGGATTTCAGCTGACGGATAAAATAGCTGGTCAAAGTATTGAAGTTGCAGCTGGAAGCCTGCTTTCCGTTGCTCCTGACAATGGGAAAATGAAAGTAACTGTGAATGGTGCAGAACTATACAATACCTCGAATAGACTCTATGCAGTACCTTCCAATCCTGCGCAGAAGTTAGAAATATCCTCTATTAAAAGAGCACCAAGCACACCTCCACAATACCGAGGCGTCATGGAATTATTCTTGAACCCTGACCATGATAAGCTGCGCGTAGTAAATGAACTAGGCATGGAAGAATACTTATATCAAGTCGTTCCAAGTGAAATGCCTGCTAGTTTTGGATTGGAGGCACTGAAGGCGCAAGCAGTGGCAGCAAGAACGTATGCGCTGACTGATTATTCTTCCAACCGTTTCGCCGAACAAGGTTTCCATATTGATGACAGCACGCTAAGCCAAGTGTATAACAATTCAGCAGAGAATACATTAACTACGCAAGCTATCAACGAGACAGCTGGTCAAATCATGATGAGCGGACAAGATTTGGTTGACGCCCGCTTCTATTCAACTTCAGGCGGGTTCGGCGCTTCCAAACATGAAGTTTGGTCAGACATTATTACGAATAAGTTCCCTGGAACTCCACTTCCGTATCTAACAGCAGGCAGCTACACCTTCGATTTGACTGACAGCAGCAAGCTCTTCCAGATGAATACCCAAGATGAAGCGGCCGTTGGGGCCTTTTACAAAAATCTGGCTTACAAAGGCTACGACTCCGATTCCTTGTATTTCCGTTGGAAGGTGGGGATGACCAATCTGGAACTAGAAAAAACAATCAATGCCAACTTGGGTCTGAGGTATACGGCTGACCCTAACTTCATACTTACCCGTGTTGCAGACGGTTCTTTCCAAAGCCTGCCGATCCCAACCGAAGGAATTGGAGCTTTCAAAACGATGTACGTTGCCAAACGAGGTGCAGGCGGTAATATTACAGAACTTGTCGTGGAAGGCAGTACAGGGACATACAAGATCGTCAAAGAGTTCAATATTCGATTTACAATTCGACCAAACAAATTGTATACCGGAGGACCTGACATTTTAGCTTATCGAGCTAAAGGTGGCGCTACGGATTATGACCCGAGTGCAACACTTAAAAATCCGAGCATCCTCTACTCCGCTTTCTTTACTTTTGACATAACAAGAGATGCTAACGGTGCTGCGACAGGCGTAACCTTCTTTGGAGGGGGCAATGGTCATGGCGTAGGGATGAGCCAATTCGGTGCCTCGATGCTGGGTGGAATGGGCTGGACGTATGATCGGATTTTGAATGCTTATTACCCTAACATGCAATTCCATAATTACAACACTAGCAACCTCATCTTAACCCGTATTGAAGCCAATGGACCTAGTGTACTTAAAGTTGGAGCATCTGCCCTGCTGCAAGTGAGCGGCCTGTACACCAATGGATCCCGTGCTGACATTATTTCTGGCGTGAACTTCACTTCAAGTGCACCCGAGGTTGCTGCTGTCGACACCACCGGTAACTTAACTGCGGTTAAAGCAGGTAGTACTATGGTGACAGCTTCTTACAACGGCAAACTCGCTCAGCTCGAAGTTAAGGTCGTACCTGCCAAGCCTGTAAGCATACAAATTACTGGATTGCCAGAGAAGCTGAAAACCGGTGAAACGGCTAAGCTTAAAGCAATCGGAACTTATGCAGATGGCAGCACGGCTGACTTAACGGCATTCAGTGCTTTCACATCAAGCGACGCACAGTTAGCTACGATTAGTTCCAGCTATGAGTTGCTTACAATAGCTAAGGGAGATGTGACCGTCAACGCATCCTATGAAGGCGTAACGAGTCCTACCGTCTCTGTTAAAATACACGGTAACTTTAATGATAAAGATAAAGATAAATAACAAGAAATCATAGCCTGCCAGACCATTGACAAAAGATCGCCAACCACCTGTTTATATCGGTGATTGGCGATCTTTTGTGATGCTATAAAGGGATAATAGCGAGCCCCGAAGCTGCGTTTCCTACTGTTATCGTGTCTTTAACCTTATTATCCTTGATTCTGATAACAGAAACTGTATTTTCTCCAAAATTGGCAACATAGGCAAATTTACTATCTTCTGTAATGGCTACAATACCAGGTTTAATCCCCACCGGTATGGTAGCTATTACCTTGTTAGTTGAAAGCTTGATGACGGAAACGGTGTTATCCCCTTCATTACCAACGTAAGCAAATTTGTTGTTAGGGGTTATGGCGACACCGATCGGTTTCGTGCCTACTTTAATTTTTTTAAGAATCTTTCGGCTTCGAACCCCAATAACCAAAACTTCTTCATTCGTGGTGACATAGGCTAATTTGCCGTTCGTCGTGAAAGCAATTTGATCGGGACCAACACCAGCTTTGATCGTGTCAATCACCTTATTATTTTTCACATTGAAAATTGAGATCGAATTCCCGTCGTGATTGCTTACAAATCCTAGCGTTCTCGTGCCCTTCTTCCGAGGCGTAATGGTTACTCCTATCGGATTTTTCCCGACCTTTAACGTTTCAATAACGCGTTGTTTCTTTATACTAATGACTGAAACCGTATGATCAGCCGAATTCGTCACATAGACAAACTTTCGTGATGTACCTACATCCGATGGAGCTTCTCCGACCTGAATGGTTCGGATAACGGTATTTGTTTTTCTATCGATGACTTGCGCGGTGTTATCACGTTTATTGACAACGTAAGCATACTTCCCATTGGGCGTAACGGCAATCTCAAAAGGCCCACTACCTGTCTTAATGGTAGCCTTGACCTTTCTTGTTCGGGTATCAATTACTGACACGGTATCATCGTTGAAATTCGTGACATAAGCGAAATGAAATGATGGCGAAGGTTTACACGTAGTCACAAGGAATGCCCCTCCTTAAAATGCTATCTTATTCTATTCTATTAATTCGCTTAGAGGAGTGGCACGGCCATTTGTAGATATTTTGTCCTATGCTTGAGGTCTGGCCTATTTGATAACTCCCCGAATAATTAGTATAATCCGAGTAAGAACATATATTCCCGTATATATGTAATCCTTATTCAGGAGGCAGAGTTATGTCCAATAACGTCCAACAGAGAAGAATCATTTTAGATTTAGCAGTGACTTTAGATGGTTTTATTGAAGGGAAAAATGGCGAAATAGATTGGTGCATCATGGACCCGGAGATGGGGTTCACTCACTTTTTGAATCGAATTGATACGATTTTCTATGGTAGAAAAAGCTACGATTTATGGGGACAATATAAGCCAAATCCGAATGACTCGGATACCGACAAAGAATTGTGGGAATTGGTTCATAGTAAAGAGAAATATGTGTTTTCCAGAATACACAAAGAGACTGATCATCAAGCCATCTTTATCAATGAAAATATACTTGAAGAAGTATATACATTGAAGAATAAGCCTGGCAAAGACATTTGGCTATATGGCGGAGCAAGTCTGATTACTACTTTTGTCAATTTAGGGCTTGTTGATGAATTTAGACTATCTGTTCACCCTGTTATTTTGGGAGAAGGAAAACCGATGTTTATAGATATCAATCAGAGGTTGAATTTAAAATGGGTTAACACAAGAACGTTCTCTTCTGGTGTTGTGCAGCTCATTTATCATTGCGAAGGTAATTGAATTTGTACCGAAACTTTCCTCAAGAACTCTCCCCCTCTAGAACGGGCTGAGTTCTTGAGGATTATTTCATAGATTGTAAACTAAAATTCACAAAAAATGTCGTGCCTTTTTCACAGGATTGTACCTTGATCACTGCATCATGCCGGGCAGCAATGCCGTAGCAGACGGATAAACCAAGCCCCGTACCACCCAATTTTGTGCTAAAGAACGGTGTTCCCAGCTTTTCGAGGAATTCTTCCTTGATACCGCTGCCCTGATCTTTTATTTCTAACACAACGTGTTCGTCGTCCGCATAAGTTTTGATCGTTATGATACCACCGTTCGGCATAGCGTCCAGTCCATTAAGCACTAAATTCAGTATGAGCTGACGCAGCTCCTTCTCGTCCAATTGAAGAGATGGGCAGTCGCCTAACTCCATCGCAATATCTTGATTCACTGACATGGCCTTAGATTGAATTAATGGGTACAGTGTTTCTATAACCGTATTGATTTGCTTTAATTTGCGATTCGTTGGGGCGCTAGCCCCCACGGAAAGAAACTCTGAAACGATATTGTGCGCCCGATCCAGTTCTTCGATCATAATGTCCGTATATTCTTTTGTCGGATGGCTCTTAGACATCTGTAAAAAACCTCGAATCGTCGTTAACGGATTCCTTATTTCATGCACGATGCCTGCTGCCATTTCCCCCGTTAAATTTAACCGATCAAGGCGAACGATCTCCTTCTCCAGAAACACCCGCTCCGAAATATCGGTTACTACACTGAGTAAACATGGCTCACCATGAATCTCTATTACTTCGCTGGACATCAACCCTTCGCACAAATCACCCGACTTGGTCATATAACGAATTCGGAGATTTCGGGATGGCTTCCAAGGATCATATCTCCCCGAAGCCCCTTCACTTCTATCATTCGAGTCAACCATGTATTGCAACAGGTCAAAATTGTGATTGATTACTTCGTGTTTTTCGAATCCGGTAGCGCTTAACAGGCTTTCATTTACGTTAATATAACGTTTATCTTTCATCGATCTCAAGGCGATCAAGCAGGGTGTCGTGTCAAATATTTTACGGAAACGCTCTTCTTCCATCATTTTGCGCTCGGTGATATCGCGGATCGAAAACACATAGATCTGTTGTCCAACGATACTCGCTTTCCCGATTTGAATTTCAACAGGGAACTGCACAGCATCCTTGTGAATGGCCTTTGTTTCAATGTGCTGCGATTCACGACTCACCTCGCCATACGGGAAGGAGAACAGCTCTGGAACAAGGCTATTAATCGGCTGACCAATCAATCTATCAGGCGAATAGCCGAACATTTTGGCCGTGGCTGAATTCAGCGTTTGTATAATGCCTAATTCATCAACAGTTACGATCGTGTCAATGGATGTTTCACCGATGACCCTCAATAATTCATGCTGCAGCTTGATTTGCTCCTGATAGTGATACATCTGAACGAAAGCTTCAATTTTCATTTTTAACGTATCGGAATGGTAGGGTTTGAAAATATAATCGATAGCGCCCACAGAATATCCGTGCTTTACATGCTCTTCCGCCTGGCTTATGGCCGTTACGAAAATGATTGGAATATGTTTGGTGCGCTCTCTCATTTTAATAAGCCTCGCCGTTTCAAATCCGGTCATTCCTGGCATTTGCACATCCAACAAGATGACGGCAAAGTCTGTAGTCAACACATGACGCAGTGCCTCTTCGCCAGAGTTTGCGCGGTACAACTGATAATTCGGTGAGGTCAGAATCGCTTCAATTGCAATAAGATTTTCCGGACGATCGTCCACGATCAAAATATTAACAATTGACACCTTGCTATTTAATTTTTCGATAAAGTTTCGCATTAAGCTCAATCTCCTTATAACAGTCTGCGAAGCTCGTAAACGTGATACTTTCTTTGTGACCCAGACCGAGAAATCCAGAGGGAGTCAAGCTTTCATAGAACAATTCATGTACCCGGTTCTGCAGCGAAGAATTAAAGTAGATCATGACATTACGACAAATAATAAGGTGAAACTCATTAAATGACTCATCGACTGCCAAATTGTGCTGGGCAAATATGATTCCTTCTCCTAGAAAGGATTGGAATTCCGCGCGGCCGTTCGTGATGGTTACGTAGTCATCGATGGATTTCTTACCACCTGACAGCATGTAATTTTGTGTATATTTGGCGATGCGTTCGAGTGGAAACGATTCAAGTTTGGCTTCTTCAATACACGCTTCACTCATATCGGTGGCATACATTCTCGTTTTATGAAGCAAGCCTTCCTCATGCAGTAAAATGGCCATTGAATATGCTTCTTCGCCCGTTGAGCAGCCTGCATGCCAAATACGAATACTGGGATAATCCTTCAATAGTGGAACGACTGTCTGCCGGATTACCTTGAAAAAGCTTGGATCACGGAACAATTCCGTCACATTAATGGAGAAGTCATCTGTCAGTTTCTTAAATGTTTGGCGATCATGCAGCACTTTTTCCTGTAGGCCTGAAACCGTTTGAAGTCGCTCAGCATAGATGCGATGCCATATTCTACGGCGTATCGTCGAGAATACATAGTTACGATAATCAACGCCATAATGTCTATAAAGCGCTTCAAGCAAAAGCTGAATTTCAATTTTCTCCAATTCATCGACTGGCTCTATCTCCATCGTGCTCATGGCCACATCCACCTATCTATTAAGCCAAGTATGTATAAGGGCAAATAACTGTTCAAGCTTCACGGGTTTACTGATGTAATCAGATGCGCCCGCCTGGAAGCATTTCTCTCTGTCGTCCTTCATTGCTTTGGCTGTTAAGGCAATGATTGGCAGCGATTCGAAGCCTTGCATTTGCCGTACGGCACGCATCGTCTCATAGCCATCCATTTCAGGCAGCATAATATCCATGAGAACGAGATCCACGTCAGGGTGCTCTTTCAGTACTTGCAGGCATGCAAGGCCGTTCTCAGCGAAAAGCACGTGTGCCTTTCTGCCTTCCAAGGCAATTGTCGTTGCATATATATTACGCATATCATCGTCAACAATTAATATTTTTTTGCCTGCCCAACCAACATGATCCTCTTCAACATCCCTATCTTTGGTCTCGACGATAACAGGCTCTGAAATGGTTGCCGCTGACTCTGCGTGCAGAATAAAGGGAATATCGGTCGCATGCTTGACATCGCTAGGAAGCACAAGGGTGAAGACACTTCCTTTTCCGACTTCACTATTCACCATGATGTCTCCATTTAATAGATGAGCCATATTCATACTGATGGATAGGCCCAATCCAGTGCCGCCGTATTTGCGGTTGGTTGTACCGTCCGCTTGCTGGAATGCTTGGAATACAAGATTCTGCTTGTTCTTGGCAATTCCGATGCCGGTATCACTAATCGAAAACGCAATTCCAGCCTGTATGTCAACCTCATTCTCAAGCTCTGACAACTTGCTTGTGTGCGCTCGATGAATATGCAGCTTAACTTCGCCGCGCTCAGTGAATTTAAAGGCGTTGGAGAGTAGATTTTTAATGATTTGCATTAAGCGCTGCTCATCTGTGAATAAGGTTGGCGGTAGATCAGGATCCAGTATCGTTGTAAACTTAAGTCCTTTCTGACGCGCTACGGGTAGGAACTGATTTTGTGCAAATAGGGCTACACTCTGCAGGCTGACCATCCCCTGGACAAGATCAATTTTGCCTGATTCGACCTTCGATAAATCCAGGATATCGTTAATTAATTGAAGCAGGTCATTACCTGATTGATGAATCGTTTGAGCGTATTTCACCTTGTGTTCATCCAAATTACCGTCCTGATTCTCTGCGAGAATGCTAGATAAAATAAGCAAGCTATTCAGTGGAGTTCGCAGCTCATGTGACATATTCGCCAAAAACTCAGATTTATATTGTGAGCTTTGTGCTAGCTGCCTAGCTTTCTCCTCTAGCTGATTCTTCGCCTTTTCCAATTCCTTCGTATTCAGCTCAGAGTTCTTGTATTGCTCCTCCAACTTTTCATTAATGCCCCTCAGCTCTTCTTGCTGCATCTGCAGCTCCTCAGACTGGGCTTGTAATTCTTCGGTTAACGCCTGTGATTCTACCAGCAGCTGTTCCACCTGCATGCGTCCAGTAATGCTATTTATAACGTTCCCAAGATGAGTTGATGTTTGCTGCAGTAATGTTTGTTGTATCGGGCTGAATGTGACGAATGAAGCTAATTCAATGACCGCTACGACCTCATCTTCAAATTGAACAGGCATAATCAGCAAGCTTGCAGGGGCTGCCTTCCCTAATCCAGAGGTAATCTGAATATAATTTCCCGGGACTTGATCTAACAAAATCATACGATTTTCCAAAGCTGCTTGTCCGACGAGTCCCTCTCCAAACTTAAAGGACTCCACACCGATGCCCGACTGATGATTGGCATAGGCTGCCAACTTACTCAACTGCTGGCGCCTGCCAGTACCTTGCTTTAAATAAAATACGCCATAGGTTGCACCAACAAGTGGGGTAATGGTTGTAATAAACAGCTGTGCCAATGCTTCTAACTGATGGACGCCTTGAAACTTCGTAGCCATTTCGGCAACGTTTGTCTCCAGCCAGCGTTTCTCTTGTTCAAGAATCGAATAAGTTTCCAAGGTTTTGGCCATTTCATTAAAGGAATGTGCGATATCACCAATTTCATCCTGTGTTCTCACTTCAATATAAGGAAGTTTGGTCGTTATTTGGGAATCGTGGGTAAAGCCTGAAATCACACTTGTAATTTTAAAAAGATTTCCAGTTATGCGTTGAGATAGTAGAAGTCCAATCAGCAAGGTTAAAAAGAAAGTGATCACAGTTAACATCGCCGTCATTCTGTTGACGAAATCTACCCTTGATTTGCTTGCTTCTTTTCCTTCATTTAACAATTCCTGTTGATCATCAGCTATTGTTTTAGAAAGCGGTACCAACTTTTGTCCTAATGGCAGCACGACTTCTTTAAAATAGGCCAGCGCAGCCACCTGATCATTACTTTTTTCTAGATTAGTTAGTAATTGCTCATAGCTTCTCATGAAAGCTTGATTGTTGTCGTCCAGCTTCCGAAAAGATTCCCTCACCTCTGGCTGAGTTGCCATGTAGCTAGCTTGTTGAATAAGCAAATTTAACTGTTCATTCGATGTTTGTAATTCTCGTTTGAAATCCGGATCTTGGGTTAAGAGATAGCCTCTTAAGCTGTTGGTTTGCTGCACGGACCAATATTGAATATCTTTAGCCTTACTTAGTACTTCTACCCGTTGATCGATTAAATCATAAAACAAGTTATTTAACTTATCGTTGTTGTAGTACGCGATGATGTTTACAGCTGTAACAAAGAAAGAAACCGATAAAAAAGCAATTAGCAGCTTACTTCGAATCGTGAATCTCATGCAGGCATCTCCTCATTCATCTATACAAAGCAACAAGTAGGTGAAAATACACTAATTCCGTGTGGTTTACTAGACATATAACTAAGAGTAACATAACCGCTAACATTTGTAAGGAGGTATTTTCTCATCCGTCACAAAATTGACATATTTAACCTTGGTATTTCGACACACTCCAATTGATCGCTTCCTCTATACTTAACTTGTTGTCAGTATGTTATAAAAATTCACATGCAAGGAAATGTAGAATCAGATAAGGAACATTATTGGAGGGATTCCGTTATGGCCATGCTGATGATGAAGAGTAATGCGAAACACTTATTTGCTGATTATGAACAATTGGCTTTCTACGATGAAATGTTTGAAAAAAGAGGCAAAGTAAGAGCTCGTTATGGCAAAATGTTTAAGCGATTGTCAAACATCGGGATTGAGGAGTTAAAGCAGCGTGATGCCATTATGCAATCGGAGATGGTTACGCAAGGAATTACCTTTACCCTATACAGTAATAATCCAGAGGAGTCCTCGCAAGAGCGGACAATTCCATTTGACTTATTGCCACGGATGATTACTTCAGAGGAATGGCTTCAACTGGACTTGGGCTTGCAGCAGCGTGTTAAAGCGCTGAATCTTTTCATATGGGATATCTATCATGCTCAGAATATATTGAAGGATGGGCTAATTCCATCCGATTTGGTTTTGAATAATCCTTACTATGTACCGATGATGGCCGGCCTGGATGTGCCAAACGGAAACTATATTCCATTATCGGGTATTGATATCATACGCGATCATGCTGGGGAATTTTATGTGCTTGAAGATAACTTAAGAACACCTTCCGGCTTGTCCTATACGTATAAGAACAGAGACTTAATGACGAACTTATTTCCTGAGTTGTTGTCCGACTATAGGGTTCGCGATCTCGATCAAGGTCTACAGGCTTTATTAAGCAGTCTGCAAAGTCTGGCTCCAGCTTCGAAACCCGACCCGCTTATCGTATTGCTTACTCCTGGGATGTATAACTCCGCCTATTATGAGCATACCTTCCTAGCACAAGAAATGGGAATCGAGCTTGTCGAAGGGAGTGACCTTACAGTCATTGATCGATGTGTTTATTTTAAAAGTGAACAAGGACTGCGACAAGTAGATGTGATTTATCGAAGAATTGATGATGCTTATCTGGACCCGCACGTGTTCAACAAAGATTCTCTGCTTGGCGTGCCTGGTCTGATGGATGCGTACCTTGCTGGAAATGTCGCGTTAGCGAATGCGCCTGGAACCGGTGTTGCCGATGATAAAGCAGTGTATGCTTACGTGCCGGATATGATTCGCTATTATTTAAATGAAGAACCGCTACTGAACAATGTGCCTACTTACATTTTATCAAGACCGCATGAAAGAGAGTATGTGCTGTCCCATTTGTCCGATATGGTCGTCAAAGAAAGGTCGTTGTCAGGCGGCTATGGCATGCTGATCGGTCCTTCCGCAACAGAGGAAGAAATTAAAGCGTTTGGTGAAAACATCGTCCGGCATCCAGAGCGTTATATTGCTCAGCCTACCATTAAGTTGTCTTGCAGTCCTTCACTTGCTGGAGACCGAATATCTCCCCGTCATATCGATTTACGCGCCTTTACTTTTTTGGGGCCGGAAACTTACGTCGTGCCAGGCGGATTAACCCGTGTGGCGCTGAAACAAGGATCACTTGTAGTAAATTCTTCGCAGGGCGGCGGTACGAAGGATACGTGGGTTTTAGCTTAACTAGTCGTTTGGCGTGACCCTATCATCGGATATGCTCCTCTAGTTAGTGCCCACAGTCTAGACACTTTGAAAAAGTGTTCAGACTGTGGGTATCTTTTTTAATCGATATCAATGGGGATTAAAAAAGATGACCCCTGTGCCATACAGGAATCATCTTCGGTTACCGCAATTCACTAAGTGTTCCATCGAGATAAGTTAATTTTTAAAAGGCAGTACTATCTCAACAGTCGTTCCCTGATTAATTTTGCTGCGAATTGACAATGTACCTGAATGTCCTTCGACAATACGTTTGCAAACCATTAGTCCTAATCCAGTTCCATTCGTCTTTGTAGTGAAGAACGGCTCCCCTAACTGGGCTAACTTATCTTCAGAAATGCCTACGCCTTGATCTTTGACGCAGATAATCAAGTCTTGATTCAATCGATTTCTGCATGAGATATGTATGAATCCCCCGCTATCCATAGACTCGATCGCATTCTTCAACACATTAATTAACACTTGCTTGATTTGGTCTGGTATACAATAAATGACGGGTAGTTCTTGATCCATGTCCAATTGTATTTGAACGTTATACAGAAGAGCATGCGGTTGTAAAAAACCGATTACACTTTGAATAAGCTCTATCGCCTTACTCTCTGTGTAGTAATTCAGATGTGGTTTGGCAAGTGTCATAAATTCATTGACTACATAATTGATATGTTCAAGTTCTTCCATCATCACATCAACATAGTCTGTATTTTTGGATTTTAGTAATTGTACAAACCCCTTCAAGGAAGTCAATGGATTACGTATATCGTGTGCGATCCCCGCTGCTAATTGACCGATGAGCGCCAATTTTTCGGATCTAATAATCGCTTCTTCCGACTTTTTACGCTCTGTGAGATCACGAATCACACTCTGTACGACAGGTTGCCCCAAATTTTTATGAACATAAATGGAAGATATTTCTACATCGAAAAAAGTGCCGTCCAGCTTTCGCATCTTTCTCTCAATAAATTCACTGTAGCTATCCATATCCGTCTGCATGACCTGCTCAAGTCGCGCTATGATAACATTCTTATCATCTGAATAGAAAAATTCAAAGATTGATCTTCCTACGAAATCGGATGAAGCACCGCCAAAAAGCTTACAAGCCGCATCGTTCACAAACTGGATGATCCCATCCTTATGCAGCGCAATGGGTTCAGGATTTAGTTTAATCAACCTGCTAAACTGTCTTTCTCTTTCTAATAGCTTTTCTTCTTCTTTTTTCTTTTCACTAATATCCCTTTCCACACCGACAAATCCAATGACCAATCCTTCTGAGTCTTTCACAGGTGAGGCTGTTTCATTCACAAAAAAGGTAGATCCGTCTTTTCTAAGTTTTAACGCTTCGTAATTCTTGATTTGTTCTCCGTTTATTAAAGATGCAAATAGTCGAAGCGCAGCTTCTTTATCATGATCAGGAGTCATTGGTAATACTTGCCCGATTATCTCTTCTCTCGTCCACCCATGCAGCTCTTCAAATTTCTTATTAACCTCTAGCACAGTTCCGTTAACATCAACGATTACTATACCATCGGAGGTTAAATTCATTAATGAATCGATTAAATAATCTTTCAGTTTCATGAGTAAACGTCCCCTACTACAAACAAGTGATTTAGGTTTTATTCGTCTCCCATAGGCAAAACCCTTTATTCATCGTCCAGTAATTTGTAAAAAATTTGAATAGGCATCCACCGTAGCCCAATCATTGTTCTATGGAACTATGCGCTTTAGATCGTTACAGTGAATTAAGGAACATGAACCAGACCAAATAATGGCAGGGGTATCCCCAACTCATCTCTTAAATTAAGTGCCGGATAGTACCCTGCGCCATACTTCAGCTTAGCTATATAAGAAATATTTTGCTCGAAACGTAGTATAACGGACAGCCGACTTTCTGAAAGAATAGATTCGGCGGGCATGACTAGCTGGTCATCCCATTCAATCTGGAAGCCGAAAACTCTATCAACTTGTTGGAATGAGCCGTTCATACCGGTAAAATGGACCGTCAATTCCGTACGATTGGCGTTCCATGTGAAGGCGCTTGGACGCGGGCCAGTTGGACAGCTTTCGCCATATGCGAGCCTTAACGCTTGCCAAGCAAATCGTTTGCCGATTTTCTTCAAAGAGGCGGCATCCAGATGAATAGGATCGGAAAGTGTAGCATCAGCCGTTGATATAAGCGCACATGGCATCAAGACCTGCTCTAGACGTAATTGCTCGTTTTGAATAAAGTCCCACCAGCTTTCATGCTGCTTATCCCACGAATGAAAGTGTGCCAATTGTGCATAAATAAAAGGCAGCTGAAGCTCCTGCAAATCTTCTCTCAGGCATTGGACGAACGCCTCCATTCGCTGCGCATACATCGCAGCATGCTCTGAGTTGGCATCGCTCTCTCCCTGATACCATAAGCACCCCGCCACTTTGCCACCGGTTGCCTTAACACGGCGGAGCATGGAACCATATAAGGAATGCCCTCCCTGCGCTCGAAGCGTTGGGTCCCATTGCGTCATCCTTGTTCCCCCGTGCGCACAAACGATGAGTCCGACGGGGACACCGGTATTTCCCAGCAATTCTTTGCCGAACGAAATGCCCAGACTTGCCCCGCGCGACCTCGTCTGCCGATCCTTGATCCGCGCCTCCGAGAGATTCTCCTCTGGAACGCTCCAATGTACAGGATCAACAGCTTCGAAATACCAACACATAGGATCCTCCGCTATGCCCCAACGGTCATCGAGGTAGAAGCAGCTCACACCCTCTTGTGGCTCTTCAACTTCGAGAAGTGTGCCGCAGCCTTGCATATTGGATTGTCCGGCAAGTATCCAGAGATCTCCAACGCGTACAGGCTCGACCTGTGTCTCAGCAATCAGCACTTGCGTTAAGCCATCACGAATTCGAAATTGCAGACAATGACATCCTGTCGACAGTCCAGTAAGAACGCCATCGAAAGAATCATGATCTCGGATCCATCCTGCCACTACCCAGTCACTGTCCATCGCGGATCGTACTTCAACTTTTCCATTAGCCGGCAATGAAAGCTTTAATGTATACGTCACTTGGGCTACACCCATCGCATCACGCTGATACACCCTTTGCGGACTTGGTCCTTCCACTTGTATGCCAATAGGTTCATTCATTACTCTTCTCTCCCTATAAAATAAGGAAAGCAGCCGTCGTGCACTGCTTCCCCCATGTCATCATTTTACTATTTACCTGTTTCCATTTTCTTAATATATTCGTTCATTTGCTTCACATAATCGGTACCGCCGTTTTTGTACCAGCCTGCTAACAACGCATCGAACTCGCTAGCTGGCAATTCTCCAATCAGAATTTTCATCGTCGTTGTATCCCATACCTTCTGGTAATCCATGTAGTTTGGCTTCTTCGCAGCCTCCGGCTGGAAGCCGAGATCCTTACCAGGGACTACGGTGTCTACTGACTTTTTCAGCCATGGCTTCACTAGATCCACAATATCCTTAGGGGTTCCTGTTGTGATGAAGAATTCGGTATCATTGGCTCTACGCATGGAGTTACGGCGGATATAGAATTTCGGCGGCGGCGTAATCGCCTTCTTTTCTGTCCCCGTTAATGTGTAATCCGAACCTTCATAACCATCAACAACTACAGGCCACATTTCATCGGAAAGCCAAGAATTGAACAAATCAACGACCTTCTGCGGATTTTTCGCATTTTTTGTTACTGCCCAGAAGCCCCATAGACCGGTTGGACTTGTCGCCAGATTACCACCCTTGACCTCGCCTTTTTCGTTCTTCACATGAACAAAAGTCAATTCCGCATTCGGCTGCAGCTTTTTCATCTCCGGAAGATGCCATGTGTAGTGTCCAGCGAAGCCGGGATAAACCCCAGTCAATCCGCGCCAGAAGCGTTCGCGCTGCTTCGTCCCGTCATTCGTTGCAGAATCCGGATCAAAGACGCCTTCTTTATAGAGTCTCCCGGAGAATGCGAGGGCCTTCTTAAAAGCTTCCCCCTTCTGATCATACATCGGGTTCATATACTCATACTCGCCACCAGTTGCTTTTTGCCAGCCTAAGATGTCAAAAGGCCCTGTTAGAATCGGATCTAACACCTTGCGTGCGTTATACGCCCCGGCGTAGCCGTAGGTATCGTTTTTCCCGTTTTTATCCGGATCGTTGAACGTGAATTTTTTTAATATGTCCTCAAACTGCTCAATGGTAATTTCCCCGTTAGCCGGTGCCTGTAAGCCTACATTCGTGAGCCAATCTTTCCTTACCCAATAACCGTCGTTGCGTACGACAGAAGTCCGCGGAATACCGTAAATCTTGCCGTCTTGATTCACCTTCAACTGATCCCAGGAGGCTTGGTACGTATATTTGTTGAGGTTGGCAGCCGATTTCAGATAATCGTTGACTGGAACAACAATGCCGTCGCGAACAGCATTTTGAAAAGCCTGATCGGTCGTATTTTCGAAGAAAACAATGTCTGGATATTCGCCAGAAGCGAGCATAAGTTGAAGTCTCTCCTTATACCCTGTGACCGGAGGAATATCGAACGTTAACTTCACGTTGTTCTTCTTTTCCAACTCCTCAATAAACTTGGCATCTGTGACCGATATTTCGGGTTGATCATGCATCGCCATGATTTTTAATGCGACTGGACTTGCTGCCGGTTGTGTGCTTGCTGCTGCTGTTGAACCTGGATCTGCATCTGTTGAATTGGACGCACAAGCTGTTAACAGCATCATACCTGCAAGTGCAACTACCATTCCTTTACGTTTCCTACTCATACCTTATACCCTCCTCATGTAAATAAAGCTGAACTATATAGTGCGGGTTTCCCCGATGACTATCCTTTAACGGAGCCTAACATGATCCCTTTAACAAAATACTTTTGTAGAAAAGGGTACACACTTAAAATTGGAATCATGACGATCATTAACGTGGCGTACTTTAAGGTTTCACTCGTCACCTGCTGAGAGCCCGTCTCTGCGGCATTCGATTGCTGAGCCATCATACTAGCCGCTTCAATCACCTCACGCAGGTAGAGCATGAGCGGCCAATTCGTAACACTGCGAATGTAAATAATCGCATTAAAAAAGTTGTTCCAATAGCCTACTGCAGCGAACAAACACAAGGTCGCAATAATCGGTTTCGATAAAGGCACGATAATACGAAATAAAATATAAGGATCCGATGCGCCATCCATTCGAGCTGCTTCTTCCAGCTCCTCGGGCAGCGATTCAAAGAAATTCTTCATCAGAATGAGACTGAAGCCTGAAAACAATGCCGGCAAAATTAATGCCGCAAGGGTATCTAGCAGCCCTAATGAGCGCATCAAGTAATAATTGGGAATCAATCCCCCATTGAATAGCATCGTGAAGACGATGAGCACCATGAAGAACTTTCGACCTTTGAGCACACTTTTGGATAAGGGATATGCCGTGATGATATATAAGAAAATACCAATGCTTACTCCGCAGATCGTAACAATCAGCGTATTCATGTAGCTTCTCCATAGCAATGCGCGCGACATGATCTCTTGGTATGCAGCTAAGTTGAATTCATGCGGCCAAATCATCATTGGATTATTGACGTAGGCCGTGTAGGAACTCAGGGACACTGAGGCTACATTGATAAACGGATACAGCATCACCACACAGATGAGCGTGAGCAGCGTATAGTTGATGGCATCGAATAACTCTAGTTTCTTAATGCTCATGTACTCTCACCTACCAAATTTGTTTTCCGAACAATCTTGCAATCCGATTCGCCAATAGAATGAGAACGAAACCAATCACAGCTTTAAACAGTCCGACAGCTGCTGCGAATGACAGCCTACCGTCGATTAAACCAATTCGATACGTGTACGTCTCGAAGACATCGGCCACTTCATACGTCATGGGATTATACAAAAGGAACACCTGCTCGAAGCCATTGTCGAGAATGTTGCCGAGCTGCAGAATGAGCAGGACAACAACCGTTGTCGTAATGCCCGGCAATGTGATATAGCGGATTTGCTGTATTCTGGAAGCTCCATCCATTTTGGCCGATTCATACAAGGAGGGATCGATACCAGTCATTGCTGCGAGATAGATAATCGTTCCCCACCCAACTCCCTTCCAAACTTCAGCCGATACGAGAATCGTCCTGAAATACTCTGGTTTTAGCAAAAAAGAAATCGGTTCATAGTCCAAGGATTTAATCAGAAAATTGACCGGGCCTGTTGATGGCGATAGAAAATTAATGATCATCCCAGCGAGCACGACCCATGAAATAAAGTGAGGCAAATACAGGATCGTCTGAGATAATCGTTTGAACATCAGATTCCTGACTTCATTGAGCATGACTGCCAGTAAGATCGGAGCCGGAAATCCGAACAAGATCTGATAGAAACTAATGATTAACGAGTTGCCCATTACTTTGTAAAAGTCACGTGATTGGAATAAATAGGTGAAATTCTCAAAGCCTATCCATTTGCTTGCCCATATCCCCCTTACTAAGCTGAAGTCTTTGAAGGCGATCACGATTCCTAGCATAGGAATGTATTTGAACACGAGCAAATAAAGCAGCCCAGGTATCAAAAAGATATACAGCCATTTATGCAGCTTGAAGTGCTTCAAGGTTGCGCTTTTACGTTCTATTGGCCTTGAGGCGATATGTTTTTCCACAGTTACTTCCAAACGCTTCACTTCCTTTCTTCGAAGATACTCATTCTGGTTGTATACGGGTCGATTCGATATGGCCACCAAATTACGAAAGCGGTTACAATTAAGGCGAGCACCCTCCGCATGATGAACGTACACCCCGATGGGTACAAGCCGGAACGTACATTCATCAATTACGAAGTTTTGTTATAGAAACCCTCATGACCTTCCTAGCGTACAAATTACTGTTTTAGCAGTTCTTGCTCGATGAGCTGTTTTCTAGCCGCTTCCATGTAAAGATCGTAATGGTAGGTCTTCTCCAGCGTGTGGACGAAATCGTCATACTCGGATAACGGACGTTTATCGTAAATGAATTTGAACGTCTCCTCCATGATATATCGATTCGCGTCTGCCGCATTATAGCCTGATGGCAGCTCGATAAATGCGTCGTAGACCTTTAATCTGGGCTGCTCAATGGCAAATCGATAATAGGGTTCGGCATCTGGAAATTTCGTTCGTAAATAGGTCATTTCGTCACGGCCAATCAATTGATACAAGTGTGAATATACGACATCATTAATTTTTTCGGTTGGTAGAATTGTCTCACCTTCCAATTTAAAGTGAATCCCAGGGAGTCCATATTGTACAAGCCGAGAGCCCTCCGTAGAGGATAAATAATTCAGCAGCGCAATGACCTTCTGCAATTTCTCGGAATTATTCTGCAGCGAAGCAGGCATGACCACAATACTACGCGCGCCCACATCGTCAAAACCGTTATAAGCGCCGCCTGGCCCAATTGGCGATGGTATTTGGACCCAGTTGGCCTGCGGCTGCAAGGTCTTGATTTGTTTGGCTGCATCGCTATTCACGACGACCGGCCAATTGAAGTTCAGCAATCCTACCTGTCCTTGATAGGCCTTATCCTTATGCTGTATCTTTGTATTTGCCAGAAAATCAGGATCGACAACACCTTGCTTCACCATGCTATTCACGAAACCAAGCGCTTGTTTGAGTTGCGGATCGTAAATTGAATTTACAAGCTTACCTTCCTTCAAATAAAACTTACCAGGATACGTCGTACCGTACGCCCCGAATATTTGATCCAGTGCGTTAAATTGCGGATTGCCCGTAAAACCGTACGTATCATTCTTACCATTTTGATCCGGATCTTGCTCAGTAAAAGCCTTCATAACCTGCAACAGCTCGTCGATTGTTACTGGTACCTGCTTATCCACCTGATCTAGCCAATCTTGACGAAGCCATAAAGTGAACTGTGGAGCAGGCGAAACCTTCGGAATGCCAAATACCCTGCCTTTGACTGTCCCTGTCTTCATCGCTTCTTCTCCTCCGACAAATTGCTTTGTCGCTTGGAGCTTATCTATATAAGGAGATAAATCCAATAAACTGCCTTGCTGCGAGAGTTCGATCATATCCCTGCGGTCCACATAGAACAGATCTGCAGAGGTGTTGCCCGCTAAGCGGAGATTACGCTGATTTTTATAATCCTCCTCTCCTACTACTGCTGTAATTTTCAAATCAATACCCAGTTTTGTATCCAATTCCTTCTTAATCATATCCATAGCCGGATCTGTAGGGAGGTTGTTCAGCGCGCTGACCAGCACCTCGATCTTCACCCTTGTACCAGCTTGATTATTTGAAGCAGATG
This sequence comes from Paenibacillus sp. J31R30, assembly GCF_059692115.1. Classification (NCBI taxonomy): domain Bacteria; kingdom Bacillati; phylum Bacillota; class Bacilli; order Caryophanales; family Paenibacillaceae; genus Paenibacillus; species Paenibacillus sp. J31R30. The sequence continues at coordinate 356,999 of NZ_JCAUAV010000001.1, read as the reverse complement.
AATTCGGGCTCGCAGCCTGCTTGTTGCAACCTGCTAAGCTTAAGCTCAACATTACGCATGTCACCAAAGCGGGAACAGATTGCCTTCGTCTAAGGTTCATTCGTCTCTCTCCCTCATTGCAATGAAAGTGATGCTGTACACTTATTGTACAGCCTGCGAGCCCTTATTGCCTTTCAACATTTCGTAAAAAACTTCATTATTTCATTACGCCATACAACAACATCCTCATTATCACTTCATTTATCGCTCAGCTGCATTCAAAATTTATTAAAATGATTCAATAATCAACGAAGTATCAGATAACACTAACTTTCGCTCGGAAAGCCATTATAATAAGAGGTAAGATCATTGAGGAGGACTTATATGAAGCGTCGTATTGCAGTCCAAGTGTTCGTTATCTCCTTCTTGCTGGTGGAATCGATTATCGTTTTGTTAGGGTACTGGTATTATCGGCATTCTTCCGATTCCTTGCTGGAGGCGCAGTATGAATACGCCGATCAGATTGCCAACAAATCCAACGATTATTTAAATGTTACATTGGAAAATATCCGAAATTTATTCATTACCGTGGGTACTGACAGTCGTTTCCAGCAAGGCTCAAGCGATGAAATCATTCGCTGGTTTAACAACAGTCTGCTGCCTTATATGCCCAATGTGTACAATATTCATTTGCTTGAACAAGGTAAGATGGCTGCCAGCACTTCCTATGTGCAATGGGCACTTTTAGATACACCTACACTCTCCAAGGAACTAGCGCAAATTAAGCTAAGTGGTATCGTCTATTGGGTCGGCCCTTACTTTTCACTGCCTTCCAACTATACGGTGACGGCTGCCATGAAGCTTCCTTCTACGGACGGTGACAAAATCATACTGCTCGATCTCTATTTGGCTAAGCTATATGAATCCCTGCAGTCACAATCCGCTAATCGAATCACAGGGGAAATCCTGCTGCTTGACCGATTGCACCGCCCTGTATTCGGGCGCCCGCCTTACTCACAATACAATGTTTTCAATAAATCGTACCAGCTAATCGGGCTCAAAGATGAGTGGTTCGAAGGCGGTTGGAAACAATCCGAACAGCAAACCGCTGATGGTCAAAGTCTTGTCCTTACAAGAGTGACCAATCCTGCACTCGGTTGGGACGTCGTTTGGATACTAGATAAAACAGCGCTGCTGAAACCTTTGCAAAAAACGCTCTCCTTTACCTGGGCGCTCGGCTTAGTCTCGTTGCTATTATCTATTGGGATGGCTTATACGATATCCATTCTGATCAGTAGACCTATTCGTAAGATTGCCGACTCCATGAATGCTGTCAGTGAAGGGCTCTTGGACACCTCCATTCAGCTAAACCGTCAGGATGAACTCGGCCTTCTTGCCAAGCATTTCAACCGAATGACGGCTCATATCCGCGAGCTCATTGCTAATCTGAAGCAGTCTGAGAAGCAGAAGCAGATATCTGACTTTCTTGCACTTCAAGCGCAGATCAAGCCGCATTTTCTATTTAATACATTGAATTCAATTAGCATGGCTGCCCGTACAGGCGAATATAACAAGGTTGATCAACTCGTATCTTCCCTGACGACACAACTGGATTACACATTAAAGACAAGCCCAGGACCTGTGACATTGCGAGAGGAAATAACAGCATTAGAGAGTTACGTTGATTTGATGCATATCCGGTATCCAGGTAAATTCTCCTTTCATATGGATCTTGATCCACTCACCCTGGAGCGGAAGCTGCCGAAGTTCGTGTTGCAACCTTTGGTGGAAAACAGTATCTTTCATGGTCTGGTGCCGGATCATAAAGATGGCGTATTGTTCATAGGCACGACTGCCGGGACAGATGACTGGGACATCATGATCGAAGATAACGGCAAGGGAATGTCCGCTGAGAAAATAGCGAAGCTAATGGATCGACTGAATAGCCATTCTACTAACGGCAACGAGATTACAGCTGAGGAAAATAAGAACGGACATAGTATTGGTCTTGTCAATGTTCACCGTAGACTACAAATGATGTACGGAGACCGATATCGTATTCATTTAGAGAGCACGCCAGAAGAAGGCACCAAGCTATTAATCAGATTGGGGGCAGAACCGAATGAAGAGCATCTTGATCGTGGATGACGAGCCGATGGCAAGGCAGTATATACGCAGCCAGTTTCCTTGGGAGCATTGGGGTTATGTCATCGTTGGCGAGGCAGAAAATGGTATCGAAGCTTTGGAGAGGTGTCGTTCCATGCAACCGGACATCGTGCTTCTTGATATTACAATGCCGCTGATGGACGGATTGGAACTGCTGCATCATTTGAAAAAGGATTCCCCCCTTGTACGCTGCATTATGCTAACCGCTCACCGAGACTTCACTTTCGCTCAAGAAGCGATTCGTAATGGTGCCGACGGCTATATTTTAAAATCCCCAATTGAAGCTGAAGAACTAAAAGCAGCCTTAGCGAAAGCCTGTGAGGAGCTTGAGAAAACGAATCGTTTAGCTACAAGCGAACACAGCTATAAAGTGTTGGTACAAAATTATCAGTACCCCCTTCGTCAAAAGTTTTATGAGGATATCCTTTCTTCCTTGCTTGCCAAGCCAGAGGAAATCGTGACCCACGGGGAGAAGCTCGGCATCGACCTCGTTAAGCCCTCCTACGTATTAATGGAATGCTGCGTCGATGAGCTTACCAATTTTGAGCAGCGTTATCCGATCAAAGACCGATCTTTGATTGAATTCAGTATGCTGGAAATCGTTCGAGAATGTGCACAAGTCGATTTCCCTTGTCGATTCGAGCTGTTCCCTGTTAGCTTCGGACGGTTCATTCTGCTTTTGACAGGCCAACAATCACCTAGTAGCAATATACTTAAGGAAAGCATTATCTTATTCATTCGCAAGCTGTCAAACCCGCTCAAGCAATATTTAAAGCTACGGCTCTTAGTAACCATTAGTCGTCCTTTTACGACGATTTCTTCCCTTCGTTCCGTTTACATGGATACATTGACATATCGCTTACATCACTTTTATTCAGACGCAGCTGAGCCTATCTTCGTTGATCAAACGCTGCCTTTCCATGCAATACCGGATAAGACACTAAGTAAATTGCGTACACGACTAGAGGATTTGATTAAACATCAAGAAGAACCTGTATATCAGGAATGGGCTATGATGGTGCGGAACGAGTTTCTCATGTATAAGCCCGATCCTTCCACAGCGAAAAGTTGGCTTAAGTCACTCGAACAGCTTCTAGCTGTTGAGGGACATGAGATGAATTCCCTAGATCCGCTTAGCTTGAATGCTGAGACCTCTTTCCATCGCGCACTCGAAACGGTTATCGGGCGGTTCATCGAAATTAGGAAGCGAAGCACGCAATCCCTTCAGTTGCGGCATGAGCTGTCCTCCGCGATTCAGTACATCAAATCTCATTTGAGCGAAGATCTCAATGTGGAGTCAATCGCACTCAAAGTAAAGCTGAGCCCATCTTACTTAGGGCATTTGTTTAAGAAAGAAGTCGGCGTTTCCATTGTAGACTACATTCTAGAGCAGCGTATGGAAGCAGCCAAGATCTACCTGCAGACTGGACAATACAGGAATTATGAGCTGGCTTCCAAAGTCGGCTTTCGCAGCTACTCGTATTTCTGTACCTTATTCAAGAAATACTCGGGCTTAACGCCCAATGAATTCAAGCATGCCCATCAGCCGGTTGTGCTTCCTTGATACATGTGAAAAGGACCTGAAGATTAGCTTCAGGTCCTTTAAGCATGTTATTCAAATTCAATTGTACCTGTTATGCCTGGACTGACAACCAGGGGCTTATCTACGTGAATGAAGCGATTATTCTTGACCACGACCTCATCTGCGTCAATGGCATGAACACCAATTGTTGAATTCTTGAAGAGATTCCCCGTTATCGTAATCTGTCGATTATACTTGCCTTCGAAGCCAGCGGATTTAATACCAATGCATCCCTCAGCGCCATATCGCGGATAAAATCCACAATGATCGAACTCGCAATCCTCAATTCGAATGTTCGTAGCATGTCCTCCCTCCGCATGCGTCGGCAGCTCCGCACCAAGCAGTATCCCCGGATTCATCGTGTTTCGATAGGTACAATTGGAAATCAGGACATGATCATTTCTGACAAGATGTCCAGCGCCCGCGATGTTGATAAACGTTGAATGTGAGCACGTATAGCTGTCAGCTTCCCAATAATCGGCTGCACACAGAGATCCCTCTGCGGCATAGTCAGGAATATCTTGCGTAAATTGAATGCGATAGAGATGACCGTCTTCTCTCTTCCCTTCGTGCGACCAATGGGCAATCTCCCTTTTCTCCATATGTTCGCCATTGTAGAATTCAATGTGGCTGCCTGGCAGCAAAGCCGCGAACGTATACTTCCCGAAGAACAGTGCTTCGCGAGTTGAGAGCCTGCTGCCAAAGAGTAACCAGTTGCTTTGGATATTTTGCCCATCCATTCTAACTCCTTCTACATACATCCCGCTGATTTCGATTTGTCCACCACACTTAAACAGCTTCCATGCATCTCGTGGTGCAGTGAACAATCTGTTCCCATCTGGTTTGAAAACGACGCGATCCGCTGTAATATGGCGGCAGCTTTCTGCTAGCATGGCAAAACCATTGGCATTCAACACACGCAGATTGTTCAGCACGAGATGATCACATCTTCCAAAGTAAGTTTGGAAATCCGTTTGCGCTCCTTGATGCCAGGAAAGATGCTCGCCAAGATGAACCTTGGCAGCAACGCTCACACTGTTCAGGGTCAGCGTCCGTTCACCGCTCTGTATCCAACCCGCATCAGCACCCCCACCATAAGTAACACTTTCCCCAATCAGTGCCCCTGTTACGGGGTCCAATCGATTCATACAGAATGTACCCATTCCCTCCTTGCAAGGATTGCCCTCAAACACCTCAACCGTAATCGAATGATCCGTGCGATCAATAACGACTCCGGCGGAGGCGAAAGCAGGCTCTCTCGTAAAAGCTAGATTATGTAATGACAAATGCTCATTATTCTCACACCAAAGAATAGATGGCAAAAAACCATGAATAGCCTCGTCATTAAAGCCGACCAGTTCGGTTGCAGGTTCACCATCTTCCCCTACTGCACCTTGCAGTGTTAAACCATTAGTGTCCTTAATTGTAAGATGACATTCTTTCGATTGATGATTGCCGCTTCCAGCATCATGTACCATTCCCTCGGTCTGCACCAACTGAATGGAAACCAATCGATATCTCCCAGGTTCAAACACGACCCTCTCCGCTCCTACGGCAATCGCCTTATCAATCGCTTCACGAATGCCTGCTGCGCTGTCCTCATTGGAAGGACGGGTATAATCTTTGACATAGATACTTTTACCAGAAAACATTAGAAATTCCTCCTTCAATCTGCTTTAGGCTCTCAACTTGTCATCATTATAAAGCCTCCTTAGACCACCGAATATGAAGGATTTCACGAAAATGTTTAAAATATAACTAATATAGGTTAACTGCACTATTTTGACCTTCGCACTTCCCACACACAACAAATCCCCCTCGATATAGCTTCATCGAGGGGGATTTGATTACACAGCTAAACATCCATTACGTAGCCGCGACCCATGTCACGTCTTTTTTCAACAAGTACTCTTCCCATTCCTTCGGTGCTGGGACATCACTGACGATAATATCAACCTCTTTCAAATCGGCCATTTTATAAAATTGCACAAGTCCGAATTTGGAGTGGTCGGTAACAATGACACTATGTTTGGCGTGTTCCATAAGCTTTCTCGCCAGTTGACCACGCTCTTCATCGAAGCTTGTAATGCCTTTGTCAACCATAATGCCATCTATGGAGATAAAAGCTTTATCCGCGTAGAAATTCTCTAACATTTTCTCGGCCAATGAGCCTGTAACACGGGATTGCATAGAGCTCACTTTACCGCCGATAAAGAAAATATCGCCTGAGAATAGCTCTTTATTTTTATAATCGATCAGTAGATAAAGGGCAGGGACGGAATTCGTCAAAACGGTAATATTTTTTTTGTTCAACAGATAATCGATCATATGAAGCGTCGTCGTGCCATCATCGATGAAAATCACATCATTATCCTCGACTAATGTGGCCGCTGCTCTGCCGATTCTCCGTTTCTCCTCGGCATACAGCACTTCGCGCTTCAATTGAGAAGGTTCTTCACGGGAAAGGTTGATTTTCACGGCACCGCCATAAACGCGCTTTAGCTTATTCTCTTCTTCCAACTCCTCCAAATATCGACGAATCGACTCCGAGGACACACCGAGGCTCTCTACCAAATCATTTGTCTTTACTTTGCCTTCCAGGTTCAGTTGGTTGAGGATATAGTCCTTACGCTCTTCACCAATCAATGACATGTCATGCAACCCCCAATTTGATTACTGTGTTTTAGTGTAATTATATGGTTTTACTTGTGAGTTTGCCAAGCTGCCGTTCGCTTCTTCACTTTGCTAAGGATAAGCTCGTACACAATTCGAATCAGAATATTCGTCAGAACGATTAGCATCGACATCGCAGCTGCAGCCGCAACATCACCGGCATCTTCCATGCTCACCAGCGCTACCGCAGCTAAGTTCATATCAGCCGAACGCAGGAACACAACAGCTGAAACGGTTACCATCGAGTTCACGAAGAAGAACATCGCAATCTCCACAATGGCTGGCAAACACATAGGTACTGTTACTTTCAGGAACGTTTTGTAAAAGGGAACCCGCATCGATTCGGAAACGAGCTCGAATTCCTTATCCAGCTTCTTGAGTGCTGTCGTCGCTGTGATGAACGGTACGGCATAGAAATGGGTGATATTCGCAAGCACAATAATCGCGATCGTCCCATAAATCCAATTCAGCGGATTCGCTGGATCATTGAAAAAGAATATATAAGCTAAACCAATAACCATACCTGGAAGTGCAAGCGGCAGCACAGATAAGAAATAGCCAACTTGACGCAACCCTTTCAAATACCTTGTTTTCTCGATCAGATAGGCAAAAACGAACGTAACAATCGTACCCACAAAGGCAGTAAGGACCGATACCTTCAAGCTATTCCAGAAAGGATCAAGACCAGAGCCCGCAACGTTTGAAAAATTATAATGCTTGAGACTAAAGCTGAGATTGTAAGGCCACACCTTGATCAGTGAAGCAAATAAAATCGTGCATAGCGGGATGAGGATTGCAATGGTCATCATCCAGCAAAACACGCGATATATCCCGTCGCGCAATCTACTTTCTGGAATTTGGTATGGCGTTGATTTGGAGGATGACATTGAACGCTGCTTCCGATCCACGAACCTATCCACAGCAAATGCGATGAATGCCGGAATCGTCAATAAAATGCCTACCGTTGCCCCCATTGACATGTTCTGCTGACCAATAACCTGTTTATAAATATCGGTAGCCAGCACGTTGAATTTGCCGCCAATCGCTTGCGGTGCGCCGAAATCAGTGAAGCTAGCCGTAAAACAAACGAAAATAGCACTGATCAAACCATATTTGACGGATGGCAAGGTGACCGTAATAAAGGATTTGAACTTACTTGCACCAAGTGACTCCGCAGCCTCATAAAGCCGCTGATCCGTAATTGATAACGCTGTGATAAAAATGAGAAATGCCTGCGGGAATAAGTAGATCACTTCCGATATGACAATTCCGATTGGCCCGTATATCGGTATTCGCATTTCAGGCAGTAAACCAAAGAAACCTGTGCTGACAAGTCCTTGGTTACCGAAGAGGTACGTCAAGGCAATCCCATGCATCATGGTCGGCTCAAACAGCGGCAACAATGCGATGTAATGAAGAAAGCTTTTGCCACGAATCATAGTCCGGCTGATGCCATACGCATAGAGGAACGCGAGCACGACAGCGATGGATGTGGATAGGACCGAGATCCATATCGTATTCGTCAACGACTGTGCTAAGGCAGGTGTAGAGAAATAGTTAATGAAGTTTGTAAAACCAATGAATTCTGCCTCTTTATTGAGAAATGCTTTGCTAAACAAAATGAGAAGAGGGATTAACGTGCTCACGGAAAGAGTAATGACAAGTACGACGATCAGCAGGTTTTGTAAGGAAAAAAGCTCGCTCCAATTGCGACGATTGTTGGGATACAGGGGGGCCGCTTGCTTCTCCATTAAAGGTTCACCACAGCTTCCATACCAAAAGTAATAAGTTTATCCTGAGGAAACGCTATCGTTACCTCTGCATGCTTGGCTAGCTTAAGCTGCTGTGAAACATGAGCGGAAACGTCAACTGTCAGCAGCTGCCCATCCTTTGTGCCCTTGTAGCCACCGACTGGTTGTAAGAGCAATCGATAGAAAGCTCCTCTGAATTCAATATGCTTCACGACGGCTGGAATTCCATGCATAGAACCACGTGCGGAGATACGAATATGTTCCGGTCTTACAGCGAGATTCGTCTGGTCTTCGCCGAGAAAGTTAATCGAGCCGATAAAATCCGCCACAAACGGCGAGTTCGGTTCGTCATAGACTTGCTCAGGCGACCCGATCTGCATCACTTCCGCATTCTTCATCACCACGATGCGATCCGCCATAGTGAGTGCTTCCTCCTGATCGTGGGTCACCATAACCGTGGTAATGCCAAGTTTATCTTGCAGCTCGCATATTTGCTCACGCAGCTTCACACGCACCTTGGCATCCAATGCAGACAATGGCTCGTCCAGAAGCAGGAAGTCTGGCGATAGCACAATCGCACGAGCGAGGGCAATCCGCTGTTGCTGGCCCCCTGACAGCTGAGACGGGTAACGATCGTGAATGTGAGCCAAATCTACGAGAGACAGCACTTCTCTAACCTTCTCGTCAATTTCTTTCTTCGAGAAATGCCTTCCTTGCAGCCCATAGGCTACATTCTGATAAGCCGTCAGATTCGGAAACAGCGCATACGATTGAAACACCATGCCGAAGTTTCTTTTGGCGGGAGGAAGTGTCGTAATATCCTTGCCGCCAACCGTAATACGGCCATGTGTTGGTTTCTCGAGACCTGCGATAATTCGCAGTAGTGTTGTCTTCCCGCAGCCGCTCGGGCCGAGCAGGCAAATGAATTCATTCTTTTGAATATCAATATGAATCTCCTTCAACGCCGTGAAAGAGCCGAATGTTTTATGAACACCTTGTATGGACAGGTAAGCTTGTGTCATAATAGCCTCCTTATTTTCTGTAGATCTTCATTATAATTCGCTAGTGTTAACGCGATGTTTGCGACATGAAAATAAAACAGCTGGCTGCAAAGCTTGATCCGCAGCCAGCCATTTTATTCATTTATTTTTTTGGTTCGCTTTTAGCATTAAATCGCTTATCCCACTCAGCCAGAACACTGTCACGGTTTTTCGCCGCATCATTTAAGTCGTTTTTGATCAATTGCTTCACAGGATCAACAGAATAGCCATCAGGAATTTTGGAAGAATCGGTTTTGATCGCCAAGATCGCGTAGTTCTTGTTATATTCTTTCATCACATCATCCGTGATTGCCCAGTCAAGGAAGTCTTTGGCTACTTGCTTCACGGTTTTCTTTTTCATAAGGGCATTGGCTTCTACATCCCAGCCAGAGCCTTCCTTAGGGAAAACGACTTCAACGGGAGATCCGTTTTTCTTCTCTTGAATACCGCGGTACCCGAACGATATACCAATTGGGTATTCGCCTGTACCCGCTGATTTAGCTGGTTTGGAACCAGATAGTGAGTACATAGCAATATTATCGTGCAGCTTGTTCAAGTAATCCCACGCTTGATCTTTGCCTTTCAGTTGAAGCAAGCCTGATACCGTCAAGAAGCCTGTACCCGAAGCAGAAGGATTCGGCATTGTGATGAGGCCTTTGTATTCAGGTTTAATTAGATCTTCATACGATTGTGGAATCGGCAGCTTGCGTTTCTCCATTTCCACCTTATTCACGATAAATGCCGTTTCCCAGGCATCAATACCAACCCAATGCGTTACTTCATTTTTATCTTTGAAATCGGGAAGAATACGTTCCACACCCTTTGGTGAGTAAGGCTCTAGCATTTTGTTTTGGTCGAGAACCAACAGGCTTGTCGCTGCAAGGCCCCATACGACGTCTGCTTGCGGACTATCTTTCTCAGCTAGCAATTTGGCTGTAACGATACCCGTAGAATCGCGAACGATGTTGACTTTTACATCCGGATACTTCGCTTTAAAGGTTGTGAGATAGGTTTTGATTTGATCATCTTCTAGCGCTGTATACACCGTTAAATCTTTGCTCGTTGTGTCAACATTTGCGGATGAGCTTGCGCTTGACGCCGGGCTTGCCGAAGCCCCCGTATTTGCTGTATTTGTACTTGTCGCTTTACCGCCACATGCCGTTAATAGGAATACAACGCTCATAACTGCTGCTGCACTTACTATAGATTTTTTCATCGTTTCCAATTCCTCTCCCTTTGACTTTCTATTAGCCGGATGCATTCATCCTGATACCTTTACTATAAAGTAGTTTTGTAAAAACAGTGTTAAATACAAGTTAAGATATTGTTTTTAATTTTATTTAGTTGGTTTTATGTTGTTTTCCAAAATAATTGATTTTCAACACCTTGAAGCAGACGATGGATGTCTTCCAAATGAACGTCCCCGATATTGCCAATTCGGAACGTAGGAGCAGCTGTTATTTTGCCTGGATAAATAACGAACCCCTCTTGCTTCATACGCGAATAGAATTCATCAAAGGAAAACACAGGAGAATCCGGGAATAAGAACGATGTGATGATCGGCGATTGGAGATCTTCTGGCAGCAAGGTTTGGAAGCCGAGCTTCTGCATGCCGTCAACCAGCGTTTGCTGATTCCGTGTGAATCGTTCGAATCTGACCGTGACTCCGCCTTCTTCCTCTAGTTCCTGCAGCGCTTGATCAAAAGCCCGCACCACATGCGTTGGTGAGGTATAGCGCCATTTGCCATTGCCGAGCTCCATGGTTTCCCATTGGTCGTACAGATCCAGAGATAACGACCGCGCAAGTCCTTTGCAAGTGGCGAGCGCTTCTTTCTTTGCAATAATAAAACCAAACCCTGGCACCCCTTGGATGCATTTGTTGGCACTGCTAATTAGAAAATCGATGTCAAGCTCAGCTACGTCAATCGGCACGCCACCGAAGCTGCTCATCGCATCAACGATAACGGTTTTCCCGTATTTCTTGGAAACTTTAGCTACATCCGCAATCGGGTTGATCATACCTGTCGTCGTTTCTACATGAACTACCGCTACATGTGTAATGGAAGCATCTACCTTCAGAATCTCTTCCAGCTGCTTCACATTGACAGGCTTCGTTTCTCCCGCATCCAAAACAGTCTTATAAATACCGAGTACTTCGGCCATTTGCGCAATTCTTTTACCGTAGGCGCCATTGCTAAGTACGAGCAGTTTGCCCTTAGGCGGAATCACAGATCCGATGACGGACTCCACACAGAAGGTACCGCTGCCCTGCATGAGGACGGTTGTATATGCCGCCGGATTGCTTGTAGCCATGTGCACAAGTCGGCCACGAATCGATTGGACCAGTTCGTTATAGTCTTGATCCCAGGTGCACCAGTCGCGGAGCATCGCCGCCTTCACTTTTTTGCTCGTAGATAGCGGGCCTGGTGTTAAGAGTAAGTATGGATTATCTGGAAGTTGATTCACGTTGACATTAAGTTTCAAATTCATGGACGTTCTCCTCTTTCTATGCGTTGATTGATTTGATCAATGACCCCGTCTAATTCCCCGATGGAATCGATGATATAATGAGCGCCATTCGCTAAGAATGTGGATCTCACTTGCGCCATTCGCTGCCGAAGCATGTCTGGTGCACTGGCAGCCACTTCCGCCTCACTCATACCTAACTCACTGCTGCCTTTCACGACTCCGACAGTCCATACTCCTGCGTTTACACCTTCCTGAACATCGCTCGTGGTGTCCCCGACTTTGACCAGGTTGTACATGGGATACACATTCAAAGCGATCGCGTTCTGGTAGATCATCCACGGATAAGGGCGTCCAGCAGGTACGTCGTTCGGTGTCACCAAATGATCCGGTGCGTATCCGCGCTTCTCCGCTTCCGCCGTCACAATCGCCATCATCTCGGCCGTGTAGCCTGTTGTGGAGCCAAGTCGAATGCCACGCTCGCGCAGTCGCTTGGTGAGATCGACAGCGCCTGGAATCGGCTCCGCATACTGATGAACAATCGCGAGAAGCATCGGTTCGAAATCGGCATAGAGCTCGTCGATGTCATCTTCCAGCGGAAGCCTTCCGTAGCGCTCCTGCCATAAGCCGATGACGCGCTCTGTTTGCAAGATCGCGCGAATATGATCCCGTTTCAGCAGCCCCATAGGCGCTCTAGCCTCTTCAATCGTAATCGCGATTTCTCTTCTGCGGAAAACCTCCATAAAGACATTCAGCGGTGCGAAGCATCCGTAATCGACCATCGTCCCAGCCCAATCAAAAATAACAGCTTGTATCATTCGTATTTCCTCCATTTAGTTCGATTTGGTGTGTGCCACTTTTGCAATGCTGCCTTCCAAAATATCTAATGCTTCATGTAACTGCTCCTCGGTAATAATCAACGGTGGCGAGAGCGTAAGCACATTGCCCTTGGATACTTTGAAGTTGAGTCCTTGCTCCAAGCAATCATACATGACTCGCTCGGCTTGACTGACGGCAGGCTCCTTGGTCTCGCGATCAAGTACAAGCTCCACTGCAATTAGTAAGCCGATTTGCCGTAAGTCGCCAATAATCGAATAGTTCTCCATCATCTCTTGCAGCCGCTTCTTAGCGATATCGGCCATCGCATTCGCATGTGCCAATAAGCGATCTTCTTCGATCACTCGGATGGCTGCTAAACCCGCGGCTGCCCCAACCGGCGACTTTTCGTGCGTATAATGTCCAATTGACATCTCCTGCGCTTTGTTCAATTCTTCCTTCACAAGCAAGGCTGCCATCGGGAATACGCCGCCCCCTAATCCTTTGCCGAGAACCATCATATCGGGTTCAATGCCATAATGCTGGTAAGCAAACATTTTGCCAGTTCGCCCGAGCCCTGTTGCTGTTTCATCTACAATGAGTAAGGCACCATACTTATCGCAGAGTTCTCTAAGCCTGCGATAATAGGAGATCGGCGGAATCTGTACATCCGTATTACGAATCGTCTCAACAACGACGGCTCCGATCTCGCCATCCTGTTCCAGTACATATTCAATCGGTTTCAAGCATTGGGAATGCCCCTCATCTTGACACCCAAATACACAGCGATAGGAGTTAAACGGAATCACATGCTCCGCTCCAGGCAGCAAAGGCCCAAGCCCTCTGCGAAAAGCGCCTTCACCGCCAACGGATATCGCATCCAAGGAAGCGCCGTGAAAGGCCCCCCACATGGAAAGCGTCTTATACTTGCCGGTGACAGCCCGCGCCAGTTTCAACGCCATGCCGATTGCTGAAGTCGCGCCTGGTGCGAAAAGTACACGGCTCATCGCCCCGTTCGTTAATTCAACTAATTTGTTCGCCAGTTCAATTGCGGGAACATTCGTATATCTTCTTGTGCAGAATGATAATTGATCCAATTGCTGCTTTACGGCTTCAATAACCGCTGGGTGACCGAAGCCAAGCTGATGCACATTGTTACCATGGAAATCCATGATTTTTCTTCCTTGAGCATCCTCTACATAAATGCCTTCACAGGCAGTTAAGACGTTAAGACAAGGTGATGATAATGTTTGGTGAAGGAATACATCCTCATCCGCTTGTAGAATCAATCGCGATGAATCGTCCACTTGATGGGCCAACCATGCTTGGCGGGCGTCCGTCAAATTAATATCGCCTTCGGTCTTCATATAAGCCTTGTGCTCGTTAATCGTAATCACCTCAGGTTGGTTTTGGTTTGTTCTTGATTCTTATCATACAGGCCATTTGTAATCTAACGGTTAAATACATGTTAATTTTATGTATTTGTGTTGTTTTATTTTGTTTTAGTTGTTTTTTTGCATTTAAATCGCATATCTCAAGGAAATCTGCATCATCCCCTATCTGCCGTCCCCTGAAAAGATTACACGCCAAAGATACGGAACGTGATTCCGCTATTTGGTCGACTCCTGCCCTAAATACCCTAATACCAAGCGATTAACGGAACCACGTTCCGTTAGCTACTCAGATTTCCTATTTATTGATATTAATTTTCGTTAAATGTTGTTGATTAATGTTGTTTGTTACTTGAAATTACGTTATCATCAAGTTAAATATCACACGAAACAACATGTCCACGCAGTTGGCAAACAAGGAGGATTTTATATCAATGCCTACGAAAAAGGCTCTTATTTTCGACTTAGATAACACCTTATTATGGGATGAACGGAGTATCAGTGAGTCGTTTCAAGCGACTTGTCAACACGCAGCGAATCAATTCGTACTAGATCCAATGGAACTTGAACAAGCAGTCCGCGAAGCGGCAAGTCATCTTTTTACATCATTAGACTTATATGACTGGCTGCACATGATTGACGTGACGGATCTGGAGGCATTATGGGGAAGTTTCGATCAAGTTACGCACCCTAACTTTCGCATCATGCAGAAGTTGGCGCCTCTCTATAGAAGGGATGTGTGGAGTCAAGGTCTGCAAGCAGTAGGTATTAACAATCCCACATTAGCTGTCCAATTGGCTGAACAATTTATGGAGGAAAGAAGAAATCGTCCATACGTCTACGACGATACCTTCCAAGTACTTGAGGAATTACACAAGGGATATGATCTGATATTGATGACCAATGGCGCACCTGATATTCAACAAGAAAAAATAGATAGTATGCCAGGTCTTGCCGATTATTTTGATCATATTCTCATCTCGGGGACTTTCGGCGCTGGCAAGCCAGATCCAGCCATTTTTCATCATGCGCTGGACCTGATCCACCTCTCTCCGAATGAAGCGGTCATGATCGGGGATACTTTGGCGACCGATATACAAGGGGCCCATCACGCAGGGATCACCAACATTTGGATTAACCGCCATCCTATTCACACTGCATTTAACATTCGACCAACGTATGAGGTACGCAGCCTATCCGAAATTCCACAGCTCTTGCATGCCATTCAACAATCACAACAGCATATTGTTTAATTGGATAAGCCGCTACATGGATTTTGATTCAACAGCTATTTACATGCACAAGAAAGAGCCTTTCGGATTGATTCCGAAAGGCTCTTTCTGTTTCTATTATAAATCCAGTTCCTTATAGTGATTTAGCGGAATCCAGCATTCGCTTGATCATCGTTGCGGCTTGAGCCCTCGTTAGGTTCCCAAGCGGAACAAGCTCTTTCGTACGAATACCATTCAGTAATCCGATTTTTAACGCTGCAGCAACATCTGGTTTAAGCGAGCTGCTAATCATGTTTTTATCTTCGAACGCGGAGAGCAGGGTCGTCACTTCCGCGTCAGAAAAGGCGACGGATTTACCGAGATGCTTCAACGCGTGCATGATGAAAGTACTGGCTTCCTCACGGGTCACCATACGGTTAGGCGCAAAGCCGTTTTCCACAGCGGTTACAATCCCCGCCTTCATTGCAGCGCCAAGATCACCTGCATAGCTAGCCGTCAGGGGAACATCTTTCACCTTTGAAGCCGCAGCTGCATCGGCTTTAAGCCCAATGGCATTCACGAGCATCGAGGTGAACTCTGCTCTCGTCATTTCTTGATCAGGCTTAAACGTCTTGTCTTCGACACCGCTAATCAGCTTCTTGAGGCCGAGATCCTCAATGTCCGTTCTCGCCCAATGACCGACCAAATCTGCATACAAATTGACCGGATAATTCTGTTTAATCTTTGGAATAATGCTGCTTTGAACCTTCGTATGTGTCGTACCATCGGTCATAATGAGAATACGATCGATGTCTGCGCCGCCTTTTCGGGACCAAACCTTAAGGACGTGAATGCCTTCATCCAACGCGAATTGATAATTGTCGAATGCGCGCTTCCAATCTCCATCTTTCAGCGTAATACGTTTCAGCTCCGAATCGTCCCACTGGATAAAAACAGAACCATTGGACGCAGATTCACCGGTTGAGTAAATGTGCGCTTGGAACGCCCCCGGGTCGGTCACCTTCAACTCATACTGAACATACTTCATATCCGGCAAAATTTTGTCAGCCGGCATCGTATCTTTATAAGCAGGATCCAGGACATCCTTACTCGTCACATCCGGCAGATTTTTGCCGAATTTCACATACTTCCCGCCAGAGGCATTGTTCGATGTAACGAGAGAGATTTGATCGTTCTTACTGCTTGAGTTTGCTGTAAAATCTTCCGCTTCAAACAGGACATACGTATTTTCATCATCCGGATCCGGTTTCTTCACTTCCAAGTATCCAAGTGGACTGCCTATGCTAATCGGAAGTGTGATAGAAGACGTTCCACCTAGCATATCTGTGACGGTCAACGTCACTTTCATAGCGCCTACTTTGTTAAAGAGATGGCTAATCTTGCTTAAGTTTGCATCCGCTTGAATAGGTGTTCCATCGCCAAAATCCCATTCGAATTTCGCAATTTTGTCTCCCAAAGCAGTATCCGGGTCGTTAGATGCTGAGGCATCGAATGTGATTGTCGTTCCCGGTCTTCCAGATGCTTGGTCGGAATTCAGCTTAACCACAGGCACCTTGTTCGGGTCTTTGTTATCAACCAGAATCGTGATCGTGTCCGTGTTGCCCGCAGCGTCAGTCACTTTCAGATTAGCCAAGTACATCCCAAATGCTTGATATTCCTTCGTTGGCGAAGCTTGGTCAGATGTCGTGCCATCGCCGAAGTTCCACGCGAATGTCAGACCCGCTCCCAGACTTCCCGACGATGAGAATTGGATAGTGCGTGTGCCTTTCCCACGTTCACCGAACGCAATAGCTTTGTCTGCCGTAGCTTTCGCTAGAGGCAGATTACTAACGAGCGCTGGCGACTTATCGAACTCAATGGCATAATCGGACGATTGCGTAAAGCTTAAGCTGAGTACGCCACCTACCACCTTTGAGTCCACCTTGCTGCCGTTTACTGTGATCGATTTCGCAGTTACACCAACAGGCATCGTCAAATTCACTTTCGCAGCTTGCTTCAGATCAGAAATCTTTCCGCTCCAACCCTTGGTGTCCATATGCTGAACCAAAGTAACTGGCACATCACTGGCAATGACTTGGGATCCATTTACTTGCGCTTTTGTCCCCTCGCGAAGCATCAAGTCACTTGCGTTAGAACCTGCTTCACGCAGCCAAGCAAAGTTAGCATCCGACGTCAAATGTCCAGCTACTGCTTGTACGCCGCTGTTTGCTTGCAGCAGATAGGTATCCGCTGTGCTGCCTTTCACTACGCGCGCACCTGTCATTGTACTCGTACTCAAATCTTGCACGTCTGGCGCTTGCTCATTCAGCTCTTGCGGCACCAGAATAGTCAGATATTGAGCGTTATCCTTCTTTTGCTCCGCACTGACATAAGTCTCTTTAATATCTTCTTTGAAAAGACTCGTCACCGACTCATTCGCTTGGAAATTAGCCGTTTGCGGGAAAATATATGTTTCCATCTTTGCTTCACCTAAGTCGTAGTAAGGGATTACAGCACTTTGCGAAGCTTCCGGTTTAACGATCAATTCCGGCGTTTTCTCTTTGGAGATCGTCCACTCTGCCTGATTGCCAGTCAAATTCAAAGCACCCAGACTATGCAAATACAGATCAAAGTCAGCCTTGCCGCTCTTCGAAGTAACTCGGTCAGCTACGACAAAATATTCTTGTCCGGGAAAAGCAATCCCGCGATTGTGAGTACCAATAACTTCTGCTTGATCCGAGTAGTAGTCGCCTTCCTTTTGAGCAAAATCAAAGTCATTCGTATCGATCTCGTAGCTGCTTCTAACGCTAGTCAATGGATCGGTTTCATTCTTTACGCCTCGGCCGTTCATTGTAATGACATTATGCGCCTGCGGCTTTTTCAAAAATGAGGCAAATGCGCTGTATTGCCCATAGCCAGTGTCATTAGCGAGAAGCGCATTTTTTCCGTAAATGTTAAAATGCAACTGGTCTTGATGCTGATGGTTGTCCGATTCCGGATGGCCATTAAACATTAACCACGACGTGTTCTTACCGTTCGGCTCGAACTTGGAATCCCATTGATTCCCCAAGATGGCAATCCCGCCAAATGGCTCCTTCGTCTTCGGATTGATGCCACCGTTCATAAATGTCGTACGAGACACTGTAGGACGCTTGGGCGCAATGGATGAATCGTAGGTTAAGTACTCATCAATGGCAAGCTGGTACTGTGAAGTGGCACCTGTATAATCGTCTAAGTATATCTGGGAATTGGCATAATTCCATTGGAATACTTCGCCTAGCTTTAGCCCGCTGCCAAACTGAGGCGCACTGACATTTTTGTATAAATTGGCGACCATATGCGTTGGATAAGGCTTAACGTAGCTATCTTCCGTGCTGGACAACCAGCCATTGCCCATTCTACCGCGAACAGCATACTCGAACATCGGCTCTGTAGACTGAATAAGAGCCGCAGGTGAAATCTGACTTGGCGCTTGCTCGCCAACTACGTTCTTATATTGATACAGGAATGGAACTAGATTAACGAAGGTAAAAACTCCATAGTGAGCGCCTTCCCTGGAAATTCCATCGCTGCTAAACTGGTAGTCAAACGTGTTATGCGTTCGTTCGATCGCCAGATTCATCCAATATTGCGCCTCCGGCTCATCAGCCAGGGTGAGCGCAACCGTCCCTAATCCAAGCGCTGGCTTGGAGCGGTGATTATGCGGACGAGGCGGCTGAGGGAGCATGAGCCAATCGGCGATAAAAGCCGCTTCTTTCTTAAGCCGTGCTCGTGCTTCTTTCGTTTGTTCCTCTGTTAAAAAAGGCGCTAACCAGTCATAAGCCGATGCATAGTCTTGCAAATACGTTGCCCAATAAATATCTCCGTCATCTTTGGTACGGTTGGCAACAGTACCGGTATACATGGTCACAGTGGCTGTGATTGCTTTGCTTTTCACATTATTGATTTCGGCCGCTGTATAATTCTTATCATCTTTAATCATTAAATAATAGAACGCTAACAATTTCGCGCCACGGGAACGATCATTCTCGTGTAAATTGACATTGCTGTAATCGTACTGCAGATAGACTGAATCGACATCTGTTTTGATCTTTGCCCATAATTTTTCGTAATAGGAGCCTTTTATATTTTTTCTTGCTTGGTAAGCGGCTATCTCATCTGTCTTAAACCAAAGACTTGGGTGAATCTCTTTTTCTGGCAGCGCACCTAAAATTGTTTTGGGATCTGCCAGCTTCTGTTTCAATTCCGTCGTACTCTTTTTCTCGTCAGAAGTTTTGGATTCCAGCGGGATCAAGTCTGGGTCTGTAAACTGAACTCCCTTAAAGGACGCATAATCGTAAGCGCTTACTAAACTAGGCAGCGTTACTAACATACTTGCAATGACACCCGCGGATATCAAACTCTTCAATTGTTTCAATGCGTCAACCTCCTGTCAGTAAATGGCTCAAATCCCTCTTATTATACATTTACTTGAAACGTTTCAATTGGATTTTTATGGGTTTTTGTTGTGTTTTCTTTTGATTATAAAATAAAACAAGACCACATCCCCGCGAGCAGGTTTGTGATCTTAACGTCTAGCTTTTCCATTTAGTGCAGCGGCACCGTTTAATGAAACGACGGAAGTTGCGTTTGATAATTCGCAAATTGCGTTTTCGTTTGCTGTATATGAGGCGTCCAAAGAAACGACATCATCTTCAGATCATTCGGATACATGACTGCAACTTCACATTGATGCGCCCCTGTCTGTGCGTATACAGGTAGTGTACCATGCAAGAAATAGCTTACCCAGACTAGTTGTACGCAGCTAGTAAGAGCTTGATTTTACGAATAAAGAATAAGGAATTCATTTTCAAGTCAAGCCATATAATTAGGAAAGACAACCCATTATTCATAATGAAGCGGCTTTGGTTAAGCCGGATTATTAAACGAACACCTCGTTCAAACCGAACAAAAAATCGTTGATTTTTGTCCCATTTTTATTATATATTTAATTATAATAATTATTATTTAAAAATTAATTTAATTTGAATGGAGATGTAAAAATGAGCTCTATGGATGCTGCTAACTCAGGAAAATGCCCGTTCTCGCATGGAAGCGCTACAAGTCACAAATCTAGTGGTACGACAAATAGGAACTGGTGGCCCAATCAGTTGAATTTGAACATTCTTCATCAACATGACCGTAAATCGAACCCTCTTGGCGACGATTTTGATTATGCCGAGGAATTCGGCAAATTAGACTACCAAGCGCTTAAACAGGATCTTCGTGAGCTCATGACGAACAGTCAAGATTGGTGGCCAGCTGACTATGGACATTATGGTCCCTTCTTTATTCGAATGGCTTGGCACTCCGCAGGGACTTATCGTACAGGTGACGGGCGCGGAGGGGCTGGAACCGGCACACAACGTTTTGCTCCACTTAACAGCTGGCCTGATAACGGCAACCTAGATAAAGCTCGTCGACTCCTGTGGCCGATTAAGCAAAAGTATGGCAACAAAATTTCTTGGGCAGATTTGTTCATTCTAACCGGTAATGTCGCTATTGAATCGATGGGCGGCAAAACATTTGGCTTCGGCGGCGGCCGTGCGGATGTATGGCACCCTGAAGAAGACATCTACTGGGGTGTAGAAACTGAGTGGCTGGGGGATAAGCGTTATACAGGTGATCGCGAGCTTGAGAATCCGCTTGCCGCTGTTCAAATGGGACTCATCTATGTGAATCCAGAAGGTCCGAACGGCACACCAGATCCGCTTGCAAGTGCGCGCGACATCCGCGATACATTTAAACGAATGGGTATGAACAATGAAGAGACAGTTGCTCTCGTGGCCGGTGGACATACATTCGGCAAGGCACATGGTGCAGGTGATGCTGCGCATGTAGGTGCAGAGCCGGAAGCAGCTGCTATCGAAACACTAGGCTTAGGTTGGCTCAGCACGCACGGCTCAGGCAAAGGCCGTGACACCATCACCAGCGGTATTGAAGGGGCTTGGACGGCGAATCCAACACAGTGGGATAATGGTTTCTTTGAACTCCTTTTCGGATACGAGTGGACACTGACGAAGAGCCCTGCGGGCGCACATCAGTGGACGCCAGTCAATCCTGCTGCAGAGCATCTCGCACCAGACGCAGAAGATGCATCCATTCGCGTTGCGACAATCATGACTACCGCTGATATGGCATTGCGTGTGGATCCAGCGTACGAGCAAATTTCTCGTCGTTACTATGAGAATCCTGAAGAATTTGCAGATGCGTTTGCTCGTGCATGGTTTAAGCTTACGCACCGGGACATGGGACCTCTTCCAAGATATCTGGGGCCGGAAGTTCCTGAAGAAGTTCTGATCTGGCAAGACGTTGTGCCAGCTGTTACATACACGTTAACAGACGCAGAAGTTGAAGATCTTAAATCAAAAATTCTAGATTCTGGCCTTACAGTCAGTGAACTCGTTACAACGGCTTGGGCTTCGGCCAGCACCTTCCGTGGTACTGACATGCGTGGCGGCGCCAACGGTGCTCGCATTCGGCTTGCTCCACAGAATGAGTGGGAAGTGAATCAACCCGCACAACTTACCCGAGTGCTTACCATCCTAGAAGGCATTCAAGAAGACATAGATGTCGATGTGAGCCTAGCTGATTTGATCGTACTTGGTGGGAGCGCTGCTGTGGAAAAAGCTGCACGTGATGCAGGCTTCCAAGTTACAGTTCCATTTACGCCTGGTCGCGGTGATGCAACAGAAGAACAAACCGATGCGGAAAGCTTCGCAGTACTAGAGCCTATCGCTGATGGTTTCCGCAATTATCAGAAGAAACAATATCGTGTAAGCTCAGCAGAGCTTCTGGTAGATAAGGCACACCTGCTCAACCTGACTGCACCCGAAATGACAGCTCTTGTAGGCGGCATGCGTGTTCTGGGTACGAACTTCGGAGGCACCAAACACGGTGTATTCACAGACCGAGTAGGCACACTCACGAACGATTTCTTTGTTAACTTACTCGATATGGGCGTACAGTGGAACCCTATTGGCGGAGATGTATTTGAAGGTCGCGATCGCAAGACAGGTAAGGTCGTTCGGTCAGCAACTACAGTTGACCTCGTCTTCGGTTCAAACTCTGTTCTGCGCGCCATTGCTGAAGTTTATGCGCAAGACGATAATAAAGAAAAGTTCGTTCGCGACTTTATAGCTAGCTGGGTCAAGGTCATGAATGCAGATCGATTCGACCTGAAGTCATAACGACATCCATATACAGCAAAGAGCAGTATTTCTCGTTACATACTGCTCTTTGCTTTCTTGTTATTAAATTTATTATCGAAAAGCATGAAGAACCTTACGATGTATCGTAAGGTTCTTCATCATTTACATGTTCTACTATTTATCAAATGCAGCTGCTTTAGGTGAATAGACCGAGATGGAGCTCACTTTGGCCTTCTGATCTCCAGCAAGATCTGGAAGTACTACTCTCAGCTCATAATTCCCTGTTTCATAAATGAGAAGCTGCTGCTTACCTTGGGTAAGCTTTTGAGCCGGCTTGCCAAGTACTTGGAGGACATCCCCATACGTAACCATATTGCCATCTTTAACAGCATCCAACGCGCTGCCACTTACACGAATTTCATACACGACATCACCATGTCCTGCGGCAAATTCAATCGTACCTTTGCTCATGCCAGGCGCGTATGCCTCATAAGGGTTACCCGCTGAGGAAGCTTTATCAGGTGTTCCCCATGATGTATGAACATCATCAATCAAGGTCTTACCGACGGTAAAGCCAGCAGCTCCCTTGGCTTCACCTTTTGACGCTAGATCCTTCATTTGCTTTAAAAGTATAGCTGAGCCGCTAGTTGTTGCGGTTGCAGTTGCGGCGGTTGGAGTTGCAGTTGCAGTTGCGGTTGCGGTTGCGGTTGCGGTTGCGGTTGCGGTTGCGGTTGCGGTTGTTGCCGTTACAGTCAACGGTTCTTTGACCGCAGGTTGATTATTACCCGCCATAAGATCTACCGCATCTTGCTTGCTGGAATTAGTATCCGGTGAAGCAGTAGCACTCGGTGAAACCGTACTTATTGGGGCAGCCAATGATGTCTGAGCATGCGTGTTACGTGCTGTTGTCAACGCGATGCCACCAATAACCACAATGGTTGCAAGACCAAGTAACGACCAACGATACGAGCCTTTTTTGAATGATTTTATCATATGAATTCTCCTCTTCAGTTGAGCCTTATTACCTGTGAAAGATGCTGATCCCGGCGTTCGTAACGTATGCGAAAGTTTCTCCATTAACGTAATAATCGTTCGCCCATATTCCAATGATCGCTGGGGCTCAATATACGTTAAAACAAGCGCATCACAGGCTAACTCTTGATCCTCTCTCATGCGAGAGTAGGCGTACCAGAGAAATGGATTAAACCAATGAATAAGAAGCAGCATGTAAAATAACCAATTCACCGCAATATCCTTGCGTTTCAGATGTGCTAACTCATGCATGAAAATATGCTGCAGCTGCTCATCACTCATAGCCTCGATCTCGTTAACAGGTAAGAGCAATTTCGGTTTCAACATGCCGTACAACGAGGGGCTCCTTACATCCGTTGATTGCACCAATGTAACGTTCTGTTTGACCGACATTAACTTCTTGGAACGCGCTAGAATTTCCAACATTCTCGTATCGTTCCGATCTATTTTCCCTTGCATAATCCGGTTGTGTTGACGTCGGTTCATGCCAATGGTGTATATCATCAGCACTACAATACCTAAGAGCCAGAGGAAAAGACTGATGCTCATCAAGCTGAATGGAAAACTTGGCGTTCTTTCGCTAACTTGTGTTTGGGATTGCGATAAGTTGTTGCTTAATTGCCCCTGCAGTGAATCCTGACCTGGCTCTCCGTCTGTTATATTTTGAAGCTCAGTTACAAATCTCTGGCTATGATCCATTGTGTCTGATTTAAAGGCAATCACATGGTCAATAGGAGGTAGATTGTAAATGCTTAATATATACGGAGGATCCCAGGGTACAGCCAGCTTAATCATCACTAACATCCACAAGGCGTACTGCCATCTTGGTTTAAGCCTATCTCGCAATAGCCATTTGGCCAAAAGAATCAACGTAACGATAACGCCAGCCATCACAGATGTGGTTAGCACCCATTGAAATCCTATTTGAAAGTCGTGCATCACCAAAGTCAAACGCCTCCTCTTTGCACTTGGTGCTTGTGGGATCAGATAAGTTACATTGGTTTCTTCTCATCCAAAATTTTCTTCAACTCTTCAATGTCTTCTGTCGTCAATTTCTCATCTCTTAAAAAATGAACAAGCCACGGAGAACGTCCCATACCGACGATTCGTTTCATAAAGGACTGCGTCTCCTGCATCACACAATCTTCCTGACTAACAAGCGGGTAATATTCATAATTGCGATTATGTTGTTGATAGGCAATAACTTGCTTCTGGGCTAACCGATTTAGCAGCGTCCGTATCGTCTTGGGGCTCCAATCCGTTGACTCTTCAAGTGCTTCAATAACTTCATTGGCCGTGCTGGAAGCTCTGGACCAAAGTACTCGCATGACCTGCCATTCGGCTTCCGAAATCTTAGGTGTATCTTTCATTGACATACCACCTTTATGTAAAAAGATTATGGATTACGCTTGTAATCTACATATTTATATATTACAAGTGTAATCCAATGTTGTCAACTTCCTTTCGATACATTTAAAATCCAATGAGAAAAACTTTTATCGAAGTACTTCGAGGATGAGCGCCCGCTTTTTAAAGGTAGTTTTTATCGCCAATAAGAATTTGTACTTCCGAGTACCAGAAACTTTTTAATTCTTATGTAGTTAAAAAGGCCTTACGATTTCTCGTAAGGACTAATCCAGATCGTATATTCATTATGAATGACTTTAAGGATCCTCACCTTTTCAATCAAATCAATCCAAAAAAATCCTTTGTTGTTTGTTCAGTTGAATGGGTAACTTCCCCGACCGAAATACCAAGGCATACAGCAACTGTCGCTGCGATGTGCGGAAGAAAAGCAGGCTCATTTCGGCCATCCTGCGGCTTTACGGGCAAATCGCGCGGTGTAAGAAATGGGGCGTCTGTTTCTAGCATTAAACGATCTAGCGGTATTTTCTTCACAAGTTCACGCAAGTGCTTACCTCTACGTTCATCGCAGATCCAGCCTGTGATGCCGATATAAAATCCGAGCTGCAGATAAACCTGCAACTCTTGCAGAGATCCCGTAAAGCAATGGACTACCGCCTTATTGATTGAACCCACATACGGCTTCATGATACGAACGAGGTCGTAATGAGCTTCTCGCTCATGCAGGAAAAGCGGTAACTGCAGCTCGCAGGCCAGCTTAATCTGTTCCTCAAACCATTTCCGCTGTACATCGCGAGGTGAAAAATCACGGTTAAAGTCCAGTCCACATTCACCAATGGCAACCACTTGAGGCAGCTTCGCCAATTGACGCAGCTTATCCATCGTATGTGGCTTGCAATTGCGCGTGTCGTGCGGATGTATCCCTGCCGTTGCAAATAATTTCCTAGGAAATTTTTCTGCATATCGCGACGCTTCATCGCTGCTTCTTAGGCTTGTGCCCGTCAAGATGAGCGGGGTCACTCCCGCCGCAAGCGCCCTCGCAACCACATCGTCGCGGTCTTGATCAAAGGAGCGATGCATTAAATTAACGCCAATGTCGATGAGTTGATTACTCATTGTGTTGCACATCCTATCACATTTTTTAACTTACCAAAAAACCAACCCTCACATCCGAATCCTCTTTCATCCATGACATCGTCTGCCCTTTATGCACATCTGACTTCATTGATTTCACCAGCTTCTCGATATCCACGCTTTGCTCATAATGCCACTGAAGTGCAGCGGATACATACAATTCATTTAACTGGCCAAAAGTAAACCCTTCTGTTTGCTTCGCCGTTACGCGAATCAACGCTTCATTCAAAAGCTTCCCTATCCCCTTTTGCTCCAAATAAATCTGTCTAAGGTCTAGGTCTGGAAGCTTGATTTCATAAGCACGGTCGAATCTTCCTGCCCGGTTCATAAGTGCCGGATCAATTTGCTCCGGATAATTCGTTGTCCCAATGAGGAATATCCCTTCTTTGGAAGTCGCACCATCCAAAATGTTTAAAAAGTACGACCTTGCCCGCTGGGGCATCGCATCGATATCTTCAATCACAAGAATCATTGGCGCCATTTTTGCCGCAGCTTGAAACGCTTCTTGAATAGAATCGCTACCGGTGTTCTCGGTTATTTGCCAATAAGCAACAGGAGCTTTGACGCTGCCGGCAATCGATTTGACGAGCGTTGTTTTTCCATTTCCAGGCTTTCCATAAAGCAGGATACCTCTTTTGTAAGGAAGGTCATACTCTTTGAAAAAGGTATGATCCTCAGCAAAAAACTGATCGATAGCGCGATAAATATCTGTCTTCACTTCATCCTTCATGATGACTTTTGAACGGTCAACCATGCGTGTGATAGGAGCTAGTTCTTTTTCCATGCCATGCGGTCCATCCGTGAAAACAGTCACTTGTCGACGGTCCAAATCCCTGCGACGCTGACGAGCGTGCTCTAGAAAACGCAGCAAACTCGCATCATCCACAGCAAAAACAAAATCCTCTTCTCCGACGCCATTCATGCGAAAGATGGGTACTCTAGCTAAAGCGATTCCCCAGGACGGGTAAGCAAAAACGTTATTGCGCAGTGTAGGAAATGTTCGGTATGCCCCATCATTACTTGCCCCATCGATTCCGAATGCACGTGACTCCATATGGTCGTAGATTCTAGTGACCAACTGCACATCACTTGACCCTGACTTCACATCTTGTTCGAGCAGGTCCCAATACTCTTCTTTCCCGTCATCACTTAAATAGGGTTCGAAGTCGTGACCATATTTCTCACCCAGCAAACTTTGAATCCGTTCTAACACAAAGACGTAGTCCCCATAGGCTTTAAGTGAGTTACCTTCCGACCTAATCGGAGCTGTTACAGCCGCTGATTCTTCATTCATTTTTATACTTTGTACATATCTCATTTAGCACCTTTTACTGCCGCCATAGGCTTACATTTAGCAACAACTTCAGCCAAGCCCGCTCCGACGACACTCTCAATAATTTGATCTACATCTTTATAAGCTTGCGGCGATTCATCTAGAATCGACTCTAACGATCTTTGGTTTACGACGATTTCCTCATCCGTACCCAATCGCATGGAAGTGGCAAATTCATTCAGCGTTATCAATCTTTTCGTCGCGCTGCGTGAGCGAATTCGCCCTGCACCATGACAAATGGAGTGAAAGTTGGCTTTGCCACCCGGGGCTCCGACCATAATATAGGAGGCCGTCCCCATTGAACCTGGAATCAGCGCTGGGTGACCTGTATGCTCATAAGGCTGCGGATTGCTTGGATGGCCTGCCGGAAGCGCCCTTGTCGCCCCTTTGCGATGAACAAAATAGGACTGCCCTTCATGCTTTTCCTCCCACGCATAGTTATGCATAAGATCGTACAACGTAGTCATTTCAAACTTCGAGCCAAACACATCTTTACCAGCCTCCCGAATGGCATAGGCAATCAGATGGCGATTGACAACCGCATAATTGAGCGCTGAATACATCAGATTGACATAGGTCTGGGCTGCCCAATGTTCTAAAGGTGCAAATAACAGCTTAGGATCGGCGGTTCCTAATCCATTCATCCGCATCGCCTTCAACATGTCACTGCTGCAAGTTTGATTTACAGAACCACCCCATGCACGCGAGCCCGAGTGAATCATAATGACCACTTGACCATCGAAAAGTCCCCAGGCTTCAGCTACCTCACGGTTCTCTTCTGCAATTTCTATCGACTGAATCTCCGCAAAATGGTTACCATTTCCAAGCGTTCCCAACTGACGATGTGACCGATGCCACACATGGCTCGGAAATCGATTCAATACATTTTCATCCAATGTAAATTTACTGCTCTCTACATGCGTAAGCGACGTCGTCTTTCGAGGCGTATAGCCGTCGGGGATATACTTCTTTGGAAGCCCATGCAGTCCTTTAGTGACGATGTGTTCCAATCGAATGTCCGAGAAATGTCCCCGCGCGTGATCTTCAACAGGTAAATATTTCTCGATCGTCTTCACCAGCTTGCGGCGGAGCTTCACATCCTTCAGTTCTTCCTTATGCAAATTCGTCATATGCACGCGCATGCCGCAGCCAATATCGCTGCCGACTATAGAGGGTGATACATACCCGTTATGCGTGTGCCATACCGCTGTCGTGCCTATACAAGTACCAACACCAACGTGTACGTCAGGTGTATAGCTCATATACGCTAGATTTGGAATCTGCAAATTGTTATTGGCCATCTGAAATATTTGATAATCTAACTCTTTAAACAACTCAGGTCCCGCGTATACGTGGACGACTCCCGCTGGGAGCTGGATTTGCCTCATATAATTTTCTTTCATTTGTTTTGTTCCTCTTTTCTTGTTCAATTCGTTTAAGCTCACGATCTATTTTTCCTATATCAAATGTCATGGGACTCACCCTTTCTTCTTATTTTGTGGACGCAAAAAAGCCATAGACCAACATCGTCTACGGCTTTTTCATGTCAAATTTAACTAGGCTAACTCATAGAGTAGCTACGTATTCGTCACAAGTCCGGTTGAGACCGATGGTATGAAGTGCTTTTCAATTGTCGGGATATTGATAGAAATTTGATTGCGAATCATATCGTCGGCCTCCTTTCCATTCATTTACAAGTATAATACGAGTCAAAGCTAGGAGCTGTCAATCGTTGGCAGCGGAAAGATTAATTATAATGATCATGCCTATTAATAAAATTTATCAACTTTTGTTTTTATCTCCAACAAATGAATTCAACTGCTCTAATAAGTTGCCTCCACCATTAAAAGAAATCGTTCCGATTTTCTCACAAATCTTCTCTAAGAATTCAAGCTCCTTCAGCCTAAACAGGGTTTGGTTCTCATCCATAAGCTTGGCTGTATTCAACAGGCTTCTCGTAGAAGCAGTCTCCTCGCGTCTTGTAATGAGATTGGCTTGCGCTTTTTTCTCAGCCAACAAAACCGTATTCAGGATATCCTTAATCTCACCCGGCAAAATAATATCTTTCACACCTGCAGACAAGAACTGTACGCCATAATCTAGACTTTTCTCATTCAAGCGTGACAACACGTAGGTAGCGATTTCCTGTTTCATTTTCAACAGATCATCTAATCTCAACGTACCCACATACTCACGCAATACAAGCTGCAGCCCAATGTACATTTGATCTTCAAACGACTTGATTTCAAGCGCACGAAGTGGATTCAAAATCCGATATTGACACACAAAGTTAAGTCGCAGTGTGACCTTATCCTCCGTCATCATTTCTTGCCCAGTCAGATCCATTTGCTGTTGACGCAGGTCGACCGTTTTCACAGAAACACCTATAGGTCCCTTCCAAAAATAATATTTGCCGGGAGCAAGCTCCTTTTGCATGACATGGTTATAAAACAAAGCTCCACTTTCGTGACTAGCCACATCCAATGTTTGATAGTAACCAATTAGCTTAGGAATGATAGCTGAATCAATTTCCTTGGGTAATTCAGGATTACGTATATCTGCACGAAGATAGGTGTGCTCTTTCAAAACATTCCAAAAGGCATAGCTTCCAGCTGTCAACAATCCAACGAATTTGGCATCTTCATAATGCAGCACATATTCATTGTCTTGAACCTGCATAATATCCAGCTCTTTTATGAGTATTTCGTCATGAATAAACAACTGAAGTTCTTTCCCTTTTACATGAAAAGGTTGCATGATATTTAAAATCTCGACATGATCATCCGAAAATGGTGACAGCCGATACGTGCCAGGTTGTAAGCTTTTATAATAGCTGCCTTTACGAAAAAGCAGTCCTCGTTCGTCATTGTGTATCGTCACTTTTTTAAACATGGTAAACCTCCTTGAGTTTTAGATCACATAGTTGGAGTCCTCCTGCGATGAAGGCGGAATTCTGCTTAAGAATACAAGTCATGCGTAGCGCCATTTGAAAATAGTTGGAGATGTTGGGTTTCACTAGCAAACCGTCTACCCTCCCGTTATTAACAAACGGTTATAAGCATTCTTGTAATCGGTATCTGCAGATTGCATAGCCATAGCGCAGTGTGCATTTTGTTAGCCACAGAAGACTCCAGTATACGATCTTTTTAGGAATATCTTAATGGGGAGTCGAACCCCTGCACCAAAGGAGTGTACGCCGACATGAACATTACAGTATACAAACACATAGAGATGTGAGCGCACTGCCGGACTATTTGAAATCCTGGCCTAGGTAATGTCATTCGTACATACATCCAAATTTATGAAAATACGTCTAATTGACGTCTATCATCACTACAGTTTTTTAAACACCTTTAATCGCAACCATCGGCTTACAAGTCGCCACCACATCAGCTAGCGATGCACCCACAACACTATCAATAATCTGATCCACATCTTTATAGGCTTGCGGGCATTCATCAAGGATGGTTTGCAAGGAGCGGTGATTAACCAGAATCTCATCATCCGTCCCAACTTTCATGGATTGCGCGAATTGGTCGACGGTGACAAGCTCTTTGGTTGCTTTGCGTGATCTTGCTCTGCCGGCACCGTGACAAATGGAGTAGAAGTTTTTCAATCCTTCATCTCTCCCCACCATAATGTAGGAGGAGGTTCCCATGGAACCTGGGATTAATGCCGGATGACCCGTTTCTTTATAGGCAGCTGTATTCAGAAAATGACCTGGCGGCAGCGCTCTTGTCGCTCCCTTCCTATGTACGAGCATCGGTTGATTGCGGTGAAATTCCTTTAGCGCATAGTTATGCATGAGGTCATACAATACAGGCATCTCCAGCCCCTCGCCGAATACTTCTCGGAACGCTTCTTGAACACCGAAAGCAATCATATGTCGATTACTTACTGCAAAGTTTAGAGCGGAGTACATGAGATTTAAATATGTTTGCCCTTCTTGACTTGCAATAGGCGCATATAAGAGATTCCGATCCGGATTAACGACACCCCAACTGTTCATAACTTCTCTGAAAACCTTGGCGAATTCTTGACCCAACATAGCTCCCCATGCACGAGAACCGGAGTGAATCATGACGACAACCTGACCGTCGAACAAGCCCCATTTTGCCGCCAAATCCTTATGAGCCTCTGCCACTTCTAGATACTGAATCTCTATAAAATGGTTCCCGCCACCAAGCGTCCCAAGCTGCCCGTGGGCATATTTACGGATTTTTGCTGGCAGATTCTCAAGGTAGCTATGGTCAAACTTGAACGTAGACTCTTCTACATGGGTCAACCACTGTTCGCTTGGTATATATTTCTCTGGAAGTCCTTTTAATCCGTGTTGAACAACATCCATGATATCGATATCTGAATAATTCGTATTTGTACGCTCATTGGTTGGCACATATCGCTCAATCGCTTTGATTAATGCTCTACGCACACCCTTATCTTGAATATCACGTTTATGCAGTGAAGTCGTATGCACACGCATGCCACAGCCGATGTCCACACCGACTATGGAAGGGGAAACGAACCCATCCTTCATGGTCCAAACTGCCGTTGTCCCAATGCAAGTACCAATACCCACATGGGCGTCAGGGGTGTAGCTCATATGGACATTACGCGGAATCCGCAGGTTATTATCTGCCATTTCGAATACTTTGTTTTCAAAGGATTGGAACACATCCGGGTTAGCAAATACATGAAGATTGCCATTCACTAGATCCATTTCGTAATGATTACCACCGTGTGTGATTGTTTTCATCTCCATTGGGTTAACCTCCGTTTTTCTTCTAAAGCTATCTTCGCTTATTTCCATACGAACGAACATGGTGAAAGTATGGCGACAGGTAAAATCAAAGCAAATAAAACAGACCGGAACCCCTTGTTTGGAGTTCCGGTCTTATTCACATCATTTCTATTTTTTCATAGCAGCGTCATAATCAGCTTTCGCTTTTTCCATCGACGTAGCCCAACCATTTACGAATTCGGCAACGGTCATTTTAGCAGTCAATACTTTCTGGAAATCCGCCTCAAGTTGTTGTGTCGTAATTTTTGTGTAATCAGGCAGATAAGTAGGAAGCTTCAAAGCAACGGTCTCTTTATCAGCAAGCACTTCAGCACCTTGTTGAATATGCTGTGTGTTTTTAACATAATCGCTCTTCAACGAATCCGTGTTGGTAGGCATTTGACCGATACTTTGATTCCAATACGTTTGGCTTTCTGCGTTCATTAAGAAGCTAATGAATTTCCACGATTCCTGCGGATACTTAGAGTTTTTAAACATGACTAATCCGTTTGCAACAGGAACGACAACTCTTTTGCCGTTATCGGATTTCGGTGGAATGACACCCGCGAATTTGGCGTTAGTCAGATTGGTTACGTGATCATTGTAAGAACCAAAGTTATGCTGAATCATAGCTGAAGTCCCTGTATCAAATGTGGCATTCATCTCTTTATTACTGTTCGTAATGTCACTCACAGGCGTATTCTTTTTATACAAAGCGGCATATTTGGTCAAAAATTCTGAGATTTTCGGATCTCTAACTGTCGCTTTGCCATCTGGTGTAAAGTATTCTGTGATTCCAGAATAGGCATAGATCATGGAAGTCAGTTGATTAATGCTTCCTGCACCTCCGCGAATACTGAAGCCATAACGGTTATTTTTGACGTCGGTCAACTTATCTACATTTGTAAAGAAATCATTCCATGTTGTAGGCGCTTTTAGTCCAGCATCCTTTACCATATCTGTGCGATACCAAAGGATATCTAGAAACATCGTATGCGGAAGATAATAAAGTTTTTTGTCTGCAGTTAAACCACGATCGAACTCCACCATATTGGCCGCAATTTTATCTTTATCGCTCCAGTCCTTGAAGTACGGGTCGAGCTCTTGTACCGCTCCTTTTGCAACGAAATCGGACAACCATACCATATTGATACCAGCTACATCGGGAGTATCTTTTGCTGCTATAGAAACGTCATACTTTTGTTTTGCGCCGCTTGCAGGAATTCCTACATATTCAACTTTGATATTCGGATTTTTAGCTTCGAAACGCTTAATAAGCTCTTCATAAAAAGGAGTTCGGGTCGGCCCAGGGTTTTCGTCCCAAAATGTAAGCTTCACTTTCTCTGCCGGATTTGAAGCTGGTGCTGCTGCTGCTGCTGTTGCTGCTGCGCTTGGGCTCGGTGCTGTAGTGGATGATGAACTTCCACCATTGCCGCATCCTGTTAGCGTCAACGATAAAGCTGAACCAATAACCATAAACGTTTTAAGACCCTTTGTGTACATATCAACATCTCCCTTGGCTCGTATAAATTATCCTAAAACTCTTTTCGAGGAATGACCTCAAAGAGTGGTTTAGTTTGGTAAGATCAACCTTTTACTGCGCCTGCACTTATGCCTTGCACTAAAAACTTTTGAACATAGGCGAACAAGATGGCAGCTGGCAACAAAGCGATTACGCTTCCTGCAGCCAATGCCCCGTATTGAATGTCATATTCACCCTGCATATAGCGAAGTCCAACCGGTAGGGTGAACAGCGCTTTTTTACTAATCAACATGAGTGCGAATAAGAATTCGTTCCATGATCCGATGAATGTGTAAACCATTGTTGCCACGATACCAGGAACTAGAATCGGGAAAATAACTAGAAAGACCGATTTTAACCGACTGCATCCATCGACCATTGCTGCTTCCTCAAGCTGTTCAGGTATATTCGTGATAAAACCACTCATCAGAATCGCATTAAAAGGCAGCTGAAACGTAGCGTTGATAATAACTAAAGCCAATAAATTGCTAGTCAGATGCAAAGATCTGAAAATCTCGAACATGGGAATAAGAAGCATGGCTCCTGGAATAAACTGTGTGCATAATAGCAACAACATGAAGAGTTTCTTTCCTTTGAATCTAAATCTGCTGATTGCATATCCTACCAGGATTGAGCACACCAGTACGATGAGTACAGTCAAAGCAGCTACGATTAGGCTGTTCACAAAGTATTTGGAGAAGCCCACGTTATTCCAAGCGATCAAGAAATTTTTGAAAGTAGCCGGCGCAGGCAAGTACTTGATCGGCAGTTTGGTGATGTCACTTTCTCGCTTAATTGCCGTAATTAACGCCCAAAATAAAGGGAATAACGTGAATACCATCGCTAGAAGCATAGGTAGGTATAATAGGAATACTTTATCCAATATCTTAGGTAGAATGGGCACCTTTCTCATAACTTGTGCGTTTCTCATGCTTATTCTTCCTTTCCATATCCGCTTAATTTCAAGTAGAACACTGCAAACAGCAGCAGAATGGTAAATCCAATTACCGTTAGCGCTGAGCCATAACCGAAGTCCTGTGCGACAATCGCTTGTTTCACGATGTACATTGGCAGTGTAGTTGTTAAATCAATCGGTCCGCCTGTCCCATTGGTCATAACGAAGATTAAGTCGACGTTATTAAATTCCCAAACGGCCCTCAGCAGCGTAGTAAGGATGATCGTTGTTTTCAAATACGGCAGTGTGATATGGATAAATGATTTCCATCTCCCCGCACCATCCACCACAGCTGATTCATACAAATCACCTGGAATCGTTTGTATGCCAGCTAGCAGTGCAATCGTAAAGAATGGAATCCCTCTCCATAATTCAGCTGTTACAATCGCAGGAAATGCGGTCGTTATTTCAGAAAGCCAGGCAATTTTATGATCAATTAGGCCTAACCTCATCAAAATATCGTTGAGCGGTCCGATTTGTTCATTAAAGATGATTTGCCATAAAGTTGAAGTTACAACCCCTGAGATCGCCCAAGGTAAAATGGCTGCAGATCGGAATATTCCGCGAAATTTAAATGCTTGATTCAACATGAGTGCAATTCCTAATCCGAATATGAGTTGGAGCGTAACCTCAGTGAACACCCATTTCGCTGAAACCCCTAATGTTGAGAAAAATAGTTTATCAGTGGTGAAAATCATTTTAAAATTGTCGAGACCAACAAATCCATTTTCATAGGCTTTCGTGGGATTAAACTTCTGTAAGCTGAAATAAAACACATTCCCGACAGGATAGAATAAAAAGACGATAATCAGGACAATCGCAGGCGCGATCAAGAGGTAAGGCAACCATTGAATGCGTTGTTTCCGTTTTCTTACGCTCGCCTTATTTACAACGGTTGATTGATTTGTACTCACTAGGTTTCCTCCATTTCTAGTCTTCTCGGTTCATTTGAAACCGTTTCTATATTTCTATTGTAAGACAGAGGACCTTTAGGGAGAATCAAATATCATTATCAGAATGTTTAAGATCATTAACAGATTTGCACACCTATCTTATGCAAAAAACTGCACTCTCCATTGTTAGACGTGTCTAACAACTGGGGTGCAGTTCAAACTACTTCAGTACTATGGGAGGGTTACCGTTACTGCTGTTGAGGTGCTAATTAATGGTCCTTTCGTCATTACCTTGTCATCGCCGGTAATTTCCACTTTAATATACTTGCCTACATCTGCGCTCTTCACTGTATAGGTCATATCTGGTGTATACAGTGGATCAGCCATTCCTGGGATATTATCAAAGATCGGTATCCAAGTGACTTGATCTGAAGAAGAGTACCATTTAATTGTGTTCACACCAGCAGGAATCACCGCACTGCTCACATTCAAAGGCTCTGCTGTCAGTGTTTGGCCAACTGCTGGAATTCCGACGATCCTCACAGACGTCATAGTCTGCTTTGCTTTCGTAAAACTTACGTTGTAAACCATCGAAGTCCCTCTGCCAGGTTCCGATACCATTAGCTTGAAGCTTCCAAACGTTGCTGTCAACGCGGATGAATCAATGGCAACGTAGACGGCTGTGTTGACTGAAACGCCTGGATCAGCTGCACCTACGCCTGGAGTTACGATTAAGCCGTAGGTCGCACCAGTAACAGTAATCGTTTGGCCTGCAAATTTCGTGAAGTTGAACTTTGTGGAAGCCGAAGCTTGGATGTTAACAATTTTATCAGGTGCTGATTTTATGTTTGAAAAGATCCCACCGGATGATACACCAAGACCCGTCAAATCATAGGGAATGGGTGTCAATGCCAGCGTTTTCCCTGCTGGAATTCCGGTAACATTGGTTGTCATTGCACCGATTGCCCAAGGTTGAGCAACAACAGTGCCGTCGCCATATTTAACGCTATCGCCGTTAATAATGTTGTTCTTAGCCGTTAACGTGACGTTTTCAAACGCAATATTTTCCGCAAAATCAATGACAGCTGGTGCGGCAAATGGCGCATAACCGTTCAAAAAAGCACCTCGGGTATTACTGTTATACGCATACATACCACTTTCCAGTGTACTGTTTCTGAAGATCATATTCTTCACTGGAGAAACTGGCGTACCTGGTACGTTCATACCAACGATTTCGATCACTGGCCCGTAGGTAATATTTTCACTAACGATGTTTTCAAATGTCAGTTTTTGAACCGTTGGCAAAGAAGGAGCAGCGTCACCATCGCTATTACCGGCATAATTGCTCACTCGGATCAAGGCATCTACCGTTACGCAATCTTTCGTGTACAAGTCGCGAGATACAATGTTCTCTATCGCTCCGCCACGGCTTGGTGCAAATTTGATATATACTGTTTCCCATTGCAGCCCAACTACATCAATGTCTTGGAAGAGTACGTTACGTACGCTACCTGACATTTCGCTGCCTATAACGAATGCACCACGGCCATTGTCAACCGTACTGTTGGTAACTCTGATGTTCTCAGATGGTTTGTTTCTCTTGAAGCCTTCCATATTTTTACCGGATTTAACGGCAACTGCATCATCATACGTTCTGAAATAGATATTGAATACGTTCATATTCGTTGATGAATCAGGGTCGATACCGTCACCATTACTTACACCAGCCCATACGCCAGGCGTAGTTTCGTACATGGAGGTGATGTTGGCATGGTTAAAGGTTACATGATCGCTAAATACGATGTGATTTGTCCAAGAAGCCCCGGATTCTAGTGTCACGTCTTTGATGTAGAGATTCTGAACATTGAATGTAATCATCAACTTGCCTCTTGAACGGTTGTCTTGACCGGAATTGATTGGCAGAGGCGCAAGAGATGGTTTGGCAATGATTTTCTTCGCCAACTCTCTCTCAACTTGGCCTAACATTTTAGCAGTATTGCCAATGATTGCAGTAGCGTTTCCATCAATGCGGCCGGAACCACTGATGGTAATATCTTTGAGGGATTGCGTACCATAGGAATCTCTCTCACCGATGTTAATTAATGAAGCAAAGCAGTTCAGCTCCCAACCCTCAAACATACTTGGAACAATTGGATAATGTTTGATAAATTCAGTGACTTCTTCATCTGAATAAGCGCTAGTGACGTTAGGCACATAAGCTTCCAGAGCACCATCTACTTTTAAAGTGATGCCACTATTTCGGATAAACAAAGCACCGGTTAAGAATGACCCTTGTGGCACATACACCACACCGTTAACAGGGGCATCATTAAGGGCTTTTTGAATTGCCTGCGTATTGAGCGTGGTACCGTCGCCAACCGCATTATAAGGAGCTTTGGTAATATCCAAAATAACGGAAGGAGCTGGTTTGGTGGTGACTGTTATCGGCGTACTCTTAGGGCCTAAACTGCCACTTTTGGAGATAGCCGCTACCTCAAAGGAATAGGTAGTATTGGCACTCAGACCTTCAACGGTATAACCCATTTTGTCCGTACGTGCTACTTCCACACCATTTTTGTAAACAACATATTTATCTAATTGCGTGGTATATACGTCAGATGATTTATCCCATAAAACCAAAGCAGACGTGTCTGTCTTTGCTTCTACTGGGGAGAAGATTACTTTTGGTGAAAGCTCTGTGGATACATAGACAGTAGCCGATCTGGAAGCACCGCCAGCTGCTGTTACCGAAATGGTAGCTGCACCGTTTGCTACCCCCGTAATTAGACCTGTTGCTGAATCTACTGTAGCAACACCGGTAGCACTAGAGCTCCAAGTCAATGCTGTGTTATCAGCAAATTTGGGCAGAGCCTTAGCACCTAAATAATATTTCTCATTAGGGAAAAGGGTAATGATTTCTTTATCAAGAGCTACACTGCTTACCGCTACAGGAGCATTAGTAACGGTAACAACGCAAGTTGCTTGTTGACCTTCTGCCGTGGTAACCTTAACGGTCGCCGTCCCTACTTTTGCAGCGGTAACTTGGTTGTTCACCAGGTCGATTACGGTGTTATCAGTCGTTGACCATTTAACCGCTTTGTTCGTTCCAATAGCGGGTGCTACTGTTGCATTTAATGCAACGGTTTGACCTCTGGCAATAGTCAAGCTCGTATTGCTTATGGTTACACCTGTAATCGCAACGGGAGCACCTAGCTGCACATCATACGTTTTTGCTGAGCTACCATCTTCTGTGGTAACTACCAAAGTAGTCCCGGCTGGAATCATGCCAGTGGTGAGCTCAACGCCTCTTGACATGAGTTTGTAACTTTGAATAGATGCATCTGTCGGTTTAATCTGACTTAACAATTCCTGCTGCAAGGTACCGTAGTGGACACTCACAGCCGTTTCGCTAACGGCCACTACATGAGGTGCCGTAGATTTGGCAGCGATGCCGGTGTTTGTTGAACCAATTGGCGTCGGTGTTGGTGTTGGCGTTGGTGTTGGTGTTGGTGTTGGTGTCGGTGTTGGTGTTGATGTAGAACTACCGCCAGTGGATACAGTCGGAGTTACTCCACTGATTGTTTCTATCGTACCGCTGTCAGAAACACCAACCACTTGGTTTTTCTCAATCTTTTGGTCATTGACCATAATAGTGCCTGCTGTGTTGATTTTCTTAATGACGGCACCAGATATCGTTTTAATTTTGATGTTAAAATTTTCGAGTGTGTCCACGTTTCCTATGGAGCCCGATACCAGTTGTAGATTGGCATTAGCGGAGATGGTAACCTTAGGAAAATTACCGCTTAAGCTCGTTTCTATGCTCGTAGCTGTGGAATTGTTTATCTCTACCTGTTCTACCCCCTTAGCACCTACAGCCAATTCAATAGCTTCTAATTTTGTAGAGGATCCTAGTTTCGCATTCGCTACACTGCTGTTGCCTTCCAATACCGCCCTAACGGGGTTTAGGTTCTTTTTATCTGTAACCATTGTTTCCAGCTTAGAGTTAACAATATGGATACTGTTAGCGCCACCGCCAGCTATATAAGTAGTGCCTTTGACAACTACGCCTTCTAAGATAATATTCCCCTCGCCAACACCCGGAGTAATATATAAGTTGCCTTCCATAGTCATGTTTTTAAGGGTAATTCCTGGCTTAGTAATCAATACATTTCCATATGTATGCCCCTTTTCACCTGTGTAAGTTGTATCGGGTTTGGAAAAGATAGCATTCGCGAACCTGGAAATCATTGTAGCTGCTTCGCCACGAGTGATGGAATTGGCTGGCCCAAATGTACCATTGGGATAACCATTGATCACTCCGTCACCTACCAATGATGCCACTGCATCTTTGGCATAGCTTTGAATAGCGCCAATATCTTTAAATTGACCTAGTTTATCCGAGCTTCCTTTCCCTAGTTTAGAAACTCTCCAGATGGTGGTAGCGGCTTCTTCGCGAGTTATTGGCATATCTGGTCTGACAGAGCCATCTTCGTATCCAGTTATGTAACCCTCATAGACTGCTTTTTGAATCTCGTTCGAAAACCAATCTTCGGATTTTACATCTGTAAACATCTTATTGCCTTGCTCAACATAACCAAATGCCTTGTTTATCAAGGTGACAAATTCCGCTCTTGTTATCTTCTTGTCAGGTTGCATAGTGCCATCTTCATACCCACTCAGCACATTTTCACTGACGAGCCGTGACATGTACTTTTCTGCCCAATGCGCGTTCAAATCGGATGTCGGTAGTGCGCTAACCGGCAGGGAGCCAAAAAGTAGACTGGATAGTGCTATTCCCGCAATCAATTTCCTTACTGGCTTTCTTTTCAATTTTCTACCTCCTTTATTGTCTTTAAAACTTCAAAACAACTCAAAAATCGCCGAGAAATTTTCTCAGTTTCATTTTGTAATCGCTTTATATTTCAATTGTAGGACAGATGGACTATAGGGTGAATCAAATATCATTATCGGAATGTTTAAGATCATTAACAGATATGTATAAAAAAATGCACCCTTATTTGTTAGAAATGTCTAACAAATGGGGTGCAGTTCATACTCAGAACTTTAATTATTAGCTGTCGCTCGAAGAGCGATCGTCATCCTGCAAACGCCAGCATTGGGGCAATGGCTTGAATTAAGATCGTAGAAATTGTGCCGTCAGTACCTACGACTTTCAGGCTGTAGCCTGTTAGAATAGGTGCGTTTAGAGCTTGAGCAGTACCCGCAGAGTTTACAACCGAAACTTCTTTGAGAGGCTTCAGTGAGATAATGCCATTCAATAGATCCTTCACTGAAGCAGAAGCAGGAACAATTAACTGACCACCTATTACAGCAACTACTGTATTTGTATAAGCAAGATCTAATGCCGCTGCAGGAAGAGCTGCTGCACTAGTAATACTAGAAGGAAGCGAGCTTGGGAACATATGCGATTGATACATATTTGCCTGAACAGAACTATCAAAGTTTGTAGCACCCAAGTAAGTAGCACCCGTTACCGTATTCATGAGCACTGGAGCTTGAGTGGCATAATTTTTGTTGTAAAGTCTAGTTTGAATGCCATCCAACTGATAGCTGGATTTACCCCTTACCTGGATAGCACTTCCAGACAGGCCGCCCATCAAAATATCCAGATTTCTCAATTTGACATTGGTACCATTGTCAACCACGATCGCAGAGCGATCATATTTAACAGCGGTATCAAAATTGATCTTGCTGTCCTGAATGGTAACATTATCAACATACTTCATAAGAATCCCATAAGCTGGGAATGCATTGGCGCCAGAATAGGTGGAAGTCCGATAGTTACCGCCAACACTTGCTTCATTGATTACTTTGTAGACAGCTGAAAAATCAGTCACTGGAGATTTATTATTAACAAAAGAACCCGTTAATTGAAGATTTTTCAGCGTAATATTGGTGACCGGATAAACTTCTCCGTAGGTAATGGTTCCGACAGAATTATAATCCGTGTCTTTACCTGGACCAGGTGTAGTCCCTCCAACTCTCTTATATCCCTGAATAACAATTGGATACCCACCGTCTCCGCCGGCATTCTTAGACAATAACGCACCATCTACAGTCACGTCAGAGATCGAACCAGGTCTTCTGATTTCATTCGGAAGTCTAGCTGACATTCCCTTCTCTTGACCTTCATAACGAGGTGACACACCAAAGGCAATACCGCCTGATGTATTAGCCAAGTTTATCTTGGAGATGGACACATTACGGACGTTGGCACCATCATTGACCCAAATGGCAACGCCTGTTTTGTTAGCATTCGTTGTCAGAGTCAAATCGGTTGCAACAATGTTTTCCATATCGCCAACGGTTTCAGAGCCATACACGAATACGCTGCCGCCTCCAATATCTCCAGCAACCATCTTCTCAATGTGAATGTTGGAAACATGTCTTACAAATCCGAGGGAGAAGTCGCTTCCAAGCTTTGCTACGTCATTACTGGATTTCAGAGTAGTTACATTATATGCGGTCGCATTGTTGTTTTGCATAAAGTTGAACGTATCTCTTTGACGACCGGAAGTAGAATTCGGCATCAGCATATTTTGAACCACAATGTCATCACAGCCTGTTGTTAAGACGGAGAACCAACCACCCTGTTCAAAGGTTAACAAGTGATTCTCATCGGTACCGCCAATGACGATGTTTTTAGACAATTTGAATGAAATGGACTTTGTTCCAATACCGGCATTGTTAGGCAGTCCGGTATTTAGATTCATGTTGCCGTAAATCTTAGCAGAGTTACCAAGAATTTTGATATTTTCTACACGGATCCCCCACATAAGAGAATCTTGCCAATAACTGTGTCCATCGTCTTGTCCATTTTTGAATGGTAGATTCAATGGACTTTCAATTGGATCAATCTTGGGCAATACAATCAATTGCGTGTTTTCATCCATATACAGATGTACGTTACTTCTCAAATGGAGTGTACCGGTCGCAAAATTGGCGTTGCCCTTGAAGTAAACGGTACCACCGCCATTTCGGCTGGCTGCGACAATAGCTGCATTGATAGCAAGTGTATTATCTGTTCCACTGTAGATGTTTTGCGGTGTTGTAGTTGTGATGACGGCATCAGCAACAGCCCCAAATTTTGTTACATCGTACTGACCGGTATAGTAGCTTACCGCATTGGAGGATAATGTACCCGTCTTCAGCTTAAAGAAATAGGTTCTGTTCGGCAAAAGATTGGTCAAGGTCGCTTTATGAGCAGATGTGGTTACACCTGTATGAACCCAAGACAGACCGTTATCCAAGCTCGCATATACTACTGAGCCATCTGGTGAGGAAGGAGACTCCAAAACAGCAGTTGTAGGCGTAGTATAAGATACTTC
The DNA here is from genome assembly GCF_059692115.1 of Paenibacillus sp. J31R30. Classification (NCBI taxonomy): domain Bacteria; kingdom Bacillati; phylum Bacillota; class Bacilli; order Caryophanales; family Paenibacillaceae; genus Paenibacillus; species Paenibacillus sp. J31R30. The sequence continues at coordinate 314,371 of NZ_JCAUAV010000001.1, read as the reverse complement.
CTCAGCTTTTCTTACCAAATCGCTTGCTGCTGCAGATACATTGAACTTGGTAGTTCCTGTTTCTGTGTAATTCTCTACCGCTGTTGCTGCAGTTGTCGGATAGCCAGAACCCGTAAAGGTTGCTGTGATGGCACCACCTGTAGTTGGAATCGTCTTGTTTTTCAATACAAGGGTAAGATCAACCCCATTATAGTTGCTAAAGTCAGTGTCCTTGATGGCAACGGTTTTCCCGCCATTGGTAATTTCCACCTTAGTCCGCAAATCAGCATTATTCCCTACATTTGTAAGCCAGTTTCTTCCAGACTGATTATAGTTTTTGGCGGCATTGATGGCGACATTATTCAAGCCCACAAAGCCACGTCCGATTAGATCGAAACTATCTGTTGGGGAAGCGGTTAAGCCATCAGGCAAATTAAAAACCAAAGTTCCTTGCAGGAATTGTCTGTTTGGATTGGCTTTATTGATGGAATACTCAAGAACAATATCCTGAGCTTGTCCAGCGGTATACTGTGCCAGATTAGTTTTCAAAGTGGATATTTGGAGAGCATACTCTTTAGCCGTTCCATTTTCAGCTGTGACAATTAGCTTATCTCCCTGGGCGATGTCATTAGATAGCGTTTTGGGAGTTCCTGTACTGTTCACAACCGCATAGGTTTGCTTTGAACTGTCGGTTGAGCCGATTTCTGCCAATAAATGCTCAACTTTGTACATTGGCACCATGGAAATTGAATGGGCTTCAGTATCAATACTGGAAATATGAATCCCGTTGTTTAAGACTTTAATGTCGGTATTGGAAGAACTCATCGGTTTAAAAGATTGCGCCGTTACTTTAATATTCGCAACATTTTTAATGGACAGTGTATAGGATTTGCTGCTGTCAAGAGTCGGCAAGTTGGTAATGACATAGGTTACTGCATCCGTACCATCCAACACGCTCATTTTTGCAGCGGACAAATCAATATCGGCTGTGCCATCGTTAATAGTAATAAAAGCTGGAACTCCTTCCCCATCTGTGCTGAACACAGGGGTAGCAGAATTTAATTTAAAGGAAAATGTGTCTGACGCCCTCACGTTGGAAGAGAACCCGCTAGGATCGACAGTAACCGTCGTGACCACACTGGATGAACTGCCGCCACCACCGCCGCCAACAGGGACAACCGGAGTTCCACCATTGATCACGGCAATCTTACTTTGGTCTGAAACAGAGATCTCTTTGTTTGCGTCAATTTTCTGATCATTGATAACAATAGGGCCATCTGTTTTGATTTTTTTAATAGAGGCACCAACTTTTGTTTCGATTTTGATGTTAAAGCTTTCAGCTGTCTCCATGTTTTCAATGGAACCAGAGAGAAGCTTTACATCTGCATCATCAGACAAGGAAACTTTCGGGAAATTTCCGTTAAGAATAATTTGTACGTTATTAGTTAGGGTATTGATAACTTCTACCCATTTAATACCCTTAGCATTGGAACCCAATTTAGTGGTTTCTAATTGGGAATTGGAACCTAGTTCGGCACGCTCTATGCTACTGTCACCTTGCAATTCTACCCTGACAGGATTTTCGTTCTTTTTCTCCGTGACCATCGAAGAAAGCGTAGAGTTAACAATATGTACGCTGTTGGAACCACCGCCGGCCACATAGGTAGTGCCTTTAACATGAACGCCTTCTAAGGTAATGTCACCCTCGCCAACACCCGGAGTAATATATAAATTACCTTCGATATTCATGTCCTTCAGTGTAATTCCTGGCTTGTTTACCAATACATTTCCATAAGTCCTGCCTTTTTCACCTATGTAGGTTGTATCAGCTTTGGAAAAAATAGAGTCTACAAACCTAGAAATCATTGCAGCTGCTTCGCCACGAGTGATAGAACCGGATGGCTCGAATTTACCATTGGGATAGCCTTCGATCACATCGCCACCTACCAATGATGCCACTGCCTCTTTGGCATAGCCTTGGATAGATCCTCCATCTTTAAACTCTCCTAATACGCCTGGACTTCCCTTTTCAAGTTTGGAGACTCTCCAGATGGTAGTGGCAGCTTCCTCCCGCGTTATAGACTTACCTGGTTTGACTGAACCATCTTCATACCCAGTTATGTAGCCCTCTTTGACCGCTTTTTGGATCTCGCTTGAGAACCAATCTGCGGATTTTACATCCGTAAACATCTTATTGTCTTGTTCAACATAACCAAAAGCCTTGTTGATCATGGTGACAAACTCTGCTCTGGTTATCTCTTTCTCGGGGAGCATAGAGCCATCTTCGTATCCACTTAGCACATTTTCACTGACTAACTTTGTCATGTACTTCTCTGACCAATGTCCGGTCAGGTCTGATGCCGCCAATGCGTTGAATGGTAATGTGCCCATGAGCAGACTGAATACCGCTAAACCCGCAATGGATTTCCTTATTGGCTTTCTTTTCATTTTACTACCTCCCTTAGATTGAAACCGCTTTATATTACAATTGTAGGACAGAGGGACTTAAGTGAGAATCAAATATCATTATCAGAATGTTTAAGATCATTAACAGATCTTCCCTTAATGACCACTATTCTTATAATCGGTTGGAGAGAAACCCGTATATTTTTTAAAGCATTGACTGAAATATTGCGGATTACTATAGCCAACTTTCTCTGCTACTTCATAAGACTTCAATCCACTCATGCGAAGCAATTCTATTGACGACTTCATACGCGTTTGCAGCAAAAAATCACTAAAAGTGATGGATTTTTCCTTTTTGAAAAGTATACTTAAGTAAGTTGGACTGATATGGACATAACGGGCAACCTCTTGCAGGGATAACCCTTCTGTAGCATAGTTACTCTCGATATATGAAATTGCTTTATTTACCATACTTTGCGTTTGAATCTCACGTTGTTGATTGGCAATATTAAGAAAACGGTCCGTCAGATGTCGAATGGAACAAAAAATATCCTGAACGGTTTGGTACCGTTCCATTTCATTATAGTAAGTGTACACACTCTCGAGGCTATCCTTCATCTTTACATTTCGTTTCGCAATCTCTTCCAACTCTTTAAACAACAAGAGACTGATCTCAATGCCAATTAAGCGCACTTGCGTTAAAGATATAAATTTAATCTCGAGCAGCCTTTTCTCAATATCGTTTAATATGACATGTGCTTCTTTTTCCAATCCTAATTTTACTTTCATAACAAATTCATTCTCTAATTCATTTAACATAATTTCCGTGGAGCTTGTGGGCGGAAGTCCGGTGTCCTGGGCGGTCAGCACCCTATTCGTTCCAATCATATGACGAAACTCAATAGCTGCTTTCGCATCGCGATAGGACCTGGAAATATCACTTGAATTATGATAAGTAAAACCGATACCTACGGTAACCGTTGTTTTTAAATATTTCTCTACGTTGACTCGAATTGTCTCAGCAATTTGTAATGTCATTTGCTCTACAAGATCCTGCTCCCCATCCGCATGATAGATGATAACAATCTCATCATTTTCTGATTCAAATACAATTCCAGCATTATCACTACACATCGTTTCCTCGGCAACATTTAAGATACAATATTTCAGTAACTCTTTACCGAAGCGATTCTGATAATCAGGATAGCTATAATCATCTGCTGTCAATAAAATGACAACATAGTTGGAGCTTGACATCTTAAAGTTAAGAAACTCACTATGGGAATGAATTTCATCTTCGGATAAATTTTCTTTAATTAATTTCCCCAAAAACCTTTGCCTCAGTAGAGGAATGCCTTCCATAACCTTCCGCTTCATTTCGGTCTCATATTCAAGCTCAACCATTGCCCTTTTAGCTGTATCCAGAAGAAGCTGCGAATCGACTGGCTTCAATAAATAATCAAATACCTTTAGTTTCAGTGCTTTATGTGCAAGTTCAAACTCATCAAAACTGGTCAGCATAATAATTTTTATTTCCGGATATTTCTCTTTCACAACTTCCGTTAATTGGAAGCCATCCATAAATGGCATTCGAATATCCGTTAATAAGAGATTGGGCCGCTCCTCTGCAATCAGGCTTAAAGCTTCTTCACCATCTCTAGCTAAACCTGCGAGTGTAAACCCATTTTGTTCCCAGGGGATCGTGCGCGATAATCCTTTACGAATAATGCTGTCATCATCCACAATTAATACCTTCATCACCTAAGCCTCCTGCTCATTTATCCATAAATATGGGATCCTTATCATCACGATAACACCGCCACTAGATCTATTCTGGTACAACAGTCCATAGGATGGCCCATAATTAAGCTGCAGTCGCTTATTTACATTACCGATACCAAAACCCAATGTAGTTCCCTTACCTACTTCATCCCTCAAGCTTTGATTTATCGCTATTACATCTTCTTCCGACATCCCCTTGCCGTTATCTTCCACATATAACCGTATCTCTTGACTGACTAATTGCCCCCAAATGCGAATTAATCCTTGTCCGCGTTTTTGCTTCATACCATGATAGATCGCATTTTCTATGAGAGGCTGCAGTGTTAGCTTTACGATATTGCAATTCATAATAGCTGGATCCATATCAATTTCAAAAATAAAATCTTCACCATACCGCATTTGTTGAATGTGCAAATAATTTCGAATATGTTCGATTTCTAGGGAAATTGGTATGATTTCGTTCCCTTTATTAATACTAATGCGATAAAAGTTAGATAATGCGGTGACCATATTAGCAGCATCTTTATTTTCCTCCATATCACAAAGCTGTTTAATAGAAAATAACGTATTATACAGAAAATGCGGTTTAATCTGTGACTGTAGCACGGCCAACTCTGCTGACCTCTTTTTCTCTTGTTCTTCCTTTACTTGAATTAGCAAATTTTTAATTCTTAGCATCATATCCTTAATACCTCTGCTTAGAACACCTATTTCATTGGAAGGAGCAGTATAATTACCGATATCTAATTTGCCATCTTCAATGCGATTCACGGTATGCGTTAATTTTATAAGAGGCTTCGTAATGATATGAGCAATGATATTAGAAAGAACAACAGCAGAAACAATGGCGAGAAGCATCACTATAATGATCACCCACCCGATGAAATTCACTTTATTAAAGAGTTCACGTTCTGGGACAATCGCTGCTACCTTCCATTTGTTAAGGCTTAACGTATCGTAAACTATCAGCATTTTCTCGCCATGTTTATTTTTCATATTGAATTGTCCCGACGAGTCCTTGACTGCCAATAATTCATTTTGAAGTTTGGCTTGATCCATTTGATATCGCTCTTCAACATTTTTAAAGCTCATAACCCCATCATCGCTAACAATACATAAATACCCGTTTTTGCTAATCTTGGCATTATTCAATAAATCATTGAAAAATCGGCTTTTCAAATTCATCATGAAAATCCCTTTGGTACGCGACTTATCTTTCCCAAACATACGATAAACACTGATCACTTGAGGTGCGGCTAATTTGGGTTCATCATGAATATTCAGCCATTTAATGACGGATAGAAGCTCACTATCTAATTGACGACTATACTCATTTAAAGAGATACTTACCGTTGTAATTAATGAGTTATTTTGCTTATACTGAGAGACTCGTCCTTCATTGTAATAAAACAAAACAGAGTCCAGCATCGCGTAACGATCTAAATAAGAGTCCAATGCTTTATTCATAAAAATATAATCTTCTGGTTCTAAAACTACTCCTGGATCATCTGTCTTATTCATAATTGAAATCCATTCGGATTTATTTTCTAGCCCGATTAATTCCGAAATAAACGCAGTTAATTTATCCGTTAATAAACTTTTTGTTTGGGCAATCGTATCATTTAAGTTGGTGAATGCGTTCTCTTTTAACTGTTGTGAAGCTAAGATAAATGAGAGCGTACCTGTAACCAATACAAATACAATGATGATGGGGATAAATAACCAAATAATCGTTGATTTTAATGATCGAAATACCGGCACATAGATCCCCCTAAATAACAAAATACAGGGAGAGCGAATGAACGCTCACCCCAAATCCTACGATTGAATCCATTCTATTTCTTCATAGCAGCATCATAATCTGCTTTCGCTTTTTCCATCGATGTAGCCCAACCATTAACAAAATCGGCAACAGTCATTTTACCAGTCAGTACTTTTTGGAAATCAGGCTCAAGCTGTTGTGTCGTAATCTTCGTATAATCCGGCAGATAGGTAGGAAGTTTTAATGCAACGCTCTCCTTATCAGCCAGCACATCCGCTCCCTGTTGAATATGCTGTGTGTTTTTTACATAATCGCTCTTCAATGAATCGGTGTTGGTAGGCATTTGGCCGATATTTTGATTCCAGTAAGTTTGGCTATCTGCACTCATCAAAAAGCTAATAAATTTCCACGATTCCTGAGGATGTTTCGTATTTTTTAACATGACTAATCCGTTTGCAACAGGAACGACAACTCTTTTGCCGTTATCCGATTTCGGTGGAATGACACCTGCGAATTTGGAGGTAGTCAGGTTAGTTACATGGTCATTATAAGAACCAAAGTTATGTTGAATCATAGCTGAAGTCCCTGTATCGAACGTTGCATTCATCTCTTTATTACTGTTCGTAATGTCACTTACTGGCGTATTCTTTTTATATAAAGCTGCATATTTGTTCAAAAACTCCGAGATTTTCGGATCTCTAACTGTTGCTTTCCCATCCGGTGTAAAGTATTCCGTGATACCTGAATAAGCATAGATCATTGAAGTCAACTGATTGATGCTTCCTGCACCTCCGCGAATACTGAAGCCATAACGGTTGTTTTTGATATCGGTCAATTTATCTACATTAGTGAAAAAATCATTCCATGTTGTAGGCGCTTTCAATCCAGCGTCTTTCACCCAGTCCGTTCGATACCAAAGTATATCTAAAAACATTGTATGTGGCAGATAATAAAGTTTTTTGTCGGCTGTTAAACCACGATCGAACTCCACCATATTGGCCGCAATTTTATCTTTATCGCTCCAATCCTTGAAATACGGGTCAAGCTCTTGTACTGCTCCTTTTGCCACGAAATCGGACAGCCACACCATATTGATGCCAGCTACATCGGGTGTATCTTTGGCAGCAATGGAAACGTCGTACTTTTGTTTTGCGCCACTTGCAGGAATTCCCACATATTCAACTTCGATATTCGGATTTTTGGATTGGAACCGCTTGATTAGCTCTTCATAAAAAGGAGTTCGGGTCGGCCCAGGGTTCTCGTCCCAAAATGTAATCTTCACTTTCTCTGCCGGAGTTGAAGCTTGTGGAGTTGCTGCTGCGGTTGGGGTCGGTACAGTCGTCGCCGTGGACGATGCCCCCCCTCCGTTGCCACATCCTGTTAAAGTTAATGATAAAGCCGACCCAAGAACCATAAATGTTTTAAGACCCTTTGTGTACATATCAACATCTCCCTTGGTCTATTCAGTTTCATTTGTAATCGCTTAAATACTTCAATTGTAGAACAAAAGGATTTTAGGGAGAATCAAATATCATTATCAATATGTTTAAGATCATTAACAGATATTTACGTAAGCTTCTTCAAACTTCTCCCACCTTGTCTTCAGTTAAGCGCTTAACTTGCAAGACACACATCTTGTTTTTCTTGTAACCGCAGTTATTCTACTTTGGAAATACTAGATTATTGCGATTATATATATGTTCTGATGTCTAGTAAATGGGGGGAATTAGCTGTTAGATTGTCTCAAAATCGACCTATTCGTCTCATGGCAAGCAACCCCTTCGCAGCGTCAAAACCCATTCATGTAAAACAATCCCGATAGCCTACGATAATTGTAATTATTTCAGGTTATTCCTACCTAATTCCTTCAACGCTTTACTTCAATAAAGTAATTATTTCCTATTGAGTTTAGAGTTTAATATTAACAGTGGTAGTTAATACTGTAAAATATATAATAATATATAATATATAGATCACGGTCTATATATCAGGAGGTAAAACACTCTGGAGCTACTTCAATTGCAATACTTTCATACGACTGCAAAACTAGAACAAATTACGAAAGCTGCGAAGATATTAAACATCGCCCAGCCTTCGCTTAGCAAAACAATTTCCAGACTGGAAGATCAAATTGGTGTTCCGCTATTTGACCGATTTGGACGCAATATTCGACTGAACTCATTTGGCAAAGTGCTTCTTAAGCGGGTAGAAAATGTCTTTCAAGAACTAGAAGAAGCGCAACGGGAAATCAGAGATATGGCGGGACTGGACCGTGGAGGCATAACGCTCGCAGTCTCGCTTACAAACATATTACCTGAAATACTTGGAGATTTTTTGGAGCATTATCCAAATGTGCATTTTCGTCAAGTGGTTGAACCAACATCTGTTATGAAGCAATTGCTTCAAAACGGGGACATCGATATGTGTATTACTTATGCACAATTAGAAGGTCCTGATATCGAGTGGAGGCCGTTACGAACAGAAAAGATCCATTTACTCGTACCAGATCAACATCCTTTAGCCATACGTAAATGTGTCTCCTTAAATGAGTTAAAAGATGAATCATTCATTGGATTGCCATCAGGTTTTTGGTTCCGGAAATTGACGGATAGAATGTGTATGAAAGCCGCAGGATTTACACCCCATATAAAAGTTGAAGTGGATGAGGTGGATGCGGTTCTATTGCTGTTAAAAAAAGGGCACGGCATTACATTTGCACCAGATTTGGCTTGGAGGTCTAGAATGAATTTAAAACATAACAAACTCATAATAACCGATCTCGACGACAACATGACGTTAGGCCTAGCCTGGTCCAAGAAGCACTATTTGTCGTCTGCAGCTCAGAAGTTTCAAGAGTTTGTTCTCGACTACTTCGATAAATTTCGGGGGTAAGCAGTTTAACGATCCATTTACAGGCACAGAGACCTCCAAAATAACATAATACAGGGTGAGTACATATAAAGTCTCCTTATTCAATTGTAGGACAGAAGAATTTTAGGGAGAATAAAACATCATTCTCAAAATGTTTAGTTGTAAGATGAAGTTGACATAAGTTCGTTCAGTAAATTAAATTTTACTTATCTGGGAGCAATTTGAATAGGGTGACATTATAAAGAAATAGGCATTAAAATTGCTTTCTGTTAGAAAAAAAACTAAAGTTTACCAGTTCACTATCACTGTAATAAAAACGCCAGCTCCTCTTATTGCGGAGCTGGCGTTTTTATTGCAGTTTCTTTGTACTTAATCCCCTACAACAAGACCACGCCTTGACATATATTTTTTCGGAGAACAACCATAGTGCCTTCTGAATAATTGATAAAATTGAGCCGGACTGACGAAGCCAACCTTTCCGCTAATTTCAGTAATGGAATATGACTCTGTTAGCAGAAGCTGCTCCGCCCGTTTCATTCTGCGAAGTTGAACATACTCCGTGAAAGTAATCCCCATCGCCTTCTTAAACATCTTGGCAAAATAACTGCTGTTGTAATTCAACTTGCCGCTAACATCCTCAAGCTGACATTTATCCTCCAACGATTGCTCAATATAGTCGAGTGCTGGACTAAGTTTTAAGGCAAGCTGCGGATCCATAGGGACGATAACGCGCTCATCATCATATTTAACTAGCAAATACAGAAGGCGTTTCAAATTAGCATTGACAGACAGCTCATATCCGCGTTGCTTGGTTGTCATATCTTGCAGCAAATCTTTCAACAATAGACTTATTTCAATCCTGCATTGCGGGTACTTGGCGAAGAGTCTGTTTAGTCGCGTCAGGTTGGCAGATCGTCCCGTCCAAGCTGCAAAATATGGCATTAAAGTCTGATCCATGAACGCCGCCATATCGACATGACAAACCAAGTAGGTTAATTCCTGTTCTAAATTTTTGTGCGAGCGATGGATTTCATTGGCGCCAAACAAAGCAACATCTCCCGCTTCAAGCTTGTACGTTCCTTGTGATGTTTCCATGGTCATCGACCCCTGAAGAATTACAATCCATTCAACTTCCTCATGATAATGCCAAGGACCATATAACTCTGAATGTATAGCTGGGTGGTGGATCTCCCAAATTTTCAAGCGCAAATTCGGATTTGAATAATCCACTCTTTCTTTATCGTAAGCTTCCAAATCAATGTGCAATTCGCACCAACCTCGCTTTAATCTCAATTCTTTACAGTGTACCACGAATATCCGATTTCAAGATAAAAATGCCTGAATATAAGACGTATTTTACCACCCAATAATCTAAAATGAAGATAAAATACCATTCCATCATAAGGAGCAATCATCGATGAAAGAACTCCAGAACACCCATGATTTGCGGCTGCCTGATTGGGGGCCTTACACGAAGCAATATATCGGAATTTCTCACATTAGTGACCAAGCGCGCGGTTTACGGTTTGATCTTAGCCTAATGCCTGGTTTTTACCGAAGAAAAATGGATATTCCCAGTGTCCTTTGGGAGTCTGGCTATCATCCGTGGGAAGCTACGTCTGATTATAGTTACTTTTCCCATCGACATGAGCTGGAATGGAAAGATCAAGTCTATACGGATATTTCATTCAGCAAAGTGGATGACGACAGCCGTTTAGTCCGCGCTTCACTTGTCAATCAAACGGAACATCCGCAAAATCTCGTACTGCACTGGATGGCTTCGCTGCATCCACCGCGTCTTCCAGGACATGGCGAGACGCATATATATGCCGAGACTCAGCTTCCCGAAGGGGCCGTTTGGATCGATGCTCTGGAATATAAAGAACTGACTTTCGCGCGACCTCGCCCTGCAGACAGACTCGCTTATGACGGATTTTTGCGAGGTGAAGTTCGCGGACAACACTGGACCAGCGGCTCTGCGATTGGACAAGGCTTCGGGGCAGACCGTGGTGACACACTTGTGTACGAATGGACTTCCTCTCGTGATTTGCGTGAGGGTGTACTCATGGCGAGATACAAAGCGGATCAAGATGCCGAACTATTCATTAAGATGCAGAATCGCGAGTATCACTTGCCGTTGAAGAAAACAAATGAGGCAATTACCGCTCAAGTAAGCATTGGGCATTTGCCGACAGGTGAATATGTGATTGAACTGTATTCCACAGGTGCAGGAGCGATAGAATTCGATGGATTCACCATTATTGAAGAACAAGAACGAAGTGCTGTTACATTTCCAGATATTCCGTGGTGTATAGAGCCTGAACTGCTTGAAGGTCCTGTCCCTGGGAGCTTAATTTTACGCTATCCGGATAGTCCAAATCTCTACGGGTTGATGTGGAATTACGCCGACGTAGAAATTCGCGCGTTTAAAAATGACGAGTTAGACCGCTTTGCGCGCCATACCGTTCATAATCATGTAAACGACGTTCTGCTAGGCAATAATAAGGGGCATTTTACCAATATTTTTATGAGACCAATTCATGTATTGCCTCTATCCTCTACGATACTACATGGCATGGTTTGCTCTGGGTCCTATGAAGCCGTTACACAGAAGCTGCGGAACTTTCAGCTTACCTCTGCGCATTGCGAGTCTATTTATCAATCAGCCAGACAGGGTCTTGAACGACCTGCCACATATGCGACAGGTGATCATTATGCCTTTAGTCAACAGTTAATGCGAGCCACCTTGTTGACCAATACAGTCTTCCCTGTGTATACCAAACGAAGCTATATTCGCCACAGTACACCCGGCCGATGGTGGGATTCGTTATATACGTGGGACTCTGGCTTTATCGGGCTCGGCTTCTCTGAATTGGATGTTCAGCGCGCAGTCGATTGTCTGAACGCTTATATGACGGAGCCAGGCGATACGCAGGCAGCGTTCATTCACCACGGAAGCCCTGTGCCCGTACAGCATTATTTGTTTCTCGAGCTATGGAATCGTACACGTTCTCCAGCATTTTTGGATCATTTTTACTCACGCTTGAAGCAATATTACGAATTCCTTTCTGGTAAAACCCATGGTTCCACAACGAGCTCCATGCGCTCAGGTTTGCTGAAAACATGGGATTATTTCTACAATTCCGGCGGTTGGGACGATTATCCGCCTCAGCTACACGTATATACCAAAGGGCTGAAAGCAACTGTATCCCCCATCATAAATACGAGTCAGGCCATCCGTACAGCTAAAATCTTAAAAATGGCTGCCACAATGCGAAGTGAATGGCATCCGGATATTACGGAATACGAAGCGGATATCCATAGATGGAGCGAAGCGCTTGAACGTTACGCATGGGACGAAGATGCCGGCTATTACGGGTACGTCGTACATGACGATCAAGGAGTGCCTCTTCACATTCTTCAACACGAATCAGGAGCCAACTATAACATGGGCATGGATGGGCTATATCCACTGGTCGCTGGCGTATGCTCAAGAGAACGTGCCGAAAGATTGATAGCCGCTCTATTTGATGAAAAACGATGCTGGACATCCATTGGTCTATCTACCGTGGACCAAAGCGCGCCTTACTATCGCGCAGACGGATATTGGAATGGCGCTGTTTGGATGCCGCATCAATGGTTTTTCTGGAAAACGATGTTGGATCTGGGCTATGCCGATCTCGCTCATCGGATCTCCAAAACAGCGCTTGATCTTTGGCAACGCGAAACCGAGCTTACCTATAACTGCTATGAGCATTTCATCGTTCAAACAGGACGCGGAGCTGGATGGCACCATTTTGGCGGCTTGTCTGCACCGGTATTGAATTGGTTTGCGGCTTATTATGAACTAGGCAAAGTATCGACCGGCTTCAATGTATGGATGATTTCGCAGCAATTCAATGCGGACTGCACAGAATTTCAAGCGGAATTCCGTTACGGCTCAGGCTCACAGCAACCATTCAACATGCTGGTCAATATGTCCCTCGACCATCATTACACGGTCGGCGGCATTGGCTGTACTATTCAATCTGTCGTTCGTGAAAGCGGCGGGCTCGAATTGCGAATTGAAGATTGTCAGCCTCAGGCATCGATCTGGATTAGCGTCACTTAGCTTTGAAGAGCCTGGGTCAATGATGACCACAGGCTCTTCTATTATTATCTCTCCATGTCAGGTTAATGGTGCCCGTTGCTCCTGCTGTACAACTTAATCCTGTAGGCGCTCCAGGCAACCCTCCATGCCCTATTTTTCATGCGTGCGATATTGATAGGGTGTGATACCCATGTGCTTCTTAAAGGTGTAGATAAAATGGGAGGACGTTGCGAACCCTACCTGCGAGGCGATCATCTCTACCGATCGATCCGTACTTTGCAGGATGAGACAGGCTTCTCTCAACCGTTTGACCGTCACATACTCCGACAAGGTACTTCCCGTATCTTTTTTAAACAAATGTGATAAATAGTAAGGTGAAATGTGCAGCTCAGAGGCTAGTTCATCCAAACGAAAGTTCTCACGGTAGTTCGTATCCAACCAATCCATCGCCTGTTCAACTAACGCTATTTTGCGTGAAGTCCCGCGCACAAGAGCAGAATCCTTCCCCTCCATAACTTCGCGAAGTTTACGCAAAATAGCAATAAACGTAAGCGCAACAGCTTCCAATTGATTTATAGGATCTTGTTTTTCCAGTTCGTGCTGTAGAAGGGCAAATATTGAACCAGCTTCTCTAATTTCGAATGATTGTGTCGGTAACATTTCTTTCCAAACTCTTTGACAAAAAGCTGACAGCTCTGGAAATACAGCTAAGTACGGCAGCACAGCTAACGGTTCAATCACCAAGATACTTCGAATATAAGGTTGATCGCTGCTCACTTTCACGTTAATTTTATGCAATTGATAAGGTTGGAAGCAATATAAAGTTTGCGGGCATATGGGAATAAGCTTGTTATCCATAATAATATGCCCGTCTCCCTGCTCCACATAAAGAAATTCCAGTCCCTGATGAGCATGAAAAATGGCATACCCATTCTCATCTGTCGTGACATTCCGAACTGAAAATAAAAAAGGATGCTTGCCAAGTACATTGTCTATGAACTTCATTCAGCGCCATCCTCCGAAAAAAAATATAGCAATTTAACGATATTTTATCATACATGCAAGAAACTTTTCTTGCTTCCTTTTTATTAAACTAAACATATAGCTTTACATACAAGGGAGGCAACGAACATGAATGAACATCGTGATGTCAATGTGATGGATAATGAAGTCGCACCTAAATTGAATTCCCACCAGGACGGAAGATTCTACCGCCCGAAAGATACGGCCAATGCACTAGTTGCACTGTTCTGGCTAGAATTCGAGCTGTCTCGCGCAGTCTTTGGATGGGTTCCAGCCGTTAAAGAATTTGAAACCAAAGCTCAATTAGGTCGATTTGCTTATTTGCATAACCAACATGCCAAATACCTATATCAGCGTGTTTCTGAATTACCGGGTCCATCTTTGGAAAAGCAGAACACACCAGCCGTCGTTCGCGAGACTTTCGAGAGAATTTCGCTCGCTCCTTCTGAGTATTCCTTTTTTGCCGGGTATCTCCATGTACTTCAACATGTATACGCTGAATATGAGAAATTGCAATATCGCCTAGATCCTATCCTTGATGTACCTACCTTAGATGCATTGCGAGTTATTATGCTAGATCGTCAAGATTTAATCAAATGGGTTAATGAGCAAACATACTTTGCCGGGAGTGATCATCAGGAGCTTTCTCAGCAAATAATGGAATGGCGAAATTATGTTCAAGGTGTATGGCTGACCTATGCAGCAGCGCCGCTGAGCGAGCTGGTTGCTTCCCTATACTGGCCTCTCCCTCCTGCCTATGAAGCCGTAGGGCCTGTACCTTCAGATTCTGCCTGGAATGTAGAAAGATTTCCGATTCATGTTCCTGACAGCAAATATAAAACAACTTATGCAGATCCTGGCATGTCGCCACTTCATGACAGTATTAAACAAATGCATTTCATCAACGCCACAGAAATGGGTGCGGCAGAGTCACTCTGTTATTTGTACTACGGGGTACAGCAAATGCCAAAACCATTCTTTTTTGACTTAGCTAGACATCTGTGGGATGAGATTCGCCATTGCCAAATGGGCGTTCGTCGCTTGGAGCAAATGGGCTACCAAACATCACAATTTAAGTATTTCAAAGGTTCACCTGGGAAGGGACTTACTGAACTAGCTGCGGAATGGTTCCCCGATATGTATGCCGGTTTGACGATGGTTGCCGAGCCCTGCTCCTTTATCAAGAAACGCAAGAGCGCAGAGCAATTCTGGAAATTTGGGGATGCCTTATCAGCCATTCAGTGTGAATTCGATATGGCGGATGAGCGCATGCATGTAGATTTCGGGAAGATTTGGGGACCTGAATTGTATAAACAAATCAACGATTTAATTACAGCCGCTGAAATGTCCGAACGCTCACGTTTGCGCCGTATTGAACAGCTTGGTGCAGCTGCTACCCCCGAAGAAGCGAAGAAAATTGCCAAGAACTTTCCTGGTTTCTGCGGGCTTTCTACGGTTGAGTTGAACTACACATCTTATTAATTACATCTTAAGTTAAAAAGGGGGATTGCACATATTTCATGCATTATGGGGAATGACTGGGACGCTTAGAGAGCAATTCACTCGTGCCCATCTTCACGGTTATGCAGGTATTGAGGCTGGTTTGCCGAGTACAAGTGAGCGTAATGAGTTTATTGAACTACTCGATGAATTCCAATTCAAGTACATCCCTCAACTGTTTCATTGGATCGCGGAGCGGATGAGAGTGAAGTACGGAAGTTAGGTACAAATAACCAGTGAACCCATCTCTGTGATCATCGAGTGGGTTCACTGGTTAAAAGCGAGTTTGCTTTGAAGTTTGAATGGCTTACCAAGAGATTTCGATCATACCCGTTATCTCCGTTATCTGAATTGTATTTCCAACCCGCGTACCGTTCAAATCCATATAGGTAAGCCCATTGAGCTTCACCTCAACGCGATTCCCTTCCAACGCATCCACTGGAGGGTAAATGGTCACCGAAGCCATCTTCAAACCAGAAACAGCAATCTCTCGTACTGCTTGCTTCGTTCGTGTTGGCGAAGGCGCGTGCTCCCTGCAGGAAACGCGCGAACGCGTTTCCTGCCTAACGAATACTCGGCACTCCTCATGGAAGGTGCGATTAAGCGAGTATAAGGCAGCCTGCTCATCGCCGCCAACAATCGTGGACTCACCAATAAGAATAGGTGAGCCATCGGGAAACTGCAGGCGAAGCTGCACAGAGGTATCCTGTTTGCAGCCATTAAACAGATACCCGTTCTGATGACGGGTCACGAAGAATAAAGCGGAAGGCGAATCGGATGCTCTTTTTTCCTGAAGAATCGTATAGCCGAAGTCCTGTTGTAGATACCGCAGAAAAATCGCAGCATCCCCCCACTCTTCCCCCTGCCGTACAGGTAGATGAGTAATGTCTTGCCCCAGGAATGGTAATGAGCCGCGTACCCAACCCACTTTCCCGCCATGCCAATCCGGCTTCGATCGTGTTAAGGCAAAGGCGCGCTCTTCCACGCCTTGTTTAGCAACCGCACAAAGGCGAGTATGACCGTCCTCTCCCCGTACTTTCTCTGCTAGCCCCCCTCCGGCGATCATACCATGATGACGCAAAGCACGAATCCCCATTGCCCCCTCAACGCGGTCCTCTTCAAATAAAGCTGACAGCTCCACATCACCTTCTATGCCATCCGCTTCAGTCAGATGCAAGAGTTCCTGTAGAACCGGGTCTTTCACTGCGCCATAAAGAATGACTTTTCCGCCACCTTGCACATAATTAGCAATCCGAAGCGCCTTGTCCCCTGATAACCACGATGTCGCCACGAGCAACACGGTTTCATCCAGCGTATTCAACGCCATATCCGTCATAGCAAAAAATTGATCCGTGCTAATTACGGTATTCACCGGAAGCCCCTGATTAATCGCATTGCGAATAAACCAGTCGTGGAAAAACACATCGCCAGACGCCTCATTCGAAGTCTCGACAGCTTTATGCA
Source organism: Paenibacillus sp. J31R30 (assembly GCF_059692115.1). Classification (NCBI taxonomy): domain Bacteria; kingdom Bacillati; phylum Bacillota; class Bacilli; order Caryophanales; family Paenibacillaceae; genus Paenibacillus; species Paenibacillus sp. J31R30. The sequence continues at coordinate 297,494 of NZ_JCAUAV010000001.1, read as the reverse complement.
ATTCACGAAATGGATACAACCAAGTTAGCAAACCAGGTTGATCAGGTGCATCCTGAAGCGCCTTTCGTAAATGCGGGATAACTTCCGCTGGACAATCCGCGTTCAACTCGCCTTTTTCCGTATCAATGGTCAATATCTCAATAATACCTGGCGACTCGAGCTCGCCAAGCTTATTCATACGCGCCACGGACAACGGGACATAAATGTCGTGTGGCTCTCGATCATAGAGATCCCACCAAGGATTTTGCCAGAACCACGGATCATTCGCATAAAATCGGAACGGATACACTTCGCCAGGGAGCTCTGCAATGCGTGTTAAATACCCAGTAATTTCCAGTCCAAAATCATAATTCAGCGCGCCCCAAGGCGAATTCGGCGGTGGGAATTCGATATACTTCTTGTCGTACAACTGCTGCATAGGGATATAATCCTTCGCCAAATCCATGCCTGTTCCAAAGTTTGTGCCGCGTATTTCGGTGCGAACATCGGGGCATTCCTTTTTGAACAGATCCCAGAAAGACATCACCTTCTCCGTGACCTCATGATAATCGGCGATTGGCATCTCTTTTCCGTTGAAATTAGCGCCTAAATACGTCCAAGGGAAATACGATACCGCAAACCCATTCGAGAACCAGATATAATCGAAGCCCAGCGCTGGCAGAAAGCTTGCGCATTGTTTGCCGAGAAACTCACCGAAGGGTGTCTCATCAGGAATACCATCTGGATAACTTGCGTAAGCAACAGAGTCCCCTTTTAGCTTAGACCACGTACAAATGACCGTATAATCTGCTTTCAAGGACACGAATTTGCCGCCGATATCTGCTTTATTAATCTCAGGATGCAGCTTATATTTGAAATCCGAATAGGCAAACTCAGGACCCGCGTCGAACGTAGCGCCAACCTCCATGGAAACGCCGAACGTATCAGCCGCAACTCTTTTAAAAGAAACAACAATTCGTTGCAAATCTCCATATGTCATGCGAACAGGGTCTTCGATATAGGGACGTGCGATGCGAGGATCGGACTTACCCTGCACATAGCTGAAGCATTCCTCATTCGCGAACCCAATGTAACGCCCCCACTCGATCTCCGCCTTCTCGTCAGCGTTCCACGTCAGGATTTCACTGCCATCGGAAACCCATAATAGGACGGAGGCCGTTTCCCCCATCTCTATCAATGGCAACCATTGCCGGATGGCTTCCGTACAAACATGATCTATAGCCTCTTGCTCCAAACTTTTGAAAGGCTTCAAACTCATTTCAAGCGTTGACCGCCGCAGCGGTTTTCCGCTCGTTCTCACGTTTTTCATCCTTCATGCCTCCTCAGACAATTTCCAATTCAATCCCCATCATTTGTGCAACTCGACGAATTTGACCACTGACATGCCCAACGCCAAGGGCAAAATGATGCGTAGGACCGGCCGAGCACCATCGCTCAACGAATTCAGCAATGGTATAGGGGAACTTGCAGCGCGTATTCGTATTACCGGTCTGCGGGATTGCTCCTTTAATCGATTCACCTTCGGTGGCAATCATTTTGAAGCGGCCGTCAGCGGTTTGCGAGATCCCCAATAGCGTAACCGGACCTGATTGAATGCTGAACTCAACGCCAATGCCTGAGCCGCTCTTGCCATGAAACAGATCCAATCCGCGAATAATCGGGCGGCTGTCGCTGATCTTAATATTGTGCGGGCCATCATGTCCGACAAGGACAATGTCATCGTCAAAGTCGCATGGATGCAGCTCCGCGAAAGATCCGCCAGCATCGAGGCGATCCATGATGAGCATGGCGGCGCACGTTTTGAGATCGGCTTCGCCTGCAAGGGGGATGCCTTTCCCTGTGAGCAGCGAATTCCCCAACACCATGTTAGAGCCGATTCGCTCATACTCATTATTGTCGAGTCCGCGATAATAATAGGCCAGTCCCGTTAAGCCGAAATCCGCAACGAGCCGATCCAGCCCGACAGCTACTTTTGCCGACCAGGTAAGGTCTTCTGGTTTTATCGGACGTGTGATCGGGTCGATAAAAGGATCGGACAGCGAAAACACGCTATGTATTTCCTCGAGTTTGTTCGCGATTTCACCTTCTGTAGCGGCATTCACGCGTTTGGCCAGATCACACATTTCGAGCATCTGAACGTGACTGCCGAAGGATGCCGTAAACGCTGTTGGATCGGAGTTCATATCATACATACCCTCATAGGTATGCCCCAGGTACCCGATTTTGGCATATTTAAACGCTCTGCATGCATTCGCAGCTTGACACCATCCTCTTAATTCCCGAACAGCTCGTTCATCGTCGTAAAGCTTACCCACGATCATGCCAGCAGCAGGTTTACCCGCGCGAACGAGAACACCGCCAATTTCCGGTAAGGAGCAAATGTTGTCGTTGGCGAGCTGCATATACGTTGTCGTATTGCGATAGTCGAGCCTGCTGCGTGGTTGAAGCGCTACCAATACTGTTGGCACTGCTAAATTGAGAATCGGTGTCGCTGCTGTTGCCGAAGTCACATACGTACTTAAGAAGCTGAAGAGGAAGTCAACGCCTTGACGCTTCAAATACTCTGTTGCTGCAAATGCCTTATCCACATTATCGACGAATCCAGCCGATATAACGTCCACATCATTGCTTCGCAGCATCGCCTCGAATTCACGTCCATACCCTTCCAATTCTTCCTTCAATCCCGGGAATTGCGCCCAATATGGCTCATGGCCTACCGTCATAACGCCGACACGCGCTTTTTTACGCATAAATGGATCACTCATTTTCCTTACCACCCTTTGGTTAAATTACAGATCTCGATGATTCTCTGCATGCCCGAAGCATTCATGTATGAATAACATAACTCTGCGATGGTGCTCTTCCCCCGTCTCATGACCAGAAAAAGGATAATCGTAGATGCGTTTGGTGCAGGACAGCTGGTTATAAGCTGCATAAACGGTATCCGGCATGCAAATCGTATCCTTCCAACCAACAGACATCAGGACAGGAGCCTGAATGCGGTGAGCCAGATTTACAATGTCAAAATAGGATAGCGTCTCGAGCACCCCTTCAAGTTTTTCAGGATGACGTTTAACAAAATTGGCGATTTCCGATAAGGAACCGGTGGAGTTCAAGACTCCGTATTCCAAGTGGCACATATTCGGGATACTGGCAACGACTGCATTTACTTTCGGGCTGAGCGCACCAGCAAGAAGAGCCATCCCGCCTCCTTGACTCGTGCCGACAGCAGCGATCCGATTCGTATCAATTTCAGGTTGCAGATAGGCAACTTCAACCGCTCTGACAACATCCGTAGCTAGCCCCATGTAATAGCTATTCTCTTTGTCCAACACGTTCCTCGAAACCCAGCCGTGAGCAGAACCGCATTGATCCTGCATATGGTTGCCCGTCTCTCCGGTCTGTCCTCTAGCATCAATCGCTAGTACGGCATAACCAAGCAGGAGCCAAGTGGCGTGGCGCTCTGGCAAACCTTTATCCCCGCCATAACCGGGGAAAATAATGACGCAAGGCAATTTCTCCGAGGCATGCCTGCTCGACTCAGGTAGGAGAAACCAAGCATGAATTGGCGTCCCGTCATAAGCCGTATACGTAAGTTTATCGACCTTTACTGCCGGAAATAACGAAGCTTGATGCTCTCTGCGAATGCCGAGTGGAAGCTTTCCGATTTGTTCCAACTTAATGTCCCAGTACACATCGATCGATTCCGCATCCAACGTCGGTAGGGCTCGATAGTTCTCTAACTCTTTTTTTCGCTTCGCGATGACCGTCATTTGTCTACTGATCCTCCCTCTATTGCGCCTTATAGGTGATCAGCATTTGATCAACCATCATTTTAAAAATCGTCAAATCCTGCTTGTAGTCTTCCGGTGTCGTCTTTAAATTCTTATTTTGCGTGATGACCTCATGGAACAATTCCAATTCAATCGTATACGGATCTTTAAAAGTCGGACGATGAACCCGCTCCTCGTAGGCTTCTCCTACCGTTTCACCTACATGTAAGGTCGTCGGCAAATGCCGGATATAAGGCGTATTGTACTGAACTTTCAACTGTTTCGTAGCTCCAAACACCTCGATATGCGCATCGAAGCGTCGATTCTGATCAAGACCTGTTTCATAGGTGGCGTAGAAACCATCGTATTCAAAAGTAGCGGCCATACACGAACCGTTTTGCCATTGCACAGCTGAAACGACGCGATTCGGAACGCCGATGAGCTCTCGCATAGCCGAAATATCATGCGAACCTAAACCAAGGAGCAACGAATAGGCATGATAGATTTCCTGCGGAACCTCACCAACTGCTTGCTTCAGCAATCGTTGTTGAATCGTCCTGCGTTCTACCGCTGCTTCCGCGGGGATGTCTGTAAAACGATGTACTTTGCTAGTTTGATTAGTGAAAAAATGGTTCATACCAATAATGCCGCGAATTACTGCGTATTGAATCTGTCCCATCTCTCTGACATCGCTGACTGCCTGCGTAAATGCGGGGGCATACCGGCGCATGTAGCCGACCATCACTTTCACACCCTGTTCATCCCGCGCTTGAATGATGGCGTCTGCCTCTTGCTGGGTCATGGTCATCGGTTTTTCAATAAATACATGCTTCTTTTGATTAATCGCAGCAATCGCACATGCTGTATGGTACTCATTGCTATTCAGGATAAAAACAACATCAAGATCGCTCTGTTTAACGAGCTCCAACGCATCCGTATACTGGTGGTGAACACCATACCGAGTTCCTGCCCACTGCACTAAGCTAGGAGATATATCACATACCGCAGCTATTTCATAGCATTCGCTTAGTGACTCTAGAATGGGTAAATGAATAATTTGAGCAACCTCACCTAGCCCGATGACACCCACTTTTAGTTTCCTCATGTTTGCAATCTACCTCCAACAATTTATATCTGAACAGTACGATAATCGCGAATCGATGTATATTTCAATTTACGTCGTTTACTGCAAATCCATGTGAAACTCGGTAATTACGAACACTGCAAAATGAGCCGAAATCTTTAAAATCATGCGCTGGCATTCGCTTATTTCACCAACATCGTTAATGCTCGCGCATAGAGCTTGTGCCCATACGCATTGGGATGATTGATATGATTAATCAGCAAGCTGCCATGGCTTTTACCTGCTGCAAGCTCGGCCATCCATCGTCGCTGCACATCAGCTAAGCAGACGTTTCGCACCATCGCTAAGCGACGAATCGCTTCGCCATACGCGGTGACATTAGGGCTTGCATACCGCCATGCCGGATTCGGCACACATGGCGTAAGCAGCACAATGTCGGCCGCTTGATGCGCCTGCACAAGATCGATCATTCGTGTGATATTTTGCTCAAAATGATGGATCGAAACCGCGTTACTCCCATCACTATGAAGATTCTGATCATTCATGCCATAGCCAATGGAGATTAGATTAAACGACTCTTGTCTAACGAAGTCTGACAATCGTGTTAATCCGCTTGTGCTTGTTTCCCCGCCAATCGCCCGCATAGATACTTCAATACGGGCTTGTGGATACCGTCCCCTTACCCCATCAATAAATTGCGCATAGAAAGGTTGACTCGCGTCTTCCGTCTCGGCTCCCATAGAGATGCTATCGCCTAACACGCAATAGACGATTGGCTCTCCGAGCTCTAGCTTATGAAGAAGTCTTTTGCTGAATGATTGTGTGGTTCGATCATACTTATCTCCGACTTCCACGTCTGGTTCAGCAGCGAGCGTGTAGTCCGCATACACGGTAAAGGGGGCATTGGAAATAACCCCGTATTCCCGGTGATCGAAGCTCATCTTTCCAAATAGCACATGCTGGCGCCAATCGGAAATCGCGCTCGTCTCGGTCCTGACTAACACGCCTTGCTTGTAGTCAACGATGAAATCGATACCCTCCACAAACCAACGATTATCGGAATGTGTTGGGCTATAATGACTCCGTACCCGCACACTGCCATGTTGCTGTGGTTTGTAGCGAAGCGGTTGGGGCTCCGTGCCCACGAAAAGTAAAGCTTCACCTTTTGGATTCCTATCAGACAATCGATTCATCCCCCTTGAAATAGGACAGACCACCCCGTTCTCGGCGTGGTCCATCCCATCCTTCATTTTTACTGTACGCTTCGTACATTCACATCATCTAAATAGAACGAATCTGTTGCCGCTGGATTATCCGTGTAAACCAAAAGGACGACATCGGTCACAATACCCGTTTCACTAATGGTGTAATTCCCTTGCACCTGTGTCCAAGCTGACGTGCTCAAACCAGCACTTGTCAGCATGGTCACTTGCTTCTGCACCCCATTCAAGTTATATTGGATGCCCAATCGCAAGTATTCTCCGGGGGTTGACCCCGTTGCCAATTTAGCCCAAGCTGAATAGTTATACGCCGCGCCTTTGACCACAGGTAATGTGACTTGCAGGCTGCCATAGCCATACGACTTCGTAATTTTGACCGATTGTGAACCGGTATGATGCTCCGCAGTCGATAGCAATTGGCTAATTTGCCAACCTGCGTAATGGGTTATTGCGTCCTCGAATCCAGGATCTGTAACGAGATCCGGCCGTACTTCCACATCATCCAGATAAAAGGCTTCAGATAGCGCTGGATTATCCGTGTAAATAAGCAACTTCACATCACTAACTAACCCGGTTTCATTAATTGTATACGTGCTGGTCGCTTGTGCCCAGGCCGAAGTCGTCAATGCCGTACTTGATGTGAGAATGATTTGTTTCTGCACCCCGTTCAGATTGTATTGCAACCCAAGCTTCAACACCTGCCCTGCCGTAGAACCTGTTGCTAGCTTACCCCAAGCGGAATAATAAAATGGTTTGCCATTTACCACATTGACTGGCATGTTCAGACTACCGTAGTTATTCGTCTTTGTAAGCTTGAGCGAATGCGTGCCTGTATGCATCTGCGCATTGCTCAGCTGAGGCGTTACTTCCCAGCCTGAATAGTGCATGTACGAGTCTTCAAAGCTGGGATCGACAATTTGATTCGCGCCAACCGCGATACCTGAGCTATCGACAGCTCGAATGCTATCAATGCTGAAAGTTCCCGTTGTTGTCATCATATCGAAACGAATTTGACGAATCGTCCCTGTCCAGGCTTCATTTTCAAACATGGGCACATGATAGAGTGTCTGATTTCCGCTATTTGGCCCAATATAGAATTGAACGGATTTCGCTTCATCCCAGTTCGTATCACTATTGGTGATAAAATAGATGACTCCCGCTCCTTCTGCACTGCTGGTGGTTCGAATATCCAGATACGAGGCATCAATAGCAGCGAGGCCTAATAAATCTCCTGAAACGATCCCTGGATCAGTCCCCGTTGAGGTTCCACTATACAAGCCGCCTGAAACCGTTAGGCCACTAATCTGCTTAACCGCTGTCCACCCTTCACTGTCTCCCGCCGTGTTAAACTCCCATGACTTCGAGTATGTTCCCGTGAGTGGCGGTTTTGGCCATACGATATCAACAACCCGATCCGTTGGATAGAGCACATTGATCCGATTCTTCTGCGTTAACGTAGGCACAGTGTCCGTATGTGCGCCTCCCGTCGTAAAGGTGCTTCGAATGGTGTCGATATAATCAAAACCATGCAAGCCCGTCGGCATCATGAAATGTCCTTCGCCAAATTCATTCCAATTGTCGAGCATAATGATGCTTTTACCGATCGAGCCTGCTGGCAAAGACGGAATGAACGTATTCTTAGCCCAGTTCGCTAACGTGTTAAACTCGGTCACCGTCGTCCAATACCCGCTCTTACCGAGCCATGGGAAATCGTCGCGCCCCATACTGAGTGTCGGAATTACATCGATAATACCTGTGTTCTTCTGGTCATTCATGACTTTCTCTTGCAGATTGATATGTGAGTTCACACCTCCGAAGTTGTATGCATAGACGGAGTCAAACCCTGCTGTATTCAAATTGTTCAATGACGCAGAGTCCGTAGCGCTCGTCGGTGTAATGAGAATTAAATCCGTAAACCCAGCAGCTTGCACCGCTGTACGTAAGAAAGAGATCTCATTTGCAGCGGCAGTTAGACTGCCAAAATCACGAATCAAACCATCCAGCTTATAAATGGAGAGCACGGGTTTATTGCCGATTTTCAAATAGCGAGGATCCTTGAAATAATATTCAATCCAATAAGGCACGATATTGTTCTCAAAATCAGCCGCTCCGGACGAGAAAGAACTCGTATTCTCCCACATAATTGTAAAGTTCATTTGATTGCTGTATTGGGCATTAAAGAATCCATCGTGAAGCGCACTCCCTAAGTATGGATCCTTAATCGGCAAGCCTTCATTGCCCCGTGGACGGAACCAGCAATAATTCTCAAAATTGACGCCATGCTCCACCTTCCACTTGATCTCCCAATCGGCAGTCTCAGGACTTCCTTCATCATAGAAACCGAGCAGCGGCGTGCGCTCCGGATAGGGATTTATCGCGTCCCAACCTAGATGAGTGCCTTCTCGCCACATGGAGCAAGATTGCACCCCGATTTGATACGTAGGTGACGAAACTTTCACGGGAGTAGGCACATAATCTCCTGGGAGTGGATAATCCTTGTATAGCCCAATGTCATCCACCCACATCAATTTGTTTGAACCGTTAGGCGCATAGAACCGAATGGTATCGATGCTCGTAATCGCTGTCGTGAACGCGGCATTCGAAACGAGCAGCTTTCCATTGAGATAGATGTCGGCTTTATCCGTTGAGGGATGCACCTTCACCTTAAAGGCATACCAGACATTAGCTTTGTAATTGTAAAAGGGGACCGAAGTACCTGAGCCGTTGACATAATTGAACTGTCCACTCGCCGTTGTCAACTTGACAGCGCTCGAACTGCCGCTTTTTAATTCGAAGACCATGCCGTCTGCTTTCGTTGGAATTAAGACTTTGAATTGCAAAATCTCATCATCACTGAGCGCTGAGACGGTTTTGGATAAACTTACACCACTCGTGGATCCCGAACCATCCAGTTTCAAACTGTACACATCGGGGCTTGTGGCGCTCTTGTTTTGCTCGACAGCTACAACACCGCCTGAATTGGTTACTGTCCAATCTGCGGGTACATTCGTCATGGTGGAAATGAATTTCTCATTCACCGAATAACCTTTGTAAACCTGAATCGGCGTGATATATACGTCACCTGTGGACGCTGTGCCTGTTTGCATATACATGCCGTTCAGTTGACTAACGCTTTGACTGAAATTCGCAGCGCTCGCCTTTAGTACACCGTTCACATAGACATCACTTTTGTCGGTGTCGATGTTCGCGACCACCTTAAAACCGTATTCCGTGTTAGCGGAGTAGGTTTGTAAGTTTTGCGTGCCTGAAGAGGTATTCAGTACGAACTGATTGGAGCTCGTGGAAATGCTGATCGCTGCGGTTGCATCATTGCGGAGCTGCCACTGAAGACCATCGATAATTGCGCCTGGCTTGAAACGAAATTCCCAGACGACGATCCCAGACGTTTGCGTAACGAATTTATGATACATTGTCACAGGAAGCGTGGAGCTGGTATCGCTGAGCTTCATGTAGTTGTTGTAGGAGTACGTCATACTTCCGCCACTTTGGTTCACATCCCAACCGGTCGCCGTGTATGTGGCATCTGGTTTCTCTTGCAGGAAGGAGAAATTCTCATCCAGCAAATAACCGACCTGAACAGGTCCACCTTCTGCTTGCGCCGTTGCTGAAAGTAACGAAGTAACAAAGAATACACTCATAATGACCGAGCAGGCGAGAACTACTCTTGCCAAAATTGATTTTATCAACATCATAATCTCCTCTCGTAATGAAAATAACTCCTTCACTTACATGTTCCGATCGAGTCGATGCCATCGTAGGTGAAGGAGTCTTAGGTGGGTTTTATCTAGGCCATCTATGTGAAGATGGCGGTAATACAGGGAATGATGCATGTGGCTCTATTTGATACCAATAAGCCACTGACGAAATATCATCCGATCGTTCGAAAAGCCGCTTGCTATCATGACCGATCACTTGGATCGTCACTTTGAGATCGCTTTGGAAGCGAATCGGATCAGGCAAATGCCACCGATACAACCCGTGCATGGGAACCTTGCTCCCATATTCACGATCTATTTTGGCAGAATCCTTGTAGTATTTGTATCCAAGAAAAGGCGTCGAGTACGACTCAGGCTCAGAATCGCCTGCAAAGCACCAAGCACCGCCAACGTAATCCTCGGTGCCAGTTCCACAAATGGTCGGCCAATCGGTGTCCCCATCTAGGAAGAACTTAATCTCGCCTTCTCCCCACCAATTCCGCTCGAGCGCTGCCCAAGCCAGATAGGTGCCAATGTACTGGCCGGCTCCTTCCACTCCATCCAGAATCGTATAGTCCTGCCCTAGTTCCGTTTGGCGCATCCTTCGCCATTGTGCATGGAAATACGCTGCATTCGAAGGGAGCTCATCGACCAGTGAGTAGTTAAATGTATAGAAGAATCCATGAATGTCTTCGGTATGCTGATTTTCGATCGTGATCTTAGCTGATTTTCGAAAAGGCATTGCGAAGTAGCAATTCATACCGCCTGTTGGATTCACAGAGATCGGCAATGAGTTGACATTCGTACGAATCCCAAAGCCATTACAGAAAAAATCACCCAGCGGTGTTTCCACGGAAGGCGCTTCTTCCTCATCCCAGTACATGCGGAGCACCAAGTCACGCAGCACATAGCTGCCTTCCTGCGCGCGATTGTGCAGTTTATCCGTGACAGTTATCCAGAAGTGCTGTAGAACACCAGGCCCTTGGATGTTGGCTATTGTGACCGTTTCTCCTGCCTTAACTGCCATACATGGACGTCCTTTTCGGCCGATGCCTAGATGATTCGCTGCTTGCCCGCCTCGCCCTTTCTCACCGTTCGGATTCTCAGGAGAGATAGAGCGAGTGCGAGCTGTCGTGACTAGTGCAGCGGATGAATAATCAAACCCAATGCCGGATTGCAAATTCATAGATTACACCTCTGTTATCCTGTAGTTTACATAAAAGCAGTGCCTTTCTTTACTTCGTCAATGATCCGAACAACCTCAAGCGCTTCCTCCATTCGAATTTGAAAAGGGTGATTTCGTCGATAGGAAGCAAACAACTCATCCCAAATATTGAAGGTTTGTGTCGGCTTTACTGGGATTCGCTTTTCAATCCAAACCAACTGTTCCCCGGATTCATAAGTACCCGTCTTACCGAATGCTTCACCAGGTGTTCCAGGATTAGCTTCCAATTCAGCAAGAGGCACATCAGGATCCAAATACCGAAGATGAATGTCGTTGTCGGTCAGCGAAAGGGCTCCCTTGGTTCCATACACCATATAAGTAGGGGAGTTGATCGCGATGCCACCGCTTATTTCCAAATCAACAATACGGCCGTTTTCTCCCGTTAAAATAATTTTTAAGTGATCTTCCGCATCTCCCGCGGCCACGACATGCTTCAGATCGCTCCACACCTGCTTCACAGGGCTTTGCAGTAGTTGAAGCCCGTGATCAATGATGTGCGGTCCCCAATTTAACAGCTGCCCGCCGCCATAAGCTTTAATCGTCTGCCAGTCCGCACGGCGCTGAAAGTTATGCCGCGTGAGACGGATTTGATAGACGTCGCCTAGAATGCCGCTTGCGATAATTTCGCTTACATGCAGGAAATCGGGATCAAACCTGCGGTTATGACGGATGAAAATACGTCTGCCGCCTGCTTCCGCAGCCTTGCAAAGCTCGAGCGCTTCTTCATAGGTTTGTGCAAACGGTTTTTCGATCTGAATATCCTTGCCTGCGGCTAACGCGAGCATCCCATGGGCGTAATGGTCACTGGAGCGAGTCGCGATATCCACTAACTCGATTTCCGGATCTTGCACCATCTCTTCAATCGTCTCATAGGTGCGGATCCCGTTTTCTTCCGCAATTTGCCGGCGTAAGGCAATCGGATCCGTTGCTGCCGTCACGATAAACTGTTCGGGCTTATGTCTCAATTCCCCGTAGTGGGCGTTCCATCCGGCACGCCCAAGTCCTGCCAAACCAATACGAATCGGCTTAATGCCTGTTTGTACAGTAGATTTCTCTTCTTGTTTCATCTCTTGTCCTCCTGAATATGGTTTAGTTCACTTTACTAACCATGACATCATCTAGGAAATAAGAGTCGGTTTGCGCCGGTAAATCGGTATAGATCAGCACAACCACATTAGTCACGGTTCCTGTCTCATTAATGGTGTAATTCCCGGTCACTTGCTTCCAACTCGTTGTATCCAAGCCTGGACTAGACATCATAATGACCTGTTTCTGCACGCCATTCAGATTGTATTGGAGCCCAAGTCGTAACACTTCGCCCGTTGTTGCCCCCGTATTCAACTTCGCCCATGCAGAGTAGGTATAGGCTTCGCCTTTGACGATATTGAGCGGAATCTGAAGACTGCCGTACGCGCTTGTCTTCGTAATTTGAAGTGCTTTCGCTCCGCTATGATGCTGGGCAGTTGTCAATACTTGCGTGATACTCGATCCGGGATATTGCGTCGTGCTGCCCTCAAAGCCAGGATCGACAACCATGTTGGATGAATCCATCGTGCGGATATAATCAATGCTGAATGATCCCACAGACTGCATCATATCCACTCGGATTTGTCGGATCGTTCCCTGCCAGTTTGCATTCTGATACATAGGCACGTTATACACTGTTTGATTCCCGCTATTATGCGCGACATAGAATTTAACCAATTTATTCTCGTCCAAGGTGGTATCTGTATTCGTCGTGAAATAAATTTGACCGACAGCTTCAACGCTGCTGCTTATTCGGATTTGAAGATACGAGGCCTGATCGGCAGCGATCCCTAAATTAGTTGCCGATATGATGCCTGGATCGACTCCTGTTGTGGTGCCCGAGTACAGGCCACCTGAAACCGTGAGCCCGCTAATTTGCCCAGTGGCGCTCCAACCTTCACTGTTGCCGTTCGTATTAAACTCCCATTGCTTCGAATAGTTACTCGTAATCGGTGGCGCTGGCGGAAGCGGCGGCCAGACAGAGGTGACTGTGCGGTCTGTTGGGTACAGCACATTAATTCTGTTCTTTTGCGCGAGTGTAGGTTGGACATCGGTATGGGATCCCGCAGTGGTAAAGATGGTACGAAGTCCATCCAAATAACCGAATCCGTGGAGTCCTGCCGGCATCAAGAAATGCCCCTCCCCGTACTCGTTCCAGTTATCGAGCATGATCATTTTCCGCCCTATGCTGGTGGATGGAAGTGATGGAATAAACGTATCTCGTGCCCATCCAGCAAGTGACTGAAATTCACTTGTTGATGTCCAATAACCAGGCTTCCCGCTCCAGGCCATATCATCACGGCCCATGCTTAACGACGGAATGACATCGATAATACCTAGATTTTTCTGGTTCACCATATTTTGTTCTTGCAGCTCTGCGTGCGATTCAATCGTACCGTACGTATACGTGTAGACCCCATCGAAGCCTGCGGTATCCAAATCGGTTAATTTCTGCGTATCCGTGCTGCTGCTTACTGTAACAATGTAAATGCCGCTGAATCCAGCATTCTGCACAGCTGTTCTTAGATAATTGATTTCCGTTTGGGCGTTAGCCAAGCTTCCGAAATCACGGATGAGCCCACTGAGCTGGTACAGCGAAATAACAGGCTTATTGTCAATTTTCAAATAGCGCGAATCCTTGAAGTAATACTCGATCCAATACGGAATGACATTATTACGGAAATCTGCACTGTCACTCGCATAGGAGCTTGCGTTCTCCCAAGTAATCATGAATTTCATTTGATCACTGTACTTGGCATTGAAATATCCGTCATGCAGCGCATAACCGAGGTACGGATCTTTGATCGGCAGCCCTTCGTTGCCTCGTGGTCGGAACCAGCAATAATTCTCGAAATTAATGCCGTGCTCGACCATAAACTTAATTTCCCAATCTGCCGTTTCCGGATTTCCTTCATCGTAGAAGCCGAGGTACGGCTTACGATCGGGATCTGGATTAACGGTGTCCCATCCAAGATGATTCCCCTCTCTCCACATCGTGCAGGATTGGGCACCAATTTGGTAAGTCGGAGACGAAACCACCGTTGGGGCCGGCACGTAATCTGAGGGAAGCGGATAATCCTTATACAGCATGACATCATCAACCCACATCAGCTTGTTCGCGCCTCCCGGGGTGTAGAAGTGAACCGTATCCACACTGGCAACCGTATGGTAGAGTGCGACATTCTGCACCATGAGCTTTCCGTTCAAATAAATATCCGACTTGCCTGTAGCTCGATGATATTTGACTTTGAACGCATACCATATGTTAGCTTTGTAATTTGTATAAAAAGAAACCTCTTGACCGGATGCATTGACATAATTAAAATTGCCGCTCCCCGTGGTCAGTTGCAGCGATTCTGTACTTCCACTGTCCAAGGAGAAATGCAAGCCATCCGCTTTCGTTGGAATTAACGTCTTAAATTCAAAAACAAGCTCATCCGTTTGAGCGGGTATGAATTTGTCCATCGCGGTAGCACCGTTCGTACCATCCATCTTCAGACTGTAAACATCTGGTTTGGTTGCGCTATCATTTTCGACGACAGAGATGATACCGCCATTGTTTGAAGCGACCCAATCTGCTGGCATATCACCAGGACGAAGCGAAGTGAATTTTTCGTTAACAAAATAGCCCTTATAGATTTTTACCGGAGCAAATAGAAAATCGCCTGTAGACGTGTTAGCTGTTTGTACCCAGAATCCATTCAACTGAGTCGCCGCATTCGTGAAATTAGCATTACTAGCCTTTAATACCCCATTAATATAGATGTCCAGTTTATCTGTATCGATGTTGGCAATGACTTTAACTCCGTATTCCGTATTGGCAGCATAGGATTGCAGGACTGTGGAACCTGCCGATGTTTCCAAGACGAGATTGCTATTGCTCGTGGCAATACTCACCGCCGCCGTGCTTCCATTGCGCAACTGCCATTTCAAACCGTCGATCACCATCGAAGGCTTAAAGCGATACTCTAGCGTCACAGATCCTGCCGTTTGTGTCACAATTTTGTGATACATCGAGACATTCTGCGATGTGCTGGTATCCGTGATCTTCATCCAGTTGTTGTAACCGTAAGTCACTGTGCCCCCGCTTCGATTAATATCCCAACCGGAAGCGAGTGGCAGATTGTCGGGACCTTTGAATAGGAATGAAAAGTTCTCATCCAGCAAATAGCCGACATTGACCGGCCCGCCTTCTGCTTCGGCTTTATTGGTGGTAACCATACACAAGCATAGAAAAGTTAATAGTGGGAGAATCAATAAAAGACCCAATTTCTTAGGAATTCTCATATTACTTGCCTCCTCAACAATCTGATGTTGATTCGACCGATGCTTTTTCAATGGAAGATTGAAGCCGCATCGGTCACTTTGAACTAAGAAACCAAACTAAGAAACCTTTCTTACTTCAACATCATCAAGATAATACGTATCCAGCTGTGCAGGTGCATCTGTGTAAATAAACAGGGCAATATCGGTCACTGTTCCGGTTTCATTAATCGTATAATTGCCTGTCACTTGCTTCCAACTGATTGAATCTAAGCCGGGACTGGTCAACATAATGAGTTGCTTCAACACACCATCCAGCTTATACTGGATGCCCAATCGCAGAATCTTGCCTGATGCTGTATTGGGATTAAGTTTGGCCCAAGCTGAATAATGATACGTATCACCTTTGGCAATAGGGAGCGGAATTTGGAAGCTGCCATAGTTATTCGTTTTCGTAATTTGCAGGGCTTGAGCTCCGCTATGATGCTCTGTCGTCTTCAGTAATTGCTGAATGGCGTAACCGGAATAATGTGTAGTGCTGTCTTCAAAACTTGAATCAACGACTAAATTCGGTCCATATGTCGGTTCAGGATTTGGATTCGGTGGAGGTGTAAGTCCCTCAACAGGGTCCACAGTTCGGATATAATCGATGCTGAACGAACCGAGATCATTCAGCATATCGATCCGAATTTGCCGAATTGTCCCTTGCCATCCCGTAACTTGATACATCGGTATGTTATACACAATCTGATTCTCACCGCTATTCTCCACATAGAATCGAGTTACTTTATTCTCGCTCCAGACACCATCTACTTCGGTTATAAAATAAATCTGTGCTGACGCTCCTAAGCTTGTGCTCATCCCAATTTGAAGATAAGCGGCATCCGCTGCAGCTATTCCCAAATGATCCCCAGAAACGATGCCTGGATCGGTTCCTGTCGTTATCCCCGAATATTTCCCTCCGGACACGGTCAGATCACTTATTTGCTTCGTCGCACTCCAACCTTGACTATTTCCGTCCGTATTGAATTCCCATTGACCAGAATAGAAGGTTGTGATGGGAAGAGCTGGCGGTAGAGGCGGCCATACGACAGGTAACTGCCGATCTGTCGGAAATAACACATTGATTCTATTCGTCTGTGCGAGCGTAGGCTGACTATCGGTATGATTCCCTCCAGTCGTAAAGGTGCTTCGCAGCGCATCCAAATACGCGAACCCATGCAAGCCCGATGGCATCAGAAAATGGCCTTCCCCGTACTCATTCCAATTGTCCAGCATAACGACCTTCTTACCTAAACTAGTAGCAGGCAAGGAAGGAATGAACGTATTTTTCGCCCATGATGCAAGCGATTGAAACTCGCTTGGCGTCGTCCAATAGCCTGGCTTATTACTCCATGCTGTATCATCACGACCCATGCTGAGCGTAGGTACAATATCGATTATGCCGAGATTGTTCTGCTTCACCATATTTTGTTTTTGAAGTTCTGCATGCGACTCCAGTGAGCCAAACGAGTACGTATAAGCCGCATCGAATCCTGCTGAAGTCAAATCGGTTAACTTCTGAACTTCCGTGCTGCTGCTAACGGTGATGGCAATCACGTCACTGAAACCAGCCGCTTGCACTGCGGATCGCAAATAATTGATTTCGGCTTGGGCATTGGCCACATTGCCGAAATCCCTTATCATCCCACTCAGCTGATAAATGGAAATGACCGGTTTGTTGTCAATTTTCAGATACCGTGGATCCTTGAAATAGTACTCAATCCAGTAAGGCACGATATTCGTACGGAAATCTTCACTGTTCTTCGAATAGGAGCTAGAATTCTCCCAAGTAATGATGAATTTCATTTTATCGCTGTATTTCGCATTCAAATAGCCGTCATGCAGGGCATAACCTAAATACGGATCTTTAATTGGCAAGCCTTCGTTGCCTCTTGGTCGGAACCAGCAATAGTTCTCGAAGGTGATGCCATGTTCGACCATCCATTTAATTTCCCAATCGGCCGTTTCCGGATTTCCTTCATCATAATAGCCAAGATATGGCTTCCGATCTGGGTATGGCGTAATGGAATCCCAACCCAAATGGCTGCCTTCTCTCCACATCGAGCAGGATTGCGCGCCGACTTCATAACCTACGGATTGTGGAATAACTGGTGCTGGCACATAATCACTCGGAAGCGGTCTATCTTCGTATAGCTTCACATCATCCAGCCACATCAGCTTGCCGCTGCCTGGCGGTGAGTAGAATCGCAGCTGCGAGATACCACTAACTTTGGATGTAGTCGGAACTTTATCCACAAACAGTTTACCGTTCAAGTAGATGTACGCCTTATCCTTTTCTGTGATCTTAACTTTAATGGCGTACCATACGTTTGCTTCGTAATCATAGAATGCAACTGGTTTTCCGCCACGGTTGATATAGTTCAACTTTCCATTAGCGGTGACAAGCTTCAGCGCGCTTTTGCCATCACCTTGCAATTCGAAGGTTAAACCATCTGCTTTGGAAGGAATGAGCATCTTGAATTCAAATACCTGATCCTCGGTTTGTGTGGGAATCGATGTAGAGATGCTAACGCCGTTAGCTGAACCTGAACCGTCTAGTTTCAAGCTGTAAATATCGGGGCGTGTCGCGCTTTTATTTTCTGCAACTTCAATTAAGCCGCCCGTATTCACAGTCTGCCAGTCCGTTGGCACGTTCGTCATCGTGGAAATGAACGTTTCATTAACGCTATACCCTTTATATATTTTGACGGGTGTCACAATGACTTCTCCAGTAGAAACCGCACCCGTTTGCATCCAGAATCCGTTGATCTGGTTGGTCGCTTGGGTAAAATCTGCTTGACTGGCCTTCAACGCGCCATTGACGTAAATATCTGCTTTACTCGTAGAGATGTTGGCAATGACCTTCACACCGTATTCGGTATTAGGTGCATAGGTCTGTAGAACTTGCATTCCTGAAGGCGTTTCCAACACAAGATTATTATTGTAAGTCGCTATACTCACGGACGTTGTGTTGTCATTTCGTAGCTGCCATTTCATGCCATCCAAGATGGTCGTCGGTTTGAAGCGAAATTCTAACGTAACTGTGCCTGCCGATTGCGTAAGTATTTTATGGAAAAATGTTACAGGAAGCGTAGCGTTGTTGTCAGTGATTTTCATATAGTTGTTGTAACTATACGTAACATTGCCGCCATTTCGCTGGATATCCCACCCAGAAGGTTGGTAGACGTTGTTGGGAGCCGTAAATAGGAATGAAAAGTTCTCATCCAACAAATAGCCAACATTGACCGGCCCGCCTTCTGCTTCGGCTTTATTGACGACAATTGTCAAACCGAATAAACAGATTACCAACGGAACAACGAGCTGAATAACCCATTTTATAGGCATTCTCACAAATATTGCCTCCTCTGTATATGTTCATAGATTCGGCCGATGCGCGCTTCATATTGAAACCCACACCGGCCGTTGTTATGCTCTTCTTCACCTACTTTTTGTTGATAGTTTTCCATTCATCCAACTGTTTTTGCATTTCCTGCATGATTTTGTCGAATCCAGCGTCGACATATTTTTTCTTCGCTTGTGCAAGGAAGGCATCGAAATCATTCATTGAACCAGTGATGAGTACGGGATTTACCTCTTTAGCTACAGCGCTCACTTGTGCCATTTCAGCTTTAACCGGATCTGGATTAAACGTGAATCCAACAATTTTGGAAGCAACCGCATTTTGGTTGTTATCTTGCATAACCTTCAGAGCGGCTGTGGAGTTCCAGTTGGAATCCCATTGGTCCCAAAGTGGTCCAAGCCAGTTGTGCCATACCGCCCACGTTTGCTCAGCGCCGGATTTGGCCGTAACGGAAACTTGAGGTGTTCCTGCACCAGACTTTACAGTGTAGTTTTTACCTTCGACCCCATAAGCCAATGTGTTGGACAGGGTCGGATTTTTCCAAATTTCATTGAGCAGCATAATGGCACGATCTGGATGCTCAGACGTTTTACTAATAACCGCCATGGCACTCGTAATAGCACTTGTTGTAATCAAGGTTTGACCGTACTTCGTTTCAAGTGTCGGGTAACCGAACAGCGCTGTCGATTTGGAGCCATCAGCTGTATAACCGCCTGAATCCTCTAGAACCGCATATTTACCTGATTTAGCCTCAGCAATGAAATCTGTTTTGATTGCTGCATCCTTCGCCACATAACCTTTTTTATAGAAATCGTTCATCGTTCTATAAACGTCTACGTTGTCTTCCGCTTCGAGTGGATTGACCAGTTTCCCTGATCGCTCGTCATAGAAGACGTTACCTCCTAGATTGGAGTAGTGATACAAATTCGTTCCGATTGCTGCCACATTTCCTGTGACGAGCAATGGCGTCATGCTCGGCTCATTCTTTTTAATAATCTCTAAGTATGGCTCAATACTTTTCAAATTTGTAATTTTAGTCGTGTCAAATTTGTATTTCTCCGCAATATCCTTTTTGAATACCCAACTATGTGCATCCGAATAAGGCGTTTGGCCTGGGATGGCATAAATTTTCCCATCAAAGGTTACTGCTGCCCATGCACGTGGATCAACTTTCTTCTTTATGTCGGGTCCGTATTTATTCAACAGATCATCCAATGGAAGGATAGAACCCATTTTCACATTGTTCATAAATTTATTCGATCCAGATGTTGAGAAAGCAATATCATATTTCGTGCCCGTGGAGTTCATTAAACTCATCTTCTGTTCCCAGCTCGCATTATCAACGAAATTAAAATGCAAGCTGGCGTTAATGCTTTCTTTCAACATTTTATTTGCTACCGCTTCAACCGCCTCTTGGTCTGTTTCGCTATTGATTGGACTCCGCATATACCAAGTAAGGTTAACAAATTCCTTTGTAGGTTCCGCTGCTTTCGCTGTTGCCTGAGCAGATGTTGCAGGCGCCGTTGTACTGTTAGGACTAGGAGTGGAAGTGGAGTTGCTGCAAGCGCTTAACACTACAGGTATCGTCAAAACAAGGGGTAAGGTCGTTCCTAACACTTTGAATTTTCTGGATTTTAGTTGACTCATTTTTAAGTCCCTCCCGTATCATCTTCCATCTACTCTTATCATGCTATATTAAACAGTTACTGCGCAAGAGCACAGTAGCTGGGATACTACCCTTTCACCGAACCAACGGTCAAACCGCGGACGAAGAATCTTTGGAAAAAGGGAAATACCACGAGCATTGGTCCTGCAGCGAGCACACACATCGCCATTCGAGCGCTGAGCGACGGGATTTCCATGCCAGGCTTCACGAGTCCATATTGGATGGCTTCTGCACTATTTAAAAACTCCATATTCTTCAAAACACGGATAAGCAGATATTGAAGCTTTAACATATCCTTGCTGTCGACATACAGCAAAGTCAGCCACCAATCGTTCCAATACTGTAGAACGAAGAACAGTCCTACCGTTGCAAGTGCAGGTAACGATAAAGGCAGTACGAGTTGAATGAAAATTCGCGTCTCACCGGCTCCATCCATTTTGGCTGACTCAAAGAGCGCATTCGGTAGCGCTTGCAAGAAGCCTTTCATGAGCAGAACAAACCATCCGCTGATTAAGTAAGGCACAATCAGTGCCAACATATTGTTCTGCAAACCTAGCCATTTGGAAATTAGGATGTAGGAAGGAACGAGCCCTCCTTTGAAGAGCATGGTGAAGAAAATGAGAAAGGCTAGAATACTTCGGTACGCATAGTCATGGCGGGAAATGGCAAACGCATAGGAAGTGGTCACCCATAGACCGACTATCGTGCCAATCAAGGTGGTTATTATAGTAACTGCATAAGAATTAAACAATTGCTTGGGCTGGACCAGAATCACCCGATAGGCGTCCAGATTCATTTCTTTGGGAATGATCGAGTAGCCGTCCTGAACAATACTGTTCTCGGATTGAAACGATGTCGCCACAATAACGAGGAAAGGATAGAGACATGCCACACAGACCGCGATAAAAATCGCATGAATCCATATTTGTGTGACTGCATTCGTATTTCGTAAAGCCATAGGTTTGCTCATTGTTCATGCTCCTTAGAATAGCGCATTTTCCGAATTGACTCGGCGAACGATGAAGTTCGTCATTAGAACCAATACGAAGCCGACAATGGATTGGAAGAACCCCGCAGCGGAAGACATGCCGATATCCCCCATATCAATCAATGAGCGGTACACGAATGTATCGATCACGTCCGTCGTCGGATAAAGTAAAGTCGAGTTTAACGTGACATTGTAGAACAATCCAAAATCACTGTAGAACATACTCCCGATGTGTAGAATGGTTAACATAATAATCATCGGCTTCAGCATCGGTATCGATATGGAGATCACCTGACGCAATCGGCTTGCGCCATCGATCTTAGCCGCTTCAAAATATTCGGCATCAATTCCCATCAGCGCTGCATAGTAAATGACTGATCCGTACCCCAACCCCTTCCACACTGCCGCAGCAACTAGGAGCACAGGCCAGTACTTGGGTTCGTTGTACCACATAATTGGATCCTTGCCCAAGGCCGTTAGTACCTGGTTGAAAACACCATAATCCATATCCAGCAACGCTTTAAAAGCAAACCCAGCCACTACCCAGGATATAAAATAAGGTACAAACATAATGGTCTGATAGACTTTGACAAATTTACGATTCAACTCAAATAGCAACAGTGCAAAGCTAACTGAGAAAAATGTGCCAAGGACAATGAATACCAAATTGTAAAGAATCGTATTTCGTAACACACGAATTAACACGTTACCGTTAAATAGGAAATCAAAGTTCCTCATTCCAACCCAAGGGCTGTTCCAAATCCCTAGATCAAAGTGATACTCTTTAAAAGGCATTAACAACCCGTACAAAGGCACATAATCTAAAATGATGATAAGAATGAGCCCTGGCAAAGCCAGTAAGGATAACCCGCTATTTTTTCTAAAAATCTTGATTGCTCTTTCCATTCGATTTCACCTCCTACTTGGTTGCCGTGTCGTGATTCACACCCAAATCGTAGTTAAAAATGGGGAGATTGTATATTGCAACATAGGAAAAACTCTTCAAAATCATGCACAAACAACTGAATTTGCAGACTGTGATTGAAGTAAAAGTCTTATTTTTGGAACAGCCAACCTTATTTACTAGGCTTCCTGGGGATATGCGCTTGCGGGCGCTTTAAACGTGCGCGAAGCAGGGGGAGATACTTCCTTTTTCTCAACAGCGTGGAAAATGACTGTAGTTGTAACCAGTAGATTATTTTAGTGAATTATGGTATATTTACTCCCGTTACAAAACTTACATATGGTTGTGAAGCACACGCCGCTTTTCCAAGTTCAGCTCATGCTGGCTCGGGAGGCGGCTTATTTATTTCCAGGGGGCATCGTTCATGAAAATACCGTTTATCAGCTTATATGATACCTATGTAGAAAAACATCGTAAGTTACGCACTGGTGAACGACATCGTCGACTCCTAGATGGGCTTGGGCACGCAGAGAAACTATTTCTTGAGAAAGTTTGGTTTCCTGCATTTGGCCATTTTGAGTTTCTTCATCCTGAGTTTGAAGTTAAGGATTTCCGTGATGCACACGTTTCATCGACTTCGCATTCATACGGCAATCCCTCAAACTCGCCATTGAAATTGATGGCTTTACAACACATGTACAATTAAGCCGTTCTCAATTTGCTGACCAGCTAATCCGCCAGAACCATCTCATCCTAGACGGTTGGAAAATACTACGGTTTACCTATGACGATATCAAAGATCGCCCACGTATGTGCATACAAATTCTCCAACAATTCATGGGCCGATTTCTTGGAATTGTTGATGCAGCACCTATTCCGATGAATGCTCTTGAGAAAGAAATCGTTCGATTAGCTCTTTCTAATGATTCACCGATCAAACCATTACACGTTAGTAATCTGCTCAAAATCAGTATCCGGAAGTCATGTCTCTTGCTCAAAAGCATGTGCAAAAAGTCCCTACTCCAGCCTGCAGGAAAAGGAACGTCTTGTGTACGAAGTTACAAATTACATGATTATGCGTTAGCTATTTGGGAAGCTAATAATCATGTGATTTGAAGTCACGAGTTGCAATTTACTTTCGAGCGTGCATTTTTCGGCGGCTCAGAGTGAACTTGAGGATGATGTGCTTTTGAGACTGCTATTTTCGACAGCTCTCGTTGGCGTTTCGACTCTTTGACTAGTTTGATTAGCTGAGCGTGCATTTTTCGGCGGCTCAGAGTGAATTTGGGGATGATGCGCTTTCTGAGACTGCTATTTTCGACCGCTCACGTGGCGTTTCGTCTCTTTGACTAGTTTGATTAGCTGAGCGTGCATTTTTCGGCGGCTCAGAGTGAATTTGGGGATGATGCGCTTTCTGAGACTGCTATTTTCGACCGCTCACGTTGGCGTTTCGTCTCTTTGACTAGTTTGATTTGCTGAGCGTGCATTTTTCGGCGGCTCAGAGTGAATTTGAGGATGATGCGCTTCTGAGACTGCTATTTTCGACCGCTCACGTTGGCGTTTCGACTCTTTGACTAGTTTGATTAGCTGAGCGTGCATTTTTCGGCGGCTCGGAGTGAATATGAGGATGATGCGCTTCTGAGATTGCTCTTTTCGACCGCTCACGTTGGCGTTTCGATTCTTTGACTAGTTTGATTTGCTGAGCGTGCATTTTTCGGCGGCTCAGAGTGAACTTGAGGATGATGCGCTTCTGAGACTGCTATTTTCGACCGCTCACGTTGGCGTTTCGTCTCTTTGACTAGTTTGATTTGCTGAGCGTGCATTTTTCGGCGGCTCGGAGTGAATTTGAGGATGATGCGCTTCTGAGACTGCTATTTTTGACCGCTCACGTTGGCGTTTCGTCTCTTTGACTAGTTTGATTTGCTGAGCGTGCATTTTTCGGCGGCTCAGAGTAAATTTGGGGATGATGCGCTTCTGAGACTGCTCTTTTCGACCGCTCACGTTGGCGTTTCGACTCTTTGACTAGTTTGATTAGCTGAGCGTGCATTTTTCGGCGGCTCAGAGTGAACTTGAGGATGATGCGCTTCTGAAACTGCTATTTTTGACCGC
The DNA here is from genome assembly GCF_059692115.1 of Paenibacillus sp. J31R30. Taxonomy (NCBI): domain Bacteria; kingdom Bacillati; phylum Bacillota; class Bacilli; order Caryophanales; family Paenibacillaceae; genus Paenibacillus; species Paenibacillus sp. J31R30. The sequence continues at coordinate 273,116 of NZ_JCAUAV010000001.1, read as the reverse complement.
TCACGTTGGCGTTTCTTCTCTTTGACTAGTTTAATTAACTGAGCGTGCATTTTTCGGCGGCTCAGAGTGAACGTGAGGATGACGCGTTTCTGAGATTGCTATTTTTGACCGCTCACGTTGACGTTTCATCTCTTTGACTAGTTTGATTAGCTGAGCGTGCATTTTCCGGCGGCTCAGAGTAAACGTGAGGATGGTGCACTTCTGAGACTGCTATATTCGACCGCTCACGTTGGCGTTCGTCTCATAAGGAGTTGAATACGGGACAGTGGCGGGGAGCGAGTTGGGTTGAAGTGCCAAGCCTATTCAGCCGCTGCATTCACATAGGGCAAGCCCCCCCCCCCCCGGAAAAGTTATGCACAAAAAGACAGGGCGCTAGCCCTGCCTTTTTCAAATGTTTATTTCACTTTTGCCTATCTCAACGTCAATCCCCTTGATACAGTTTAACTGTCTTCTTCTGCAAGGCGTATTCCCGAGGCGTAACATGGAACCTCTTTTTAAATAAGCTAAAGAAATAACTTTCATTCACAAACCCAACCTGCTCCACGATTTCACGAACGCTAATTTGTTGATCGACCAACAGTTCAGCAGCCTTCTCCATCCTCCATTTATTAATATAGTCTGGAATAGAGATATCCATCGATTCCCTGAAAATTTTGCTAAGCTGTCTTGAGGATATTTTCATCGTGGCAGCAATGGAAGGCAGGTTGAGCGATAGATCGCGATAATTCAGATGGATATACTCTTTTACCGCATCGACAATGTAATAATTGTGTTCATTATGCTTGTCAGTGCTGTCGTTCACCATCGCATCCTGGAGGGCAGCCTGCAGCAGATCACGGATCTCGATGATCGTTTCCTTCTCGAGCAGACTACGACTTATCGCTGAGATCGACGAGGACAGATTCGAGGAAGCTGCAAACTTCGTTTCCGAAAGCGCATCTTTGATGGCGTCCACGAATCGAATGACCGATACTAAAGCATTATTATAGTTCAAAGCCCCAATCTCATTGAATATTTGTTGCAAATGTTCACTTGTTAGCGAGGCATTCCCTGCTTTCAAAGCTTGTAGGAATGTCTCTTCCAAGTTCCGATCATAGCTCATTTGCTTATTCTCACTATTTCGTTTGATCATCTCAGACGTGATAATGGTTGAATGACCAAAAATAAAGCGGTACATCGCTTGATTCAGAGATTGATTATACAAGTTAGCCAATTCGTTCAACGCATGAACCGGGTCGCTCACCATGCAGGACAGGGTGATTTTAAAATAGCGAAAGACATTGTTTTGAACTTCCTGCATGAGAGAATGAATGTTTTTTGTGTAAGCCGACTCCTCTTCCGGAATACGAACGATTAACACGACTTGATCATCCAACATATCTAACCCCTCGTTTGGATATTCCCTTCCTACGATTTCAGAGGCGATGTTACTGATGGCATATCGGATCGTTTCTTGATCTTTCGCCTGTATGTTTTGTTTGAAATCCTTGTATTTGTCAATCTTCATAATAATCAATGCATACGGGCCTTGAAGCGGAAGCGAGATACGCATTTCTGCAAAAATGGGCTTAAGCTCGGAACTTCTTAGTGTCAAACCTTCACTTACAATCCGGTTCAGCCAATAGTTCTTCATCACATTTTGATAGCGAAATTTCTCTTGATTAAAATGTTCAAGCTTTACCATCGATTGTTTATAAACGGTTCCTAAATAATTGATTTCATCGATCATGTCGACTTCTTCCAATTGGGAATGACGTACTCGGTCCGACATAATCGTATGAACCAATTTATCGAATGGTTTGTAGATTCTATGAGAAATGCTGAATGACAGGACCAAAGCCAGTACAATAAAGATCAGTGTAATGAGTACGATGGTTGTTTTCAGCCGCTCAATGGATTGAAACACCTGATTAACCGGCTGCGTCTTGATCAGCGTTAAGCCTGTTTCTTTCTCGATCGCATACGTGACATAAAGCTTAGCACCCTCATACTTGCTCTGGAAAAATCCATTCTTTTGAGCATCGTCATGCGATGCGGCGTAATTCCTATATTCATTTTTCAGCCACATTTTGTATTCGACTTGTTCCGTATTACCTTCAAGGAACTCGCCAGCATCATCCAGCACATACACTCGATCGCCCTTCTTGGGATCAATGGAATTGATCTTTACGATATTGTTGATGAGCCACTCTGGTTTGACATTGACGACAACGACACCATCTGGTTTCGTGTTCGAAATCGATGAACTGTAGATAAAATATGAGAATACCCGCTCGGGCACCGTTTTCCCGTTCACCAGATTTTGAATATTACGAATGACGGGTTTCAAAACAGGCAGCATCTGATTCGCATTATAAAAACCATCGACAAATGGATCCTTGAAAAAAATGGAGCTCCCTACATTATAAAATTGATCTAAATTTCGATTATAGATACTGACCGAATGAATATACGGATTCGCTGTCACCAAGGAAGTTACAATCGTATTCAATCGAGTGGCGACGTCAGCCATATTTTCGGTTTTTGCATACATAATCGAAGCCACATCACCATTTACGAATAGAAATTTGCTAAGGTTTTGGATCGATTCATCCATCACGTCCATATTGTATTCGATCTGATACAAGATTTTCTGGTTGGACGTAGACTCATTCCGAAGCAACAGCTTCTGCGTACTTATATATTCAACGAGAGAAAGAACAAGGACTAGCAGCAGCACAGCCGCGCTAATCCATAATACCATTCTTGCAAAATACGTTTTGGTTCCAAACCATTTTCGCTTCATCAAAATGGCCTTAACCTCCTCGTGTATCCAATAGGTTGATCTAGCTTTGAATGGGTGAGCTACACGTCAATACCGAGCCTTTTCAATCTCTCTAAACTAATTGTCATACTATCAAATGGATTCCGATCCCAGCAGAAATCCTGCTCAACCGCTCCCCACTCCACACCGATTTCTCGGCATACCGCTAAAATCCCGGCAAAATTCATATTCCCCTCACCGATTTCAGCAACACGCTGCTCACGGGCATGGGTCACTAACATATCCTTCAAATGAACAACTTTCATCCGGCCATTGAATTTGCGAATCCATTCAATCGGGTCCGCTCCGCCGGCCTGTGCCCAATACACATCCAGCTCAAAGTGGAAGGCTTGACGATCTGAATTGTTCATTAAGATATCCATGCCAGTTTGACCCTCAAATTTAGCGAATTCAAAATCATGATTATGATAAATAAACGTCAATCCTGCTTCTTGCAGCTTCTTCCCAATCTCTGAAGCCTCTCTGGCAAATGCAGCGTAACCTTCCCCGCTACCTTTATATTCGTCCGGTAATCCCCCAATTCCTACATACTTACAGTCCCAAATGTGATGTTTTTCAATAACGCTATCTATGCGATTGACTAAGTCTGCGTAGCTGATATGGGTAGCACATATTTGAAGACCTTCGGCATCGGTCATTTCCTTCAATTCCTTGTTCCCGATCGGCCCCATTCCCGAAACCTGGACGGCGTTGTACCCGATTTTCTTCACCTTTTTGAGTGTAGTAGCAATATCCGTTGGTGTCTTGAGATAATCACGAAGGGTATATAATTGTGCTGCGACTTTCATATCTTTCACCGCTCTCTCATTTATTTGCTTATAAATTGTTTCATTCTTCTATCCAAATTATCGGTTGATCGGTCAATCCAAAGGGGACAATTGCGTAGTCATCACGCCATAGATTCGCTTGGCCGTTCAGCCTGCAATCGTACCAATCAACTTCGCCGATTCCTGGATACGTCCAGCTAGTCTGACCTGTGAAGCTTTCGGGACTGACCTTCGTAAGTTCACCCCCGATATGGTGATGAGGGCCAAGCATATTTCGTAGTGAGTTAGCTATCGTGAGCTGCAAGTGATTTTCGCCTGCGAGCAAAGCTTCCGTTACTTCAAACCTCCACGGACGGCTGGCGATGGTTCCCAGCATTTGCCCGTTCAATTGACATGTAAGCGTTATCACATTGATGCCAGGGAAGGAAACAAAATATCGCTTATTATCCATTTTCATCGGCATGGAGAAGCTGCAAGAGAGTGTATATTCACCAGCGTAAAAAGGATATCCCTCGACAGCTAAGTCACCATCAACCTTCTCTCTTTCAGCCGCCATCACAAAAGTAGAAAGTCTGTGGGCGCCTTCCGCTTCTTGCGGCGTTGCTTCAGAACTTACCGCCTTGATTCCAAAGTCACCCGCGATATAAATGCTCTCGATTTCCGTCCCGTATCTTGGAACCGAATGACTGCTATCCAAAATAGGAGCTATGTAGGTGAGATGTAGCGTGATGTAATTAGTGCCTATTTGCAGTCCGTCTGTGATGTCTATTTTACGAAAGGAAGCGTCTCGATAAGTATCACATCTTGAAACATCAACAGATACACCGTTCACACTGATGTTCTCATACATCTCTGGCTGCTCGACAACAAGATATGCCTGGATAGGTTGGATTTCCGCTTCAAAATGATACGTCAGATTTAGCGAGCCGTTGTACCCATTTGCGGTAAAACGTTCATGAATACCAATAACGGGCTCCGCATCGCTGTAGGTTACTCCCCCGTCAGTCGAGTAGCTAGCAAAATCGAGCGTCAGTACATTCGGATCTTGACGTATACCTTTCCACGGCCCTTCCAATGTCATGACAGGCTGGAGCTTGCCCGGGAGATCATAATCGCCTGAGATTATGGCCTCTTGCGAAGCATCACCCGTCGTCACGATGAAGGAATGCGCGGGCTCTAATTTCAAATGGAACATCCCGTCTTGGTCTGGTTTGAGATTGTAGGCGTGCCCCGTTTCAGGATCCCAAAGTACCGTACTTTCCACTACTTCCTGCAACTTGAACGCACATGCCAGTTCCTGTGATCGGGATAAGTTAGTGAAGTAAATGAGACTGCCACCCTGTAAATTTCTATGTTGTGTCCACATGGATGAGACCTCTTGGCCAAACAATTGAATTGCTGGTGCAGACGCTTGTGCTAGGGTTGATTCCAGTTGGTCTTCTAGAATGGGAATGGCATAATCTCTCAGCTTAGCAAGGGCAGCATTGTCCTCTTCCCCATCCACATAGATGGGAAATCCGCCAATGGCAAGAACTTTTCCGCCGTTCTGTGAAAAAGATTCAAGCAACCTAAGCGTTGATGGTCGAATAGTGCTCATGTAAGGCAGCAGGACAACCTTGTAACGCATGTGTCCAACCTGCAGCTGATTCCCTTCGATCTTGCCAATGTCTTGAAGAATTTGCTCATCGCCGAGATCATAATCCCGATGAATCCCCATTAACTTCTCCAAAAGCGTAATAAATTTTGTGTCGCGTTCATTAATGCTAGTTGTTTTAACGGCATTAATGGAAACAACATCCGCCCCTGTTAATTCCATGACACAGCTTTCCAGCGGATGTAAGACCAACAGATCCGGCGCAAACACCCCTTGAGCCATGGAATAGCAGATCCTCGCCATGTAATCTTCGACCAGCTTGTTGCTTTTCCAATAGGGTTGCTGTGGTGATATCGTCGGCGGATAATCACGCTTTCTGCAGCCCTTCATGCTATATAAAGCAAGATGCGGGCAAAAGTGATTGATGCCAAGCACAGCGTGCCAACCGGCGATCCATTTACGATCTTCAAAGCTCATATTTTGACCGCTGATTCCAAATAATTCAGAGAGCCTTCGCTCCATGCCATACTGGTTGGCTACGCTTGTTAAGCTTTTGGCTGCAATGAGCCCGCCATCAATTCGTAAGCCCAAGTGATCAATGCCGGGCTGCTGCATATGACGATACTGGATCATCATATTTCCTACATTTAGAATAATGGAACCAAACGAGTTCTCCCCATTAAAGTGACCTGTCCATGTCAATCCCGTTTCAGCGCAATATTCGCCAATCTGGCGGCTAAAGCTGCTTTCCAACAGAGAAGCAAGACTCCGGTAATAATCCAGTCTAACCTTTCTATAATCACCCGTATTTTCAAAAAGTGCTTGAACGCGATCCATTATGTCATAACCATGCTGGCGTTGAAAAAATTCTCTCAACCAAGGCGAGTAGCTGATCGTCCCCTGATGGGGGAAGCTAACTTGTCTAGGACTGATCTGGGGTTCATCCGTAAAAATCCCTTTTGCCGTATGACCAAGAAAGGACTTGTATTTCTCTACATAAGGCGCGTAAGAACAATCGATAAATGACTTCACCATCTCCGGATTCATCAAATCCACCCAACAGGTGCCGTTGTACCACGCATTGCCTAGCGCATCTTTGCAGCTTACATAGATGAAGTGATCATCTTCTTGAAGCCATTCACAGTTAGGCGGAAGGTCTGAGCCTTTATCCAACCTAATCAGTGATCTTGCATGATAATCTGAACTTAAATTAGGCACAATCCCGCCTGCGAAACCGGAGGGCCATTTCTCTTCGTCATAAAACCACGCCTCAATACCCAGCTTCTCACACTGTTCACAAGCAGCTTGGATCGCCGCCCACCATTCTTCTCCTAAATATTCCGTCATTAACCCAGTTCGGCTGTGGAGGTATGCGCCCCCAAATCCGCCTTCAGCGAAATGCTTCAGTTGTTTTTTTATTTCAGCAGGTTCCAATCGGTCGTTTAAGGACCAGAAAGGAATTGAGCGAAATTGTACGGGAGGATCCTTAAACGCTTCAAACTGAATGCTCATCGAGTCTGACATTGCAATACCTCCTGGGTAGAACCTAGCTTGGTAAGGTGAGCCTTCAACTCACCTCTACAGTCATTCTAGGAGTCGCAATTCACAAAGTAAATTGCAAAATGGGTAATTCTCTTGGATTTCCGTCATGTTGACTGCAAAGTTTCGGGATGCACCTGTTCGAGGTGTAAACGCATTTCGATTCAAATAACATGATCTTATACAAATAATAAATAAGAGCAGTAAGCCATAATCGCTTTCCGCTCTTGCGAACATTAAAACCTATTCATCCTCTTTAAAAACAGGAATAATATCTACTTTAAACTCAAACTCATTTTCATTTAACTGATACTGTTCCAACAACTGCGGTCCACATGAACCAGAGCCCACTCCACTCATTCGGTAATCTAGATGGATAATCGTCTCTTTACGTTTGATTAGCTTATAATTGTGTGAAGTCTTCGTCAAATCATTCGGAGTGAAGTGAGAAGCGTTGAAAGAGAATGGACGCTCAGCCTCAAATCGCAGTCCCATTCCAAGTAGGTTCGTGACAGATGACCATTCTGTTCCATATCGGGAACCATTCTCCTGAGGCTTAATATAATCCTCAAACATCCCATTAACAGAGGTTCTATACTTGCCCTTCCTCACGCTTTGCCGCTTATCCTGATAGCTTTCATGCGGGCCGAATCCAACATATTCAACTTCTTCTGCGCCTTCCGGCATCGTAATCTGCAGTCCGAAACGAGGCAGAAACGGAAGCCCTTCGCGCATACGAATATCTGCCGCAAGCGATATTTTACCTGAGCCAGAAATTGTCCATACCGCACGTCCATGCAAAATAGGATATCGAATGTATCCACCTAAGGAGAAATTTACGCAAATTTCGATCTTCGCGCCCGTGCGTCTTTGCCATTCACAGTCATAAACCTTCATCGTCGTTCGATCGAAGCCATCCTCCATCCACGATTTTTTCACATACATATCGTTGTCTGTCGGTGCGCGCCAAACGGTGAAGACAGCAGGACTACTCAGTAGCTCAACCCCATTCATGGACAATCCGATGAAGGTTCCTGCCTCCATGTCAAAGGTATGAATAAATTCCAAGCCTTCTATTCGCAGTCTAGATCCATTCTCACTAACATGAACTTCTTCATTGTCATTGCGATGTTCATGTGCAGATACTTCTGTTTGTACGGGTAAAATGAACTGCTCGAAGCTGATCTCATGCCCTAGCTCAGCCCAACCTGTTTCATACTTTTGACGGAATGATAACGTTAAGACGATCTCGTGCTGCGAAGAAGGTGGAAGTTGATAAGGAATGTGCAACTCAGATTTACCTTTTGCAGGTACATGAAGATCCATTTCCATGCCTTGTTCAAGAATTTCACCGTGGCTCTCCGTTTTCCAATGCAGTGATACATGCGACAAATCGATGAAGTCATAGTGATTGAAGATACTAAACATCCCTATTGTCAAATTGATCTCTTTCGCTCTAACAGGCGCTATGACTTGTTTAAGTTCGAGCAATCCGGTATGGGGCTGCCGATCTGGACTAACAAGACCATCCAAGCAGAAGTTGCCATCATTCGGCAGATCGCCGAAATCTCCACCGTAAGCATAATGAGGAATTCCATCTATGGAGGTTGTTGCAATGCCATGATCGCACCATTCCCAGACACACCCTCCCATTAAATTGGGATAGTGGTTAATTGCTTCCCAATAATCATGTAAATCGCCCGAACTATTTCCCATAGCATGGCTATATTCGCATAAAAATAATGGCTTCTCATTCGAGTGGTTCCTGCCATACTCCTTAAGATAATTTACCGACGTATACATACGACTTTCTATATCTAAGCATTCGATATGCTTACTGCCTTTATTATCAGGGGCAGCTCCTTCATAATGAACCAGTCTGTATGGATCGCGCCCTTTCGTCCATTCGGCCATTGCGATATGATTGCAGCCATAGCCTGACTCATTTCCCATAGACCAAATAATAACAGAGGGATGATTCTTATCCCGTTCCACCATTCGTATGGCGCGTTCCACGAAAGCATCTCTCCACGTTACATTCTCAGATAGCTTATGAATAGCGCCGTTCTCCCAATTACCAGCCATTCCAATGCCATGGCATTCCAGGTCGGCTTCATCTATGACATAAAATCCAAGCTCATCACACAGATCCAAAAACCTTGGGTCATTTGGATAATGAGCGGTACGAACCGTATTTATATGATGCTTTTTCATTAGCAGTAAATCTTGTTTCATATGTTCGAATGGGATGGTTTGTCCAAGCTTGGGATGCGAATCATGCCGATTAACGCCTTTCAGCTTCACAGCAACCCCGTTTATCTGGAAAACATCATCGTTAATAGCAATGCTCCGAATGCCAACTTGGAATCGTAAAATTTCATTCCCAGCTTTCAGAATGAGTTGATAGAGGTGAGGTTGTTCCGCATTCCAAAGATAAGGATTTTCAACTCGGAGTTGAAAGGTTCCCTGATAGATTCCCTGGCTCGATCCGATCCTATATTCTGAGGAATTAACCACTTGATTGTATCTGTCTCGCAACTCAGCCTTTACCTCAAGTTCGCCCGTTGACGCCAACGTAACGTTCAAATCCGCAAATTTATATGCCGAGTCAAGTTCCTGCTGAATATATACATCTCGAAGGTGAGTCTGATTTCTTGCTAGTAAATAAACATCTCGGAAAATCCCTGAATATCTCCACGAATCCTGATCCTCCAAGTAAGTACCGTCACACCATTTTAAAACCATAACCGCAATCCGATTCCCGCCTTGCTTCATATACGGTGTAATGTGAAATTCTGCAGGCATACGACTCCCCTGACTGTAGCCAACATATTCACCATTTACCCATAAATAAAAGCACGAATTGACGCCTTCAAAAACAATATACTTCTCTTTCTCTGACCATCGATCTGATAGTTTAAAATCCCTGATATATAGACCTGCAGGATTCGTATCAGGCACGTAAGGAGGATCACATGGAATGGGATAGTTGACGTTGGTATAATGCATGTGATCGTAGCCATTTGTTTGCCAGCAGGAAGGTACTAGCAAGCTATCCCAAGACTGTGTGTCAACATCAGGTTGATAAAATTCGTCGATGACTTGATTCACACTTTCCTTATACTGAAATTTCCACAGGCCGTTCAATGTCTGATAGTAAGATGAGCTGCCTCTACGGGTAAGCTGATCTCCGTTGCGTTCATCATATGGAATATAAGAGGCCCTTGCAGGCTCCCGATTTTCTTCTAACACCTTTGGATCTTCCCAAAATTTATGTACTGGAATCATTCGCATATCTCCTTCTTTGCAATTGGGTTAACCGATATAAATAAACAGACTGCCGATGACCACAGCAGCCTGTTATTCACCTACCTATTGGATTCAAAGACCCAATGAATTCCGAATACTCATTTCTAAAGGCGAATAATCGACTTCCTGACTTCGATTCAGATTCATACGCTCTTTCAACGGTGTTGTCTTATTGCACATGAAGCGGGGTATTCCACTGTGGTTCTGAGATGCTGTGTGGTAAAGAAAGGGGTGACAAAGAATGATATCCCCTGTGGATGCTGTAGTCTCAACAACCCGCAATTCTATACCATCAGCATCCGTATGCCACGTGTTCATAAATTTTTCAATTCTGTTCCCCGTGCTTTCATCCTGTGATTTCGTTAGCCCTGTCAGCTCCGACAAGTACGGGTGTTGCCTATTTAAGCTATCAATCGCTGCTTGCGATTCCATCCCCTCTGGATGCCCAGATAGAAACCGAGCTACTAGCTTATGTGAGCCTTCCAGCACTAACGTGCCGCCGCCACGAGGACCTATTTCGGAAAAAATACATAGACATAGGAGTCCTTGCTCGGGGCTATCGACATAATGCCGGAAATGAATGCCATCCCAATGCCAGCCATCTGTAGGAACATCCCACTCTCTGTCAGCCCCAAGTGCAAAATTGACCGGCCACCAGCCCCACGTCGATTGAACCTCATCCATACCATACACACCGCGATCTTGCCAACGACCAGGTCCGATCAAGTCCTCAATCGCATCCGCCATTCGTTGCGTATTACACTGGTCAAACTCAGGACTTCGATACGCTTCCTGGATATAAATAATGGGTTTATCCCAAGTTGAAGGATCCTCTTGATAAACCCCTCTCTCGCGAAGCTTTTCCCATAGGAACTGCTGACATGCAAGCGCAGTTTCTCGTGGGAAGGCTCCACTTACCTTCACCCATCCAAGCTCCTTAAATTGTTCGATTTGATCGGAACTTAATATTTTCTCAAACATACGAGCTCACCTCGAACTATACGACTTGATTAGGTCTTACTTCTTTGTTTTAACCCACTCGTCCAGTTGCTTTTGTTTTTCGGCGATAATTTTATCGACACCAATCGCTTTCAATTTACTGATATATTTAGGCAAATATTCTTTGGGATCAACGGTACCTGAGAATAAACCAGGTTCAAACTCTTTTTTCGCATTATTAAAGGCGGCAATCTCATTCTTCACAGGTTCTGGGTTAAAAATAAATCCGAGTACACTCGCTGTTTCAGCAGATGCATTGAACTTTTGGAAATTTTCCCACTTTTTCGGGTTTTCATTTGCCCACAGATAATCATTAAATTGGTTACCGAACATCCAAGCGCCATTCAAAACATAACCTGACGTTGTACCGTCTAAGCCAGCAGGGAAGTCAATAATATTGTCGCTCTTTTTAACAAAGTGCTTTCCTTCGATTCCGAAAGCGAGCAAATTAACTAAATATTTGTCTGTATAAAGTAAATTCAGGAACATCATCGCGCGATCTGGATCCTTCGAAGTTCTGGAGATCGATGTCATGGATCCCGTCGTATCGGAAGTTCTAACGATCGGCTTGGTTAATTCTACCTGTACCCATTGAACACCGGAAGCCAAACTATCCTCAGCATCTTTACCAGGCTTAAGTTGTTGGACATACGAGAATGCCTTTCCAGCCTTTAAAGCCCCTGTCGTATCCCCAATTGTTGCAGCATCTTTATTAACGTAACCTGCCAAATACCACTTGCGTGCTAAATCCATTTGATCTTTTGCTTTTTGGGTTTCAAATGCATTAACAACTTTGTAATCTTTGGCTCCTCTCACAACCGAACCAGGACTGCTGTCGCCTAAATCCTCGTAATTCAACGGATTCAGTACCCAATCGATACTCGTATCTTTATTCAAATATAAGGGAGTCACACCAGGCTCTTTATCTTTAATCATCTGATAAATCGGCTCTAGGTCTTCCACTTTTTTGATTTTTGTAATGTCAATTTGGTATTTATCAATCAAATCTTTGCGCAGCATAACCCCTGCTTGACTTGCTATCTCTTTATTAATGGGTAAACCATACTGTTTGCCATTCACCTTAGATCCATCTAACAAGACTGGATTAATTACTTTTTTGAGATCCGGTGCATTTTTGTCAATGAGTGCCGTCAAATCAATAATATTACCTTGCTGAATTTTCGTGCCAAAGTTATCCCAGTTCATGGTTTGTAATAAGTCAAATGGCTCACTTGATGCAAACTTTAAGTTAACCTTATCCTGCCAGCTTCCCCAATCGATCACGGATAATTCAAAGGATGCATTAATCTTATCCTTCAAGTATTTACTAACTTCTTGATTCACCAGCGCTAGATCTTTAGGTGCACCTGATCCAGGTACGACCATCTTGATCGTATACGGAGCCAGCTCAGGCTTCTTGGACGGGGTGACCGTCTCTACTTTCGTACTAGCGACGGGTGTTGCACTTGCGATCACCTCTTCCTTTTTGGTACTGCAGCCCGTCATTACAACGGATAAGGAAAGAAAGGTTACCATGGATAATTGAACTGTTTTTCTAGTGTTTTTCATACTTGACCTCCTAAGTATATTTCTACTATATACTAACCAGCGTAGAACTGGAATTAGCCTTTTACAGCACCAACGGTCAATCCTTTTACAAAATACTTTTGAAAGAATGGGTAAGCGAATATCATCGGGCCCGTTCCAATAATACACATGGCCATTCGAACCGTTTCATTCGGTACCTTGGCGATTTCGGATGAACTGATACCAGAGGCGACCTGCGCATTCGATATTAAAAACTGTAGATTGATTAAGACCTTATACATCATGTACTGGAGATTGATGATTTTGTCATTGTTAATAAAGATTAGGCTGTTGTACCAACCGTTCCAATAACCAAGGGAGTAGAACAATCCAATCGTCGCAAGAACAGGAAGAGATAACGGCAACACAATTTGCGCAAAAATTCTGCCTTCACTTGCCCCGTCTATACTTGCCGATTCAATAATCGAAGGATGAATCGTCGTTTGGAAAAATGTTCTCATCACGATGACGAAGAAGGCATTCATCAATAATCCTGGGATAATCAAAGCAAATATCGTATCTTTCATATGAAGAATATTGGCAAACACCAAATACCAGGGAACAAGACCGCCATCGAAAATCATGGTAAAGAAAATGATGAAGGAGAACAATCCACGATAACGGAAGTCATTTCTTGATAATGGATAAGCAAAGAGTGCCGTAATTAATAAACCAGTAATTGTACCTACAACGGTTACGAGAATGGAGATTCCATAAGCTGTTATTATATTCTGTATATCAAACCAGAGATATTGATAAGCAGCTAAACTGAACTTGTGAGGAATTAACTTGTAACCTTCCAGCGCTACCCATTTTTCATCCGAGAACGAAACAGATACAACGAGTAACACCGGCATGAGACTTAAGCAACTGTAGAACAGGAAAAAGAAGTTGAGCATGATGTTTGTTTTGTTAGTAATCGCAAGCGGATCTTTATACTTCCTTTTTATGCTAGCTGCATCATGTAAACGCTTTTCCGTAGCCATAGATGTATCCAAGCTCATAATCTCCTTTCCCCTTTACTAAAAGAGTGCGTTTTGTTTATCTATTTTACGAACCAGATAATTCACACTTAAAACTAGTACAAAACCGACTACAGCTTGGTATAATCCTGCAGCTGATGACATCCCTGTATCCCCTAAGCGGAGCAATGCGCGATACACGTAGGTGTCAATGACATTTGTCGTCGAGTATAAGGCCCCTGCATCCAAAGGCAATTGATAAAATAATCCGAAATCGGCATTTAAGATGTGACCGATCGCTAGCAGGGTTAGAATGATCATCATCGGCTTGATAGCAGGTAGTGTGATGTTCTTCGTTAGCTGCCATTTCGTAGCGCCATCCGTAATTGCAGCCTCATAATACTCTTTATCAATACCTGCGATTGCCGCAAGATAGATAACGGTTGAGTAACCAATGTTTTTCCAAATATGGACAATGGGTAAAATATAGGGCCAATATTTAGGCTCACTGTACCAGGAAATCGGGGCAATACCCAAAGGAGCTAAAATATTCCTATTTAGAAATCCAAACTCCTCACTCAGAAATGAGAAACCCAAGTAACCAACAATGACAGCCGATAAAAAATACGGGAGAAACATCACACTTTGGTACAAATTAGCAAAGTAGCGATTTTTTAATTCATTCAATAAAATTGCGAAGGTAACGGAAAACACTAAGGTTGATGCAATAAATACAAGATTGTATAAGATTGTGTTTCGGGTGATCACCCATGCATCACTTGAATTAAACAAAAATTTAAAATTGTCGAAACCTACCCATGGACTTTTCCAAAAACCCAACGCATAATTAATGCTTTTGAACGCAACAACCGTTCCGAACATTGGAATGTAATTGTTGAAAATTAAGTAGATGGTCCCCGGTAACAACATGAGAAGCAGGTACCGTTCTTTAAATATATTTCTCAACAATGATCCTTTTCTCGATTTTTGAATCATCGTAATCACCTCCCTCCATAGTCGAACATCTCTGATACCCTTATTATAAAGGTGTGAAATCAAGGTTCCTACGAAGTAAAATGACCTCCCTGACGGTTTTATGACAATCAACATCTATAAGCAATCATCATGTAAACATAGATAAACCCTTGGATGAATTAAGACATTCATTCAAGGGTTTATCTACGGAGTCAACCTATATTTTGGTAATGTTTGCGAAATTCTTGTGGGCTAATACCTACTTGTTTCTTGAACATTTTGGCAAAATGAGAGAAGTTATCATAACCCATAGCTTCGCAGATTTCACTTATCTTGAGATTCGATTCAGTCAGCATGGTTTTGACTTTCGTCATTTTGGCATAGATGATAAAATCCATTAAAGTTTGCCCTGTTTCTTTTTTGAACAGCCGTGATAAATAGGCAGAATTCAAGTAAACATAGGAAGCAATGCTTTCTCTGGTCGCATCCTTTAAGTTGGCATGCACATATTGTTTGATTTTTTCGATTAATGAGGAATTATCCAGCTCTTGGCAATGAATATAGTCGACTCCAGCTGTGATAATACGTGATGCCCACAATTTAAATTGAACGATTGAACGTGTAGCTGATGCTTCCCCAACCCACTTTTTCGAACCGATGAACTCCTTTACGGACCAACCTCTTTTATGCGATACCTGATAAACCATTTGCAGCACCGAATGATACAAAACGTCTATCGTTTCGGAAGTGATCGTCTGATCTTGAAGCCCTGTCAAGACGGCTTCCATTCTGTTCAAGAGCTCTTCTTTTTTACCAAGTTCAAATAATACCGCCCAGTCAACCCAATCAATCACAACAGATGATTTTTTCTGATCCGATGGATTCGCTGGCTGGCCTTGTTGAAATTGAACAACCTTCATATTGGTAATATTGCATGCTTCCAAATCAAGTAATGCATGATAATTCTCACTTAACTCCTTGATATGAACTGGCCTTCCCACGTAACAAGACAAGCTGCAATAAAATAATTGTGCGCATGCTTCAATATACTTATAACAAATCGCGTGTAATTCGTTCATTTGCAGGTCTGTATGCGCTGTCAAATGGATCAAAATGAGATGAATGCCGTTTCGATCTTGAATAACATCCCCTGGCATGGATTGGAAGAACATTTCCGCCGCGGCATTGCGAAGCGCATACTCCATAATTTCTTCATCACGCAAGCTAAACTCTTTATTCCAAAGTTCTACACTAAGTAGAATTGGCAAAATCAGCGTATTGGGGTCAAATGAGAGATTATAGGATGGCAGCAATTCTTTCAAGTTCTCTGCATTCGGAATGACACGCTGTGATAGAATGTCTTGCCAAAACCGCTCCGTCAGCAGCGGCTTCTGCTTTTCCCACAGCTTGACATACGTTTGGTAGGTTTCATCAAATTGATCAACCTTCTTCACTTCCTTAAGCCTGTCTAGCGCTTTAAGCATCACTCGCTGCAATTGAACCATATCAATGGGCTTCAGTAAATATTCGAAACTTCCTAAACGAACAGCCTGCTGTGCATAAGAGAAATCCGCATGTCCGGTCAAGAAGACAGTCACGATTAGCGGGTAGTTTTCTTTCACCCAATCAACCAATTCAAGTCCGTTACTCCCGGGCATCTCAATATCGCTAAGCATAATATCTATGTTAACCGTACGCATAATTTCCATAGCCTCATCGGCATCGTACGCACAATAAATGCCACTATACCCCAGCTCAGACCAATGAATCCCTTTCAAAAGTGCCTCTACGGCATACACTTCATCATCGACAATAAGCAAATTATACATCCAAACTGCCTCCTTGATCTGCTGCGACCAGTTGAATAGGAATGATTAAGCGGATGATAGTTCCCTTCTCAACACCATTATCGAACAAAATTTTCACTTGTGAGCCATACTTTATTCGTAGACGATGGTGAACGTTCCAAATGCCAAGATGGTTATGGCCTGATCCAGATCCCTCCGTATATTGACCTGTTTGAAACATTTGCAACTTATCCGCTGGAATTCCCTTTCCGTTATCGATAATGAGTACCTCATAACAGTCTGGTGAGCCTACCGATGGCTGTACCTTTATTTCAATATGAAAGATGGCCTTTCCTTTATCCATCCCGTGAATAATCGCATTCTCCACAAAAGGTTGAATCATTAAGGGAAGAACGCTATTCTGCGAATACGCCTCTGGCATGGATATATCAAACAACAATTTATTCGGAAAACGCAGTTTTTGAATTTCTAAATAATGCTCGATATGTCCAAGCTCTTCGGAAAGTAAAATCGTATCCCGATGAGCCCGAGTAATAAAGCGAAAATAATTAGCCAAATGTTTGGTCATTTCTTGAACTAAGTTATTTTTTTCTAGCAAGGATAAGCTGAAAATGATATTTAAGGAATTCAAATAAAAATGCGGGTTAATTTGGGTCTGTAGATGATTGAATTCAGCTTTTTGCGCTTTAAGCATTTCTTCGTATACATTAATTTTCAACGTATGAATTTGGGAGGACATTTTGTTGAATGTTTCGATTAAGAAGGAAAATTCTGTGGTCGAATTATCTTCTAGTCTAACATCCAGATCCCCACGGGTAATTCGACGCATCCCTTTAATAAGTATATTCATTGGCAGCAAAACAACTTGCTTTACAAATAATAGATAAAAAATGAGTACAATGAGCAATCCTAAGGGAATCAAAAAGAGCAGACGTTGAAAATAAAGCAGCTTCTGAAGCAAAACTTTTTCAGGAATGATGACCGAGAGACTCATTGTCGCGTACTGAAAAGGGAACCCAACAAGCAAATACTTGGTCCCACTGGCTGCATTTGAAAACGAGACATATTTGGAGTCGGAATGGTTCCATTTTTTGAGAATCTCATTTACATTATCCATAGATAATGTAGTTGGTAGCAGCGGCGTGCCGTCATTGGACATAAGCAGGAGCTCTTTCCAACTGCGTCCACGGTTAGGCAGCTGCAGAGGACGCAAAAAACTTTCGATATCAATCACTGCACCAACATAAAGCTCTCGATTAATTTCCTTTGGACTAATTTCGATAACTCGCACCAAATAGTTTTTATGTTCCCAAGACATGATCTGCCAGTTGAGAAAATCAATATGCTTATTGTCTTGAAAAAACGAATGTAAAACGCCCTCGAATTTTTGAACATCTTCATAGGTATTCTGTTGGGTGATCATATCATTATTTTTCTTCGAATAGACAAAGAACGTATCGATCCCTTTATAAATACTAAGATCATCCTTAAATTTTCGTAAAAACCATTGTTTGGCCATGAAATATTCGCCGCTATCCATGGGGTACAATGTAAGCGGAATCAAATTGGTATAGGAAAAATCACTTGTACCTAGACGTAAAATATAATTGCTCGTATCTTCCAACGTTTGATCCAGCAAGGTAACTTTGGATTCTAGAAGATCATAGTAAGACTGCGACACTTCATTTCGAACGACATTCATCGAATAAAAATTATTGTAAAACAGAAAAAAGATCAATGGAGCCGTTACGATAAAAAAACCAAGAATGAATTTGAATTGCAATGTTTTTTTACGAAGCATTCCGCTAACCTCTTTTTCACTTCATTTTATTGGAAAAACATGTCATAGGAAAGGTTTAATTTACGATTCCTCCTATCGGGTTATCCACTCTCAATTATATAGGTAAATTGCAATTTCCAACATATCGGAAAATGACTATACTGACGGTTTTGTGATCCTTTTATTAAGAGTTCAAAGATAAACCCTCCATCAGTTTGAACAGAAGGAGGGTTTACTTACTGTCTATTTAATTATTTTTCACATATACGCGGAAGTAATCTAAGGAGAACGCTGCTGGGAACGAAGAGGCAACTGGATTATTATTCGTGTTTCCACCCATGGCAAGGTTAATGAGAACCTGCGGTGCTGGGCCATCCCATCTGAATAGCGTTCCTTTAACTAAGGTTCCATCTACCCACTTCTGAAGATTGCCTTCCTTCCAAATAAGCGTATATAGATGATAGTCATCTGAAAAATCCGTTCCAGGATGCCAGACCCATTGATTCGTCATGATACTGTAATAATCAGAAAATACACCATCACCATGATCAAATCCCGTCCAGTCATACGTATTCTGTGTTGGTGTATCAAAGAATTCAACGATATCTATTTCAGAAGTCGTAGATCCAGCACCACCAGGAGAATACAGCCAGAAGGCAGGCCAGGCTCCCACTTTTTTAGGTATTTTGGCTCTTAGCTGAAAAATATAGGTTTTCCCATCGTAAGGATAGAAGGTTTCCTTCGTCGTGATTTGGCCGCTGCTTATTCCTCCATCATAGACGCCGCCTAAGTTTGGTGTTGCTGTTAACTCCAAAGTTGTAGATGTTAAATTATGATTTGTGCTATTAATAGGTTGATAACGCTGCCATTCATTATTGATGACCGTTGTTCCTGCTACACCATAAGCGTTAAATGAATTGGAAAGAGATGTAATACTGTTGACGTTGCGTGATGTTCCAAACGAGTAGTCTCTAAATAACGTATAACCCGTAAGGTCTGGTCCACTTGGGGGTGGAGTTGTAGTCGTAGTCGTAACGATGTTGGGTGTGGTTGTTCCTTCTTTCGTGGAAAAAGTAACTTCATTTCCGGAGATACCCTTTAAGATGATGGAATACGTTCCATTGCCATTCACAAGGGGTTTAACATCAAAGGAATAGGTCGTTCCTGCCACAAAAGTCATATTTTTCGATGATAACAAGGCACCTAGAGCAGGCTGGAAATTCCAAGCAAGTGTTGTTTGATTCCAAGTATCATTACCTGTTCCAGCATATGCGCCTATATTCGCTACTCCACCAACGATACACTTCACATTAAGAACAGCAGTTGTAATGGTTCCCGAGTTACTGACATTGAATTTCATATACGATCTTTTGTCTTGCGAAAAATTCACTGCCATCGTTGTTGCTGTAGGTCCAATTAAACTTGTTCCCCACATGGTTGCATCATCCGAAGCATTGCTGGTTACAGTTGCAGCATTCGCTTGTTGGTTATCAACAAAAAATAAAGTAGATAGAACCATTATCATAACCAAGAATGATGATATGAACGAACTTTTACTCTTCATTGTCATAATTTCAGCCTCCAGTTTTTCCATACTTTTATTGAAAGCGGCATCAAATTTCACCATATCTTTCCATGCTAATGTTCGGAGCTCCCCCCTTCCTATGTAAGGCTCATGTTAAAGAAGAAACCCTTGCAAATTCATGTTAAAGCATAAGTAATCATAGTATGAATAGCTAAGTCCCACAACGAACTAATGTGATCTATTTGACGCTTTTATGACAAGAATTAGGTTTCGGAACAAATTTTGGTCTTCAACAAATAGCCTGAGGCTTTATCCCTCAGGCTACCATGTATCGTGGAAAATAGAGCATAGTTTATGAGCGGAGCTTGATGACAAGCGGATGCGCTACATCCAACTTATGCCCGCCAGTAAGATGAATTTCATTCCCAACGATGCTGTACGCCAAGTTATCGCCATTCCATTCCATGTGTTCAATAGCCATGAGTTGCTCCACGGGAAGTTTAATTATCTTTAAGTCGAGCTGGCCACCTAAAATTTGAAGGAGCATTTGCTCCGGACGCTGCTCGAAGATCCCCCAGCCTGCATCGAGTGACCAGAAGGTACGGAATATCCCTTCTTCGGAATACACAGGGTTAAATCCGATCATCCCTGTAACCATATTGTATTCAAATCCGCTGAAAGCCTGCAGCAAGGAGTAGCTCGCCATCGATCTGGCGTAATTGCTGCCGCACTCGATCTCGTTCCACGGATTACGCTTTTCCCCGTCGTAACGAGCACGAATCGAATGAACGATGGACAGTCCTTCTTCGACGAATCCTTCTTGGATCATGTGCGAAGCTGCCTGATACTCAAAGCCCGTCATCGTTTCCGTGTTGTAAGTCAAAGGAATCGCTGGCTTGCTCGTTCCTTCGGGCCATGTGCAGATCACAATGCCCCCCTCGTCATTTAGCGAGTACAATCTCCAAGTATTGGACTCGTGTCTCATGCTGGCTTTAAAATTATTTCGATAAAGAGACTGTAGTGCAGTGCGTGTTTGACCTCTATCAAAAATATCTCCAAGCCCGCATAAATTAGCATGCCACTGCGCAATGACCTGATCGATGACACAGCCTTCAGCAACCTGATATTTAATTTCTCCCAATTCCTCGTTCCAGTATTGACGAACCGTTTTTTCATCAAATTGATCGAGCAACGATTTATCCGATAAATCGACTTGCTGTACGTAATACTTACCATTAAAAAGATGCTCATCTACCCATCGTTTGCCGTTTTGAAACAATGAGCTGAACTCATCTGCTGTCGCTTGATCGCCTAGGCATGCAGCCATTTCGGCACCCGCTTTGAGAGCAGCCAAATAAAATCCGCTTAGCCAGGAATTGGGACCATAAAGCTCCATATCCAACGTATGATGCTGTCTGCCTACAAGAACTCCCTGCTTGCCAGGATCCCACTTGTCCTCGTTGCTGTCTGCCCAAGCGTACATTATGGATTCTTTGATAGCAGGCCAAACAGATCGCAGCCAATCCGTGTCACCTGATATTTTCCAATCGCGATAGGCTTTAATGACGCCGCCAAATTGTCCGTCAGCACAGGCGCGGAAGTCCATCCTTTCTCGTCCTAGCGGCAGCATTAAGCGGAAGGACATTCTACCGTCCTCGCGTTTGTTGTACTTAAAATCAAGATCCCTCATACTTCGTTCCAGCGCTGGGAACAAAAATGGCAGCGCATAGGCATAGTTCCACACATGCGTGCAGGAGCCTTCGCAACACCCGGTATCCTCGATGCAGCCCTCAAATCCATAAAAAGAACCATCGGTCAGACGTAAGCTCGTCGGCGATTTGATGACCGATAAGTTCGCAGAAACCGCGTCTTTGACAACGTCAGGCACCGTGGAAGAAAACAACGCTTCTTTTAAAGCAAGCGTATCTCCGAGTAACCGATCCCAGTGCTCGAGAGCATACTTCGCGCTCGCCCGAGAATTTTCAAATAGGGTTGCATAGTAATTTCGCCATACGTTAGGGCCCTCTGGATTCGGATTCCAAAAATTGTTCACATTCGGGAAGTGCCAGCTGATGGTGAATCTAATCTTTTTCTTCTCGCCAGGCAGCAGCTCCATATGCGCAGCAAGTGATGTCGTATCTTTCCTGTACATGGGAGGCTCATCCTCACGATACTGCCTGTTGCGCAAGTGTCCAGGTTGCGTAAAGTCATGCCAGAACATCTCCAGATTATCGCACCATCCGCCCCGGTACCAAAATTCTTGATAGCTAACATCTGCCGCATCTGTGGCAATCGTTATATCTCCAAAGTTGGGATCTTCGCGGTCAAACTGATGCGATCCTAACTGGATTGAATGGACACCTCCAGTTTCACTGTACTGATGAACAACTTTCTCTGTTGGAATCGGGTTGCCGGCAGACAGACATAGTGTGTAGGTAATCGACTCATCTGTCGTATTTTCCAGTTCCCACTCAAAAAAGGCTGCAGGTATACTTGAATCATCCGCTTGAAGGGGAATAAACGGGTTAAAGGCCAGTAATTCCATACGTCCTGGAAAATTCGTATCCTTAAATGACATTTCAGCCAGTGGAAATTCTCCTCTGAACTCTACTTCTTCAAAATGCGGCATGCCTGCCATCGTCTGACTCTCTGGACCGAAGCCATACCCGCTATGTAGAGGCGCACCACGAAGGTGTTCACCGATGTAAGAACCTTGCAAATCCCCATTCAACACCCGTGCATCCAACACTTTTCCATCTCGTTCTGCCTTTACAGCAAAGTGGCTAAAACCGTTGAAGCTCTTCTTGTTCGGACGATTGAAAATTTCCCAGTCCACCAATCTTCCATTCCCTGCAAGTCCGATACTTCCACTTCCGATTCCACCTAATGGAAAACTGATTTCCCGCGTTTTGGCGCCTTTATATACGTTTTTCATGGATGTATCCTCCCTATGCTACATGATATACTTTAGTAACCTACTCCCTTTATCATAATGGAAACATAGACTGAATTCTTTGTGGATTAACCGCTTTTTTTATGTAAAAAACAACTGCGATCGCATCCTGAAAGAGGTGTCACACTTGTGATTTTAGAAAATTATGCAGTAGCTCCTTTCATTCGTATCGCGGGCTATGCAATTCGACAACCGTTTGTATTAGGGGAACGCAACTTGCTGGATTACATCCTCTTTTATGTGCAAGAGGGTCAGTTCGAGATTCAGCTGAACGGTGACATCCATAGGTTGAAGGAAGGCGACCTTTGCCTGTTTCAGCCTGGGGACGTGCATACGATTAAGGGGATAACCAATACAATTAATCCCTATATTCACCTTGATTTCTTCTATAATCCATTGAGGGAAAGCAGCTTTGTCACCTTGCCTGGGCAATTGGACATGACGCCATATACCTCTTATATGCAACCCAGGATGCACGATTGCGAGGAGCTCCGAATTCCTTTTAAACTGGATACGGCCCATTCGTATAAAATGAGAGATCTGGTACTGAAAATGATCGAATGCTGGCAGCAGCAAACGTATATAGGCGTCATGGAAGCCAATCAGCTAGCTCATGAATTTCTGACTGCTTTATTCAAAAACTACATGCAGCCCCAGCCGGGATCGCTATCTCACCAGCCTTTTTTAAATTGGATCACATCTTACTTTGCGTTCCACATTTCCGAACCAATCAACGTCATCGATATGGCAAGAAGAGCCGGGCTTTCGCCATCTCGATTTAATGTCCTTTTCAAACAGCATTTTGGCACGACACCGTACCAATATTTGTTGCATTTACGCATCCAGCATGCCCAGGAGCTATTGAAGGAGGGGTTATCCATTCAGAAAGTGAGCGAATACTGCGGATTTACAGATGTTCATCACTTTTCCAAAACGTTTAAATCGATAACGGGTATTAGCCCTGGTCAGCATAGAAAAATTTGAACGAAAAAAAAGAATGGTCTGCCTCTTATCAGCAGCCATTCTTCTAATTCAATCCCTACACGTTTCACGCAGACGATTAGCCATCCAAAGACACGTCTCCCATAAATCACTAACTGGCTCATTTGTGAAAGGGATTGTTGGCATATAGCCCGGTGGACCGAACTCCGATGTGATCGTCGTATAGGCAAATCCTTTCCTTGTACGTGTTTCTAAAATTTGCTTCCACCACGACTCATGTACTTGCAATTCTCGGGCATACTCAGGTGCTCCAGGATGTGGGACCTGAGGGCCTTGGGCATAGCCGACACGGGCATGGATGTGAATCGTTCTCTCCATAGCCAGCTGCAGATGCTCGGTTTGATCTTCAAGCAGTGATTCACACACACAGCACCAGTGACTAAAGTCGGCTGTGAGTTTCAAATCTGGGAGGGCTGTCAACAATTTCGCGGTCGTCCACGGCGTAAACATCGCACGATGCCGATGCGTCTCATGACCGACAGGAATTCCGTAAGTATTTTCAACGGCAATTGCATGTTTAAAAAATTTCAATTGTCTTTGGTCATCCATGCAATCCCGCGCACTGTGTGAAATAATTAACTCCGGTCGCAGCGCAGCCGCAGCTTTCACGCCAGCAGTAAAAGCTTCTTCATGCTCACCAGATGTCGAAATGAGTGCGATATACGATAGGTTGTGCGCTTGCAAAAGCGCCGTGAATTCCTCGCAATGCTCCGCAGATGGAACGGGGCCTTCCACACCGTCATATCCGGCAGCAGCAATTGCGGCTAAAGCTTCTTTGTAGGTAGAAGATTCCATTCCCCACAACGATTTGATTAATCGAATCTCCATTGCTGCATTCCCCTTATTTAGAATGGCCCCTCGGCTTTTTCCCGCTCCATCTTTCATCTACCTTCTCATTCGCAGACTGATACCTCGCATCTACACTAATCCGGTACTGGTTTGTCGTATTTTCAAGGGAACAATGCATCAAGAACATGCCAAAGATAAGCACATCTCCTGCTTGAAATTCGGTTGTTGCCCATTTGCCGCCAAACTTCTCCGTAATGAACAGCGGATCATCTGTATAGTGATTAACTCCATCACGATCAGAATCCTTGGAGCCATAGGAAGCCTTCAATTTCTCAAAACGGTGTGAGCCAAGGCAAATGGCTAGACCTCCCATCTCATAAGAGACATCGCCCAATGGAGACCATACCGTATACACGTTATGAGTGCCTCGCCCCATGTAAACGATATCATAGTGTGCCCCAGTGAAATCGCCTTTCCCAACGGCTCTCAGCCATTTGTAATGGTACGTTAACGATTGGTCACCAAGAAATTCATCAAAGAAGCGCATAATATGATCGCCATTCAAGACATTTAAGAGGGCAGGCAAATCTTCATTCGTTCCCCCAAAGAAAATAGTTTTGCTGCCATCAGCCATCACACCATCCTCAAGCTGCGTGTCGCGATTTAGCTTGCCCATCTGCGCCATTTTTTCCAAGATACTTGTACGAGCCGTAAGCACCTTGTCCCGATCATGAAATCCACGAATGAGCAAGTAGCCATCCTCTTCCATTCGCTCACACAATGCTGCAATATCATGAAAAATATCATTAGAGCTTCTCAGTTCCTCTAAATGCTCTCCATGCATCTCTAATTCACGGTTGCCTACTTTCAACATCGTCGTCATCGTCATCCACACTCCTAAGTGTTTTCTTGCTTATAGTCTAAGTATAGGGTGTGGTGACGATTTCAACCATGGATTAGCGTTGCCATTTCATGTATAATCGTACAATAATGACGCTCGAAGCGGAGGAGTCCCCCATGACCTTTATCGACATTCCTTATAAATTAGAAAAACAGGACGTTCCCACCCCCGTATTTCGCTCCATCTGGAAGGTTCATGCCGATAATCGCTATGAAGTAACGAAACGGAATGGCTTTGACATGCCAGGTCTATTCATTACCTATGAAGGAAAAGGCAGCATTACAGTGGCCGATCATACTTACCAAATAGAGAAAAACACCTTTTTCTTCGTAGAAGAAGGCATTCCTTCCATGTACAAATGTCTGAACAACGATTGGAAGTTTTATTTTCTGGAATTCAGCCAGCTGGACATGGCCCGCAATCTTCGGCTTCCAATAGGGGAAGTAATCTCGACAGGCAAAATGGCAGAAGCCATACAATTGTGCGAACGGATGATTGACGGCTTAATTGCTCAACCCCTCGGCTACGAATATGCATCCAACATCTTGCTGCAAGAACTTTTACTCCTATGGGCAAAAGAACATTCGTTGGTTGCCCTTTCTCATCACACTGAGCTCAACCAAATCCTCATCTATATCCATCGAAATTTGGACAAACAAATTCGCATTGAAGACCTGCTCCAGCTAAGCGGCTGGTCGCGTACGACCTTTTTCACCCGGTTCCGTGCACTCACAGGCTTGTCTCCAACCGATTATCTACTAAAACTAAAGCTAGCGGCTGCGAGAGTTGCTCTCGAAACCACTAGCTTATCGTTGAAAGAAATAGCAGCTAAACTGCATTTTTATGATGAATTTCATTTTTCCAAGCTATTCAAGAAAGCATTCGATCAATCGCCCAGCACGTACCGCAAGTTGAAATTAATGGGATCTGGGAAAATCTAGTTCAAAATCTTGTTAGCAATCCAAGCAAGATCCGCAATATCGATTACACCGTCTTTATTAACGTCAGCAAATTTAATGGAATTCCAGTTCGCATCAGCCGAAGTAGCGCCATAGTGCTTCGCAACAATAGCCAAGTCACCGATACTTACTTTCGTATCGTTGTTTAGATCACCTGGTGTTCCCGTAATTATGGAAGCTCTAAAGGTTGCAAGTGCAGCACTCAATGCGCTCGCAGCTTGTGCAACATCATCTTGGCTTGCAGACGCATCATTAATGACCGCAATCGCCGTGCTAATAGCTGCAAGGAGTGCCACTTTAGAACCAACTGGATATTGGCCGACGAGTGTACCTTCCACTGCTGCATCATGCAATTGCTGAGCCTCCGATATAAGGGCTTGCAGCGACGCTTTATCCACATATGCAATGGCTATGCCATGAGACGTAATGGCGAGACTTGTTTCCTCTCCAGTGGCATTCGCGATCAACAGCTTCGAAATCGTAATCGTAGTACTCGACGATTCACTGAGTGATTTGGATTTCCAATGCAACTGCAATAGATGGTCGTTAGCAGTTGTTTGCGAATCTCCTCCGATTTTGACCGCAAGAATTCGGACCTGGCCTTCTGTCAGCTTCTTACTCACAATGGTTAAACGATCACTGACAGATTCCACACCAACAAATTCTACTTTTGCTGGATCGTAAGTGAACGTCAAATCCTGAGCTAAGATGTTCTCCTCTGTATTGGCCAATCCGTAGGTCAAATCAAACGTGCCTCCAGTCATGACCGTGTTCACACCATCGAGTAGAACCTTATTGGGTTGTTGCGACTGGGCCGATACGACAACGGGTAAGCTAATAGTCAGCGCTTTGCTACCATCTGACGTCCGCGTCACTTCCAAAACGAGATTTACCGTGGTCTCCACATTGGAAGGTACAATGGTTCCATCCAGTTGAATAACCGAAGGTTGATCTGTACTTTTAATTGCAAGGCTATAGCCAGTTGGCACATTTGGCAGTGTCAAACTGCCGGCATCCTGTGCAGGAGCTGCGATACTGGTAATGCCAGCAGCAACCTCTGCGGCTGTCAACGCTTGCGGATGGGTTAAATCATCGACAACCAAATCATCGACAATCAAAACGACATCAATGGCTGATAATGACGGCTGTGCCGTTTGTTTAACCGATTCGATTGCAATATAATAATCGTCCTTACTGCCCGTTTCAAAATCTAATACCGCATTCGCTGTACCGGTAGATTTAATGATCGGCAGCGTAAATCCTGGTAGTAAGGATTTGCCTGTACCTGTTGCAGAGGACAATGGCACGCTATAGGTCTGACCATTCGATCTTGATTTGGCAGAGAGCTGATACAACCCTGCTTTATTCGCCTCATAACTCATGCTGATTTTATAATGTGTACTCGGCAATAGCTTGAGCGTTGATGGCACAGTTGCCAAGAGCTCAGCAACAAGCGGTGTACTTGCATTTGAAATGAAATCTTGCTCATTCGTCTTCAAAGAGAAATTACCGTTAATAACATAGGTCATTGGCTGCGTAATATAAGGATCGGCAGCTTTCAGTTCATCACTCACCTTTTCGGCCAGATGCGTTTGACCTCCGCTCGAAGCTGCTTGGAACATAAATGGACCATAGCCTTCTGAGACATTTTCGAAGTCTTCATAGAAGTAATGAGTGCCATAATCGGTTTTACCTGGATTCTCCCACAGCTTCACATCATCAAACCACACATTGGAATTCGCAACGGTCGTAGCATCAGCTTTCAGGTAAATCGTTGCTTTTCCTGTGGCATCCGCCGTAAAATCGACCTTCATTCGTTGATAGTACGTATTTTTGAATTTACTAGGCTCTTCTAAGTTTTTTATTTTCGATGAAGTGATAAAATTCGTTACTTCTGGACCGCCGTAGTTTTTCACACCAATCGTAACTGTCCTGTCCGAGGAACTGCGCGATTTGTTTTCGTTACCATTCGATGTAGACGCATTATTAATGTCTACCCAGACGGAAGCCGTGTACGTTTTCCCTGCTTCAAGTCCATAGACGTTCTGTGTAATTGTAGCATCGTCTTTCCCGGCTACTTTCAGGAAGTTGTTCTTCAAGGAATCATGCTCAACAGTTACATGCCCAGCTGTCGCATTCGTTGTAGAAGTTTTCTCCCATGATGCAAAAGCACCGCTATCGAAACCTGGATCCTTTACAGGTCCGCCGAATCCGAAATCGCCAGCTTGCTGCGTATCTGCATTTTGTTCATCCGCTTTGGATTTGTAGATCACATACGGAACACCGATTGTTGTGTTGTTGATCGTGACTGAACCATTCGCAACTGGCAGCGTACGCTCCCAGACACGCCCTGTATCCGTAAGCTTATACATTTCAATGGAAGACAAGCCGCTCCAGCTGTTAGGCAATTCCCACGTTGTCGAACCACCTTTTGGATTCCAGTAGTAAATCTTGGATTCATTTTGTGGATCCCACGGCAGGAATAACTGGCTCTTCTGATTACTCACATCTAATTGACCTACGCCGGTATCTCCCCAGTTTTTATGATTCAACACATCATATTTCGCAATCGTTTTGCCGTCCTTCTTGAGCGAAGCCGTACCAATAATATAATTCGAATCTGCGCTATCTGCATGGTATTCATCCAAGGAAGCGACGACTCCGTCTCCAAAAACAACCGTTTTATCCATACCAGAAGCATCATGCGTCGTATTGAGAATTGGGAAGTGCTGCATATATTTCGTTAACAAGTTGTTATTATAAAATAAATCAATCCCGTTCTGCATATCCGTTCTGCCTTGCCAAGTCCCAACCCCTGCCTGCAGCATACCTCTCAATAAAACGCTGGTATACGGGCTTGGTGCCTGGAACGTGTCTTGATACTGGTTTTTAATAAAACGGATAATCTGACTACCCGGTGTTTTACTTGGGTAATAAGGATCGGTTCCCCAGTGGGTCCAAATCACATTTTCCTCCAGCGGTCCAGAGAACTCTGTGGCAAACCAGAAGCCAAGTTTGTTCTGAATAATGTTAGAAAATTGATTCGCGTGCCAACCAGCTCCGCTATACACATCATCATAAATCATGGCAAGATTCGGCACTTCTTGTTTAAGCTGGGTATACCTTTTCTCCAAATCTCCGCCTGTTAAATCTTTGGCACGATTCGACGGATACGTAGGGTCAACCCAGTCATAGTTCGAACTTGTGCTGCCCCAA
Source organism: Paenibacillus sp. J31R30 (assembly GCF_059692115.1). Taxonomy (NCBI): domain Bacteria; kingdom Bacillati; phylum Bacillota; class Bacilli; order Caryophanales; family Paenibacillaceae; genus Paenibacillus; species Paenibacillus sp. J31R30. Next base: position 243,627 of record NZ_JCAUAV010000001.1, on the reverse strand, counting down.
TTTTCCGGTTTGGCATAATAAGCATCGGGATCTTGACCATCAATATTCGTATGAACGCCTACTTTCACATTGTACTTTAACCCTTCATCGACAAGCGTGTTAAAATCTTTCAGACCACCCTCACGAATGCCGAAGTGGCCCGCAAGGTCTGGATGACTATCGTCATGCCCCTCTGCCTGATATCCTTTTTCCAGAATAAGCTGCCCGAAGCCATCGTACAAATTGTAAAGCTTCTTGGCGTTATCCAATGTACGTAAGAATGGGTTTTGCGCTAAGCTGTTGAAGTTCATCGCAATATACGAGACATATTTATTAATTTCGCTTGCGCCTGGAAGGAGATTCTCCGACCATACATTGCGGAAATCAATCGCTGCATCTTTCCAATCCGCTGTGCCATCATCGTTCCGATCAGGTGCAATAATAATTTTTGAAGAGAAATCAAATTTGGGCGGGAATTTACTGTCATCGATAATATCTCCTCTGGCCGTCCACACGCCGTTCCACATCGAAAGCTGCTTGTTGACGCCATCTGAATCCGCTTGAATATTCATCACAATTTTGCCTGGAGTCTCTACCACATCATTCATAATCGATGCCGCTAACTTGCCATCACTCACAAAACCGTACGATCTTAGCTTACTATCTACAGCTTGATCTTTTAGTTTCGTTCCGTAGATCGCGTCATTGGTATAGAATTCATCACTCATCTTATTCCATTCCCCAGTTACCCATGAGGAAGCCCCTTGCGCATCGGGATTGCTGCTCGACACCGTGACTAACTTATGGTTAGGGAATTCCACCGTACGCACTTTATAACCTGAAGGTTCACTATTGATACGCGTTGCCATGTTCACGATATTGCCCGTGACTTTATAAGTAACAGTCATATTCACAGTGCCTGCTGCCTCTTCTGAGTTATCATCCACTACGGGAACGTCAAGTTGATAAACGACCGTATCTCCTGCCGTTTTCGTTGCACTTCGTACAGTTGCGAAGCCGTCATTGCCGTTAATTTTTACATTGTATAGAAAATCGCTTTGACCCTGCAGGGTTGCATTCGGAGCCTCGCTGCTAAGCCACGTATAACTGCGTACTGTCGGGAATCGGTTATCCATACTCACACTCAATTGTTCTGATGAAATCGTAATCGGCTGTAACGCTGTCGGTTGTGGCGGTGTTGGCGGGATATACGCTTCCTGTGAGATTTGGCTGATTGTAATATTTTTGGATGTGAACCAGCTTCTTAGGCCTACCTTGCCTTCAGCGACTGGGAAATCCGCGCTTCCGCTGCAAACCAACGTGTCATTTAACCAGACCTTAATGCTCTTGCCGATATATTTAATTTTGAGCGTGTAATCGGTATTCGCCGTAATATTAGGCCCGCTGGTTGTCAGATCGCCGTAATGTGAAGCATCGGTTTGCCAGCCCCAATTTCCATTCGTATTATAGTAAATCATCGCGTAGGGCTGTGAAGGTGAGATGTATCTAAAAATAAAACCGATACGTCCCGTATCAATATTCGTTCTGAACTTAATGGTGTACGTACCATCTTGGATCGGCAGTGAATCGTTATCATAGATTTCCCCAAACAGATTGGTAATGTTCAGCTTATTATTCGCGATAGCTGGTATCGGTGAGTAGGCCGTTCCATCTATTTTATTCCAAGTGCCTGTTAGGCCATCGTTATAGTTTCGAATGTACGTAGTAGGTTTCGGCGGTGTATAGACGTCACCTTCCTTATACGTAACTTGCATATCATCCATGTAAGTTGTTAATGTTCCTGTGGAGCTTGCTGTGTAACCCTGGCTGCCATTCATAACGGACATGCCCACTTGTGTACCCGTATAGATCTCAGTGCCATCCACTGTAAGGGTATAGGTGTCCCCTTCATACCCTACACTCACATTGTGTACTGCAGCTGAACTTAAGGGTTGAGGCGTGCTCGTTAAGTTATACGAAACATCTGCACCCTCTTTTTTACCTGTTAACGTCCAGTTACCAGCACTATCGGTTCTAACGGAACTCCAGTTACTCTCATCGACATATCGGAACAGCAGTCCTGCCGAGCTATAAGTGCCGCCCAGCTGCAGTTTGGCACTGTAGGTTCCATTAATGGCTAATGGCGATTTGCTGTCAACCACTTGGCTTGCGCCATTTGTTGTCGTAATTTGTGCAGCCTTTCCATTAAAGCCTTGTAAAGGCGTTTTGAACGAATACGTAGGAACAACGGCTGTCGCAGCCCCCATTTGTAAGCCCGGCGTTGCGTCATCTGTAAAATTTCTCGTATAGACGACCGCATTCCCTTTATCGCTATCCGTTACTTTCACATCATCGATATTTAATGTCTTTGCAGCGTAGTAAGATCGAAAGCCTACCTTACCTCCCGCAAGCGGTAGCGCACCACCAGAGTTTGATGTGTAAACAAGTGCTCCGTCGAGATATACTTCGTACGTATCCCCGCTGAATGTCATTTTGAATGTATATGTTTTGCCAGGATCCAGTTTGATTGTCTTGTTCAGATAAGACCCCCAAACCTCACTTCCCCCATTAAACCCATCCCATATCCAACCATTCCCGTCACGGGAAACCATCGCATAATGTGTTGGATCCTTATACCTTGCAATGAATCCAAACTGTTCAGAAGCCCCTCCATCAATGTTTATTTTAGCTTCGAATGTCCCATTAGCCACATCGGGCATATCGTTAAAATAAAAGATTTCATTGCCGCCATTCGGGTTCTTCGCAGCCAAAAATTGACCATTCATTCCAGAGTAGGTAGCTCTTGCGCTTACCGCTGTGTCGGACGTTACTGCCCCTTTATCAGAGAGGTTTACTTCTGTTCCCGTTTCGAAATTGTTCGTGTAGGTCACACTTTGACCACTCGCTGCCAATGCTGTAGAACTGCCAAACATCTGTAACGCACCTGGTAACGGTAGTACACTTGTAGCTAAGAGTGTAGTTGAAAGAATAACGCTCAATTTACGTTGGAATGCCCTCATCTCATAACCTCCTGCTTATTTTCTGAATAGACCCGAAAGTTGACTATCATTCGCGTAGCTTTCGGGTCATCGTTTGAGGAATTACGCCCTATTCCAAAATCTTGGATGCTACCCATGCAAGGTCATCAATGTCTACATCGTTGTCATAGTCGATATCGGCCAGCTTGTATTGATTCCAATCTGCGTCTGCTGACGTTTTGCCATATGCGGAAGCCACAATCGCTAAGTCACCAATGGAGAATTTGCCATCTACATTCAAATCGCCTGAAATAGATCTGATTTGCACGCTGAGCGAGTTTCCAATCACGTGTGATTCAACCCCGCTGCCATTCGCTACCTTTACGTTAGCTAGTGTGAGCGCTGCGGATTGTGTGATGGTTTTGGCCTGCCAATGTAAAGTTAGCAAACCGCCATTCACATTCGCAGCATCTGCATTCGTGCTTGCTAACAAAAGTCTAACCTGGCCCGGTTGTTCTGATTTATTCACGATAATCAGATTAGGATAAAGGGACTGCACCGAAAGGAAGGCCAATTGATCAGGGTTATACGTAATGGTTAGATCCTGTGCATACACATTCTGCATAGGCGTCAACGCATATTGCACGGTAAATTGAGCACCAGTCGTGATGAATGCCGGTCCAGTTAAGGACGCTGTCGGTTCACTTGTAATTACAGCTGATACAATCACATCTTGCGTAGCCTGCTTTCCTCCCCATGCCGCAGTAATGGTTGCTTGCCCTGCGCTTAAAGCATGGATGATGCCCATGCTGTCGATGGAAGCAACCAACGGATTACTGCTTTCATACGTTATGCCCTCGGTAACAAGTGAGCTATCGTTCTCACCGTATGTTGCATAGACGACCGAACTGACCGTATCTCCCACTTTCATCGCTGCCGGAATATTCGTTAACGTAATCGATTGGAGCGGATTCGTTGCCGGCGTATATACAAAAGCATCGATAGCCCCGATTGTATTACTGGAGGCAGCATTTTTCGTTCCTTTCACGACGACCTTAATTGTATGTGTTCCAGCAACTAACCCGCTTCGACTAAACAGGACAACTTGTTTAGTCGTCGAGGTTGCATAGCCATCGATATCTGCCTGTGCTAACTCGCCATCTAGATACACATCGATTTTCCCCAGATTTGTTTGCTTCATACTGATGAAATCAATTGAGGTACCGACAAAGGTAAACTGTGCCGATGCACCTGCCGTACCACTGTACTTCTCCGTACCGCTATAATCCCCGCTATCGTTATACGTGCTCCATGTCCCCGTGTACACAATGGCAGGATCACGGTCATCAACCTTGATTTTCTGTACGGGTTGAACAGCAATCGGTCTTGTATTGATATAATTCACATCGTCGATATACAAGACTTTGCTATCAAACCATGTTCTCAGCCCTATTTTCCCAGGCGTATTTAAAAAATCAGCTACGGTTGTAGAGCCAACCTGTTGACCGTCGATCCATAGTTTAATACTGGAATCAACAAAACTCGCTTTCACGTCATACGTTTGGCCATTCGTAAGCGTTATTGGAGCTAGTTCACCATAGTGTTCTACTCCGTCTTTCACGTAATACCATAGCCATTTGCCATCATATAGCACACCGGCATAATTGTTAACGTCCGTATAGCGGAAGAGCAGTCCGACTCTCCCCATTCCTGTTTGAACCTTCAGCTTCATGGCCAAGTCAGCATCTTTGTACAACGGTGAATTATCGTCGACCATGATCGCTACTGGATTAGCAACCACTTTCAATGCGTTGCTTTCCACGCTGAATGTGGCGCTTCCCGTCGTAGATGTCTTCTTCCAGCCGCCAACTACACTATTGTCGAAATTTTGCTGATAAGCATCCCCTACAAAGGTAAATGCAGTCGTTTCATTACTAGTCGTAGAAAGTGTGCCTTCGGCATCTTTGGACCAAACCACGAAGCGGTATAGCTGCTTCTCGTTTAACCCTGTTACCTGCAGGCTTGTGCTTGCAGCTGGCACATTGATACTTCGCGTTTTCGTCGAACCTTGGTAAACGTCCACCACATAGCCCGCAACCGTTGCTCCGCTAGTAGGTGCCGTCCACTGCAAATCCACCGTTGTCGTCGTATGTGCCGGTGATTGCACTTGCGTTGGTGGAAGTGGAGGCGGTGTGACACTAGATGTAATCGTATAGGATTGGCCCGCTTCGGTAGCAAAAGCGATTGTATCACCACTACGCGTGTAGCTCACCGGAGTAGCGTCAGCCGCTTTCAACACTTGAAATTGCCCCGTATGCGTGAACGTTTTCTCCTTTACATGTGCCACATTGCCCTCTAAGGAAGTGATTTTCGCACTCGTCAGTATTGTCCCGTTCCAGCTCATATCCACTTCAAAATCGCCTCTTGCCTTCAATCCCTTCACGTCACCCTTTGGCCAAGCAGAAGGAAGTGCAGGTAACAAGTCAATACTTCCTGTATGACTTTGTAATAACATTTCAGCGATCCCGGATGTTCCTCCGAAGTTCCCGTCAATCTGAAATGGTGGACCTATATTGAATAAATTCGAATAAGTACTCACGTCAAGCTGTCCTTGGAGAATTTTCTCGGCATGGTCGCCATCGAGCATGCGAGCCCACATGTTCAGTTTGTTCGCTCTACTCCACCCCTCTGCTTCATCGCCACGCTGTGTAAGGGTTACTCTCGCCGCATTGAACAGGTCGGGCGTTGTTACTTTATTGATTAAGTTGCCAGGATATAAACCAACTAAATGAGAAATGTGGCGATGTTGATCATTGGGATCATCTACATCCTGTTTCCACTCCTGTACTTGCCCGTATTTCCCAATTTTCGGCATAGAGAGCTTGCTGCGTTTATCTAGGAGTTCGTTGCGGAATTGAGCATCGATACCGAGCACTTGACTTGCTTCAATGCAATTGGTGAATAATTGCCAAACTAACTCTTGGTCATAGGAGTCACCGATACTTAAGGAGCCATGTTCAGGCGAGACACCCGGCGTCGAGACTAAAGTCCCGTCTGTATCCGTGACAAGCGTTTTTGTCCAAAACTCAGCCGCTTCTTTCATAATGGGATACAACTTATTTCTTAAATAGTCCGTATCGCCAGTGAACAAATATTTCTCCCATAACTGCTGCGAGAGGAAAGCTCCTGCCGCTGGCTGCCAACCCCAATTGCTGATATCCCAGCCCGGTGCGGTGTAGCCAAAAATACTGGTAAACGTATGGATCGTCCAACCAGAACCCGTTACACCATGATGTTTCTGCGCTGTGACTCTGCCTGGAGCTCGTAAAGAATCAATAAAATCAACATACGGAATTGCTGTTTCACTCAAATTCGTTACTTCAGATGGCCAATAATTCATCTCAAGATTAATGTTCGTATGGTAATCCGCGCCCCAAGGCGGTGTCTTCGAGTTATTCCAAACCCCTTGTAGATTAGCTGGAAGCGAACCTTCACGCGAAGAAGCAATGAGCAAGTAGCGGCCGTATTGGAAAAAGAGGGACTCTAAAGCACTGTTGCGCGTACTTTTATAACTTGTCAGGAGTTGGTCTGTAGGTATTGTAGCAACCTGATCATTCAGATTCAGGGATACGCGCTTGAAAAGGTTTTGATAATCGGACAGATGCCGTGATCTCAATGTCTCATAGCTCTTGGCAGAAGCTGCTACCAGTCTGTCATTCACAGTTACATGTGGATCCGTTCCCACATAGTCCGGATAATGATTGGCGTAATCGGTGGCAGCCGACATGAGAATCGTCACAGAGCTAGCACTAGCTACCGTCAGCTTCCCACTGCCAGCAGTCACCGTCCCCTCATCGGTTTGGACACGGAACTGTGACTCGTACGCCATCTCATTGTCAGCCAGCTTGCCGCTCAAGGTCAGTGTACTGCCATTAGCCACGATAGAAGGCGTCGTTTGCGGACTTGTCACCCTAATATCCAAATTCATTTGATTCGGTTGACTGCTAGTAACCCGCATAACCATCACGTTATCTGGATAGCTCATGAAATATTCGCGTGTATACGTGATACCATTCTGTTTGTAGGTCACTCGCGCAATACCTTCCTCCAGATCAAGCTCGCGCCGATAGTCGGTAACATTCACTGAAGCTGGAAGTGCGAAATCGAAGTAAATATCGCCGAAATTTTGATAATTCCCAAACTCCGGATAATCATTTAATGTTCCTGTCAAGTATTGCTCCGCAATGGCACTTGCACCGGCTACATCGCCACTGGCCAGCTTCTGACGTACATCCGCTAAATGGTCCGCAGCCCCATCTCTGTTGCCGTCTCTTCCCCCTCCCGCTTTTGACCTTGGGCCACCCGTCCAGAGTGTCTTCTCGTTAAACTGAATATGCTCTTGATCAACACCGCCAAACACCATGCCGCCCATGAATCCATTACCAATCGGCAGCGCTTGTGTTTGCCAATCCGTTGCTGGTTGTCGATACCAAAGTGCAAGGTTATGCGCTGGAGGCCCCGCAGAGCCTGTGTAAGTAACGGTAGATGCCGCATGTGCGGTTTCAATCGGCAAAACAGTAGATATGCCAGTCCATCCAGTCGTTATACTTGCGGCCATCAGGAGACTTACAATCGTTTTCTTCTTCATGGTTAATCTCAGCAGCTTGCGCAAAACAATCACCCTTTCTGGTTATCAAAAAGCGGTCTTGCATATTGCGACGAAACTCGACATGATACGACATGTATCATTGAAGACATAACGAATCAAGCGTATCTTCAGCGAAAATACACTTTCATCATCAAATACCGCTACCCGTTCATCAAACTCTCCCGATACAGCTTTGGGCTGTATCCCGTCGTTTTCTTGAACATTCTGCTGAAATGCTCCACATTCAAATACCCGACCGTTTCAGCAATATCCGTAATTTTATTGCCCTTCTTTTTCATTAACCGTTTCGATTCCTCGATGCGTAAATTCGTTAAATATTGAATGAAATTACAACCGACTTCTTTGGTAAATTGCTTACTTAAATAGCCTTCGCTTACGCCAACCATTTCGCTAATCAACGTGAGGTTGACGTCCTCCGTATAATGGAGATCAAGAAATTGCTTGGCTAGTGTGACAACACCGCTATAGTTAACCTCTGTTGTCTTTCCGTGAATCTGTTGAAATAACTGACTGCACATCCGATGCAGCCAGACTTTCGTTTCGTCCAATGTCTCCAAACTTTTCATGTATTCAAAAGGATGCTGGAGTTCTTCGTCGAGGTCATCCCAACGAATACCTTTTCGATAAAGCAGTCCTCCAAGCTCCCAAAGCAAATCCTCAAACGCGGTGTGGACATCTTGGGGTCTCCAGCCCCATGTTTGCCCTAGCAGCAGCTCCATCTGCTCAAACTCCTTGGACCATAACTGGGCGTTACTTTGTTCTAGCAGCTGCGCGATACCTGCTCCCGTTGCTTTCAGCGTAACCTGCAGCTTACGGGCATGCTCAACTCCGCTTTCCGCACCGTATTTTCCAAGCTCCATACAGCTCTCAGGATAGAACACCTTATTAAATCCGGCAAAATAACTCATGGCGGCCAAATGGGCGGCTTGCTGATACAACCGGTACCAATGCTTCATACCGCTAGCTAGATCACTAATCCCAATCGATATGGACACATTAACATACTGATTTAGTCGGGTTTGAATCATAGAGAAGGCAGCCTGTACTTTTTCTCGAATCATACTTTCACTGCGAAATTCTGCGAACGAACAGAATAGCACATATTCGGACTGGCTCTTCGCATATAAGAGATGCTTCATTGACATGGCGTCCAGAACAGTTTGCACGGACTGCATTATAAACCGCTGCGTCTGACCATCTTTTAAGCTCCTCCCCGTCCTTGATACCTCAGATGAGCCTTGCGAAATGGCAATCACGGCAACCAACTGATTCAATTCTTCAAGCCACTCCGAGATGCCAGCCCCAATAGCTGCATAGGCCGATTCTTCCTGTAGGGGATTGATAGAAATGAGCTGTCGAAGGGTTTCACTTTTCCTATCGATCTCTTCATTCGTATATGCTACAACAGGCGTTGGCGTCTCCCGTGTTCGAAGTTCATTGACTGCCTTCAAAACAACGGGAACCAGATGTTCCTCATCCATATCCGACTTCACTATGAAATCAATCGCGCCTAGCACAAAAGCTTCTCTCACATAGCTATACTCGCTATAGGCGCTAAGCATGATGGCGACAGGTCTTCGCTTCTGTGCAATTGCTGGATGCGCTCGCAGCAGCTCGATACCGCCAAGTCTGGGCATCTCAATATCAAGCAGCATCAGATCGATATCGCCTTGCTGCTCCAGAATAGCAAGAGCTTCCATGCCATCGCCAGCTTCAACAACCGCCTGGATGCCCATACTCTCCCAATCGATCATATGTTGAAGAGCTAGACGAACAAGCGGTTCATCGTCGACAATCATCAGCTTAAACAACCTGTTCATCCCCCATCCGTGAAGTTAATTCCTTTGTACTTATCCTTTCACCGCTCCATCCATAAGTCCTTTAAAAATATACCGCTGAAAAACGATATAGAAGATGGCACTCGGCAATAAAACGATAATAATACCTGCACAAAGCATAGACAAGTCTGAACTGCGCGTACTTACGAATGAAGTCAATGAAGTAGCGAGCGTCGCCAACTTTTTGCTAGGCATATATAACTGCTGAACGAAGATATCATTCATGATCGTCACACTTTTTAAGATTGCCAGTGTTGCCGTAGCAGGCAGCAGCAGCGGGAAAATGATCGAACGGAAGATTCGAACATACGACGCTCCATCCAGCATAGCACTCTCGTCAAGCTGTACCGAAATCTTTTCGAGAAATTGCATGTAAATGTAAATCTGCATAATATCCGTGCCAATATAAATAAGAAGCGGTGCCCCGAGCGTATTATAAACGCCCAGTGTATGTAGGAGCTGAAAGCGAGCAATTTCTGTCGTATATGCCGGAATGATCATCGACATCATAAACAGGAGGAGAATCCACTTTTTCATACGGAACTGAAACCGATTGAGCACAAATGCAGTCATCGTCCCAAGCAGCATATTTCCTAGCATACTCAATACCACAAGCAGAATCGAGTTCCCAAGCCCGCGAATCATATTGCCTTCTTTCAAAGCACTCACGTAATTATCGATATGAAGAAAGCTCTTCGGAAGCGAAAACGGCGACGTTTCGGCTAGCTCCAAATTCGTTTTAAACGAACCAAATAGAACTAGTAAAATCGGTACGAAAATCAGGATAGCCATGAGCGTAAAAAGTATATAGTACACGATATTAGCAGCTACACGCTGTTTGCTCATCGATCGCGTACGGCTTGGCAACGGCTGCTTTCTCGTCTGTTCAAGCGTTAGTGTTCGTTCCATGCTAAGCTCCACTCCTGTCTCTCACGATCCACGCTTGCAACGATGAAAAAATAATAATCAGTAATAAAAGAATAACTGCCATCGCTGAAGCCAGACCGTAATTGTTGTAAGTAAATGCGGTTTGGAGTGAAAAGAGTCCAAATGTGCTGCTTGCGCTGCCTGGACCTCCGTTCGTCATAACAAGCGGAATATCATACTGCAGTAGGGCTCCAGATACATTCATGAACAAAATAATTTCGATCACGCGTCGGATGCCTGGGAGCGTTACATACCTTTGCTGCTGCCAAAAGTTCGCCCCATCAATTTCTGCCGCTTCATACAGGTCTTTCGGAATCGATTGCAGTCCTGCTAGAAACAACACGATATGCACGCCGCTGTAACGCCATAATGAAACAACGACCAAGGAATAATTCACAATCTTCGCATCGCTCAACCAGCTTTGAATCCATGATTCGAGCCCCATCGCTTTCAAAAGCTCATTCAACGGACCATTGATCGGATTATAAATGTAGCTGAACATATACGCCACCGCGATACCATTGATAATGTAAGGCATCAACACCGAGAAGCGGAAGAACGCACTCCCTCGCAGTGCTCTTGTTAAGAGAACGGCCATAATGATTTCAAGCGGGATGGCAATGGCATGTAAAATAAAATAGGTGACGTTGTTCCTTATGGCATGCCAAGCTTCAGGGAAATCAAACAGCATTTGCTTATAATTGTTAAAACCAATGTACTTAAAACTTGGGCTATACCCATCCCAACTCGTAAAGCTGTAGCGAAACAACTGCAAAGTCGGATAGATCAAAAACAAAAGTAAGAGCGCAACAGGTACGAATAGAAACGAAACGATGACGACTTTCTGCTGCATGCGATAATTCATGTAATCACTCCTGTATACAAGAGAGGGCACTATTCCAATCGCTCAGAAAGTACCCTCTATTTAATTACCTATTTGTTCGATTCAACCGCTTTCTTCCACTTGTTGTTCAATTCTTTCTCCAAGGTGTCGATCGGTTTACCGGAGTAGATTTCCTGTGCAGCTTTTTTGAAATCAAATTGTGCCGCACCGCTCACTTTGGCAAAGCCTTCATCCGTTGCTGAGTAGATAAATGGTTTAAACGGATACTTTTCTGTCCATTTGTTAAAGAAAGGAAGATCCGTGCTCACACCATTGATCGTGGAGAACTGTTGCGCCATATTAATGAAGGATTGGTATACATCTTTACTGAACATCCAATCGAAGAATGCTTTCGCCTCTTCTACATTTTTACTGTTTTTGTTAATCCCGATATTCATATCGGATACGGTCATGGATATCAGTGACTCGCTTTCTGTCGTGCGGAAAGGAAGAGGGAATACGCCAAGATCTTCATCTGTTTTCACTCTGTTAGCATAGTCTCCATAGTACCATTGACCTGCTGCGATCATCGCCGCTTTTTTGGATTCAAATAATTGTGTCGATTGATCGAAGGATATGGATAGAGCATCAGGTCCTGCCAGTTTCTTCGTTGACATTTCTTTAATGATTTTCCCAGCTTTATCAAATGTACTGCCCTCTCCGAAAGGCTCCGGCGTCTTCGCCAAATTCGCTAAGTAGTTCTCATCCCCTGAGAGAATGTGAGGGCCGAATTCCATAAATGGATAGAACGTCCAGTCTTCCTTGCCGCCGATGGCGATTGGCGTATATTTCCCATTCGTTTTAATTTTATCCATCGTGGATAAGAACTCAGGCATCGTTTTCGGCACTTCCAAGTTCAACTCTTTGAAGATACTTGGGTGGAAGTAGACGAATTCCGAGAAAGAAACGAGCGGTGCGCCTAATATTTTTCCATCAATTTTCGCAGGGAACTTGTTATTCTTAGCCCCTGCTAAGTCATCGAGTGGAAGGAGAGATTGTTTGTAAATTTGCATATGCGCAGGCTTGAGGTAGAACAGATCCGGCAAATCATTGGCAGCTAATCGTACCTTTAAGTATTGACCGCCGTTATCCGGTACCATCTCAATATCTACGGTCACGTTCGGCTTCAGCTTCGTGTATTCCTTCACTTTGTCTGTCCAGAATTTAAGATCCCCTTTGGCATCCCACATCGCAAGTTTTAACTTAACGGGATCCGCTGGTTTTGGCGTCGCTGCTGCCGCTTTACTTTCGGCTGGTTTGACTGAAGCTGCTGCTGGTGTTGCCGTATCCTTGGCGCAGCCTGTCAATGCACTCAGCATAACAAGTCCGCCTACTAATGCTGTGCTTATCAATTTTGTTTTTCCCATTCTTGAAACCCCTCCAATGAATGTTTCTTTGATTCGGTTGATTGTTTAACCTGTCTTTATCATACACGGGATGAAAACGCATCCAAATGATCTTTTCGGCTATGAACTTGATCTTTTATGAACTGCTTTAAGCCTCCAACTGAAGTGGTCGCTCCTCTTCCTGATCACGATGAATAATCGGGATTTTCATCGACACTTTCGTTCCTTTGGGCTCATTCACTGTCAAAATAATGCCATAATCCTCGCCATGGTGCAGCTGGATCCGGTGATGGACATTGGCAACGCCCATGCCTGTAAACGTATGCGGGCTGCGCCTTGTACGGAACTCTTCGAGCTGCTCATCTGTCATCCCCTCGCCATTATCGGAGATTATGATGTGCAAACTGCCTTCATGAATGTGTGCTTGAATGACGATTTTCCCACGGGTTTCTTTGCCGGCCATACCGTGTACGATGCTGTTTTCCAAAATCGGTTGAATGAGCAGCTTGAGTAAATACTTCGATTCTGCCTGCGGGTCGATATGCCATTCAACTTCAAATTTATTGCCGTAACGAATCTCCATGATGTAGAGATAATGCTTTAAGTTAGCGATTTCATCGGAAAAACGGATAAGTACACCGCCTCGGTTAAATGCGGAGGAGACGAGTCGCATCAGCGCATTGGTCATATTACGGATGTTGTCCGCCTTACTGATCAGCGCCATTAGCTTGATGGCATTCAATGTATTAATGAGAAAGTGCGGATTTATTTGCGACTGCAAGGCAGCGAACTCTGCTTTCCGCTTTGCTTGCTCTTGTTCCTCCCGCTGCCGTAGAAGCAGCTTAATTTGATCAAGCATATGATTGAACGTTCTGCCAAGCGCTGCCATTTCCGCTATTTTAGAAGTCCCAATCTTGGCGTTCAGCTCCCCTTCCATCACAAGGGACATTTTACGGACTAATACGTGAATAGGCCTAGTTAAACTGTGAACTAAATAAAAGGAAATCAGCAGAAATACCACGATAACCGCGATGGTTGCAAATAGGACGAACTTAAAAATACGTTCATAATTGGCCGTTACTTTACTGTAGGGGATCTCTTGAATCGCTTTCCAGCCTGTATCTCCAACGCTCGCATAGGTGACCATCATTTGACGACCACTCACCTGATCGATAAAATGGCCCTCACGCGCACCTCTGATTTGCTCTAGTTTGGCCGTCGTTAAGCTAGATTGATCCCAATTGTAGCTGGCTGTGACAACTTGACCTTCCTTGCTGACGATGACATAGGTGGAATCGTCGTTGGGCTGCTGTCTCAAGATCTTATCAAACGCTTCCTCATTCAGTGAAAAATAAATCATTTCGACATTACTTAGCGTATGGTAGTCACTGGGTGCAATTGCGGCTGTCACGGCTAACGGTTCCCTTACACCATATAAGAGCGTTTGCTGAAGACTAAGAAACTGCACATTATCTTTGTGCTGAAGTAACTTCTGATACCACTCTTCTGAACGCAGCTCCTGCTCGTCCTTGGTCAAGTTCTGCTTATACGAATACACGCCACCATCTTTATAGAAAAAGTGGATCGCCAGCAGCTGGCTGGACATGGAGTAGGTGTATCTGCTCAGCGCAAGTGTAAGGTCGTTGATATCCTTGAATCGGTTGCTCTCATCCGCTTGATGCAAGGATGTGGCTGTTGATAAAATATCTCGATCCACACCGACGGCAGCGGTAGCGTATTCAATTTTACTGATCTCCTGCTGGGCTGAATAGGTGACAGCATGGAGTGTTTGTAGGGTCCGCTCCGTTGTTTGCTGTAGTAAATCGCGTTTGTATACTTGAAGAATCATGGTACTGATAGTCACGATCGGAAAAACAACCATGACGACTAACAAGATATGGAGAGTCACTGAAAATGACCATGGTTTAGTAAATAACTTCAACACCTTCACCCCGTAATTTCAAATACGAAATAAGACTTCGTAGACATACATTCGGTCTATTTAGGGCGATGTCCTTTAATTGGCTGAACGACAGACAATATCTCCCTATTTGCCAGAAGTCCGGAGGAGCATCCCCTCACACTCCCCCAGCCAAAAGTCGCTTCAGAACAACAACCGCTTCCGCCCGGCTTGCAGGTGCCAGTGGTGCAAAGTCTGTAGTCGTTCGCCCCTCCATGAGTTTTGCTCCGACGGCAAGCTTGACAAAGGCTGCTGCCCAGTCACTCACTGCGCCATCATCTCCAAAATGGATCGATTCGTCCATCTTCATATCCTCGACTTTCGTTCCGCTTGCATATGCCTTGGCTCTAATCAGCATCGCTGTCATTTCTTCACGTGTAATGTTGGTCTCAGGAGCAAATGCCGTTGCAGAAATCCCATTAATGAGTCCAGCCGAGAAGGCCTTCTTCACTGTCCCTTCATACCAGCTGCCAGCTGCTACATCGTTGAATGGCACCTGATCTGCTTCGTGATCTTTCAGCTGCAATGCTTTAGCAAGCAGTGTCGCAAATTGCGCCCTAGTCACGCTCGTATCCGGCGCAAAATGATCGTCATCCATTCCCTCTACAATGTCTTGAATAACCATCTGCATAACATCTGTCTTGGCCCAATGCCCTGCAAGATCGCTGAATATTTTAGTGAAATCTACGGCGTCATTCCGAGTAAAGGATTGACTTTTTAAATTGTGATCTACAATTTTTAGCGTGTTCCATTTAATGTTCGTTACTCCCGCTTTCTTAGCTCGAAAGGTGATTGTGCCGATATCTAAATTCCCCTTCTCACCATCTACCTTGCCCACTTTGGTATGCGCGATCGTCAGCTCATTCCCTTTGATCAGTGGAGAGACGGAGAAGCCTTCTATATTCGTATCTGCGCTTACAACCTCCAGTTTGCTTGGATCAAAGCTAAATTTGGCCTCATAAGCGTATAAATCTTGAATATTATTACCTTTCACGGTAACGGTAAATTCACCCGTCGATTCGAGATCTGATGTCTTCATGTCAAATTGGGAAGCATTCTCCGCGAAAGCGGGAGCTGTCCCAATTAAACCCAAACAAAGATTGCAGACTACAGTAGCCAGGATTGTTTTTCGTTTCATCCTCACTCATCCTCTCGTATAAAACGACATTTTTTGCAAGCGTTTGCAAATCTGCGAATGACAAAACCACTTCCGTCTCTAAGAAAATTATAGCTACACCTATGATTACTTTTCATGATCTTTTTGGTTGTTTACATGATTATTTATGATCACCTTTCCCAGAGTACCTCCGATATCCAAAGTTATTGCCCCTTATATCCGTAAATTAATAAAACCGCGCTGCGCGCGGCTTTATTAATAGCTATAGTTTTATTTCTATATTGGCAAAATAAGATCAACAGTTGTTCCCGCATCGATCTGACTTTTTATATGGAGAGTCCCGCGGTGCGCTTCAATGATTTTATGACATACCATTAATCCTAATCCAGTCCCTTTTTCTTTTGTCGTGTAAAAGGGTTCGCCTAACATCGGCAATCGTTCTTCCGAGATTCCACAGCCTTCGTCAATAAAACGAATAATAATTTTATTGTCGTCTACCTTCATTTGAATAATGATATCTCCCCCACTTGTCATCGCCTCAATCGCATTTTTAAGAATATTAATGAATACCTGTTTTAATTGATTTTCCTCACAATTGATTAAAGGAATGTCGTCATGAATAATCTCCGTATGAATTTGTACTTTACTAAGAATTGCTTGTGTGTCTAGCAGCGATATCACATCTTGAAGCGTTTTTCTAAGATCCTTCATCTCAAAATTCACTACTTGCGGTTTGGCAATAACCATAAACTCGCTAACAATATCATTGATTCGATCCAATTCAGATAACATGATCTGAAAAAACTCTTTATAACCATCAATCCTCGTTTGTAATAATTGAACAAATCCTCTAAGTGAGGTCAACGGATTTCGAATTTCATGAGCAACACCAGCCGCAAGCTGCCCCACTACCGAAAGCTTCTCTGACTTAAGCAATAGTTCTTCTGTTCGCTTTCGTTCAGTGATATCTTTTGCAATACCGTAAACACCATCGATTTTACCGTTGACAATAATAGGAACCAGCTTCAAATTTAGTTCCACGTTTGTCCCATCTTTATGTTTGATCGCAATTTCGATGTTATTTGATTCACCTTTTACCGCCTTTTCAAACTGATGCGATGTTTTCTCTTGATCCGGAGCTACAATGAAGTGAATAAAGGATTGATTATGAAGCTCTTCCTTCTGATAACCCATTATCTTCTCAGTAACAGGATTACTATGAAGCATACCCCCGTTTAAATCTAAAGAAAAAATGGCATCAGGATTATGATCTACAAGCGATTTATAACTTTGTTCTCTTTCTTCCAGCATACGCTGGGCTTGTTTACGCTCAGATATATCCCTACATAAAAGCTGTACAGCCGGTTTACCAAGGAAGACAATAGGAACTCCTCGAACCTCTACATCAAAAACTTGACGATCCAGACGTAAAAATTGCTGATCAATGGGATCCGTTGGTTTTCCTTCCTCTGAGACTTGCCTAATACGTTTCTTCGCAATGTCTATAAAGTCTGGATGAACGAAATTAATGACTGGTTGACCCAAAATTTGATCTGGTCTAGTTGCGCCAAATATTTTAATTCCAGCAGGGTTAATAAAGACTATATTTCCTTGACTGTGAACGATTACCGGTTCAGGCGAATGTTCCACAAGTATTCGATAACGTTCTTCACTTTCGGTAAGCGCTTTTTTCAAACGTTTGACCCAAAAATAAAGAATCAAAGCCGTACTTAGAACATAAAATAGCCCCTTCGATGTATGTATAGTAATTGTCGCTGACATGTTAAGTGTGTCCATTAATCTATCAGATAGGAGTACCCATAGACAACCTATAAACACATAGACAAAAGTGATTTTAAAAGGAGTATTAAACCTTGCTGCATTTGATTTATTATGCATATGTAACTTCCTTCATTTTTCGTTTTTTTATGAACATGGGTGGAAACATTAAATGAGTAGCTAGTTGATTATACCAGTTTTTAGCCAAAATAATTATTGGATCTTTCACCCATTATTTTTATGAGGTTTTTTAGAGACTGCTAAGCCACACGATTTTCCCCTGACTTTTTCGTTCGATACATTTATACATAAAAAAAATAAACCCGCGCAATTTTGCACAGGTTTTTATAGAATAAGAACGAATTTTAATGTTCTAATGAGACTCTACTAAATAATTGGTTAAGATATACTTTCACCATTACCTACTATTGCTCATAATGCCAAAGGTAAATAAGGACTTGTTAGAGTGAAATAGAACCGAACACCATGCTTTGTATTTTCAACACCAAACTCACTTCCGTGCATCTCAAGGATATTCTTTACGATGGATAAGCCGAGTCCGGTGCCCCCTGTTTTCCGATCTCGAGATTTTTCAGCCCTGTAGAATCGATCCCAGATTAAATTTAGATCGTCATCTCCAATTGGCTTTCCGCTATTTTCCACAGAGATACAAACTGAATTTTGTATTTGTTGCACATTTATTTGAATAAATCCTTCGTAATAGGTATGTCTGATCGCATTACTCAAAATGTTTGTTACAACCTGCTCCAGTCTTCTTAAATCCCCAAAGACTTTAAGATCTTCTCCTTCATTTTCAAGCTTTAATTGAAGCTTTTTCTCGTTAATTGGGTTGGTAAGCCTATATTTCACATTATGAATAAGATCCATGATAGGAAAGCAAACTAAATCCAACTTGTAAGATTTGGATTCAAGCTCGGCCAAGTCCAGTAAATCCAGCACCAATTCATTCATATTATCAATCTCATCAAGTATTACATCAATGTAATGCTCTCTTTTATGCTCCGCTATATGATCTTTAACCCCTTCGGCAAATCCCTTGATGATTCCCAGAGGTGTTTTGAGTTCATGAGAGACACTGGCTACGAAATCTTTGCGCATGACTTCAAGCAGTTTTTCTTTTTCGATATCACGTTGGAGCTGTTCATTGGCAATCTTTAATTCATTCAGACTAGTACCGAGATTTTTAGATAAACGATTTAAGCTAACCGCCATATTTCCAAATTCATCCATAGATTTCACAGGAACCTCTTCCGAAAAATCCAAATTTGCCATTCTGGTAGCAACTTGATTCATCTTAATGAATGGCTTTGAGAGGATTTTGGAGAAAAGTAAAGCCATCACTGCAATAAATAATAAAGCAACTAAAAATGCATAAAAGTAGTAATCTTTTATCACATCAACAGCTTCTCCAACAGGCTGAAGTGAAGTTATCGCAAATACATATTCCGGCGAAGTCCCATTTTCTTTGTTTACAGGCCTAACAAACACGATATTATCCATGCCATTTGAAGGGTTCGTATAGTGAAACTGATTGGTTTTTCCAGGCTCTATTATAATTTTATTCAGCAGTTGGAGACCCTTCCAATAGTCAATCGATGACCCCAACAATCCTCTGCTATAACTGCCCATTTGTGAAATTTGAGTGGGGATATCCAAAGCAATTATTTTCCCGCTAATTTTCTTAAGAGAAAGCAACTCACTCATTTCTGCTGTATTCAGTTCTTTATTTATTAAAGTACCTTCAATTAGAGCACCTGTTGTGTCATTAGCCATCTCTAAATTAGAATTTCTCCACTTATCAGTATCATTTTTTATACTAGAAAGGTAAATGATTTGATTTAGCTTATCATGAAAAATACCCTCTACCTCTATTTGCGAACCCATAGTCAGCTTTAACTTTTGAAAACCCTCCAGATAAACAATATTGTTTAGGAGAATCTTTAGTTTCGTCTTGTCCATCGTTTCCACAACGATTCCATAAGAAGGACTAAACTTTATGTCCTCATTTTCATCCAAAATAGCGATCTGAGAATTGTTTTGGACAGCAAATTTGTTAACGTTTCGAGTACTAGCTTCGCTATCCCATTTTTCATGTTCATACATCATGCTGAATTTCTCAATACTATTTTCTAATTTCGATTTTTTCATATATAAATAAAAGCTTTTATAGAATAGAGTCTGTCCTACCATGAAAATACCTAAGAACAAGGAATAAGATAACAGTGTAATGATAAATAGTTTAAAAGTAACGCTTCGTTTTATCACCTATTTACCTCGAACTTATAGCCAGATCCTATAACGGTGGAGATGTAGATTGATTTATCCTTAAGCTTGTTCCTAAGCTTCTTTATATGGGTATCAACAGCTCTTAAATCACCTATAAAGTCGTAGCCCCAAACCCTGCTCATAATGCTTTCTCTCGTTAATACAATCCCTTTGTTCTCCAATAAATAAACTAGCAGCTCGTATTCCTTTGGTGCAAGATCGATTTTCTCATTGTCCATCTTTGCGGTACGGGAGAGTCTGTTTATTTCTATGCCTTTGTACGCAATAAAACCATCCGTTTGACCGATTGAGCCCTCCGCCCTTTTTAGAAGTGTTTTGGCCTTGGCTACCAATACCCTTGGGCTAAAGGGCTTGGTTACATAGTCATCTGCACCCAGGTCATATCCCATTAGTTTGTCCTCTTCTTCTGCTCGCGCTGTTAACATGATGATAGGTACGTCCGAAATTTTCCTTAACCTTTTACAAACCGACCAACCATCTAGCTCTGGTATCATAATGTCTAATAAGACCAAATCTATTGCCTCTATTTCAAAAAGCTCCATCGCTTCTCTACCATTCTCAGCTACAATAACTCGAAAATCTTCTTTCGAAAAATAGTCTACTACGATCTCTCTCATTCGTATATCATCCTCAACTAAAAGGATGTTTTTATTCATGTTCAACAACCTCACTTTCGTTCTCAAGAGATAACCTACGCTAATAACATACTGTTCACATAGAGTACCTCTTACTGGTGTTAAGTGCTATTCAATCAATTTCACTTCTTTTCACAATATTCATTGATCTTATTTGACGGGTGTGTATTTCTTATGTACTACTTTTAGTTAACTTCAATGTGAACAATTCATAGACGGGTTAAAGTGCGCTAAGGTTGCTAGGTCACATTAATGCGGAATATTAATTTATTATTAATAAAAAACTGGGCTACGCGGACGACTGGATCGCCCGCGGCACCGCGGAGGAAAATGCGCGCCGAGTCGGAATGTATAAGAATACCCCCGCGTCCTTGTGGATGCGGAGGTATCTTTTGATTTATAAACGGCAGCCCTCCACTGGAGAGCTGCTGTTGTTCTTGCACTCATTTGTCCTTCTTCTTAGGAACAACCACCTGCGTGGATGCGACTGTTATGTTTCCAGCCAGATCGATGGCGGTATACGTAATCGTATAAATTCGGCCGTTGCCTTTACCGGATCGTTCCGCGCGGAGGCTGAACGATGTGTCGTATGTTCCGATTGCTGCATCCTGTATGTCATTCACCGTATCGCCGTCGCCAAGACCGTTATCAGGCTCATTCGATGTTATCGAGGTAAGCACGACAGATGCGATATCGGAGCCGGTTCCATTCGCATATACGCTAATGGTGACCGTCACCATTTTATGGTTATTTCCCTCTATTATAGGCTTATCGCTCAAGAGATGCAGCGTTGGCGCGACTCGGTCGATATTGCTTACGGTCGCCACCGCGCTCCCGGTATAACCGACTGCGTCCACGAACTCAAAGGTGAAGCTGCCGTTTGCTGTGAAAGTGTAGTTGGGCGAGCCGCCGTTATTGGTAATGGTTACCGCTTTACTTGGCGTGATCGTTGCCGTCACATTCTGGTTTGTCGGACCGGTTTGGCTATAACTGACCGTCGCCGTCGGAGCAGTCTCCTTCGTAAGCTTGAACAGTTTGGATTCGGCAGGCTGAAGCATAAGCTCCTTCGTTCCGCTTACATCGGAAACATCGCCAGTCCACAAATCCTCAAGGCTATAAGTTATTCCTGACGGAAGTCCGGCACGCGCAAGATCTAATGTCTTGATAGCTGATGCGTTACCGCTATAGTTAAAGACGGCCAAATAATGATCATTGCCATCCTTCAACACGAATGTATCAGCCGCATTCGCCCATGTATTTCCTTCGACCGGTCTAAATGCTTTCCCTTTCAATGCGAGCTGAATGACTTTCGGATTCGAATACAGCTTTGACATATACTCTTGTGCTATCGGATTATTGACATTGTCCCCATCCAAGAGCACCGTACCGGAAATAACCGCTGAATTCAAGCGGCTGCGCGCTTCCGTCAAGGAACCTGCGCGAGTGAGCGAGATATGATCCGGGTCTGTAAAATTATAGATCGTCGCATTCTGCCACCAACCGTAGGTCAACGCGTTGAGCTCGTATTCGGAATCGTGAATCGAACCGAACGTATCGGTAGCGATTCGTCTGCTATTCGCGTATTGAGATGGGAAGAGCGGTGCAATCGACTGGCTTACGAAAAGCTTGCCATCCAATACCTCATTGATATATCGCATACCTTCATTATATGCTTGGATACCCGTCGTGAAGTTAGGATCCGCATGCTTGCCTTCCAATGCCCCATGCGAAAGAAAATCCATCTTCAAATAAGAATAACCAATTTGTTTGAAGTGCTCTATATTAAAAGCGAACATTCGTTTCGCCCCCGGATGTGTCACATCGATCGCATATGCACCGTCTAGTTTCGGCAGCAGATTGCCGGAACTATCCCTAAGCAGAATATCCATGTATGTATACTGGTTATTCGTGCCTTCAACCGGCTGATTCAAATTGTCTCCCCAGAAAGTGAACGGTGCCCAGTAACCGCCCGCATGCTGGCCGTTGGCGTGAATGACGGCAATCGCCTGTTCCTTTTGTTCCTCCGTCAATTGAACCCCGTGAGCATCCGTATTGATATAAACGGCGCCGTTATTATTAAATATAGGCAGATGATGTTTAAAATAGTTCGAAGTGTCTATAATGTCCTGATAAGTTAAGGTCCAACCTATTCCTCCCCAGCTATTCCAACCTACCGGCACGCCTTGCGGTAATGTGCTGTCCAACCTTCTCGCTGGGGCGATAATAGCATTTGCACGCCCATACTCTTCTAAACCTTCGCGATAATCGGCATAACCGCCAATTAGAATGGTCGGAGAGGAAATCTTTGTTCCAGTCAAGCTGCCATGCGGCTGCGAATCATGGGTAATACTGGAGGATGCTCCTCCATATACGGTCAACTGATTGAGTTGATTATTCAACCCGCTCCAACCAATGCCCGTTTTCCAATGGTCATGCGTGACAGATCCGAGAATCAGCCCCTGACGTGACGCATTGTCGTAAATCGCCGTGACCTCATAACTGGTATCGGTACGGTTCAGTGTCTGAGCTGCATAGCGAATCCACATGTCGTTATCAAACGGTACAACTAATATACGGTTATCGGCCATTTGACCGGTCGTCACGCCTCCAGCCCGTTTAACAGCTGCCGGCGCCATATAGTTGGTGCTGATCGTTTGTCCGCTGATCGCATCAAGCCTGGAGAGGAAATAATGCTTACCTTCATAGAAATCATACACTTGTCTAAGTGTCGGCTTCCCTACCTTCATATGTGTAAAGATAACCTCAATGCCTGTACCAAAATGGTCATTGAGAGGAGTAATCTGCTCTATAGCGAGCGAATGAGACTCGTAATCTATCGTATTCAATTCCTCGCCGTTCAGCTTAATTTTTCCGTACACACCTTTTAGCTGCTGGCCGTTATTCCATTGATAATCCGTATATCCGGTCCCCGAATGATAGGTAACACTGTACTGTCCATTGGAAATCAACATGCCTGCCGTATATGGGGTAACGGTTATCGTCCCAAAGTTGACGGGATTGAGCGGATTTCCAATATCACCTTCATCGTCTCCAGGATTCCCGGTTCCGTTATCTGCAGCATGCACGACGATTCGATCAAAGTCAGGCGCATACCAATTATTATCGTCGATCAAGATCGTATTACTGCCGGCGTTCAAAGGTAACATCACATCGTAGCTTCCGACTGTATTCCAATCTGTAGTTGCCGGAAAATTAAAATATTCTTTTGCCCCGTCGTTAACGCTGATATTAGCCGAACGGGTATCCCCGGAAATATAATAAACCGTTACTTTGTAATTTCCGCTCGTGATAGCGGTGACATCGTTAAACCGCAAGGAAGATCCTTGGTAAAGATTGCCTACCTTCTTTCCACCCGAGCATGATCCGCAACCACCCACGGAGGCGTTTCCGATGAGCGTGTTGCCTGCCGCCTCGGCTTCGAAGACGCTATCCAGTCCCCCCACGACGATTCGGTCGATATCAGGGGCGTACCCGTTGTTGTCGTCGAACAAAATTGTATTGCTCCCGGCGTTCAAAGCTAACGTCACATCGTAGCTTCCAATCGTATTCCAATCCGCGGTTGGCGGAAAATTGACATATTCCTTTGACCCGCCGTTAACGCTGATATTCGCCGAACGGGGATCCCCAGAAATATAATAAACGGTTACCTTGTAATTTCCACTGTCGGAAGCGCTAACATTGCTGATCTTTAAAGATGCTCCTTGGTAAAGGCCGCCTACCTTCTTTCCACCCGAGCACGCTCCGCAATCGTTCACGGAGGCGTTACCAGTGAGCGTGTTCGCTGCCGCTTCGGCTTCGTAGACGCCATCCGTCGGGTTTTGTCCTACGAGTCCTCCCACGACGATTCGATCGATATCAGGCGCGTACCAGTTGTTATCGTCGAACAGGATCGTATTGCTGCCGGCGTTCAAAGCTAACGTCACATCGTAGCTTCCGACTGTATTCCAATCCGCGGTTGCCGGAAAATTGACATATTCCTTTGACCCGCCGTTGACGCTAATATTCGCCGACCGGGGATCCCCGGAAATATAATAAACGGTTACCTTGTAATTTCCGCTGACTGGAGCGCTAACATTGCTGATTTTTAAAGATGCGCCTTGGTAAAGGCCGCCTACCTTCTTTCCACCCGAGCACGCTCCGCAATGATTCACGGATGCGTTGCCGGTGAGCGTATTTGCAGCAGCTTCAGCTTCATATATACCAGTTTCATCTGCGTAAACCCGATTTCCGACCGGCCACCCCGACGTGAACACGAGAGTCAAAAGCATAAGGCTCAGTAACAATCCCAAAAACCTTTTCGACATAAATTGCCTCCTATTATCGTATTTTTGATATGAACCCAGATAATAACGGGCCTCCAATCAAGCTTACTGATAGTGCGAATTTGTCTATTCAACCCTTCACGGCAGAACTGACCGTCAAAGCGCTTTCTACTTGTTCGGTGAAAATCAGGTATAACACGACCATCGGCAAGCTCGCGATCGTCATGACAGCGCCCATTCCGCCCCAATCGGTCGCATGAAGGCCTTGAAAGTAGATGAGCCCAATTGGCAAGGTCATTAATTGTTCTTTTGTAATCAAGATCGACGCCAAAAAAAACTCATTCCAAGTCCCCATAAACTGAAGAATAGCAATGGTTGCGACTGCCGGAGTGAGGATCGGCAAAATTATGCGAATGAAAGCGAGATAAATGGAGGCGCCATCCATACAAGCCGATTCTTCCAGCTCTTGCGGAATCCCTCGTAGGAAGCCGTAAAATACCATCGATGCAAAGGGCAGTCCGAACGCCACGTAAGGGATCAATAAAGCGCCGTACGTATTCGTCAAGTGAAAATCTTTCACGATAATCGCCAAGGGAATGATGATGACCTGAATCGGAATAAACATGCCAATAATCATGTAAATCCGTACCGCTTCTCGAAATTTCCACCGAAGCCTGGCAATGGCATATGCAAACATGACGGCGAAGAGGATAACACCGATCGTCGTAATCGTAGAGACAACTATACTATTGGCGATATAGGTAGGGACACTGAATTTATTCCAGGCATTCACGTAATTCTCGAATCTGAAGTGCGTCGGTATTCCGAAAGGATTGGTTACGAAGATTTCATCGTTGTTTTTCAACGAATAGAAGACCATCCAAATTAACGGATATACGGAAATCACGAAATAGATCCATAAAAAGGACTGTAGGACGATTCCGACGATTTTTTTCATACGATGACTCTCCTTTACCCCTGTTCCAATCCGGTTTCTCTGCTATCAAACACTTTGTTAATGATAATGGTGACGATTAGGCTAATGACAATCAACACTACCGAAATGGCACAAGCGTACCCGTATTGATTGCCCGAAAATGCGTTCCGGATGATCATGAACGTAATCGTATAGTTTGTCGTGCCTGGGCCGCCATTCGTCATAATGGCCATTTGCACATAAGCACCTATCCCCGCTGTAATGGCAATAATATAACAAAACTTGAACGTTTCCTTCATAAGTGGAAGCGTGATGTGCCAATGCGCCTTCCATTTACCCGCCCCGTCAATTCGAGCTGCTTCTGTATAATGCTCAGGAACGGATTTCACACCGGCATAAAGCAAGGCAAACTGGAATCCCATATATTGCCAGGCATTGACGAAAGCAATCGCAATAATTGATACGCTTGGTGAGTTCAGCCAGTCTTGTTGGTAATCCATCCCGAGTGCTTGAAACAACTTATTGATGAGTCCGTTAACCGGGTCATACATGGAAAGCCAAAGTTGACACACGACCGTGACCGAAAGCACAACGGGAATAAAATAAGCAGTTTTCAGCACCTTCCGGCCTTTCACCGTCGGGTCCGAGCATATAAGCGCCAACAACGTGCCTAGACCGATTTGGAAAATGACCAGAACAAGGGCGAATAAAAATCCATTCCGGAGTGAAGTGGTCAATAAATAATCTTGGGCAAGATCGATATAATTTCTGAAGCCAATAAAAGTCGCTTCGCTAAGGCCATCCCATTCAAAAAAGCTGCGGTAAACTGCCTGAAGAATTGGATAAAACACGATCACGCTATATAGAACAAGCGCAGGTAATAAAAAGATTAAGATTACCCGTTTGTTTCCTAGGTATTGTTTCATCTCCATGCTCCCTTTTTTTAAAAGACTCACACCGACTTACAAGTCGATGTGAGTCATAAGGTATTGAAAGGATTTATTTGTTCAGCGTTTTATTGAGATTCGTTACGAATTGATCCGCCGTAAATCCAGACACTATCAAGTTCTGCGAGTTATCGTCGATAGCCAGAGTAACGTTCGTATCGCTCTGCACAATCGCAAAACTCGTTGTGTTCGGAAGCACTTCTTTTCCGAGTCGCGTCAGCATAGCAGGCACTTGCGCAGTAATTGGCTTGTCGACCTTGACCGATACGATCGGCGTGCCCGTTTGCGTGTATTTATACTCGGCATATTTGTGCGCCAAGTACGCGGCTACTTTCGTTGCGACTTCTTTGTTTTTCGTTTTTGCGGAAACCGCGAAGCCCCCTGGATTACCCGCTCCATTCAAAGCAAACTTGGCTTTCTCATAGGTAGCTTCGTCTTTCGCCGGGAAGTTCATGAAATCTACGTTGTCGCCCAGATTTTTTTGCGAGCTGGCGATTTCCCATTGGCCATTCACGAACATGGCTGCCTTGCCTTGGTAAAACAGCGAGGAAGCTTGATCGTAGTTCGTCTGGGTCGCGTTTTTCGCGAACAATCCTGCGGCTGTCAGCTCTTCCACCTGCTTAGCGGCAAGCTTCAGGGCAGCCGGCGTCTCCGTTGCGCCAGTGAGGGCACCGTAGCCTTTCGGCTCCTCGCGAGTCATGAATCCTTGCAATAGTGAGTTGCCAATCCATTTTTCTTTCGAGAAGATCGCAAGCGGGATAATTCCCTTGGCATTGAATTTTTTAGCGGCATCCTTCAATTGATCGATCGTTTTGATCGGCGCCTGTACGCCTGCATCCGCAAACAGCTTCTTGTTGTAATACAAGATGATAAATTCAGTGCCTGCATATGGATAGCCGTATACATGACCGTCTGGCGCAATCAATTTGCCTTCGTTGCCTTTGTTCAAATCTTTTTTGAATTGAGCCGTTTCCGGGGCGTTATCCAACGTCAAAATATTGTTCGACTTGGCGCCGATCTGCATAATATCCCAACCGATATCGATGATATCCGGCAAGTCGCCTGTCGCCATTTGCGTTTTGATTTTCTGGCCGTTGTCTTGCAGTCCGGGCACCAAAGTTACTTCTACGTTCGGCATATCTTTTTTCAGCTCGGCGACCGCGTAATCGTAAGGCTTGGAAGTGTCATCGTCGAAATGATTGGTATAAATGCTAAGCTTAACAACAGGATCTGCTGGAGTTGCCGCTGCAGTTGCAGCAGGAGTTGCCGCTGCGGTTGCAGCAGGAGTTGTTGCTGCAGGTGCTTTTGAGCTTGCGTCATTCTTCGTTTCCGATCCACACGCTGTAAGTGAAACTGTCATGATTGATGCAAGTGCGATGCTGCTTAATTTCTTCCACATCTTCATTTTTCCAATGCCCCCCAATAATAATTTCAGGTTATAATAACGCTTACATTTAACCATAAATTCATTATAGAGCATCGAAATAGCCCATTAAATGAACGGATCGCTTCTAAATACAGTAATAATCGCGCCTGTTTCATCATCCGATTTGATTTTCATATTCACTTGGGGTAAGTCCGTAATATTTTTTGAAGCATTTGCTGAAATAGCCCGGATCGTTATATCCCACCATTTCTGAGACTGTTGCAATATTAGCTTTCTTCATTTGAATGATTTCCTTGGCTCGCTGCATACGAATATGGGTAATATAGTCGGAGATGGACATGTTTGCTTCTCTATTGAATATTTTTCGCAGATAACTGCCATTGATAAAAGCTATTTTTGTGATTTCTTCCACGTTCAGACTTGAATTTTGATAATTTTGCTCGATCAGCAGTTTAGTCTCTTCGAAAATTTGCTTTGAACGAGATTGCTTATTTTTTTCGGCATTCAATTTCAATGTTTTGTGAAAAATATCTTCAATCCAGGTATAAGTGTTATCGAGATTTTCTTGTCGTTTGATTTCCTGATAAGGCGAAAAGTCCGCTCCCAACACCGTCGCAATTTCATACCCGCTGGCCACAATATGAGACAAGCACAAGGAAGCCAATCCGATCACCATTGTATAAGTCATTTCAGCCGTTAACTTTTGCCTGCGAATAAACTGAAATACATCATCCAGATGCTTTCTGATTTCTGTGTAATCATTTAGTCGCAAAGCCAGCATCATTTTTTCGTTGATGACACTGGAGTAAAATCCTTGATACCTTGTGTCCGAAGCATTGTAGCTAATTATTCGACAGTTCCCAACGGTTATTTTGCCTTGCAGTGCAGCAAGAGCCTCCATATACGATTCTCGTATCCCGCTAAATCCATGTTTTGGTCTTCCCACACCAAGGGTGACGGTCAATTTAAAATGTTTTTTCACCATATCGCACAACCGTTGCAAACTACTGGGTTCATTCAAGAATTGATAGGTATTCGAGGATAACTGGCACAATGAAACGATACGATCTTCCGGGCCGAAAAAAACGAGGCAAGAGCTTTCCAGAGTAAGAATTTCATGCAAAATATTCGAAATAGTATTTTTCCAGAGCAATATTTCTTTATGGTTCTTCCAAAGTTGATAAATGTTATCGATCTCTGCGACAATAATGACATATCGATTGGATTCGCTGGAGAAACCCAATTGTTCAAGCTCTGCAGTAATTTCATGATGATTTAAAGTGATATCCTGGCTGATCAGCATGGAAAGAAACTGTTCTTTCAGCCACTCTGACTGCTTTCGATGAACTGTTCTATTTTCGACTATTTTTTGAATCTGATTTTTGATTTTAACAAGGGTCAAGAACAATTCGTCCAGATCGAATGGTTTCAGTATGTAATCTTCTACGCCAATTTTTAATGCATGGCGTGCGTATTCAAATTCTCCATGCCCTGTCACCATTACGACTGCAATATCCGGATAACGCTGCTTTAATTGTTTAGAAAGCGTCAATCCATCCATGATCGGCATATTAATATCCACTAAAGCAAGGTCGGGAAATGTTTCATTAGCGATTTGCAATGCTTCCTGTCCATTTTTCGCTTCGCCGCAGATCACAAATCCATAAGTCTCCCAATCTATTATTGTTCGCAAATACTCGCGAAATAAGAGTTCATCGTCAACAATCAGCACCTTAAACATGATTACTTTCCCCCTTTACATCTTTGGGAAGTTTCACTTCAATCCTCGTACCTTCCCCTAACCGGCTGTGTATGGAGATGCCATATTCATGGCCAAAAAACAATTGAATCCGTTCATGAACATTTAACATTCCGAACGATTTGTTCAAGGGATCTCTTTGTTGCGTATCCAGAAGTTGTTTGCGTGTTTCCGGACCCATCCCAACGCCATTATCCGAAACGGTAATCAGTATCTCATTTTCGTCGCGGCTGCCCTTAATATGCAGCTTCCCGCCTGAGCCATTAGGCTTCAATCCATGATAAATAGCATTCTCTACTAGAGGCTGAATCGTTAACTTCAGAATTTGATGATTCAGTATCTGCTCGTCCACTTCCAACGAAAAATCAAAAACATCCCTATAACGAATTCTTTGAATGGCTAAATAGTTACTGACATTATCAATTTCTTCGCCGATTGAAATAACCTCTTTGCCGCTGCTTAAAGCAATCCGATAAAAATCAGCCAATGCTTTGGTTGCATCCTTAGCTTCTGTAACCCTTTGCATGGAGCAAAGCACATACACTAGATCAAGTGTATTGTATAAAAAATGTGGTTTGATCTGCGACTGAAATAAAGCAAGCTCATAATGGCGCTTTTGCTTCTGCTCTTTGCTCACTTGCCCAATGAGTTCACGAATTTGCACAAGCATTTTATTGAAACCGCTCGCAAGATACCCTATTTCATCTGAGGTATTGACATCAAAAAAGATAAATAAATCCCCTTCTTTGACTTTCAGCATCGTCTTCGTCAAACGAATCAATGGGTTTGCGATAATTCTAGAAAGCTGTTCCGCTCCAAAAAACGCGAATATAATCCCGAAAATTCCCAGAGCTACGATAAGCCAGGTAACTTTACGTGAATCGTCGGTAAGAATACTGATGGGGATCTGACTGACAAGCTTCCAGTTCATTTTTTCAAACGGCACGCTGGAAATTAAAAATTTTTTGCCTTTCCAAGTAACAATATCTGTCGTCGGCTTTTCATGTAACCAAATATTTGTTACGGAGCTTATGGCTGGCTTCTTCATAAGATCGGGTTTATCCAAGGAAGAGATAACTAGCCCCCTGGAGTCGACGATCATATAGTTTCTTCCTTGGTTTTTACCACCGCTTCGATAAATAGCCGAAAACGAGCTTTCCTTAATAATTAAGATTAAGGTTCCGAGTTGGTCACCGTTGTCAATACTGAGGATTTTCTTCCCTAAGGTTAGGACAGGAGAACCCGTATTCGTTGTTAAAAAATCGCGAGCCTCCATAATAAACCAAATGTTCTCACCGCTTGTTTTGTAAATTTGTTCCAGGATCGTACTGTGGAAAGCTTTTTGAAGCCCATTTTCCATTACATTATTTGTCGTATACAGCTGGTTGTTCATATCAAGGAATGCTGCCGCCTCTATATCCGGGAAAAACATTAAATCCAAATACAGCTGATTATTAACTTGGGTAATCAGATTCTTTTTAGTTAATTCATCCTGGAACGCATTCTGATTGACCGGTACAATCTTATTTACATTTACTGTCATAATATTCGCGCAGTTTTCGGCATTCAGAATCGATTCTTGAACCCGGGTCACAATCAACTGCGATTCGCTTGCTACATTTGCGACTGTTTTTTCAATAACTGAATTTGTAAACACGTAATTGAAAGCGTAAGCCAGCACAATGAGGGGGAATGAAACCAACGGAATAAAAATGATCATGATTTTCTTTTTGATTCTTTGATTGTGAAACCATTCTCTTAGATTCCAAACATGTGTCATTGCTCCACCGCCATCCTATGACCTTAAGAAAGGGCAGAGGAGCCCTTGTTACAGGTGCCCCCCGCCCTAGCTGTATACCTTGCAATTTTACACACACGCTCTTCTTTATTGATATATTGCTAATTCCCATAATGAGTATCCGTATTGGGTATTACGTTTAATGCCGTTAATCTTTACAAACCTGGCATTGGTGGGGCTGAATTCTATTTGATCAATGCCACCATCACCTGTTGTCGAGGAATACACGGGCGTCCAGGACTCACCGTCTACGGAAACTTCGATTGAATACGCCTTTGCAGAAGCGTTTTCCCAGTTAAGAAGCACTCCACTAATCAAGACGGGTGTTCCAAGATCAACGCTGATCCATTGCGGGTCGCTAAATGCGGACTCCCATCTGGATCTCTTGTTTCCATCGACCGCATTATTGCCGCCCTGTAGTGGACCGTCGGATGTAAATGTCGGTTTGTTCAAAGCAAGATTAGCTTTCAAGTCGGTGATGACATCCTGCTGAACGGAAACATCGTTAAAGCCAGCAGCCTGGATGCTGATCGTATACGTGTTGGCTGTTTTAAACAAGGAGTCGTATAAGGTAATCATTCCGGGTGTTACACAATATTGCTCAGCGTTCAATATAGTTCCGTTTAACTTAACAGCGTTGATCGCATCTCTCCATGTCCCATCGTCTGCGAAGGTGATTTCGATCGGCTGTTCGGTTGTGTTCACCGTTGTATCAACATTTAATACAGGTGCTTTTAGTGGAACTGATGGTACTGGCGTTGGCGTTGGCGTTGGTGTTGGTATGCCTGTTGAGGTGTCGTCGTACACTTCAAACTCCCAAAGCGAGTATCCGTATTGCGTTGTCCGTGTCGTGCCACTCATCTTGACATATCTCGCGTTCTCAGGAGCAAATGTAAGATCATCGATTCCTGCGTCACCTGTCGTTGTCGAATAGACTGTCTTCCAATTTACGCCATCCAAGGAAACCTGAATCGTATAGCTCTTGGCGGCTGCATTTTCCCAGTTCAAAAGCACATGATTTACCCTGTGTTCCGAGCCCAAATCAATCGTAATAAACTGAGGATCGCTAAATGCGGATTCCCAGCGTGAACCCTTATTTCCATCCACCGCATCTTTCCCACCTCGCAGTGGGTTCTCAGAAGTAATTGTCGGTTTGTTCAAAGCAAGATTAACTGCCACGTTCGTGTTCGTGCTGACATTCTGCTGAACGGAAACTTCTTTATAGCCTGTTGCCTGAATGCTGATGATATAGCTGTTAGCCTCTGGAAATAAGGAGGCTGCCAAAGTGATTTTCCCAGGTGTTACGTTATATTGCCCAGCATGTAATGCTGTTCCATTTAACTTCACCTCGTCTATCGCATCCCTCCATGTCGCATCGTCTGCATAGGTGATCTCAATTGGCTGACCAATCGTGTTCATTGTCGTATCTGCATGCATTTCAGGTCCTATTAATGGTGTTGGTGGTACTGGTATTGTTGGTGTACCCGTTGAGGTACCGTACACTTCAAACTCCCAAAGCGAGTAGCCGTATGGCGTTGTCCGTGTCGTGCCGCTCATCATGACATATCTTGCTCTCTCAGGAGCAAAAGTAAGATCATCGATGCCTGCGTCGCCTTTCGTTGTCGAATAGACTGTCTTCCAATTTGCACCGTCCAAGGAAACCTGAATCGTATAGCTCTTGGCGGCTGCATTTTCCCAGTTCAAAAGCACATGATTTACCTTATGCTCCCACCCCAAATCAATCGTAATAAACTGAGGATCGCTAAATGCGGATTCCCAGCGTGAACCCTTATTTCCATCCACTGCTTCTTTACCACCTCGCAGTGGGTTTACGGACGTGATCGTTGGTTTGTTCAGCGCAAGGTTAACAGTCGATTTGGTGATGATATCCTGCTTCACAGTGACTTCCTCAAATCCGGTCGCCTGAACGGTAATCACGTAGCTGCTGTTTTCCTCTGTGAATAAATCAGCATTCAAGGTAATTTTACCTGGTGTTACGCTGTATTGGGCTGCGTCCACATTCATTCCATTCACCTTTACTGCATAGATCGCGTTTCTCCATGCCGCATTATCCGCATAAGTGATGTCGATTGGTTGACCAATCGTATTCATCGTTGAATCAGCCGTTAATGCCGGTGCGGGTTGCTTGCCCGAGGCACTTCCGTATACTTCAAACTCCAAGAGCGAGAATCCGTATTGCGTTGTCCGTGTTGTACCATTCATTTTCACATACCTTGCATTCTCAGCCGGGAATGTGATGTCATCGATACCAGCATGCCCTCTTGTTGTGGAATACACCGTCTTCCAAGTTACGCCATCTATAGAAACCTGGATGGTATAGCTCTTGCCAGCAGCATTTTCCCAGTTCAAATGTACATGACTTAATTTGTATTCCGAGCCTAAATCGACTGTAATAAACTGCGGATCGCTGAATTCAGATTCCCAACGTGTATCTAGCAGTCCGTCTACAGCGTAGCTTCCCGCTTTAATCGGATTTTCGGAAGTAACGGTCGCTTTATTCAGGGCAAGGTTCACCGTTGAACTCGTGATCACATTTTGCTGAATCGTAGCATCCGGGTACCCGTCCGATACGATGGTAATCGTATAGAGGTCCTCATTTGAAAATATAGCTCCATGCAAGGTGATTTTACCTGGTACTATGCTGTATTGCGAAGCATCCACTTTCGTCCCATTCACCTTAACCTCGTTGATTGCGTTTCTCCATGCTGCATGGTCCGCATAGGTCAATTCGATGGGTTGACCCGTCGTATTCTGTGTAGAATCGGGCGTTAATTGTGGAGCTATTTTTTGATTCATGTCGCTGACTTTCGTTGGATCAACTTTTACCAACATTTTCGGCCCTACGATGGCAGAGCCTGTTACTCCATTTGCGTTGCGGAAAGTGACCGTAACAGGAGCGTTCGTCGGATTCCAGATCATGGAAGAGTAGATTGAACCTTTTTTATATACCGTGGCGCTTGACCAACCGGTCGCCCATATGTCATTGGTTCGCTGCCCCAAAGTCGCCATGTTATGTACGAACCAATAGGTGTCGAATATTTCATTTTTTTGGGTTCCTTCAAGCGTCCATTTGTTAAGAACTGCTTGCGGATCGCTTAGCGACTGGATCGGCCATACGATATGATACCAAGTATCCTCAGGGCCTTTTTTGTCCGCAATCATACCGTTATACAATGTGGCGGCTTTTGCTGGATTGAAGCCATAGCTTGTCAAATATTCTCCGGTTGGCAGCCAGTGGATGCCGTACACATGAACCGGATCTCCGCTAAAGAAAGTGCCGAAGTTATACGCACTTCCGTATACTTGGCCAACCGATTTGTGCTTAAACCCTGGCAGCCAGTTGTCATTGTCATAATTGAACCAGTATTGCTCTACAGCTTTCAGTTCGGTCGTAAAGCCGAAAATGGCGATATCGCGATCAGCTGTGTTGCCGGAAAGCAGGCTCCACATGTATTCCCCGACCCAACCGAACAATGACTCTCCGGCAGCCTCTTGGTTATTCCCGCTGTTATTATCCCCATACCCACCAGCCCATGAATGTCCTTCATATGGATCGAAGTTGCGGAGGAACGGATAGAGCGGATCGTTTTTCGACGGGTTGGCGTAATCCCGAATAAGGTGCACAACCATGTCGCCGTAATTGTCCTTGAAATCCTGATCGTAAGTCGCCAGGACTGCGGAAGCAAACACAAAATAGCCGTAAGTAAAATGGTGATCCGTCAGGCCAGTATTGGCACCAAATTCACTCGATTTGTAATACATGGTGCCCCAGGTCGGATCGTAATACATAAAATATTCCGGTTCACCTTTCGTGTAGGTATACCAGTCGGTTAATATGGTTTTCATTCTGCTTAGGAAAACATTTTTATAATACGTATCGCCGATTTGATCAGCGATCAAAACGCCCATAGCTAGCGGATGAAGCACTTTTCCTTGCCAATATGCATCCCCAGCCATGATATTTTTTGAAGTCGACTCATCCAGGAAGTCCAATTGCTCTAACAAGGCTTCTCGAGAATAAGTCGGGTCTCCCGGTTCGGTAAATTGGGGAACGATCCCATAAAATCTGTCTACCGTGGTAAAGGAGTTGCCTTCATGCAGCTTCAATGCACCCCGAATGGACGGGTATGTGAGATTCGTAAGCGATGAAGTGGTAGTTTTCCATTGATGTGGTAGTAGTGCCATCAAGGTTGTGGGTGCCAGATCTGCACGCTTTTGATCAATTGTGACATTGAATTTGGTCGTGACCTCGGAGGTTTGCTCGTTAAAGCTCGGAGTGACCGTCGTATTCGTGACGAAGGCATAAGCATGTTTATAGAAGTAGTTCAAGTCGCCAGCAGTGGGCATCGTAGACAATGACAAATAATTTTGTCCGCTGCCAAGTCGGATTTTGATTTTACCACCGACTTTTGTGAAGGTGGAGCCTTCAGGCGCGAATACACCATAGTGCCTGATCACCGTTTGTGGTTTCGGAGCGCCATCCATGTTCGTCACGGTAAACCCGATATGGTCAGCCGTTACACTAGCACCTTCGGACGTTAAGATCGCATTGTTGCTGTCATCAAAAAATTGAGTAGCAGCAGGGAAATAAAGTTCCGGCGTAGTAGGATCGCTAAACTCGGAGTAAAGATACGGCGAGCCTTTGACAAAAGTCGTTTTCATCTTTTCTGTCTCGTTGTCGCTTAATATGACAGTGGCGGACCAGTCGCTATACCCGGAAATTTTGTTCTTAATGCGAGATGCACTGATGTTACCCGACATCAAGTAAAAATCAGGATCTCCGCCTGCATACTGCGAATTTCCGCTTTCGTCCACCCAGCCCGCACCGGGGTTCAAGATGCTCAGGCCTTGATTGGTATATTTGGATTTAAGCGGAAGTGTGATGAGACTGTCACTCAAATCTTTAATCAAGACGGATTGCCACCAATCGTTGGATGCAATTGGTGCAGCGATATTGTCCGTTTTGTTAACGGGAGGTCTAGGCTGCGGCATTGTAATATCACTGGTTAAGTAGCTGCCTTGACCGACGGAAACTGTAGAAGCGGTTGGCAGTGTCGGAATGGTATAGGTCGGTTTGGCATCCCCCGGCACGTAATCGTAAACGGAAAAATTGAATAGGGAGTAACCGAAGCTTGTCGTTCTGCTGATCCCTTTCACTCTCACATAACGGCCGCTGGCATAAACGGGAGTGTCCATCAAACCTTCTTTCCCGTTCATTTCTCTGTAAATCGTAGTCCAATTAACGGCATCGTCAGATACTTGGAGGTCGTAGATTCTGCCTGCTGCGTTTTCCCACAACAGTCTGATGCGACCCACGGTGTGAACACTGCCCAGGTCGACATACAACCACTCATCGCTGGTGTCTTTGGAAGACCAACGCGTCTCCTTATCCCCGTCTACGGCATATTGCGGGATTAAGAGGGGTTTATCTTTGCCGGCTATTTGGTAGGAAGAGACGACAACTGATTTATTTAGGGCGACATCCTCACCAAGAACGATTGGCTGGGGATTGCTTCCGCCTGTACCGTATACCTCGAATTCATGGAGCGAGACTCCATAATTTCCGGAACGCTCGAGAGACAACATACGGATGTAACGTCCGGATCCTGTCAGGGCAATCGTGTCCACTCCGCCGTCTCCAGTAGTAGTTGCATAAATATCTTTCCACTCTGCCTCATCGTTGGATACTTGAATCTTATACGATTTAGAATAGGCGTTCTCCCAACGGAGAATAACCTGGTCAATATGTGCGGCAGCGCCGAGGTCAATATAAATCCACTGCGGGTCTGCACTAAAGGCGCTGCCCCAGCGGGAGTCCATATCTCCATCCACCGCTTTGTCGGGCGTTAATCCTCCCTCCATCGATGAAGCGTAAGTTGCTCCCTCATAGGATAGTAAGTGAGAAGGGTTGGCGGCCTTTGCGGCTGATGCCAGTGGGCTAGGTACCATGTCAAATAAGCTAAGCACCATGGATACAGCAATGGATAAAGAAATGATCTGACCAAATTTCTTGCGAATACGTCTAGCTGGTATACCCATACTTAATTTTCCTCCTAAGTTTTTGCCCCCGAGGGGTTCAACTGTGACGAAACGTTTAGTCGTTTTTTGTCGTCCAGTTGCAAAACTGATTATATTCTGCGTTGGAAAAATAAAACAATAAGTACTTCTACCTATGGATCTCAAATCTGCTAGTTCACTATGTCTATATTTGGAAAGCACCCAATGTAATTCTAATTCGCTTATTCAAGCGACATGAGCCAGATTGTATGTATTAACAAATGGGCAAGAATACCTAATTTTATACAAAAAAGAATTATATGATATTTTTGTAAATTCAAATTCCCAAAAATACGTTAGCGCATATGCAAACAGAACCAGCTTATCCATCTGGAACCCTTTGCGCAGAATAGGAATTGTCGAAGATTGTCGGTAATGGAGAATTTGGCCTATCCAAAATTGATTTTAGTTGACGGATGTGTATTTCATGTGTACTACCCCCGTTTTCTATTATTTTAAAAATAACGATTAATACACACAAACTACATAAGGTTAATTTAAATTAAATTTAGAAGGGAGATGTTATTTTTATGTAAATTCGAGAGTTTAGACAAACTAAAATTAGCAAAGGAAGTGACCATGCTTGACTAGGAAAAATAAGAAGTATGTATTTGCCCTTTTTTCTATGATACTAACATTTGGAACTGTAACATCATCTTTTGCCACGGAAGTTCAGCAGGAGAATCCGAGAAAAAGCCAATGGACTGTTGCCCCCCCCCTCCTAGACGAAAGCATTCCAAGCGAACCGAGAATCAATCATACCCAGCAAGATTCTAGTAGACAGCCCATTTTCTCAAATATACTGCCAGAAAAGGCAGAGTTCGCTGCTGACCGAGTAATTGTCAAATACAAATCAAAATCTGCTTCGAAGCTCTCCAAATCTCTCTCAAGCCAAATTGCAGACACCCGCCAACTTCCTGTTACCAATGCCGAATTGTTGAAACTTTCAGCTGGTACTAATGTGAGCAGTGTGATCGAAGAGCTTCGTAAGGATCCAAATGTTCTCTATGCTGAGCCTGATTACAAAGTGTACTCATCGATAAATCCGCAGACGTTCCGTCCTGTAGAAACTACAGATAAAGAATCAATGTACTCTGCAGCTGCTTCCAAGACACCTGATGACCCGCTGTTCCATGAACAATGGGGGCTCCATAACACTGGACAAGTTTTAAATGACGGTACAGTGCCTGGAGGTACACCCGATATCGACATGGATTTGCCTGAAGCCTGGGAAATTACTAAAGGACGCAAAGAAGTTGTCGTAGCGGTTATTGGAAACGGGGTCAAAATTGATATTCCCGATTTAGTAGGCCAAATCTGGGAAAATAAAGATGAAAAAAATGGAAGGAATGATTTTGACGACGATGGTAATGGACTTATCGACGATGTGAATGGATGGGATTTTGCCTATGACGATAACTCCTTATTCGACACGATTGACGGGCTCAATGACTCCTACGGCACAGCAAATGCCGGCCTTATTGCCGCCTCCATGAACAATAAGGAAGGAATTGCCGGAGTTGCTCCTAATGTAACCATCCTGCCGGTTAAGGTAGTTTCTAAGAACGGCGGTTACTTCTCAGATGTTGTAGATGGAATCAAATATGCTGAAGAGCATGGCGCCAAAATTGCCTCACTTGGGCTTCTATATGGCTATAGAAGCAAGCTGATTGAAGATGCTATCAACAGCTCTAACATGTTGTTTGTTGCTGCAGCAGGAGATCAATATGACA
Organism: Paenibacillus sp. J31R30; assembly: GCF_059692115.1. NCBI lineage: Bacteria > Bacillati > Bacillota > Bacilli > Caryophanales > Paenibacillaceae > Paenibacillus > Paenibacillus sp. J31R30. The sequence continues at coordinate 204,287 of NZ_JCAUAV010000001.1, read as the reverse complement.
GTACATTGAATACAGATGTTACCCCTCGATATCCAGCTTCATATCCAAGTCAGAACATGCTTTCAGCAACTGGTGTAAATATTCTTGGTGATCCGTCATTAGGTGCTGCTATCGGACAAATTTCAGTCGATGTCGCAGCTCCGTCAGAGCTCATCATTTCGACAGTAGCTGATATTAATGCAGGATACGCTGCCGAGATCGATAATGACATATACAAAGCTTACTATCATGGGATAGGCTTCGAGGAAGTACCTGATCCAGTAGAGCGGCAAGATATGTTTAACCGGGCAATGAATTTTCTAAAACCAAGTGTTAAACCGAAAATTCTACTTGTTCAAGATAGTCTCCGAACCTATTCAGACGGCGGCGGTATTGGCCCATTCGCTAATGATTCTAGCATGGAAACTTATAAAGAACTTCTTGATTCAGCAGGGTATACCTATGATGTCGTAACGACCACGGATGAAACAAAAGATGGCCCATCGTTGAGTCAAATGCAAGAATACGGGCTCGTCATCTGGTTCACTGGGTACTTAGCAACTTCTGATAACTACAAACTGATTACCGATAAAGATCAAGTCAATTTATCCAGCTATCTCAATGGCGGTGGCCATTTAATGCTGACCGGACAAGATGCTATTGACCAAATCCCAACCTCTTCTTTTGTACAAAAAGTATTAGGCCTTACGCTCGTCAAAGAAGGTGGATATGTATTCAAAACATGGGGTGTACCCGGCACCATATATCAAGACAAAGAATACAAGCTACGTGATTTTTCCTTGTTTTATGACACTGTGATAAGCAATAAGCCCGAAATGACCAAGATCAATCTGAGGAATAGCAACGGCAAATATTATTATTCTCAGGGAACATCGAATGCTGCCGCATATGCCACAGGTGTTGCTGCACTGGTGCTTAGCCAGCATCCAGACATGAGCGCCCAGGAGATCAAACAACGAGTAGTGAACAGCGGTAAATCCCTTGCTTCATTAAAAAGCAAAACGGTTAGCGGGAAATTGATTAGTGCGTATAGAGCGCTATGGAATAAAGATATTCCTGGCATGTCGTTACTTGATTCATCTATTTCTAACAGCCTCGATAACGTCAACGATCCCAATCATGTGTATTCCGTTGAGATGCATGCTGGAGAGGAAGTTACCTTCTCTCTAACAGGCAGCAAGGGATCTGACTTTGATCTCATCCTGTATGACCCTTCTGCTACGACGGTTGCAAGCAAGGACGGGGCTTTGGCTTATTCCGAAACTCCAGGTACGTCAGATGAATCTATTACTTATAGAGCAACCGAGACTGGAACTTACTACATTAATATTTTTGCTTATAAGGGAACAGGAACTTACACATTAGATGTGCATTATGGAAATACGTCAGGATTAATTGAAAATAATGATCCATCGCTCATCTACAACGGTTCTTGGTCTACGATCAAAGGCTCTGACTATTCCAACGGAAGCTTGAATCAGCTAAACGGGGAGGGTTACGTTGAATTTGGTTTTAGAGGAAACGTGTTTGAATGGATTGGTACCAAGGATGACAAGCAAGGACTGGCTGTCGTCTATATTGACGAATTGCCAATGGGGTACGCTGATTTGTACAGCAAAACTCCTTTATCGAAACAATCACTGTTCAAATATGTACTGCCTAATGGGCATCATAACGTTCGTATTGAAAGAATAGGCAGTAAAGATCAAATAGGTGACATCAACGTGGATGCATTTGTCTTTACTAGTCTAGTTTCGCCGACTCATCCTTCTGCTAACTACTCTGGCCCTTGGACAACGCGTTATGGCATGAGATATACGGATGGTGTACAGACCTACACAACAATACCGAACAGTTCTGTTGAATTTACTTTTATTGGAACAAAAGCTACGCTTTGGTCCACCACTGGCAGCAACCGTGGCAAAGTGAACATTTATATCGATGGACGATCCGTTACATCCGAACCTATTGATTTATATAGTGAAAAACTGCAATATCAAGTGCCTGTCTTCACTTCAGGAGATCTAGCAAATGGCGTTCACAAAATTAAAATTGTGCATGCAGGAGAAGCAAATGCCAAGTCTACTGACAGCATTGTTGCAATCGATGGTCTGGACGTATTGAACTTAAACTAGCATGCAAGCTTCTACTATTCTGATCTGAAATGGGGTAAATGAACGTGAACAAATCACTTCTCAAAAAATCATTATCACTCGTGACGCTCTCTGTCTTCTTAGGGGGCCTAGTCGTTCAAAGTATGCCTGCGGCAAATGCCGCTTCACGAGTGAAGACCTTCGTTGACAACGATAGACTGCAATCTATTAAGCGACTATTACAGGAATCTTCAAGTATGGTCGGAATAAATGCGAATACGGATCAAGCGTTCATCGCAAATAACATTGATACTTCTTCCTCTAAAGAGATCAATGTCATTGTTCAACTGCGCAGTCAGCCTGCAGCCGTTAGCAGGTATGCAGCTAGACTTGACAACCGCAAACTCGCTGCGGAAGCAAACGAGTTCACCGTGCAAGCTGAACAGGAATCTTTTATAAGAAGTGCACATTCAGGAAAAATCCCTTTCACAATTAACTACCAGTTCAATACCGTTCTTAATGGTATGGAAATTACCGTTAGAGCTGATCAAATACCACAGCTTGCTAAACTCGCGAATGTCAAATCGATTCATAAAAATTCAATTTACTATCCGATTGAACAGCCCGAAACTTATCAAGTCGAAGCAGGCTTGTCTACTTTTGATCAGGTGCCTCTTGCGCAAATCGGTGTCCTGGAGGCCTGGAAAAGAGGTTTTACTGGAAAAGGCTTGAAAGTAGGCGTACTAGATACAGGAATCGATTATTTACATCCGGATATCAAAGGTAATTATGTCGCAGGCGGCTATGATTCGATTAATAAAGACGATGATCCGTACGAGGATGCACCAAATCAAGATGGCTCTGGAGGATCTCACCATGGAACTCATGTATCCGGCACCATTGTCGGCACAGGCACTAATCCCTCAGCTGTCAATGTTCAGAAGGGTGTTGCCTATGAATCGAAGCTCTATTCCTATAAGGTTCTAGGTCCAGAGGGCGGAACCTCCGCTCAAGTTATCGACGGTATTGAGCATGCCGTCGAAGATGGCATGGATGTGATCAACCTATCACTAGGAAGCGGTTCAGAGAAGGATCCTAACTCGCCTGACGCCATCGCGGTTAATAACGCTGTATTGGCAGGAGTCGTTGCAGTTGTTGCGAATGGTAATGACGGCAGTGGTGAGCATTACTATTATTCCATGGGATCGCCAGCATCCTCACAATTGGCTATTTCAGTAGCTGCGGCTACGAGCACAAGTCATCCTATTTCAGCAACGGTTAACAGTTCCGTATCATCATCCGTAACATCTGTAACCTATGCAACCTATGCAGAGAAACTAAATCTTATTAGCTGGGAGACAGATACGGATGTTAGCACCGTTTTTGGAAACGGTCCTATTAAAGGCGTCTATGTCGGTCTGGGCGTTGAAAACGATTATGAAGGCCTTGAACCTGCATACTTAGCTGATAAAATTGTCTTTATCTCCCGAGGAATCGTTCCCTTTGATGAAAAAGTTAAGATTGCTGCCAAACATGGTGCAAAGGCTGCAATCTTGTTCAACGGAAATAGTAAGCGTCCTGATACTTATGAGGCGGACCTGTCAGAGCACATTGAATTCCGTGATGGTCCTATTGGCCCACCTGCATTCCTTGGTGACGGCTACGATTTAATACCAACATTTGATATGCCCGGCAAGATGGGACGCGCCCTAGCCAGAGAACTGCTGGCGAACCCCGATCGAACCTTGCAGTTCAACGTTAGCAACGACTTCGAGGTAACAACCGTTGCAGGCGACCGTATTGCAGAATTCAGTTCCAGAGGTCCCAATTCAGATGGCAACTATAGTATTAAGCCGGATTTGAGCGCTCCTGGTGTCATGATCTATTCATCCGTACCTGCCTATGGCAAATACTACGGCGATGGAGTCAGCTACGATAAAGCATATGCAAGGCTGAGCGGAACAAGTATGGCTTCCCCGCATGTTGCAGGACTTGCTTTGCTGCTCAAGCAAGCTCATCCTGAGTGGTCTCCAACTGACATTCGCGCAGCACTAGCTAATACATCGACAACGCTTAGCGATAAGGACGGTACACTCTATGATGTCTATTCGCAAGGAGCAGGTCGGGTAAACGTGATGAACGCGATTGATACACCCGCCATTGTAGAGTCATTAGACGAAATTACAATTTACGACGAGCAGATGAATCCTACTGTTATTCCTAGTGAAGCAAGCAGTGTGAGCTTTGGTATGATAGATCCAAACTCTAATGTGACTGAGAAGAAGCCTCTTCGCGTCAAGAACATGTCGGATATGCCTGTTACTTATACAACGAGAGTAACCATGCATGATAAGGTAACTACCGATCCAAGTGATACAATCCCTATCCCTACTCCTGATAGCAGTGCTATTGAAGTTGGTATTGAAGGTGTTGCCTCCAACCAAATCACATTGGGTGCAAGAGATAATTATGATTTTAAGCTAACAGCCAAATCCAAAACTCCAGAAACGAAGCATGGCGTATATGAGGGTGAAGTTGTGTTGGAAAGCACAGGACATCCGACCCTACATCTGCCATTCGTTATTCACATAGGCAAAGAGTCCACCAATAATGACTTCCCTATTCAAAACGTGGTATTAAGCAGTCAAACCGTGACAAAAGATTCACCAATCGATATTACAGCTTCACTCCCAACTGGGGAAATGAATCATTTATATGCCTTTATCACAGATATGAATGGTGAGACCGTAGGAATAATCTCTGAGATTTATGACCTTGATGAAGACAAGGAAATACTTAACACACTACCAGAGCATATTATTATCCCTGAATTTGATGGCAGCTATAACATTGGCGTCTATACGACTGATGGCAATAAAGCAAATGCTCAACTGCCTGAAGGCAGATATAAGCTGGCGTTACTTGGTACTAAATATAACGAAAAATTTGAAATGATTAAACAAGGAATAGCCTTAAAAACGTTCTACGTAAAAGGTAAATCTGATGTAACCGAGCCTAGCCCAATACCTGACGAGCCTTATGATCCGCCTGTTTCAGGACCAGGACCTGTATTGCCTAGTGAGGCTGCATATAACAAAGATGTAGCTGCCGCAGCTCTCTCAGAAGGGCAATCAAGCGTCGCGCTTACGGCAGAATCAAGTCTACAAGGATCACAATTGTCTGTTTCTATTACTGACAGTGAACTGCAAAAAGCACTTGCTGAAGCGAAACAAACGCCGACTGCTTTTGTCATCGGCGCAGCTTCCAAAGATTCAACTGATGCATCGCTGAAATTAACAGCTGCACAGGTGAAGTTGTTGAAAGCAGCTCCGGCAGGCAGTTCGATCGCCTTCTCTTGGAACGATGCATCCATTGCATCACCTCTTTCTCCACTTGAGCTAGTACCAGATGGTGCAGAGTATGTAATAACGATCAAGAAGGATGAAGGTAGCAAATCCGAATTCACGGAGCAGGTTAAAGATGCTACTATCCTTGGAACACCTTATGCCTTCGAAGCAAGCAGTTTGAGCAATGGTGTAGCAACATCGCTTAAGCTGAAGGCTGATCAGGTGTTTACAAGATCCTTCCTTGTGGGAAAAGGCATTGATACAAGCTCAGCTGGTGCTTTGTACCTCGACGGGGGTAAGGCTTACCCTATACCAGCCAAAGTTACACCAGGAAGCGATGGTGCTTCCATTGTAACCATTAGTCGACCAGGCTTCTCAACTTATGCAGCTGCAACACGACATATGACGTTCGGCGATATCGACAAGTCTTGGGCGAAAGATCAAATCCAATCGCTTGCAGACAAATTCATTCTGAACGGCACTTCGGAGCATACGTATTCGCCAGAAAACAACGTCACTCGAGCTCAATTTGCTTCAATGCTTGTAAGAGCACTAGGACTGCAAAAACAAGCATCGTTAAACCCATTCAGCGATGTGAGCAGCAGCGACTGGTTTGTGGACGAAGTGACGGCAGCTTATGATGCTGGACTTGTGATAGGCTCGGCTGGCCAATTCATGCCGAACGCCACCATTACTCGTCAGGATTTGACGGTAATGCTAGCTAGAGCGTTTAAATTAATCGACCTGCAGAAACCGAGTAAGCCAGTCCTTCGCTCCTATGCTGACGCTGCACAGTTCAGCGATTATGCACAGGAAAGCATTCAAATCGTAACAGCTGCTGGGCTTATGGAAGGTATAGAGTCTGAAGGAAGCTTCTACTTCGAACCAGCTCATGCAACAACTCGTGAAGCTGCAGCTAAAGTGCTGTATCGCCTTCTTCAAGCCGCTAAGCGTATGAACTAATGATGTGCTCCTCATGAGTAGGTGTTCCAATTACTTTCGATCGAGTTGGAGTCCAAAAGGACAATAAATACAAAGCTGCAGGAAGAGATCCTTATCCTTTAGAAGTCTGGCGAAAGCGCCTGATCAGCAGATAAATGAAAAGACAAAGCCGGACCTGGGATTCCAGGTCCGGCTTTCGTATTAACACCTCACTACTCTCTTTCCCTTGTGAATAGGAATGCCCACAATATCATAGTAAGAGAGCGCCTCACTTAATAAACCAACCGCCCGTCTTCGAATCCAGCGCCCCCGTAGGCAATCTTTTCATGTACCCTCCTTAACCCTTAATGCCGCCTAAGGTCATGCCTTTCACAAAATATTTTTGCAAAAACGGGTAAACTGCGATGATCGGCAAACTCGCCACAATCGTCATGGTTGCCCTTACGGCAAGCGGCGTAACCTGATTCGTCGTTTGTCCGGCCACATTGCTGAACACATCTGCAGCCGATTTTTGCGACATGGAAGCGTTCGAGCTTTGCAAAATTTTCATTAATTCATATTGCAAAGTACTTAAATTAATATTCGATGAATTATATAGAAACACATCGAACCAAGAATTCCACTGCCAGACCGCAACAAATAACGAGACGGTGGCAAGGACCGGTGTACACAGCGGAAGGACGATTTTCATAAATGTTGCAAATTCACCGCATCCGTCCATACGCGCACTTTCCAATATCCCCTCCGGAAGCCCCTCGATAAAGGATCGGATCACGATGACATTGAACACGCCTACCATGCCAGGAATAATGTACACCCAGAAACTATTAAGTAAATGAAGCTCCTTGATCAGCAAATAATTCGGAATCAATCCCCCATTAAAATACATCGTCAGTACAAAAGCAATCGTAACGAACTTGCGCAGCACGAACTCCTGCCTGCTGATCGTATAAGCAACCATAGCCGAACAAAATACGCATATTATAGTACCGAGCACGGTCCGCAGCACAGAAACAAGTGTCGCATGAAAAATACTCGCTTCCTTGAACACATACTCGTAGTTATACCAAGTAAACACTCTCGGAATGAGGAAGATACCGCCCCTGATCGAATCGTTGGCATCATTCAATGAAATCGCCAACGTATTAATGAAAGGATAAAGCGTAACGACGATGAGCATAATCATAAACACATAGTTGCTGAAATCAAAAATACGATCGCCTAAACGGCTATCACGTCTTTTTGTTGAAATGGATTTCGTTGACATCGTCTCCGTCCCCCCTTAGAACAGCCGTGGTTGTCCTAATTTCTTGGCCAAATGATTCGCAGAGAAGAGAAAAATAAAACTGATGACCGTCTTGAACATACCAGCAGCGGTCGCGAACGAAAATTTGCCCATCGCAATCCCGTATTTCAGAACAAATATGTCCAGATTTTCGGAATAGTCTGCTGTCAATCCGTTGCCGAGCAAGTACTGAGGCTCAAAACCCGATTCCAGGATGTTGCCTAAATTCATAATAAGCAAAATAACAATAATCGGCTTCAGTGCAGGTAAAGTGACATGCACAATTCGCCCAAAACGGCTCGCACCATCCATTTCTGCTGCTTCATACAAAGTCGGATCGATCGTCGTCATAGCCGCCAAATAAATGATCGTATTCCACCCTACATTTTTCCATACTTCGACTGCACCAAGAATGCCCCAAAAGTATTTTCCCTCTGCCAACCAAAGCAGAGGCTCGTTGATCACATGCAGCTTCATCAACAAAATATTGACGATACCGTCCTCAGTCGATAGAGCGCTAGAAACGATGCTGGCCGCCACGACCCAAGAAATAAAATGAGGCAAGTAACTAACGGTTTGCACGAACCGTTTGAACATAGCTCTGCGCAGCTCATTTAATAAAATAGCCAGAGTTATCGCAGTCACAAAGCCGAGCACCAGATTAATGGAGCTCATGACGACGGTATTGCGCATAACCCGGTAAAATCCATCGTCAAGAAACAAAAATTTAAAGTTATCGAATCCCACCCACTGCTGATCAGTCAGCTTTTTCGCCGGTTTAAAGTTTTGGAAGGCAATTGTCCAGCCCCATATGGGGACATATTTAAAAACGAGCAGCCAAATAATGAACGGCAAGGACATGGCGGCTAAAGCCTTTTGATGTCTCAATTTCATGAAAAAAAGTTTTGCCCCTGTCGGTTTAGCTGCCAGCGTCCGCTTAAGGGACGCCGGCTTTGCAATGGACTCAGCCACTCTATTCACCCCTAGTGAAAGCGTTTACCACTTACCGTTAATGCGGTCTTTTACAATTCGGGTTATCGTATTTTCATAAGTTTTGGCATCTAATTTACTAAATTCTTTGATGTAATCATCCCATAGCGACCCAAAATCGGCTGCCGAGGCTAAGATCATTTTGGGGTAATATTTGCGCTGCAGGTCACCGCTTTTTTGAACAAATATATCTTCCGGCGTCCCTTTGCCAATCCCAGCACTCCATGCCGGATACCATTTGCGCTCGTCAGGCGGCGAGAACAAATCGGAGAATACTTTTGCATGATAAGCTTTCAAAATCGCTCTGTCTCCCTCCGTATATCCTTGTTCCACAACAGTCGGCTGCAAATTCGGATTTTTCGGATTGCCGTCGGCGAATACGCTGAAGTTGCCCATCATCGGCCATAAGTAGCCGTAAATTTCGATGCCAAACTGCTGCTGAAAGTTCGGATCGCTCGTTTTCTTAATTTGTTCCGGTGTGCGGGTAAATTTACCATTGGCATCTATCTCGTAGGTTTCACCTTTAATTCCCCAGTTAATGAGCTTTTGATTATCTTCCTTCACCATGTTATCGAAATATTCAATAATGCGAACTGGATCTTTCGCTTTGACGGTAATGCCGATTCCCCGATTTTGAACAAATGTAGGCGGGTCCAAGTACTGGCTCTTCGTCCCCTTGTCAAATACGATAGGCAAAGCAATATATCTTCTGTCATCATCGCCATCTTTTAGCAAGTTTTGGCTCGCTGGCTGAAATTGCCATGCATAATCGAACATGCCAAGCACACGACCGGATGAAATTTTGGCCAAATATTGATCATAATTCGCTACTAACGATTCTTTATCGAGTAAGCCTTGATTGTTCGCTTCATTCAGTTTCTTTAAATACCTTTTGGTAATCTCATCATCACCGTAATATTGCGCTCCGTGCGTCTTCATATCAACGATAACGCCACCGTCATTTGGATAACCAGCTAGATGCATAGGCGGATTCGTAAGCGTAAAAAATCGCCAATCATGCGTCAGTGTTTCAAATCCGATCGTATCTTTCCCATTGATTTGCGGATGTTTCTCCTTATAACGCTTAATAATGTCAAAGTATTCATCCAGTGTTGTAATGGTTGGATAGCCGAATTCCTTCAGTACGCCACGCTGAATCCAGAAGCCAGAGGTCGGATTTGGGTCAGGCATATATCCCTGCGCCGCCTCGAATGGAATATGATAGATTTTCCCATCCTCAGCCTTCATCATTTCCAAGTAAGGACCATAGAGCTTCATAATGTTAGGTGCGTGTTCCTTTAAAAGATCGTTCAATGGGATGAAAGCCCCAGCATCGAGAACTTTATCCATCGCACTATCCGGAATAAGCACATCCGGGTAATCTCCGCTGGCAATCATAACCCCGATTTTTGTGTTAATGTCACCGACCAGATGTTCAATTTTAAAATTGACCCCGGTCTGCTCCTCTAATTTTTTACCGATCGTCGTTTCTTTCGTATTGACATCTTTTCCGGGACGCGCTGCATTAAAGTAAGTAAATGTCACTGGAGGCTTGGCTGAACTTGACTTAACGTCTGTCTGCGACTTAGGTTCGTTGGAAGCGGTTTCGTTTTGATTCGTAGTGTTGTCATTGGAACAACCGATCATCCAGAGCATCATTGCAAGCATTAAAGATACAAACCTGAGATTTCTCTTTTTCATTTGTTTGTTGCCCCTTCCCGCTAATTGGTTCCGGCTCATGGTCTACACTCCTTATACATGTCATGTTGGAACATATATAAAGTATATGGGGCCATTCAGACCTCGGACAATTGACGATGTGAACAACATATTGTAATTTTGGAACTTCTTTATCAGGCAGCGTGATAAAATTTACAGCGAATTGATCCGTCATGCGCTCATGTGGATACAAAGCCTTCTTTTGTACTTTTGATACTTTTGCGGTAATCCCCCGGCGTTTTCCCTACGCTTTCCTTAAATATTTTACTAAAATAGGCGGCATCGCCAAACCCGCACACCACTGCGATTCGCTCGAGTGTATTGTCTGGCTCCTCCAGCATCTGCATAGCTTTGCGCAGCCTCAGCATTTTCAGCATCTGCATGGACGACACGCCGTAAGTTTGCTTGAACACGCGGTTAAAATAGCCTGGATGCAAATGCATCAGCTGCGCCAAATCCTCTCTCATTAGCTTTTTGTCGAGATTGTCCTCCATATGCTTCACAACTTGAAGAAATCGGTCTTCGGCAGAAAGCTTTGAGGCAGGTCGGCTTGGGCTGCCGGAAACCATCCAACTCTCCAATATGTCGCCTAGCAGCTGAATCGCAACCGAAATCCCCTTATAATCGCGCAGCGGTGAAGGCGGCTCATTCCAAACATGGAGCAGCACCTCAAATGCGGCTGCATAGCTATCCGCATGAAGCAGCTTGATGACCCGGCTTACGGGAAACCGTTGAAAAAAACTAAGCTGCGGAATGACCCGTACATCGATCAGCATCCACAGATGAACCCCAGGTCCGACGGCAATTTCGGTGAAAGGCAAATTCGGAGGGTGGATCATCACATCCCCTGTCTTCGCCATATCCGCCACACCGCACGACCTTGATTCCACTTCCCCTTCCAGCACAAATGAAACCGTCCAATACGGTTTGACCATTTCCAGGTGAAACGAGTCATAGGCGGCTTTCTCGACATGATACAAAGAGAAGTCCATATTTTCACGAATACTAAGCTTTGTGTGCACCAACAGCACCCCCGTAATGTTCCAAATTTACAATAAGTAGTTCGGTTTCGCCATTGTGAGAAGATCGTGCCTGTAAGCATAATGAAATCACAAACACAATCTTCCTAAAACCAACTTGAAGGAGCGAATAACCATGCTAACCAACAAACAGCTGAAGCAGTACAAAGATCAAGGCTATATTATTTTCGATCAATTTTTTTCGAAGGCGGAGATCGCCGCAGTGACGGCACGGATTGATGAACTCGATGAGCAAGCCGAAAAAGATTTGCAAAAATTAGGTCAAAATTTCCTCAATATCCCTGGGCAAATCAATTTCAACGCGCAACTCAACAAAAAAAGCGCAGATATCCAACAGTTTTGTTGTCAGGATAAAATGGCAGCCATCGCAATGGATATTTTGGGTCCGGATGTCCAGCTCTATTTTGACCAGTCGGTGTATAAACGCCCTGAAGCAAACCGGGATTTCCCTTGGCACCAGGACAACGGCTATCAACCGATCGAACCGATGCATTATTTAACCTGCTGGATCGCCTTGGAGGACGCTACGTTAGAAAATGGCTGCATCTGGGTTATGCCAGAATCCCATAAACAAGGCTTTGTGGAACACAAGAAGACAGATATCGGATGGCAATGCTACTTTGGAGAAGACCCGGGCATTCCGGTTCCGCTGAAGAGCGGCAGTATGGTGATCTTTCATTCCCTCTTGTTCCACCGTAGCACGCCGAACCGCAGCAGCGCAACCCGCAAAGGCTTGGTGCTTCAATATTCCACAGCCGGTGCTGTGAATCCCGAGACGGGGATTGCGTTTGATAACGGGCCGGTCATGACGAAGAATGGCGAGTATGTGTACCTCCCGCAAGCCCCGCAAGCGAGGTGAGTGCAATGAAATACGCAGCATTTGCTGGTTCGGACGTACTCGTTTCGAGAATCGGCTTCGGAGCGATGGGTCTTGGCGGCTCGTTCGGCCGAGAGCAAGACGGCGACCTAATTCGGGGGGTACTTCATTCCCTCGATAAAGGCGTTAACCTGATTGATACCGCCCGCATCTACGGCCCCTCCGAATCATTGATCGGAGAGGCGCTCAAGCAATGGAAGGGTCCCCGTCCTTTTATTGCGACCAAAGCTCTTTCTCAGGAACCGCTTGGTTGGGGGACTTCGGTCCCTGTTAACCAAGCTTACCCGCAAGGCGCGATAACCAAAAGCGTAGAAGCCTCGCTGAACGCATTAGGGCTTGATGCCATTGACCTCGTTCAAATGCATCAATATTGGCCGGATTGGGATTACAGCGATTATTGGATGGAAGAATTGATAGCTTTAAAAGAACGGGGACATATACGTTTTATCGGCATTTCGCTGCCGGATCATCGTCATGATCTGGCGACGCACATCGTTCAAAGCGGTCAAATTAACAGCGTACAAACGATCGTAAACATTTTTGACCCGCTCGCCTTCGACAGCCTAGTCCCCTTATGCCAGCGAGCGAATATCGCCGTTATCGCCAGGTGCATTCTGGATGAGGGCGGCCTGACCGGTTTCTTGGCTCATGAGACTACCTTTGAGGACGGCGATTTCCGGCAGCTGTTTTTTGGCTCGATCCCACGAGATATGTATCTGCAGCGTGTTGAGCGGTTGCGGTCGTATATTCCGACTTATGCTGAAACGCTGGCGGAGCTCGCCATCAAGTTTGTCACTGCCCACCCGGGAATTACGACTGCCCTTACCTCTATGCACATCCCAGCCTATGCGGATGAGAATATCGCAGCAATGGATCGGCCGGAGCTTCCCGAATTAGTATTCGAAGACATTCGCCGGCATCATCGCTGGGTGAGAAATTTTTATGAAGCACATTACTGGTAGCGGTGTTCGTCTCCGGAGGGGAGTAATTGACATGTTAGGAGATTCTAACAACATCCTGTTCTGCCTCTCAAACGTTATCCAACATCAGCTGAGCGATGACTTGGTCAAGCTGGAGCAAGCCGGCTGCTCCATAAAAGTCGAGCGGTGTTTGAACAATTGCGGCACATGCCGCCGTTCGCCTCAATACACCTGCAACGGTGAGACATATGCCCTGACGACGATAGCGGCCGTTCAGCAATCGGTTCATGACAGTATGACTGCTCTTATTCATGAGCTGGAGGTTCAGATGGATAGCTTGCTTATGCGCCTATGTTGTGAAAATGATTTTGAGATGGCCTGCGAGTTCAATGCTCAATTCGTTCAAATCGCAAAAGAAATAAGCTATTTACGAGCTAAACTCGAATTTGCACATGAAGAACACGCTCAGTTCAACTATTATGCCTCTTCTGAAGTAATTTGAAATCAAGAGAAGCCATCCCTTCGCATTATCAGGCGGGATGGCATTTTTTAGCGATTGATTAGTAGTTATTTCCCCGCTGTGGTTAGCCTTTCTCGTATATAAATTCCGTTCTCCAAAGTCACCTGATCGGGTTCTGCTTCCGCTCTGATTGATTCCTCTTCGACCATTATCCACCCGTCGTACCCTGTTGCGTTCAAATACTGCGCAATGCGCAGGTGATCGATGGAGCCTTGCCCCAGAGCTGACCATTCTCCAGTTGACGTGTTCATATCTTTGAAATGAACATGCTTGATGAGGGAGCGGTACGTACGGAAAATCGTTTCCACATCCATTCCTCCCCTGGCAATATGTCCCGTATCCGGTGCATAGCCGCAGTAACGAGGATCGAGTCCCTCCAGCAAAATCCGGTAGTCCTGCTCGATGCGGAATATAGACCCCGCTGGCGAATTCGGATGATAGGCGCAAACGATCCCATTCTCGGATGCTCGGCGGCTAACGGCATTAATGTTGGTCAGCGCATTCTTCTGCCGTTGCTCCAAATCACTCCGGTCCTTACCAGGAAGCTGTACCAGCGTCAGAACCGTAGTCGGGAAGAGCTGCAAATATTGAATGACCCGATCCGCCTCAAATCGTTCAGCCTCCGTTTCTTCAGCTCCTCGCCAATCAAGGGCGAGACATAGGGCGCTAAGACGCAAGTTCCGGCGTGCCAGCGCTTCCTGCAAAGCAGCCGGCTCTTGCGAATAAGAGCCAAGCATGCATACCTCTGGCTCTACACCTGCGCCTCCCGCCTGCTCGATCACATCGAGAATATGGTCCAACTGATTTCCATATTTTGCAAAAGACATTTGCCAGGTATATGTTTGAAATCCGTATCGGATTGTCATCGCTTATTCAGCCTCCTTGATCTTCTCGCAGATGAAAGGAATCGCTAGACGGCCCCACTCCTCGACTTCCGCATTGAAACAGAAATCGACGCACCACCATTCCATCGGTGAAATTACCGGTTTCATGGCTGACAAAAAGCCGGTGAAATCCACTTTCCCAGCCCCAAAGGCAGCATGCGTGCTCGTTTCTTCATCATGCAGCGTACCGTCTGAATCGATAAGATGAAGATGACCGATGTGACCTTGCAGCAGCTTCGCATATTCAATGATGCCTCCCTGAAGCAGCTCCTTCTCACCGGCATGACGCGCACCAACAACTCCGCTCATATACGCATGGCTCGTATCAAACAAAACTTTGAAGCCAGGATGATTCACAGCTTCCACAAGCCGCTTAACTTCACTTGGCTTATTTAGCCAAAAGCCGGGCTCGAACTCCCAGACGATGGTCATTCCTGCCGCTACGGCAAGCTCCGCCGATGCCCGCCAAGTAGCAACGAGTCTGGCGAAATTGTCCTCATACGTGTCAACTGACAAATCAGCCGGCGGGCTGACCGTATCCACGCGTATCGTATCAATACCCAAATCTGTGCTAAACGCAATATACGTTTGCAGCAGCGCCAAATAATCCTCCTGATTGGCCTGGTCGGGAGGCACCGAGGTGAAATCCGGCGCATAACCGGATATTCCGAGTCCATAAGATTGAATTTCATCCAATAGCGCCTGACGGTCTCCCGTAGTCGGATGGCTGTAGGGGGTCGGATGAGGTGCAAATCCATTGATTTCAACACCTTCATAGCCGGAATCCCTTGCATACCGCAAAATTTGTGTAAAAGGCCACGGGGACTTAGCGAATGGACCGAAAGCGAACGCCCAAGAACCAATGGATAGTTTGGGATTCAAAAGTAATCACTCCTTAAGCTTTATTCAGATTATTAATGTCGGTTAAGAAAATCCAATGTGATCCGGTTAAAATCTTCCAGCCGATCCCAGTGATGCGTATGGCCGCTGCCTTCAAAAATACGCAGCTCAGCATGGGAAATTTCGATTGCGATCGACAACGATAGATGAACCGGTGTAAACACATCTTGGTCTCCAACAGTGATCAGTGTCGGTGCGGAGATGGTCCCGAGCTTCCCTGTCGTATGATGAGACATGCAAGCGCTGCATTGCGCTTGAAAAGCATGAACCGGCATCGGATTGTCGTTCGTCAATGCGCTGTACTGACCTTCAATAAGCCTATCTAGATGCTGTTCGTGATACGCCGGCGTAAAAATGATGAGCTGCAGCAGCTTCTGGAAATCATCGGCTCTCATGGCCTGATAAGCTGCTCCGAAGGTTTCGAAGATGCGCGTCGTGTACGCATCGCATTTTGACCATGAGCAGTTCAGCGTTAAAGACCTGACTCGCTCCGGAGCGGCCAAAGCCACCTCCTGCGCAATGGCGCTGCCCATCGATATGCCGGACAGATGCGCTTGATCGATCCCAAGCGCGTCCAGTAATCCGATTGTGTCTAAGGCCATCATCCGTGTCGTATAAGGGCCCTCCGGCTTGGCGGAGCTGCCAGCTCCCCTGTTATCGACCAATAGGCAGCGATAATGCTGCTCATAGGCGCGTACATGCTCCTCCCATACGCTGCCGTCTGCACCGAGGCCCATTAGTAAAACCAAGGGTTGGCCTTGACCTCTTTCCGTATAATGAAGCTCTATCCCGTTTGCATGAACAATTGGCATGAGCAAAACCTCCTTAACCTAATTGCTGCCGAATATATTGAATGCCCAAACGAGCGGCATCGTCCGGATGGTTCGCATATTCCCGCCACAAATGGAGGCGTGAGATCAGTCCGGGAACCTGCTGCCCGAATGCTTCTATGGTGAGCCAACCGTCATATCCGATCTCTGTAAGCACCTCAAATATCTCTTTCGGTACCGCATGACCGCTGCCAGGCACTCCGCGATCATTTTCCGAAATATGAACATGCACGATGTGCGCCGCCGCCCGTCTCCAGGCTTCAGCCACATTGCGTTCCTCGATGTTGCCATGATGTGTATCCGCTAGTAAGCCAACGTTAGGCAAGCCGATCTGCTTCACAAACCGCACTCCGTCCGCAAGTGTGTTCACCATATACATCTCGAAACGGTTAATCGGCTCCAGCGCCAGCTTCACGCCAATCGTTCCCGCATATTCGCCCGCCTCGCGCAGCGTTTCAACGGCGTAATCCCACTCGTCCTGCTGTGGAGCCTGGCCGGTAAATCGTCCCAGCCCTTGAAATAATGGCCCGCACAGCACTTCCGCCCCCAAAGATTTCGTATTGTCGATCGCCTGCTTCAGCGTATGGAGCGCTGCCTGCCGCAGCGCTCTGTCCCGGCTTGCCGGATCCGCCGAGCCTGCATCAAGTGCGGCGATTGCGGTGCAGCCGAGGTCCAGCTCCTTCAATATCATGCCAAAAACACGCGCATCCGCAGGATCCATATTGTCGGCAGCCAATTCAACCCCGTCAAAGCCCCACTGTTTGATAGATTGCAGCAATGCTAAATGCTCGGAAGGCTTGGGCTGATCCGTCCACAGCAGCAAATTCATACCGATCTTCATCAATTGCTCACTCCCATGGCTTTAAAATGATTTTGCCGCTTTGCTGTGAGGCAGACACTTCGAATGCTTCTTGAATGTGGCTCATTGGAAACGTATGTGAGATCAGCAAGCTGGTTAACGGCGACTGCTCAATCACTTTCATTAGCTGCGGAAATTCGTTCATATTGTAATGCCACGATCCAATCAGATGAATGCCCTTGCGGAGCAAATCGTCGCTAACTTTAATCGGTGTTTCCGTAAAACACTCTCCGACAAAAGCGACCTTGCCTTTGCGCTTCACCGCATCAATCTGAAGCCGATGAGCCGAGACGACGCCTGAGCAGTCCAGACCGCAGTCCGGCCCTTTGCCGCCGGTTAATGCTTTAATCTGCAGCACAGCATCGGTATCACGAGGATCGATAATACTGTCGGCTCCCATTTTTTTCGCAAGCTCTACCCGATACGGATTCATTTCGACCGCAATGACCTTTGCCCCGCGAAACTTCGCGTTGACGATCGCTCCAAGGCCAACCGGTCCGAGTCCGGTGATGAGAACCGTTGTAAACGCGTCCACTCCCATCGCTGAGAATGCGCCATGTGAGGGACCAAGACCACAGCAGGCTAGCGAAGCTTGCTCGTAAGATATACCATCTGGGATACGCGCCAGCATCCAGGACGGCTTGGAAATATACTGGCTCATCGTCGGCTCGTAATGAGCCATATTGTGCTCACAGTAGATGAAATCCCCTGCGAGGCATAGCTCGCACTCGCCGCAAGGATACTGCGGCATGACGACGACCCGGTCGCCAACTTTCACCTTGCTGCCCGGCGCCGCTTCAACCACTTCACCAGCCGCTTCATGCCCAAGGCAGTCCGATGTATGGCCATGAACGAACCCTTTATATTCCGCGCACATCGGCGCTGCATGCACTTTAACGAGCGCCCAGCCCTCCTTAAGTGCCGGCCTCTCTCTCTCTACCAACTCCGCTTGCTTTATGCCGGTAATCGCCGCAATTTTCATCCTCATTCTCCTTCCGATATCAAATGTTCGGCTCCAACAGCCCAATGGATGCCATTCAATAACAGTCTTCTAAAAGCGGGCTGCTCGAAATCCTCGGGATGCCCCATCGTCGTCGTAAAGACGCGTCCGCCTCCGAAATGTGTACGCGTCCATGCCACAGGTTGCACCCTAGGTGTATCTTCCGTATACGACCAGCCGTTATTCTCCGGATTTACCGTATGCCCATTCAGCAGCAGCGCTGCTCCTTCCGGTGGATAGGGCAGTACCTGATACAGCCATGAGCGGCATGAGAAATGCGTCGGTACGCCTTTCAGAATCGGGTGCTCGCTTGCCCCCCAGGCGAGGGAAACATCCGTCGACGACGAATGCCCAAAATGCCGTATCCATGGTGCTCCAAGCACATCGATGCCGAAGCCGTCATTCCAACGCGCCAGAGGATGTCCCTCTGGATACTGGAAGCTGTGCGTGCTGGTGCGCAAGCCGATTACCGGCTTCCCGGCCTCCAGATACGCTCGTATATAACCAAACTGCTCTTCTGGCAGCTGCCGAAACCGCAGGTAAAACACGGCGAGGTCTGCCGTTTGAAGCGCTTCCAGTCCTGGGATATTCGCAGGCTCAGCTGGTCCCGGATATGCGGATAACACCGTCACTTGAGCTCCATACTTATGTTCAGCTTCTTGAGCGATAAGCGGCATCGTGATTTCCGACGCATATTCATCTTCTCCGATTACGAATACTAAATGGCGGCCTTTTAACGTTTCATTCATCTGCTCCACGTGCATCTCTCCATTGTCAGTTTTCCGTTTCCGAATAGGTAAAATAATCAAAATCAGCATGCCTGCGGTCGCCTGACAGATCGTGGGCGCAAAGCCCAATAAACGCTCCAGTGAAGCCCCAATCCGTAAAATATCCGTCGACCAAATGCGTCGCATATTCATCTGATATCTTACTAGCATCCAGCACCGGACCGATGGTTATCCAGTCCGTCCCATTCACAGAATAATAAAATTGCAGCTCGCTGTAGTTCAGCTTCAGCTTAAGATAACATGGCTGCTGCGCTGCGATCGGAACGAGTCTATCCGCATGCTCCTGATATACACCATGATCGTTGCCAATAATACCGAGGTTTGGTCCCAGGCTCTCATCAAAACCTAACCGCAAGTAGTAGTAATTTTGCGAATTATAGTAATACATCAAGCCTGCCATCTGTTGATAAGAGTCCGGAGCAAATTCGACGACCGTCTCTGCTTCACACCGAAACGACTGCTGTCGCCGCCCGATCAGACTGTGCCTGAATCGTGAATTTGGTGATTCCATCCCTTTGAGTCTCACATAGCCGGGTCTTTCAGTGAGTGTGATCCAATCTTCGGCGAACGGTTGGCGTAAGGATTGCCAATGGATATTTAGTTTGTTGGCATTGAAGTCGTCCTTATCTAGAGAATGCGGGAACTTATGCTCTGGCAGCGATGGAGGAATCACGAAATCAAGCGGTTCGCATCCTCCCTCGGATAGCCGGAGCCACCCGTCTTCGCTCCAAACACAACGTTGAATCGCCGTTTCACGCCCCAAATTGCACCGTCTGTCTTCCGTGTCCAGAGGTCGTCCGCATAAATGGACGAGATACCATTCGTCGCTTTGCGTATGAACTAAGCTTGCATGCCCCGCCTTCTGAAGCGTCACATTCGGATTATGAACTGACGTGAGCATCGCCGTCTGCGGATCCGTCTCATAAGGACCCATCAAGTGCCTGGAGCGCGCCACCGTAACCGCATGTTCATAGCTCGTTCCGCCTTCGGCAACCATTAAATAATAATAGCCATCCTTCTTATAAATGTGGGGCCCTTCCGTCAAACCAAGCTTGGAACCTGTATAAATGAGATGTGTTGGACCTACCAGCTTCCCTTCACTCTCCGAATACTCCCGCATATATATGCCGTTAAACGGATCGTGGTCTTTGCGATAATCCCATGCCATATGAACGATCCACTTTGTCCCGTCGTCATCATGGAACATCGAAGGATCGAAGCCGCTGCTGTTCAAGTACACAGGTTCGGACCAAGGCCCCATTATATTCCTGGCGGTGACGACATAATTGTGTGTATCTTTATAAGCGCCCGCATGGCTTTTTACATCCGTAAATACGAGGTAAAACGTCCCACTGCTGTATGTCAAACATGGCGCCCACACGCCGCCGGAATCCGGATTGCCCAGCATGTTAAGCTGGCTCACCCGTTCAAGCGGTCGCGTGAGCAGTCTCCAATGAACGAGATCGCGTGAATGATGAATTTGCACACCAGGGAACCATTGGAAGGTCGATGTTGCAATATAATAATCGTCCTGCACTCGGAGGATCGACGGATCGGGATTGAAACCCCTCAGAATCGGATTCACGATTTGGGACTGCTGTTTTTGCTCCATAGACGGCACATCCTTCGCATTCTTATACAATCGGCCTGCAGCACTCTGCCGCAGGCCGTCATTTCCATACATGCTTCTAATGCGATTATTTCACTTTATTGCGATCGGCATCATAAGCATTTTGCAATATTTTCAAGTAATCATTCAGCTTCAAACCCTCAAAGCCTTTGATATAAGCATCCCAGCCACTCTCAATGTTTTTATCTCCAGTAATGAACTGCAGCATATTCGATTTCACGTAATCTTCGATGGTCGCCTTTAATTGAGCGGCCGCCTCGCCTTCCTCAGAGCTAATAAAAATATCGATCGGGAAGAAATTCTGCTCTTTCGGTTGGAGACCCTCGTATTTCTGCGTTTCCTTCACCAAACGAAGCTCATACCCTTCCGGTGAAAACATATCCTGTGAAGCCGCTTGTGATTCAAAGCGCTCGCGAGGCCGGAAGTCCGGACCGGCTTGATCCCATCCATCAGTATGAATGGTTTCACTGCGATATTTCGGGTCTACCTGATACTTCGCAGGTTTGCCATTGACATTCAGCTGGCCTTCGTCCGCTTTTTTCCACGCATGTCCTTCTACACCAAACTCTTGACCTCTGGTTGCTTCTTCGGTCCATAAATAGTCGAGCATCTTGATGGCCGCAATCTGCTTTTCTTTGCTCGCTTTATTCGTAATAACGAAACGGCCCTGGTTGCCAACGGATTTATAATAACCCGATAGCTGCACGCCATTCGGCCCCTTTAACGGAGGAACCGCTGTATAATCTTTATTCCGTGGGTCGGTAGCGCCAACAGCCATTTGCACATGGCCGATCGTGAACGAACCAAGCACGGTAGCGCCTGCTTTGTTGCCGAGCTGTTGCAAGCCTTCCTGGTTTTGCGTAAAAGCTTGAGGATCGATCAACCCTTCTTTATAAAGCGAATTCATATAACGGAGACCGTCTCTCCACTCTGACTGGCTCGCCGAGAGCTGGACTTTGCTGTCCTTCACCCGAATATAAGAATAGGGCTGTCCATCCCCAGTGTTATAAATAAACGCATTCATAAGGAAGCCAGTCAAATCGCCGTGCCATGTGTTCAATGCCCCGCTCAGAGGCACTTCATCCGCTTTGCCGTTGCCGTTCGGGTCCTTAGTCTTGAAGGCGCGAAGCACGTTCGCATATTCCTCTGTGGTTGTCGGCATTTTAAGACCAAGCTTATCTAGCCACGTTTGGTTGATCCACAGCTTCTGGGAATACCAGCAGTGATAACATTCATTCACTTCCGGCATTGCGTAGATTTTCCCGTCCGAAGACGTTACCGCCGTTTTCAGATCCGGACGATCCTTGAATACTTGTTTAATATTCGGAGCGTACTGATCGATAAGATCGTTCAATGGAAGGAAAATACCTTGCTTGCCATACTTCATCTGATCCGCAGGCGCGAAGTTACCGCTCAGAAAAATATCCGGATAATCACCGCTTGCCATCAAAACATTGCGCTTGTCGTTATTATCATTCGGCGGTCCCACAACGAAATTCAGTTTCACGTTCGTTTTCTGTTCAACTTGCTTCGTAAACGGATTATCTAAAGTTGTAAGGTTTGGAGATTGGTTAATAAACGCGCTTATCGTTAATGACTTTTGCGCTCCATCTCCTCCGTTAGGATTTGTGCTGGCTTCCTGTCCCTTGCCTCCGTTGTCGTCATTCGAACAAGCACTAAGCAATAAGGCGGCGGTTAGAGCCGTATAAGCAACTGCTTTCCATAATTTCCCCATACTGACACCCTCCTGAATGATGATTTCACATACAGTTCTATTTTAGTAATCGCATTTCCTTTATCCTTTCAACGAACCAATCATAACCCCCTTCACGAAGTATTGTTGAACGAATGGATATATAAGAAGTACCGGCAAACTGGAGACGACGATCAGCGAAAATTTCAGTAAATCCTTCATCCCTTGTCTGGCTTCCATTGTTCGCACATCTACCATCATCGTATTATCAACCGAATTCTGAATTAATATTTCCCGCAAAATAAGCTGCAGTGGAAACAAATCAGATTGCCGCAAAAAGATGAGCGCATCAAAATACGCATTCCAGTTTGCAATCGCATACATAAGCACAAGCACGGCAATGATCGGTTTCGATAACGGCAGTGCGATCGATCTTAGAAATCTGAAATCGCTGCAGCCGTCAATTTGCGCCGCTTCATTTAGTTCCTCTGGAATCGTCTCCTCAAAGAACGTCTTCGCGATAAAAACTTGCCATACGGCTACAGCTTGCGGAAGAAGCAATGCCCAGCGCGTATCGATCAATCCCAAATTTTTTACGGTCAGATAGTAAGGAATCAATCCTCCGCTGAAAATCATCGTGATCATAATCATGTACACAAGGAGCTTTCTTCCATGAAAGGTCCTTTTGGACAACGGATAGGCGAGCGCGATTGTTAAGGTTACGCTAATGAATGTCCCGATTCCCGTATAAAGCAGCGAGTTGTAATAGCCTGACCAAATGCGCGGATTATTGAGAACAGCTGTATAGCCTTTCAGCGATAACTCCACCGGAAATAACCAAACTCTGCCGGCTACTACAGCCTGCGGAGAGCTGATTGAAGAACTGACGATGTAAATTAGCGGGTACAACACAATGACAAGGATGAGGGACAGAATGACATAAATGATTGTGAGTAAAATTTTATCCGCAAGCGGTTCCTTGATTTTGATTGTTTTCTCCATGTCAGAACAACCCCGATCCCGTAATTCGTCTTGCCCCGTAGTTAGCAAAGAGAAGCAGCATTAAATTGATAAATGAGTTGAACAATCCGACCGCCGATGAAAAGCTGTAATTCGCTTGAACGAGACCGACTTTGTATACATAAGTGGAAATGATTTCTGAGGCTCCGATGTTAAGCGGATTCTGCAGCAGATACACCTTCTCAAACCCGATGTTGAGCAGATGCCCCATGTTTAAAATGAGCAGCAGCACCATAATCGGCATAATGCTGGGGATGTCGATATGAATGATTTTCTGCAGCCGAGTCGCCCCATCGATTTTTGACGCTTCATACAGGTGCGGATTCACGCCGGCAAGGGCTGCAATATAGATGATGGCACTGTAACCCATGAACTGCCACACATCGGAGAGAACGAAAATGGACGAGAACAAGGAAGGCTTG
Organism: Paenibacillus sp. J31R30; assembly: GCF_059692115.1. NCBI lineage: Bacteria > Bacillati > Bacillota > Bacilli > Caryophanales > Paenibacillaceae > Paenibacillus > Paenibacillus sp. J31R30. Next base: position 180,528 of record NZ_JCAUAV010000001.1, on the reverse strand, counting down.
CCCATAAAGTTTATCGAAGCTAAGCCAAGCGATGTTCGGATATGATCGATAACGCCAATTCTAGGCGACAGAAACAAAATAATAATCGAGACCATAACGACAGTAGAGATAAAATAGGGAGCGTAAGTAACCATCTGTACGGTACGCTTAAACAGACCATTCTTCAACTCATTTAACATGAGCGCAAGTAAAATCGGAGCAGGGAAACCTACTGCTAACGAATACAAGCTTAAAAACAATGTGTTCTTAATAAGCAGCCAGAAATTCGGGTGTTCGAAAAACGCTTGAAAATGCTTAAACCCTACCCATGGGCTGCCCCAAATGCCTTTGATCGGATTCAAATCCTTGAAGGCGATCTGTACGCCTAGGATCGGCACATACTTAAAAAGAATGAAATAAGCAACTGGCAGTGAAACTAAAAGATAAAGCTGCCAATGCCGCCGTATCTTTTTTAGCGAACCTCCCACTAACGTGCTGCTTGAAGATCTGCTCTTTACTTTTGATGCAGCAGACAGTTTGGCTGTTTCCGCCATTTTGAACCCTCCTCCTTCCATGAGACGATTGTTGTTGATGGGGCAACTATACCCCACCCGGAAGCAGCCCTGCAATTTACATGTTTCTGGCGGTAAACAAAAATCGGATCAGGTCATTATGACCTAATCCGACGTAACGATTAACAATTTTCTGCTATTAACAATTGCGCTCTTTCCGGTAATCTCCAGGTGTCACGCCTACCAATCGCTTGAAAACGCGGTTAAATGAAATAGGACTCAAATAACCAACCTGATATCCGACCTCTTGTATGCTGGACTCCGTCTCTGTCAGGAGCTGTTTGGCAAGATCTACTCTGCGGTTGATGAGATAATCGATAAACTTAATATCGAATTGTTCCTTGAATAATGAGCTGACATTTTTGGAAGGAATGCCGAATTGCTCGCTAAGATGAACAAGAGAAAGATCCGGATTCGAGAGGTGGTCGGAGATATATTGCTTCATTTCAATCGCGATGACTTGTTCGCTCCCATTACGGGCTTTCTCCGAAATGACATATTCCAGCTTCTCCATAATTTCAAGCAGCTGCTCTTGTACATCCTCCAGCGTCTCGAATTGTTCGATAACATCCTTCATTATCGCTTTGTTCGTCTGCACGATCTCATCGTTCAGTACAAGTCCATGAATGTGGTCAAACAAATGGAAAGATAAATAATGAAGCAAATTGACAATATCATCCCGCTTCAGCCGGTTCGCAATGATTTCTGTATAAATCCGGGTATATTTGGCCCTCCAATCCGGCTCCAGCATCCGAAAAGAATACACCATACTGCGAACCCGTTCAAGATGGTAATACAGCTCGACCTCGTATTCTTTCGCCATCTCCCAATACCCTATCACTCGGTCATTGCCAAGCACAAACCTGTAATTAATCGCTTCGATGGCAGATTTATAGGAATCTTTGAGCTGAGGCACCGTTTCCGTTACTTGACCTATACCAAAAGTTACCGTGAAGGGCAGATTGTTGCGGATCCAGGCAAGCGCATGCTCCGTGAAAGGCTTGATTTTATCGAATAATTCGCTAGGAATGTCCTCTTGTGTAAAAATGAAGACGCACATTTCCTTGTCGTTCATCCACTCGGTCCAGCAGCGAAGCGACGATTTCTGGACAAGCTCCGTATACATGTTCTGAATGATGAAACGATATAAAATAAGATCTTGATCTGTGAACCGGCTGCGGATTTCCGAATATTTATCGATGGAAGCGACCAGAACCGCCGCCTTTTTGAATCCACCTTTGAACCCGTGCCTCCCCAGCTCATCAACCCATTCCTCGTTCGCTAACGATCTAGAGCCGTTCATAACCTCGAGAAAAATGGATTTTTTACGATAATTAATATTCTGATCCGACTGCGACTTAAACACATTGAATCGTTCAACAAGCGAATGAAACGTTGTCTCTATATAGTGAAATTCATTATCGTTATTCCCGCTCTGGGCTGCACCTGCTTGCGACATCTCATCCAATTTGGAAATCAGTGAGCGAAGCGGTTTATAATTCCGGTTCGTCATATAAAGAATAGATAATAACCCAATCAAAACAACAACTGCGGCAAAAACAAACCAAATTCCTGAAAAGACTTGAAGAATAGAAAATCTATTCCCATTTACCAAGCCGCTTTTATACGTCCAGCCCGTATATTCGGATACAATCGTTGACATGATCTTCTGGTTTCCTTCTTTAACCTCGCGCTCTGGAAACATATTCATGCCTTCCGAACCGGTAACCGTTACAAAACTGACCGATTGATCCAAGCTTTTAGCTATCAGCTGATTCAAGGCGTTGATCGACACATTTACGATCATGAGTCCGCTTTCTCCCGAGCTCGTTACATACTTGCGCGCCAATGAGACTACCGTTTCCATTCTGGACGTTTCAAACTCCTTGAACATCCGCTTATCCGTCCAATGGTACGAATAGGTATCCTTCATCAGTCCTTTAATAAATTCGCGATCGGCAAAAGATTGCAGCGGAGCGACCGTATTGGAGCTGAGCACATAACCATCGTTATCGCGTACGAGATAAAGGGATTGAATGAATGGATTCAGCTGCTTCATATTATTGAATTCTTGGGTCACCTGGTAGGTGAAATAGGTTGAAGGCTGGCCCTTCTGATTGAAAAAGTCCAACATATTAAAATCGGAAGGATTATTATTTCTCGTCTGTTTGATCACCATTAAATGATCGATCGCTTGCAGTGTCTGCTCCACTGTCTGAAGCGACTGATTATTGATGCTTGTGTAAACGCTGGCCGCATCCTGCTGCGCCCGCTCGCTTAATATTTGGAAAAAAATAAAAAATAAAAAAGAAATGATCAAAAGGAAGACCGGCATGTAAGAAAAAAGCAAGCGGTAATACCATGTTTTCTTCATCAACATCTTCCTTTCTATATGATTTTTATGGCAACGCTCTCATTTTATCAGTTCGTCTACTTGCTGACAATACAATGAAAAAAGCCTAACCAATTCAGGTTAAGGCATTTGTTCCAATCGAAAATCGCAACTTCGTCTTTCACTTCTTGTCTTAGACGGATAAGCTCCATTTTAAGTTCTCTTACCGTATCACGGTAAGCTGGATGATCATAAACGTTTAGCAACTCGTAAGGATCGCGCTCTAGTTGGAACAACCCTATTCGGTCGGTTTCATGTCATCGATCCTCATTCCCCCCCAAGCGCTGCCCCTTTAATCTCTTGTTCTTTAAGCAAAGTATTAATGCATCTAACATCGACATCGTCAAGGCATGGAAACAAAAAACACGCTAGACCTAAGGTCCTGCGCGTTGGCATGTCGCAGGGTAGGTAGCGCGAAAAGCGTTAACCACTCCTGACTACTAAGGAATGTGTTAACGATACTCATGATAATAAAAGTCTTTGAACAATTGGATCACCATATGTATCAATCCTCAATCACAACAATCTTATGGTTATTATTACCTCTACCTTTCATCGAAGGCAATATGATGAATTAAGTTATCCTACCCTACCATAATGAGAACGATCGATAAATAACATTTTTCACTGTCACTTGTGATAGGGTTCTCCGTATCACTCTAACTGCGAATTTTCCAGCTTACATCCATCGATCTCCGCGCTTCTTCACATAGTTTGCAAACACGAAGCGCCAAGGGATTATGAATGGAAATATGACAACCAATAAGCAGGCAATGACCGTCTCCATAGTTGTGTCGTCCATCTGACCGGAAGTCCAAATCGGTAACGCAACGACGATCAGCCAAACCGACTTCCAAGTCAATTCCCACAGGAGTACGGGGAGCATTTGCAACGGATACCTCAGCCCCAATATGCACAGCACCCAGAAGGCGACGAGCATGCATTGCACAACACCCTCCATCAGTTCCCACGATTGCGATCGGTCAAAGACGTTAGGTAACACCGTGATGCCGAGCCCTACGACGACAAGAAGGTAAAGCCCCCTGAGCAGATTAAGACGCAATAACGAGACTCCGCCTGCAAATTTTTTTTGACCATCTTCCATCATTTTCATCATTCCCTTTCCTCTAGATATAAGCCTTCTTCATCCAATCCCCGAGACGAAGACCCTCTGATTCATGCAGCTCCTCCACGTCGGTCATTTTAAGCAAGGAACCGTCCTTAAGCGCGATGAACCCGTCTATCAACGTTTCAATTTCCGCAATCTCATGGCTTGTAAGGATCAAGGTTTGAGCACTGAGGTCCACATATGAAATCATTCCTTTAACGATCGTCTCTCGCACCATAGGATCAAGACCAGACAACGGTTCGTCCATTAGAATGTAGGGGACCTCCCTAGCCAAAGTGAGCACGATTTGCAATCTGCCGAGATTTCCTTTCGATAGCGCCTTGATTTTCATGTTAGAATCCAGCTTCATAAGGTGTAAAATTTCATCCGCTTTAGCCAGATTAAAGTCCGGAAATTGCGAAGCCTGAAACGCAATTGCTTCTCTAACCGTGAAGAATGGATACAAGACGCCAATCTCGGGGGAGTAAGAAACGATTTTGCCGGATTTTCGGTTAGCCTTCTCTCCGTTTATGGTCACGCGACCGCTAGTGGGAAGCGAAAGTCCAGCCATTAACTTCAATAACGTCGACTTGCCGCTGCCATTCCCGCCTACGACGCCAATGATTTTTCCCATGGGTACCGATACAGAAATGTCCTTAAGTGCGACCTGCTTCCTATGTAGTTTGGAAACGTTCGTTAATTCAATCACTTCACTTGTCTCCTTTCTCAATGCCGCTCAAATATTCTTGCAACCCCGATAGAATCTCTGCTGCGTCAAAGCCCATTTCTTGCATGATGTGGACGAACTGTTCGATCTGTTCATGCTTCAGCTTTTCGCGCTGTCCTACCAAGCGATCTTGTTGTTCCGTAACGAACGTTCCTTGCCCTCTCCTGGTTTCCAAAACACCTTCGCGCTCCAACTCACTGTACGCACGTTGAACGGTATTGGGGTTCATACTGTATTTGACTCCCATATCGCGGACCGAAGGCAGCTTCTCGCCCGGTTTCAGTTCCTTGCTAATGATCTGTCGCTGTATCCGTTCCGCCAATTGCAAATAGATCGGCTTTGAAGCATTAAATTCATCCATCATTATACCTCAACTTTGTTATCCACGAGCCACGCGGTTAGTATGAATAATCCCGCGATAATAACGACATCAAATAGATACTCTCCTACGTAGGTTTGTAGGGGATCCTTAAATATCTTAGGTAACTTATAGGTAATGCTTCCCCATTCCGTAATGAACCGATATGGCGTGGAAGAGGTGAACCAGGCAAATATCCCTCCAGATAAGATGGCCGCGGCGGCAATAGCTGCCCGACTCCATCTTCCTAACTTCAATCTGAGGTACTGGTAAGAAGCCCAAAGTCCCATCATCCAAGCGCAAATCGCAATGGATATCCAAATAATGTGGACGAAGACGAACGTTGCCAATTTCCAAGCATCCGTCCAATAGGGTTCAATTAAGTCAAATTTAGGGATGATCAGCGCTCCGGACAACGCATATAACATGACAAGCGAAATGACGATCATCATCATACCGTTCGCGATCTTACTCATGAGCAATTTAGTGGCCGGTTGAGGATTGCTCAACCATAAAAGCAAATGATTGCTCTCCCGCTTCAAACTGAAAAATACTACGATCGGTACGTAAACGGCATGAAGAGCGACAACAATCGCCAAAGGCACGAACATAAGCAAAGTATCGCCCGCTACCCTCCCCAAATAGAGCGTCAACAGAGCCATCAATACGTTGATGACGAGTCCGATGAAGAACACCGTTCTTGATAACTTGAAATCCTTAATTAATAAAGCCAACCATTGCCTCATAATCGATTCACCCTTTATTGAAATGTAATGAATAATTGTATTAATGTAATAGTACACCAAGACATTAATACATGTAAATAGGCATTTAAAAAAGCAAACAAGATTCCCCTCCTTTGCCTTCGGATTTCGCATTATTTGTGAACGGTTCAGCAGATCACAAGTAAACTAACCTGCCCATTAGAGGGGTGAGGTTCACCTAATTGGATATACATCCCAATAACAGTTGAGTTATTCTGTCCCGTAAGGCTTGAGGAAATCTGCTCGTTACTTTAATAAACAAAAGAGGGGCTGCCGCGAAGCAAGCCCCTCAACTATCGTATACGTTTGTGAAGTAATGATTTTTTCTAGTAATTAGGTGAATAGTTTACCTTAATTATTGATCTTTATTTTTGTTATTTCTAAACATAGCGATTGCTAATCCGACTACAATTCCAAATACAATTCCAAGACCTACATTACCGAATACTGCTCCAAATGCGACACCTAAAGCGACACCTAAAGCAATTCCAACGCCGATGAAGGCACCATTTCCGACATCTTTCATTTTCAAATAATCACTCCGCTTCTTAATTTCATTCCAAAGGCTTTACTGCTGCTGTGACAGTTTCGCCTCATACAACGACTTTCCAAAAGATGTAAGTATAACTCTATACGTTGCCAACTACTTAATGTTTCGCTACGATATTCTGCCCGTTACTTCAGCAGGCTGCCGAATATTTTGCTCATATGATTTTCCAGTCATCCTCTAGGATGCCGAACACCAGTGAGTCACGCCAACCGTCTTTTATTAACAGTGCATCCCTCAATCTTCCTTCTTGTGTCATTCCTATCTTGGCAAGTACTTTAGAAGACCCTATATTTCTCGGGTCACAAGTTGCATAAATTCGATGGAGTTGAAACTCCTTAAAGCCATAATTCACTAATAATTCAGCAACTTCTGTAGCGATTCCTTTACCCCAATAATCAGGATGAACTATATAGCCTATCTCGCCATTTTTATGTGTAGAACATCTGATATTTAATTCTCCTGCACCTATCATTTTTTCCGTGCTTTTCTCAACTATTGCAAACACAAAACGTGTTCTAGTTGTTTCATTAGTGTCAATTAAGATTTGATTTACAAATGCTTCTGATTGTTCTTCAGTGTTTGGCCCCCAAGGTTGGAAACGGCAAACAATTTCCTGCGAAGCATATGCATGAACATCTAGCCAGTCAGAAGACATAAATTCGCGTAAATATATTCGATCCCCTATAAGATTGTTCATTTGCAATACTCTCCCCCTGATTTTCAAAAAACTTATACAACTAATTACCTTCTAATCAAATTATTCTGCTCTTTAGTCTGCAAAAAAATGGATCGCAAACTGCGGTGCTGCCTGCGATCCATATTTAACTCCCTCGGTTCGATTAAGTTTTCTCACGTATACTCGCTTATTCGCAGGATTTCACCCTTGTTAAAAGACAGGAGGTTTGGAATAGAGTTACCGTAATAGACCTTGGCAACATGAAGGCGCACTGAAATAGAGGGTGAGGTTAACATCCCATATATTCCCATATGCTGCACGCATTCTCCACGCCGCCCCTGGAGGTTTTCACTCCCATGTCTCAACGGGTCATCGCCCTCACATTCCTTCGTTACGCCTGTCCAAGGGGTGGAGGCCGGTCTTGCTATCGTTACGGGTCTTTGCCCTTTGGTTAAACACATCCGGTACCCCGTGCTTTCTTTTAAAATCCTGCGAATAAGCCAAAATTCGTACGACGAAACGGTTGGTTATTACTTAAGCTGCTAACTGAAGTGGCATTGTTTTTGTAGGATTGTAGGCTTCATTGCTGCGGGCCATTCCAACGAGTATTCGGGCTAATTTTCCACACAATTTCATAAGAGATCTCATTTTCTTCATCTTTTTCATCTGTACATTGAACTCATGCATTGCTTTGAATTCTGGATTGTTCCCCACCATACTCATGGTCATCATGTAGATGAAACGGCGCAGGCGAGATCGTCCGCGTTTACTTATTTTCATCTGTCCCGTCCATTTGCCTGAGCTTGCTTCTGCAAGGTTTAGACCAGCATGCCGAAGTAATGCATTGCCGTGTACAAAGCCACTTAAATCCCCTGCTTCACCAAGAATACCAGCAAGTGAAATTGCGTTAATCCCTTTAACAGCAAGCATTGATTTAGCAAATGGAATGCGGTCTAAAACGACAATAATCTCTGTCTCTACTATTTTGAGCTGTTCGCAGGCAAGATCGTATTCGGCCAGAAGCTGCTTTAAATGAAGTTTGTACGCATAAGTAGCTTGTTTAGAACCAACAGAATGACTAGCAAGAGCAATAAGTGCTCGAGCCTTTATTTCGCCAGGCTGACGTTTCATTAGGGACTTCCACCCACTTACGACATCTTGAGGCTCTAATTTCCTTAGTTCTTCAGGTGTTGAGAAAAGTCTTAATGTGGCCAATGAGCCTTTGCACATAAGGTTTTTAAAGACTTGTCGCAACTCAGGGAACACAACGTCAACCCAACGATGGATTTGATTCTTCGCACTAACGAGCCTCGTTACGACAGAGTCCCGGTTTGAGAAAAAGACTCGAAGTTCTTCAAAGGCTTCAGGTGTGTTACGAGTGAACGAGTAGTAGCCGTTCTTAACCATGTCCGCAATGACGAGAGCATCCTTTTTGTCACTCTTAGATGGCGTATTGTCACGGTTTTCCTTATTCTTTTTCACGAGATGAGGATTGACGAGAACAACTTCATATTGACGCTCAGAGAGCCATTTAGAGACGTTAAGCCAGTAATGACCGGTAGGTTCCATACCAATAATAGCCGAACTAAGGCTATGAGCTGCTTGCAGTGAATGAATCCACCGAAGAAGATTTTGAAATCCTTCTTCATCATTCGAGAAGGATATTGGATTACCGACCACAATTCCACGAAAATTAACTGCACGTGCGACATGTGCTTGTTGAGCGATGTCGATCCCGACAACTAGATGCTGAGCGGTAATTTTTTCAATGAGTTGATTTTGTTTGTTCTGCGCTTTAAACTTCATATAGAGCGTCCTCCTGGATGATGGGATTTTAAGGGCTATGACCCGTTGCGTACTCCCATCGTACCGAGGCGCTTATTTTTTTGCAAAGCTCAAAATTAACGCTCTACAGGAATGCTATCGTTACCCGTTAGCTTAATCACTTATTGTTTAGTATTTCATCAATCCGTTCTAATAGCTCTATATCTTGTTCACTATCTTTAGCTTTGAACAAAATTTCGCTAATTTCATCATCATTTATTTCACCCAAAGCAACCACAGCAGAATATCTAATATCATCTGATTTCTCATTTAATAATTGGGATAATGGAACAATCAGTCTTGGATCTGGGAAAGAAGAAGCAATCTGTACTGACCAATACCGCACTCCCAAATGTGGGCTAGATAAAGAACTTATCAAATGAGGGAGGACGTTTTCCTTAGGGAACTTAAGTAACACGTCCTCAACAAGCTGATAAATTCCATAACCACTACCGTCACCAAATGAATTCAGGAATAGAGGTACACTTACTTCATTGGGATTTGCTAAAAAGAATTTTCTAACTTCATCATAAGACTTAATGGTCGCTTGGTCCAAGTTCATGTCAGCATCTAATGGTTGGTGTTTACTTAAGAATTCAACGGCATTTTCTAAGTTCAATTGAACAACCACCTTACTGATTTCTAGACTCTTTTATAAAGCTATAATACCATGTATTGGAACTACACTTGCCGTTAGTTGAGAAAAGGCAAGCATTCCACCTGGGATGTCTGCCTTTTCGTATTGTAATTTAACTATCGTTTCTCGATAGCTTAGAGACTTGCAAGTTGGAAATTGTGCCATGATAGATAAATACATATAACTGCTCCTACAAAGAAGATTATAGAAAGTTGAAGATTTCTCCGCATTTTGATACCATAAGCACAAAGAAAAATAGCAGCAGCTAATTTGGCACAGCTTTGGTAATACGCATTATCCGAAAAAAATGAACTACTAAATATTATCGAAATAAGCAAAGTTGTAGAAATTAGAATTTTAAACCACAGTGGTTCCCTTAAGAATTGTCTATACATAAATTTAATCCTCTGTATCACGGCAATAGTCCTTCCTAAGTTGCTTTTATTACTATACTAGCATTAATAGACCGCAAAATTGCAAAGAATTTCTATTGCGTTAATCTGCCCGTTACTTGAATGAAAACAGGGAGCAACTGCTGCGTGATATGCTCCCTGTTTTTAATTGAACTATAGTTGTTAGTTCAATGAAATAGCTTCAGTTTGAATCCTGTATTTATATCTAAGTAGTCCTGGCTGTGAGAAACGCGTAATCCATTTAGCATGAATAACATTCATATCTTCAAGTTCTAATGTAACTGTTTTATTGTTAAACACTTCGTTATTAATTTTGGTGATTAACTCAATTGTGGCGTACGTTTCACCAGTGAAATTGTCCACGTGTGTTTCAATTTTATATTTGAGTATCCTAACCGTATGATTATTAATTTTTAGAAAAGGCCAAATGACCTTTATTGAGCGTTCGTTCTCTGCTAGTCCAATTTAAAAAATAACCTCTCTTTTCATATAAGAGAGGTATTTATCAATTATGGGCCTTTCCCCATTTGCAAAACAGAGAAGAACTTATATCCCTAACTTTCTCCAACCATTTCCGTATCGAATTGCATCAATCACACTTTGATATATATAACCATCGTAAAAGGTAAGATATGCACGATGTTGCTCACCTTGTATATCCGCAGTAAAATCACGATACAAAGCACTCCACATATTCTGTACCGGATCTCCTGAATCGGGCATTTCATCTAGAAGCCGCTGTGGCACACGCAAAATCTCTGGTGCATTTTCTCCCTCACACAACTTTGATACGGTGTAGCCGTTAGTAAAAAAACCAGTCAAAACTAATGTCCCAGAATCACCATAAAGAGTGATTTGAGGTGGATGAACGGAGGCGGCAATCCCGTCGTTTACCTGAATATTAACAGCAATCTCAGCTCCACTAAGAGAACTGAAACTGAGCAATGCCGTAAAAGCCCCGTCGGCGTCACAATCACGCCATTCCAGTTTTTCAGCTTCCTCTAGTGTTGGAGTTTTCTGTCTTAAAGTACGAAAATCATGTATACCTTGCAGAACAACTGGAGCACGGTCCTTAAGTACACGTGCCTCGCCTGTAACTCTTAACGGAAGTCCACCGGTAATACTCGCGAGAATCCCCAGAATGTGCGGTAGACCATTATTAAGTATGCCTCCACCAGTTTCCAATGTGCTCCACCATGTCCAAGGTCTTAGATTGCCTCCACGAAATATCCGATAGGAGCAATCAATTTCTCGAATCTTACCAATTGAACCTGATAACGCAAGTTCCGAAAACCATATTATACTCGGGTCATACTTCCAGGTAGCGGCATAAGCATGTTTGACACCCGTTTGTTGGACCAATTCCCATAGTACCCTGGCTTCTTCTTCGTTAATTGCTAGCGGCTTGTCGCATAGAATATGGCACCCCAGTTCTGTCGCCACCTCTACGACCTCCCGTCGAAGGCTTGCAGGGGTGGCTATCGCCACTATATCTGGCTTTATAGATTTCAACGTTTGACGCCAATCAACCGATGCTTCCGGTATTCCAAGTCTTTGGGCGACTTCACATACAACCTCCTGTTTTCTTGCACAAATTGCCACAACATTAACACCACAGGACTGAAGTGCTCGTGTATGCCCCTCACCAGCCCACCCTGCACCAATGATAACTGCTTTCAAATTATTCATGGTTTCTCCCCTTACGTATTAATAACTTATCCTCGTATAAAAAATACTCCTAGCGATTCAAATAAATTCCATGTTTTATTTATCTAGTAGGAACTGCTGCTCGAATTATGATTCTAGTTATCATGGTTTTCGCAATTACCACTCTTTCTATTGAAAAAATAAACAATCTGACACCTTTATAGGTGTCAGATTGTTCGATAGATCTTTTTATCAGTACCCAATGAAGATACGCTTTCTAATACATATGCCTCTACCTCAACATAGTGCAAATACTTACTTGGTTACATTGACAATCATCGTATCACTAGACGTGGCACCCGCATAGTTGACAAGCTCAGCACGATACGCATAGGTGCCCTTTGCCTTATTGGCTGCAACATTCAAAGCAGATTGGGCAGTCGGAGTGGTATTCGTCAATGCTTGTGTATAGATGAGAGTCCCATTCTCATATAAATTATATGTTGTCCCATTGACTCCCCACCACATGTTCATGTTGATGTTGAAGTTTCCGTCACCATCCCAGTTATCGTTGGATAAAACCGGTTTGGCTGGCGCTGCTTGCGTTACGTTTACAGTGTACACATTACTCTTCGTTGTACCAAACGCATTGGTAAGTTCAGCGTAGTAACGATACATGCCATTTGGCTTATAAGTAATTGAAGTAACGGTTGATTGGGCATTCGGCGTGTTATCTGAAAGAATCTTGGTATCGATTAACACATCATTTTCATAAAGCTTATAAATCTTGCCGTTTTCTCCGTACCACATATTCATCAGAATATTAAAATTACCATCCTTAAGGCCAGTATCAACCCCATTGTCATCCGAAAGAACGACTGTGCCTGGCTTAGCTTTACTTTTGGATACAATATTGTTCACAGTCGCCGTAGCTGTACCCTTTGTCCCGTAAGTATCTACAAACTCGAAAGTAAAGCTCCCATTTAAGTAGAAGGAATAGCTGTTTGAGCCACCGTTATTCGTGATGGTTACTGGCCTATTCGGTGTAATGGTTGCAACCACTTTGTCTGATGTAGAAGTAATTTGGCTGTATGTTACCATTGCAGTCAGAGCAGATTTATCAATATTGCTTACGAGATAATTGGTAACATTCGATACATTACCGACTGCATCCGTTCCTCTTGCATACACAGTGTTGTTCTCGGAGATAGCCACTGGAGCGTCGTATGCCATCCATGCGCCGTTTTCGCCTACCTTGTACTCTTTCAGCGTCGCATCGTCCGGATAGCTGATCGTTACGTTCACGTCCATATTGGTTGGTGCTGTAACGTCAGCTGATAACACAGCATCGACCGGTGCAATGGAATCGACGAACAGCACGATGGAAGCCGGCTCCGCTGAAATTCCTGCCGAATCGATCGATTCAACGGTGATCTTATTATTGCCTTGCCCAAGCTGCAGGGTGGCGGTAAATCTCAAATCTGAACCAACTGAAACTGAAGTCCCGTTTACTTTTACCGTCGCCGCCCTATTCACGGTGCCCGTAATTGAATAAGTCGCTAGAGTTATGGAGCTGCTTTGTTGATCCAATGTAAGGACAAGCGGACCTACCCATTTTTCATTGGAGAGGACAGAACTTATATAAGAATTTCCTTCCTTCTTCACAGTGAGTGTAGCGGTATAGGTTTCAAACGTGCTGCCGTATTTCGCTGTGATTACAACTGTATATACCCCTGCGTTTATTTTGCCCTTCGATTGCCAGCGGTAGAAGCCCCTTGGGTTGTTGTAATCCGGAGCCCTGAAATCTTCTAGAGTGGGCACAACCAGATTGCCATTGGAATCATAGACTTTAGCGGAAGAGGGAGTAGCGCGATCCCCGAGAACAAACCAAGATAACCAAACAGCACTGGCCGCGCCTGTTCCCGGTATCGGGTCCGCCTGGCGGATTTCAATCAATTCGCCCTCTTTAGCTTTTACAGTAACCTCACAACTGGCGCTAATGCTGCCAATCGTCGCTGTAATGGTCGCCTTCCCCTCTGAATATGCGGTTACAAGCCCGTTTTGGTCTACTGAAGCTATATCCGAGTCGCTCGATGTCCAAACAACGTTCTTATCAGTGGCATTGCCGGGTAATACATCGGCGATAAGCTGCTTGGTGTCTCCAGCGAAAATTGTAGTAGTGTCAACACTCAACACGATTTGCTGTACGGCTACTTCCGTGGTGTTTTTCACATAAACCGAGACCGGGACAGAGTTGCCATCGTCAAGCTTAATGATGAAGGCGCCTTTACCAACGGGATATTGCCAGCCCCTAAAATCTTCTTTGATCTTGGTCATGTCGCTGCTTATTGTAAGGGTCAGCACGCCTGCCGTTAAAGTGCCGGATGTATGGCCCGACGCGTTTTTAACGGTGAAGAACTCAGTTTCATTGTTCTTGAGCAGGGTATAACCCATACCACTGGGCACTGAGTCGCCTACGAAAATCTCAATGGTTTTCGTCTGGTTCCCATCAAGCTTAAGCTCATAACCATCTGCGTTCAAGTAATCGATGGGCCTGTATGGCATCAGATCCATATGGCCGTTTACGTCATACTCTAAAGCGCCTATGTCTGGCGCCTCGCCCTTATAGCCTTTGTTGAAGTTGGGAATCACCCAGCCGTCGTCTACACCAATGCTATCGGCCATAAGGCGGTAGTCGCCCCTCTCGGGGTTTACAAACGCAGCCTTGGCCGTTTCGCCGTCATAACCAGTAAACGCTGTAAAGCCGTGTTCTTCTCTAGGCTCGCCGACATATGTGTTAAGCTGTATCGCTCCGTTAGAAATATCATAGTCGAAGCTGGAGCCAGGTACAGCGTACACATGGGCCATGCCCACCAGTTGAGGGCTGGCTTGTTCAATTATGTTATTTCTGTAAAATGACCTGTTGAATATCCCGCTAGTATTCGCTATGCCACCGCGCGCGCCAACAGCGCCTTCGGGGAGTATGATTGTATTGTTGAATACATGATCCAGGCCGCGATAGTGATACCAGTGCGCGGGTTTCGAGGGGCTTGCATCGGCTGTGCCATGCTTTAAGCCGCCAACGGTATATTCAAGCTGATCCCCCTGATTGGTAATAAGATTCCTGAACACGTATATAGGTCCTAGCGCACTGCTGTCAAGGCTTATCGGCTGGCTTGCGGCTTCTATCTTATTGCCGTAAACCCTAACGTTCATGGAGCCGCCGTCAACCTCAAGCCCATCGGCGTTCGCGCCTAAAACATAGTTCCCGTAAAGGTCGGAGTCCCAGCCCATCCCTCCGTCATAAGAGGAGTTGTTATAGGTTGAAAGGCCATAGCTCCAGTATTTGTCGTTGCCCGCTACAATGTCATTATAGCGAATAACAACGCCTTCGCCGCCCCTCAAATAGAAACCGTCCACGCCAAGCGGATGTCTCTCGCTCCATCCATTAACGCCGGAGTTGCTGCCCCAGCCTGTGGCTGAGCCCTTCGGATCATGAATATAGTTTTTCTCAACAAGGATATAATCTACATCGCTGATGCGGATACCGGCATCGGTGTTGATAGGCCGTACGTTAGCATCATAGAACCAGCCCGTGCGCCTGTCCACTATAGTCCTTCCGCCGGCGTCCGCCCCAGGAAGATTATTGCCCAGATAATGCGCGCCGTACCTGCCGAAGCCTGAGACATCGCAATTCACAATGCGAATGTGTTTAGCCGAGCTGTGAACGGTTATACCGTTGCGCAAGCCGCCCCTTACAATCAATCCGTTAAGCTCAACATACTCAGAGTTGCCCAGGACGACCGCATCCCAGAACTCGTCGGTGGCATTAATCACGATTCCGTATTTGTTAGTTATTCTAATCCATGCGTCGGCGGTACCTTTCAAGCCCTGAAGCGATAATGGTTTGCCTGCCTTCCCCATCTCGGGAGTGTAGAAGTCGCTTACGTCATATTCAGTAGAAGAATAAGTGATTTTCTCACTCAAAGTTATGATTGAAGCTTCTTTTACAATGCTTTTACTTTCAATCGTTAGCCTTACTTCATATGTGGTGCCCGGTTCAAGCCCCACGATAGAACCCCTGAAGTTATTGTAACGGTCGTCATACATCATGTTCATAGCTTTTTCCCAATTGCTTTCGCCCTGTTTTCTGTACTCCAGGGTATGATCTGTGTTAAAGGGGATAGAAGCCGTTACCGATGGTACCCAACTTGCGGTGGGTTTCCAAGCAAACCGTTCGTTGTCCGGATAATCATAGTCAAAGTACACGCTTATATTTTCAAATGTGGCTCTCAACATCAGTTCATTATTGGTATAAGGAACGAATTTTCTAAAGAATTGTTCGTTATATACGTCTGAGCCGAATCCAAACCGCCCCGCCTTAGTTTTAACAGTAGTTTGGAATTCGTACGGGGCGCTGCCATCCGTAGGCTCAATCCGTACCCTAAGCAGTTGAGTCTCATTCTCGTTAAGATTCCCCACGCTTCCTACAAAACCCGCCTGTCCGGGGAAGAATATAGACAACTTATTAACAAATTGCGGTTCGGGCGCGAGTACCCATGCAAACCCTGTGTTTACAGTATCCATCTGCGGGCTGAATAACTGCTCAGGATTTTGTGACCTGCGCCAAACCGTTACTTTAGCGTCCGGGTCGTCAAGCGGGATTTCATACCACCCGTCTCTGGATAAGCCGTCGGTTTTTATTTGATCTGCTGTGGCTTGCGGGATATTGACTATATCGTACAGAGTAGCGTCAAGCGTAACAAAAGCTCTTACCGCCGAGGATGTCGCTTCTATATTCAGGCTTATAGCGTCCTCGCCAAACACCTCTTTGTAAGCCTTTACAAGGGTTTCAAGTGGTATATAGTTTAAATCGCCTTCCCTGTAAACCTGCGTGCCTGTTGGAAGATTAATTTTAGCCCCTATGCTTCCGCCACCACCGTTCGCAACGTTATTAACGGTAACAAAGCTGTCGCCATGCTTGGCTATCATTTCATAGTAGTCATTTTTCATAGCAAAGCCGCTGCCGTCAAGCAAATTGTAGGATACTGCGCGAAAGTCGTTTGCCATTGCCTCCGACGCTACCCAAAGGATTCCATTTTCGTCGTACTTATTACTGTCAAGTACGCGCACGAACAGGCCGTTAACATACACCTCAACCTTTTCGTTGCTAATGGTACTCGCGAACGCTGTAGGCGCCATAGGGCTGCCAACTGGTGATATGAACGAGGCCAGCAGCGACACCATAAGCGCCACCACCAAGAACCTCACTTTTGGAAAAAATCTCTTTGTCATTCCTAATCCCTCTTTTTCTTAATTTTTTGATATTCCCTTGACGCATTCAAACTCGATGCATCAAAACATTCAAAACATAACTTAACGAGGCCATCAATAAACAACTGCTTGAAATCTCATAACGAGGATTAGGCACATGATCCATCATAAAACGAATAGCCGACAGATCATCGCACAAGCGCTTTGGCATACAACGGATCCCGAATGCCTGTCGATTTGCCGTTTTCGAAATACCCCGGCAAGCTTGAACCGATCGGCGGCGTTATATCCAATTCGCACATTCCGCAATTAATCATTCAGTTACCTCCCATTCGTCTCTTGTCTCCTGTTGATGCTTTTCCGAACACTTCGGATAAAGCCAGTAGGAAGAATGACGCACTATTCTTTCTTTCAGGCGCAGCCTCACACTGATATAATGTGATGGATGCCAAGTGTCCGTCACAATTGTGGAACCCCGTCATGGCGAAGGGATTGCTCTCCCACGCACCTTCACGTATGAAACTGACAAGCCGGTCGACGATGCGGAATCCTCCATTACGATAGGCCGCAATCGCATGCTTGTTCTTCGTTATGACCTCCAGCAGAGCAAGGTCTACATTCTGCTCGATAAGATCCGTTCCGCTTCCATCATCATTGCTTTGGCGATACCGATTCCCCTAAATTCGGGGAATACGCCGGTTTCGCCGTTCCATGCCAAGTTGTAGTTTCCAACCTGCTTTAATTAAACTTATTAAAGAATCCACCTTTATTTATTGAAATTGCAATATTTTTTTCATCCCCCCGTTACATAGGAGCACTATTTACCACCTCCAATGCACTTGAATACGGAACTAGAAATGGAAACGTTTACAATTCACTTTGATTATATTACCGTGTTGTCATCATTTGAGTCTGTTCATTGATGAAATCGTTATTATGATTCCATTGTAGCCTCATACTTTCGTATTGTCTTTGCCCTGCATTGTGTTAAAATGTTGTTGTATTGCGATGCGTTAAAAAGGAGGTCGTCCTACTGACTCTCATTAAGGATTTTCAACTTAATACTGTACCGGTCCCACTATCGTTATCCGTTAGTTAAGCCGCTAATCTCTCATTTCCCTTGTCATAAAAGGTTTGGTAAGCTTTCTCATATTTATTTGGTTCAAAGGTTACATCTTTGTTACCAAATCCCATGTTTCAACATCCGGATGAACAGCATCTGAACAAATTGAGCAGCCCATGCATTCCGCCTCCTAAAGATTAACGATCTTACCTTTAAGAACTGGATACTTATTCCCATTCCCTTTAGTTTCGTCTATATAGATTAGTCGAGTTGTAAAAGCCAAAAACGATCACTCCCCGGCATCTAAAATGCCAGAGAGCGATCGTTTTGTACATTCATTCAAACATGTATTTCTTAATTTTTCTTTTCCATTGCTTTGAGCAACGTCGCTAGCATCTTAGCTGCTTCAGCTCTAGTTGCACTCTTAGCAGGTGCAAATTGGTTGTTCGGCAATCCGTTAATAATCCCGGCTTGTTGCGCGAATTTCACCGCTTCAACAGCATAAGAGGAAATACTCGCTTCGTCCCCGAACTGATTCGGTGTTACGTTGCTTTCCAACTTATATCCAACGAGATTGGTTAATCGGATAAGGATGACAGCCATTTGTTCCCTGGAGATTTTCGCATTTGGTGCAAAAGATTCTGTGTCGATCCCATTGACTACTTTATTTTTCTCTGCCCATGCAACGTACGGCGCATACCAATCGGTAGACTTAACATCCGCGAATGTGCTGTTCGTATAGGCGGATACATCCACACCAGCGGCACCTGCGATAAGTTTTACAAATTCGCCACGCGTAATTTCATTATTCGGAGAGAACTGATTGTCGCTTACTCCGCTGATAATGTCTTTGCCAGTCAGATAATAAATATCCGATTTTGCCCAGTGCTCATCAGCATCTTTGAAATCAAGAATTTTTTGCGACGTCAACATATACTCAGCTGCTGTTGACGTTGTGAATGGAATCGCGACTTCTCCATTTATATCCACGCTAACTTCAGAGATGAGGACAGGAGATACATCGGCAGCATTCACGGCATAGAAGAACAGCTTTTTGCCCGCTTGTTCTTTGCTCATCGGGATTTCAAGCGTCATCTTCCCCGGAAGAGCTCCGTTTTGGTTGAGAGACAAGCCCATAACGACTTTCTTTTTATTGACTTGAACAGGGGTCGAAACTTTCCCTGCGGGAGCTTGATTTATGACGTTAACACCCAAGTCTACGTTAGCGTTAGGATTCGTGATGTCCGAGCCATTGACTTTCCATTTGTAGCTGCTGCCCACGAACGTCATCGTCGCATTCTTGTCTTTCGCGAGCTCCGCGAAGACGTCGGATTTCACGACGCTGTCCTTGGTGAGATCGACGTCCGGTTTAGTTGGAGGAGCGATCAGGATTGGACCGGAATTACCCGGGTTGCCATTGTCTGGATCTGGAGGCGTAGTCGGCTTAGCAACGATTTTCGCGATGGCTGTCGCCTTCAAACCTTTAAACGTAACCGTAATTTCTTCGTCGCCTTCGGCATCTGCAATGATAACTCCAACATCTTGCATGTGTGCCTTTCCGTTCTTGAAGCTGAAGGTAACGTCCTTGTCCTTCGCGTCAAGGGCGTAAACTACGCCGTAAGCGTTGGTCGCTTTAATCGTCGGGATGAACGTGTCGCCGACTTCAGGTTCCGCAGGAACGGACAAATCGAGCTTGACAGGTTCTACGTCCGCAGGCTTAACCGTCTCGACCGAAATAGAATTGCTCTTTCCTCCTGATGTTGCCGTAATGATTGCCGTACCGGAAGACTTTGAAGTTACAACTCCATTTTCATCCACGGAAGCTACGTCTTCGTTGCTGGATTTCCAGTCAATCCCAACTAATTTGCGGTTATTGATTTGAGTTAAGTAATTTGCAGGATACTCTCTAAAGTCCCCGAACAAATCCATTTGGACTTGGGATCCAATGACAGTGTTCATTTTGCCCGAGATAATCGCGTCGTTATGAATGTAAACCTTAGTCAAGAGAGGGTCGAAGGTGTACGCCATTTTGCCGCCAGAAACCGTCATTTTACCTGTGCCTAGCAAATCTCCATCGCTATGCGGGAGGTACGTCTTGTCGGCGCCGTTACCCGTAATGATGTATTTGACTCCGCCGACTTCCCAATTTTGAAGAGAATGCAAATGTCCGAAAATGCTGTAGATATCCGTGTCCGGATGCTCGAGCTTATAATTGCTTAGAATAGACTCGTATTTAGCGGCGTCCTTCGGGTCCATTTCATGCTTGGTGCCGAATGCGTCGCGCGTGATCACGTGGTCAAGAACGATAATGTTTTTCTTTGTATTCTTCTTCAAAACTTCTTCCAACCAATGGAACTGGGTGGAATCCGACAAGGTAAGACTTTGGATGTATGCCGAGTTCAACATGATGATCAGCGTATCCCCATAGTCGAAATGCATTGTCGGAGAACCGAATTTCTTATAGTAGATATCCACGGTGTTCTGGAACGCTTCATGATTACCCGCCAATACGAAGAACGGTTTAGAACCTGGGTCCCCGAAATACTTGTTGACGAAGCCCGACGCTTGATCGTATTGCAGTTGGGAACCGTCATCCACGATATCGCCCATGTGCAGGACTAACGAAGAATCATCCGTTGCAACCTTAGCGAACAATTTATCGGTAAACGCGTTGCCTTGTGTATCTGGAATAAGCGAGATTTTGAAGTTATCTCCATCTTGCGGTTGCGGGATCGAGGCCAGAGTCAATTGATCCTTATAAGTCGGCATAGCGTTCCCGGCTTTATCCCGAGCATTGATTCTTAAGGTGTACTCGCCATTCGCCAAGCCGCTTGTCGGTTCGGCATATCCCCAACCCGTGTTGGCGTCGTAATAAGCAGGCAGCTCAATATTATTCATCCTAACGGAAATGCTCTCTGGATCCACTTGTGATTTGCTGTCCAATAGCTTGAACGTGACCCTCGGCGTCGGAATTTTGACCTTGACGTCCTTCGTAGGCGTTACATCTGTCATCGTTGGAGCTTCATCGTCTGGAGTCAAATCCACATGATACGTTTTGTCGATATAGGGAACTGATTCGTTGGGGGTTAACGCTTTGTCGTAGGCGTCTACGAATACTCTGTAATCCCCTTGAGTTAGATTTTCCAACTTGAAGCTAAGACGACCTGTGACTTTATCGTACGTGTAATTCTTATAATCCTCGTTATTGATTTTAACCGTTATTTTTTCATCGTCTACCCCGGAGAGACTATCGGTAATCGTAGTCGAGAAATCAAGGGTTTTGCTAAATAAGTCATTCGACGAAGGACTTGTCTCTGTAAACTCCGGACCGCTAGTATCCGTAACCTCGTCCGTATAAATATATTTCATATCATCGAAATAGACCGTTCCGGAATATGCCGGCTTCGATTTTGTTGTCTCAACCATATACAAATAGTTAAGCGTAATCGGTAACTTCCAGCCTTCAGGGAAAGGGACTTCTAAATACTTCCAACCAACCCAGTTAATATCATCTGTTTCCGTTGTTAGGTCAAGCGTTTTATCCGCGCCGCCGGATGAATCTTTAAATATCGCCCTTAACCAAGGAGCCTTGCCGTCCCCGTATACCCAAATTCCAAATTTTTTCGGATAAACTTCGGTCTTGTACGTGGCAAGCATTTGATCCGCAAGAGAATCGGACCATTTCGAGCCCTTATACCAGTGCGGGATCCAGTTCAGCGTTCCGTTCGAATTTTTGTTTGTCCAATTGCTAAGGTCATAATTCATTTTAAAGCTTTTGCTTCCCGAATGCTTAACCGCCGTCGAGATGTTCAAGTAAGTGCTCGTTCCTGCGCTTCCCGCATATTGGGAAACATTATTAAAACCGATTCCGCCTAGATGGTAACCTTCGATCGGGTACGTCTCGAAATTGTCGATGACCTGCTCTTTGATACCGACTGTAACTTGTGTTGTTAACGTTTTACCCGCAACCGTTACCGTAAGTGTTGCCGTTCCGTTACTATTGTTGGAAGTGACCAAACCGCTCTCGTTCACGGAAGCGATACTGCCGGAAATACTCCATTTTGCCACGGATGGGTCGATGTAAACCTGCCCCCCGGTTGCATCGGTAGCGACAAATCCGAACTGCTTTTTCGCGTTATTGTTCATAACCACGTTGGTGCTCGTTAAAGCAAGGGTAGCCACGGCACCCACGACCGACACTTTCGCGCTTCCCTTAACGTTGTCGACTGTCGCGGAGACCTCTCCCGCGCCGATTCCGGTATTCGCGATATAATGGCCGTTCGGGTCGACGCTTCCAATGGTCGACGCCCAAGTTGCGGGACTGTTGCCGCTGGAGATCGGATTGCCGAATTCATCCGCCAAACGATAGGAGAAATCGTATTTCGAGCCGGCGTAGAGCGTCACGTTCTTATCGACGACCACGTTGCCGACCGTCGTGCCTTTCGTCGCCGTGCTGACGAATAACAAGGAGCTGGAAACGAGTCTGGAGCCATTGACATCGCCAGGATGGCTTATGGTTACCGGACGATCGCTGCCTGCTTGGCGTACGATCATCTCCGTCGAACCGCCGCCGTCCAGATTAAGCGCATTGACGGCTCCCGCTTCTAATAAATATTTCCCAAGATCGGGAAGACCTGTTCCAACGCTCCCCGTATAACTAGAGCTTGGCTTGTCTACGGTTACCACGACAAGGCTTCCGTCTGCCTTCATGCCTAATGCCGTACGCGCGTTAGCGGCAGGATCGCCAGTCGTCACCGCTACACCGTTACGTACAAGCCAAGCGTTAGAGGTGATCGAAGTCACGATATTGTTGTTCAAGATATATTTGTTCTGGACGTCTTTGCCTGCGTATAAATCGTATTTAAAGCTAACCTCGGCGTTAGTCTGCAACGCCTGGACGATCGGTTTCGACGTGCCTACACCTTCCAGAACAACGTAGTCGTCGGGAATGTCGAAGCCTTCCGTCGACGTTACGTTTACGACGGTACCCGTGTAAGTTTGCCCCGGATGAACGCCGTCGAAATTGTTGTTGACGTGGATTAACGCGAACACAGACTTGCCCTTGTCCCCACTGTAGTTATGCGTCATTTTACGCGTTTTCGTAATTTTGCTCGTATGGATGACTAAAGCGTTACTGACGGCCTGGTTTCGGTTAAGCAGGTTTACGTCGTAGACGGCCCCCGTAACCGAGATTTTACCTTCAGCATGAACTTCGTTAATTCCGGGCTTATTTGCATTATCCATATAAAAACTGGTGCGATAATTAGTCGCGTTTTCCTCTGGCGCCTGGCTTATAATCAGCTCGCCGTCCTTCATCATTAACCCTAAAGGATTTCCCGATGCCGGATCGATATCGTAAAAATCTCCGTCGACTCCGGCGATGACTTGATTGCCTTTCAAAATTTCCCGGTTTGCCTGCCCGCCGATTGTTTCCACGGCACTGATGGTATCGTATGCCTTGGCAGTGATGATCCTCGTGTTCGAATCGGACGGATTAATATCCAGACGGTTAACGACTACTCGATTGTTCGGTTTATAGTAATTATTGTATTCCTCCGAGGTAAAGTGGACGCCTGAGGAAATTTTCTCGCTTTTCAGTACGTTTGCGTCGCCCAGCGGAGCGGCATTGGCCGTCAAAGCGCCAATGCTTGATAAATTCAGTACCGTCGCAAGTACCAGCAACATCGCTGGCAATTTTTTGTTTCTTATAAACCTTTTCATTATGTCTCTCCTTCTTATTTTGAATAAATGATTGCTTTCTACAATCTTCCTTAACTCAACCATTATTTTATCTATGAAATATTAGCTAAAATCGAGATTAGATGTCGTGTTGTGTTAAAATTTAATTTCATTTAGCATTTAAATTTTGATATTTATATTCACTGTGTTAAATTTTTGCTTTTATATTGTGAAAAACAGCAACCATGGACTTGAAAAAGCAGTCCTAGAAATGCCGCTATCTAATCTTCCCGCAAACAAAAAAAGCACCAAAATGGTGCTTACCGCCGCCTGTCTAAAAACTATATCTTTGTTCCCAAAAAAGAAAAAAACTATTGACCTTAAAGTAACTTCAAGGTGTATAGTAATCTCAAGTCATATTCCAGAAAATGGAGGTTACATACGTGGTGACACCTAACTTTAAGTTTGACGGCGGTTTTATTATGGTACCTTGGGAACAATTCGATGAGGCAATAGAATGGTATCGTGATAAAATGGGTTGGCAATTGATGGGTACAGGCAATGGGCCCGTCGGCAGGAAAGCATTTTTTAAGATGCCGGGGTCTGGACAAGCCAATTTGAAATCGTTTGAAAGCGAACTAGACCATTTCACGTCCAAAGATTATAACGAAGGAAATTGCAGATTTTGTTTTCGCACAGCCAATCTGGATCGGACACTGGAATACTTCGATAATCAAGACATCAAATGCACCGCGCCGCTAAAAATGCCGGATGGCACGCGGTCTGCTGACATTCTCGCATTCGGGAATGTTCGCCTGACGCTAAGCGAAGACAGGAAGCTGGAAGGTAAATTCCCTGAATCGCGCGTCATTCAATACGCTGCCAAACCACTATGGTTAGGCGTCGCCAATTTGGAGGCTTCAATCAATTGGTATGAGCGGATATGTGGTTGGGAACGTTCGAAGAAAAATCATCAAAATCGTGGATTTGGTTTGATGCGCGAAACATGGGACTTCGTCTGGCTGGAAGAATTAAATATGGAGCGATCATTGAAAAAGGCCAATCCTGGAGCCAGGTTATACTTCAGGATCAAAAAGCAAGAAGATCTGCACAAGACGCATGAATGGCTCAAAGGGCAGGAAATCGAAACATCAGAAATCGTAGGGGAGCGTTGGAAGGGATTCCATTTCTATGATCCGGACGGGAATCGATTGAATGTGTGGAGTTATTATTAATAAGTCTGGTAGGAGGAGATCTGTTGTCAACCAAAATGACCATACAAAGTTTTGCCCGGCGAACGGGTCTTCCCGCCAGCACACTTCGCTATTACGATAAAGAAGGACTGTTGAAGCCAATTTATAGGGCGGAAAATGATTATCGATTTTATCAAGAGGATCAAATTTCAAGCGCTATGAAGATTCATACGCTGCGCCAAGCAGACATCAGCCTGGTTGAGATCCGTCAATTTCTTGTTGCGGATTCTGACGAGCAGACAGTCTGGTTAAACAAATGGCGTCAGGATGTAGATACGAAGTTGTTGGCGCTTAATGTGGCCAAACAATATCTTGATGGCGTCGATTCCGTAGATGAGCATATCCGGTTAGTCAGATGGACTCATTCTTCGAGGATGCTCTGGCTCCGTCATCGCGTAAAGCGGCAGCTTCATCCGTTTGCTCAGGCTATTGAGGAAAGTGCGGCTTACTTGCAAAAGCACGGGATTTTGCTTGCGAAAGAGGCTTTTGTGCAGCAGGAACAAATCATTCGCGATGAGATGATTGGCAAAGTTGGTTTTCGGCTACCTGCAAATACGGTCTTGAAGGATGGTTGGAAGCATGAAGCGGAGTTTGAAGTCGAGTTTGAAGTTTTTCAACCTACATTGTTCGTTTCTCTGGATTGCTTATCGAATGACCCTTATGCATGTTTTAGTTTAATGCTTGTCTTGCAATCGTTCGGATTCGAGCCGGCTGGACCTAATATTGAGCGTTATCAGCTTCATGATAAGCTGCGATATCAATGGTTGATTCCTGTGGTTCATAGTCAAGGAACAGAACCTAATACAGAAGATTAATGAGATTGACAAAAGTGAGATTAGTGCTTGATTATCTGGATGCCGACCGTTGCATGGTACGAAACAAATTAGATTGCTTGAGCTAAGGCACCAAATAAATATTATTTTTTTAGTCTTCGAGCCTTTACCTCTTTCCACGCTAATCTCCCGTTAAATTCCTGTAGATGGATGAATTTCAGCCGATAACAAAAAAAGCAGATAGATTTAGGTCCAGGAATGTATCCAGCCTTCGATGCTTTTCAGATCGAAGGCTGGCTGAGCTTGAATGATGGTTTTTTCTATGACTTACTATTTTGTCTGGCTCAGCATGTGGTCCACAGTCTTACTAAGCTGGCTAAAAATAAAATTAGGCGCTATCCGGTTCATCATTTTTAAAGCATTGCTTTGGCCGGGCCGGATTTCGTATCGGTCACTCTCCATTCCTTTGATCGCAAAACTCACCATATCAGCGACTGGCATCGCCTTTGAACCTGTCATATCTGCCGGATCGAATGTATCCACCAGCGGAGTTTCTGTCAACGGCGGAGCCAGTTCAAATACTTTGACCTTGGTTTTTTTTAGCTGTGCTCTGAGCGAAAGCGTATAGGAATGAATGCCGGCCTTCGCTGCGCAATAAATGGGCGAGATCGGAAGAGGCACGAACGCAAGGCCTGATGAGACATTTAGGATCGCAGCCGATTCTTGCGTTTTCAAATGCGATAAAAATTGCTGCACCATCCAGATCGGACCACTGAGGTTCGTTTCGATCTCGCTGTTCAAATCCTCCAGGTCGTTACCCGCAGTATGAAGATTTATTCTTCGCATAAACCCTGCGTTATTGATCAAGACATTGAGCTTGGGGAATTGCTTCACCACCGCAGCATGCAATGCTGCAATCGCTTGAGGATCTCCCGCATCGCTCTGAAACGTATGTACCGTTGGCAGCCTTTTCTTAGTCGCATCAAGCCTCGCTTGATCTCGCCCCGTGATAATAACGGTATTCCCGAGATTCAGCAGCTGACTTGCAAATTCTAAGCCAATGCCGGATGAACCGCCCGTAATAAGAACAGTATTGCCACTCATTTTCATCAGATTCCACTGGTCCCCTTCCATTTCCATAAGTATGATACTTTCTACCAATAAGTGTACATGAAGTTTATATAGATAGGAAGGCATCCTAAAATTGAAAAAAAACTTTACACATTGAGTTCCCTTGTATCCACTCGACTTCAGTGCTATCTATAGACAATTATTCTACGATCGATTCCGATCTCCATCTCTAAGAGTCTTATATGGAACTAAATGTGGGTACAAGGATACAGACACTCCGTCAAAGTAGTAAGCGAACGCGTCGGATTCCCCGTCCCCTACTACTTTAGCAGGGTGTTCGAGCAAGTTACGGGCGTTATGCCGAGTAAGTTCAGGAATAAGGGTTGAACTAACAATCAAGGTCGGCTCACAAGCGATCCCTTCGCTTGCGAGCCGGCCCTTTTTGAACATGAATATGCTATCGATCTATCGCAGCCGCGTATACTATTCGACGATGAACTTGCCCCAGAAATCAACCTTCAATGATTTTGCAATCACGTCTTCTACTTTCAATTCCGGAACATGCACATTAACTACAAGATCGGCTTGCAGCGGATTAATAAACCTACGTCTAACGTGCCATGAAGTGCCTCGAAGGACGCTGACAATTCGAATTCTCCACATTCGTCCAAGGATCCTTCGATACTTGCCTGCTCTACAAGGTAAATACTTTATCGAAAGCTTCCATAACATAGTTTTCATCTGCCCATAACAGCAAACGAATCCATATAGTCTCTCCAATAAACTATTTTTCGATCTTTAACCGTTACTATTGAGCAAAATCTATTATCGTAAGGCTTACCGGAGTATGGTTCGATTCCGTGGACCTGATATTCCATAACAATAATATTCTCTCCCTGCACTTTATAAACTTTTAGATGATCGGCGCTATTTAATTTAGTACCATAATTACTGAACCAACTCATATATGTCGAGCGACCTTCCATTCTGTTTGGAAATCCTGGAATGTTGTATAAAAAATCAAATACGGCATCATCCGCAACAGCATCCCAAAAGTATTCCCCATCAACTTCACCTTTAAGTCCTTCCATAATGATGTTAAAAAATGGTTCGGCATTTTTAAATCCAATAGGCTGCTTTTCCATGTTATACTCCTTTTTAATTACTCGCGAACACCCTTGTGAGACTTGTATTTACAAACTTAAATAAGGGAAGATTGGGTCTCTCAGTTCAAACTGATTCGTGTAACCGTCGACAATTCCTACTACCTTGTCGCCATCATAGAGCTTCAGGAGCAGCTCGGCCATCTGTGCAGCGGTATGAAACTTCGGAAAGACACTCGAGTACTCGAAATGTTCAAGGTCGTAAAAACGCTTCGCAAATTCTGTCTCGGTTGTAGATGGGGCGAGAACCTTTACCTTCATGCGAGCCCCCTTACCCGCTAATTCTTGTGCCAACCCCTCGGTAAATGCACTGACATAAAATTTGCTTGCGCAGTATGTGACTGTATCGCCAATGATGGTATAACCGCCAGCCGAGGAAATATTAATCAGCTGTGTTCCTTCCACGCTGGCATAGTCATGGACAAACAGCGAGCTTAGTATCGTGAGGGCTTCTATGTTTAGATGCAGCATTTGCTGGATTTTGTCCAAATTTTGGTCTCCGACGGAAGCGCCATTTCCTAACCCCGCATTATTGATCCACGTTTCAATCTCATACGTTTTCAAACTTTCATATAGTGAGAAAACATTTGCGGCGATAGAGAGGTCTGTCGCATGAATGACGATGTCAACGTCGGTATGAAGTTGCTGAATGCGAGAGCGAAGCTCATCCAAATTCTCCTTCCTACGTGCAGTAAGTATCAAGTTCTTGCCACGCGCAGCGAAGGCGAGCGCAG
The DNA here is from genome assembly GCF_059692115.1 of Paenibacillus sp. J31R30. Classification (NCBI taxonomy): domain Bacteria; kingdom Bacillati; phylum Bacillota; class Bacilli; order Caryophanales; family Paenibacillaceae; genus Paenibacillus; species Paenibacillus sp. J31R30. The sequence goes on along the minus strand of NZ_JCAUAV010000001.1, from coordinate 151,871 downwards.
TTTCATACCCAATGCCAGAACTGGCTCCTGTTATTACGGTGTATTTCATTAGTTCTCCTCCTTTTTGTTTTAACACGCTCTAAGATTATCATATATAACTGGACAACAGCGTGTCATATTAACTTCATTTTTTTCGTATTTTTATTCTTTTACCATTTGGATGAAAATCTGTTCAGCGCTTTTGTAAAATGAGTTTATGTCAGCATCCAGTTTGATTCGGTCCGGTAAATTCGTTCTCTTTGATCTATCGATTTTCGTCTATCCGATTCAGATTTTGCATGATTACCTCCATTTTGCCTATGACAGTATCTCGCAGACTTTGAGGTTCTATCGATTCAATAACCGGACCGTAAGAGAGAAGATAATTTGAAAGCCAATCCCCTCTAGGCATAGATGTAAGAACCGTAAAAGATCCATCTTCGTGTTTCGTTATTTCTTTTTCATTGAAGTCATCGTAAACTCTATACGCCCCTGCTGGTGATATTTTTAGCCGAATATCAATGAATTCAAGAATGTGATTATCTTCCGATTCAGCCGTGGACTCACCCGGTGTTCTTTGCTCGAATACATCGTCGGTGATTTCGATATTAGCCATACGAGATATTTTGAACGTTCTGTAGGCTTTTTTATCGTAGCAATACGCTTTCAAATACCATGCCTTATCCTTAAAAATTAGCTTCATCGGCTCAACCCTGCGCATGCTTTTCGTACCCGAAGTATTAAAATATTCGAGCGTAATGATCTGCTTTCTGATAATTGCCATTTTCAGCTCGTTGAATTTTTCTTTATTTCTTTCCTCGCTTCCCCACGGGGAAAAATCCACTTCAATCCAATTGAAATCGCTCTTCTGGAAAAAATTGCTCAGTCGTGAAAGCACAAAATCAATATCCGGATATTGCGCCGCCGAGAGATTTTGCAGTGCAAGCAATATTTCATCCTGCTCTTTATCTGAGAGCACCGACTTATTTAATACAAAGTGATCAAGGATAACAATGCCTCCGCCTTTGCCCTGACTCGTATAGATCGGTATACCGTTACTGCTTAATGTTTGGATATCGCGATATATGGTTCTAACCGACACTTCAAAACGGTCTGCAAGTTCTTTCCCCGTGCTTTCTTTTTTATCAAGCAAATAATAAACAATACCGAAAAGTCTACTGATCTGCATAAAAGTCACCCCATTCAAGTGCATAGCTTCTCGAAATAATTAGTCCCTTACTTGCACTAGCCTCGCGGCCTAGTGCATTTTTTCGTTTAGCCTCAACAGCTCAGAAGTCAAAGCTTTGTTACGATTATCGCGTGTATCTGCTATTCCTGGACCCATTGGTAGTGGAACTATTGTGCGGACCAAGCTCCGTTCTAAAACTTGAAGTGGTGTCAAGAAAATCCACCCATCTTAAAAGGTTGGCTAATTCGAGACATAATAAACTGTTTGAGGTATTGTCATTTGAGCGAGTTTTATGTCTTAAGAAATTGTTCCGTTAAACTGTCCGATAGTTGAGAAGGCTGCCGATCAAAAATCATCGGCAGCCTTCTCTTGATATGTCATTGAATATAGTTCTCCGTTAGCCTAACGCCGTAAGAGATTAATTATTGCCATGATATATTGATGGTGGATTTCCAAAAACATCCGTTCCCGATTTATTACTTGAGCTGCTCGCTCAACCCGACGATGATGCCTTCGGGACCGCGGATGTAGGCGAGTCGATTCGTGTCCCCGTATTGCACCACTTCGCCGACCAGTTCGGAACCATGGGCAAGCAGGCGCGCGACCACGTCATCGATGTCATCGACGGCGAACATGATGCGACGGATCCCGAGTTCATTCACTGGAGCCTTCTCGGGCCCAGTTCTGATCGCATCCGGCGTGTGGAACTTGTCCAGCTCGATCCGTCCGTGGCCGTCCGGAGTGCGCATAAACACGAGGGTGGCACGGACGTTCTGAAGGCCAATGAGACGATCTACGGAGGGGCCCTCGACGGTCGTTTCGCCCTCCAACTCGAATCCGAGTTGGAAAAAGAAGGCTTTAACGGCTTCGAGGTCGTCAACTACGATGAGGACGTTGTCCATTCGTAGTAATTTATTTTTTGTCATAGTCTTATCTCCTTATGAATTAAAAGTCATAATCTCTATTTAAAGCTTTCCTCAATTAAGCTTATGTCTAAGCGTCTCTGTCAAAGTTACGCATAACGACTTACGGACTTCGTTGGTAATCCCCGCCATTATCATTCCCTCATAATTATGGTAAATTCACCCATGAATATAATACGATACACGTTCGCTTGTAAAGAAGATATTTTAATTATCACCACGCATAACTGCCCGTTAGTGTGGAAACGTTAACCGATCCTCTTGCCCTGCTGCCACGTTTTCTTCCATATAGTTATCACTCTTATGTTCACCCTTAAAATGAAAGTGCTCATGATAAATACCATAACATGCTTACCAACTTACCGCTTTTTTTATAAAAAATAGAAAAATTTTTGTTCAAAGGTAGTTTAAGCAAATCGTAATTCAAATCTTTCGGTAACTCTTGGATTACCTCGACTGCCTTTCACGGTTTTTGTAGAATGAGCAACCCCTCAACTATCGTTTTCCGTTAGATGAATGGCCACCAATGTGAGAAGGTGTGGTAAAGGGAAATTGATGTTTTGATATCTTTGAGTTCTTACAAGAAGCCTAATGGTTTGCATAGTCTTTGAAATATGCACACGAAAATACGGAAATTCATTGTGTCACTCGACTCGCGGATACATACATTGTACAGAACAGGATTGCAAGTACACACACAAATTTATAACTCCGCAGAGAGCGAGAGATCTGCCCCCCCCCAGGTTACTTAGGAGCTCCTTACATGTAATCCTCATTTGGCAAAAAGGAGAGACTACTTATTGGGAACTACACAAATAACTAATGTTAGTTTACCTTCTCCATCAAAATGGTGGATAAACACTACTGTTGCTGGTAGACCGGACTTGTCGGGTACAATTATCATTAACTCAATTACAAATAACGGGATAGTAGCTACGATTAATATTAGGGGAACACCACTTCCAATTCACGGTTATTGGGATGAAATCAATAAACAAGTCACATTTGATTCACCCTATGCAAGTTACTCAGGCAACTTAACCATGTTTGATGACTCCTCCATCAAAACTAGGCATTATATTTTAAGAGGAAGCCTTCTGAAGAAACCTCCTTCCATACAGGCAGGTGAATATGGAACTTGGATTGCTACAACTAATATATGTATGAACCAACTTAACATTGGCGAGAAGCAATACAACAATCAATTACCTCCTGTTGGAGCCTTTGTAACATCTTACTACTTAGGAAGTAATTGCTCCTAATTTGGAAATTGCATGGCAATTTTAAGCTTTATAAACTCTAAGAAGACTTTTATCAATCTTAATCGCCGCACGCTGCTTTACCACTTTTTGTGTAACGGTTCACAGCGCTGTCTGTAACAAGCAAGTTTTGAAGAAAACTACTATCATCATTTCGTTGTATCGTACAAAAGGATCCCGACATTACTTTCCAATTAGTACAAATGGCTGCCAAAGCGTTCGCTTTTTCCACAAAAACAGGAACTATGATGGGATCATAGTTCCTTTTGAATCTTAAATCGAAAGTAAGAGATTAGTAAAGGCTGTCCTAATTTCAAATATGCCTTCGTTCTCCGCTAGACTCACTCCTCCATCCACTTATGACCTCTAAAACCATCGTTATGTTTGAGCAATTCCCAAAAAGGACAGGATGGTAAGAAGACCACAAGTAAGGATGCTGTTCCATGACTGAAACTCTCAAAACTCTTATCAAAAATCAATTAGGTTCTTCGAGTGACTTGAAATCGGATTGCATGCATGTCCAGGGTATTGAGCTGGAACTCATTTATTTAGATAGCATTTGTGATGAAAAGAACATCAAAGATGATCTTGTCCGTCCAATTTTGGCGTTTACAAGTAAAGATGAAATTGATAACTATCTCACATCACTTCCCGGTGTTGTAAAACCGGACGATGATCCGGGTGTCATAACCAAATTGATGAGCGGTCATGTCTGTGTGTTCGTTGACAATGAGCTCATTTTTTTTAGCGCGAACAAAATTGTAAATAATGAACTTGGGGATTCCAGCACAGAAACTGCCCTTTATGGATCCCAACATTCGTTCAGCGATGACTTGAAAACGAATATCAATCTGCTTCGACATCGCTATCCCTCAACTCATCTTATTTATGAAAACGCGAAGGTCGGCCAATTGCCGCAAACTGAGATTGCTCTGATTTATGACAGTCAATTTGTTGATAAGGAAGTATTGACTGATATTCGTGGAAGGCTTGCTTCTGTCAAACCAAATGTTATTCTTTCGGCTACGCATCTTCAGAAACTTCTTACGGGACGTAAATTTTCTTTATTTCCCGTGATGATGATTACAGAAAGACCGGACCGGGTCGCGTTAAATTTGACGCAAGGCAAAATCATCATACTTGTCCAGGGCTCCGGGTATGCTTTGATCGCTCCGGCTGTTTTTTACGATTTCATCTCTTCTATGGATGATGTATTTCAACTTTATTGGATAAGTGCATCTATGGTGGCCCTTCGATATATAGGCATTTTTATAACCGTGCTCCTCCCTGCCCTCTATATTTCCATGGTCTCCGTTGATCCCGAATTTTTTCGTGTACAGCTTGCCCTTACAATCGCCGGCAGCCGAGAGGGTGTCCCCTATCCATCGTATATTGAAGTTTTGATCATGATGTTCTTGACGGAGGCCTTAATTGAAGCAAGTATTCGTCTGCCTAAATCCATTAGTGCGGCAGCAACTACAGTAGGCGGATTGATTCTTGGACAAGCTGCCCAACAGGCCAATCTGGTAAGCAGCATCATGATTATCGTGACATCCGCCATTGCCATCGCCAATTTTGTCGTTCCGATCAATGCGATGAGCTTTGCGATCAGAATCATGAAATATCCTTTTGTCCTATTAGCGAGTTGCTTTGGCATTATAGGTGTTGTTGTCGGCTTATTTGGTATGATCATTTATCTGAACGATTTGAAAAGCTTCGGCAAGCCTTACTTGAAAGTATTTATCGACGAAAAGGAAAAATTCGGAAAAACGTAATAGATAGATGGGAAGAAGGATCGATTTCATGAATCGTTATGCTTTTTATGTTTTCTGGTGTAATATTCTGACCGTTGGCGCTTTATTTACCCTCACCTATTTGATTGAAAACAGATTTGATGGCAGCATATTAGCGGTAGTGCTCTGTACGATTCCAGGCTCCATTTTCCTTCTCTCCATGTGCAGGTCATTAGGTTATTTTCCAAATCAAGGTCTCCCTGTAATATTTCGGATGTATATGCCAGCTTGGGTCAGAACTCCACTCTTGCTCTTTTTTTCAATCATGACGATATCCAAAGGTTGTCTCATTCTAGGCTACACGGCTTCTTTCGTGAATCAATATCTCCTTGTACGAACAAGTCCGAGCATTTTCATTGCATTTTTCTTTCTTGCTGCAGCCTGGGGAGCCACTAGATCAAGTAAGACGGTCTTAAGTACGTTAGAAATTGTTATTTTTATGACGACACCTTTCATCTACTTTGTCACAATAAAAGCCATTTATAGTCATGGATTCGAGTGGAATGCAGTTAGAGCTATGGCTGATTATGCTTTCATACTGCCGAAATGGAATCTGGTCACCACAGCGAATATTATTTTCTCCGGATTTGTGGGCTTAACGATATTTAATCGAACAATCCCCAGCAAAATAAATGGAAAATTTTATACGCTGATCCTCTTCTTAAGCTTACATTTTGTGTGCGGTTTATTTATTATTTCAATCGGCTATCATGGTACGGTCGGGGCAGGAGATTATTTGAACCCAGGTTTGAGCGCTATTGATGACATGCCTATAGAACTTGGACTCTTCGAACGCGGTCTTCTTATTTACTTAATTACCATTGTTTTCCTTTTTATTATGTACGCGACGATTACGTTCCATGTTGGCATTGAACTGTTGAAAGGATGTTTTAAACTGGAATCGCCCAACAAGCCACGTAAGGAACAACTCATTTCCTGGGTAACAATCACCCTATATGCCCTACTTACGATGCTCCTTTATTACTTCTTCACCATAAAAGAAATTTTTAAATACACCATCACATGGCTAGATGCTAGGTTTTTTACCGAGCTGCTTCTGGTCGTAATCGTCGCGGTGTTTGCTTGGATGAAAAGGCGGCGCAGCCTATGAGCATCCCTCGGTTACTTCTCCTCCTCTCTGCATTGTCTTTACTATCGGGCTGCTCCTTCAAGGATATCGATAAACGAATTTTTGTCATGGCCATTGGCATCGATAAATCGGATGAAGAAAATAAACCTTTCCGAGTGTCTTTAAAACTGGCTTTGCCTTCCCCAAAATCGGAACCTGGCGGGAGTCACACTCAAGTTGTTAGCGTCAATGGTGAATCAATATCAAGTGCAGTCAGACTGATCATCGCTAAAGTCCCAAAGCAGCTTGATTTTAGCCATTCGTCCATCAGTATAGTTGGTCAAACCTTGGCGCTTGAGAATATTCAAGAACCTCTAGATTTCTTATCACGCAGGACAGATATTCCAAGTTTAGGGGTCATAGCTATGGGAAGTCCCAATGCGGAAGCTGTTCTGAAAATGAATATAAAATCCGAAAAATCGCCAGGAAGCGATTTGAATTTAAGCTTTTCGGAAAAAGGAACGCGATCACCGTTAACGATTAACGAATATTTATTTGATTTTTACCGGCGAACGACGGAAAAAGGCATGGATCCGTTTTTACCCGTCATTGAGCCTGAGAAAGATACACATAACATCAATAAGGTTGCAATGTTGGATAAACAGAAAGTGAAAACGATCCTTATGGACCCGGTTGAATCGCGTGTTTTTAATGAGCTGCTCAATCAGTATCCATTTTTTGATATCAATACAAAAGTAGATGAAAAACCTCTCGTTTTAGGAATTCGAAAAGTGAAAAGAAGCTTTACTATCGATACCAGCGATAAAGATAAGCCTGTGATTCGTGTCGATGTCAATATGAGAGGAAGTGTAGAGCAATCCGCAGTAGGAATATATGAAGACGATTGGAACAAATTAGAACAAACTGCTGCACAGGGTGAGATCATGAAATATACAAATTTGCTGAAAAAGTTACAAAAGAATGATGTCGACCCGCTCGGCTTCGGCTTGCTTTATAGAGCTACTAGGCATGGAAGAGAGAAGGACTGGGAAGAGTGGCAAGCTATTTATCCCAAAGCTACCTTTGATGTTCAGGTCAAAATAGATATACAAGGGACGGGAGCTCTCAAATGACCTTATATCTCGAATTGCTGATCATTTTATTAGCTACTAAGCTGGCCTCGGATCTAAGTGTACGACTTGGCCAGCCTGCTGTATTAGGGAAGCTCATCGTGGGCATTATTTTGGGACCGGCTGTACTGGGTTGGGTTGAGAGCGGAGAATTGATCGATGAGCTGAGCGAAATCGGCGTATTGCTGCTCATGTTTATCGCAGGTCTGGAAACCGATCTGCAGGAGCTGCGCCGTAACCTCACCTCCTCCTTCGCGGTTGCGTTTGGCGGGGTGCTTTTCCCGTTCGCAGGCGGCTATATCACTGGAATAAGTATTGGATTCACGACATCGCAAGCCATGTTTCTTGGTTTATTGTTAAGCGCAACGTCCGTCAGTATTTCGGTGCAGGTGCTGAAAGACTTAAACCGGCTTAATAGCAGGGAAGGTACCACTATGCTTGGCGCTGCTGTCATCGACGATGTGCTGGTTGTCGTGTTGCTCGCCGTCCTCCTAAGTATGATGGGAGGGTCAGATGTCTCGCTCTCTGCAGTCTTGCTCAAGAAAGCGCTGTTCTTTGGGGGCATACTCCTATTAGGTTGGAAAGTCGTTCCGTGGATCATGAGATGGTTAGCACCACTTCGTGCGACCGAAGCCATCATCAGCGCCGCGTTGATCATTTGCTTTTTGTTCGCTTATCTCGCCGAGTATCTGGGTGTTGCGGGGATGATCGGGGCTTTCGCGGCTGGTATCGCCGTATCACAAACGAAATATAAGCATACCGTGGAAGAAAAGCTTGAACCGATTGCCTATGCGATTTTTGTTCCCATCTTTTTCGTTAGTATCGGCTTATCTGTCACGTTGGAAGGCGTTGGCCGCCATCTCTGGTTAATTATTGCTCTGACCGTCATCTCGATTATTACCAAATTGGTTGGCGGAGGCCTTGGAGCCAAATTGACCGGTTTTAGTTGGCAATCTTCTTTCGGGATAGGCTCTGGCATGGTTTCCCGCGGCGAGGTTGCCCTCATCATTGCTGCAATCGGACTAGACTCAGGATTGCTGGATCCCTCTTACTTCACACCTTTGCTTATCGTGGTGATCTTGACCACGTTAGTGACGCCGCCTTTGCTGAAGCTGGCTTTTGGCGGGAAGAAGCCTCAAGAAGAGTGAATATCAAAATACAAAGACCAGTCTTACACGTTATTTCGTGTGGTGGACTGGTCTTTGTTTATTAATGTCGAATAATTATTTATTTCAATCTTTCTGAATACCAGCTGGAAGCCTGGACTCAATGAGTTGTTTCAGTTGTTCAAAATCTTGCTTCGTCGCTGGAACTTTATGCGGCTTCAACTTAACGGCCAGCTGACCGCCGACCTCGATAGTTGCCAATTCAGCATCATCTCGATCGGGGTTCAAAGGCTTCAACGTAAGAAATGGTTTAATCATGCTTCGGCGGTTTAAAAACCTTCCGCGGCATTCTGCTCCCCTTATTCTGAACTAACGTGTCCCGTTAGAAGGATGAGACCGATAGTCATTTAATTCATTTTTGCACCATGCGAAAGTGTAAACAACACTGCTTGCTCTGTATCCATTCGTAACCCCTTGAGTGTGAGGGATTTGAAATCCACACCATCCATTTTAGCTCCCCTTACATCGGCTCCCTGTAAATTCGCTCTAGCTAGCATTGATCTCGTAAGATTACAATTTCTTAAGTCAGCTTTTTCTAAATTTGCTTCGGTTAAGTCAGATTCATAAAATTTAATTCCTCGCAAATCTTGCTTAACCAGTCTGGCGTTTCTCATATTCGTATAAGACCAATCTCCTTGGAATATGGTGATTCCATCCATATTGGCACTGGAAAAATCTGAACCCGTCATTTTGCAGTTTTCAAACTTTGACACAAATAGATTGGCTTCGGCAAAATTACAATTCTCAAACGCAGATTCTTTATGAACGGAGCTATTTAACGAGGCACCCCGAAAATTACATTCAACGAAACGGCAGTTCCTCGTTGTAATTTCCTCTAACGATCCGTTAGCAAATGTGCAACGATGAAAAGTGCAACTTATTAGCTCACCATACCTCAAATCTTGATTACAAAAGTCTATTCCTTCATAATTTTGATTGATATGCTCAAACATGATAATCCTTCTTTCTTGATAGTTGATATATCAACTATTGGGTGTACGCAAATCATTTTTTCATATTATCTCGCATCTTAATTAGAAGCCTGCGTAATTCATTCATTTCTTCAAGTGAAAAACCAGTTTCAAGTACATTAATAGTTCCTGAAATACAAGGTATTACATTTGTAGCTAAGCTCTTACCTTTATCTGTTAATGATACTTTAAAGAAACGACGGTCATAACTATTAGTAATTCTGTGCATTAGACCTTTAGTTTCAAGGCTCACAATCATCCGAGTGATGCTTGATTTATCTTTTCTTAAAGCGAAAGCAATCTCACCCTGAGACAACCCATCTCGTTCATTGAGCAAAACAATGATAAAGGCTTGTTCAGGCGTAATATCATACGGAGCTAAACTTTTAGTCATGTGCATAGATATCTCTAATTTGGCATCATGAATTAAGACAGCAATATTATCGAGTAAATCCATTTTGTAATCACATCCCATAACAGACTATACCAAAGTAGTTGATAAGTCAACTAAACCAATGGTTATTTCCATATATTTAGTGTGAATTATTGAGCATAACTGCCCGTCCCAATAGCACAATAGGCTGCACGCGGCAGCCTATTTACGTTTGTTCATCTATAGTTCCTCGTTAGCGTAGCCATTCTACTCAATATCTATAGAAATAAACTCAGTAACTTTTTTTGGAAAATCATCAGGAAACGAACCACAAATTAAATCTTTCGTTTAATAGCAAAAAGAGACTCTCAGCAACGGGCTGAGAGTCTAAGTTTATATTTTAAAAGGGGGTCGACTTTTATTATATGCTTAATTCATTAATGTCACATGAATATAAGATTTCAATTTCGTGACAAATTACTTAACTCTCGTTCTCCATGATGGGCGTCAATAAAGGGTAAGCTCTCATCTAAAGCCTGCCCTTGATTTAACTCTTTTTACGGGAGATAGGAAACCCCCTCTGAATACGAATTATTAGCATTCCATATCAGGTATTCCCGAACCCCCGCGTCGCTCAAAGCTCTAATTTGCTCATTCACTTCGGCCTTACCGTACTTGATGTAATTGCCAGCGCCCAGCCAGCTTGCAGTGAAATCTTGAATCCACGGCCGCGAAAGAGGCGGCTTCTGCATCTCGCCGAACTTCTTCTTCTCTGCCTTCATATATTCGGCGACAAGGCGATAAGGCTCTTTATCAGGCTTAGGTATGCCGAAATATCCGTCCGACCAGTGACTTGGATAAATCATCGATGAAATGACATCCACAGAGCTTGATATGCGGTTAAAATTTTGCCCAATCCCTGGCGCTTCCGGCAGCGTAGCCGAGTAGCCGAAAATATCGACGGACACTTTGACGCCGTATGGACCCAGCTGCTCCTTCGCGTAAGCGACAAAGTCGCTGACCGCATCCACGCGAAGCTGCGTTAACCTTGATTTCTCGCTGAAATCTGGTGCTTTAGGTGCCTCTTTTTTCAGGTCTACTACGCTCTTCTGCGCATCATCCAGCCCTTTCTTGTTTGCATCCGTCTTATCTGCATTGTACGTATTCGTGGCCTCAGTCAGCTTGATTTGCAAAGCAGCCATATCCGCTTCATATATTTTCGAAGCTTCGGCATATGTTTTTTCCTCTTCCTTAAATTTTGACGGCTTCTTTTCTTTATAGTCACCCATCGAATAGGTCAATGATTTATCTCGGCTTTCGAAGCCTTCTGGGAAGCGTACGTAGTCGAATTGAATCTCTTTGAACCCAAGCTCTGCCGCAAGTTTAGCGACATCAACATTATGCTCCCACGTTTCTTTCAGAAACGGGTTAATGAACCCGTCACCATTTCCGTTACGCCAAAGGCTGCTGCCATCCACATACGAAAGATCTGGGCGTTTTTTTGCAAGAACCGTATCTTTAAAAGATACAATACGCGCAATCGGATAAATGTGATGCTCCTCCAACAATTTCATAAGTGCCCCAGGATCGCGGATGTAAGGCTGGCCGAATTCGGCAAGCTTCCCGTTCGGTTTGAACGTAATATAGCCATCATCATCCTTGATGTCGATCACCATCGCGTTGAGATCGGTGCTGTCTACAAGCGACAGCAGTTTGGGCATGCGAGCACCGCCAGCCGACCAGCCAGTTACATAAATACCGCGCACTGCATCGGGATACTCGTACTGTACAGGCGGATCAAATGCAGGTGCCTGACTAGGCGCAGGCGTGCTCGATGACGCTGGCGGCGACACCGTAGGCTCGGGCGTATGCGCCGGCGCGGCAATCGGCACTGCCTCTGTTGCGACCGGAGACGGCTGCTCCGATGGATTTGGCGACTCGACTACGACATCCGATGATGAACAAGCGGACAATGCGAGTACCAGTGAAAGCATAATCCCGCTAAGCCAATCTTTCCTCATGCTGTTCTCCCCCTCATAACGGCAATTCGGCCTTTGTAATTGAAGTATTCAGGGGGAGAGGAAACTATGCTTGATTACTAGGTACATCCAGAAGTGTTATCCCTAATATGCCACTAGACTTCCCAACCTCCTTACTAAAAATGGTTTAAATAATTCGCAATTTGCTTCTGGTCCGTCAGAGACGGCTAGAAATTGAAACAGCGACATTTAAGGACGAGAAAATTAAGTCCTAGACTGTCGCTGTTTCATTCAACTATTGTTATCCGTTAGCTTAATGAAGAACAAATCGGACCGAGGGCCGAAAGGCCCGAAGCGTGAATATGGTGTTATCTGATGCCAGGGCCTGCTTCGAAATTACTTACAAATTCTTCTTTAATAATTGAATATAACTTTACATCATGAAAACTGTTTTTTGCTTTAACATTTCTCCTTAATATCCCTTCAAATATCATCCCAGACTTCTCCATCACTTTCTGAGATCCAACATTATCAATTAAGCATCTACCTTGTATTCTTACTAAACCTAAGTTATTAAATCCAAATTCTATTAATTTTTTTAAAACTTCGGTCACTATGCCCTTATTCCAATATAAATTTGATAATATGCAACCTACTTCTGCATTGAGATTCGTATTATCCCAGTGAATAAACCCACAATCTCCAATAAGCTTTTTTGACGCCTTTTCTTCTATTCCCCAAAGCCCGATTTTCTGAGTTTCATATTGATTTAGAAAGTATTCTATCAATAACTCAGTGTCTTCCATGCTTTTATGAACATCCCAACTCGTATATTGTGATACTTCAGGAATCGAAGCATAACTATATATATCTTCAAGATCTGAATGCTTTATCTGTCTTAATATAGTCCGTTCGGTCTCGAGAATTGGGAAAGGCTCAAAGTGATCTTGAATTGCCATCATGGATTCACCCCATAGAAATTTTATCTTGAAATATTCGTGAAGTGATTAAACTATCCTGCCCGTTCACAACAGGCCACCGAGTTTATCACCGGCAGCCTGCTAGATTTTTTATATTGAGTATCGTTATCCGTTTACTCGTCAAGGCCGATTACGTGTAACATCGAGACGCATCCGTAGCAGGGGTCCGCCGTTTGAGTTGGCGACACCGATGACGACGAACCCTACCGATTCATAAAACGCCTTCGCGTGTTTGGTGGACACCTCTATACGCAAACCGCGACGTGCAATGTCAGAGATCAGCGTACTGGCAACGCCTTGTCTCCTATAGTCAGGATCAGTGAACAGATCCTCGAGTTCGAGGAAGTCGTCGACCTGACGCGTTGATGCGAAGCCGACGACCCGCCCGTTAACAACAGCAACATTCGCGAACGGCAGCATCGCGACGTCCCACACGAGCCACTCGGGATGAGCGGCGACTAGCTGGTGGTCGGCTTTGTTTGTCAGCGAAGCTCGGCGATAGACGTCACGTATCGTGTCGACGTCGCCCGTGACCGCGCTCCGAATGACGAGGTCAGACGATATGAATCGTGAGGTCGGCAACCCATCGTCAAACTGATGAATCCACTCTCCTTCTCGCTTGAGGTTTTCGATCCTGTCTCGGATCAACTCGGCGATTTCACTCTCACCCTCTCCATCAACTAAAGCTTTCTCTAATGCTTTAATCTCGATTGAAATGATAAATCGCTTAAGCTCAGCCACATTCATAGTGAACGCTCCTCGTCCGACGGTTAGACCGTCACAGTATACTTGATGTATATGTATATTATCACTGAGCAAGTTTAGTCTATCGAGCTGGCGGTAGCGCCGATCCTCTTCGGCAGCCCCATGGGTAAATCCTACTCAGTTCTATTTCATTGAGCAAATCAATTTGCTTAAACGAGTTTGGCAAAATAAGTATCACATTGATATCAATCTTCCAAGTTTCCCCATGGTATCCCCGCTTCGCTGCGGCAATATTCCATATTTCCAATCCATATTTTGCTTCAATAAACTGTTTTAACTGACTAATATAGGCATCATTACGATACTTTTCAAAAAAATAATACAACACTCCCTGCCTATTCGTTCCTCAACTAACCTTCCAAATTAAAAAGCCATCCTTTGCGGAATGGCTATTTCTTGTAAGATTAGACTAACTGTTTCAGTTTGTGTTAATCGATAACCTTAAACCACAATGACGATTGGTCCTTTGGGTCTCCATTGTAATTAATCAAAATCTCTTCACCCGCTTTAATTTCCTTATAGGCAAAGAAGTCGATAGTTAAATTATTTTTATTCGATAAATATCTCGCATTGGGAGTGAAAGAGTGATTGTATAAAGCACCGTATCCTAGAACGATAGCTTTATCCTCGCCCCATCGGAAAATATAGTTTTTGAGTACGCTTTCCCTCATTTCTTCCCATTCGTTTTTGGAGATAACGATAATCGGGGCTGACTCAATTAAATCACCTTTTTTAAAGCTTTCGGTTGCAAAAATTCCTCTTCCAGATTTCCCTGTATTTTTCATTTCAATTTTTTCCAACGTACTCCCTCCTTTATTCAAGATCCTTTAGATGCTTTCGAAGATAACCGTTGCGCTTTTCAATGAAGCGAAAGATAAATTCAGGCTCACTATTAAATAGCGAAATGGATTCTTTTTTAAATGGATCTAAAGAAATATAGGGATTTAATTGCTTATGGAGATTTGTCACCATAGGTTCTATCGCGTTAACCGTAAATTTCGTTTCTAAAACTTCTTCCATAATACGACGGTATTGCTGCCGTATTTCCTTTACATCCAAAAGGCGTGCAGTGAGTGTATTATATCCTTGAATCGGAACCGCATAATATTCCATTATTTCGCCATTCCAATTTCGTCCCCAAGTAGCGTCATAATCCCATGGGATCATCTGATATAATCTCGTCTCTTCATTTCGAAATATAGAATAGTTGTGAATAAACCCATCGTAGTTTTGTGTACAGACTGCCCCGCATAGCCACAATAAATAATTATTGATATCCATATCCTTCTTCATAGCTTCACCAAATTGGTCTCGGTTAATTGTATTTATGTTTACAATAAACCTTTCTAAATTTAGTTTATCCTTATCACTACCCATTTTTTGAAAATATCCAGACAAAAGGGAAGGTTTTGGCTTTTCCTTCGGTGTTAATAATGAAAAATTCGCATGATAGATTGTGGCATAAAAAATAGGACCTGGAGGAAGTTTTCTTTTTTGTAAAAAAAAATCATCCACCGATTCAAGTTCTAGATAAATTCCCTTTGTCTCCCCATTTAATTCAAGAAAAACATGCTTACTATTTGGAGCAAAACTCCCAATGCTCTGGAAAAAATCAAAAGAAAGCTTGTTGCGTATTAAAGATGGATCTCGGTATTCAGCATTTAAGTGTATCTCACGTCCAGCAAATTCTTCTTTATATGACCTAAAGTCGATGCTATAGGATTTTTTTCGAAATTTACGTGTATGATCGCCCCGATATGATATCCCAATCTCATAAGGAATGTTGTCTACAATTAATTTGGATGAAACAGGGTCATCTCTCCATACATCGTTATTTAGTACCTTAAGATCTTTCGGCTCAATCGTTATACCATAAGTAGGAATAGCAGTATGTTCCATTCAATCATTCCCTTGCTTTTTTTATATCTTATGAGAAAGTAAGTGGAGTTGATAATAAATCTGGACATATCACTAGAACAAATAAAAATCGATTTACATAAGATACAACACCTTGATTTACAAGGATAATTTTCCGAAAGGTGGTCAAGTCAATATGGGAGAAACACAAATATTAGATTTAATAAAACAAGCTCAAGATGTCGGGTTAGATGAGTTCTTAGTTCGAAATCCCGTGTCAAATAAAGGTACGGGTGGTACTGGAGGTACCGGTAAAGGTACGGGTGGTACTGGTAAAGGTACAGGTGGTACTGGCAAAGGTACAGGTGGTACTGGCAAAGGTACGGGTGGTACTGGCAAAGGTACGGGTGGTACTGGCAAAGGTACAGGTGGTACTGGCAAAGGTACGGGTGGTACTGGTAAAGGTACGGGCAAAGGTACGGGCAAAGGTACGGGTAAAGGTACAGGTAAGGGTACAGGCAAAGGTACAGGCAAAGGTACAGGCAAAGGTACAGGCAAAGGTACGGGCGGTACGGGTAAAGGTACGGGTGGTACTGGCAAAGGTACGGGCGGTACGGGTAAAGGTACGGGTGGTACGGGTAAAGGTACGGGTGGTACGGGTAAAGGTACGGGTGGTACGGGTAAAGGTACTGGCGGTACGGGTAAAGGTACGGGTGGTACGGGTAAAGGCACGGGTGGTACGGGTAAAGGTACCGGCAATAGTTAGATTAAGAATAAGATAAAAGTAGGCAATAAAGTTGCCTGCTTCATAACCATCTCAAGTTTCGTCACAGTTGATTGTGGTCAAACGTTGCAACTTGGGAAACTTCTCGAATAACTTGCCGTTACAGATAGTACAATTCTCCGTGTTATCTGTAACGGCAAGTTAAACCCTAACCCTAGCCCCATGCTGCTACCATAATAGAGAACACCCTTGCTTGCATTGGGCCAATAATGGCAACGTTACCGAAATTGCCTGAATACATATATGTATTCACAAAAAAATCTGAAGAACGCTTATGATTGCCTAGCACTTATATGAATATGCCTTAATAGGATGTTGTGAAGTCAACATAAAAAGGCAATGTAAACGATGCAGAAGAAAAAACTACAATAAAAATGAAAACACGGCCCTGGTGCACTTGAAGGTAGTACGAAACTGGCTGAACAAGGCGCAGACCGCCACAACCATCGCTTTGTAGGAGTTACATGTTACAGGTCAAACTACACTAAATGATGGTCATGTTCACCAAATTAACTTCGCTACATTGATTCAAGCACCTCTGGTTTAAGAAACAAATGAATGTGAAGCGAATGGTCAAGTTGATAGATCAAAAGCAGCCTTCCATTTGACGTGGAATGAACTGCTTTTTTTCTTTATCTAATGCTTTGTCAATTTCGAAGATCCAATTCAAAAATACGCTCACTGAGGCTTATAGTGGTCATCTAGGCATAAAAAAAGCACCCGCGTTGGGAGTACTTAGTTCTTGATATTGACTTCCATACCGACAGCCTCGTTTTTGTTGAGTTATAGTTACTCGTTAGCGTAACGATGATCTTGTTGTGGATAAATTATCAAGCATGATATAATTATAAAAAATGGAAAGAAGGGATAAACGATGAACGCAAAAACAAACCTTCGCCACCAACGTTTCAACACATTTCATAATAAACATAATCAACGAGTAGCAGAGTTTCATAAACGTCACGCTACTCAAATCGCGAACGGGGATAATGGAAATAGTTTATTAGCAAGATGGGAAAGATTTCTATATAACAAAGCACTAGATATTTTGAAGATATTTAAAAAATAATTTATTTGAGACTGTTCCTAAGTGATATGCTCCCCAAATAGTAGACAGGTGAAATAATAATAACCTGCTGCTATGAGTGGAGCATATCAAAGCGGAGCAGCCTCTTTCATTTTTCAAGTTAATAACCTCCAATAACTTAATGACAAAGGGAGCTGCTGCCGCGAAGCAAGCCCCTCAATCAACTGCTGAGTCCCATGCTGCCTTAAATTCAGATACACTGGAATACCTAAATCCCCTATCTTCATTCACTGCCTTTAGAGCAACCTCATAAAACCCCCTTCCAGCCTCCCATTTCGCAAATGAACGGTCAATCTTACCACCTAATAGAGCAAACGCCATCAAACCCATCGTATACACGTTGGAGCGTTCATCAATCTCAGCACCCAAAATAAATTCTTCAGGGCTCATAAAACGTGAGGTTCCAGAAGTTCGTGATTGAAACAAATTTCCCACTTTGTTGTAGAAAGGTTTCTTTTGGTATAGATCAATATCGCATATTTTAATTTCGTTTCTTACAGAATCGTATATTAGACTTCCATCAAAAAAATCGATGGCAACAAAGCCTTTACTTTCTACAAACTCATGGAACGAAAAAATACGATCTAATGCAACCAGCCTTTGTTCGACGGGTAGATGTTTAAATCTATAGAATGGGGAATTAGGATCCAAGTATTTGGCGGGAGATGGAAAAGAATAATGCGGGTTAAGCGTTTCACCATCAAACCATTTGAAAATGGTTGCGTATCCGAAGCTGACTTCAATATGATCCATCAATTCAATCAGGTAGGGATGTCTTAATTCCTGATACACTTTTACGGCAGCCCTTAGGTTTTCAATCGGAACTTGGGTATTGCCGTAGAAGTTATTGATCATTTTTGCCCCTGCGTATTTGATAAAAAGTTTCTCGCCGTTTTTTTCAACACCAAAGCTGACGTTTCCAGAATCCTGTTGGTCAAAAACTCGAAATACTGTCCCCAATTTCTTTAGCCACTCAAAGTCATGTTCCTCTTGTAATTGAAACGATACATCATCAATTTGGATTGTAACTGGACTTTTTGCCATGTGCCACCTCCGCTATAGTTAGTTGAAGCTTTAGCTCTAGTCGCCTATTCCTTCTTTCATGTCCAATGACGGATCCAGCTGGAAAATACTATGCTACACCAAATTTTATCATTATTACGAAAGATAAATATAGGTGACTTTAGTTATAACTATAACTAAGCGTTGTACATGGGGGCTCCATATTCGAAATGCCTCAGCATATAGCAGTTCCCAAGGCATCATCATATTGTTAATGACAGTTCTCCATATAATCTTCGATTAGCAGTCCAACGGGATGCAACAGTTCATACGAGGTTTACGTTTCTTTGAATATTAAGGGTTCACAGCGACACTTCTTGGATTTGATCCTACTGGAATCGTATCTACAACCGTATTGGTAATTCCGTTAATAACGGAAACATTGTTACTGCTAAAGTTCGCTACGTAAATCGCGTTTGTTAAAGGATTGACAGCGACACCGAATGGCTGTGATCCCACGCCAGGAGAAGCCATAACCGCATTCGTAGCCCCGTCTATAACGGAGACAGTGTTGCTGTTGCTGTTTGTTACGAAAATACGGTTCGTATTAGGATTGGCAGAGACACCTTCTGGATTTAAGCCTACTGGAATCGTAACTACAACCGTATTTGTTATTCCGTTAATAACGGAGACATTGTTGCTGTTAAAGTTCGCTACGTAAATCGCGTTTGTTAAAAGATTGACACCAACATCTCTTGGATTTACTCCCACAAGTGGAGAAACAATAACTGTATTCGTAGCCCCGTCTATAACGGAGACAGTGTTGCTGCCTTGGTTCGCTACGTTAATACGGTTCGTGATCGGATTGACATCGACACCAAATGGATTTCCTGCTACTGGAATCGTAGTTACAACCGCATTCGTAGCTCCATCAATAACGGAGACATTGAAGCTGTTTCTGTTTGCTACGTAAATACGGTTCGTATTGGGATTCACAGCGACACCTAATGGAAGTTGTCCTACTGGAATTGAAGCAATAACCGTATTTGTTATTCCGTTAATAACGGAGACATTGTTGCTGGTTGCGTTTGTTACGTAAATACGGTTCGTGTTAGGATTCACAGCGACGCCGACAGGCTGTAATCCAACTGGGATGTTCGTAATGATGCTATTTGTAAACCCGTTAATAACGGAGACAGTGTCGGCAAATTGGTTTGTCACATAAATTCGATTAATAGAAGTAGGAATAGTAGGACTTGCCGGTCCTGTTGCGCCAGTTGCGCCAGTTGCGCCCGTCACGCCAGTTGCTCCTGTTGCTCCTGTTGCGCCAGTTGCACCTGTTTCACCTGTTTCTCCTGTTGCGCCTGTCGCTCCTGTCACCCCAGTTACTCCTGTCGCTCCAGTTGCGCCCGTAACGCCAGTTGCTCCTGTTTCACCTGTCGCACCCATAGCTCCTGTAGCTCCTGT
This sequence comes from Paenibacillus sp. J31R30, assembly GCF_059692115.1. Lineage (NCBI taxonomy): Bacteria > Bacillati > Bacillota > Bacilli > Caryophanales > Paenibacillaceae > Paenibacillus > Paenibacillus sp. J31R30. The sequence continues at coordinate 132,098 of NZ_JCAUAV010000001.1, read as the reverse complement.
AGCTCCTGTCGCACCCGTCGGACCTATCGGATCTTCAGGAAATTCGATTTCAATTTTTCCTCCATTGTAAAGTTCAATTTCAATTTCCTCGACCTGAATCCAATCAATGACTTCTACAAAATCCTCAAGTTCGGATTCTCTTTCACTTGAGTCAACATCTTCTTCGAATTTCAACTTAAATTCGACACCATTAAAATACTCGATTTCAATTTTTTTGATATTAGTAATATCTACATCTATTATTACATCTATCAACTGAGCAAGTTTACTCAAAATCCCAGCACCTCCCTTAATTCATCATACGTATTCCTATCATATTTGTTTGGACTTAATGGTAATAGAATAGTAACACCCAATAAAATTCCTTTGACATAAAGTAAGATGCGGAGAATCAAAGAAAGAGTAAAACCCTGGCGTACTCCTCAAATAAAAAACGCTACCAGTAGTAGCGCGGGATCATCATATAGTCTGTATATTGCCTTCCTCAAATCCTGTTCTGTCGCTGGACAGCGCTCAATACTTAAGCAACCAAAGTAGGAGCGCAACAGGCTCCTCAACTATCGTTTTCCGTTAGTGGAACACCTTGTACGGCACGGCTATTTCTCCAACTCATAGCGGGCCGCGATAATGCCCGACTTGAGCATTCGGCTGGACAGCAGCTTGAGCCTGATTTTCTCACCGTCGCCGTGGAATGCCGATTTTCCGCCGCCCAAGATGACTGGACAAATCGTCAGCAGGAATTCGTCGATCAGGCCGAGCTCAAGCAACGTCTTCGCCGCCCCCGGACTGCCGAAGATAACGAGATTTTTGCCAGGCTGCTCCTTGAGCGCCTTGATTTCCTCTGCGATATTATCCTTGATCAGCATCGTATTGTTCCATTCGACATTTTCCATAGAGCCGGAAATGACGATCTTCTTAACATCCTGCAGCCATTTGGCATGTTCCATACCATGCCTCGACGCATTCGGATTGTCCAACACCGTGGGCCAGTAGCTCTCCATCATCCGATACGTCGTGCGTCCGTATACGGGAGATCCGACTTCGGCTACGACCTCCTCGGCGTATTTCTCTAATTCCTCGTTGTACGGAATCCAATCTAGTCCTCCGTTCGAATCCGACGCATACCCATCCAGCGACACATGCATGAACAATACGAGTTTTCTCATGTTTGATTCTCCTCCGATTTCGAATTTAGTTGTTCGTTTTTTTGGCAGTAGGCCCTTGTTTCGTCCTGCTCTTACGTTCACTATAAATCATTACGTTACGTAAGGATCAAGTGGAAATCTGAATTTTCTTCGACGACAACAATGTTGCGCAAATCAGCCCGTGTAACTGTAAGCCCACATTTCAGCTATATTTTAACCTAACTAACCTCTTTTCTTATCATCCGTTGGGGTTATACCATAAAACAAAAAAGCCGCGATTCTCGCGGCCATTAATGAGATAAGGTTCTTGTCACCCATATTTCTCAATTGAAAAGGAATACTCTCCTTAAGAATCTCCAGAAATTAACGTCCTTTAAAGAATCCATTTGCTTGCTCAGATAGTGAAGCTCCCATTGTTTTCCTGCAAGATGCTTATTTATTTCAGCTATCTCCTTATCGAGTTGGTTGAGTTCGTTATTTTGATTGATTCTGGCGGTATGTTCTTCCCTCTTTAAGAAATCATACTCCGGACTATAGGTTTGCCTTATGTTAGATATCATGTCCTGCGACTTGTTTTGATAAATTTGTTCTAAGTTATTCAATATTGATTTCCTGTCCTTAAATTTTGATTTTATGGCTGTGATATAACTGCGAGGAACGGATTGGGGGATTTTAGTCCTATACTTGCGTTCTATCTTTTTTTTCCACTCTACCAGCACTTTCGCTTGGGATGGACTCATTCCTACATGAACCGAGCCCCCGTTTTTTAATATGAAATACACCTTTTCAATTGTTTTGCGGCCATAGGACTGAAAGATATTAATGTCCAAAAAATCAGCCGGCGTACGAATTCCACTCGATCTTAAACGCCGTTTGATTTCATCGTCTATATCCGATATTTTTTCTTGGCTAATCCTATGCTTCATTAATTGATCTTCCAGCCAGGTTTTTTGGAAAGAGGCCAATGCGCCGGCAAGCTCGGTTTTTTCCTCCTGATCTATGGTTTGCCTTTCACCCACGATTTCGTTTATATGACTCCGGAGTTCCTTCTGCAATTTTTCCGTTTCATTCTTTTCTCGTTCCGACACTTCCTCTTGCCTTCGTAATATATCGTTTATCTTGTCTTCCTCCATTTGTTGGAACTTATGCTTTATATTGTTGGCTTCGTTCAATTCGCTTGTCAGAACGGAAACATCATCTTCAAGTTCCTTTATTTTTTCAGACGTAGTCCTCTTTACTGTAACCGTGGGAAGTTTCACATAACACCAGCTTAAAAAGGCCATCTCCACACTTAATCCCAAAGCCGTGCAGGATACTAAAGCTATAAACGGAGCGTTTCCATACATAACAGTTGCAGCAGATGCTGCGGTAGTTAATACCAATAATGAAATGGTTCTTTCCAACACAAATCTCTCTTTTGACAGAGGCTTGCAAGGTATTACTTCCGTTGTGAGATAATCCAGTACCCAGGACGAACCAACAGGATAGAATGGTTCTGGTTGTGATTGGACAGCGGCTGACCGCATCTTCCTAGCGAGCCAATCAGAGAAGACTGCTAGATGAGTAATTAATTTCGTTGCAGAGGCGGCTGAAATAGAGGCTACTAAAGGATGCACGGCATCAACCAGTGATTCGGGATCAGGGGGCCGAGGCACCTTCGGCATTTCTATTGCCGTAACATCACGAAAGGAGTTTACCAATACACGTAACGTTTCATCATCAACAAGTTCCAGAAATTCAAAAGCGCGAGATGCGTCTGGCGAGACAAAGTCTTTCTGTCGAAAGAGGAGATGTTCTTCACCCTCTCCCGCACCAAGCGAATTCCATAATGAAGCATCCACAGAAACGGCTGCTATTGAAATCAAAATGACCCACGCTGAAAAGTTATCGATATACGGCCCAAAATGTCCTTCGGTTCTTCCGGGGTGTTGATAATTTCTATGACCGAGCTCGTTGCTTTTCATACCGTTTATGCCTGGTACATACATACCATCATAATCGATCAGAATAATTTCATCATTGTGAATCAATATGTTGCCATGCTGCAGGTCGCCATGCGCAATATTTGCCATGTGCAGCTCAGTGATCATTTTTAGCCATTTATTTGCTAGTCCTTTCAATATTTCAACGTTATGCAAATTTCTTTGGATATAATGAAGCAACGATTCCCCCTCAACCCACTGCATTTTAACGACTGGAAACCAATTTCCGTTTATTTTTATGCCTTCAGAGAGGTACTCAAAAGGGACGATATAAAGGAGATTAACGGAGCTTAAATGCAAGCTGATGGCATCGTAGCGGACCTTTTGATCCTTCACGTTATTGGTAAAGCACCTGACCGCCCATTCCGTCTTTCCGCACTTTATTTTGTAAACACTAGCGAAACTTCCCGAAATAGGACGAGGCAGTCCAAACTTATCCAACTCCGGGAGTCCGGATTGAAGCTCCGGGTCATTGAAACAAATTTGCGGATTTTGTATCGCTTCCCTATAATCCTGTGGAGTGGGCCATAACATCACCTCACATCCCTTTACAATATATTTACCCGAATTAATGTAACATCATCATTTCTTAGATAAAATCCGCCATCGTGGCAAATTAACTTCCTTTCAGACTGAACTAAACTTATGAAGTCATGTTCACCGGCTAACCCTTGTATTTTCTTTATTACGCTTGGGTCTTCCTCGTAACGAGTTAATATCCAACATGCCAGGGCATCGGTCATTAACAAAAAGGTGTCTCCCGTTTGGGCAGTACCGGTCCATTTTTTAACGAACATTTTAAGGTGAAAGTTATTGGCTGTGTTACTCGAAATAAGAACCGGCCTATTATGAAAATCATCGACGGAGCTCAAAGGAAAAAAGGCGATAATTTTATCACCCCGAACTTGAAATATACAGCTGTCACCGATCGCTACTGCAACAAACCCCGCGGATGAGGCATCCGTCAAACAAAAAGTGATTCCAGCTAATGTAGAGAACGCCCCGCTTTTTAGCTTCTCTTCAGCGTACCAGGGAAGGTTTTTGGCATTTAGTTTTCTCTTCCAAGCCTTTGACAATTTCGAAATGGATTTATCGATATGTTTACTTTCAAAATTGCCATTGCAATAACCGCTTGCGAGCAAATCAGCCCATATGTCGGCAAACGAAGATTCACTAGCCCCATCGGCTATGGCGAATTTATAATACGCAGTATCATTACTGACAAAAATGCTGCTGCCAACGGCATCTTCATATTCATCTTTGCGGTTTCCCGCCTTTGGCAATGAAAAACATGTGTTTTCTATTTGCACCATAGCCCCCCCCTACCTAAGATTGGCGGGACGCGTTCCAATGTCAAGTGCCTGGATCACAAGGGTTAGATCGGCATTTAATACAAATCCCCTTGCTCCATCCGAAAGATTCAATTCATGTTCTTGATTGGCTACCTTGATCATAAATGGTGTCAGCATGCTTGAGCCTTCGTAGAGCATCCTGGAATATTGATCAGGCAGTCCATCCGAGGTTTCCGGAAAACGCAGCTCAACCGCACTCGGACTGCCCGATATATGCAAGTTGAACAGCAATACATTTCCATCGTCCGTAGCAAGTAGCCTTATTTGTTCCATCGCAGCAGTCGGATCACCGTCGGTGGATTCTCCGTCCGTAATATGAATGACCACCGGCGGAAAACAATGAGCGTATTCACTGATCCATTGACTCAAGATGAGATGGGCTGTATTCAACGCCTGGCACATTGGAGTACCGCCTTTCGCGACAGGATCAAACCAAACAGGAAACTTAACAAGCTGATCTACAAGCCCGCCTGCCCCATCCGGAACTTTCTTCAGACGTTTTTCCATTCTTGACGGATTATCTGCTATTTCACTAATCGGCACTAATTCCTTTCCGGCTAATAAACCGCCGAATGCCGGCCCAACGCTGGCGCCATAGCCTATCACACCAACATGATAGTAGTCGCGTATACCTTCAGACTTTGCACACTTTATTATAAGATTTTGTAATAAACGATTTATTGCATCGGAAACACTTCCGGCTTTTGAGCTAGCCCCGAACGGGTCGGACATCGATCCGGACTGGTCAATAATAAACAGAAAACAAGACGGATCTGAACGGCTGATTTCTGCTGAATACATGATTTTTCCTCCTCAAAAAATGTACATATTCCCATCATATTCCGGCAGGAACGCAGATTTGTACTTTTGAGGAAAAAAAATATGGGATGGTTCTTTAATCCGAGATTAACGGCAAGCAGTGCCCCATCTTCGAAGGAAGTAGACACTAGATCAGTTCATAATCCATACATTCTTCATATTTTTCTAACTCAAACAATGATAGACGCATCTGCCATACGGACCCTCGGCTAGTACTTTCGTTAAGCCATCGACACTTTGATCAGATGAGATAACCGAACGTATAATTGCCATTGTCCTGAATATCTAAGAAAGGGGTGCGGATTCCATTGGAGAAACGCTATAGGGATCAATTAAGCTTTCAAATTGATGCGGATCCTCAAAAAAAGATCGTCGGGGTATCGCCGTTGGATTTCCGCAACAACCAGGCCCAGTCTACGCAGGAATAACTCGCCACTGGATATGAAACATCTTTGATCGTAGGCATCTACACAGACAAATGGTCATTCACCTACATACAATGTGTAAAGATGATAGACACCTACATTTAAAGGAGTGGACGAAACAATGAGTTTGCAACAACTGCCTCCTCCGCCTGCCTATACCCCTGCAAAAGTTTACGGTTCTTATATGATTGACTGTATGAATCAGTACACCTATGTATGGCTAAAGAATGGTGATAGTTTCTGGTTTTATCCAATTCGTGTTGAGTCCTTTGGAACATCTGGTTTTAGATGGACGGGATCTTTCTGGATGTTTGATGGGATTGATTCAAGGTTTATCGATAGCGTAGCGTGTCCTCCGATTCCTACTCTATATTGATTTATCGATTAAACTAAACAAACAGCGGTTAACTCAAATGAGTTAACCGCTGTTTGTTTAGTTTGCCCTAGCATGTGTCCTGAGGTTGTGTACACGAGGCAGGGTTAAAGGATTTTCGTAATACCTTGTAGTTGGACTAAGAGCAGCCACTTGGCAGCAAAGGAAGATGTAGGGAAATATGAGGTTAAGTAATGAAAAAAGAAGCAGGTTACCCTACTTCTTTACTAAACATATTTCTCTATTTTTTTCACCCTATTTACTCTAATGCATGCATTGGCGTAAATTCCTCAGACAACATTAATAGCAAGATACCTTGACCGTAACCTTCCATCCGATCTTGCGCAATCACATTGTATTCGCCAGCATGATTCTGCACAGCAGTGCCGGCGGAAACTCCCTTGAAAACCCCATTCCCATCAACGAACGCCAATGCTCCCCGCATGGCTAATTCCCCCGTGCGGGCATATTTCATGTCTACGGCTCCCAGACGAATACCTTTGCTTATGGCATAAGAAATTCCCGCTGCCGCAGACGTTTCCAGATAGGTGCCTGAATCCGTGATAACTGTACTCCAAAGACCAGATACATCTTGATTGGCTTGTAGGCCTGCTAACTGGCGATTCAATGCGTCTCGGATGTCGCGCCTGGCTTCATGATCCTCAGGCAACATTTCCAATAGTTCTACCGAAACGATAGAAGCCCAAGCATTGCCTCTGGCCCATTGGCAGCCAATAACACGATCACGCTTCTCGTCCCACCCATGGAAAAAAAGGCCGTTCTCAGCTTGCAGCATCTCGATATGAATTCGGTATTGTCGAATCCCTTCCGCGACAGCCTCAGGCAGACCGAACATGAGACCCGACTTAATCAAGAATAGCCCTGCCATAAACAAGGTATCTACCCACATTTGTCCGCCAAATTTGGTTTCCTCCAAGGTGTGCTCATAAGCGCCATTGGACAATCTCAATGCTCGGTTCAATAGGAAATCAACGCGAGATAGAATGATCTTTTTATAACGTTCATCACCTTCTAATTCGTACAATTCCAATAGCGCAAAACACGGCGCAGTGGCGTTTACGGTCTCATATACATGACCTGCGGCCAATTGTTGATCAATCCATTGATGGATAAAGGGCATAATCCGATCTTGACGCTCTTTTTTCCACATTGTCACTAAGCCATACAGCGCAACGCCCTCACTCCAGTTCCATTCTCGAAGCGGCATTCTTAGTGTACCCTCTATCACACGTTCCATAATCGTAGCTCTGGTTCTTGACATAACGTCGGATCCCACCTTGTCAGTTATGATAGTTGATCTATACATTTAATTAGTCCATAAAAGGAAGTTCACTCACATCAAGCCCGGTAATAGAGAGCCTCCGATTTTCAGGAATGGTACCGTTGAGCTCCACATATTTAATTCCTTCACTTGCGGGACTGTATTCGCAGGCAAGTGTTACGCCTCTTCCCTGAAAAGAAGTTCGACGGAGCGTAGTCTGCCGAGAATGCACATGGGCCGAAGCCTCATCTAGAATCTGGGCTTGGCTTGCTTCCATACGGAACTTGTCAAAGCTTCCTGCCTCTGATTCACTGGCTATTTCCGTTACAAAGCCATTACCCGTAAGGACGAATTCCTCAGGATCGAAATCCCTGCTCTCGCCTTCATAATTGTAATATGAAAACAACAAATAATCGTTAGCCTTCTCTACCTTCAAAGCAAATTGGCGTCCATGATTCGTTAAAAGGAGTGGATGGAAGGCCATGTACACAGGTCCATCCTTCACATAGACGGAAATTGGTTCCACACTTTCTCCGACAAGGTCCGTAAGTTTGCGTTCACCGATCCAGACTTCTTCGGGGTCACCATACTGACATGGAAAAATAATGGATAATTTCATGCTGCTGACTTGAAGACGGCCCATTTGCTTTGGTTTATAGAGAACCATCGCCGTTCCCTTCTCCTGGATCGCCAATTTACGTCCTTCGTCCCATAACAAGCTATCTGCCGAAGTGGCTGCCATGCGCTGATACGTATTCGTTTGACCAGGCATATGCTCATTCAGCAGGTACCTGGCATAGACAGCACGCGTATCCTTTTGTGAAGTTGCCTGCGGAACTCTGCGATACATCAGGTGGAAGGAATCCGTTTGTACGCCGCTATGAAATTCGTGCGTAGAGCTACCTAGGGCATAATCTTCTTCCATATAGGTCGATATCAGCCCAGTCCCAGCAGGATATTCCCTGATATCTGCCTTCAGGAGCAGATTTCCCTCTGGTACTCCACTTGTAGCGGCATCTGTGGAGGAACTAAACTCGGTTGTACCGATTACCTGATAAGGATACGTTTTATTTAGGGCATGATGAACAAGCTCCGTCGGACAATGGTAGGTCGTATTCAATACATCTGCAGCGCTTACGTGCATGAACGCCGCACTATGATGGATCACCTCGCCGAACTCGCCACCTTTTGAAACAAACAATGTATTGTGCAGGTTAATTGGCAGTTGATCACCAAGCAGCGCATATAGCGCAAAGCGAGAATGATGCGTATGCCCAACAGAATCAACCGTATAGGCACGGGAATAGGGACCTGCCACCTGAGAAGTCGGCACATGGAGATGACTAAGTTGATCAACCCAGATACGCTCCTCGCAGGCCAAAGCAATACTTTTCAGCTCACAATCTTCCAAATAATTGGATATTTCCGCCAAGGCACGTAATTGCACTCCTGTATAGGTTGGACTGTTGAACTCTGTTGCAAAGCCGCGTCTCGACAGAAGACTCTTCAGTTGATATAATCTTTTGGCTCCGATTGCCTCTATCTCAGGAAGGTTGAGCATCCTACCGCCAATCAGAGCAATAAATGTGCTCATACATGGAAAATTATCGTTGACCCCAACAAAATCCATATCAGCGCCAGCACTGTTGTGTATGATATGTTCAAGATAGCTATAGAGTTTAGCATGTACCTGATCCGTTAGATGTTCGTTGTATTCGCTCAAAATTTGAATCGCTGTCATAGGAGCAAAGTGGCAAGGCCTAAACGGTGTGGATTCGATGATGAGGTTAGCCATCTTCCTTGCTTCCAAAGATTCCGAAGCAAGGAATGATCGAGCAAACCATAGTCGTTCCCGCATACCGCCCACACAACTAGGTCCGTGATAGGTGCCCATCTGATCAAAATCCGTTAGATGATAATTCACCAGCAGTTGATTGATTTCTTTAGCCCTAATTTTCTGCCCTTCGATATCATAATAACTACTCATCATCTATCCTTCCTTAAGCGCGTATTTTTGTTGAGAATCGCGATATTCACCTGGTGTCATGCTCTCCAGCTTCTTGAAAACGCGAATCAACTGTTGGGCATTGCTGTATCCCACTTCTTCTGAAATCTTAGCAATGCTGAGCTCAGACTCAAGCAGTAACACCTTCACACGCTCGATCCTATAGCGGATCACATAATTGATGAACGTATCTCCTACTTCCTTCTTGAACACTTGACTAAGATAGGAAGGACTCACTCTGAAATAATCAGCAACAAACTGCAGGCTCAGATCTTGGGCATACCGATCCGCAATAAATTCCTTAGTTTGCTCGATCATTCCTTTCGTACGGTTTTTACGCAATGTGCGAATAAAGGCAATGATCGGAATAATGACGCTGTTCTTGAACCAGTCTTGTATGGTTTTGGTGCTGTCCAATCCTACTAGATCTGCATAGGGATTATGATTGCCAAAAACGTGCGTGAGATTATCGTCATATTCCTGAAGCACCCTGATGATGGACACGAGAAGCTGCACATAGTAGGTTTTCATCAATTGGAACGCTATGCCCTCTTGCTCCAAATGGGCAGCAAAACGATCTAACGCTAAGCAAGTTCCCTCATCATTCCCATCTCGCAACTGCTCAAGAAGCGATTTCTCAAAAATGGATGGGTAGCTAAACGTTTCGTTCAATGGGTAGGCTGCGTCTCGATACGAAATAACCTCGTTGCCATGTTTGACCCAATTCGCTTGAATCGTCTTGAGTGCATCATTGTAAGACAACGCGACATTATGCAAACTATCCACGGTCCGGCCTATGGAGATCGTTACTGACTGCTTGAGATAGGTCTCAACAGCGTACCGGATCGCTTGGGCTAATTCCATTGGCTCCTTATCTAGCGAGGCTTCCTGCAGATTTAATAAAATGACAGCATGTCGCGCCGTAAGTACCGTCTCTCCAATAATTTGATTCTTCATTAGTTCGTTCGAAATGTTGGCTACTGAAAATAAAAACAACCGAGCATCCTCACCTGTGAACCTTGCTCCATCTGTGGGTTCATCCATTTCAATTACAAGCACGGCGAAGAATGGTGCTTCAAAGAGTGGACGGACTTTAGGGTTCTCGGGAGGCCTGCTATGTAAATCGCCGAAAAGAACGGACAATAAAAACTGCTCTCTCAGTAGCGGCAATTGCTCTTGCCACTCGGCCTTTACAACATCCACCTCATCTAAAAGTCCGGCAATACGATATTCGATCTCATCCACACGGTGTTCATATGAGAACGCTTGCGGCAAATTGGACGAAATCGTCTTTGTACCTCGCCCCTCACCGAACAACAAATTACTGATACGCCTGATCCCGCGCTGGAACACATTATAGCTAAAGAAAGAGACAAGTAGAGCAGCAAAGCATAATACGAATGTCGACAACATGACAAGCCGCTTTAAAAGCTCCACATTATGCATCGTTGCTTCCGCAGGAATGAGCATTGCATAGGTCCAACCATTCAGCTCAGACACCTCATATTGGGCATACATCTCATCGCCATGTAGTTTAAGCCACGGAGATTTAGGGTCAAGTTTTTTCGTTGCGTCAAAGATCATTTGGGATTCAGCATCTGTCATATTAGCAAGCGGTCCGCCTTGGGATATCAACGTACCGTCAGAAGAGAAGATGAGCAACTTCCCCTTAGCGCCAAAAGGATAAGAACTCACACTATTCACTAAGGATCCCGTATCAATATTAACGATGAGCGCAGCCTTCATTTCTGTATAAAAAAACGGTAACAATCTTACGTATGTGACAACCTCTTTCGAAGAACCAGGTGTTTCTGTTATCGAGCGAGGGGTAATCCAAAAGCTTAACTTTCGTTGCTCCACGGCTTCAGTAAGTGCAGGGATCCAACTTTTATCCGTAAGTTGACCATCTGTTACATTCGTAATCCGATAGGATCCTCCAAGAATAATCTGTTGCGTGGCATGGTATAAATAAACGGAATGCAGTGCCGGAACCGAGCTAGTAAAATTTGAAATATCGTTAATCAGGGTATTTGTTTGCGTCATTGATCCTAGCGATGGTGAACTGCTGACTTTCATAAAGTCCATCACATTCGATTGTTGAGAAAACTGAGAGCTGAATTTTTCAACTTGGTCTACAAGCCGATCCATCTGATCACGAACTTGTGTTATCGCCATTTGGGATGAACGGCTCACTTCTGATTCTACGATTCGGCTGCCGGTCACATACATGGTCGTTCCGAAACCAAGCACTGGAATAATAGAAATAACAAGGAGCACGACGATTAATTTCTGACTGAACATATGTCGAGCCCAAGTGAGTGCACGCATGAAATCACCATCCTTCATTATGAATCAATGGATATGCTTACCATTCAATACTCATTATAAAGGACAGCACGGACGAATGAACAGCATGAATGAACAGCATCTATGAACGCAAGGAAGGAGAAGGACGTAACATCACTTCTCCCCCCGCGCTCAACTTAGAAACTCGTTACTTTTTCATGCTAACATATAAGTCATTAGCCTCTTTTTCCAATTGCGTACCGCCCTTTTCATTCCATTGCTTCACAAAATCATCGAAATACGAGACAGGCTTGTCACCACGAACGATTGCCGCATAAGTATCTGTTTTTAGCTTAATGAGATCTCCCCAATACTTCCCTGAAGATGGCAAGCTGTCCGATTTACCGAAGATATCATTTACCGGGTGGTTATATAATTTGAACGTATCTAAAAGGGTTTTATTATAATACTTCGCAATAATATCTATATTTGCTTGAGCTGCCCAAGCCGTCGTACCGTTACTTAAATCAATGATGCCCTCCGCCAGAAGCTTAGTCCCATCATCAAAAGGTGTAATCCTTTTCAACCCAGCGCTTGGTCCTGCAGCAGCATCATTATAATCCCAGTGTTTCCCCTTCTCACCCCAAGCTAATGCCAACCAAACTTCTTCATTATTTTGAATTTCATCCATAATTTGAAGAGCCTTTTGCAATTTTTCAGGGGATTTCTCCAATTGTTTGCCAAAAGCCCATATATTCCCCGCAGTTCCCCATGCCCAAGCGCCTGATTTTCCTTGTGGACCTTTAGGGGGAGGACCGAAGGCCAAAGTACCATTAGGGTTCGCTTTTTTCAGCGTGTTGATCGCAGAGTTCGGGTTAGCTGCATCCAAGGTACTGACGTGTGCGGTATCATTGAATGCATATTTTCCTTGGGTAAATTTAGGTCCCAAATCTTGGCCAGTTACGAAGTCAGGATCAATAAAACCTGCCTTGTACCACTCAGCTAGCTTCGTAAGCGCTTCTTTCGCTTCTGGCTGAACAGCACCATTCACGACTTTGCCGTCTTTCAACATCCATTGCGTTGGCATAACGCCATAGGCGCCAAAGATTGAATGGAATTGATTATAGTAAGAATTACCACTCGTACTCATGCCATATACGCCCGTTTTTTTCAATGCAGCAAAGGCTGTTGTGAATTCGTCAATCGTCTCTGGGACTTTATCAATTCCCGCTGTCTTCAATAAATCGGTTCGCCACGCTTGCTTAGCGCTGAATTGACCCGTGAAATAGAACGTTGTTAAACCATAATTTTTCCCATTCACATTGCTGTAATACCAGCCTTGAGGTGCTTGTTTATCTAGGTTAGCTTTGGTTCTTGGCGCATATTTCTCTAAGGTCGTGAGAGGTACTTCTGCAAGCAATCCTTGAGAAGCATACTTGTTCAACTCGCCGGGATCAAACACGAACATGATATCTGGAATATCACCAGAAGACAATTGCAGTTGAAGTTTTTGTTTGTAATCAGCATAAGCTGTCGTATACACTTTATTCAATTTAACATTGAATTTCTTTTCCAAATACTGAGATGCATAATTTGATTCCGTCGAGACGCCTGGGTAATTGACCCAATTCAGTGTAATCGGTTGGGCTGGCGTTGCAGCTGCACTTGGAGGTGTGCTTGAACCTGCAGCCGTTGGTTGTGCAACTGTTTCCTCTTTACCGCAGCCTACCAGCGTCAAGCTTGCTGCTAATAGCAAAGCGCTGCCTTTCATCCAATTGACCCTTTTTTGTCTAATCATCTTTTTGGCCTCCTCATTATCTTTCATAATAATATGTCAAGTCTATTTAGACCACATACCCGCATGCTTAGGAGCATATTTTTTCAACCTTTTACAGAACCCATCATAATTCCCTTTACAAAGAACCTTTGAATAAAGGGGTACGCCAATAGAATCGGAAATGAGATCGTTAGGATCATGGCAGCTTTCAAATTTTCAGGCGTGACCTTGGTTACTTCCACCAAGTTATACTCTTGAGCTAGATTCACATTTTTATCAATAACGCGATGCCTCAAATATAACTGGAGAACTTCCCTAGACTTGCTGTTTGTATAGATCATCGCATCAAACCATGCGTTCCAGTGGCTGACGACGACCCACAGTCCAATAACGGATATAACCGGAGCCGAAAGCGGAATGACGATGCGTGCGAAAATCCCCCATTCCGATGCGCCATCCATCTTGGCAGATTCCATAAGCTCAGCGGATATGGACTGGAAGAAATTACGCATAACGATCACATTGTAAGCACTTACAGCAGACGGTAAGATGAGCACCCAAAAAGTATCTAGTAAGTGCAGCTGCTTCATCAACAAGTAAGTCGGAATCGTACCACCGCTAAACATCATACTAAAGACGAAAATCTTCATGATGGTAGAGCGGAGCGGAAATCCTGGCCTTGATATCGGATAAGCGGTCATAGCCGTTAATAAAATGGCTACAAAGCCGCCGACACCGGTTCTCAGAATCGTATTCGTGTAGGCTACAACGAGCTGGGGATCACTCAGCACCTTACGGTAAGCGATTAATGTAGGATGAAGAGGAATAATTTGAAATCCCGTTTTATAAATATCAGCAGCCTCACTAAGGGATACAGTTAACACGTATAGAAATGGATAGAGGGTGACTAACCCAAACAGGCATAAGAGCACTAAATTCACGTTCTCAAATATTCGCTCACCTTTGGTTCGATGCATAGCGTATTGGTTCTCCTTTCCTACAAACAATTACTTACCACAAACCTTGTTCTTTATCATAAAGTTTAACCAGCCAGTTTCCTGTGACAACCAGAAGTAATCCAATGACCGAAGTAAATATCCCTGCTGCAGCTCCAAGTTCATAATCCATGCTCAACAAGCGACGCAAAACATAGGTATCCAAAATATCCGCTGCTGACGAATTCGTAGGCGTGGTCAGGTTGTAGATTTGATCGAAACCGACCGAAAGGAAATGTCCGATATAAAGCAAGAGCATAATGATAACAGTCGGCATGATGGAGGGAATCGTGATGTGCCATATTTGCCTAAACCGATTGGCTCCATCCATAACAGCTGCTTCATACAGCGTCGGATCAATGGAAGACAGCGCGGCAAAGTAAATGATGGAGCCCCAGCCTACGCCATGCCAAATGGCAGAACCGATCGCTACTATATAGAATTTGTTCGCATCCAGCATCCAACCCACTCGATCCATACCCAATGCTTGCAACACTTGGTTAACGATACCGTCTGATCCAAGGACCGTGAATAGAATGCCCCCGAGAATAACCCACGAGAAAAAGTAGGGTAAATAGGAGACCGTTTGAATGACTCTTCGTGCCTTCTTTTGCCGAACTTCATTTAACAGGATAGCTAAAATAATTGGTGCTGGGAAAATGAAGACGAGCTTCAGAACCGCGATGATCAACGTGTTATAGAAGGCCTTGTTAAAGTCAGCTCCGGCGAATAACCTATGGAAATGCTCTAAGCCTGCCCATGGGCTCCCCCATATCCCTTCAAGAAGCTGGAAATTTTTGAAGGCAATCGTAACCCCATACATGGGGATATAATTGAACAAAATGAATAATGCGAAGCCAGGAATAAACATGAGAATCAGCGAACGATTCCGTATGAGGGAATGAGCGAATAAGATGAATTTACTCGTTGGTCGTGCAGTTGATCTTACTTGGTTACGATCTTTACTCATGATTACTGCTTGCCGATTTCTTAAGCTCAAACAATTCACCTCGTCCTCTTGTTGAATGGTATGACATCACTTTAGCTTTAACGTGTATTCCACTTCAATAATCACAATTTAATAGACAAGTAAGGCTGTTTAACTGTATAATGACCCACATTCCACTCGAATGATGATTAATTAAGTAGACACTGTCAGCCTTTTAGACGCCTTCCTCAGGGTATTTCAATTCTTGTTTCAACGCATTCCCCCAGTGGTCAAAACCGGTGAATCCATACTCATGACTAGGCGTATATCTACGGAAACCTTGCTCCGGTTGTGGGTCCCAATAGGCAAGCCCACCAACATCCGTATCACGTAGAAGCGATCTCGTGCTCTCCCCATTCCCGTTCCAGGCACTTACTGCATACTCGAATACGTCTTTCCCCAAGCCTTCCATTTCCGTATCAATCCATTCACCAGCTGGCCCTTCATACACGACGTTGAAAAGTTCCGTTCCCTTTACTCTTCGGTAAAGTGTATAACCCCCAACACCTAGCTGCCATCCCCAGATGACTCGGAAGGTATTCCCCCATCGCCATACCTTCAAGCCTTCCGGAGCAGCCGGGCGGTTCGCGGTTATATACACCGGATATTCATGACACCAGTTCCCCTGGCGATCAGCATTCACTGCTCGCACTCTTAGGTGAATTTTCGATTCATTTTCCAGATCAGTGAGCAAGCATTTAGTTCCCGCTTCTTGCGCGACAACTATCCAGTTTTTACCGCCATCCACACTCTGCTCGACTTGATAGGTAGTCGCTCCGAACGCAGGCAACCAGTTCACCTCCGCACATTGGGAGGAGACAACAACCGTTGTGATTTCCGTGTCTTGAGGGATCGGAGCGGTATTCACCCATTCCCAGGTATGACTGCCTTTAGGCAAATCAAAGGCAATTTCGTTCTTCTCGGACAATTCCACATCATGCACAGCCGAATTGACATACAGCCTATTTCTGCTCGCTTCAACATCGTCCTTCCATTCCACCTTAACTTGAACCCTTTGGGAACAGACCACTTTCCCCGTCAGATTTCCACCTTGAATCGTAAAAGAAAGACCATACCCCTTCACTTCCTGCTCATACGGCAATACGGTAACTTTTACGCCTAGCGCGCCGATGCTGGAGCCCTTAAACAAGGCCGCTTCGGCTTTGCTTTCACCGTATAAGCGAATGATGCCTGCGTATCCCGTAAAGCTGCACACCTCATCCGCGTACCGAATCAACCCACCGTCTCTGAAAATCCGATCTGTTCGCCCTTGCAGCTTAATCTCTACACCATAATCGGTTCTTTTCGTATACGTATTGTAATCACAATTCAATTGACGGTGGGTGACCACGGTCAGAAAGTCGCCAAACCCGTCAAAAACGATTCCCTTCGATCCCTGAGGTGTATCCGTTGGCTCTTGTGCACGATCGGCTGGTATGCCCGGATTAACGCGGACTCCCATAGCACCTGGTTTGAGTTGATCGATATGTGGAAATGGCTCTCCGTCTTTGACAAACCAAGCGAATCTACCTCTCACGCGCATATCACCAACCTGATCGTAGACCACCATATAGTCATTGCCGCTAAGCAGCACGCTTCTGGATTGATAGAACGGCTTCGCATATTCGCCTGCATTAGCTTGCACGAACTGCGCAAATCCAAAGTCGTACATCGGCTCGGTCAAATCATTTCTACCAATACTTCTATACTCGTGGCCTACAAGTACACCAAAATTACTGCTCGCTTGCACATCTCCCATATCATAATCGCCGACATCTTCCGCCCTGTTATAGCTGTAACGTTTGCCGGCCGCATAGTAGTAGAGGACGCCGCAGCCCCCTTGGCCTGCTCTGCCCCATCTGTAATTAGGGCCTTCATCAATTTGCTGAAGGTGTACGGAAACTTCACTTTCTTCTTCCACCGCCGCTCTTAAAATATAGCCATACCCCGTATACTTTGCAGATTTCAGTGGGGGTCTGGTTCCACTGTTCGGCTTCAGTCTACGGTCATAAAGCCATTTATACATGTTGGAGCCTGGAATTCGCTCTTCATGTGCAACAGCATCGGGCTTACAAATGTACATGAGATATTCAGCCAATAACGGTTCATATCGTTCCAGCCGCTCCGCGAGCAGCCGCACGGAATCGGTGGGAACCATCGGATCTAGATGCACGCCGCTATGTGCGCCCTGTGGCGGGTATGTCCGAGATCCATTGACCGGGGCGCTCAATGTGTTCAACATCCATTGCGTCCATTTGGTAATATTGGGATACATCAGCACATTATCCCCAAAGGTTCGATACACAAGTGCGCTCGTTTTCATCATGGGAACCAGTGCAGCCCAGTTATAGCAACCTAAATTTTCTGTCCATCTTCCTCCGTCGCTGCCCCACAAAGCCACATCAGGACGAATATGATATTTCATATTGCGTGCCATCGCGGTTTCGAACTGATCCACCCAGTTGAGGGCATGAGGATGGTTGGGAAACAAGGATGCCATTAGGGCAGGTACAGATCGGGCATCTGCGAGAAAATTGGGATGTCCCGATAATGTACATTCGATCGGCATAAAGCTTTCATCGCTATGGGCATAGGCCATAAAGGCGCTGCACGCCTTGAAATCATCAAACTGCTGTTGCGTCATCCTCGGAGCCGACATATCGAATACATAGACCCAACTAAAAAATTCTCTAGCCGACACAGGACCTGCTTGGTAAAGCTGGTTCATATTATGGGATAGATGATAAATAATCTCTTCCATAAAAGATGGGGTAAACGGCTGTTTCCTTACACCGTAATGCCACACCTCTACACCTGAAGCTGGCAAGCTTTCATCAGGAAAAAAGCGTGGAAATTGCTCCTTATCTTCCTCCCAGCGAAGAATCCAATTTTTCACTTTATTCAGATTCAGGAATTCATACCAATACCAGAGGTATTCTATATAGTTCTTTTGCTCGTATTGGGCATTTTTTTCACTGTTATACATGGCGAGAGCTGTTGTTCTAGAGCCGTTCATAAGCGGGTATTCCCATGACAGCGTGCCAACCAAGTCCGAAGACATGCTGTAACGGAAACGAATAGCTGTACCTTCAGATGACCCCCAAAGCGCATAATCTTGACTCTTCCATTGTTCGGACTGCTTCACGAAAAGACCGACGCTTATTCCATTTTGTACATCAGTAAATGACGCAACCGGTGTACCCCACCAGCTGTTATAACTCGCATAGGGCAGTAATTTAAATGGCAAATACCCCTCTTCATCCCTATACAGGTCGATCTTTTCATTCTCCCGATGC
Organism: Paenibacillus sp. J31R30; assembly: GCF_059692115.1. Taxonomy (NCBI): domain Bacteria; kingdom Bacillati; phylum Bacillota; class Bacilli; order Caryophanales; family Paenibacillaceae; genus Paenibacillus; species Paenibacillus sp. J31R30. The sequence goes on along the minus strand of NZ_JCAUAV010000001.1, from coordinate 113,373 downwards.
CGAGCATATCGGATTTGCGGTTGGAATGTATGCCAGTTGAGCACTAGCTTCGCTTGCGTTCCCTCCTCAAATCCGTTAAAATCCTCCTGCATTTCTAGGAATTCCATCTCATCAATGATTCTAAGCTTCAACTGATAGCTGCTCCCATCGATAAATCGAGCCCTGATGACGCAATCCGTGTAAACGCAACCTTTCGTCGGCAAGTCCAGCGAATAGGACTCCAATTGTTGGTCGGATTGTAAATAGGCAGTGCCTGCAATTTCTGCGTTAGCGCTCCGAATCATGAAGACAGGGTAATTGCCACTGTTGTCGCGTGTAGTATTTTTACGGATGGCTACAGAAAGCGTAGATGATTCTACAATTAAATTGTCGGGGTCATTTTCCTCAATCAATAGTCCCTTGTGTTCGGAATGCCCTAACGAATCGGCACCTGCAAGTCGATACGTACGCATAGTTCCAGTAGGTAGATCAGCCGTGAAATATAGTGATGCACGAGCTCCACCCTCTGGATGATCCTCCCTATCGGACAGCTGAAAGAGATGGTTATTCTCCTTCTCATCCTTCAACTGTAAGGAGTTGGCTCTCATGTCCACGTTGTTCAATTCAACGGGGTAAGACAAAAGCGTCTTAGGCCAGCGATATTTGTGATGGTTAAGTTCATCTTTAAGTATAATTTCATTCATCGGTTAGTCCCTCTCTCCACTAGTTGATTGCAGCTTTAGTCTAGTGACTTTAGATTTCCACTTCAATAATCACATTTTAAGTGCGACAACAGCGCAAAAAAACAACTGCCTCACGGGAATAAATACCCGGAAGCAGTTGCTTTATTTGTAGAGATGCCTGGCTTTCCTAGTGAGTAACGCGAACCGTCAGCACATCACTGGAGGTTATGCCAGCAGCATTGACCAGTTCGGCGCGATACTCGTACGTACCCACCGGCTTATTGCTCAAACTTGTTGCAGCCGTTTGGGCAGCTGGCGATCCACTTGTCAAAGATTGCGTATCAATTAGCACGCCATTCTCGTACAACTTGTAAGTGGTACCATTCGTGCCCCACCACATATTCATTGTAACTTTAAAGTTTCCGATGCCAGCCCAGTTATCCTGAGACAGTACGGGCTTTCCAGGTGTGGCATGATTCACTTGAACGACGTGTGTACTGCTTGTTGTTGTTCCGAAGCTGTTGATCAACTCCGCATAGTAACGATACGTACCATTCGGTTTCCCTGTTATGGCAGTCGACAAAGCTTGTGCATGCGGCGCATCATCCGTCAAGGTCACTTCTTTAATAAGCACGTCATTCTCATATAACCGGAAGAGGCTGCCGTTATTGCCATACCACATGTTCATCATGATTTGATAGGCACCATCCAGCAGACCTGTGTCATAACCGTTATCATCAGAGAGTACGGGGGTACCTGGCTTCCCTTGGCTTTTAGGCAATGGTAGTGTTTGTACGTTCAGATATAACGGCGTTGTACTTTCATAGCTTGCTGCATCAAGTGCTCTTAAAGTAAACGTGTACGATGTAGCTGGTGACAATCCCGACACCGTGAAGGCAGAGGCATCAGCGGCGGCTGTCCCCACCAAGCTGTTATTCGCATAGATGTGATACCCTGTCACGTGGATGATATCCAAGGCAGGTGTCCAATCTAAGCTGATTTCCGTGCTTGTGATCGAGGCAGCTGAGAATGAGCTTCCCGCTGGGAAGAATGGTCCTCGCTTATCTGCATACGGACCAGGCACAGTCACAATTCGCTCACCCGGACCATTCAAGTTATTGATCTCAACTTGAGGCGTCACATTCGACAGCACATTCCCCTTCAACACATGCCCGTAGTTAGCTTTCGTCATAACAATGCCACCATTGGCGATGTTCGCTAGACGATTGTTCTCAATAATCAGGTTCGTTGTATCGCCTACCTTATTATCGGACATCGTATCACTGCTGTAAAAAACAGCCGTTGTCACAATGCCGTTATACGGAGGTGCTTCTGTTTTAGGCGTTGGCACCCGCGTTGGGTCGCCAATGACCTGATTATCCCTGATATCAATGCCATACACACTGACGGCGTTGTATTTACCACTCGTGCCTTGTCTCGCTGAGTTTACCGAGATCGCGCCAATGTTGCTTCTCCTCGACACCCCGCTAATGAGATTGCCTTTTACAGTAACAAAATAAGCAGGAGTTAATCGGGCCGTACTTACAACTTGGGATGAATAGACATAGATGCCCTCTGAATCAATGCTACGGTTGTCTGCGGCTACGCCGTCGATTGCGTTACCATAGAACCATATCCCTTTGGCAGCATTCATTGCCGTATTTCTGTGAAATGTCACGTTGTCATTTAACGAAATCAGCGTAAACTTGCTTGTGCTATCAGGGATAATATCCCAAGGCTTGTCGAGTTGCAGTCTATTGCCCTGACGGCTGACAACTTTCCTTGCCTGTCCAAGTCCTTGCCCATCTGTAATGGTCATGTAGAGGCCTGACCAATTAATTACATAATCCGTCAGCGGTATAATAGGAGCAATCGTGATGCCTGTAGGAGTTGCGCCTAGTACAGCGCCTTCATTAAAATAACCGCCTGGCATTTCCACACAGAACGCTTCGCCGTCATTAAAAGTAGCGGCATCAGGTCCCGTACCTTCTACAACATTGTTAGCCATATGCACATTACTGCGGGCAAAAATTCCGTGTGTTTCATCCTGTGACTCTGGATGTGCGATGACATGGTTATTTTCGATAAACGCATAGCTAGCCGTCGTGACATTGTAACCATTGCTGTACTCCAAATCGTTGTTTCGCATACTGAGGTAGTAATTAACATAAGCTCTGTTCAGCTCAGCGGCCCACCCTCTGAAGTCATTGTCCTGGAACAGGAATCTTTCCTTCGCCAGTACGAGCACACCTAGACCTCTTCCGCTATTCCCCTTGGTCGTCAGGTCATAATCCAGCTTCACATGAGCGACAAACAGCTGCGTTGAAGTCCGTTTCGACATGTCATTATTATAGCCGCTGCCCCAATCGTGACCCAGCCAAATGAACGCATCTGGTCGATAATTGTTATTACTTAATTGAATGCCCAGCTTAGCTATTCCATGGTGTCCGATACTTTTCCCATCACCGGAGGACTGAATAAAGTTAGCGCCATTCGTCCCATTATAGAAGAGTACGGTATCGTCCTCGCCTTCACCCAAAATGACGATTTCGGCAGGGACGTCGATTCTCGAAGCATAATACGTGCCTTTGGGAAGCAGCACCACGCCTCCGCCACTGCTTTTCGCAGCTGTTATCGCACTTGCTATGCCAGCTGTGTCGTCTTGTGTATCATCTGGCGTCGCGCCATAATCTGTCGCCTTGAAGATCGCGTTCCACTTAAAGTTATTGGCCCATGCTACACCCAGTCCAAGTGGATCGGCACCCGCAGGGACAATTGTAAGCTTCTGTCCATTGTTCAATCCAGACCAGTGTGCCCCAGCATCGTTGGATATTTCTACGGCATACTCACCAAAGGCAATGTCAGGTACTTTAAATTTAGCAGAGTACGACGTCAATTCTTGTAACTCAGCTGTGAATGCATTCCCCTGCGTATTCACTAACCGAACAGCGGAAGCAGAGGCAGCACCAAATTCCGCAGCATCTAGATTTCTACCTGACATCTCAATCGTAAGACCCGCATAAGCTTCGTACTCGGAAATAAACAACGGTCTTGCTGCATTTAAAAGAGAAGATCGGCTCCAGCCATATGCATTTTTCACCCAAAGATCGTATAAACCGGCAACCGCCGTGTCAGGCAATCTAGTGACAAGGAAATTTCCATTGGTTGGATCGCTCTGTTCGATGGCGAGGCTAATCGCATCAGCCGGCGGCTCCGTAGATGGTTGACCCGTTGACAATTTGGCCTTCACTTCAACTTGACCCATATCAGCGCTGATCATGGCATTACCATTGATCGAAACTAGCGTACCTGGTTGCGCAGCATCCGATACTCGAATTACGACTGGCGGCTTGGTCCAGGATTCTCGATTCACTTTTAAAGGAATAGCGCTCTGAGCCTCATTGATTTGATTAACATCGTCGCGCAGCGCAGTACCTTTAATCGTATACTCGCCAGCAAACTCTGGTATGTATGCGAGTTGCAACTCCCCATTCGCGTTCGTTGTTGCAGAACCCACAGCTTTATCGATATAGGTGCCAACATAAGGCCCCCCTAGCTCGAAGGTAACAACACGGTTTGCAAGCGGAAGGTTCTGACTGTCATGTAGACGAGCGAGAATTTGAATGGTTTCCCCAGGTTTGCTCGTTTCCAACTGCGTACCTGTATAGGTCAGAATCGCTTCTTGATAGGAAGGTGTCGTCAATGGCATTACAGCTGTTGGCGGTGAGTACTTAAAGTTAACCATATTTCGAAGCTTATATTGATAAACCGTTCCTGCCTGCAAATTGCTATCGGTATACGTTGTTGAAGATCCGCTTACAACGGCAACCTCTGTAAATGCACTTTCCGCAGCAGATTTTCTCAAAATACTTATTTGGCTGGCTGAATTTGCATTACTCCAGTCCAGTTTGGCTGACATCGGTGTAACATAGGCAACAGAAGGATTGGAAATCGTATTTGCTGCAAAGGAATCGAAGAAAAATCCTTCCGCATACGCACCGCTGCCCGCAATTTGGGTCGCTCTGAGTGTGAAGCTTCCATTCACTTTGAAGGTTATATAAACACCTTTGTTAATACGAGTTACTGTTTTGGACTCGATGACATTTCCTTTTAGATCAAGGATCTCAAACATTTCGGTTGTTGCCTCTGTCGTCGCAAAGTCCGTGCTATACAAGGTGAACAGGTGATCATTCGTGTCTGTTAGTGTAAAGGTATAGCTGAAATTCGTTCCACTATACACGGTAAACTTCTTTCTTGGCTGCCCGCTGGTTGGGTTTTGCAAACTCCGAATATCTGTCGATGGGTTCTCTGAGACATAATAACTGCTTCTTACTGAGGTATATCCGGAAACGTACCCCGGTAGGCTCGATATGTCTGCTGCCAAAGGTGTATCCCGGCCACTGCTTAATTGTGTTGTATAGAAGGGTAGCAGGTAACCATCGCCGCCATATACACCTTTCCAATTCCCTTGTGTCGTTCGGTTTTCACCTAAGTATTCAGCTATCGTACTTTGTGTCGGTGTCGGTGTTGGGGTAGGCGTTGGTGTAACGGTTGGTGTTGGGGTAACAGTTGGCGTTGGTGTTGGTGTGACTGTTGGTGTTGGTGTAGGGGTTGTAGATGTTAGTTGTTCCGCCGATATTTGAATGTTATCCCAGTCAACGACCATTGGATTCGCATTCGTTCCAGAGAAATTCACAAGTCTCAAGTCGAAATTAGTGAAAGACCCCGCAATAAATTCATCGGTCTTCCCGTTCGCATCATCATTAGAAGCGCTAGCATTTCCGAAAATTTGAACAGGAACTGTCGCTGAATAGTGCGTAAATTTATTATCGCCTATAACCGTTGAAGAGCCGTTTTCCATGTAAACATTGCCTAAAAGTACATATGTCGAGTTCGCCAAACCTGTAATGGCATTCGTTCCATAAAAGCGCAAGAATAGGCCGGGCGACCTTGCATCATTTCTGGCAACAATGTCGTAATCCACATTAATTTTGATGTTCCACAATCCTGGGGTTAACGTATTAAGGGCATTTTTAGCGCTCGTTGCTTGTGATGAAGCTGGGGTTACGTTGACAGGAGCAAGGCTTTGACCAGGGACAGCTGCTAATCTTGCATAGGTTCCCGAAGCATTTGCACCAAGTGTGTTGCTTTTGCCCATTTCCTCGTAGACCTGACTGGACACGGTTAGCTTGGATGCGTCTGGATTGGATAAAACAACGGATGGTGAATTGGCTCCTTCAAAATCAAGATTCAAAATCGTCTTGTTGGTATCGCTTCCACTAGCCTTTACTGAGTTGCGTAGAACGGAACCGTTGCCTATGAGTAGACTTCCTATGATGATTAGGCTCAATGCAAAAACCATACATTTTTTCAACATTGTGATCCTCCTGTAAGAATTATTTGTCATCTAAAACAGGAATCTGTTAATTCTCATCAATCATCTCCCCCCCATGACGTTTGGTTCTCCGCTATTATATAAATGCAGGCAATTCCATTTCCATTGTCATTTATTAATGACATCTTTTCGCCGAAAAAAAGGAGAGGCGATCAATCCGCCTCTCCTTCTTCCAAGCAAAGCCTATTTCTTCATGCTGGCATATAGTTGGTTTGCTTCCATCTCCAGCTGTGCACCGCCATTATCGTTCCATTGTTTTACGAAATCGTCGAAGGCAGAGACTGGCATATCACCTCGTACGATGGCCGCGAAAGTATCCGTCTTCAGCTTGGTCAAATCGCCCCAAAACTTGCCAGAGGACGGCAAGCTGTCGGATTTGCCAAACAGGTCGCTTACAGGTTTGTTATACAGTTGGAAACGACCCAATAGATCCTTATTGTAATATTTGCTGATAATATCGGTATTTGCTTGAGCGCCCCATGCGGTAGTCCCGTTCGACCCGTCCGGTATGCCATCGGCCTGGAGTTTGGTCACGTCGTCATATGGCGCGATCCTCACAAGCCCGCCGCTCTCGCCTGCCGCCTCATCCGTATACTTCCAGTGCTTGTTTTTCTCTCCCCAAGCCAGAGCCAGCCATACCTTTTCATTGTTTTGAATTTCATCGATCATTTCCAGCGCTTTCTGCAGCTTCTCGGGCTCATTCTCCAGCTGTTTCCCGAAGGCCCATATATTGCCCGCTGTGCCCCAAGCCCAACCGCCGGATTTGCTTGCAGGTCCTGTAGGAGGAGGTCCAAATTCCGCAGTGCCGCCAGCATTTGCAGCATTCAGTGCACTGATGATAGAGTTCGGATTCTTCTCATCCAGCGAGCCTACATTGGCGGTATCGTTGAAGGCATACTTTCCTTGTGTAAATTTTGGCACCAGATCCTGGCCTGTGACAAAATCTGGATCAATATACCCTGCATTGTACCACTCTGCAAGCTTGGTGAGCGCTTGCTTCGTCTCAGGCTGCGTGGCAGCATTTACTACTTTGCCATCCTTGGTCATCCATTGCGTCGGCATGACACCATAGGCGCCAAAGATCGTATGGAATTGGTTATAGAACGAATTGCCGTTGGTGCTCATACCATATACACCAATTTTCTTGAGGGCAGCAAAGGCATTAGTAAACTCGTCGATCGTCTGCGGAATTTTATCGATACCGGCTTTCTTCAGCAGGTCCGTCCGCCACATTTGTTTGGTATTGAATTGACCTGAGAAATAAAACGTCGCAAGACCATAATTTTTCCCAGCTATGTTGCTGTAATACCAACCTTGAGGTGCTTGTTTATCCATATTGGCTTTGGTCCGGGGTGCATACTTCTCAATGGTTGCGATCGGCACTTCCGCCAGTAAGCCCTGGGAAACGTATTTGTTCAACTCTGCCGGATCCAGGACAAACATAACATCAGGAATATTTACGGAAGATAACTGCAATTGAAGCTTCTGGGTATAGTCATTGAAGGCTGTCGTATAAACCTTCTTCAATTTGATATTAAAATGATTCTCCAAATACTGCGATGCATAATTCGATGCGGTTGAAACTCCGGGATAGTTGACCCAATCCAATGTAATCGGGGCCTTAGCCGCCGGGCTTGAATTTACTTTGGTATTGGCGCTCCCCGCCGGGCCTGAATTCGGACTTGTGTCTGGCGTAGTATTGCCATTGCCGCAGCTCATCAGCATCATACTCGCGATCCATAGCAGCAAGCCACCTTTTAGCCACCCTTGCATCCAATTCCCTTTAATTTCTCTTTCGTTCTGCATCTTACTGCCTCCTACCACCGGACCTAGAACGTTTTAATACCCGCTAATATCGTTATTTGGAACCGTCACACTGGTAAATGTATTGCCGACCTTGATCAACCCGTTGCTGTTCAAATCCTTTGTAATGCCATTATTCAATGTATTCAGAGAATTTTTCTGTATATTGACTGCCTCGGAAATCGTCCGCAATTGGCTCCAGCCCGTATTACGGTAAGCATAGATCCCATTGATATCTGGTGCCTCCGAAAAACCTCCCACAGCAGGTGCAGGCAGCACGCCGGTGATCTGATTGCCTTTAATATCCGTGCCGTAAGCGAGGTTGCCGAAGATATATGGAGCCATGTTGTCTTCGGGAGAGAGACGCAGTCCGACACCAGCGACTTTGGATAAAGGTGAATATCCAGTTACAATATTGCGTTCCAGTCGGTTGAAATAGCTGATGTTGAACCGTGTCGTGTTCGGATTGTATACGGTGTTGGCCAATACTCCCTCGCTGTCGATAGAAGTATTCTCCGCAATGACGCCGCCAATATTATCGCCGTAAAACCAGAAGCCCTTGCCATTGTTGGTCGAAGTATTTTTATAATAAACACTTTGGCGCAAAGGGAGAAAAACGATAAATTTGCTGGTAGAATCGGGTGCTACCTTCCAATTGTCTTTAACAGTGATTGTACTTGCTGTTTGATTTAATGCCGTAACTTCATTTAACTGGCCCATCCCTTTGCCGTCAACAATCAGCATTGACCATTTATCCCATCTGTGATTCGTAACATCCCAATCCAAAGCCGATAAACCGGTTCCCGTAATCACTTTGCCCGATATCGATGAGACCGAACCGTACATCTTGGTTCCTCCGCCCGCCGATTCCCCCATGATCGCTTCACCGTCATTGTTGTTGATTCTGCCGAGATTCCGAATGTCGTTGTTAGTTAAGTAAGCTTGAGATCGCACGGTGAAACCATGGTTATCACCGCGATTATATTCGGGATGGCCGATAATCGTATTGTTCTGAGCAATACTGTAGTTAGCTAGGAGATGCACAGCCCCACCGGTGTATTCGAACACATTATTCGAAATATCGAGAAATTGCGTGACATAAGAGCTAGACATGGCAGCAGCCGTCGTCTTGAATGTACTCCCTTGGATCGCCACATTTTTGAAAGCCACAATGTTCAAACCAATGCCCCGCTGACCCACTGTCTGATCACGGTTAATTGTGAAATCCACAGTGACATCCTTCACGAAAATATTGATAGCCGTGCGAGCGTCGGAATGCGTTACGTTGGAATCGAAATCATGCCCCAATTTCAAGGCCATATCAGGGTAATTGGTGCCTGCCACATGGATGGTTAACCGCGCTACACCGACTTTGCCTAACGTAGTTCCATCATTCTTCGTATTGATTACGGAGACACCGCCGGTTGCGTCGTATTTGATAATAGTTCCTGTCTGGCTTTGTCCCTGAATGCTAACACCGGAAGGGAGTGAAAGAGTATCAGTAATGCGGTAGGTACCGTTCGGCAAATATAGTACACCGGCGCCCCAAGTGCTCTCAATCGTATCAATACCGGCTTGCAGGGCAGCCGTATCGTCGGTGGTCCCATTGCCTGTTGCACCATAGGACAGAGCGCTGTGCTGGCTCCAGACCAAATCAGTGGCCCAGAAGACGCCCAATCCCAGCGGATCAAAGCCTGCAGAGCGGGTCGAGTACGTTTGGTTGCCACTGAAGGTATACCAGGTGGAGCCCCCATCGGTACTGACTTGCACGGTATATCCCTGATTTGGGCAGGTTGGCACCGTGAAATCAACGGCATACGGGTTAACGGACGTCACGGTTGCATTGTACGTATTAGCACCATTAACCATCCGTACCATCGTATTGGTCGTACCCCCATATTCAGCAAAAGCCAAATTTCTGCCAACCAGTTTGGAAGTCTGCCCTGTCCATGGATTATTATTGTAAATCCAGTCAATGAACGGGGCGTTAACTTTAAAAGAACTGCTCCAGCCCAAATTGTTGCTCGCTTCCATGGTATAGATGCCCGGCGATTGCGATGAAGGTACCGTACAGGTCACATAGTGACCACCCGGATCGATATAAGAAATCGGACAATACGTGCTGGTTCCTGTAAATCTGACCTGTGTGACACCGCTTTCAAAATATTCTCCGTAAACCGTCAATAACTCCCCTGGCTTAACAGCCTCCGATACACGATAGACAACAGGCGCAACAGTTGGTGCGGCAAAAACCTGAAACGGCAGAAAAAAGCTTGATAAAAGCACCAGCAATACGGCATTGATCCATACTTTGCTTAACTTCATCATACAACTCCCTCTCATTTGGTTTGCAACGAGGCTTCGTCACCGGAGCCTTATCCCGTTGTAGAATGAGTATACCTTCGGATGCCATTCCACTTCTATTATCATTTTTTAAAGGGGGGATGTGCCAGTCAAGACGGGATATGGACAACTTGTTTCTTGGCAGCTGACTCGTAACAGGCATACATGACATGGATCGTTTTTAAATATTCTGCACCTGACGATTCATAAGTTAAAGGCTTACGCAATCCGTCAATAAAATGCTGCTGTGTGGCAATGGTGCTGCCGCCTTTCCATCCGTTCTGTGGAATTTCGTAGCTGTACGCTTGCTCCGTGCCTCCACGCGGTGTGTAGAAGATTGCACCGTTTTCATTCAATCTCAACTTTCCCTCCGTTCCTTCGACCGTCATATACCCATAAGTTGGACTGCGTACCTGTTCCATATAGGTAACACGATTAGCATCATAAATACCGATAACACCGTTTACAAAATTAAGGTGTATGACAGCTAAATCCTCTCCCGAGATGACTGAATTAATCGTCTTGGTGCGGCAATAAACACTTTCTATTTCACCAAACAGGTAGCGGTATGTGTCGATAAAGTGGATACCCGTCTCGAATAGCAAAAACTTCTCCATATGCTTAAAATACGGTTGAATCTGATAAGGATTATTCCCCCACCCATCGCCAGGCCGCATGGCAAAATAAGCAGTGAATACCTCGCCCAGCATCCCCGAGTTGATCATTCGTTTGATTTCCCGGTACCATGCCTGCCAACGCCAATTTTCGTTGATCATTAACGTGACGTTTTTATTCCGGCAGTAGGCGACAAGCTCCTCACTTTCTTCCAACGTAGGTGCCAAAGGCTTCTGGCACAGAACCGGCAACCCGAGATCTGCCGATAAACGGGTGTAAGCCAAATGCGATGCAGGCGGTGTGCAGATATCGATAAAATCCGGCTGTACCGCCGCAATGGCTTGATCCCACTGATCATACGACTGCAGCCCGTATTTATCCGCTAATTGCTTTGCATTGTCCAACGTCAGACTGAGGATAGCACGAATCTCGGCTCCTTCCACGGCTTGCCAGGCTTCCAATTGAATTTCAGCAAAATGGCCAGCGCCAATCATGATGCCAATCAAAGGTTTCGCACTTGCAGTCATAGGACGATGGCTCCCTCCTTGTTATACACCTGTAATTTCCTTGAGCTTGCTGAAAAATTGCTGTTTGCGTTCCGTATTGATCCCCCACTGTACCGGCGGGCATTGAAAGCCATCGCTGTAATTGTTTTCTCCCGGATCAAAGTAGCCCCATGATACGCCCCGCTTAATCGAAATCAGCATGTGATTGGTTGGTTTATCGAAATCGAAATGATCATCTTCGTTATTGAGAATCGGCTGACCCCGATACGCTTCGCGATCTTGGATAATATCGATTTGCTGTGAAGCCCACAACTCATTGCTGGTATTGCCGTGGATGAGTATAAAATCGGATACGGCGATCACGTTATTCGTAGGTATTGCCGATCCGCAGAAACTTGTACCAATCAACAATGGCAGGTCAGGATTGACTGCTCGGCCCACGATGCGGGCTAACTCAATTAACTCATGCATTCTACCGTTCAAGATGACGTCATAGGAATAGACGATATTGCATTCATTCGCAATCTCGATTAAAACATTCGTGTAGCCTTGCCGTACTACCCACGCCGTTGCATTTGCTACAGCTTGCTTGACTGCGCGTTCGCCACTAAAACGGATATCCTGGCCAAAATATAAGAATCCGAGAATGACGACCATCCCCAACTCATCTGCCCGATCCATGATAGCCTCAAGCCGGCGCATATAAGCCGGGTCCAGCTCCCCGTTGGAACTGTAGGCAGAATTATGCCATGGCTGAAGCCTGGAATATCCCTCTGGACTTCCTCCCTGGAGGTTCAAAGTAATGGCCAGCAAGCCGTGTTCCTTCCATATCGGCATTTGTGCGATAAATTCCCTCGTATTCCTATCCGCATCCCATACCCCTGTATCCGGGTAAGCCCATCTTTGGAAAGTTTCTGGATTCTTATCGTCATAAATCCCTTGCACCATCCTGCTGTTCATTAATAAACCTTCAATTCGCAGTCCGTCCCAATACCGGCCATGATAAGTCCATTCCCCATTAATCCGAAAGCGCCCGCTATCAATCGAAATTTGAGTGTATCGTGTTTTTCTCATTTTGTTATCTCCTCATTTACTTATTTGTAAATATGGTAGGTACCTAATCGAAGATGGGGAATCGTGTTCTGAATATGCTCCCGCATTTGAGCTTCCGCCTTACCCCCATCTTTCTTACTTAACGCCTCAATAATTTGGAGATGTTCGTCGAAGGTTTCATCCGGATTTCTGTATAGACCCTGCAATTGGCTTGTCACCAAAACTTGTGTGGAACGAATGGTGTTTGCTAGAATCGGATCTCCAGCTATCGCCACCAGCATCGTATGAAATTGAACATCTGCTTTGTAGTAGGCTTCTGCACTTCCTTGTTTAAATTGTTCATAGGCTTCCTCAAACAAGATCTTCATATAGGCGACATCCGCAGCACTTACACGAGATGCGGCCAAGCGGCACACAAGACCTTCCAGCACGGCCCGAATTTCAAAGACAGAAATCATATCTTCCACAGTAAATTCTTTGATGTACCAGCCTTTTGGCGTAGCAACAAGTAGGCCTTCCTTTTCCAATTCGCCGAGCGCTTTGCGTAATGGGGTTCGGCTGACACCCAATGTTTGAGAAAGCGAATTTTGGATCAGATATTCATTGGGTTTCAATTCCTTGTTGATGATCATTTCCTTGATGCGCTTATAGACAGCGGCATCTAATGTATCGGGAGATTGCAATAACATACATACATTTCCTTTCTATATGCAGAATATCGAGTCATTGCCCGATAACGTTGCGAATTTACATATAAGTATGAGCAGCGCCTCCACATGATTGTATTCATTGTATACAATACAGCTTTAGGATATGCCTAATCCCAAAACTTGTCAATCTCAGGAGGAAAACTTCCCTCCAAAGACATGACAATTATTTTTTACATTGTGAAGGACTGTAGTATTTGAACTGTTTAAAGATGCGAATAAAATAGTTAATGCTTCCAAAACCAACCCGATCCGCTACCTCAGTCACCGAAATGTCAGTTGTTCGTAACAAGTGTTCCGCCACGTTAACACGGTGCAAATTGACAAATTCTACGAATGTACGCCCCGTCATGCGCTTGAACGTTTTGCAAAAATGATGGATGCTCATATTGACCATCTGTGCGGCCTCTTCCAAGGCGATGTGCCTTGCGTAAGCTTCTCGAATGAATGCGAATAATAGATCAAAACTTTTCGTTCGTCTACGTTCATCAATAAGCTGCGTGCCCCTGTCTTCTATGTGCTCGAGATTATTATTCCGTCTGATTGCTGCAGTAAGAATCAATTGTAAATACGAGCGAACAGCTAATTCGTAGCCAAGTTTTTTCTCTTCAAACTCACTGATGATTTGAAGAACCGCTCTTTCAAATTGTCCATAGTCCAGTTCTTCAGCGCTCAATTTTACAGGAAACCTCTTCTGTCCTAACATAAATGGCAAGATCATGGCACCGTATAAAGGATCACCAGCATCACTACTGAACAACGACTTATTAAAAACTATCGCATAAAAATCAACATCCATATTGTTAACTGAATAGCCTGAATGCAGCTCACCCGAATGTACAAACAGCAAGTCACCCGGCGAACTTTCGTAGGGGCTCCCTCCGATATCAAATACGGCATGTCCTTTTACTATGTAAATGATTTCCAGATGATCGTGCCAGTGTAAATATAACACTCGTTCACCTGCGCCAAAATTATGAAACACGTTGATAGGGAATTGTTTTTCAGGCAAATATGTCATTTCTTTCAGTTCCTGATTAGCCGTCACCGTTTTCTTCCCTCCACGCAATAACAAAATTGTGCAACTTTTCAACACGATCATGTATAGATCAGAATTTCTTGTTTCGTTATCATTAATTATATACTCGCTTTACAACAGGGAGGCAACTATTTTGCAAAACATTCGTATCGGAACGCTTGTCAATGGCCAAGATGCCGTAAGGGTCATACCACAAATTGTAAAGCACGGATTTGAAAGCTTCCAACTTTCCTTTTGGCAATCAACGGGGACGTTAGATTTGAAGGAAACTGCCAATAAAATTCAAGATTTGATGCATGAACATGGAACTGTCATTTCCAGTCTATCTATCTTCGGTAACGCGTTGACAGGGCACGATGGAAATGCGGATACACTTGCCAGTTGGGAAAGGTTAATTGATCATGCCCACTTATTTGGCGCTGATACGATAACGGGGTTTACAGGACGTTTGGTCGACCAATCGATACCCGAATCTATTCCAAGGTATAAGGAAGTGTTCGGTGAATTAGCCCGCCGTGCTGAAGCGAATGGCGTCAAAATCGCATTTGAAAATTGTCCAATGGGTGGAACCTGGCACAAGGGAGATTGGAACATTGCCCATAACCCAACGGCATGGGAGTTAATGTTTAATGCAACCCCGTTTGACAATATCGGTCTTGAGTGGGAGCCTTGCCATCAGATGACACAGTTGATTGATCCAATTCCCCAGCTGCGCAAGTGGGCTCATAAAGTGTTCCACGTACATGGGAAGGATGCCACGATCGCATGGGACATCGTGAAGGAAAATGGTATTAACGGACCCAAAGAATTTGTTTGGCACCGAACGCCAGGGTTCGGAGATACGAATTGGACCGATATTATTACGATCCTTCGCCAGTCAGGTTACAAGCAAACCATTGACATTGAGGGATGGCATGATCCTGTCTATCGTGATGAGTTAGAAATGACTGGTCAAGTACATGCTTTGAATTACTTAAAAAATTGCCGAGGCGGCTCTTTTGTCCCTAACCCCATATAAACTCTACACAGGAGGAATTCAGCTATGAAAGCAATTAGAATTGTCCAAGCCGGTTGCGGTGGAATGGCGAATGCATGGATTCGATACGCTTTAGAACGTCCAGACGCGGAACTCGTTGCCTTGGTAGACATTTATGAAGATGCTGCGAACAAAATGAATGAGAAATATGGACTTTCCCTTCCTTGGTATTCGACTGTCGAAGAAGCTATTCGCTTATCCAATGCAAACGTTGTCTTTGATTGCACAATTCCAGCAGCTCATAAAGAGGTTGCAACCGCTGCGCTCCATGGCGGTTGCCATATCCTTAGTGAGAAACCAATGGCCGCTACGTTAGAGGAAGCCGAACAGCTTGCCGAATTGGCATCATCTCAACCAGAATTGCAATATGCGATTATGCAAAATCGTCGCTATTTGAAGGATATCCGAGCGCTGCGTGGACTCATAGCTCAAGAAGTTATTGGTCATGTGAGCTTCGTTACCGCAGATTTTTTTATCGGTGCTCACTTCGGAGGTTTTCGTGATGCCATGAGTAGCCCGCTCATTCTAGATATGGCTATCCATACTTTCGACCAAGCTCGTTTTATCATTCAAGCAAATCCAGTATCTGTGTACTGCCATGAGTTTAATCCTAAAGGCTCCTGGTACGAAGGATATGCTGCCGCCGCTTGTATATTCGAATTTGATAATGGCGCTGTCTTCACTTACAACGGTTCATGGTGTTCGGAAGGAGCTCCGACTTCTTGGGAGGCAGCTTGGCGTATCGCAGGCAGCAAGGGCACAGCGATTTGGAATCAATCAGCACCTTATGCCGAAATCGTTACTCCAGGCCAAGATAATAAGTTCATCTATGACTATCAACGAATTGAAGCGCCATACGTCTGGACAGGACGTGAGGGTCACACCGGTTGCTTAGATGAAATGTTTCAGGCAATTGTTGAAGGTCGGAAGGCTGAAACTTCCTTTTCGGATAATATTTTTAGTACTAGGATGGTATTCGGTGCAATTGAGAGCGCAAGGACAGGGCGAAAGGTGTCTCTCTAGTGTTCAGTATCAATCCTATTTTTAAAAAAGTACAAACGGCCTCGGTGTGATTCGTGATTACACCGAGGCTATTTCTGCGTATCTCAAATGATACTATTTCGTCATAAAATGTAGTTTTTATGTATAGTTTAGTGTTGCTTCTATATGGATAATTATCGAATCCGCATCTCGGCTAATTGTGAATCCTTTAGTGAATGAATCTGCTTCCCATCGAGGGTGTAAACACCTTCGTCGGACACGTCTAGGCAACCGGTCATATTCATCAGCGTAGAATTACCTGAACCTGACGGTCCCATAATTGGTTTGCCCAGCATGTTCAAAATCGTCTGCACAACCTCCAAATTCGTCCGTCCGCTCTTCACCACCAAGCTCACGTTCATCCAAAATTTACATATTTATGAAAATTTCGAACTTCTCGATTTTCAACAACTGTACCGCGTCCACCACATCGTCCGCCTCGCTGCCGAGGATATCAATTAAAGTAATCTCTTTCCCCTCTTTGTCCGTTCCAATGGGATCATGCAAGGACACCTCTTTCCGCGTTTTCTTCAATGACCGCAGATGCATCAGAATCTCATTTTCAATACAACGTGCTGCAAAAGTCGCCAGCTTTGTCCCTTTGTTTGGAGATAAAGATTCAATAGCTTTGATCAGGCCGATCGTCCCAATAGAGATCAAATCTTCCAAATCTTCTCCGGTATTGTCGAATTTTTTGAGGTTGTGGACACGAAGCAATGTAAAATCAGTTCAAGGGATATACCCTCAATACAATGATCGTAAGCATTCGGAAGGTCTCCTCCTCTTGGGCTTTACCCTTCTATCCGCTTATCACTTTTCAACGTCTTTTTCCAATCTGCCCTAGCCATATATACATTGGATTTGCCGCCCTTGTCGGAAGAGAACAGGACATGCTGATCATCCCGGGTAAAGATAGCATGCGGATGTGACATCTGGCTGCGCCAGGAAGTGCCATGTGCACATAGCAGGCCCATTTCTATCGAATCCCCTTCGTATTTTAACAAGGACATATAATTCCCACTATCTTTCATTACTTCGCGGATGTGCGCACGATCGCCGACACCCATCGTTTCCTGATAGTTCATCTGTACATGGGACGGCCGAGTGTAAGGATAATAATATCTTCTCTCATTCGAACCATCGGTGTTTATGAAAATATCGCCATGCAACAAAAATTCATCACCGATCCGCTCCCTAGATGAATACTGAGCCCCAACCCTTCCGCTGGCAGTAAAAAATTCATGTCCGATCCGTTCCAACCCTACCTTCTGATCCACTAGCGGATACACCTTGTCATGGTCTATGCGCGCCGTCCACATTCTCTGAACCTGAAGCCAAGGACCTTCATGGCAAAATAAAATAATATTCGAATCGACCGGACTTATATTCACATGAGAAATATACTGCCCTTCTCCCCACACCACATAGGGAGCTTTTCTCTCAATATCAAAGCGGATGACTACGCTCCTTGGTCTGCGGAAGTGTTTTTCCCTATGTGTTGAATAAGTACCACCACTATCTGTACAAAGCTCCATATGCTCCACATACGAAAAAGCGAGAAATTTCCCAGCATTGTCAACAGATAGATCGCTGGGCGTAAAGCCGCGTGGAATTTCCATAAGCTCCTCGGTTTCTAGATTATCAAGTCGAACGCGCATCAGCGTGCGGTCTGCAAAATAATAAACAACATGATTCCAGGCATCGAGTACGGAGCTGTACGGAATAACCCCCTCCCGATCGGTGATTTTCACCATTTGCCCATCCTTGAACCTCAATGTATATAATTGCATCGAACCGGTACGATTAGACGCTAGAAGGATATAATTATTTTCGCAATCAATCAATGTTTTGGTGAAATAAGGATGATACGTATCGCCAGAATTGTCGGTAAGCTGAATGACTTCGACATCCGTCAACTCGTCATGCTTCCTGGTGATTGTTGAGTAATATACATCGCCTTTCATAGTTTCCACTCCTCGTTATTGGCCTCCTGAAGAATTCTTTCATCTTCATGCATGCCTAGATTCTAAAATTCAGTATCTTTTCCTGCCCCGCAATGTTCAGATAAGTCAGACCGCTGCCGTACTCCGCTTTGGCATAACGATTCTCTAGCAGTGGATATGGCTCACCGACGATGGGGGAACCGGCCCATGTGCAAGGCTGATCCCAGCTAAGCCTCACTTCACCTTGAGAAGGAGAAACATAAGTGAGATCCTCCCCATCCTTACGAATATGAGCCTTCGACACTGCTTCTACAAACGAGGCAAAGCTTCGGTACTCCGACTTGCTGCCCAACTGCAGCAGCCAAATGTTGCTTTTCTCCAAACACAGAAGCTCCCGGTCTTTATAAGCCCCCTGCTTTGTAACGGTGTACGGCTTGGAAGAATAGACAGCGACATACGCATCTTTGCTCCGGCCGAACAGCCAGCCCCCGGCTTCCACGCATTCATCCATTTGGCCTTTCGGAAAATAGCAGTGTGTGAAGCCCACCACATCCTTAATGCGAAAAATATAGGCAAGCACATTCTTGCACACGATCGTCTTCGGAACGACATAGTTGCCTCCCCAATAGGAAGGGCGAGTCGTCTCCGAGTTATTGTCGTAACAGGTGACGAACACCGGCACCTGACCGTCCAGCAAAGCTTGCCCTGCGTGAGACTGGAAGCCGTGTCTGCCTTTTCTGGATTCAACCATACCAGATACCATATAGTCCTTCGTTCGATAGGTTGCGCAGTTGACGCCGCCCAACCCTTCATTCGGGAACAGGCCCATCCTGGTTTTGGTGAACAGCTCTTCCTCCGTGTTTGCGATGTCCTCGAGCCCCGGATTCGGCATGTATGTGCTACTACACAGCGCAACTGCGCCGATTGAGCACTTATCGTACAGCTTCTTGGGCTGGCCGAACATCAGCCAGTTGAGATGGCTCATGCTTTCCTGCTCCGGATACATGATCATGCCTTCATAGCTGCGGCCGTGGGTTGTAGCCAGAACTCCCTGGTAGCTATGGGATGCGATCATGAAGCAGATCGAATCGAGCAGCTTCCGGGCGAGCAGCCGGGCATAGCTGTTCTCCTCGCCGAAATCGTACATATTCAGAAGAGAGAGCATATCTTCCTCATAGTAGGTATTGGAATGCCATTCCATGAATCCGTAGGTGCCCTTCTCCTTCATCCAGCGTTCGGCGTTCATTCGCCCCTTTAACGCGTGGAACAGCCCATTCTGTTCACTATTCGGAAATATCTCCAAGGGAAACATCAGCCCTGCTAAATATTCCGCACTGTAGAACAGCATTTCATGGTTCTCCGAACGGGTAAACATCATGGACTTGCCCGGTTCATCCGTCCCATACTTGAAGCCTAAGATACATTGCTTTATCTTTTCCTTTAATGAGCCTGGTAGCAGTGGACTATCTTTATAAAGTGCATACATCCTCAGCAGCCCGTGAAGAGCAAAATCCGCGCAGTCGTAACGTTTATTAATAAACTCGATTCCCTGTTCAATCGCTGTAAAATCAATCGCCAACTCGACATTGCCGCCCTCTGCGGATTTCCATACCAGCTTAGCCAGCTCATAATAAACAACACGAACTCGATCGTCAGATCCATCCATGGATGCATACTGCTGCAGCACAAATTGCTTCCGCTCCGCAAATCTGAGCTCAGGCACCTTCTCCCAAAATCTTGGTGTGGAGAAGCTGCACTTCACGCCAGAAATCCGTTCTCCCGATATGGTTCTATAATCTATTTGTACGGTGTAAGAGTTCAGAGGCTTTAGTTCCGAAGTGTCTCCCAGCTCGACCACTGCAGCGCCTCCGGAAGCCCTCTGCAGCGAGCAAGCTGGTACCAGCTTGCTTCGCAACACTTGGCGATCGCCCCCAGTCAGGCTTAGCTCGAACTCACCGCCGCTTCTCATCATTTCATCCGTCAGCAACTCAATACGCTGATTCGCGCCCAGGTGCGGACGCTCCATGTAGAAGGAGGAGAGCTCCGCTTCAATCTGATCTCGTTCCTTCTGATCTTCCCCAAGCAGCGGCAGCGAGCTGTGCAGTCCATTGCCCTCCATCATAAAGGTAAAGGAGTTGGTGCAATGAAGATGAACGTTCAGCAGCAGAAGCTGACAATGATTCACTCCCGGCTTGAGTTGAAGCTCGACATGCTGCTTACCTCCACTCCGACCGACCTGCCATTTGGTAAAAACGATCTTGCCGTTAATCGCGACCGCGATGCTTCCGGTGTAGTCTAAGCTGCAAGCGATCGTCTGCTCCTTATCGGACACCAGCTGAGTGTACGCGAATACCGTCATCAAGCGAGCAAAAACGCCAAACCTGGCCCAAGTAACCTTTTTGTCCGAAGGATGCGCCCGATGCAGCCTCCATTGCTCCTGCTGGCCAAACAATCGCTGTTCCTGCCCTTCGGCAGGAGGGACTTTCAGAAGCTGAGCGAATACGTGATTCGCCTCATCTAATCTTGACTGGTACGGTTCGATAGGTACGATGTAATTGTCATAGTAAAGATCGGACACATCAAGCTCGTAAGGCCCGGCATAAAGCCACTCAGTTACCGGTTGACCGCTGACGATAGGCTTACAGTAAGCATGGTGCTTGGACTGGGATGCCATGTTCATTGTTCTGCTCCCTTGTAGTTAATTATTTGCAAGCTAAAGGCTATACCCTCATAACGTCCCTAACATACGGTTCATATTGTCGGCTTCGATTCCAGCAAGCAGGACGATGCCAATGCCATGTGGGTCATTCGTAACCGCCTTAAGATCATACTTGTAATAATTAGGGGAGTAGGAATATTTCGACCCGCAGCACACACCGTGGACCGATCCATTTCCCTCAAAAGCATGGCTGATTAATCCGCTCCACGCTTTACGAACAGCTTCTGCATAAAGTCTGGGCTTATCCAGCCAGCCAAATCGCACTCCTCTAGCAAAGGCATACATGAACATCGATGTGCAGGACGTTTCCTCGAAGGCATCTTCATCCGTCAATACTTGATGCCACAAGCCATTCTTCCCTTGGCGAGCAAGCAACCCTTCGGAGAAATCTCGGAAAAAGGAAAGCAATGTCGCCCTGTCCTGATGGTCTTCCGGCATCACCTCTAGCAGCTCTGACAAAGAAAAAATAACCCAACCGTTCCCGCGCCCCCAAGGGATCCCAGTAGCCATATTGAATTTGAAATCATAGACATGAGACATCAGTTTTTTTTCGGGGATATATAAGTATTTCTTAAAAAGAATGAACTGACTGGCCGCATCATCAAGCCATTTACGTTCACCTGTCAACTTGTAATATCGGATCAGGAATGGGGTGCTCATGTACAAGTCGTCCGCCCATAGCGTATTTTCCATGTAATAACCTTTGGATTCCCGATAAAATGCACCGTCATCCTGCCGTTCTTGCGTGCTTGCCATATAATCGGCAATGTGATGCGCCAGCCTGACAAAACCGTCATCCTGCGCCTCTTTATTGGCCTCCAGCATTGCACTGCCGATCGAACCGCAGTCGTCCAGCATCTTCATATCCACCAGCTTCGTGTTAATGGCTGGATACCCATACTGCTCACGGTCCCACAGAGCGTAGTCGTACATCGTCGTACACATTCTTAAATGTTGTAGTACGTATCGCACAAAATCAGTTCGGGCGAGCTTTCTGCCTGTCTGGAGAAGACCATACAGTGTCACACCAATCGGGTAATTCCATCTTGCATAACGGGCATTTTGCAGGTAAGGTCTAATCCAAACGCCAGGCTTATCGATTCGCCAGTAGGTATCATTGTTAGTACCTGCTTCAAACAAACGGTACATCGTTTGCAGCTGGTCTGGGACGATACTTTCAGCACGCTCCATCGGTCCTACGTAAAACCAACATTCATCTGTGCCTTTTACCGGGTGTGGCTGACTAAACGAATACCCCTCATCTCCAGCAGTCACTTCCAGTGTGAAACCCCAGTCTTCCTCCCCGCAAGTTGACTCAACTAACCAATTGTGTACCCCGTATGCGAGATGAACCTCAAGCTCAAATGGCCCTATCGTCTCGGACATAGCGACGAGTTCGCTGTCAACCCAGATGCGCAACTGGCCCGCTGACCGCCCTTTCACAGTGAACCGATTCCGACCCGGGAGGCGGGAGCTCCCTTTCGCCCAAGCATAAACCACCTTATTCGGCAGGATACCAAAAATTCTTGCACAGTTCATCAGCGACTGCTCATCAGCCGTTCGAACCTGAGAAGGAAACCACCGAACAGCCGAGTCCAATTCGGAGCCTTTCACATCGGGGAAGTTGGTCTCTCCGAACCGTTCATCATCTAATGGCTCCGAATACAACCAACCGCCACAGTCATATCGATCACTAAACGGGTTCATAAAATCTAAAGGAGTGGAATGGCTGCGGTTTGAACCGAATAAGCAGCCGAAACCGGAAGCTACCTTTTGGAAAATAAGTAGGGAGGCATTCCAGCCCACCTGTAACTTTACCTCAACAATTTTGCGCGTTTCTACATTTACCTCTTCAGCTACGCCCGATTTATAAAGCAACTTGCCATTCAGCAGCAGCTTCGTAGGACCATAACAATTGACTGCCGTTTCAACAGACCTCACGTTATCACTCCAAAGCATGCCAAGTGCGAAGGCATATTGACCATCGGCAGCTTCAGGATGTTTATCCTGCATATTAAAATCAAATCTGCCATCTTGCAGCTGTGGGATTGAAAGCCTGCTATAACATCGGAACACGAACGGATGCGGGGGATTATTCGCTATGTATGCGCCTGCTATCGTTTCAAGGATGGCGTCCGTGTCCTGATTTGCCAGTTTATATGTCATACTGGCTTCTACATCAAAATACCGTTTCATTCTTTCTTCTCCTTCCGCCATAAATAGAGGTTCCTTGCTTGGAACCTCTCGCGCCAGCATCGATGCGTCACACGACACATAGACGACTGGCGCGGTTGGAGTTCCAAAGCTAGAAAACAATCATGATTTGCTTAGCAGTTTCCTAGTTACTCGCAAGTGCTGCAATATCCGTTCCCGATAATGCGTTGTTAAAGGCATATACTTCGTCGATCTTGCCGTTAAAAGCATTCGAAAAATCCGGCCGTCTTCCTATAAACACATGTTCGGTGTTATTATATTGCGTCGACGGAATCGCGGTGAGATTGGAGTTACTTAATGCACCGTTGACGTAAATTCTTAATGCGGCACCAGGCTCAAATACACCCGCCAGATGGACCCATTGGCCAACCGGCAGCGTCCCTGCCGTCAATACGGTAATGGAAGAAGTTGCACCCGTGGCAATCTGGAAGACGCCTTTGCCTGCGGAATTTGTATACAGGCTCCAGGACCTTGAACCTGTGCCGTTCTCCTTCGAGATAATTCTCCCATTGCTCGCGAAGCTGTCGACATAGACCCAGGCGGCAACAGACATGGCACCTGTAAATTGCAGTTCAGTCGGAGTTCCTAGATCGACTTCATCGTTCGAACCATCGAAATCCAGACTGTTCCCAATCTTGCCGGCTGTCCAAACGGGGCCGTTAATTAGGGTTCCGTTCAAATGATTGCCCGAGGAATCCGATGCAACTGTTCCCGATGTCTCGTCAAGCTTCCAGTAACCCACAGCCGATGGTGATGGTATCGCTACTGTAAACTGAATTGTATACGTATTGCTCGTCGTTCCATCGGAAGACGTCACCGTTACGACAGCAGTGCCCGGCAGACTCGCCGGTAGGTCATACGCCACTGTAGAAGGCGATGCTGAGCTGGCATCCAGCGATGTCGCCGACACCGTCGGAACGCTAGAGCCGGACGGCAGTACGACATTGTAGCTGTACGTACCTGAATCGAACCCGGCAACAACCTGCCCATTCACCTGCAGGTCACCGAGCATCGCCGGTACGCGCACCTTGTACTCTGCTTGGTTGGCGCCATTCACTGAGCTGTTCGCCGTAATGGTTGCAGTACCGGCATACACACCAGCGACGTTAACGGACGATACGTCGATAACCGACGATGATGTAATCGTAGCTGCCGCACTGCTAGATTTCCAATCGGCATTCAGATTAGATGTGTTTGGAAATGGCTTTGTGGAGTCAAGCTGAATCGTTTGCCCAAATGGCACTGTTTCGGCTGTATTATCTGCTTTAATCGTAATTGGCACCGAATATCCATTAGCTAACCGCACGAACAAGGTCGAGTATTCAACAGCCCGGTTAAATGAAGCTTTCGTACGGTCCACAGTAACCGTAAACGTTACGGAACTGTTGCTTCCGAATGTTCCAGTGGACGGCGTAACCGAATACCAATCTTCTTCCGCGTTGCGTCGAATCGTATAACTGCCGGATCCACTAAGTGTGCCTGTCGAAATCGTGAACGTAGCGAAACTGCTCGTTTCTGGAATGCTAACCAGATACTTATCGGACTGGAACGGGATCGGCCGTTTCGGAAACAGGCTGCTCGACCCTTGTTCAAAAGCTCCAATATCAGGCGCCGTACCGGCATACGTATTCGTGAAATTGTTAACGATGGTTCCCATATCTACAACGTTAACTTCCCTTGCCGAATTGATGCCAGAAGTCGTCGGTGTAAAGACACCTGCATCGGGATTTGTCATCTTGCCAATTTTGAACAGACCATGCGTTTCGGCTCCTGGATTTGCATAAATATCCCCGGATCCATCGGCATCCGTGCTTCGTCCGAGCGCATCATAATCGAAATTCGTACCAGGGTTTACAGCAGGACTATTATCCTCAATGTTGTAATAATTAGACGAACCCTTAGTAAGATCCCTCATCACGACAATGAGATTATTTCGCGTACCGCCATACCAGTTTTTCGGCGTACTGCTGCCAGTAATCGCTTTGGGAACGGCATAAATCGTATTGTTGAAGAACCAGGTTTCACCTTTATACACAGTACTGCTGTTGCCGCCTAATTTGACTACCGACCCCGTGCCTGTTCGTCTATAATCATTTAGATTATGAAACACATTATTGAACGCATAGCTCGGTCCAACCATGTTCGGAGCGAAGCTGGTGCCGGTATAGCTCATCTCGAACCGATTGTCGAACACCCGAATATTGGACTGTCCGCCGTCAAATTCGACACTATCATCATTGGCATATCCAAAGAAGTTGCCGTAGATGTCTGCATCCTTATAAAATCCGCCGCTCTCTTGATTATTGTAATAACCGCTGATCACGTCATTGAACCGGTGGTACTCATCCGTGCCACTGAAGTCGTTATACCTGACCACCAGACCGCCTGCGCTTCGCAGATACATCGCCTCGGGTCCTTGCGGGTGAGAATTGCTATACACTTGCCCATCGGAGGTGACGCCTCCCCAAGGGTTCGCATAGCCTCTTGGTTCATGCACATAACTGCGTTCTACAACGATGTTCTTCGCGTCCTCGATCCGGAAGCCGGCATCACCTTCCAGCATATCTCCCAGCGCATCGATGGGTGTGCCATAACCGACATCACTCTTATTGATATAGGCCAACTGTGCAGCTGTATGCACGGTATCGACTGCCGTACGCCCCCAGCCGGAAATATCCGCATTTGTAATTCGAACGTCATGATCCGTGCTGTTCAGGTAGATGCCATTCTTGCTGCCGCCCTTAACAATGAAGCCATCCAGTATCGTATATACCGAATTCGTAACTGTCACGGCATTCTGCGTTAGCGTACCGGCATCGATGGTGAGCCCTGTATCGTTCACGATTTTGATCCAGCCACTGTTCGTTCCAGTCAGCCCGTTAATGACCAACCCGCCACTCGTATATAAACTGGATAACGATATCGTCTGCGCGATCACAGGGGTGGAGGTCCAGGTTTGAACCGTTCCCGTCTCCGATTTAATGAGAGTGCTTCCGTAGTAGACCTCCGACTTGACATCGTAGGACGTATTCTCATCCAACCTCACAATACTGCCTGAGAAAATCTCCTTGCCTGGAATATAAATGGGATCCAATGCATTCTTCCACACCGTGTCCGTTGTCTTCTTGTAGGACAGATGACGAATCAGATCATCTCTCCCACCAGCAATATAAACACTAATGGAGTTGAAAGAAGGCGTCAGCGTCAATCCGTAAACCGCAGTAGGCATTCCAGCCACCACTGTCACTTGAGCTGAAGCTGTGTATACCGTAGGGGTTGTGTTCGGCGGCGTAGTTGTCGTAGATGTGGCTGTGATGGTCGAAGTTCCTGTATTCACCGCTGTGACAAGCCCTGTGTTGGCATCGACAGTAGCGACGGAGGAATTGCTGCTGCTCCAGACGACTGCCTGCGGTGCTCCGGATGGAGCTACGGTGGCAATAAGTGTTTCCGTGCCCGCCTTTTCGATGGACGTAGACGTCTTATTCAAGGTGACGCCTGTAATGGTGCTCGGTGCCGTACCGCCTGTTTGAACGAGGCTGATATCGTCTACATAAGCGGTCATGCTGCCGCTGACGGCGCTGCTCGAGAACACGTAGATCCGCATATATTTCGCGTTTGCGGGCACTGTGAAGTTATTTTGATACAATGTGTATCCAGATGTCGTTGTCCCCGTAACCGAGCCAACGATTACATCCGAACCGACTGTAGTGGAACCGGTCGTGTAGAAGTTATCAGGCCCTACTTTGTCATAAAACCGGACGACCATTCCGGTCGAGGATGCCGAGTTCGTAGCAGCAGTTACATTCAAGTAAAAGGAAAGGTTGTAGGTCTGACCGGGAATGACTGACACGAATTGCTGCGCCGGCGTCTTCTGACTGCCCGAACCTGCCGATACCTTTAAGGCATTGTTGCCAGAATGGGCATATGTGGAACCCGCCGGGCTGCCATTTGTAACTTTCGATCCCGTAGAATCAATCTTCCAGCTGTCAAAGATTAGGACGCCTGAACCTGTCGCACTCTCGAACCCACCGTTCAGTAGATTGCCATTTCCGAAAGCAGCAGCTGGCTTCGCCATTCCGAACGGGATATACACTAGTACCAAGCAAAACATGATGAGCTTGCATAATCGACTTTTCAACACGTTACTCATTCAGTAGTTCCTCCTTTTGTTGGATCCTAACAGATTAGTACGTTTTGCGCGTTATGAGCTTCGTTATTGTAGGTTTCAATTGTTGTGTAAGTAGCCGGCAATGAAGGCAGCTTGCTGCCTTTGGACCTGCGAGAAGTAATGGACATGATCGCAGAACAGCGTCTCGCCATCGCCCAGCTTATGAGTAAATCTGTATAAATCTATGGATTGGACGCCAGCAGCCTCCATAACTCGATCGGCAACTTCGTTATAGTTAATTACGTCACGATTAAACCGTGCAAATTTCTTCATCCGCTCCTCATGAATGGCATCATCAACAGGAGTCGTCCTCACCCAAACAATTCGAGTAGGCAGAGGTTGCATGAGTTGTAAAATGGCCTGCAAATTAGCTTCATATGAGTCCATTGAAACTTGCAACTCGCCCGTCGACGGATTTCGTTTGATATCATGCAGCCCGCAATTCAGTAGCAAAATCGAATGATCAAAGGAGCGATTAGCGACGAGATAGGATAAATATTGCAGAACCATCCCGCTATCCCCACCATTTGCGCCTCTCATTGCGTCAGGGAGATCTTGGTTTTCGCTGATTGCATGGAGATCCTTCTTACGATCATACATGATTTCACTTTCGAGCATTTGCTCCAAATAGACCCCGTAATCGATCGATATACTGTCCCCTACAACGAACAATTTATTCAACCTTATTCCTCCTTTCAAATGCCCCGATACCGATACAGTTCCTAAACATACCTCCTCTGATGGCCGTTTTAATGTTCCGTCTGTTCACGATATTTGCCAGGTGTTATATTCTCCGAACTTTTGAATGAGCGGATAAAGTTGCCCGAATTGCTAAAATGCAACTTCTGCGCGATATCGCTGATCGTCATATCCGTCTCCCGCAGCCATCGTTTGGCAATGCCAAGACGAACTTTAGCCAGATACTCGCCAAAATTAATGCCCATTTCCTGTCGGAACACACGGCTAACATAGACAGGATGATAATTTAACCTTTCTGCGCATGATTCCAATGTAAGATTGGTTTCGGCTTCGTTATCAATCATGCTGCAGACCTCTTTAGATATGCGGTGATGCGCCTTGTCTTTTTGCTCACTAACCACCTTGACTAATGGCGTGATCAGCACTTGCATAAACCAACTTTCAATTTCCGGAATCGTCTTAATTTCAAACAACCGTTTAAATAAGGAGACCGTTCCATCGTAGGGCATAACACCACCAATTTCCTGATGAAGACGAAGCAGGTCGGTTAGCAGCCTCGCCACAAAGATTTGGTAATCCCGATGGTCAGCCGCATTCTTGTGAATTTCCTGAAGAAATAGGCTAAGCTTCTGCCTAATCTCATCCTCATTGCCTAGTTTGATCGAATCGATCAACTCATTCTCCATCTGCATGGGAAAAATGGGGGGCAGTTCACGGTTCGGCTGAACTTCGTCGAAGAAAAGCAGCGATTCTTGCTCATAGCGAATTCTGTATTTCAGGGCCTCTAACCCTTCCAAATAAGCCTTCGGTATCTCCTTCAAGTCTGTATGAACCCTGCTAACTCCGATGCTCAGTGGCAATCGCAAAAACTGCTTCACCTTTTTCTGAATGTCCATCGCCCGTTCAAAAGCGAGAAGTCGAGCCTCCTGGGAGTCGTCACCTTCACTGCCTATGATCAACACTTGCGACTGGTTAATGACAATTGACTCAAAGCGCTCACGAGCCGGAACGATCTCACTGGCAATATTGCTAATCGCAAACATCAGCAGGTAGCGATCCTGCTCCGTGTAGCTGGTGCCTTCAAGCGTGTCAAATTCGGATACAAGTACCACATATTGCTTCAGATTTGTTGGGTAATTGTAGCTCCGCATCATCTCTTCAATTTCATTGCGACGCCATTCGCCTAATATCAGCTTGGTGACGAAAAACTGCTTCAATTGATCGCTCATTTGTTGCCGTAAGTGAAGCAGAGACTTCAATTTTCCGCTGATAATGTCGATCTCGCTGCCTTTGTCCGAACCCGATACTAAATCGCGGAGCACGCCGTACCATCTTTTAATAGGTGAGTAAATAACCCGTGAACTGTAGAGCGACACCAAGATGGTAAGAATTAAAATACCAGAGCAGATATAAATGGTGTATCGGCCAATTTCCCTAGAGTCTTTCGAAATATCATCAAGCGAAATGACCGATAAATACAGCCAATTGTTGTAGCTCGAACGATAGGGAATAATAACCGAAGGCTTGCCATTCAGCTCAGCGGTAACTGCCTTATCATTCTCCAGCAAGGCTGTTTGCGCCACAACAGATTCGAGTGCGCTATGCAAATGCTCATCCGCGCTCGTTCCAGCAACAAACTTCCGATCTTCGTCCATAATGAACATTTCGCCAAACTCTTTATTTTTAGCAAGGATGGCATTAAGATCATCAAGCGAAATATCGACGAGCAACAAGGCAATTGGATTAGCGGAATGCAGGGGCAGCCTTTCAACGACCGTGACTGTTTTGTCGGATAAGTAATACCGATTAAATTGCTGACCAGCCTCCGTGTAGCGAGAGAAAGGTGCTGGATCCGAATAGTACGTAAAACTGCTAAAACGGCCCCCACTGCTGATCAACCAATTTTTTTGAAGATTGACAAGCACGACATCCGAGATGCCAAGTTCATAGGACTGCATAAAGGAAATTTCCTGCTGAATTTGCCCTACAGCCTGAAAGTCGTGTTGGGTAACGGCTTTGTTTAGCGTCTGGGCGACTAGCGTGGAGTACATTAATTGATTCATCATCTTATCAACCATACTTAATTCCTTTTCCGTTCGAAGATGAATCTGAGCCAATATCAAATCGTTGCCACGGACCACTTTCTCTTTTATCGAATTCGAGGAGATGACATAGGAAAGTAACCCCAGCGTAATAACCGGAATGGCACCCAGCAAAATACTGATTGCCAGCAGCTTGGTAAAGTATCGAGACACCTCAATGTTCATGCGCTTTCTTCCCGACCCATTTAAAAACTTCATTGCTACTCCTCCGTTATGACGACTGGGGCTTCCTCTGGTAGACGGTACAAAAGAAAGCCCAGGCATTTGTTCACTTGTAAATAAAAATGGCTACTTTTTAACCGCCTGATAAGCAGCATTTATTTCTTCAATATACTTAGTGCCCCCGCTGGTCTTCCATTGCTCAACCGCTTTCTTCCATCCTGCCGCGTCAAGCTCGCCGAGAATAAATTTGCTTTGAGCGTCGTTGATGGTTTGATCCAACGTCTTGCCAAGCGTGGTATACGTTGCCGATTTATAAGGCGCCGCAGGATTGAACACAGCAACCTTCTCATTCTCCCTGCGGACTTCTGCCGATCTAGCGACTTGCGGATCATCCGATTTTAATTGCGGCAGCAAATCCGTCAATATATTCATGTTATAGATGCCTGGGCCCGCGCCTGTCGACTTGGTGAAGCCGTCTTGATCCTTCCACACGATCTTTCCGCCGTCCAACGTATAGTGGACTCCTTCAATTCCATAGTTAAGCAGGAGTTGTGCTTCCTTACTGCCCAATTTGTCAATAAAACCCAATACCTGACGCAGCTGTTCCTCTGTCTTTACGTTTTTCTTTGGAATCATCATCATCAAGTTGAATCCGCTTTCACCTCGTGACTTGATACCAGCCGGACCTGTAAATTGATTAATCATCATCACTTGTGCTTTGGGATCATTTTTCTGAACTGATTTCTCCCGCGTGGAATCAGAAACCTGAAAATAAATACCCGCTTTGCCACCGTAGAAAATTTCATTCTTCTTGTTGGAATCCACCAGTAGGAAATCTTGGTTAACGCCATGATCGTCATATAACTTCTTCATTGCGTTAAGAGCATCTGTATACTGTGGTGTCAGCACAGCCGGAACCAATTTGCCGCCGTCTTCCGCCCATTCATTCGGTCCGCCTAGCCAGGTCATCAACGCTTTGAGATCCGAGAAACCGTTATCCATCACCCATCCGGTTGTATCGTTCTTCCCGTTCTTGTCTGGATCGCCAGTTCCGAAAGCAACCGCTGTTTTCAACAGTTCCTCCGGCGTTGACGGCGCTTTAAGACCCAAATTGTCCAACCAGTCCTTGCGAATAAAGATTGTGCTTCTTGCTTTATCTCGGGCACGATAAATGCCGTAGTTTTTTCCTTTGTATGAAGCATTGTTCAGGACACCTGCGTCAAGACGCTTCAAATTAGGGTAATCTTTTAAATATGGCGTTAAGTCCCAGAACACACCAGCATCAACGGCATTTGCAACTGCCGGTAGATTTAAATCGGCCACAACGACCGTCGGCAAATCTCCTGCCGCAAGTGATGCGGTCAACTTGTCATTGTATGCCGCGTTCGGTACCCAATTGATGCTCAGCTTGGAGTTGGTAACTTCCATCAGTTTCTTCATGACGTCGCTGTCAGCTGCTGGCGCATTTGGCGAGGTGTACATAGCCATCAAGGAGATATTCACCGCTTCAGCTGGTTTGGCGCTAGCTGTTCCCGGTGTCGCCGTTGTGGTAGATGCCGTAGTTGCCGTCGGTGTATCTCCACTTTTTGTTCCATTGCTGCATGCTGCTAGTAGCGCAGTGCTAAGCATGAGGACAACCATGACCTTTGTTTTCTGACCCGTAACCGTTTTCATTTTGTTAATACCCTCTTTCTATTCAAATTATATATTAAATGATGGCGAACTGCACTCCCGAAGGCCATGCTATCATCATCCTTTAACCGATCCGAGCAGGACACCTTTGGTAAAATATTTCTGCAAAAATGGATATAGAAGCAAAATCGGAAGCGTCGCGACCACGATAACAGATGCACGAACGATGTTCGAAGGTGGAATGTAGCTGAACTCGTCATCGCCAACCCCAGCCGTGCTAACCGTTACGATCTGCCGGAGCAAAACTTGAATCGGCCATTTGGACTGGTCGTTCAAATACAAAATCGCAGATAGGAACGTGTTCCAGTGTCCCACAGCATAGAAAAGCGAAATCGTAGCGATGGCCGGTAGTGACAAGGGCAGAATGATGCGAAACAAAATAAATGGATCGTTGGCGCCATCGATTTTCGCCGATTCTTCCAATTCATCGGGAATGGCCTGGAAGAAACTTTTGAGTATGATTAGAATGAACGGACTAATCAGCCCAGTCAGCCATAGCGACCAGTAGGAATTCATCAACCCCAACGATTTTACAAGCAAGAAGTTAGGAATCAACCCGCCAGCAAACAGCATGGTGAACACAATCATCATCATAACGGGC
Source organism: Paenibacillus sp. J31R30 (assembly GCF_059692115.1). NCBI lineage: Bacteria > Bacillati > Bacillota > Bacilli > Caryophanales > Paenibacillaceae > Paenibacillus > Paenibacillus sp. J31R30. Next base: position 80,873 of record NZ_JCAUAV010000001.1, on the reverse strand, counting down.
TTTCGGCCTTTTAAATATTTTCTAGATAGTGGATAAGCGAGCAACGCCGTCACAATGACATTGAGCGCAGTCCCTACTACCGTTATGAAAATTGTAGTCATTAGGCTTCGTGGCAACGTGTTGGAGGAGAAAATAAACCGGAATCCATCGAAGCTAAAACGTGTCGGGAACAGGAGAAACGGATGCGCCGCCAGTTCCGAAGAAGCCGCAATGGATGTGGCAAATACGTGCAAAATCGGTATAAAACAAATCAGTGCATAGAGAAGTAACAGCGAATAGTTGATCCAATCGAATAGCATGTTCCCCGAGTGCCTACGGGTTGCGCTGATCGGTAAAGAAATGTTTGCTGTTGTTGGTTTCGTCTGTTCCATTACCATATACCCTCTTCTCCGAACTTTTTAGCCAAACGGTTGGCAAGAAACACCATAATCAAACCTGCTACCGATTTGAATAGACCGACCGTGGTGCTGTAGCTAAACTGGGCACCAAGAACCCCTATCGTATAAATATAAGTATCAAATACATCCGCCACGCCACGATTCATCGCATTCGACATCAGGAACACATGATCGAAGCTGAGATCCATGATATCCCCTACTTTAAGAATAAGCAGAATGACAACAACATTCCGTATGCCAGGAAGTGTAATATGCCATACTTGCCGCAGCCTGCTAGCTCCGTCGATCTCTGCCGCCTCGTATAGACTCGTGTCCACACCGGCTATCGCCGCAAGATAAATGATTGTACCCCAGCCTGCATCATGCCAGATGGATTGAATCGTATATAAGGGGCGGAACCATGTGGCGTCGAGCATAAAGTTAACTTTGTTGCCGCCGAGCGACACCAATAGATTGTTAACGATCCCGCCTTCTGTCGTCAGCATCAGGTAAGAGAGAGACACGACAACGACCCAGGAAAGAAAATGCGGTAAATAAATAACCGTCTGGATGAATCGCTTAAATAACTGTTTCCGAACTTCATTCAACATGAGGGCAAGAATGATTGGGATCGGAAAAGCAAATACAAAGCCATACACGAACAACATCAACGTATTTCGAAGTAATTGAAGAAACGTATCTTCCGTGAACATCCTATGGAAATGTTTGAATCCGACCCAAGGGCTGCCCGAAAACCCTAGAAACGGCTGAAAATCTTGAAACGCGATAACGTTCCCAAGCATGGGCAAGTAACGAAAAATAATGAAATATAATATACCGGGAATCATCATCAGGTATAGCCATCGATGTTTACCTAACTCCATACGCACTACCTGTAACACCACCTTGTCAAATGATAAGTCGCTTGCAAACTCACTATAACTGGATTAGAGATTATCCGTATATGCTCTTTGCTGAACCAAGTGCCAGACAACGCTGCTTTTCATTCGATTATCATTAGTTAGCCTCATTATCATTCGTTAAGATTGAAGCGTTACTACCTTTACATTCATGATTATAGATCGAGACCTCGCAAATCCATCAGGTAAACGTGCCGCCATCCTTCATGCGTTGAATCGAAGGAGATCGCCGTGCCCTGTCGATTCCAGCGTGGATGTAAATCACAGCGGATATCACCGTCCAGTTCAGGCATCGAATAGTACGAGGCCAGCTTCATCCCCCTCATGGTGTGTAAATTGTATATGTACAAATGTCGATAAGAATCGCTATCTGGATAACTGTCATACAGTATGAATCTCCGATCTGGCGAGTAGCTGCAATGTCCATCCTCGAGGAAAAACGACTTGTCGATCGTCTCTACCTCGCGCGTCTTGTCTTTCCACACATACAGTTGAGCCCCCTCATGGTTCGTTGCCGCTTCACCAGCATGAATCGTAAGACGCTCACGATCCCTCCAATGATAATGGGACGCATACCCATAGTCGGCAAGTAAAAATAAATCGGAACCGTCAATATTCATCGTCACGACGGCTGTCTTCCACATATTTTCCTTATCTGGAAAACAACGCACCAGAATGACAAGGCGGGAGCCGTCAGCGTTAAAGGTGATGTGGTTAATCAATATTTTCCTGTCCTCACCATGAAAATACGCTTTCGTAAACTCCCATATTCGTTGCAAGGAAATCGTCAGCCGACTGATTCCTGACAACAGGTCAATCAAATAGATACCATCATTTTGCGAATGGGTGACGTTCGCATAATGGTCCGATTCGCCGGCATAGCCATATCCCGGACGGAAATCGTACATACGGGGGAAATTGATGCTGACTGCATATCGGCCAGTCGGATCGACATTGGCAACCGGCCTTTCTAATTGATGAGACTTGCCCGTTCTCAGATTCAGCACGACGCCTTCATAAGAATTGCCGTTCCTTAAATTATAAATAACGGTATCCAGTGGGTACGCGGGATGCCATTGCAGCATGCTCCCCTGTTGGAAGTTCCATGCAGTCGTTTCTCCGATAACGGTGAAGTTGTTGTTCTGTAAATCTATATAACCAAGCTCGGCTCGATCTTCCGCAAGCGGGAGCCGATCACAAAACGCTACTCTATGGCATAAATGATACCGATCGTTCCCGCTCCATGCAGGTGTGTCATAATAGCCAAAAAAATAATGGCCATCTTCCTTGGTTAACCGCTCTGCCTTCACCAATTCATCCTTTATCCGATCCATTGCTCATCGCCCCCCGCTTCAATATGCGTGTGATTGTAGATAACATTCTCCGAATAGGCGAGACATATCTCATGACGTTTTTGTTCAGCCGCCTCTACGCAGTCGAAAACTTGAATATGCTCAAGTCGCACATTCTTTCCATACGCAATCGTCATATAAGCGGGCTTGATCATAAATTCAGTATCCCGCTGCTCTTTCAGCGTTCGCTTGCCGGTAATCGGTTTGTTTCGTTGGCCGAAAGGCGTATAACCTGTAATGCGCATTGTGACATCTTGAAACGACATATTATCGAGCAAGCTGTCCGGTGCTCCTTGCACAACAATCGTGCTTTGCGTACTGATAAAAAGATCGCGGAAAGCTACATCTCGCACGGAGCCCAACTTTGAGTCAGCATGCCGCTTCTCGATATCGATGAACAGCGGTAACACCGGCTTGATATGGTAGAGGTCTGCTGATTCAATCGTGATACCGCTCATTCGCACCCTCTCCACTGTGCCTCCGTCTTTGACGAATATGCCGATCCCGATCGAGGCATTGATGGTGCAGTGATTGAAATAAATGTCACTGATATTCCCGTACGTCTCCGTTCCTATCTTAATTGCCGTATTCGGTGTCTCTAGGACGCAATTCGTCACGAAGATAGGTCCGCACGCCTGTTGCTCAGTGCTCTTGATTGGGATGCAATCGTCCCCTGTTGACAGGTGGCAATCCGTAATGAAAACATGGCGGCAACTGTCGGGCACGATGCCGTCCGTATTCAAATGATAGCGATAATTCTGTATGGAAACTCTAGTGATATAAACCGTATCGCACTGCTTCAAGTGGACCGTCCAAAACGAGCTGTCCCGAATACGAATATCTTCCAACGTGACCGATCGGCAATTATCGAAGTAGCAGGTGCATACCCGCAGTTCAGGCGGCTGCGGTACCTCCCACCAGGAACCAAACTTCTCCGTGCCGAATCCCCGAATCGTTCCTTTCCCCGTAATACCGAACAATTCGGCATTTGTCGCTTTAAACAAAATCCTACTCTCGTAAACGCCTGCCCAATCTTCACGATAATCGGCACGATCCGTCGAAGCCCAAAGCGTAGCGCCTATTTCCAGATGCAGTATTACCCCGCTCTTTAGCTCGATACTTCCAATCAAATATTCGCCTGTGGGAACGTTAACCGTCCCTCCACCTATCCGGTGACATTCGTCTATCGCTTCCTGAAAAGCTGTGCTGTCCAGTTTCGATCGATCCCCGACAGCTCCGAAAAGCTTCACATTCAACATGTTCGACCACGATCCTTTCCTTATTAAATTCAGTAGAGGATAACCTATTTCATTACATTCAACAAAGATTTTTGAACACGAATGTATCGTAACGTGTTCGAGAATTATCCGTATATATTCATTACCTAACTAGTTAGCTATTTACTAGGCACGCTCACATTTTTATGTATTCTAGTCGGAATATTCCCTACAAAACCAAAGGAATCGTCAGACAATAAAAAACTGCAGAACTCGTCCGTCAGTCGAGCGATATCTACAGTGCATTCTGTGCAATTTGGTTATTTGATTAATGTAAACAACTAATTCATGAACTCGCCTCTTTTCGGGTTGGTGGCATCAGCCGCAGCTGTTGCCTTGACATTATCACCATGTTAAAGTTTGTCGATAATCCAACGTTGGCTGAAACCTGCAAAATCCCCATTCTTTTCCTTTCAAAGCGGCCATGATCATCATCAGAAATGATATATAACGGAACTTTTTGACACTAGAGCGAAATCTCGCATCGCACATACTGTGTTGGGGCATTTCCTTACTCCGAAATGTCGTAGTTGATACGAGCATCCCCCCTTTGCAACCATGATACTTAAACTGTAAAAAGGTGTAGTTTCCTCAAATTATCGAGTAAAAACTACACCTTTGTATAAAAATAAATTGGTTTTTCAGTATCTAACAAATAATCGCATCTATAGTATCTAAATCTTTATTTGCTAAATGGCATTTGGAAGTTTCTAATGCACCAACCGTCCATCCCGAAACCGCACTACCCGCTTCGCCTGCTCCGCAACCTGCCGATCATGCGTAATCACAATAATTGTCCGTCCCTGCTCATTCAATCGCCTGAAAATATCCATGATCTCCGCGCCAGTCTTTGAATCCAGCGCCCCCGTCGGCTCATCTGCCAGAATGATCGGCGGGTCACCCGCCAATGTCCGCGCTATGGCAACACGTTGTTGCTGTCCACCGGACAGCTCCGAAGGGAAGTGTTTCCTGCGATCCAGCAAATCCACAGCTTCCAGCGCTTGCAAGACAAGCGGCTCCCGTTGTTTTCTCGATAATCCCCGATATATCAGCGGCAACTCCACATTTTCATACGCGCTTAACCTTGGCAGCAGGTTAAAGCTTTGAAAAACAAACCCGATCTTCTTATTCCGAATCTCAGCTAGTTGTGAGTCCTTCAAGGCGTGAATCTGCTTGCCGTCGAGCACATACAAGCCTTCATCCGAAACGTCCAAACAGCCGATGATGTTCATCAGCGTGGACTTTCTGGAGCCCGAAGGCCCCATAATAGCAACAAATTCACCTTGCACGATATCCAGCAAAATGTCATCCAATGCTCGAATCGTCTCGCCGCCCATATAGTAAAATTTACTAACATTTTCAATTTGGATTAAGGCTGTCATTGTCTTCGCCTCCATTATTTGATGCCAAATGAATGAAGTCTACGATTCAATTCTTTTACCTCTTCGCCTTATAAAACTAATGATACAGCTTCATGAGCGCCCTTTTTTCGATCCTTGAAACGTAACTCCTTGAAATACCCAGTTCCTTAACAATCTCCCGCTGCGTCCGCTCTTCGCCACCTAACTCCAACCCGAACCTTCCGACTACGACTTCTTTCTCACGGTCGTCCAAAATTTCCAGATTTCTGTAAATTTTTCTCTTTTCAATCTTTAGCTGCACCGCATCCACCACATCGTCCGCCTCGCTGCCGAGGATATCAATCAAAGTAATCTCATTCCCCTCTTTATCTGTGCCGATGGGATCATGCAATGACACATCTTTCCTGGTTTTCTTCAAGGAACGCAGATGCATTAGAATCTCGTTCTCGATACAGCGTGCCGCAAAAGTCGCCAGCTTTGTCCCTTTGTTTGGAGAGAAAGATTCAATCGCTTTGATCAGGCCGATCGTCCCAATAGAGATCAAATCTTCCAAATCTTCTCCGGTATTGTCGAATTTTTTGAGGTTGTGGACACGAAGCAACGTAACTTTTCAAATACCTTGTTGAGATCCAGCTAAGTCACTGACCTCGAATTGTAACACTATCCCTTCTTCTTGTCTTAAAGTTTAATGCCATTTGATACGCGATTTTATTAAATAGGCATTAAAAGAAAAATCCAGTGGGTGTTAGCCCAAAAAACCGGCACAGGATAACCCTGACCGGTTTATTGATCGTATGGCTATTGGACAAACCGCTTATCAGCATTAAGAGCCTGAACGGACAGCACGCTGTCATTCCCGGCACCTTTCCAGGCAGCCGTTACTGTGCGACTCTCCCCCGGGAGCAGATGAAATCCGCTGTGGCTAATATAGACCGAGCCTTTGGCATCCACGGATCGTTCATCATCGATTCGCACAAGCAAGGCTGCACACTCCCCTCTGTTTGTAACGCTGATGCTCCAATTTGGACCATTGCATTCCGATTGAATATCCAGCACCGAGCGCGGAAGCTCCAGCATTGGCTGAAGATTTTCCTTCGTGGTGAACAGATAACGATTAGAGGCAATTACAATACCAGATGGCATCTTGAGCTGGAGTGTAAGAAAAAACAGATTTCCATTAATCTCAGGTAATTGACAGCTAATATCTCCGAAACTTTCCGCTTGGTTAGCTCCCACGTTTATCGTGCGACTGCCGCTTGCAAAGCTGTTGCCGAAAGCTCCTTCCATTGACCAATGAAGCTCAGCCTCTGTGTAATCCTGGGTATCGCCGTTTGTCACCCACATTTCCGCTTCAAAATTTGATTCGTTCGCCCACGCCTGCTTCGCGAATTTTGCCGTTACAGAAACTGTGTTGTACGCCTGTGCCGAGGCATAAAACAAATGCTTCGGGCGGCCGTAATAATCAACGGCCGATGTGCACGCTGCCATGGGATAAGGTTCGTTGAACATCCACGGCAAAACGCCGCTGTTGCGGAATTTCCGAGCACGATTCCTTTCGATGGCGTAACGTACACCCTCTGCCTGCAAGAATTGGGTCGCTTCAATGGCCGTTTCAAGATCGGGAAGCTCACCGAAGATGTCACGCCATTGTTTTTCCTGTACCCACCAGGAGCCTAGGTGATACCACACTGGGTTTTGCAGCGTAACAGGCCAGCGGTTTTCCGGCTTCAGCGTCGCTTCCAGCGCTTTTAAGTTCGTGAGGCCGTCCGCACCGAATTCGCTGTGTAATAAATTAGCTCCCGCATTGAAAAGCGTATATTGTGCAGTTAATCCTTCATGGTGCCAAGGACCATGAACATCGTGCAGGTCGTCCGGCCGATTCCGACTCATATTGATACCGTTGAACGGCAGTGGACCTGACGGTGAGCAAGGCAGCCATAAGCGGTCCGGATCCAGTCGTTTAACTGTCGCTTTGAGCGCTGCAAGCACAGGTTCTTCCCCGTTTAATGGAAGCTTATCCAATGACTCCAGTTCATTGCCCCCGCACCACAGCACGAGTGAGGGATGGTTCCGCTTGAGGGGGATGAAGCTTTCCGCTTCCTGTATGACTTGGCTGATGAACGACTCGTCTTCTTTCGGCTTACTGTTAAAAGCAGAGCTGGTCAGGTTGAACTCCTGCCAGACCATGATTCCAAACCGGTTGCACAGGTTGTAGAAAGCATCCGTCTCAATTAGGCCCACACCATTGACCCGAATTAGATTCACGTTTGCTTCCTTCGCAAGCATGAGCAGATGCTCGAGCTTTTCCAAGCGCTCTACACCGTAAAGGACATCAATCGGCACCCAATTATACCCTTTGACATAGACCTTGCGGCCATTCAAGGTGAAGGTGTACGACAGTGCCGTCGGATGTGATGTTTCATTAGGCGAGAACTCCACCTTTCGGATGCCGAACTCGGTCTCTTTACGATAGATGAGCTCGTCTGATCCTGTCTCCTTGACATTAACGGTCAGCTGGTATAGTGGCTGGGCACCTTCTCCGTTTGGCCACCACAGCTCGGGATTGTCAATGGGCAGCATGACCTCGAGACTTGTTACTCCCTCCGACAGCGTTTGACTGTAACTGCTAATGTTGGCAACTTGGCACCCGTTATGATCGATAACTATTTCAACTTCAGCCGATAATTGTTTCTCTGAAGATAGCTCGATGCATACAGTAACCTCCGCACGAGTAAAATCCTTATTCAGCTGGGGCCGGGCGTAAACATCCTTGACCGTTACCGATCCGGAAAATTCAATGTACACCTCCTGCCAAATACCTAAATGAATCATACGAGGTGTAAAATCCCACCAATAATTCATTCTCGTTTTCGTATGCCCGACTTTGGACGTTCGCCCCATCTGGGACTCGGAAGGAGGAGCCGGATCTAGGACCACGGTCAACAAGTTATCTGCCCCGTATTTTAAATGGGAAGCGACATCATACTCGGCAGGTGTAAACATAGACTCATGGGTGCCTAACAGCGTGCCGTTCAGGTAAATATGCGCACTGTAATCAATACCAAGGAGGTGAAGCCGTGCGCATCTGCCCTCGTTCTCTGCTTCAACAAAAAACGTCTTGCGGTATACCCAAGAGCGCTGCGGAATCCACTCCAGCATAAGGCTGTTTTGTTCAAAATAAGGATTAGGCACGGTCCCATTGTCCCAAAGGTCCTGATGAATGCTCCCTGGAACCGTCGCCGTAATCCACGGACGCGGATCAGTCGGCTCGTAACTTTCTACCTGTTTTGTCCGCCATGCCTCGTCGATAAAATCCAGTATTTTCCAATTATTTCCATTTAAATAGAGCTTCCTATTCATAGCTGATCCCTCCATACTGTTGGCGTTATTTAGACGAAATATTGACTCATTTCACCGTTATTTTCTACATAATCGATGACGGTTCGCTTCGTTTTCAAATCGATAAACAACGTACAAGAGTGGCTATCCTTGTGCCAGGAAAGATGAACTTCATCCTTAGCAGATTCCAGAACTTTAAAATCTCCATCAAAGGCGGGATATTCGTTTCTGAATCTAATAAGCTTTAACAAGCGTTGAACAACGTCTTTTTCCAAAGAAGCTTCAATTTCTTGCATGGTGTAGTTGTGACGGTTCATTGCTCGATTTTCCCCCGTCGCTTTGACAGCCTCATAATCATTTTCTCCTGCCAATAAGCCAACATAATACACTTGCGGAATACCCGGAGCAAAAAATTGAATCGCCCTAGCCGCGATATAGGCATCATCATTGCGACCCAGAACCGTATAGTAGGTTCCGCCAATTTGGTGAACATCAAAACCGCCTTCGCCTTTATGCTCATCGGAAACGATCAGGCTAAGCGTTGAGCCTCTTTCTACACATAGATCGACTACATTTCTTGCAGCTTTCGTATCGACCACATCATTCAAATCTGGCAAAACAGGAATACCGTCATGGCAATCCAACATGGTAAATTGCTTGCTGGGACGTACCTTTAAATAGTCACAAAGCTTTTCGCTAGAGTTATTCAGCATCGTTTCAAGAATCGTATAAGGCAAAATAAAATCATAGATCCAGTAGCCGCGTTCAGCCAGTTTGTTTTGGATTTTGTAATGAGCATGCACTTCAGGCAATAGCTCAATGCCTTGGGAATCGGCCATATCCTTAATCCAATCAAGGAAATCGTAGATTTCAGGCTCTACGAAGAAACAGCTTGTTCCCAGCTTCTTAATAACAAAGCCGACCGCATCCAGTCTCACTGTCTTCACATTATTTTGGGAGAAGTTGGCGAAGAAATCCGTTAAAAGCTGTTTAACCTTCTCTGATTTAATATCGAGGTCAATCTGCTCGGAAGGATCTTCCTTGCCGAATGTGGTCCATACGGTTTCCTCGGTACCCGTTTCTTCAATTTGAAAAGTAGAATAGGGTCTCGGTCTTCTCAAGAAAATCTTATCGACATCCTCGGTGACAGGCTTTCCGTCCTCCCAGACCTTATCTAACGTAATAAACAGATCTGCATATTCGGATTTGCGTCCATTTTTCAAAAAATCCTGAAAATACGTCGATTTCCTGGAAATATGGTTAACCATTAAGTCGACAAGCACATCATAATGGTGACCTATCGCCTTTATTTCCTCCCAGGTTCCAAACGCAGGCTCAATTTCCAAATAAGTTAACGGTGCAAAGCCCCTATCCCCTGACGAAGGAAACGGAGGCAATATATGAATGCCACCTTTAAAAATATCTGAAAAATAATTGCGCAGCACGAGATGAAGGGACTTTAAATCTCCCCCAAGGGAGTCTGGGTACGTAATCAGCTGTACTTGATTCTTCTGTGGCATCGTAGTCCTCCTAGCGTTGAGATGTATGAATTATCGATTAAAATACATTACTAGACTGTTGTCTTAACCACATGTCATATTCTAAAAGCATTGGTCGAAGATGAGTGAAGCCATTCTCGAAGATGGACTGGTACCGATCGTGATTTGCGAGATCTGGCCTATAAATTTGCAATCTTCCTGTAGGAACAACACGCATCGCCTCTTCAAAGGAAGAATACACACCGGCACCGACCCCAGCCGTTAACGCCGCGCCGAGCAGCGTCGCTTCCGGCAAATCGGGATGATGCAGCTCGATACCCGACACGTCTGCTTTAATTTGAAGCCAGTGCTTGTTTTTGGCCCCGCCACCAACCACAACCAACTTATTGATGGGTTCTCCGCCTACTTTTTCAGCTTCAAGTCGCAACCATTCCATATGGTAGGCATTTCCTTCCAGAATAGCTTTGAACATGTCACCGCGATGATGGCGCGCAGTAAGACCAATCCAAGCTGCTTGTGCCATGGCATTCGGAGCTGGTGCACCGCATCCGGATAAATAAGGATAATACAGAATACCGGTCGGGGCTGAAACCTGATTAAGCAAGCCCAGTATTTCCGAATAGGATAATTCTCCTGTACCCAGGAGGTCTCTCAACCATTCAACGGAACCTCCTGACGCAGAGTGACCTCCCATCCAAAACATTTGACCCGCCAAAGGATGACGTCCAAACGCTAGCCCCGAATGGTAATCGTTCTTTCCGAGCGCTCTAGTTCCAAAGCTTCCTACTAACGTTTCGGCCGTGCCCATCGAATTATATACATTGCGCTGTTCAGGTTGTCCTATCGTCAGCGAAGCACATACATGATCATGCCCGGCGAGACAAACCGTCGTCGTTGGCCCTAAACCGAACCTATGACCAACATCTGGGAGAATCTTGCCAACAGCAGTACCCGTTGCAACGACTGTAGGGAAATGACTTTCCTTTAGTCCGAAATGATGAATCAAAGGCAAGTTCCACTCCCGCTTATCCATTCGATAGACGAATGTTCGAGCTGCAAGCGTTTCTTCTTCCGCAAATTTTCCAGTCAGCATGTAGGCAACATAGGAAGAAACGGATAGCCAGACGCTGCCGTTTAATGCATCGGAATGCGTTTCTTGAAGCCAAAGCAGCTTTGACAATCCTTGTTTGAACGAGGGATGCAGTCCACTTTGAAAAAACTGTTCATAAGCGTCAATCTCCTGCTTAATTCGTTTCTCATGAGGAAGTGAGCACGATTCGAACCACGGTATAATCTTCGTTCGAGCCGTACCTGTTTGGCGATCGACAAGCAGCCCGCTTTCAGCCATACTCGTGATACCAACAGAACGAATGGATGTGACTCCTGCAGTAGAGGCAACCTCTTGGATTAACAATCCAATGGTATGCCACAAATCCTGCGGATCGTAGTACACGTAACCTTGTGGATGTTGCTGCTTCTGGTTCATTCGAATTGCTGTAGCAAGCAGCTTCCCTTTTTCATCCGCAATGCCAGCTTTCAAATTCGTTGTTCCGATATCTAGGGCTAGAAACACGGCTGCCACCTCCTTCTAATCACGTTCATCCCTTCTTCTCCTCATAGGCACGTAAAATGGATTCACTGTTCATTTCAATATCCAGCTGCGTCTGAAGTGGATATGTATGCCGATAGGGCTCCTCGTTATCCAGCCAACTACGTAAGCTTGTTGAATTCGTATCAAGCGATTGCCCGCTAATCGCCCGCAGCTGTTGAAGTGCTTGCTTCGCAAGAAGCGATCGGCCATCACTGACATATTGAATCAACACTTCATATCCAAGTCTGCTTCCACACCGGGCAAGCGCCCTGCCAATAACCAGTTCCAGCATCGCTCTTCTTTCCAAAAAATAGTCGGATTGCGGAGCGCTGGTGCTCATCTGGGCATGTAAATATGGAATTCGGTGCAATCGTTCCAATAGAGGAATGACATCGCGATCTCCTAGTCTTTCCGCTCCTTGACTTACCGCATCCACATAATAGTAGAGACCTAGCCAAGTATCTCTAAAGTCATCTTCACTTGGCTGCATCAGCTGGACGACCCTCTCCCATACGGCAATTGCGCGTGAATCCTGCGTTTGTGCAAGGGAGTATAACAAGTAAACGACATCAGGCATCGCACCGTGATCTGGCGGCAGTTGGACATACATCATATCCGCCGTCCGACGCGGAAGCTCAGTACCTTGCAGCTCTTCCATAATCCTTGCGATCAGTACGGGAACAGCTGCTTTACTTCCAAGCATAGCTAATGCTTGCGCCAGTCGGAGCTCCCGTATCCCTGTTGCGTGCCCCATCGCCTCCATCAGGTAAGGAACGATTCTCTGTCCTAACGAGCATATTTCTACGAAAGGAATGCGCTCCCTGTAGATTTCATTCATCCGCATATTGGCATATTCATAGAGCGGTTGGTCCGATTCTATTTGCTCTACTAAAAGTTTGAGTTCTTCATTAGTGTATTTAATAGGCGCAAGTTGTCTTGTTCTAATCGCTTCCGGCAAAATTCCTTCGCGAATTAAGCGATCTTGCAGCTCCTTAATCTCAATGCTCCTGGGTGGAACGCCAGTTCGCACGGCTAATGCAGCGGCAAGCGCGGCTACGCCTCCCAAATTTTCCAAATCAGACTGCATCCGAATAGCAGGGAGCGCATCATGCGTAGCAGAAATGGCTTTTCCCGCTACTAACAAGCCTTCAATCCCTTTCGGCAACAGCAAGCGATACGGAATTTCAATTTCTAAATTAGGAGGGATGAGACCGATATTTATCCAATCCGCCCCGCTAACCCCTTTTACATCATGATTGCTAAAATGAATATTGATCACATCCGGCCAACTACGTTGCAGCAGCTGATCGGATAACTGCATCACGTTTTCGCCAACAATATGCCGGCTTTCCCGTGTAGCGACATAAATGCCATGGTCATGCAATTGCGGGTCGCCTCTCCGGCGTCCTGCCATGATCGCACGTGTGTAGTCCACTATATTCGAAACATCGACCATACTTGTAAAATTATTCTGAATCTTATCGGGTTTACTATATTGCGAGAGGGAATACCACATCACGGTATGGTCTTTCGCAGAGCCGTACACGAATTCTGCTCCTGCAAAAGCAGCCACATCGCCATCGCCGGTCGCATCAACCACGACATCGGCGTAGATCGCAAGAGGTCCCCAACGGGTAGCGACCATCACACCGCATACGCGGTTCTTTTCCATCAACGCTGCATATGTAAAGGCATTGAAGAGCAGATCAACATGTTGACGCTTCGCTTCCTGCTGCAGTGCGAACATCTTGGCTTCAATGTTCCATTTATGACCCTTGTAGCCGATACCTTGCTGCGCAGTTAATACAGCATCATGAATGCGGGCTGCGAAGCCTTCCCTTCGACCAAACCAATAGCTGTCTACCCCGCCAAAGGTCCCAGTTCCACCTAGCCCAGGATTCATATCGATGAGCATCGTGCTTACGCCTTCGCCTCCCGCTGTGATCGATGCGCATGCACCGCTTGAACCTCCGCCGATCACGAGGACATCGACTTTTTTACATGTAGGGACATCCGTTTTTACTAATTTGCTGGCGTTAGGTAGTCCAACGTGATAACCGAAAGAGCTCTCATCTGGCTCTTCTAGTAACTGAGCAGCCAGCTGCATACCCGCAAGTGTTGCTGTAGTCGGATCTAATCTCTGAATCTGCTCGACGAAATGAGACTGTGTTTTCGCCTGCGCTCCATTATAAAGCGGCACTGGTCCGTGAAGCTCAAAGGACGACGAGCACAAATTAGCTTTACGGAAAGCTGAAACGTTCTGTACTAGATAGGAGGTCAATTCCATGCCTCGCAGACGAGCTGCCAGTTCCCGTTCACCAGCTGCTTCAAGCTGATTCTCACTGGTTAATTCCATCCAATATTCCACGTAATAATGCTGTTCATCCCGATAGCCATGTACCAGGTTCACTTTGTCATCCAGCAGTCCCAGACTGCTTGGAACCATGAGTTTATCCGCCTGCTGATCTTCCTCAGGCCAAGTGACGCCAGTAAACTCTAGCGTTCTTGCAAACGCTGCCGTTTTCCCATAAGCAAATGAATCAACAGGATGACCAGTCATCTGTGAGACTACATTCGTTTCCGTCATATCGATTAAACGCTTACAGAGGACCACTTGGCTGCCCGTTTTATTCGCGATTACGAGCCCTTCCAGCGCGTTACCATTCTTAACAATAGCAACTGGAAGTGAAGCATAAAGGAGGGCAATATCGTGCGTAAGCAGCTTATCTTCCAGTGCACGCTTCAACCGGTCAGGATGCAACGGCAAATACGTCTTGTCAGCTGCAAACGTTTCTTCACCAGCTTGCGCAATGACAAATTGAATAAGCTCAGGTCGGTTCAAGCTCGCAGAAAGATCAAGCCACGGACGAAGAGGGGCGGTTAGTTCCCGCCCCAAATACGTACGTGGCTCGATGATCATGACCCGTTGTCCGGCTTTCGCCAATTCCACCGCGCAGGCGATGCCAGCAAAAGACCCGCCAACGATGACAACATCTTTATCTTCCAGAACAGGAGTATCTGCTTCCCAATGGGTCATCTTTTCCATGTCATCTCACCTCATGTGTACACAGCTATTGTTTATTCCGAAACGGTAAGAACAACTTGAAGCTTGTCTTCCAGATTAGGAATTTCAACTTCATACAATTGTTTACTTACCAATACGACAGGAAGCGTCTTGCCATTTACGTCCACGGCTACTTCTCTGCCAGCGCATATGAACCGGAATTTTCCGCCTTCTTTCAATTGGAAGGAAACGGAAGAACCTTCTGACTTCACATGGCTTACTGCATCGGTAGCGACATACTTATCGGTCAAACCAATTGGTGTTGCCGCACCTGCAACTGGAATAAATAAGTAAAGCGCACATTGTGCCGGCTGAAGTACGAAGTTATGGTGTTCATTCGAATGCATAAGCTTCATCTCGCCAGAGAAATGCTCGTAAAGGACGAACTGTTCGCCTTTCAATCCTGGTACGTCTGAAGGGCTTACTGTGCCTGTGATTTCGTCTTTAAACTTACCGATGTGGAATGCAGCTACAACGCCGGAATCTCGCGCCGTGTTCCATAGTTTTAAAGGCACTTTGTCCTTCGTCGGATCGAGGAATAAGCAGTCAGCCGTAGGGCTAGGCGTTTGTTCACAGCGAATAATACTTCCGTTCTGGTAAATAAGCGGCCAAATTTTTGAAGGATCGGTATTGCCTGGCGCGTCGCTGAAATAAACAGGTCCACCGCTGACCGAGCGAAGTACCGCATTTTGAATATCATCATGATTCTTCGTCCAGTACATATCCCAATCGCCATAATAGAACGCACCGTGATAGTAGGAGTTGTAAGCATTTTGCAAAGCATGCTCGGCAAAACCAAATTCATCTTGAGGAACGAAATCATCGCTGTTGCGAGAAACAGAAGATTTCGGACGGTGCCACATATTCTCAGCCGCCATCCCCATACAGTTAATGATCGTGTTGTTAAAATGTAAGGATGCCGATGCTTCCAGTGCCTGATGCGCCGCCGCTGCCGCTTCACCAATCGACCATTCATGCTTCGTGAAATTTACGACAGCGCTTTGGCTGTCCACCTTGACAAAATCGACGCCTTGACGCTCCAAGAAACCATGCCAGGCATGCCAGAAACCAAAACCGCGTCCCGCATCCGGATAAGGAATTAAGCTCCCTTTCGCATTGCTGTAGAGATAGTCGCTATATTGCTTCGCGATTGGAGAATCTGGGTGAATACCGCCCCAATAACCAGCAATCGTATGCCAAACGCCAACCCAGCGAATGCCATGTTGCTCTTTCAGCTTGCGGACCGTTTCGCCAAGCCCTTGCGGGAACTTTTCTTGATCGGCTTGGAAAGAGGATAGCTTCTTATCAATCGTTTGTGACCAACCATCATCGATCATCACCCATTGCACAGGCAGTCCAGCTGCCTGAAGCTCTTCCGCTTTGGTCAGCAAACCTTCCTCGTTGACTTGATGATAAAATGCATCCCAACTACACCAGCCAAGGGAATCCAGAATTTCAGGGTACGCTTTCTGCGCGCGAGGCAGTGTCGGGTAGTCAAGGGCATGTAACGCTGTGTCAACTTGATTTTCCATTAACTGATAAGGATCTGCACCTGTGCCTAGGACAAAAGAAAGTGCCTGACATTTGGTTCTTCCACCTTGATGAGATGACACTCGGATTTGTAATCCTGACGCAGCGCCGCAAACATCTGTACGGAATTCAGGGCCGCAAACGGGCAGCAGATGAAAATAGGAAGCTTCCTTTCCCTTACGCCAAAGCAAAGATTGTGTACGTTCAGGTAACGTTGACCAGTCGTGATCAAAATGAGGTCGAGTCCACCAATCTTTATGCTGATAATTGGCCATTAAACCGTCTACTTGTTCCATTTCCTGCGCATGAATGATAATGCCATTCTGTGCGGCAAAACAGAGCTGTTTCCCGAAATCATTGGCATTGATCAACTCCCCCTGCACCGAGGCCAGCACCACGGAATCATAAGCGCGAAACCGCAGCTGAACAACGGCCGTATCACTCTCATTGCGGAAAATTTGATTCGTTTCCGTATACGCACCGCGCTCATCCGATCCTGCTGTTACATCACTTGCACTGTATTGAAGCGGTATTGCTGGACCATTGTCAGGTGTCACTGTAACACCAATACGGCCAAGAACGGACTGTAAGCCGTTTGAACTTATCTCATTTCCTTGTAGCATAAGGTCCTCCTTCTCTACTTCCGCTGTTGTTCATATTCATGAAGTGCAACCGATAAACTGGCGGCATCTCCGACATTATCTTGTAATCCAGAAGGAACAATTCGGCAAACACCAAGTGCAATCGGTAAAGCTTCACGCTGCAGCTCGGCCATAACCAAAGGTGCTAACATGGCCTCTTGGCGCTCATAGATACTGCCAATGACAATTGTATCGGGATTCAGGATATCCACCAGAATCGCCAGTCCGCGACCTAGCTGCCTACTCACGGTTCGAATCACTGTCATAGCTAGTGCATCTCCGGCATGAGCAGCTTCAAACACATCTTTCGCCGTCAACGCTTTTTGATCGGCCTGTAAAAGTGTCGACTCCCCGACTCGTACACCGTCTTCTACTAACTTTTGAGCTAATCTAGCAATCCCGCCGCCACTGCAAAAGCCTTCGAACGAGCCATATTTCCCATAGCCTAGAGGTCCATCTTCCGCTAAGCGAATATGCCCTACTTCACCGGCCATATCATTGGCACCGCCATAGATGCGACCATTTAAAATAAGCCCGGCACCCATGCCGGTTCCAAATGTCAAGAAAACCATATTTTCCGAACCACGTCCGGCTCCCCATTTCCATTCCGCCAACGCACAAGCGTTAGCATCATTTTGCAAGCCGACAGGGACGCTGAAACGATCTCGGAAAGGCGTCAACACATCAATACGATCCCAACCAGGCAAATTAGGAGGAGACAAGACCAAACCATCTTTACTGCTCAAAGGACCGCCGCAGCTTATACCGATGGCCTGTAAAGTACCTGCATTGTTGCGCTTCAGCAATTGTTCCAACGCATCGCCAAGCTGCACTAGTGCCTTTTCGGGCGTTGCAGGTGTCGGGAAGCTTATTTTATCAATGATGTTAACCGTCTCAGAAGCCGATCTTCCAAGTACCGCAGCACATTTCGTACCTCCGATATCAATGCCGCCTAGCAGGAGACTCATACGAAGAATGCCTCCTCTAACATCATACAAAGCACATGATAGATCGGAAGATGGCGTTCCTGAATGTCTGGTGTTGAGCTGTACGGCACGCGAACGATGACATCGCAAAGTTCTTTCAGTCGACCGCCGCCGTCACCTGTTAGACCAATCGTCGTTACGCCCATTGATTTGGCGACTTGTACAGCGTGAACAATGTTGGCAGAGTTCCCAGATGTACTGAAAACAACGAGGGTATCCTCTTGTCGACCGTACCCATACACTTGCTGCGCGAATACCATATCTGCTGCTACATCATTATTGAATGCTGTTGCAAAGGCTGTATGGCTCACTAGTGAAATCGCTGGAAGCGCTCCCTGCAAATGATCCGCTAGGTAAGTCCCCTGCTCTTCGCCGTGAACCATCATCAGATCTCTTTGCTTCTTAGAGAGTTTACGAGGCGACATAAAACCTTTCATTAATTCGCCTACCACGTGTTCACAGTCCGCTGCACTTCCTCCGTTGCCGGCCAGCAGCATTTTGCCTCCCTTTTCAAACGAGAGCTTCATCGCCTCAAATGCAGCTTGAATGGATGCACGACATGGCTCCAAATCTGGATATTTCACGAAAAGTTGCTCAAACGTTGTACTCATGCGCCAATCTCCTCCCTGCTGATCTTAAGTTTGTTTCAAATGTTCAATCGCTTCTATGAAAAAGGATTCCGTGCCGAAGCTGCCTGATTTCAGTACCAAAAACCTTTGCGGTATCTGGAGGGTTAAACAGGATGGCAAACCTGGCTGAATTTCTTGCCAAATGCAAAGTCCGTCAATTCCCAGCTTGTCGCAAACTGCGGCGGACGTTTCTCCACCAGCAATTAGCAGTCGTTGTTGCCCTGTCTCCTCGACGACAGACCGTACTACGTCGGACAGTGCATTCGAAACAAGCACGGATACCTGAGTATTGTTGAAGCCAAGCTCGGCCCCCTTCACTTTCGTTGTCGCCACCTTCATCGGGCTGTTCGACGCATGAATGAGGACATCATGACCTTCCTTCAGCATCCGTGAAGCGTCTTCAACGATTTTGGCGCAATGGGCCTGCTTTTCCGATGGATCAAATAAGAGCATCGATTCAAGCTCCAGAGCTTGCAGCCCTTGCTTTTTGGCATAGGCAATTTGTGCCGCGCTTTGCGGCATTAAGCTGCCTGCTGCACATAGCACCGCTGATCTTCCCAGCTCTGGCAGTTGATTCTTATTCTCCGCTTCAACATCTGCTGGCTTTTCTAGTAAAGCTAATTCCTCCGCCAGCGCCGAGCTGCCGCAAAGAATGGCTTCATGTTGAACGGCTTGCGCTATGATTTGAAGCGATTGCTGATCACGCACGTCTAGGATCACATAATGAAAGCCTTCATTCTTCATTCTAGCGATTTCATCTTGCAGCACGGATGAGCCTTGATCAATCCGATCTATGGGAATGAGTCCTACACGGCGAACCGTTTGTGATTGTAAAATATCAACCAAATTGGATTGAAGCATGGGATGGACAGGATCATGACGAAATTCAGATTCTTCCAATTTTTTACCATGTACATAATGAATACCGTCCTGTGTCGTACGCCCATTTTTCGGGAAACCAAGTACAATGATGCCAAAAGATGCCTCAAGGGCATCTAACATGGCATCGAATTCGGCGCCGATATTGCCTCGGAACACGGAGCACGTTTTATTCATAAAACGTGTAACCCCCGCATCCTTCAGCTTCTTTGTCATCTGAAACACTTTTTTGTAAGCAATTTCTGGCGTGTCCAATCGGGAGTGTGTGTCAAGGACGAGTACTTCCGGCTCGTTCTCTTTGCTCTGATACGTCCACGCTTCCATCGGGTAGACATGCGTTGTAATGCCTGCCTTTGCATACATAATCCCGATGTCATTCGCACCTGTAATATCGTCTGCGATAATACCGATCACTCCGAAAACCTCCTTCTTGGCCGATAACCGGACTCATTCAAGAAGCTCTGAACAACATCTTCTGGCAGCTTGCGCAAGGAAATGCCTGAGCTCTTCGCCACGACATACATATGGCAAGCCATTTCAAGCGTATGCATAGCCATCCTTGCTTCCTTCACGTTCTTGTCGTAAACAAGCACACCGTGGTTTTCGAGGAAGAGTACGTTAGCTTTGCAAGCTTTCTCGCGCACAGCTTCACCAAGCTCGCGGGAACCTGGATGAAAATAAGGAACGCGCTCAATTCGCTCCAAGTAATACATCGTTTCCACAAACCATTCGGACGGCAGACTCTCTGACGAGCAAGCTAGCATCGTGCTGTAAAAGGGGGAAGCATGAAGGACAGCGCCTACGTCTTGGCGAGACTCATAAATCGCCTGATGCATGGGAACTTCTTTCGACGGTTTCTTTCCTGCCGAAGAAGAGGAAGTTCCCTCCAAGATCGAGCACTCGACGAAATCATCTTCGCCGAGCTCTCCTAAATCCGTTCCGCTTGCGGTAATTAGATAATGGCCATCTGTGGTTCGCGCACTGATGTTGCCGGCGTTTCCCCAAGCCAAGCCGTTATTCAGCATGTATCGCCCAGCTTCCTGCAACTGCTGCCAAACCGATGCGTCCATTTATTCCACGTCCCATTCCAACAGATTGGTTTCTTTAATCGGCAATTCTGGATTGTGCGGCACGCGGAAAGTTTTGATTTCGCATGGTTTGAAATCCGCTTTAATGACACGCTTCCATCTTGGCAAGTTAATTTCAGCAGATGTTGCCGTTTTGTTCGTCTCATACACACGAATAATGAGATCCTGATTATCTTCTGCTTTCTTGATCGCACTCACAATAATATTGTCTTTATTGACGTTCACATAAGAATCCGTTTGCGCAAGCTCTCCCTCATGGAACGATTCGATCACGGCAATCGGCTTGCAGTTCAGTTCCGCTGCACGCTTCACTGTGCCTGCTTGCTCCCAAGTTCCTTCATGCGGCAGCAAGGAGTAGGAGAAACGTTGGATACCTTGATCGATAAAGGAATACTCGCCGTTTGGATCCGGTTCGAAAGGTACGTGATGCGCGTAAATCGGACTTCTTAGTACCGTCATCGCCATTTCCTGGTTGTGAATGCTGTAGCTGTATTTCGCATCGTTCATCAAGCTAAGGCCGTACATGATATTGCCTTTGCGAGTAACGCCGGAATAGTCAATCCACGTTAACCCAGGCTCTTCTTCACCATTATGTTCACGCTCAATCGTCCCATACGGAATTTCGTAGGTTTGCTTGCTGAAGATAACATTCACAGGGAACACCAGCTTTAACATTTTGAACGATTCGCGCCAGTCTACCATCACTTGAACATCGATCTGATCGCGATCTGGGTACATAGCGAAATCTTGAACAAGCTTAGAGCTGCCATATTCACTGACGACACGGATGACCGATTTCACGGGACCGTGCTCAACACGGAATACCTTTTTCGCTTTAAAGGCACCTGCTTTTTGGTTAAAATGCAGGACATCGTGGCTCCATGTATCAGATTTATCATCGAGTACGATCGGCTTCGCGCCTTCACCTTTTAACACTTCATGATCGGCAACTTTATCGAACAAGCTTTTAATAAAGCCTGTTTCTTTATCAAACTCCAAGCGGAAACGCTTGTTTTCCATCATCACATCACTGGCCACAATCGGTTCTCCAACTGGTTTATGTGAAGTCGATTCAGCTACTAATTTATACACGCGATAACCCATCGAAGGCAGGTCTGCCATAAAGCTTAGACGGAAACGGCCGTTGGCGGATGCCTGAGATTGCACCGTTTGGAACGGAACTGGGTTCCCCTTATCATCTAATAAAACGGTCGTTGGTTTGATACCGCCGACTTCAAGCTCGACATTCACACGGCTTTCCCATGCATGCGGGTTAAAGACAACGATAGGTTTCATAGAAACATCCTGCTCGATGTTGATGTTCCAAGATAATGATTGAACCGCATAATTCAATGAACGGTCGGCAATCGCCATCGCTTCTCCGTACAAATACATCGCATCTTCATATGCAGGCTCAAGACTAGTTCCCGCGAGAATGTCATGGAATTGGTTGAAGAGTACATTTTTCCATGCTTGATTGAACTCAGCCGGATAGGGTTGACCTGTAATCCATGAAGCAAGTGCGGAGTACTTTTCTGCTGCCATGAGACGATTTTCGGCTTTACGGTTCCAATGCTTAATCCCGGAGTGAGCCGCATAACAACCGCTAGCATGGTGCTGTAAGTCATCATGTACCACAGGCAGGTTTAAATTTCTGCTCTCCATCTGCTTGAAATACTCATCTGGTGTCGCAAATTCAAGTTTAGGCAGTGCAGGGTCCGCGTTCATGCGGCGAATGCTCTCGATATTTTCCTTCGTCGGGCCCCCGCCATGATTACCAACACCATAGAACAACATAAGTTCGTTCAACGGCTCTTTGAACTCGCCTAGGCAACGGCGAACATGGTTTTCCAAATCTTTGCCCCAAGATAAATATTCATACATAATGCGGAAGGTCATGACTTGTGAGCCATCATCGGATTCCCACATGAACAGACGGCTAGGCAGTCCTTTTTCATTTGGCATCGGACGCATCATCACGTAATAGTCCATACCGCTCTTCTTCAGAATTTGCGGAAGCATGCCGTTATGCCCAAAGCTGTCTACGTTATAGCCAACTTTAGCCGTTACACCGAATTTCTCCTTGAAATAATGCTGGCCATACAAGCCTTGACGGACAAAAGATTCCCCATTCGGAATGTTGCAGTCCGGTTGAATCCACCAACCGCCTACAATGTTCCAGCGACCTTCTTGCACGCGCTTTTTAATTTCAGCGAACATTGCAGGTTCATTATTTTCAATCCACTCGTACATCGCAGCAGAGCTGGAAGTAAAAATAAAATCTTCTGATTCCGTCATACGATCTAATGCGGAACGGAAAGTAGCTTTCGCTTCTTGGAAACCTTCCTGCCATTGCCATAACCAAACTGGATCTAGATGTGCGTTGCCGATCATGTAGAGCTTATTTTCTTTCATCGTGAGAACCCCCAGATTAGTTGTTAAAAGCATCCGCTTTCCCTGTGCTGCTCAAAAATTCATTCATTTTTTCCATAACCGTTTGCGTTACCGCATCACGACCAGCTTGCAGCATTTCAGGTGACAAGTTCTTGCATTCTTCGTTCGTCATGCGTTCTTCACGACCAAGTGCATTGAGCAAGGATAGCTCCAAATCCGTCGCAATATTCACTTTGCTGACTCCGCCGCCAGGCAGATGATAGGCATTGCGCATCATCTCCGAAGGCACACCAGAGCCGCCATGAAGAACAAGATGTACAGGCGTTAATTGACGAATTTTCATTAAGCGATCATAGTCAATTTTAGGCTGCTTCACGACATACACACCATGTGCCGTACCGCAAGAAACGGCTAGCGCATCAATACCCGTAATCGCCACAAACTCAGCTGCTTCAACAGGGTCTGTGTAAAGTTCTTCATCTTTATCTGTCTCTACGAAGTCTGTCGTACCGATCATCCCCAGTTCGGCTTCTACGGATACACCTTTGGGACGAGCATAGACTACAACTTCTTTACTAATCGCGGCATTTTCTTCAAACGGCTTCTCAGAAGCATCGATCATAACGGATGTAAATCCTGCTGCAATCGCTTCTTTAATGGTTTCCAATTCCTTCGTGTGATCCAAGTGAAGGACAACTGGTACGGTAATTTTCATTTCTTCCACTTGACGGTAGAACTCTTCGCCGAATTCAGCCGCCGTAATGCCATAGCGAACTAATTCTTTATGTGAAATTTGCACGATTAAGGGAGAGTTCGCTAATTGTCCCGCCTTTAATACTGCTGCAATCATTGGGGTATAGCGCGGTGAGAAGGAACCAATCGCAAAATGGTTTGCTTCAGCTACCTCTAGTGCTTGTTTCAACGTAATAACTGATGAATTCGTGGATGTTTGTGTCATGATGAACTCTCCTTTTTACTCCTATTTTTATCTCTATCTATTAAAGCTGCTCAATCACTTGTTTGACACGCAGCATGCCTAGCCTAGGACTGCTAAGAAAACGCGTTTGCTCCTCTGGAGTAAACTGCGAAATGACTCTAGCCATGGAAGCTTGAGCAAGAATTACCAGATCTGTTCTAGATGCAAGCTCGCGAAGAACCTCTGCTAATTCCACATCATGTCCCTCTTTATCCCCAGCTATTAGCTTTTGATATGCTGATTTAGCTACAACAGCTTCAATGTGCACCGTTTTGCCAGCTAGCGCGGCTTTACCGGAAAGCAATTTTTTCGTCGGTTGAAGTGTCGTTTCGAGCGTTGCTGCCACACCGATGGTTTCAGCAGAACTCACTGCAAACTCTGCCATCGCATCGTCAATCCGAATGATGGGAACACTCAACTGAGGTCGTACGCGGGCTACGAGCTCTCCAATCGACGAGCATGCACTTAAAATACAAGATGCGCCTGCTTTCTCTGCAATGAGTGCGTATTGAAGAAAGCGATCTTCGATCTCATCAATTTGCCCTCCGTTTGCAGCAAGTTGCGGCAAAATGGAATCATCTACCCAGTTCATCACTTCAATGCCTGGTAGAAGTTCATTTGCTAACGCTTTTAGACTGTCTACAGTAACGGGGGTTGTATGAATAATGGCAAGTTTATGCTTCATAACTATCGCTCCTTTGCATCCTTTGTAGGGCTTCCTCATAATTCCTAAAATAATCAGTTACGACTGCGGCATGAATGGCTGCGCCATATGCAGCTTCTTCTTTCACCTTCCCAAAGCTTAAGGGCAGCTGCCATTTCAACTGAGCGATACGCTGCATCGCAGCATTTTTACGCAGCCCATTGCCTGATGCGACCAGCCTGGCTAGCTTTTCAACAATGTGAGTAGGAAACTGCTGCGTACAACCAACTAATTCATCTAAAATGCCATGAAGAAAACCTGCTGTTAACTGTTTGACATTGAAATTATCTGCACGAATACCTTCAATGAAGCCCGTTGCTTGCGGATACTCCCTAGTTCCGTAAAATTGGGTTCCAACTCGCAGCGGTGGAACGGCATCCGTCATCGCTTCTTCCGCCAAGCGATTCATCGCCTCATATAGTCGGCCTTCATCTGCCTCAACAAATGCGCCGAGCACAGAACGGAAAAATTGTTCCAGCACTTCATACGATTTCCCACCGCTAAGCGAAGCCCCTACAAGCAAATACCCACCGTCTACGAACGGACGTGTTTCCAGCATGGGACATTGTACAAAATCAGGAGAATATACAGATACTTGCGACCCTGTTCCCACATTGACAAGTAAATTGCCTTCGAAAACAGGAACCGCCCCCAGAAAGCTTGCTTGATTATCGCCGATTGCACAGACGACCTTCTTCCCGTCATTCGTTTCCCCAATAAGCTGTCGGTCGGTTGCAAGCTCTGGCAAATAACTGGCATCCATCCCTGCAGCGCTTAGCTTTTCCTTAGCCCATTGCCCGGTCTTTAGCGAATAAAGCCCAATACTTGCAGCATTCGTGCGATCCATTAACGGGGCAGCTTCCCCGCAGAGCTTCATCCCCACATAATCACCAATTGTGCACAACTTTACAGCACGCATTGGAATTTCATCTTGTTGCGTCATATAAAAGTGCGTAACTAGGCCAAATCCCGTTTTGATCGGATAACCTGTCCAGTCATTTAACGTTGCTGCATACGTTTGACCCGAAGCAAAATGCAAATCTCCGCGGCCATCCTGCCAAGTAATGAGCGGGCTAACCGCTTGACCTTCTCTGTCGACATACAGCACACCGTGCATTTGACAGGAAATACCAATGACATGAACGTTTACCCACTCATCCTGACACTCGGCAATTAACTCATTGACCAGTTCTACAACTCTATTTGCATTTTGGGCACGTTCCCAAAATTCGATTCCAGGAATGTCTGAATCATTTGCTCTAGATGCGATACGGATAACTGATCCGTCTTGGATACTGGTCACGATGACACAAATGGATGTTGTGCCAATATCAATGCCCGCCGCATACATCGGGTGTGCCCCCTTATCGATTGAATAGATTCAATTCATTTTCATAAGAAAGAGAGGCTTGTGATGCATATAAAATGAGTCCAATGCACCAGGAATGGGAAAGTGTCAACATCATTCCCTTAGGCTGAAAGCAATTCGTATTATAGAATCTTTCGGTTACCATCCCTTTGTATGCATTGAAATCCCCATCTTCCCTTGCAATAAATTGCAAGAAGCAAGATATATGATCACGGGTACGATCCAGATAATAGCGGTCGCCTGTATATGTCCATAACCGCAACATCTCAGGTACAGCAAACAATCCATAATTGTGTAAATGTTGGTTCGATGTTGAGGCTTGATCTGCACCGCGTGAGCAGTAATTGTATTGGGCAAGAAAGGAATGCTTAGGAAATTGTAAATTATACGTCCAGCGGAATGTCATCATCCAGTCCGCAGCGCTTGATGCAAGCTCTAACCAAAGCGGCTGACGATTAAACTCATATAACAACACATAGGAGACGACCGCATTATAAGCATCTTCTGAAGTTGGTGTTAAATGAACATCTTCTGGCGCGCCATAGATATACTCGTCACGGATGAATCGTTCGTAATAGCTGCCGCCACGAACCGCAGCAGCGGAGAATGCCTCTTCAGCGAAGTATGCCGCTCCTTCAAGTAAGGCTGCAATCCAAAGCATGCCGCCTGCGCCGTCCCACTCTTGCACTTCGCCCGTTTCACAGTCGTAATAAGAGCCGAAGTTACCATCCGAGCGTTGATGCTCTACCGCATATCGCAGGTTGGACAGCACCGCATGCTCCCAATCCGGATGAGTGATGCCCGCTTCTCGCTCAAAAGCTAACGCCCTAACAAGGAATAACGTGGCTTCCGATACGGTTCTTGCTTGAAGCCAAGTCCGCTTGGGATTCCAACCGGCCGTCCAGCCTCGTCCAAGCTCCCATGAAGCCCAGAAGGTTCCGTTCGGGGCAAGACCTGTTGCAATCTTATTCAGAACCGCAATCCCTGCATCCGTATAGGAGGAATTATCTTTTTTCCTACCGTACGTCAGTAATGCAAAGGCATAAGGCACACCGCTTACCCAGCTGACATGCATGTGAGGACGATCGCCCATCCCTTTCACATTGTTATTGAACTCTCGATCGAATGCTGCGGTTTCCCTTAAGATGTCGTTCTCTTTGTCATAATGCCATTCGTATAGGCCATGAGCCGTTAATTCAGCTGCTTGTTCTAATCCCATCCACGGATTGAGACCGTGCTCTTGGCGATGTATCGCATACATTTGGCGAACAAATGGATTATAGCTGTGTGGATCTGGTGTACCTGCATACACATAGAGATGGAGCTGCACTTTCTCGTTAGGCTGGAAGGTATGCATAACCAAGTCGGCTGGTGCTGGCACAGCGTTACCAATAAACGTGACGGGTTCCTCTTTGTAAGGAAAGTTAAGCCAAATTTCCGTACCTGCCGCATTGCCGCGGAAGCCCAAGCCGCTTAACCCGAGCGGGGACATTTCTTCCGTACAAAGCGCGCCGCACATGCCGTCATTCCACGCGAATACAGCTGGAAGAGCTGCACGGTCCGCACGGAAAGACCAATAGTCAGACACCATTTGCTGCGGGTCGCCGCCTTGGAAATCATAACGCGGGTAAGGACGCAGGTTCTTCTCGAAACGATTCTCTTTATAAAATGCACCCGGAATCATCCAGTCTGGTTTACCTGCTCCTTCTAACTGACAGCCAAACTGCAGGTTATGGGCAGATGCTTCCCTACCTTTATACTGAATGTCTACAAACACTTCGTAATAGCCGCAAATATCCTGATGTTGTTTCCATGTTGAGCTCACTTGGAAGTTTGCGGATTGCCCTGACACTTCAAGTCCATCCGAATTCGATGACGCTACATCCACAGGGACGATTTCCTTGTCTCCCTGTCGGTTGATTACCGTTAGCAATTGGGTAAATGACAGACAGGCTTCTTGCTTGGATTCCGCATGTTGAATCTGAACTGCTTTCATGAACCCGTTATCCGATAAACGCCATTGCATCCTCACTGTACCTCCATGTCCTTCAACTTATAGATGTCAATTAAATTTAAGCGGAAAATCCGATCCGCAAATGTCATCGCTTCGGTTTCATCGAGTGCGCCTTCTGCTACCTTCTCCGTCAAAACATCCGCAACGACTTTCCTCGCTAGCTTCTGATGAGCATACGTGCCTTCGATATAGTTATAATCGCCGCCAAAGCCTTGTATTTTCGTCATGGGTACCATTTCAATGAATTGATGCAGGATTTGTTTTGCCGCCGTCGGCGAAATGATATACAACCAGGTCAAATCTGCATAAACGTTTTGGAAATTTTTTACGATACTTAAGTAGGGTAAATAATAAGGATAGCCGCTGTGGAGCAAGACGAATTTCGTATCTGAGTATTCCAACAACAATGGAATGAGCAACTCCACATTGGAGTTCGTAATCGTGTTGCCGTTGCATGAAACACTGACTTCATGATGTCCTGTATGAATTTGAATCGGGAGTCCGTAGGCCGTTGAACGCTGGATAATAAAATGGATCAAATAATCCTGAAGCGCCACTGTTTCAGCTTGAGAAAGAGACTCTTCCAGGCTGCAGCCCATTAATCGATTAAAAGCGAGCTCCGCTTCGTGAAAGGTCGGTTTTCCTGAAGCAAGGGAGCGCCAGTACGCATGCCCGAACTTCGTTGCAACCATGCCTTCCTGAACATATCTATGCAATAAGGCATCCACTGCATCTAAATATTGGCGCAAATGATAGACTGTCACGCCAGACATCCGTTCTACAGCGGTAATATCCTTTAATGTTCGTAACTTAAATGCGAAATCCATAAACATAATGGGACGAAAACGATCGTAGTCCAATTTCGTTGTTTGGATAAGTGTAAAGGCAAGATCAATACCTGACTTTTCGGCCATGACTTGCTCATACCAATTCGGGTTGTGCGTGGCTTGCAATACCTTTTCATTCGCCTCTAGCAGGCTTTTCACGTTCCAATCCGTGACGCTATATAAATCTTCCAGCGCGGTCCGGAACATCCGAGCATACGTTGTATTTTTCGTTTTATGCCAATAGTCCATAAACATCGAAGCCTTTTGCTCCACATCTAAGGGACTCTGTCTTCCCAGAACACCTTGTTTCATGCCCGCACTATAAAAATCTGAGTCCAAGTAATGCAAGAGGGAGAACAGATCATGATTTTCTCTCTTACGAATTTGCGGTGTTGCTAGATGTTCATGACCGTCAATGATGCGGATTCTGTTAACATAATCATGAAGGATGCTCATTACCAGGTCTCTCTCCTTCTAAATGCGCGGCTGCTTCTTTTCGAAGCAGCCGCCCTCTATATTTGTCATTATTGAAGCTCTGGGAACGCTGCTTTCACTTCTTTTTGGAAAGATGCTACGACATCCGCATAACTTTTGTTATCTGTAATCCCTTGACCAGCTACTTTTCTCCACGTACTAAGGATGGAGTCGCTGTATTTATCAGACTTAATAACAGGCATCGCCTTCATCATCGCGTAGTAAGGTTGAAGCACTTTCTGATCGCCTGTTAGCGTACCTGTGTATTTATCTACATTGGCATCATATACACTTTGCAGCGCCGGCAAGTTTCCTCTTGCTAGCAAATCTGCGTTTTGCCATTCTGCACTTGCAGAGAACTTGATAAATTCATTCGCGATGTCTTTATTCGCTGTTTTATTGTAAATCGCCCGGAATGTTCCACCGTTATAGAAGCCTTCTGGCGTTTTGGCAACGCCGAATTTGCCTACTGCTTTGTTATCTTTGTTACCGATCATAAAGGACGCCCAAGCTGGCATAGCAACGAGTACAACACTGCCGTCATTCAGGGCATTTCCCCATCCTGCTGACATGAATGGCAGTTTAGCATCTACATTATTCGCGCGGATATCTTTCTGCGTGTTATATACTTTTTCCCATTTCGCATCGATATTTAATTTGCCATTCACATAGAAAGGCTGCGTATTGTAGCTGGCGATATCGAACAAATCACCTGTATTCGCGATCAAATGAACTTTGCCATCGCTATCTTTTGCAACTTTTTTACCAAGCTCAATGATTTTATCGTAGCTGCTCACCATGTCACTGATTTTCGCTGAATCGTCGGTTCCAAGGAACTTTTTCGCATTTTCTTTCAAATACCAGAAGCCGCCTGGCGAGGATTGGTCAGAGATCGCTTTAATTTTGCCATCCGATGATTTACCAAGCTCTGCTACATATGGAATATAATTTTTTACGAGTTCATTTGCACCAATTGGCGCTAAATCCATTAAGAAAGGCGATTCAATGAATTTACCTACATAGCTTCTTTCAAGGTCAAGCACGTCAGGTACATCCTTGCCGGATTGTAGGGCAGACAACAATTTGATTTGATATTGATCGCCCGGGAATACCTTTACATCCACTTTGACATTTGGATATTTCTTTTCAAATGCTGTTGCAATGCCCTTTGTTCCATCAAAGAAAGTCCAAAGAGAAAGCGTACCAGAGAGCTTAGCTGGGTCTACTGCTGGCGCAGCTGTTGCAGCTGGACTCGTAGATGCCGAATTATTCGAATTCGATTTTGCGCCGCATGCTGTCAAAACCCCTGTAGTCAGTACTGCAGTCATTAAAATAGATGCCCATTTTTGTGCTTTCAAGAGAAATCGCCCCTTTGATGTAATAGAATTAGTAGTTCTACTGACTTTGAACTTGTAAGGATTTTTTTCCTATGAGAAAACCTTTATCGAGGCCATTCAATGATGAGCGACCGTGTTTAGAGGAAGGTTTTATCGCCAAATAGAAGGATGTTTTCGGGTTCCGAAAACTTATACTTTCTATTGTGGTAAAATAGAAACGAATAGGTTCAGATATATCAGCGCTTGTTAGGTGAGCATCACTCCTCTCAATGTCCGTTTCCTAGCCTTTAACAGCCCCGGCTGCAACACCGTTAATAATTCGTTTAGACATAAAAGAGAAGAAGACCAAAATAGGAACGACCGAAATGACAATTCCCACATATTGTGCGCCAAAGTCGGAGGAGAACTGCGATTTGACACTCGCGATCATCACCGGAAGGGTTTGCATATCCCCATCGAATAAAATAATCATCGGAACTAAGAAGTCATTCCATTTTCCAATAAAAGCAAATATCGCTAATGTGGCCAGAGCTGGACTCATTAAAGGTAAAATAATGCGATGGAAAATTTGCATTTCCCCATACCCATCAATTCTTCCAGACTCAATAATTTCAGAAGGCACAGAGGTATCAGCGAACTGCTTGACTAGGAAAATGCCGAAAGCATTGTACATCGATGTAAGCAACAGCGGATAATACGTATTCAGCATATGGAAGACATCCATTAATTTATAAAACCCTATAATTCCCAGCTGTCCAGGAATCATCATGGTTGCAAGCACCATCATGAACAGCGTGCCTTTATAGCGAAAATTGTATTTGGAAAAGCCATAACCAGCTAATGCTGCAAAATACACATTAATCAGGGTTGCCGTCACCGTAATGAACACCGTGTTTCCCAAACCCCGCCATATGTTGACGGTTTCAGTTAAGCGGTGATAATTCACCAAGAACTGATTCCCAGGAACGATCAACAACTTCCGCGCGATGTCCGAATTCGTATGTGTAGACGTAATCAGCATGCTGTAGAAAGGAAGCAAACAAGTCAGGGCTATCGCAATCAAACCCACATAGATGATGATTTTCAATAGTAACAGATGGAGTGCAAACGGTTTCTCTTCACTTCTAACCACTGGATGGTTACCTCCTACTCATTTAGCTTTGAAGCTTTCGCTGTAATTGCCGTTAAGATCATGACAACCACGAAAATCCCATATGCGACTGTCGCTCCGTAGCTGTAATTGAAATTTTTGAACGCTGTCTCATATAAATACATGACCATTGTTCTTGTCGTATTGTCCGGACCGCTGCCCAGCATCAATGGCGCATCGAACAATTGCAGCCCGCCGATCACGGATGTAATGAACGTAAAGAGTAATACCGGACGCAATAAGGGAAGCGTAATAAACAGTGTGCTTTGCCATTTGTTTGCACCATCAATTTTGGCCGCTTCATACACTTCTTCCGAAATGGACTGTAAACCAGCGATAAATACGATCAAATTGAACCCGAAATATTGCCAGCAGATGACACCAGATACAATCGTACGTGACCACCAAGGACTGCTAAACCAATTCACGGGCTCACTGACAATGCCTAGATCCATTAGCACTTTATTCACTGAGCCTGTTTGCCAATCGAACATTAAACTGAACATGACACCAAGCGTAATCGGAGTAATAATGTGCGGAAAATAGTACACAGCCCGGAAAAAATGTTTACCACGTATCCATTTCTCATTCAGTACAATCGCAAGTACGAGAGCAATGATGAGCTGCGGGACAATCGACATGATCCAGATGATCATTGTGTTCCCTATCGTTTGATAGAAGTATGTATCGTGCAAAAGGCGGGTATAATTCGCGAAGCCGATATAAATCGGATCCGAAAATCCATCCCATTTGGTAAAGCTTAAATAGAACGTATATAAAATCGGGATCAATCCGAAGATGCCAAAGCCGATAAAAAATGGTGCAATAAATAGATAGCCGTAATTCGACTTATTGATTTTAGAAATCATCGCTCACAACCCTTTTCTAAAGTGTGGTACAAGATTGACGAACCATCAGTGTCGGTTTATATAAATGTGCTGTTCGTTCAACTTCTTCTCCTTCGATTTGGGCAAACAACCCCTCAGCTGCCTTCATCCCTACTTCTTGCAGCGGCTGGCGAACGGTTGTCAATTTGGGCGATACCCAGCTTGACAACGTAATATCGTCGAACCCGACGATGGACATCTGTTCAGGAACTTGACGTCCTGATTCCTGTATCGCACGAAGTGCGCCAATCGCCGTTTCGTCACTGGAAGCAATGACAGCTGTAAACCCTTCATGTCGGAGTAGCTCATTCATAGCTTCATAGCCACCTTGATTGCTCCAATCAGAATTCACAATCCACTCCGGCCTGCATTCCATGTTTAACGCGCTCATCGTTTGTTGCAAACCTTTCAACCGATATTTGATTGGCCCCATATGAGCAGGACCCGAAATATAAGCAACGCGGCGATGTCCTAATCCATGTAAATAAGTCACCAAATCCGAAACCCCGGCTGCGTTGTCGATATCCACCGAGAATAATCCGTCCAACTCCCCATGATCTCCAATTAGTGCCAGCGGAAACGGCACCTCGATCATGCGTTCCAGCTCCTGCTGATCTCTTTTCTGGAAGCTGAGCAGGATAATCCCGTCAACATGACCTTCATAAAGCAGATGGAGAAAGGAAACTTCGTGTTTAGAATTCGATGTGCCGCTGTAAAAAATACAATTATATCCTTTTCTATTTGCAACAGCTTCAATACCTCGGATAATACCTGAGTAAAATATGTTTGAGATGTTATCGACAACGATACCAATCGTATTCGTCCTACTCATCACTAATCTTCTAGCATTTTCATTGCGATGATAATTAAGTGATTGTATGGCCCTCTCTAACGCCTCTTCCGTGTCTTTCTTCACCTTCTGACCATTTAAATAACGTGAAACCGTGCTCTTGGATGTATTCGCTACTCGAGCGACATCATGTATTGTAGGCCCCATCTTCTGCCTCCTTTATTAATCTAATGTATCGTCTATTCCCAACTCTGGGAACGTTCCCATTTTTACGTACATACCATTGTTTCGTATGTTATATTGGTCGTTTTCTTATTATTGGGAACGTTCCCATTTTTCATTCAAAAAAAAGACCTTTCGGTTCATCGCTGTCATTCAGTTTTGGGATCGTTCCCAAAATGATTTCTGTAAGTTCTTGTACCTACATGTTATCGCTTTCAGCTAAGATTGTCAACGCACAATTTTCCCTATTCATAATTCATGAAAAAAAAGAAAATTGAATCCTTCGGATACACTTTTGCTCCCGAAAAAGATCAATTTTCTTCAATTCTTATTCGTCATCATTTTGAAGGAGATGCTTAACCGGGCACACCATCACTTCAACACCTAACTGACTAATCTCGTCAAGCAAACTCTTTTCAACCAAGTCACTGGTTACCAGGATATCCACATCTTGAAAGCTCGAAAATGAAATCAATCCCTGCCGCTCGAATTTACTGTGATCTGCTACGATAACAATCTTCTGCCCAGCTGCAATCATAGCCCGCTTCACTTCGGCTTCATAGAGATCAAAACTTGTAAATCCTTTGCGTTTGGAAATCCCAGAGGCGCCTAAAAAAGAAAAATCAGCATTATATTTTTGCAGCTCAAGCTCTGCCTGCGGCCCAACAAGGCTCATCGATTTTTTAATTAGTTTGCCACCGATCACAAAGACTGAAGCTTCTTCATTCTGACTGCTTTCTTCAGCAACATTCAAACCGTTCGTGACGACCATTAGATCCGGTACATTACGTAAGTGACGAGCGACACACCATGTCGTGGAGCCCGAGTCTAGAATGACAATCTCTTGGCCGACCACTAAAGAAGCAGCCATTTTACCGATAGCATCCTTCTCCACGTAGTATTGAAATCTACGCTGTTCGACAGGTGGAATCTGTTGTAAATTCGATTGCAATTCTTCGACAAGAATGGCGCCGCCATAATTTTTTTGGATGATGCCATCTTGCTCCAATTGATTCAAATCACGTCGAATCGTTTCTTCGGAGACACTGAATTCTTTCACCAAATCAGCTACTTTGACACTGCGCTCTTGGAAGAGTAATTCTTTTATTTTGGTTCTGCGATGTATGGCTATCATGCCCAATCCCCCTCTAATCCTCGAATACCTTTTCACCTATTAGTTTCCGTATCAGAAAGGGATTTCTGATTGGGGAGTTCACAATGGAGATAAAGCAATGTTGCAAATTCTAATATCGCTTTTCTTTGGGATGTTGTCAACCTAATTATAATGTACAGTTGGAAACGACTTCTCCTTGCCAAGCCGCCTTACCATTCAATCAGATTGGTCTCTGAAATGGGTAGGCTCGGATCTAAAGGTACGCGGAACGTTTTAATTTCACAAGGGCCAAATCGCGCCGTGATCGTTCGATTCACATGCGGCAATTGAATGATCGCATCTGTTGTCTCTCTCGTTGACTCATAAGCACGAATAATCAGGTCACAGCCATCTTCGGCTTTTTTCACTACGCTGACAATGATATTATCCTTATCTACATTTAAATAGGAATCCTTCTGCGGGAGATCGCCTTCATGATAGGACTCAATGATCATAGTCGGACGTTGATTCAGCTCAAGCGCATGTTTGATGGTACCAGCCTGCTCCCAGCTTCCTTGATGCGGCAGCAATCTGTACGTAAAAGACTGAATCCCTTGATCAATAAATGAATAGTGGCCATGAGGCTCAGGTACAACTGGATCATGGTGGGCATAAATCGGGCTGCGAAGCACCGTCATCGCCAACTCTTTATTCATAATGCTGTAGCTGTACTTGGCATCATTCATCAACGACACACCGTACGATGTCCCGCTGTGTTCGCCTCCATCCCTTAGGATACCACCATAATCAACCCAGCTTTGGCCTGGTTCTTCTTCACCATTGTGTTCTCTTTCCTTAAAACCATAAGGAATTTCATACGTTTGTTTGGTAAATATCAAATTAATCGGGAATACCAATTTCAACATTTTAAACTGTTCGCGCCAATCTACCGTCACTTTGACGTCGATATAGTCCAATTCTTTGAATAGCGTAAAATCCTGAACGATTTTTGAACTGCCATATTCACTAGTGACACGGATGACGGACTTTATCGGCCCATGTTCCACGCGCTGGACGCTCGTTGCGATGAAGTCGCCAACTTTATTGTTAAAATGGAAAACATTATGACTCCACGTATCTGACTTATCTTCAATCACAACGGGTCTGGCCGCAGGTCCGCGGAATACTTCATACTGGACTTTCTTATCAAAGAGACTGGATATGAAGCCTGTCTTTGGATCAAACTCCAAGCGGAGTCTATCATTTTCTAAGGCATAGTCATTCGCTTTGATCGGCTGCACGGCTAACTTGGGTTCCAGCGATGCTGTCTTCACCTTATACACGCGGTAACCCAACGAAGGCAACTCCGCAATAAAACTTAGACGGAATCTTCCGCCAGCCGTTGCCTGCGATTGCACCAATTGGAAAGGCACCTGTTTCCCCGTCTCATCCACCACGATGGTCGTATCCTTGATACCGCCAACTTCAAGCTCTACATTTACTCGGCTGTCCCAAGAGTGCGGATTGAATATAACAATCGGCTTCATGCCCTCTTCCTGTTCAATGCCGATATTCCAAGATAAGGATTGAATCGCATAATTCAAACCACGTTCTGCAATGGTCATGGCTTCTCCGTGCATGTTGCGCGCATCTTCATAAGCCGACTCTAGACTAGTACCAGCCAGGATATCATGGAATTGGTTGAATAGGACATTTTTCCAAGCGCGGTGATAATCGGCCGGATAAGGTTGCCCCGTCACGATTTCTGCCAGGGATGACCACTTTTCCGCTGCAAGGAGTGTATTCTCTGCTTGGCGATTCCAGTGCTTTATTCCTGAATGAACCGCATAACAACCACTTGCATGATGCTGAAGATCATCGTGAACGACTGGAATAGGCAAATCCATTGCTTCCATATCGGCAAAAAATTCATTCGGAGCCGCCATTTCCATCGTCGGAAATTCAGGCAGTGCGTTCATCCGCTTGATGCTGTTGATGTTTTCCTTCGTCGGACCACCGCCATGATTACCAACCCCATAGAAGACCATCAAGTTACCGAACGGATCTTTCAACTCCTCCATACAGCGGCGTACGTGCTTTTCCAAATCTTTGCCCCATGTGCAGTATTCGAATGGAATCCGATACGACATGACACGGCTGCCATCATCGGATTCCCAATGGAATAATCGCCCTGGTAAGCCTTTTTCATTCGGCATAGGACGCATAAAAATATAGTAAGGCATTCCGCTTTTGAGTAAAATTTGCGGCAGCATGCCGTGATGTCCGAAGCTGTCGACGTTATAACCTACCTTCGCGGTTACGCCTAATTTCTCTTTAAAATACCGCTGACCATATAAGCCTTGGCGGACAAAGGATTCCCCGCCAGGTATGTTACAATCGGGTTGGATCCACCAACCTCCGACGATTTGCCATCTGCCTTCGCGGACACGTTCCTTAATCTCTTCAAACATTTTGCGATCATTGTTTTCAACCCACTCATAATTCGCTGCGGAGCTGGAAGTGAAAATAAAATCGTCATATTCCTTCATGCGATCGAGCGCTGAGCGAAATGTTGCTTTCGTTTCTTGAAAGCCTTCCTGCCATTGCCATAGCCAGACTGGGTCCAAATGGGCATTCCCGATCATGTAAAGTTTCTTATGTTTCATTGGTTCTCTCTACCTCTCTCTACATAGTTACTTTCGTTTGAACAAGCGAGTTAATACTGAAAGGCTTCACACATCGGCTTAAACCAAGGGTTAAAGTACGTTCCTAGCTGTCTGCGTGCTTCAGCAACTTTCTTCTTCGCATCATAGACCAGCGTTGGAGGCAAATGACCGAAGGTCATCAAGTCAAAATCATAGGTCAGCAACTTATCCATGGAATGCTCCCATGCTGCCAGATCAGATCCTACCCTAGGATGGTAGCCGCCCCACAAAGTATCTCCGGCAATTAATATGTTGTGTATGCCATCTTTTAATAGAAGGGACACACTCCCAGGCGAATGCCCTGGGGTGTGAATCACTTCCAATGTGAACTTGCCTACTTGCAAAATTTCCCCATCGTTCAACGTCCTGTGAACCTGTACAGCTGGAAAAGGCTTGCCATAGAGAAAAGCAGCTGTTCGCTCGTAATCGCCTTGTTCCACTTGCTCGCGATCATTTTCGTGAATCCACAGTTCAGCATGGCTTTCCTCGGCTAGCTGCGCAAATCCACCCACATGATCCCAATGACCATGCGTGGCTATCACTTTTGTAATATCTTGCGGCTGCAATCCTAGCTCATCGAGGTTTCGCTTCAGTGCAGGGTAACCTTCAGAGCCTCCACAATCAATTAGGATAGGCTCGCTTCCTGTAAGTAAATAAGCACTTGCACCCCATGGATGGGTCAGTTTATCGCCAGAAATGACATAGAAATCTTCAGCAAGTTTCACTGCCTTGGGCATTGTGTTCCTCCTTTATGCCATGACTGCTAAACAAAATGGTTATCTCGCCCTGTGCTTCCTAGAAAATGGGTCATTTTATCGATGACTGTGTTTTCTACAGCGGATCTTCCTACTTCTAAAAGCGATGGCTCTAGAGCCTGACATTCTGCATTCGTTAGTCTTTCTTCGCGTCCTAATGCGCCTAAGAAGGCAAGTTCCAGATCTGTTGCAATATTGACTTTGCTCACACCGCCGCCTGGAAGTTGAATCGCGCCAGCCATCATGTCAGCCGGCACACCGGAACCACCATGTAGGACGAGATGTACAGGTGTAAGTGAACGAATAGCTTGCAGTCGATCGACATCGATCTTAGGCTGCCTAACCATGTAAACGCCGTGAGCAGTTCCGCAGGAAACGGCCAATGCATCAATTTGAGTTTCATCAACGAAGCGGTGTGCTTCCTGTGGGTCCGTGTATAACTCCTCATCTTTATCCGTTTCTACGAAATCCGTTGTGCCAATCATACCAAGCTCTGCTTCAACCGATACGCCTTTCGCACGTGCGTAATCCGCAACTTCCTTCGAAATGGCGATGTTCTCTTCCAAATTTTTCTCGGAAGCATCAATCATGACCGAAGTAAAACCAGCATCAATCGCTTCAGCGATCGTCTCTAATTCTTTTGTATGATCAAGATGTAAGACCAATGGCACGGTGATATTTTCTGCAACCACTCTGTCATAGAACTCATCCGCGAATTCCTTCGGTGTAATGCCGTATCGAACCAATTCTTTATGAGAGATTTGTACAATAGCTGGTGATTTCATCTTCTCTGCAGCCCGCAAAACTGGCGTTATCATTGGTGTATATCTAGGGGAAAACGAGCCAATAGCGAACCCAAATTTCTCAGCTACCTCCAAGGCTTGTTTGAGTGTTAGGACATTCTTTGGTCTAATTCCTGCTGTCATGACAATCTCTCCTTCGTCGTGAAATAGATTTCAAGTGTAATAATTTCTGCACCTTTGGCCTGCAGGGTGAACGCACCCTCGGCATCGATGATCAAGTTTTCTCGAACCATCGGTTGTTCATTTAACTTAACGTAACGAACCTGCTGAGGCTTGATCTTCAGATGCACGCTGGCAGTTGTAGCTGCCTTCGACGTATTCCAGAAGCGCACAATGAGCGCATCGTTTTTTTCGGATTTCTTACAAGCACTAAGCATGAGTGTATGATCGCCTTTGAGCTCCAGCCAACCGCCAGTTTGCTCTAAAACGCCATCATGCTGATCTGTGACTGAGCCGTAGCTTGCAGTTAAATATTCATGGACCTTAGTACTGATCTTGGCTTCCAGCCAATCTTCCTGATGGACAAATATGGCATACTCCGCTTCATTCATCCCCAAGCTTTGCGCGTCAGGTACAGGTGTTTCGGGTCCTGCCCCGCCGTGTCTGATCAGGGTATCTTCACGAGATAACCAGCCCACAGCCCTCAGAAGCGTGATCGCCAGTGTCCCTTGCTCATCGTTCAGCATTTCATACTCGGTCAGCCCTTTATTAGCGATTGTCAGTCCTTTATCGCTGCCTTTTACACTGACAAAGCCTTGCTGTGGCTTCTGCGGCACGTACGTTTCTGGCCATCCATTCCCCATGTCTAGAATAGCTGCCTCTCGTTCCACCACATCGAAATGGCTTTCTGCATACGAGACCTTAAACTTCTCACCTAGAGGGAATAATACCCTCAACCGATGGTCTTCCGCCTGATTGTTCCAAACTGTTCGTACATCCACTCTTTCGGAACCCGCAGTTAATGTCACATAATTCGTTATGCGATAATCTGTGTATGAGGCCATTCTGCTTAACCGATCCTCGCTAAGCATCGTCGGTAAGGACCAATGAATGTCCACCTGAAGGGTGACTTTCGCGTATCCGATTTCCGCTGCAGAAACATGCACGCCTAGCGAATGATCGGTCGTACGCCGTACGTGATCGATTAATGGAGCCGCATAATTGTACGTGTCCCCTGCGTCTCCACCACTTTCGAATGCGCCTAAGCCATCATAAATGCAGCCGCTTCGTTTGTCCGTGATACGCAGTGTACCGTTCTGTGCATGAACCTCCACACGCAGGAATTCGTTCTCTATTGTGTTGTTACTAATGTGCAAGTCAGATTTGGCTTCACTGCCCTTGATCTTGGCAGCTGGCTGCAGCGTATTGAAATAGACCTGTTTAGGATCGCAAGCAGTCTCTTTTTTTCGTAGCACATACGTCTTGTAACCAAGGCCTGGAAGGTCTTTTGCAGCGAAACAGATTTCCGTATAGAAATGTTTATCCGTCATCGGTTTCATGCCACTGACGTCCTTCACTTGAAACGGAACCTCAAATCCATTTGAGTCCTCAAGCACATGCGTTTTAGGGTGAACGGTCAACTTGCGTTCGATCCAAACTGTAGCGGTATCACTCCTCGTCCAACAGAGTGAGTTATGGATAACAATCGCGATGGCATCCTCAGGCAACCCACTTGTATCAATGAGTTTGTTGATGTGCTGTACGCTCTTCTCCGTCAATATGTCAGCGATCTGTTTAGATTGGGCGAAGCGAGGGAGCATCTCCCGATGGACTTCATCAATACTGCAACCGCAAATACTATCATGGGGGTGATTCTGAACAAGAAGCTCCCAAGCCGTCCACAGGAGTGCCGCTTCATACTTGCGCCCATGCATCCAGGCTAAAGCTGAGAATGGCTCTGCGTATCGCTCCATGGCTAGCTGCCCAATGAAATTATGCCGTTTCAGGTACATCCGGGCAGACAGCACACCGGGCAATACATGAGGCAGCTCTGCGCCAAAATGCCGTAGCTCCCCTTTGATGACGTCCAAGGAAGGATTTTGTGCACGGACAGCCTCCATGAAATCCTTGGTTGTTCCCCAGTGCAGCTCCGCCACTTCCTGTAAATCCTCTTGAACCTGCTTCATTAATCGGGGCAATCGTGCATCGATAAGTCTATGATCACCGCCGTATGGCATTAACAAACAATCTGTGGTAGCCCGTGTTGCCCAGCGTTCAATCGATTTACGGACTCTGCCATACGTTTCTTCATACGTCTTCTTCGGATTATCGAAGTGGAGAAAATCCACCATATAATAGCCATCTGGGAACCAATATGTGAACACTTGTGTGCCATCTGGCGCTTCCCAAAGAACCTCTTGTTTAAAATCGGGAGATGGGCCGCCCAGCCCTCGCCAAACCATCGCATTATCAATGCCAAAGCCTTGCAGAATCTGCGGCATTTGCGAAATATGACCAAAGGTATCCGGGATATAGCCGACATCCAGGTTCGTAAAACCAAGCTTTTCGGACATCCGATTCCCCAACATCAGATTGCGTACATGTGCCTCACCGCTGACGAGAAACTCATCCGGCAAAATGTACCACGGACCGCATTGAATACGGTTTTCGTGGATGAATCGCAGCAAACGCGCTTGATTTTCTGGTCGAATCTCCAGATAGTCCTTCAATACAATCGTTTGACCATCCAGTAAGAAGCAGCGAAACTCGGGATCTTTATCAAGTGTATCCAGCAGTTCATCGATAAGCTCCACCAAACGGATGCGAAAATCCTGCATCGTCGCCCACCATTCTCGATCCCAATGGGTGTGATGGTACACAAAAACGCGATATTTACGATCCAAGCTATTTCCTCCTACCCTTTCGTACCAGCACTGATGTTCATACCTTCAATAAAATACCGTTGGAAAATAAAGAAGATTGCGATAACCGGAATCATCACCATAACGGAACCTGCCATCAATAAATGCCATTGGCTTGTGCCTGAGCTGACCTTGAAGGCTTGTAAACCAATCTGTAAGGTGTACTTCGCTTCATCGTTCACATATAAAAGCGGTCCAAGGAAATCATTCCACGCTCCAGTGAATGTCCCGATTGCAACAGTCGCAAGTGCGGGCTTGGCCAGAGGAAGCATGATTGAACGCCAAATGTATAGATGGCTTGCGCCGTCGATTTTGGCAGCTTCAACGAGATCATTTGGAATCCCCAAATAAAATTGACGGATAAGGAAAATATGAAATGCACTTCCAAAGAACCCTGGGATGACGAGTGGTAAATAGGTACCTACCCAGTGTAATTTGGAAAACAAAATGTATTGAGGAATAAGCGTTACGAATCCCGGAATGATCATCGTTCCCAGAATAATGGAAAAGAGAAACCCTTTCCCTGGAAACCGAATTTTAGCAAACCCATAAGCAATGAAAGAGTTTGAAATGACGTGAGCAAATACGGCGACTGACGCAATGATTAACGAATTCGCTGAGTATCTGGCAAAATGCCCCGCATTCCATGCCTCTTTGTAATTAGACCAGACGAATTTCTGAGGAAACCAGGTTGGTGGATACGAAACAACTTCCGATAGTGATTTCAACGATGTTTGAATCATCCACCAAAACGGCATTAGAAAGGACAAGCTGCCCGCAATTAGAATCAGAGTTACGACCCATTTAGAGATTATTTCCTTATTGCGGCGGCTTTGATGATACGATTTTTTAGTAACTGTTGCAGCAACCGTCATCGCGAATCTCCTCCTTCATAGTGAACCCAATATTTGGACAGCACCATATTAATCACGGTAACAATAATGGCGATTATGAAGAGGAACCAGGCCATGGCCATGGCGTACCCCATATCAAATATTTTGAAAGCTTTCAGGAACATATGCAGATTGTAGAATAAAAGCGAGTTCGATGGAGAACCAGGCGAACCAGGATCATCAGCCATTACGTAGCCTTCCTGGAAAATTTGAAAGCCGCCAATTAGGCTAGTTATAACATCAAAGAAGATTACGGGTGTTATCATCGGCACGGTAATATGCCATAGCTTGCGAATTTTAGAAGCACCATCAATCTCAGCGGCTTCATACAGATGATCGGAAACCCCTTGCAGCGCCGCTAGAAACAGCAGCATCCCACCGCCGACGGCCCACATTTTCATCATCACAATCGCATTTTTCGTCCATGCAGGATCCGACAACCAAGCAGGTCCTTCAATGCCAATCCAGCTAAGAACGGTATTAATAAGTCCTGATTCCGGATTAAGCAGCATCATCCAAAGCATATAAACAGCTACACCGGACAAAACGGTTGGCAGATAGTAAATCGTCCGAAACCATCGCATACCGGGAATTTTCACATTCAAAAAAACGGCAAGAATGACAGAGCCCATCGTGGTTAAAGGAACGGC
The DNA here is from genome assembly GCF_059692115.1 of Paenibacillus sp. J31R30. NCBI lineage: Bacteria > Bacillati > Bacillota > Bacilli > Caryophanales > Paenibacillaceae > Paenibacillus > Paenibacillus sp. J31R30. The sequence goes on along the minus strand of NZ_JCAUAV010000001.1, from coordinate 37,437 downwards.
AAGTGCAACATAATACAGCGTATTGCGGAGCGATTTCCAGAATAACGGATCTTCGGTAAACATGCGTTTATAGTTATCGAGCCCGATATAATCCATGCGCGAAGTGATGTCATAGTTCGTAAAGCTGGCGTATAAAGAAAACAACAGCGGACCCGCAGTGAAAATGAGAAAGCCAATGAACCATGGAGCAACGAAGCTGTATCCTTGCAGTGCTTCTTTTTTATCTAATGACCACTTTTTTATTTTTTTCGGTTGGGTACCTTCCATCAATTGAGGATTCACTTGTTTCCCTCCTTATATTAAAAGGGTGGAGCAGTAAAACACTACGCCTCCACCCTTTATCTCTAAAGCTTATTTTGTATTCGCTTTAACCAAATCTTCGACCGCTTTCTGTGCTTTATCCAAGGCCTCTTTCGGTGTTTGTTTACCTAAAATCGCTTCATCAATTTGTGGATTTACCAAGTTGAGGAAATCAGGCGCTGTTACTGGAACAGTTCCCAGTACCGTTGATTTCAAGTTATCTACCGTAAACTTATAGATCGGATCCTTGATCAACTCTGGATCATTGGACGCTTTAATATTGGATACATTATCGAAGTTGAATTGCGCCCAATATTTCTGTGCATCAACATCTGTCATGAATTTCAAGAACTCCCAGCTTTCATCTGGATGCTTAGCGCCAAACGGAATTTCAATCGTAAAGCCTCCGCCGTTACTCCAGTTGCCGCTGCCTGCTTTGAATTCAGGCATTGCTGCGACACCAAAGTCTTCTTTCTTCGGTGCAAAGTCACGAATTTGTGTCCAGAACGTTCCTGCATCAATTTTCATCGCTAACTTGCCAGCAATGAGTGGATCGTTCGTTTTACTGCCGAAGCCAGCTTTGAAGGCATCTACTTCTTTTTTGCCTAAACGCGTATCCCAACTGTTAAACCATTCCAAGGCTGCGATTCGGTTAGGTGAATTGATATAAATCCCTTTGTCATCCAGCCAAGGTCTTCCGCCATCGGCGTTGTTCAAGAACATATCTTGCCCACCTGCAATACGAGGATGGAAGCCTAAACGCTCAATTTTACCATTGTTAATTTTATCGATTTTCTTGGAATACTCTTCCAATTCCGCCCATGTTGTTGGTGGTTTTTCCGGATCGAGACCCGCTTCTTTAAAGATGGCTTTGTTATAGAACAATACGCGAGTATCTGTTACAAATGGAAGCGCGTACACTTCATTTTTGTATTGCATCGCATTTAATAAGTGCGGGAAGAATCGATCCTTAATGTTATCTTTCGCCAGATATGGCGTTAGATTCATCACTTGCTTTTTGCTTGCGCGTTGAGCAACTTGGCTAATATCGTGAATGATAACATCGGGCGGATTACCAGCTGCAATAGCGGCTAGTTCTTTCGTCCAACCATCTCCATAAGGTAAGAAAGTATGTTTCACGACGATGCGATCCTGAGAAGCATTAAAGTCACTAATGATTTTCTCAATAATAGGACGGCGAGTTGTAGAGCCCCAATGCGTCCAGAAATCTAGTGTTACTTTACCCTTCGGTTTCTCTACCGCGCTACTTGCAGCTGGACTTGCAGCCGTTCCAGCAGAAGCACTCGGACTTGCCGTATTGCTCGTGCTGCAAGCAGTCAATACTAAGCCTGTAGTAAGCGCTGTGCTGAGTACAACCATCATGGATTTATTTGCTCTCTTCATACGGTTTCATTCCCCCTAATAAAATGGTTAGACAAGCAATGCCACATTGCGGATTAACAATCCCACATCTTGAAGCGCTTTCAATGTGGTTTCTTGAAGCCTATATCTATATAATACTCAAAAACTCCACATTGTCAATTTATTTTTAAGCGCTTTCAGACATGATTTCGTGGTGATTGATAAAACAAACCTCACAAACCCACATTTCATGCGAAAGATCCCAATAAAAAAATCTCCCGCATCAAAGGATGGGAAGATTTCTCGTGCTTCACTATTCGTTTGTCTCTCCAAACACCCTGCCGCCGATCATCGTCCATTCCACTTGAAAGCGTTCGTCCAACAAGACCAAATCAGCATCCGCATCCACTGCGATTCTTCCTTTCTGGGGAAGGCTAAGCAGGTCCGCAGGTGTCCTTGTCGCCATGGTAACGGCATCATGCAGGGAAATGCCTAACTCTACTGTATTTTTCAATGCCTCATTCATCGTTACCGTGCTGGAAGCAAGCGTTCCGTCTTCTAATTGCGCAACACCGCCAACTACCTTCACCGGATGCCCACCGAATTGATAATCTCCATCGCCTAATCCCATAGCGTGAAGTGCATCCGTGATGAGTACCATCCCATCCGCACCTTTAATCTTGTGCATCAGGCGAATAATCGCAGGATGCAGATGAACATGATCTACAATCGCTTGCAAGCTAACATGCGGCTGTTCAAAGGCTGCAACTACCAGACCGGGGTCTCTGTGGTGAATCGGACGCATTCCATTGAAACAATGTGTGATATGACTTGCACCAAGCCGAAAGGCCTCTGTTGCCTCTTCATAGGTGGCATCTGAATGTGCAATCGCCGCGATGATTCCCCGCTCTCGCAAATAGGAGACAAGTTCCATTCCTCCGGGGAGTTCGGGGGCGACTGTCACCATTTTCAATAGTGAGCCTGCTTGCTCCACGACACGCTCCATTTCCATTAAATCAGGATGTCGAAGAAAGGCTTCATTCTGCATCCCTTTACGTTTTACATTTAAATAGGGTCCTTCTGTATGAATACCTACGATCGATGCACCACGCTCTGTCCCAGCTACTTGCTTAACATTGTCAATCATGGTCAGCAAATCCTCCAGTTTGGAGCTCACCGAGGTAGCTAAAAACGATGTACAGCCAGTCGCAGCGCATGTATCTGATACTACTTCGATACTTTGTAGGCTGCCGTCCATCATGTCATACCCTTTTGCTCCATGAATGTGGACGTCAATCATACCAGGGATAAGCAGCTTTCCTTCTCCATCGAGAATCTCATGACTCTCCCCTTCTACATGAGTAGGAATGCCCTCTATAACAGCAGTAATTCTACCTTTTTCCACGCGTACGGAACCTGATTCAATAATCCCCGTTTCTACTACTACTCGTACATTCGTAATCCATCGTGATGGTTGCAAGAGAATTCCTCCGTCTACTAAAATTTAGATTTAGTATACAAGAGTCTATTATCATGTTGTCAAGGATGGAGTGTTCTATGAGTCTAAGTGGTTACAATTCCATAAATTGGGCAAATTAAAAATATGATATGTAGCTGGGAAATTTTAAAGGAGTTATGAAAAGTGGAAACAGCTAACCGCAATCTGTGGTCGGGTATATTATTTGGCCTTGGTTTAGTCGGCTTTATCGATGAAACAGTATTTCATCAACTCTTGCATTGGCATCATTTCTACGACAAATCCACGACCCAAATTGGTTTGATTTCCGATGGTTTGTTTCACGCTTTTAGTTGGTTTGTGACGGTTGGGTCGTTATTTATGTTTGCAGATCTTCGACGTAGAAAAGCGCTACACCTTAAAAGGTGGGTAGGCGGCATATTACTAGGCGCTGGCTTTTTCCAACTATATGATGGAACAATCCAACATAAAATCTTGCGACTTCATCAAATCCGTTACATCCCAAATGTCATCATTTACGATACCATATGGAATATTAGCGCTATAATTTTGCTTTTCATTGGAATCATTTTAACTATTCATTCCCGTATTAATGTTCATGTCGAGAGGGCACCTTCGGATGACAAATGATCATTTTTCTCATGGCGGTGGCGCTTACTCTGACTTTATCCTCATACTCCTATTTTTAGGTGTGGTATTTTTTTATCTGTACGCAGCAGTCATATCCAGTCGCACCTATAAGCAATGGCCCTTCTCTCGTTATAACTACTGGTTATTAGGTTTACTATGTATTGCCCTATCTGTTGTTGGGCCTATAGCAAATCTTTCACACATAAACTTCACAGCGCACATGATAGGTCATTTACTTCTTGGGATGCTGGCTCCTCTATTCATTGCACTTGCAGCACCTGTGACTCTCATCTTAAGGACTCTCCCCCTACAATCTGCTCGTAGGATCTCACGGATACTTAGAGGCATGCCGTTTCGTATGTTTAGCGATCCTTCAGTAGCTTCAATATTAAACATCGGTGGACTATGTATCTTATACACTACCAACTTATATTCGAACATGCACAAGTTTTCAATTTTACATTTAATCGTTCATCTTCATATATTTACTGCAGGTTACCTATTCACAATCTCAATGATTTACATCGACAGACCACCCCATCGAACTAGCTACGTTTACCGTGGTATTATCTTTATATTTACCATAGCCGCACATGGCATATTATCTAAAACCATTTATGTGAACCCCCCACTTGGAATATCAGCCATTCAAGCGGAAAACGGTGCTAAGCTTATGTATTATGGCGGGGATGCAATTGACACTTTTATTATTATTATCTTTTTCTATCAGTGGTTAAAAATCAGACACCCTCGTAACTCAGTAGTACCTGAAACCTAGCACAACCTCACTTGATTGAAGTGAGGTTGTTTGATCAGTTTATTAAGTTGTTGAAATAAATTTATTAACCACCAGAATTAATATTTGCATCATCAATACCATTATTGCTGCTACTTTTTTTACTACTGTTTTGATTTGGTTTTTGGTTTTTTTGCTTTGCTGATTCAATACTCTTTTTTTGGTTCGTCATGACTTTAGCCCACCTATCTTAAGTAATTGGAACATCAATATTATATGTTTTTCGTAACAATCTACACCTTCCATTTAGTGGACTACTTTGGTAATCTCTCATTCGTATAATTGATTTACATAAAGGAGAAAACAAACGTGTAAACAAATTGAATGAAGGAGAGAAGCCAAATGAAAAAGAATGCCTTTATGTTTTTCTTAAGTATCTGTTTTATGTTTCTGTTGTGTACAGGGGTATCGAGTGCCGCGGATACTACAGGTATGATTGGATCCGTAAATAACGGATATGGTTCAGTTAACGGTACGACTACTACCACCAATAGTTACGGGACAAATTCAACAGCTACTTATAGAACTAATGCTGCTACCGATGACAATGATTCCAATTGGGGCTGGCTTGGCCTTCTAGGGTTAGTCGGTTTAGCTGGTTTAAAAAAGCGGAATCGTGAACATACCTAACCGACAAACATTAATTTTAATAACCGCCAATTAAAAAGGCGGTTATTTTATAGTTCAATCATTTAAATCAAAGGAAATGAGTGAATATATGTATTATTATAAAGAAGAACTTATTAATCAAATTGTTCCAGACCAACCAGATCCAGCTGCAGCTAAAGTTTTACAAGAAGCACTTGGCGGACAATTTGGTGAGATGAGAACTATGATGCAATATTCTTTTCAAAGCTCTAATTTCCGAGGCAAAGCTACACAATACCGTGACTTAATTCGTGGCGTATTTTTAGAAGAAATTGCCCATGTGGAACTAGTTCAAAATACGATAAATCAATTACTAAACGATGCTGGCAACTCCACAGGTGTAGGGAATTCAGGTATTGATGGTGCACCTCTTGATGAAGCCGTCAAACATGCAAATCCTCATCATTTCATTGTTGGGGCACAAGCTTCCTTACCCGTAGATGCTGGTGGTAACCCCTGGAATGGTTCATGGGTGTATTCACATGGTAATTTAATTAGTGATTTGTTGAATAATTTAGTTCTTGAATCAACGGGCGTACTCCAAAAAAGCAGGATTTATGAGATGAGCTCCAATAAAACATTTAGGGAGACCATTGGGTTCCTCATCGTACGAGATAATGCGCATCAAAATGCTTTTGCTAAAGCTTTAGAAACGTTAGGTGTCGATTGGGGGAAACTTTTCCCAGTACCTAATTACGATATAAATAAGTATCCAGAATGCAGAAAATTTGTAGATATGGGTTATCATAATATGCAGTTTAACTTCCGCTTAGATGATACGCGCATTGGTGAGGTTTTCAAAGGTGCATCACCAAGTAGAAATAAAGGCCAGCTATTAGTTACCCCGCCACCGATGGGATTCCCAGTGCCTAACTTACCTGATATGCCAAGTGAGCACAGCCCAGGATTGCAAGATATGAATGTTTAAAGCTTTCATTCTACTAGGCTTACTCCTGTATCAGCAGGAGTAAGCCTATTTAATTTTGATGCACTTTCGCTAGTTGTTATCATTATTGAATATTTCATCCAGCTCTGAACTATGTTCATTTGCAGCTGCATTGATTTCTTGATCGACCTTATTACTTCCTTGAATTTGCTCCGCGGCTTCTGCCTGATTGTTCAGTTGGTTAACAATTTGTCCAGTGCCATGAGCTCCTTGTTGTCCTCTATTTGATGTCATCGTATTTGTATCCTCCTTTTTCAAAAGATGGACTTCCAGCTATATTATGACGCTATTTTTCATCGTTATTCACGTGAATTTCGACGCTTGATAATTGTACAAATAAAACATTTCGTTTTTTTCCCTTTTAACAATTGCTCATTTTCGCAAAGTAAACAACGCATATGATCACCTCTGGTGTAATGTGTCCAAATTGTATAGTAAAAAATTCACTTTACAGTAACTTTATCCTATATGTAGTTATAACTATTAAGTAAATTTGGACATAATATCGAGAAATTTATGTCACTTTAAAAACAGGGGGACACTATTGGAACATACTCATTATGGGGATATGGAAAATACATTGGCAGATAATTATATACCGATGACTTCCGTTAGAAGCGGTGTCGGTGAAGAGGTTAGCGACAATCTATTCTGCTATACCAATCAGATCGTCAACATAAGTTTGGTTGGCACTGCCGAAGATTGGGTGTTAGTTGATGCGGGTATGCCACAATCCGCAAACCGTATTTTGAAAATGGTGAAAGATCATTTTGGCGTAGATTCGAAACCAAAGGCCATCGTTCTAACGCACGGGCACTTTGATCATGTTGGCGCTGTTGTTGACCTTGTTGAAGCTTGGCATGTAAGGGTATATGCCCATGAGTTAGAAATAACATATTTAACTGGCAGTTCCAGTTATCCAGAACCTGACGGCTCCGTTGAAGGTGGTATCATAGCTAAATTATCACCCTTGTTTCCTAATGAACCGATCAATCTTGGAAGTCATGTTCATCGTTTACCATCTGATGGCAGCATCCCTGGAATGTCCGGATGGCGATGGATCCATACGCCAGGTCATACGCCTGGACATGTCTCGCTATTTCGAGATAAGGATAGGGCACTTATTGCGGGGGATGCATTTGTAACGGTTGAGCAGGACTCACTATATAAGGTCTTAACTCAGAAAAAGCACCTGACAGGGCCTCCAGTATACTTTACAACCGATTGGCATGCAGCTGAACAGTCTGTTAGAAAGCTAGAAGCTTTAAAGCCAAGTGTTGCAATATGCGGTCATGGGGTACCAATGTCAGGTGAGGAACTAGCGTGCGGATTATCACAATTGGCAGCCGATTTCAAAAAAAAAGCTGTTCCCGACCATGGTCGTTACGTAGATAACAATTCATTAAATGTAAATTGATGGACACATGAATTGTAAAAGGGCACATGGGTATGATAATCAAGTCATTAAATTAGAAAAAAAGGAGCTACACTCATATGGGAATTTTAAGCGGTAATCCAAAAGATGAACCTCTACACTACGGGGAAATCTTTAGTGTATGGACAGCATCCACAGTGGCTAAAGGAGCTGTATCCTGTTATCAAGCATATTTAAATCATTCAGGAGACAAAGATCTTAAAAAGATACTCGACGGTCTCATTGATCAAGCAAATCTTGAAATTAAAGAATTAGATAAAATACTTATTGATAACGGAATTGCAACAATTCCAATGATGCCAGAACGACCACCAGTTAAACTCGAAGATATCCCCGTCGGAGCAAGATTCGCTGATCCCGAAATTGCAGCCAAAATTGCAGCAGACGTCTCATTGGGATTAGTTGCCTGCAGTCAAGCTATGGGCCAATCCATTAGAGTTGATATTGGCGCTTTATTTGCCAAATATCATATAACTAAAACAGCAATAGGACTTAAAATACTGGATATGAGCAAAGAAAAAGGTTGGCTTGTTCCTCCTCCACTACAAATAAAAAGGCCTGAAACAGTAAATGCGTAGTTTTGATTTAAATCTTTAAAAATCATATTCAAATTAAATTAAAATAAGTGAGCAGGATTTCTGCTCACTTATTAACCCATACATGCTACTTTGAGGAGGTTGAATTATGGGTGAAAGTGGGACGACGACATATTAGGAAATTTCATGCTTATTCCCGTTCTACCTTCAATTCGTAACAAATTACATATAACTTCGTTTCAAGTGAGCTTAATAATTACGGTTTACTCTGTTACTCTACACTCTACCTTGCTTAGATTCATTGATAATGTGTTATTGCAGCACTTCTCGCTTTATTCGCTATTAAACCTAGTCAAAATGAAGTCACCGCTACGTAAAAAAGATCTCTAAGCGAGGCAATTATGAATTCAGTCAATCTAGTGCGTTTATTTGTTGCTGTGCCGGTCCCGTCTGGAATTAAGTATGTGATCGCCAGCTGGCTCGATGAAATCAAACCACATCTGCCTTTTCGTAAATGGGTCCATCATGAAGATCTGCATATTACGCTGCAGTTTCTCGGGGATACACGATCTGACTGTGTCTCTCACATTATTCAAGTTCTGAAGGAAATAATGGCAGTATCTTGTTCTCTCTCACTACGTGTGGAATCCCTCAGTTTTTTCGGGCGATCGACCCAACCTTCTGTGCTGTGGGCAGGTGTCGGTGGTGATGTAAAGGGGCTTCACAGCTTACAGAAACGGGTAGCCGACGCACTTACGCCGCTTGGCTTTTCTCCTGAAGAGCGTACTTTTCACCCGCATCTGACGCTTGCACGCAATTTTTCAGGTACGACTCCATTTAATCGTAATAAGCTAAGTACTATTACAATGCCCAACTCTCCCTTAGAAGACCTGCTTTCGTGGAAATCCAATGAAGTTACGCTTTATCGGAGTCATTTGAACAAGCGACCTATGTATGAAGCTATTTCTCTCGGTGACTTGACGTTTGAATGAACTTAAAATGCCATGGATTTTCAACAAATCGAGGGTAGCCTAAAAGGTATCCAGTGCTCAAGTGTCATCTATTCCCTTCTTACCGACATCGTGCAAAATACCTCCATTAATCCTAACCATAGTGCAACCCAACTGAATAATAAACTTAATCCATTGTTTAATTATATTGATCAAAATTTAGTCGTAGGAAATTGCCTGTCTGACCGGTTTTGAAGATGCCAACTACTTCTGTACAGTCTTTAAAACTCTGGAACAAATCAGTCCTAACCAATTTAGGAAACATCAATTGAAAATACGAAAATAGAAACTGAAGAGAACTTGATGCGGTCAATTGATCTTCCCAACTTCTATTGGAAAGCGAGAGGCTTCAAAGACTGCTCGCTAGTTACTTCAAAGAATCTAAAACTGCGGCAAGATCAGGGCTTAACTTGAGCGAACGTAACAGAACCGTTACAGCCTCTGCACGAGTAGTATGCTTATCCGGAGCAAAAGTACCAGTCGTTTCCCCGTTAATGATCCCTGCAGCAGCAGCTGCTTGGATACTATCTTTTGCCCATGTGCTGTTGATATCGTTAAAGCTAGTGACATTTCCTTTATTCAAGTCCTTCAGGTTGATTACTCTGGAGATGATAGCCACCATTTCTGCACGAGTGATTTTATTATCCGGTCGGAATGTAGCGTCCTCGTAACCATTGATAACGCCATAAGCCATAAGAATACTAATTGCGTCCTTCGCCCAGCTTCCATTGATATCGGAGAGTTGAACCACAATGTTAGTAACCGGAGTCAGCGGGAATATGCTAGAAATGATAGCCGCGAACTCACCGCGAGTAATATCCGTATCTGGTCTAAACGAACCATCATGATAACCATTTATAAAACCAATCTTAGTAAATACTTTAACGCTCTCAGAAGCCCAATGATTCGCAATATCCGTGAATGTAACCGGAGCCGTCAAAGATGTTACTTTCATTTTCTCAACGATCGAATCCTTAATCACCGCAACTGCTTGAGTATTATTGATATCGACAATCGGTTTACCCGGGGCCGGCGTAATAGTTGCTGGAGTCGATGTTGGTTTTTGTGTTGTATCTTGTGTTGAATTTTGGTTTCCGCCAGTACTGTGCGACTCCGTTACCGCCACCACCACTACATCGCTTGTTACAGCAGTTGTTTGATCGCCTGTTACATTAATGTTTGTGTTCGTCACTAAGACATAATAGTAGCTCTTACCAACCGTAGCCGTAGGCGCAGCATAAGATGAGCTGTTTGCACCGTTGATTGGTGTTCCGCCGCTGTTGCTGTTCGTTGTATGGCTATACCACTGGTAGCTGAGCATTCCGCTGTCACTGACACTAGCTGCTACGCTTAAGTTCGGGCTGCTGGCGCCTTGACTCACAGTCGCTCCCACCGGTTGTGTATCTATATGCGGTGCTACTGCATTGGTCAGCGTATTTACCGTAACTGCTATCGCGTTACTTGTTACTGTTGCAGTTTTGTTGGCTGTTGCACTGTCATTGGTGTTTGTCACCACGACATAGTAGTACGTCGTACCAACCGTTGACGTTGGTGCAGAATACGATGCGCTGTTTGCACCGCCGATCGGTGTCCCGCCAGTATTGTTGTTCGAAGTATTGCTGTACCACTGGTAGCTCAGCGTACCGCCGTCACTCACAGTAGCCCCAATGGCCAAGCTTAAGCTGACTCCCACGTTGACGGTTTGATTTGTCGACTGCGTGCTGATGCTTGGCACTGCCGCATTCATCTGCAGGTTAATATTGATCGTTTTTGCATCTTCCATAGTTCCAGCATGATCTGTTGAACGGTAGCTTAGAGTATAATTCCAGTCTTCATTGAACGTTATCGGCACGGTATAAGCCTGCCAAATGGTCCCGCCATTTAAACTGATCTCTGTCTTAGCAGTACCAGATAAATCATCGTATACGCTTAGGCTTACTGTAACAGGATGCCTATACAAGCTATTCTGTCCATCCGGTTGAGAAGGTGTGACCGTTGCCGTTGTGATTGGTGCCGTCGCATCCAGATTAAAACTGATGGTTTTTGTATCTTCCACATTCCCGACCTTGTCCGTTGAACGATAATGAATCGTATACATCGCGTTTTGGTTAAAAGTAATCGGCCCATAAACAGACTGCCATGTGGTCCCGCCGTTCGTACTATATACCGTATTTGAAACACTTGTCGAATTATCGTTTGCCGCAAAAGTCAGCGTCACTGGTTGCGTATACCACCCATTTTGACCATCAGGTGCAGCTAAGGAAACTGTCGTTACAGGTGGAACCTGATCCACTTGATAGGTCACTTCAAGGAATGGTTTATTTGTACTATTCTCCTTACTGAAAAAATTTACGGTAACGTTCTTATTATTGGGATCGTAGACAGCTAAACTTACAGTCTTATCCCCGGCATACTCGCCGGACACGAAATTCGTTACGTCCAATGAAAGCCATCCTGAGGCTCCGAGCGTAGGTTGTGATGTGATTAACGATCCGATATTTGGCTTGTTGCTCCATGTAATACCGCTTGCAGCGGTTCCGTTTCCCGTCCCCTCGTTCCACGTATCATCGGTTACGGGAGAAACCCCTGCTATGCCGCCGGTTGAAGCGCCGGTCTGATATAATTTTAATACAGCACTTGTGACTTTGTTGTTTTGCGGAATTAAACTCAAATCGAACTTCATAAAGGCATGCCTTACAAAGGTGGCCCCACAGCATTTATTTAGTAGCGTATTATATGCGCCATAGTTCCAAGTAGGTTGCCCGTCATATACAAATGAGTCGGCGATAGGCGTCAAGTTTGATAGGATCGGGACTGGATTTCCTCCAGGGTTCTGCGTCACGGTAACCGCCAAAGCGTTACTTGTTGTCGAGGCTATCTTGCTACCAGTTGCACTGTTGTTCGTGTTCGTTACCACGACATAGTAGTACGTCGTGCCAACTGTTGATGTAGGTGCAGCATACGTTGCGCTTGTCACGCTGCCTATCGCAGTCCCGCCAATTGTACTGTTCGTCGTATTCCTGTACCACTGGTAGCTCAGCGTTCCGTTGTCACTCACACTAGCTGCCACGGTTAAGATCGGGTTGCTGCCACCTTGGGGCACCGTCGCTCCCGTCGATTGTGAACGGATGCTCGGTACCACGGCATTCGTTGGCGCATTTACCGTGATCGCCACGGCGTTGCTCTTGGCTATTGTTGTTTTACTGCCTGTTACACTATTGTTTGTATTCGTTACTAAGACATAGTAATACGTCGTTCCAGCCGTTGACGTAGGTGCAGTATACGTTAGGCCCGTTGCGTCGGTGACTGTCGTTCCACCGCTATTGCTGCTCGTCGTATTGCTGTACCACTGGTAACTCAGTGCTCCACCGTCATCTACACTGGCCGATACAGTCAAAACTGGGCTGCCCGCACCTCGCATCACAGTAGTTCCTACCGGCTGTATATCGATGCTAGGCATTACGGCATCCGGATAAACATACGACTTGTTTATTTCTACTGTCACATGATGCGGAGATTCTACGTTCCCTGCTTTATCCACGCTATAATAGGAAAGTGTATGGTTGCCGTCCGTTGAAAATACAATGCTGTTGCCTTTGTGCTCAGCACTGCCGTCCACCGTGTAGTACGTGTTCATCACGCCCGAATCGCTGTCAGTTGCCGTCAGTGTAACCGTGACATCATGGTTCATCAAGCGCGTTGGCGCATTGTCTGTGGTAACTGGAGCGATTTGGTCGATAGGAGCTAAATGAAGGCCGGCTGCAACTCTAGATAGTACCCCGAATTTCCCAGCGTTCAGAATCGGATTATCACGATCGATAAAGTCAAATACATTAGCGGTTCCGTCAAAGCCAATCAAACGAACGCCGTTTTGGGTATCCACAGCTCCTACAGTGATAGCGTGGGGTACACCTTGTGTAACCATTTTATTTGCGTACGAATTGAGAAAGATCTGAGTGCCAGCTACATATTTTTGAACCTCCCAAGTATCTCTCTTAAAAATAATGAGATAGGCCGTATCGCCAGACCATGGGGTAGCTATGCCTGTTTGTGAACGAAGGATAATCCCGCTATAATCCGACGCTGTAAAATTGTTTTTCAAATCGAATTGAAGCAGATCATTCTTGTTCAGCGGTGAAACACCCGAATAGAATGTGGTAGTACTATTATTAAAAACTGTGAAGCCACCAATATTTTGGAGCACTGGCGGTCCAACTTGCATACTGTTCAACATCTGGGCCATATTTGCTTTCGGTATCGCAGCGACATCAGCTTGTAGTGTCTTAGGGGCTATGCGCTTGCTTCTGAATGTATCCATTGCAGGTGACAGTGCATTTATTTTATTAATTACGTCCTGTTGGGTTGCATTCATATCATTATAAACGGCATAAAGTGATTGAATAGCTGCCAGTAAATCCGCCTTGGCGCCTACAGGATATTCATTTTCGTCAGTGCCCTCAACGGATACATCGTAAAGCGTTTGCGCCGCTGCAGCTTTAGGCAGATCATTCTTTTTCTGAATGAACGCATCATACATCATCGCCAGGGTAGCTTGAGAAATAGTAGGATTAGTTACAGATGCTTTGGTAGCATCCATTACCCCGCTAAACATGTTAACCGTTGCCCCAGACAAACCGCTTAATACACTCGTGTCACTAGCAGCAGCCTCTAATAAAGACGGATTCACCCTTTGCAGACCAATTTCATCCACATAAATGTAGCTTGTTCCTGCAGTTGGCTTTTTTAACACAATCGTCGCTGATGTGCTTGTCGGCCCTGTCTGAAAAGTTAGTACCTTTTCAGTAAAAGCAGTTGAACTTGATGAAACCCAAGTATCCGTTCCACCGAAGCCCATGACCCCAAGTTGCCCGGTTTCTCCGCTGCTAACCTTCATCGATGCCGCCAATTTGTAGGCTGTATTTGGTGCAAGACCGGTAACAACTTGCGAAATAGAATCTACGCCTTGGCCGAGTCTGGCGCTATATATCCCTGACCTCGTATTCGTCGACGTTAAGTGCCATGCAGACTGGTTATTAACCCATGCAGTTCTTGCATCACCCAAAGTCCATGACTCGAAGGTCCCTTTTTCAAAGCCGCCATTCTTAATTAGGTTGCGATACAAAAATGTTGTATCCAAAGCAGGTGTTGGCACAATTGCAGGAGGTGTTGCAAAATTATGCCCATACTGAAAAGCCGTCGTTCCAAGCTCAAACGCTCCGGCATCCGGAGCATTACCGGCATATCCGTCCGTAAAGCCAGGAATTTGTACACCTTCATCGATAGCTGGCGAAGAGGATGTTAGCAGGAAATTCTGGTTCGCTGTATCAACAAAGCCAGCGCTTCCGCTCATGAGGTTATTGAAGCTTACTGTACTCGTAGCCATATTATTAGGATCAGTAAGAATATTATTTAGGATTTGTGTCCCTCTGACATCGGCATAACTTGCGTTATACGTATTTGTCAAATTAGAGTTGTCGTGCGTAGTATTATTATAGGCCAGATTATAGAGAGAAGGCTGATTGAGTTGCAGGGCATAACCCGGAACGTTGTACACAATATTGTTTGAAACGATATAATTTCTTGTCATCTCATCCAAATAAATGCCTACCGCTAAACCTGCCGTGTAATTATCATGAAACACATTATGATGAATCAGTGTATTTTGACCGTCTGTATTTGCAGAATAAAGAAGACCGAGGTCCTTGGTAAGTCGTCCAGCCCCGTATATGTTATTGAATTGAATATTGCTTTGCTCGATACCCGAGCCCAAGGTGATCAAATCGCGACCAGATTCGGCTATCGTGTTATTGCTAACCAGTGCCCTTATTCCTGCTACTTTGGTGTGACCATCACTAGAGCCCATGTAATTGCCGTCATGAACATAGCTGTTGATTAAACGATTATCGCTTCCCTGAATATTGACGATCGGGCCTGAAGAATAGGAGATTTCGCTTCCGTTTATTTCATTAAACGAGCCCTTGAGCAGTACGCCCAGATTCGCCTGTTCACCGCCTGTAGTCGTATTAAAACTGTTGTGCGATACATACGCCATCTTCATATTTTTGAGCTGGTTATTCGTGCTGGTGTCATTCGTTGTTACCGTTGCGCCTCTTACATGAATACCACTAATCGTAATATAGGATTTACCTGACAAATCGATGGCATTTTTACGTGTCTTGACTTCTACCGTATTGCCTGGATTTCCCCCTCCTGTAGCCCAGAGATACAACATCTTATTCGTACTGTCGTACCACCATTCGTTTTCCGTGTCCAGCAAGGCTTTACTGCCAAAAATAATATATTTATTCCCGGATTGTGCATTATAATTTGCGCTCGTAGGATAGATGGAATCAAACGTGATTGTTTTCGTGGAGGGATTGTACAATTGAATAGGGTTCGTGTATCCGAACCATTCGTAACCAGGCGCTATCCAAATATAGGCCCCCGTTAAATCCGATGCATTCGCCCAAGGCACGGAGGATGCTTTCAGCGAAGTGGTTTCCCCGTTGGTCCCGCTTTTGCTTGCACTGTCTACCGTCGCCCGCGTAAAATTTGTAATCGTTCCCGTATTGTTGGGCCATCTGGCCTCATACATGACATTGTTATTTACGAACACTTGATTTTGGGAGCCCAAGGACATGTCAACAGAAGCTTTATATACATTGCCGCTGTCCAAGGTCCAGCCTGATACCGGATCTCCTCCCGAAATGGTTACAGACTCTCCGTTAAAATTTTGGTAGGTGATCCCTTGTGTTGCCGTACCTGAGCTTGCTGGGATGACCGTTTCTCGATAAGTGCCGCCCCGAATTAAGACAGTGTCGCCAGCCGTTACTACTGTAGCCGCTTGTTGGATCGTCTTAAACGGCGAACTAAGAGATGTGCCATTATTGGAATCGCTTCCAATATCTTGGGCGACATAATAAATTGTGCCGGCAGCCTTCACAGCATCCACTGGGAAGATAATCGATAAAGGCAAGATCATTAATGCAACTACCATTATGTTTATAACGCGTAGTTTAAAGCCCTTTGTAAATAAACTCACTTTCCCTCACTCCTTCAGGTTATTAAAAAAGGGACTTCCCTTAAATAAATGATAAGAAGAAAGTGCTGGGGATAGATACTGAGGAAACTGTACGTTTGGCTACATATTCCGGACTGTCATTTTTGAATCAACTGTTAATAAGTGCGACAGCCGCATTTATAAAAGCAAAAAAGCCGGTTGATCAGCTAGTGATGATCAATTGGCTTTTGCATTTGGCTTATATTAATACTGATCTGAGTAACTTGGGACGTGGAGTACGTGGCATTCCGTTCAATGTCTTTTGTATAGAAGAAAATAATACATAGGCAGTTCGCCATAACGAAAAAAGTGCTTCCAATGGAAGCACTACTTAAACTCATACTGATAGATTGCAAAAGAGAAGGGCACAGGACGAGAGAACGTATACTCGCCTCGCTTACTTGGTTTATATACAATCAGGTTTTGATCTTGCTCTATGTGTACAACATCCTTCTCATCCATGCGTACCAATTCCCTCAGCAGCAAATCCGGGTAGCTTTGCTCTTCGGATTGCCGCGTCCCCCAAAGGTTCATCGAATAGGTAGCTTGATCATTCCGCTCTCTAATAATCAATAAATATCCTTTTGAACTGGTCGTCATACTCTGAAGCCCCGTCCATCCTGTACCCGAAGGCTCTTCGCCAATGGGAAGTACATGGCCCGCCAGAATCGCGCCATGATGAGGCTTAACTGCATGTATTACGGTAGATAGACTATCCGTTTGCAATGCATCTAAGCTAGAAAGCTCCATCCAAGCTAACGGATTGGTGAAGGCAACAACGGCAAATACATAGACTTGCCCGCATTGGGACGGAGCTAGCGGATCCGCATCATAAAGCGCCACATTGCGATTCACGTTTAGAAATTCCATTTGCAATTTGGCTGCGGGCAAGTATGGCGTCAGCATCCAGAGATTGCGCAATGTCCAGTGCGGGTAATAGTTCGTCCAGTCCGTATACCGATTTTCAAGAAATAAATTGCCGTATTGCGTTTGACCGAAATAACCCAATCGTTTCTGTGCGGTCGTATCCAGATTGAAATCAATACGACCATCGCTCTTCTCAAACACATGGCGCATGATGGCCAACAACCGCGTTGATCCTAATTTTGATCGTAGTTCTATGCCATCTAGCTTAAAGGTGCAAACATGATATTTGCTGTGCAGGTGCAGTAAGGTTTGAATATCCTTTTCCCAATTGGCGTAATCCCTTGCTGCATCGGGTGAGTACCACAAACCGACTCGAATGCCGAGCTGCCCCGCGCGTTCAACAATGGGCGACAACCCCCTCGGAAACCTTTCCGGATGTACCTCCCAAAAGTCCCCCGCGCCACTGTAATAATCGCTCCAACGTCCCCCGCCCATTTTGGTAGCATGGATGGAATTGCTCGTCGTCCCCTTTTGCCAGCCGTCATCAATTTGCAGGATAGTTAGGCCAAGCTGAGATGCCACTTGAAGCTCTTTTAATAGAAAGGCTTCGCTTACTGCACCATCTTTGGAACGATCTCCCCAGGTATTGCTCATAAAGAAACTGTCTCGTTCCGGCTTAAATTCCATTAACTGCCGATGATAGCTATTAAGAAGTTGATACCCGCCGAGCTGGCTGCCATCATAGACACCTACTGTCGTACCATACGAAGTCATCGTATCCTGAGAAACGAAGTCATCTTGCTCCAAACCAGTGCCTTGGACAGTAAGCCCCACACCTCGAAAGTGATAATCGCTGCAAGCTTGCTGCAGATCCCCTTGCGGCGTCGGTCCTTCTTTTATAACGATCAAGCCGCGTTTCCTCAACATTTTTCTAAGCAAAAGAACATTCCCTCGCATGCTGCGATTTTCGTTCACATACAATAAGCCGGAGTCTTTGCTCACTAAATTATTATTGGTGTCGGTCTGGTCGTAGAAACGAATGACTTCCCAGCGGCAGTGAAGATCGCTTAGTTCTAAGTAATCATTATAATCGACGCAAGCATCCTTACTACTATGCGAATTGTTATCATCCAGTTGAAGTGAGGGTACAGCCATATTTATCTCGCCAGTTATTGGTGCGTCTGCCCAAGTATAGATTTCCGTTTTTCCTTCTACGCTTGCTGCAATCGGTTGGGGAAGCACAGACACGTCATGGCGGATAAAAGCAACCCCAGGGTAAATCTTAATGGTTAAACGAATCATGCTTCCAATCGCATCAAATTGCATATCTATGTCCGTTTGCAAGTACGACTTGGATATCCCCGCATCGTTAGCCACCAATGAACTTATGGAAATACGGCTGGGCATCGCAGAATTCGACAGCCAAGGGAACTGAAACATGGGTTTCTTGGGCTTATCCACAAGCCATTCTTCTTGATTTATTTTATCCAAAATCGATATACTCACAGGTCTTCCGTTGGTCATCGACCATCTGCGTTCAATCTGCGTATTTCCAATGACAACTAGCGATTCATTTATGTGGACATAACAATCATTCCATTGCATATCGGCCACTTCGTTCACCCCTCCTCTACTCCATCCATTGCTGAAGGTCAGGCAGGTCCATCACTTTCAACATCCCAGGCACAATCAATTCCATTTGCGCATGCGTGTCGTAATACAGGGAGCGCACCCAGTCACTCACACTCTTCGTGCCGTTCTCAACTTCCAGCAGAATCGACTGGTTATCCAACAGAAAATGCGCAAGCTGCGCATACAGACTATAGTTCCCGTAAGTGTACATCTTGACGGCATGCTGACTGCCCTTCATCAAGCGCTTTACCATGTTCATCGCTTGTAATGTATCAAAGATTCTGATGGCCGCCAGGCTATCATTTAACCAAAACAAATCTGTAGTCAACTTATGCAAGGTGCCATATGGCTCATGAAGCGGTTTCGTATTGATCGGGTTCGGCGTAAGCTTCCCAGCTCCCGTGACATCAAGCACCATAACCCTTCTTCCAAGCGCACACGTTGCTGTAATCCAGTCCAAGTGATCGTGTAATTGGGCTGCTCCACCTTCCCAAATCGCTAAGGTTACGGGGAGATCGTCAACGCCTCCAGCCTGCATCGCCGAACGAAACACCAAGCCGTGATTATACACGTGCTCCTGACTCCACCACAGCCAGCTTTGCACAACAAGCTCGCCCTGCCGCTCCATTGGACCCAACGGCTGATAGCGCGGATTTAGATCGGTAAGCTTCCGATCTGCATATACGACCTTGTGCAGCCATTGTTTAGCCAACTTAACCTGCTCCGCTGATCCAACTTGATGCCGAGCTTCCTCCAACAACCGCAGTCGCTCAATATTCTCCTCATACACCCGCTTCGCATTAACGAACTCCCCGCGAACCTGCGCGTGTTCCGTACATTGCAGCAGCTGGGAAGGAAGTACTTCTACCGGAGCACTAGCCGCCTCGGTTCCCCCTAAATGAAGAGCAAAGAACGCCGCTGCTGCTTCTGCCATCTGAGGCGAATAGCTGTGCACGGTCTTTTCCTCGATAAGTTGAAGCCCCGCTTCTACACCGTACATGCGCCAAAAGCGCTGAGCTCGCTCTACCGTTCGCCGTGTACCCTCGATTGGGAAAAAATCATACTCTACAGCCAAAACAAGCACGGGACGGGGAGCCATGGCCAGCAGCAAATCTTCATGATCGAAGCCCAGCGCTGACATGCCCATCCAGATTTGTTCAGCATCCTGTGCCTGACCGGTGAACAAGTAAGACGCCCGATTCATAATAAACGTAGCTGGTGCGGCAGCGGCAATTCGCGAATCACACAGCATGGCTAGCGTTGTTTGGAGCCCTCCACCAGAGTTACCCGTTACACCAATACGGCTCGCATCAACTTCAGGCCTGGCAACTAAATAATCAATCGCACGTCGGATATCATGCAAAAAATAACGAGCAATGGAGTCGCCAAGCGGCCAGCATTGCGCACCTGCATAATCATGCTCGGTAGTGCCCCATTTTACAGTACTGTACCCCAGCTCAGGCTCATAATAACTAAATCGCTCTCCCTGACCTATCGGATCAACAGCCAGCACAATAAGGCCACGCTTCACCAACGTCTGGCAAACAATCTGATACTCGTCATCCGATTTCCCTTTTTCGGAGTGTCCGCATAGGAACAGAACTGCGCCTCGTGGCGTAGTAGCAGACGCGTCTTTCGGGATATATAAATTCGTCGTGACATAATGATTCGGGCGCGGCTCTATAATGATTTTTTCGATGGAATAACCCGCACAGTCTACGATCCCAGTTAACTGCGTGCGAAGTGGGAGATTCGGCGGCAAGCCGCCAAGTGCGGACAAGAACGACTCCCTCATTTTCCGATTATGCGCTTCTAAATCAGCAGCACACTGAATGGCGTCTCTGACTGCATCCCCACGCGCAAAAGCGGTCATAGACCGCTGGTACACATGCTGCTTCAATTGATCCTTCACATCGTGCAAATAGATTTGAAACTGTTCCAGCTGCTCAATGCCCATAGGTGAATTCCTTCCTTGGCTTTATGAATTAGTTGAACAGTATCAGCCTTCAACTTCTTTTTCCCCGAATAGCTCCAATTCCACAACCGTATCTCTCTCATCCGGCAAAGGGTACGTATAGTGACCAGGATTTCCGAAGGCGATAAACACATCCTCGGGAAATTCCGCCGCATTCCAGGGCACGCTTAACCGCAGTTCGGAATGATCGGCAACAAATCGCGCGCGTTTGATTTTACCAGCCATCCCTTTGAGATGAAGACGACCTAAGCTTTCCTCCAAAATATGTGCGTATAGCTTATTCCCCTTCTGCGTATAACGCCCCCATTCTGGTTTCGGATACGCGGCAATACCACAACCATAAATGCTATCGCCGTTGGCGTGCATCCATTCGCCCATTTCTTTCAACACTTGTAGCGTCTTCAAAGGGAATTCCCCCTTCGCCGTTGGCCCAACATTTAAGAGCATATTGCCGTTCTTACTGACACATTCCACCAGCCTGCGAATTAGAAGCTTCGTGGACTTATACATCAAATCTCCTGCATGGTAGCCCCAATTGTTATTCAAAGTGAAGCAAGCCTCCCAGGGCACAGAGCGTCCAGTCGCATCCACAATACCTTCCGGAGGAATAAATTGTTCCGGCGAGGAAAAGTCCCCAGAGCAGATCGAAAGTTCCCCTGTTTTAATGCTGCTGCCATGGGCTTGTAAAATTTCCAATCGGTCATCGACTATAATATCTGGTTGGATCGACCGTACCATTTGCATCAATTCCGTCGCTCTCCACGTTTCGCCCTTCATGTTATCATAGGAAAAATCAAACCACATGATATCGAGCTTCCCGTAATTGGTCAGCAACTCGCGAATTTGCCGATGCATATACGTGACGTAGTTAGAAAGATCATGATTTTTGTCCTTAAAAAGCTCATTATCTCTCATTGGATGATGCCAATCGCCGTAAGCGGGGTAATCTTCATGATGCCAGTCCAATAAGGAATAATATAAGCCGACGGCTAACCCTTCCTCACGAAAAGCATCCAGAAACTCCCGAACGAGATCTCGGCGAGCTTTCGTATTCGTTGCCTTAAAGCTTGTCAGTTCACTATCGAACAAACAGAATCCATCATGGTGCTTCGCCGTAAGTACCGCATATTTCATCCCTGCGTCTTTGGCCGCTTTCGCCCAAGCTTTAGGGTCGTAATTCATAGGATCGAACTGATCGAAATATGTCTGATACGTCTCAGCATCCATTCGTTCCACACTTTGCACCCATTCCCCTCTTGCCGGAATCGCATACAATCCCCAATGGATGAACATGCCAAATCGATCATGCAAAAACCACTTCGTTCTTTGCTCGCGTTCTTCTCTTAGCTTTTCGGTACTCATGACTAAGCGCTCCTCTTCTTGTGTAGTCATTGCTCACTCTTTCATTATTAATAACTGTGCGATCCAGGGCTACTGTCATGTTCGCAGAATGACCGTCATATTCCGACTGTCATATGTTGCTTAGCTGTGAAATCGTGCTGATAAATAATGAAGCCCTGGATATCCTTGTTTCTAGGATTCCAAGGCTTCGTTAAGCTACGGCGTTACGGACACATTGGTGAATGTCGAGGTATTTAGTTGTGTATCATCTTTGCTGGTTACAACAAGCCCTACATAAAAATCCGTTGGGAAGGAGCTTAACGTTTGATTCGTTCCCACTTGTGTCCATGTCGTGCCGTCACTGGATACGAAGCCGGCAATGGTCGTGCCTGACCGAGTTAGCTTCACCCAATACGGTGCAAGTGCTGTAGACAGACCATTCGTTGTAGAGGCAGAGTTGCCTGCTGTCGAGCGCTTAACTAATTTGGCTCCAGCCGTCGGCGTAAGTGCCAATGTGACCTGCGCCGCATTAGCCGCAAGGCTTTCGCGCACCATTATCCCTGCTTTTGCGTTAACGTTGGTATTCTCAACTGATGACACTTTCGCGATGATTTCGCCATTGCCACTGAAGCTCTGGTAGACAAAGCGGAATTCATCCGAATTGCCGCCAATATCCGCGCCGGAACCATCTAAAGTAAATGTGCCGCTCGCATGTGTTCCGCTCCCCGTTAACCCTACACTCCCAATATCCTGTGTGAGCCATGGACTTGGCAATCCCGCAGAAGGCGCATTCGTTGTGACATTTAGCGTCGAGCTTGCGGTTGATGTGTTCCCTGCCGCATCTTTCGCTTTCACCGTGAAGGCATATGCCGTACTCGCCGTCAATCCTGTCACTGTATACGTCGTGGCACCGGTTGTTGTGCCTGCAAGTACGCCGCCTTTGTAAATCTCATAACCGGTTACTCCGACATTGTCCGTAGATGCTGTCCAGGACAGATCCACCGTAGTGTCGGTCTTGGAAGGTGAACTTAGCCCTGTTGGTGCTGTCGGCGCTGACGTATCACTTCCTCCTCCGCCTGCACCAGATAAGCTCACATCGCTGAAGGTTGATGTATTTAACTGGGTGTCATCCTTGCTCGTAACTGCAAGACCAACGACAAGATCTGATTTAAAGTTGCTCATCGTTTGATTAGAGCCTACTTGCGTCCATGTGGTGCCATCGTCAGATACAAAGCCTGCTACCGTAAGCCCGGTGCGAGTCAGCTTTACCCAGTAGGGAGCAACAGCTGTGGAAGGCCCCGTCGTTACGGAGATAGAACCGCCGCTGGAAGAGCGCTTAAGCAGCTTGGCTCCTGCCGTTGGATTCAATGCGAGTGTCACCTGTGCCGAGTTCGCTGCCAGACTCTCCCGCATCATAATGCCTGCTTTCGCATTAGTGTTCGTATTCTCGACAGCTGAGACCTTCGCCACGAGTTCCCCATTTCCGCTTAACGTTTGATAAACAAAACGGAATTCATCAGATGTACCGCCAATGTCAGCACCGGAACCATCTAAGACGAAATTACCTGAGCCGTAGGCAGCATTACCTGCGATGCCTACGCTGCCGATATCCTGCGTTAGCCATGGACTAGGAATGCCAACTGGGGTTGCATACGTAGTGACGCTCAGCGTACTAGACGCTGCGGATGAATTTCCTACCGCATCCTTCGCCTTGACCGTAAAGCTGTATGCCGTCGATGCGGTAAGCCCAGTTACTGTATATGTGGTAGCCCCCGTGGTCGAACCTGCTAGGACACCACCTTTGAAAATGTCATAGCCAGTCACCCCAATATTATCCGTAGAAGTGGCCCACGATAAATTCACGGTTGTATCGGTCTTCGAAGGGGAAGTCAAACTGCTTGGTGTTGAAGGTGCCGTAGTATCTGTCGTCGTTGTCACGTTTACGGCGGAACTCGCTGATGAACGATTGCCAGCGCTATCTCTAGCCTTAACTGTAAAGCTGTATGTCGTCCCTGGTATTAGCCCGGTAACTGTATAACTCGTTGCCCCCGTCGTAGATCCTGTAAGGACACCGTCTTTAAAGATCTCATATCCCGTGACGGCAATATTATCTGTTGAAGCCGACCATGTGAGATTCGCTGTCGTTTCTGTCTTCGACGGAGAAGTCAGCGCAGTTGGCGTTGTTGGTGGCGTGGAATCCGAGACCGGTCCGCCAACCGTCACATAAATGGTCGAGCTTGCCGGTGACACATTGTTAGCCGCATCCTTGGCAACGACATAGAAACTGTGCGTTGCATTGTAAGCGACCCAATGGACGAACATTGATGTGCCTGTTGTAGAGCCATACAAGGTGCCGTTCCTGTACACAAAATACTCCGTGACGCCAACATTATCTGTTGATGCTGTCCACGTTAAATCGACGCTATATCCGACATCCGTAGGACTATTTGACGGAGAAGACAAATTCGTAGGTGCCGTAGGCGGTTGTGAATCGGCTACGCCAACGGATACAAATTGTACACCCAGATCATCAACATAGACGGTTCCCGTACCTGCTGGTTTCTCTACATAGATAGTCGCTGAAGTTTGACTGGCGCCTGTTGTAAATACGAGTGTGTTCTGCAGCCAAGTCGATGCGCCCCCGCTAAATGCGTTACTTACAACGCTGGAGCCGTTGAAATTTTTGACCCCTAATACCACAGTTTCATTCGTTGATGATCGCTTCGCCCATCCTTTAAAGGTGTAGCTGGAATTCGGCTGTAAGCCGGTAATCGTCTGTTCGATGCCGCCGCCATTTCCTTGAATTTTCGCCGCATAGTATTGATTGCGTGAATTTTTACTTTCGGTCTGCCAAGCATTGTCCAGATTGACCGACTTGGTGCTCGTTCCCGTCTGCGTCCACCCATTCAAATTGCCTGTTTCGAAGGTGCCGTTTTCGACCCGATTCATATAAGGTGTATCGACTTGATACATCGTTGGGTTAGGTGGACTGCTGAAGTTATGCCCTGGCGTCCAAGCCGCCGCACCGTATTCATAGGCGCCTGAATCAGGAGCCGTGCCAACATAACCATTATTGATGCCTGGCAGCACGACACCATTATTAATCGCTGGCGAACTGCTTTGCAGCTTGAAATCGTTGCTTGCTGCATTGACGAATAACGGGTTAACCGAAGGAACAATGTTATTCCCTGAAACTGCATTTGCTTGAACTTGTAGAGGATCTGTGAAAATATTATTGAAGAACCGGTTGCCGAACATATCCCAGTTGAAGCCTGATCCCCAGTTGCGTAACCCGCCGTTGTTATACGCCGTATTGTGATACATTAAAATATAATTACTTGGCGTATTAATCCGGAAACCGTCACCGCCTGGAATGTTCCATACGACGTTATGATGAACGATGAAATTGCTCACATTATTGTCCAAATATAAGCCGTCGCTTGCCCCGTTCGTCTTATTATCATGCAGCCAGTTGTGGCTGATGACCGTATTCTTACCGTCGGTATTTGCCGCGTACAACAATCCTAAATCCTTTGTCAACCAACCGCCATTATACAAATTATTGTATTGAACTACGCTTTTGCTTATGTTGGTAAGTGTTATGATATCCCGACCGCCATCATGAGCGGTATTATGACTAATCAAATGGCCCTCACCGGAGGCTTGGATGAGTCCAAAAGCTGTCCCATTGCCATGATAATTACCATCATGAACATAGTTATTGATGACACGGTTGCCCGTTCCTCTAACATTGATAAGAGCTGCAGAACTAAAGGCAAGCTCGGAGTCTCTGATTTCGTTATCAGTCCCCTTGATTAAGATGCCATAGTCCGCTTGATAGGTGTAGGCCAAGTCCCAGTCCGATAAATCAGAGTGAGAAATATAAGAGCCCTTAATCCCCTTGAGCAAGTTATGCTCAGAGGTGTCATTTGTCGTAATCGTTGCACCAAAAATTTCAAATCCATCTAATTCGATGTAGGAACGACTTGATAAATTCACCGCAACTTCCCGTTTCTTCGCCTCCACCGTTAATGTGGATGGATTCACATTGCCTGGCGCATTAAAATACATGCGGTCATTCACACTGTCATACCACCATTCCTTTCCAGTATCCAACGCGCCTTTAATACCTGACATGAAAAAGGTGTTACCCGCTTTTATATCATAGTTCGCGCTTGTGTACGTACTGAATGGCGTTACGGTCAGCTGCTTCGATGAAGCCACATAGTTCGTGACTCGACTCGTTTTGGCCTGCCAGGCTGCACCTGAAGCACTCCAAATTGTCGCGCCGTTCCAGAAACCGTCTCCTCCAGGTATGGACGCATTTACGATGGTTGTTCGATTTGTCCCTGACTGCGCATCAGCAAGCGTCGGCTGAAATAGCGTGCCGACATTATTCGGCCATCTCGCCTCCGTCATCATCGTGCCACTGGCAAATAATTGGTTCTTATCGGCAAGGTCCCAGTTCATGCTCGCATAGTACATAGCCCCAGATTCTAACGTCCATCCGCTTAGCAGCTCTGTACCGCTAATAATCGCTCGCTCATCGTTATAGTTCCGAAACACGATCGGATTACTCGAGGTTCCCGAATTGAGTGGCGTGACCGTCTCTCGGTACGTTCCTCCTCGGATCTCACACGTGTCACCCGCCGTTGCTACATTCGCACATTTCTGAATCGTTTGGAACGGGGAAGCCAGTGTTCCCGGGTTAGCATCACTTCCTGTCGGTGATACAAAATACGTACTACCTGCTGCTTCTGCAGCATTCAGCGGAAGAAATGTCGATACTAATGCTGTCATTAGTATGATTTTCAAGCTTGCCTTTTTCTTCATTGAGACACATCCTCTCATTCACAATCTTTGTCCATGCTGAACTTTAAACTTCATCCAACCCCTTATGTTCTCCTTCACCACCACCCTTCCAACAACAAACGGATCCTGATAACTCAAAGGAAATTTCCTAGAGATCAGAATCCGTCATGCTGTCACGTAGTAGGAATTACTTATTTCGTTTTCTTCCACTCATCCAGCTGTTTTTGAACCTCAGCAACGATCTTGTCGATTCCCGCTTTCTTCAATTTTTCAAGAAACTCTGGATATTTATCTTTCATGTCTACTGCACCTGTATTGAATCCAGGGCCATACTCGTCGCCAAGGGAAGTGACGTTAGCAATTTCCGCTGCAACCGGCGCAGTTTGGAATTTAAAGCCCATAATCGGAGATGGCTTCGCTGTTTCGTTTAACAGCTTCGTCTCTTCGGCAATTTTAGGATCTTTACCTTCAACTGGATAATCGTTGAATACATTGCCAATCGTCCAATCCGCCAAACCATAGCCGCTATCTTTGATTAATTTTAAAGTACCGTCAGCATTTTTCGTGTAATGTTTGCCTTCCACACCATAAACGAGAAGATTATAGAGCGCTTTATCCGTATTCACTAAGTTGATCAACATCATAGCGCGATCTGGGTTAGCCGACTTCGCATTAATCGCTTGCATCGTTGTGATGATGGTGTTCGTTCCTGCGTAGGCATCAGTAATCGGAGCGAAGACGATATCGTTGTTGCCGTTTTGTGCTTTCCGCTCAAGTTCACCGCCTGGCTTCAATACGTTGTGGAATCCGAACACGGATTTGCCGGTTTTTTGCAGATCAGTTTTGGATTTCAGTGTTGCGGCATCCTGATTGATATAGCCTTTCAAATACCAATTACGCATCATGTCCATATACTGTTTGAATTCGGCGGTCTCATAAATATTTACGACTTTATCCGGGTTATTGATATTGATGTAAGCCATACCAGAAACGATCGGCTCCATATTAAACGATCTTGGCATATTTCCGAAACTGCCGCCACGATCCGTCGCATAGACGAATTCTGCTTTTTCGCCAGCTTTGACTTGTTCAAACATCGCTTCAATGTCGGACACTTTTTTGATTTTCGTTAAATCAAGCTTATATTGATCGACAAATCGTTTTTGGATAAAGAAGCCTTCTTTATTTGTAACGGTTTGATAATTCGGAATCGCGTAAATCTTTCCGCCGATTTTCGTCGCATCCCATACAAACTGCGGCATGCTTTTCTTCAATTCAGGACCGTATTTATTGAGCAGATCATCCAGCGCCAGGAATGCGCCTTTGGATTGATTTTGCACATAATCGAAGTTCCAATTCGAAGTCCACATAATGTCTGCTTTTTCACCGGAGGCAACAACCGTATTCATCTTTTGTGTATAGTCGCTGGATGCAATCGGCATCAGCTTTACTGTTGCATTAATTTTCTCTTTAATGATTTTGTTTGCAGCTTCTTCAACGGTTTTAAGATCAGCAGGTACTGTGGATGCGGACAAATACCAGACAAGC
The DNA here is from genome assembly GCF_059692115.1 of Paenibacillus sp. J31R30. Lineage (NCBI taxonomy): Bacteria > Bacillati > Bacillota > Bacilli > Caryophanales > Paenibacillaceae > Paenibacillus > Paenibacillus sp. J31R30. The sequence goes on along the minus strand of NZ_JCAUAV010000001.1, from coordinate 9,062 downwards.
TCAACCGGCTTTAATTCAGGTGCTTTCGTAGCTGTTGCTGCTGTTGTCGCTGTAGCTGCACTCGGGCTGACTGCTGCATCTTTTGTCGAGCTGCAAGCCACAAGCAAGGTAAGTGTACAGAACGTTGCCGTTAGAACGGTAAATGGTTTTCTCATTTTCATAGATATAGGACCTCCTTCTATTTGTAAGCCTTTTCAACTAGCTTTTAATAGAGCCAACCGTTAAGCCAGCAATGAAATAACGTTGAAAGAATGGAAAGACAATCATCATCGGGCCAGCCGCTAGTACAGCCATTGCCATGCGCGCCGATAAGGTTGGGAACTGCGAGATGTCAATGCTGACATTCACGAGATCCACATTGTTAGTAAGAAAATCAATCATGCTCATAATTCGATACAACAGCAGCTGCAAGGGAACTAAATGCGGTTCATTAATGAATAAAAGACTGAGCCACCAATCGTTCCAGTACACAAAAGAGATAAATAACCCTACTGTCGCTAAAGCTGGCTTTGATAACGGAAGAACAATTGTCCAATAAATTCGCCATTCACTTGAACCGTCGATTTTGGCCGATTCGAAGATTTCGTGCGGAATCTTTTCCAGGAACCCTTTCATGATTAAAACATAGAACGGGCTGATTAGATAGGGAATAATAAGCGCCCAAATCGTATCGTTCAAGTGTAGATATTGGGTGACCAAGATGTAAAACGGAACAAGCCCGCCATTAAACAGCATGGTGAAAAAGATAAACAGCGTTGTTACCCGTCGATAGCGATAATCCTTGCGGGAGATGGAAAAGGCAGCCATGGTCGTCAGTAAGAGACCGACGATGGTCCCGATTACAGTAACGCTTACTGTCACGCCATAGGCTCGCAGCATCTGAGCTGGACTCTTCAGAATGATGGTATAAGCCAGGAAGTCGATGTTCTTCGGGATCAGTTGATATCCGGAAGCAAGCAAATCCTTCTCATCGGTTAACGATATCGCGATAACCAGAAGAAGCGGGATTAGAATCGCAATCGACATCAGAATAAAAAAGGTATGTATGACTACCTGTGTGCCCCGAATAGGTCTGCTTACCGTATTCATGTAGACCTCCTTACCATAAAGCATGGTCCTTATTAATTTTGCCAGTAATATAATTTGCAGTAAGCACTAGAACGAACCCCACAATGGATTGGTACAAGCCGACTGCCGTTGACATCCCCAAGTCACCTAAGACGCGCAAAGAGCGATACACGTAGGTGTCGATAACATCCGTCACAGGGTATAGGAAGCTAACGTCATTGGGTACGAAATAAAACAAGCCAAAATCTGCACGGAAGATGCCGCCAACTGCTACGATAAATAAGATAATAATAAGCGGTGTCAATAACGGAACCGTAATGTGACGGATCAACTGCAGCTTGGTAGCCCCGTCTATTTTGGCCGCATCGTAGTAGCTGGGTTCAATACCCAATATGCCGGCATAATAGATGAGCGCTGAAAAACCTACTGATTTCCATAAGTAAACTAGTACAATGATGACAGGCCAATAAACGGGATCTTGGTACCAATTAATCGGGTTTATTCCGAAGAAGCCAAGCAATTGATTCAGAAATCCATGCTTATTTTCCAAGAAACCAATCGTAATATAGCTGACGACAACCCACGATAAAAAGTACGGTAAAAACATAATCGTTTGATGTATTTTCAGCCATTTCCGATTGATCTCATTCATCAGAATAGCAAGGGACACCGCAATGACAGTTGTTAAGACAATAAAAGAGCCATTATACAAAATTGTGTTGCGAGTAATCCGAAAAGCATTACTTGATGTAAAGAAGAATTCAAAATTTTTTAAGCCTACCCAATCGCTCCCCCACATGCCTTGTGCGTAATTGTATTTTTTAAAAGCAATCACGAGCCCTACCAGCGGGAGGTAATTAAATATCAGTTTAAAAAGTACAGCTGGAAAGGAAAGAAAAAATAATTCCCGATTGCGTACCATGTGTTTCCACTCTTTCCGTGTCCAACCAAGCCAATTCATTTCAATCATCACCTCCTCTAGTTCTGGCCCCCTGCTGCTCTTATCTTCTCGCATTAAATAGGGAATAGATACTGAGGAAACTGTACGTTTGACTACATAATCCGGACTGTCATTTTTGAATCTACTGTAAAATAGTGCGACAGCTGCACGATTTTTTAGCAAAAAAGCCGCTAAATCAGCTATTCGCTAATCAACGGCTTGACGCATTACGCTTTTATAAGCTGCGGCTCATTCGGAATTCGTTAGGCGTTACACCAATTTTCTTTTTAAATAGTTTGAAAAAGTTACTCTCGTTATTGAATCCAACCTTGCGAATAATCTCTACAATACTATCTTCCGAATGTTCAAGGAGCTGCAGCGAATGATTTAACCTTACCTGGTTTACATAATCGGCTACAGACATCGCTTCTTTACTGCGGAAATAACGCCCCAGATAACCGGAAGACATTTTAAAGGTATCTGCTATGGACTGTAAGCTAAGATTGGGATCCGTATAATTTTGCTCAACCATTTCTTTAACAGCGCCAATGAGAAATTCCGGTTTTTCTTTCTTGCCGCTCTCCCGCTCCTGAATTAACTCTTGAAGCATGTGCAGCATAATAAGCTGCATGTCCGCCAACGTTTCCTGTTCCCAAATACGGCGCGAATATATATTAAAATCTATCGTTAAAGGTTGAGATCTGACCAAATTCAGCTCTCGCAAGGTTTCTTTAAGATACATGAACAGCTGCATCACCGCTGTATCCAGATCTTCGCAATGGCAAGTCGCAATAGAATCGAAAATCTCCTTCAAATGCTGCTGTATGAACTCTTCCTGATTGCTTTTTATACTTTCCCCTAATTTTTTGCACGTTTCCATTGGAATAAGCTCATCCATCTGCGTTTTTCTCTGTTGTTCATACATCTCTGGTGTAATAACAGACATTTTCCCTAAGATGGACCTCAGCTGGGCATGACGTTGTACTTGTTGATACTGTGTTGTCATAGCCTGAAAATGCGTAAGGGGTTCACTTACAATTGCCGTTAATGATACTTTGTAATAACTGAAAATTAATCGTTGTATTCCTTTGATTTTATCCAACATGATAGCCATATCTGCTCTTTGATTAAGTTCATAATCGTCTGGCAGCTGAATTAACAGGAGAAGATGATCATGCATCATATCGACGGTTTGATTCACGTAACGATCCCCAATGATTTCTTTAGAAATATTAGCAATCGCAAATCGAATTAGCTTTCGTTCGGCGTCCGTATGGTGAAAATTGAATGATGCGTAATCATCTATTTTGAACATGACGAACAGGTACGGCTTCGCTGCAATCCAGAGCTGCCCTTGCGTATACTGGCTGATCTGCTCCTCGGATATATTGGCGCTATCTGTCGCCCACTGCCGAATAAAATAATCATACAACACCTGCTGGTTCACTGAGCTCTTGGCCATTAGTCTACTCATGCTATCCTGCATATTGGCATATACGGAAGATAAAAACTTCAGCTCATCGTGATCCTGCTTACGGGAATCTGACTCACGAGTAGGTAAGCGCTTTAATTCATTTAGTAATCGGCTCATTGGTTTATAGGTCTGAACGAAGAAGAAAGGAGAAATAATCAAAGACAAAATAATAATAGCCAATAAAGCCAACAACGAAAATTTACCAATTTGATTGATCTTGCTAAACACTTGATCGTAAGGCTGTATACTGACAACTTTCCACTGATTCGCTTTCGAAGACATGTAGGTAACAATTTGTTTCTCCGCACCACTTTTGGTAACAAAGTAACCTGAAGAATCTGTGGCAGAAAGCAGCTTTCGCATCAGTTCAGGACGACTGTTCTCACCTGGCACGATTTGATTCGACGTTTCGATGACATGTCCCTGATCATCCATTAAAAAAACTGTGCCCAGCGAATTATTCGCCAGCTCGTTAATCGTTTTGATATTATCAAACAGCCACTCCGGCTTTACTTGAATCATTAATACACTTTCGTTGCCTGTATAGCTGCCGATCGACCCATACATTAAATACGCAAATCCGTTTCGTACTAATCCCCCTACCTGATCCACAAAAGGAATAAACGTAAGTTTAGGCACATCAGGATGCTCGCGTAAGTACCTCTTAAGCGTGCTTTCATTCTGCAATCCACACTGAACCGTGTTGGTTGCAGAGGAAGAATACGTGCAGTTATTGAGAGCATTGTACACGGTAATGGAATTGATAAATAAATTCGAGGAAGCAATTTGCTCTAGCTTGTTCAGTTTATTGTATAATTGGAAAACTTCAAATTCTTGAGAGTTCATTAATGAAGTTAGATCTCGGTCGTTGAAAGAGGAAATTGCTAACGTCTTGGCCATATCGTTCAAACTATCAATATTGTACGCAACCTGGTTCAATACTTTACGATTCGCATCCTGCTGCAGCTCCAGGGTTGTCGTACGTGAATAGACGTACACAGCCGAACAAAAAAACAAGAGGAACAAAATGACAAGAAGCATATTCGTCCATACCATCCGCCAAAAAAACTTGCGGGATCTGTACTGCTGAAGCAGGTTCATCAATCGTGTTTCCTCCTCAATAAGAAGCAAAGCATTCTAATTTACATTGTGCACAAAACCTTTAAGGCCAGCAAGGAAATATTTGGAATATTGAGGGGGAGAAACCGAAAAAAGGAGATAACGAATGCAATCCGTCTCTCCCTTCATTATATTTACAGCGTCCTTTGCTCCCCGCTTTTCACTTCCACGATTTGTCCGTCGACGCTTAGACAAATGCTTAGTGCTGTCGGGTTGTAGACGAATTCCAGTGAAGCTGAGAATTTTAGTTGTTCATACGATTTGACATAATCAATAATCTCCAAGTTTGTGGCATACCAGATTTCCTCTCTTCCCCCTGCATAGGCACAGAATGACTCCATCAGATCCCAATTGTTATCGTGATCGAACTCATAGCTGTGCCCCCAAATATACATGAGATATAGATACTGCGTGTGGTTCAAACTGACAAACTTCTCAGCATACTTCATTAAATCTTGATTATGATGACAAGTTGGCTCCCATTCCAACCAATCATCCGGCATACCGAATTGTCCGAAGCCTGGGACCTTTCTAGCATATTCGATGCCAAGCCCGGGCAATATTCCTTGTACTCTGCGGTTGTATGAATTATTCGGGTATGACATCCCTCGCACAGTACAACCCATGATGCGTTCCAGATTCTTCCGGTCTTCAATCACTTCTTGGACGATGAGCTCATTCGGACATCGCGCCATTGTCGGATGGGTCAAGGTATGTACCGATACCTCATGCCCTTCGTAAAGGGACTTGATTTCATGTTCCTTCACGCGATCTGGATTAGCAAGCAATCCCGAATTGATATGAAAAGTACCCTTAATCCCATTGCGATTGAAAATATCCACAAGCCGTTTATCGGCAATTTTGCCGTCATCGTAGCTCATGGTAAGCGCTTTGTGACGTCCTCCCGGAAAACACATAACTATTCTCGGCATACAAATTCCTCCTTGTTATTCTTGAGGTATGTAAACTGACCTTTCTTCCATTTTCTCAGCTTGCGCACGACATGGATACTAAAGAAAATAGATCGTAATATATAAAGTGGACTATGAAATTTGAATTAACTGTTAAAATGTGTGCTTATTTTTGTTTCAGAAATGAGCAATTGATTTTTGTGGGCATATAACAAAGAAGCAGTGACAACCACTGCTTCCATTAAGATTTATACTAGGCGGTACCAAAAGAAACGGAACTAGCGTTTCCCTTTCTGGCTACTAAGTAATTTAGATTAATAGGTAGATAAACGATTTATTATCAGATGGAACTTTACCCAAAGCGTGAATATGGTGTTAGCTGAAGCTTCTGCCCTCCCTGAATCACCTCGTACGCTCTTTAATGGATATATAAAATCCCAGAATGTTTGAATCAATTGGTAAGCCAGATACTTGCCCATCTCCAATTTCAATAATTATCCAGTCCCCAGAATCTGTCTTTCCGATGTCCATCGTAAAAAAGTTACTTCCAATATTCTGAGCAAGACGATTGAAGATCGTTAAATCAGGTTTCTCATCATCGTAATGTATATCTTCCCAATAATCTAATTGAAGAAGAAATTGTTTTTGGAAATAAAACAACCTATATTCCTTTGAGAGTGGTATCTGACTCTTGGAATGTATAGATATTCTTTCAAGATTCACAAACTCTCTAAATACTATACCTTCATTAATGTGTTCACCTTGTCGATCAATGAAGTTCTTGATTACAATGGTTGCATGATTTCTATCCGAAGCATCAGGTATGAAAAATGATTCGTTCCATTCGTGTTTCCTAGATTTCACATAGTCCTTTATGATAATCGGCTTGTTCCCAAACTCAGACAGATTACTTTGGATTTGATCGAAATCATTATTTAGGTTTTCAATATGAATCCAATTGCTATAAGGGGTAAAGTCTTTAATCTTATTATAAGAATTTGGAAACCAATGACCATTCTTATATTCATCAGGATTGTTGATGAGAATTATATTCTTCTTTTGTAATCCGTTGTATAAGTTTTCATAGTTCTTAGGCTTCATCATCCAGCCTCTATATAGAGCTGATTCATGAGATTCAACTGCATTAATCTTACTTATGGACTTGTCAGTATTGCCTTCCAATAACTCTTCAAGACAAATCAACATGACAGAAAACCCCAGTGATTTAGCAATGGAATATTCCATCTCATAATCAAAGTCAACTGCATTTTTATTCATCGGATCTGAACAAAAAATAAGAAACATATTGATTCGACTCCCATATTGGATTTGATCTTGCACTTTCAGAAGTTTCAGCTAACGATATTTTTCGAACTTCGCAAGCACCTTAAATGTGTTACATATTCGTGAGTCGGATTAAACTATCCTGCCCGTTAGCGGAGTAAAGGGCTGCCACGCGGAAGCCCTTTTGTTAATTAAGCTATAGTTCTCCTTTAGCTTAATCCACTCTACATATACCTATATTCATTAGTTGTTCATTTAAATTCCATTCGATTGGTCTTTTCTTTTTAATAAACCAAATTGCTCCCTCAATAATCCATTCATCTCTATAGGTTTCTATAGTTTTTCTTCGAAGTAAATCATCGTATCCCGATTGAAAGCCGCAACAAGAACAAATATTGTAATTGGGAGCACCTGATTCAAGAAATTGCGGCTTGGTAAGTTGATCATATCCACAAACAACGCATATATACATTACCGTTTCCTTTCTTAGACTTGGCGTTATCGCTGCGATTCAAAGATGTTTGAACTATAGTTCTCCGTTAGCTTAGCCGTGCTTGATTTACTTTCACAGCGATCAAATCTGATGATTCTTTGGGATAATCCATTGTTAAAATGCTGTTGGTCCGCCATCTCCTCTTGGAGCAACTTTCGTTACATGTACAAGCTTCTTATCGAACTTAGCATATATAGCTTGAACTTGCTCATCAGTAAAAGCACCTTCAACTTCAATACTTTGCTTATCAACAAAGTAACCAGATGTGTAGAACATATCTTTTGGCTTAATTGTATAGAAGATAAATTTTGATACTTCGTTACTCATTTCACTCATTTCTAAAGTTGTTTGAGAGATTCTAGATTTAACGAACTTCACTTTTGCACCAAGCTTTTCTTCCAATTCTTTACGAATAGCTTTCATTTCTTCCGCATCTTCTTTAAGTACCACAAATACTACCTGAAGATTGTCATTGTCCCAGTACCAATCTAATTGTTCCATATATTTCAATCGATCTGCATCTGTCATTTTCTCACTGCTTTGATTTTCTTTAAGAAAATACCTTTCAACAACACCTTCAACAACTGGATGTACTTCTCTTTGAAAAGCAGCTACTTGATCATTCTCAGCTTTCGTAACTTTCTCATTGGTACGCTGTGCGCTAGTCAATGCAATTGCAGTTGCTACCAATACTACCGAAATAACTATTATGATTCGACTTTTCATTCCATATTCCCCTTTTTCTAGATGCGTTATATAGACGTTTTGTTTTAGAGAATGTTTCGTTCACATTTATGGAAATTGGAGGGGTATCTCTTTAGTTTGTTAAGTTATCCTGCCCGTCAGTTGAGCAAAGGGCTGCCACGCGGCAGCCCTTTTGTTAATTAAGCTATAGTTCCTCGTTAGCTCAACAAGCTAGTACTCTTTTAGGCGATGGTTAGGATAGTTCTTCTCCGCCTCCTTCGCAAATCGCTGAATCCGCTCCTTAATTTTGAGCAGACCGGCAGGCCCCTCGCCGATAACAAAGGTTTGCTTTTCCGTTATCCCCTTAATCGACCAAGTAAGTGTATCCGTCCATCCATCGCACACCATCCCTTGCTCCAGACGCGTATCAACTTCCTGCTCCCACGGGCGGGAAAGAATAACCTTTGCAAGATTTTGGTAGACTCGCTTGGAGGCCATCCATCGGTGTCCGTTCGGAAGGGCGTACGGCAAGTCCTCTCCGTCGCAAGTGTACTCCATCATACCGTCGGGCTGATAACGCAATTTCATGTATCCGAAGGGATGGCCTGCGAAAAACTCCAGTTGAATCCATTCGATACAGCATCACTCCTTCTTGTAAAGACTCTCATATAGCTTTTTTACGAACTACTCAAATTCTAGTGATTATAACTAACCTGCCCTCGTAAAACGACAGCCATTACGCTGGTTGCCGTTTCTCTGTATGCATTACGCTATCGTTATCCGTTAGTTCAATGGTTTATCTATCCATTGAGGGAATTGTCATCAATTCAAGCTCTCATTAATTCGATAAACGCCAGAGGGGATTTTCATTCCTGTTATTCCTTCACAGCTCCCAGCATTATTCCGGATACGAAATATTTTTGCAAAAATGGATACACGATAAGCATCGGCACCATGGCTATAAAGACCTTGGCGGCATTGAGTGTCCTGTTGGATAACTCAGACAGCTTTTTATATTGTTCAGGCGTGAGGTTTGTGCCGACCGGGATGTTAACAACCAACTGCTGAATATAGGTTTGCAGCGGATAT